>NZ_JBVIED010000001.1:332508-1131997 GCF_055572035.1 Streptomyces sp. NPDC030838 | reverse complement strand
CTCCCTTTGTGGGCTCCACCCCACCCCCCCCACCCCCACCACCCCCCCCCCCCCCCCACCCCCCCCCCCCCCCCCGGGCCCGCGTGTCTCAGCGCCTGCCGCCCTGCTTCGGGTCGAGCAGGCCCGCGCGCCGCAGCGCGTCCGCCATCGCGCTGTTGGCCGGGGCCGGGGCCTGGGCCTGACGGCCACCGCCCCCGCCGCCGCCCCCGCGACCGCCCTGCCGCTGCTGCGGCGGGCGGCCGCCGCGCTGCTGACGGCGCTCGCCGGACGGCTGCCCGCCCTGCGGGGCCGCCTCGTCGTCCAGGCGCAGCGTCAGCGAGATCCGCTTGCGCGGGATGTCGACGTCGAGCACCTTCACCTTGACGATGTCACCCGGCTTGACCACATCGCGCGGGTCCTTGACGAACGTCCTCGACATCGCGGACACATGCACCAGGCCGTCCTGGTGGACGCCGACGTCGACGAACGCCCCGAACGCGGCCACGTTCGTCACGACACCCTCCAGGACCATCCCCGCCTCCAGGTCGGAGATCTTCTCCACGCCCTCCTTGAAGGAGGCCGTCTTGAACGCGGGCCGCGGGTCACGGCCCGGCTTCTCCAGCTCCTTGAGGATGTCGGTGACGGTGGGCAGACCGAACGTCTCGTCCACGAAGTCCTGCGGCCGCAGCGAGCGCAGCACGCCGGTGTTGCCGATCAGCGCGGCCACCTCCTGGCCGGTGGTCTTCACCATGCGCCGCACCACCGGATACGCCTCCGGGTGCACGCTGGACGCGTCCAGCGGGTCGTCGCCGCCGCGGATCCGCAGGAAGCCCGCGCACTGCTCGTACGCCTTCGGGCCCAGCCGGGGCACCTTCTTCAGCTGCGCGCGGGAGGTGAAGGGGCCGTTGGCGTCGCGGTGCGCCACGATGTTCTCCGCCAGCCCGGAGGAGATGCCGGAGACCCGGGCCAGCAGCGGCGCGGAGGCGGTGTTCACGTCCACGCCGACGCCGTTCACACAGTCCTCGACCACCGCGTCCAGCGAGCGGGACAGCTTCACCTCGGACAGGTCGTGCTGGTACTGGCCGACGCCGATCGACTTCGGGTCGATCTTCACCAGCTCGGCCAGCGGGTCCTGGAGCCGGCGGGCGATCGACACCGCGCCGCGCAGCGACACGTCCATGTCGGGCAGCTCCTGCGAGGCGAACGCCGACGCCGAGTACACGGAGGCGCCCGCCTCGGACACCATCACCTTGGTGAGCTTCAACTCCGGGTGCCTGGCGATCAGTTCACCGGCGAGCTTGTCGGTCTCGCGGGACGCGGTGCCGTTGCCGATGGCGATCAGCTCGACCGCGTGCTCCTTCGCCAGCCGGGCCAGTTTGGCGATCGCCTCGTCCCACTTGTTGGCCGGGACGTGCGGATGGATGACGTCCGTGGCGACGACCTTGCCGGTCGCGTCCACCACGGCCACCTTCACGCCCGTACGGAAGCCGGGGTCCAGGCCCAGCGTGGCGCGCGTGCCCGCCGGGGCGGCCAGCAGCAGGTCCCGCAGGTTCGCCGCGAACACCCTGACGGCCTCGTCCTCGGCGGCCGTGCGCAGCCGCAGCCGCAGGTCGATGCCGAGGTGGACGAGGATGCGGGTGCGCCAGGCCCAGCGGACCGTGTCGGTCAGCCACTTGTCGGCGGGACGGCCCCGGTCGGCGATGCCGAAGCGGTGCGCGACGATCCCCTCGTACGACGACGGGCCGTCGGTGGGCTCCTCCGGCTCCAGGACGAGGTCGAGGACCTCCTCCTTCTCGCCGCGCAGCATCGCCAGGATCCGGTGCGAGGGCAGCTCGGTGAAGGGCTCCGCGAAGTCGAAGTAGTCGGAGAACTTCGCGCCCGCCTCCTCCTTGCCCTCCCGCACCTTGGCGGCGAGCCGCCCGCGCACCCACATGCGCTCGCGCAGCTCGCCGATCAGGTCGGCGTCCTCCGAGAACCGCTCGGTGAGGATCGCCCGCGCGCCGTCCAGCGCGGCCTGCGGATCGGCGACGCCCTTGTCGGCGTCCACGAACGCGGCCGCGGCCGCCAGTGGTTCGACCGTGGGATCGCCGAGCAGCCCGTCGGCCAGCGGCTCCAGACCGGCCTCGCGGGCGATCTGCGCCTTGGTGCGCCGCTTGGGCTTGAACGGCAGATAGATGTCCTCCAGGCGCGCCTTGGTCTCCGCGCCCCGGATCCGGGCCTCCAGCTCCTCGGTGAGCTTGCCCTGCTCGCGCACCGACTCCAGGATGGCGGCCCGCCGCTCCTCCAGCTCCCGCAGATAGCGCAGCCGCTCCTCGATCGTGCGCAGCTGCGCGTCGTCGAGCATCTCGGTCGCTTCCTTGCGGTAGCGAGCGATGAAGGGCACCGTCGAACCGCCGTCGAGCAGCTCCACGGCGGCCTTGACCTGCCGCTCCCGTACGCCGAGCTCCTCGGCGATCCTGCCTTCGATGGACCCTGCTCCGAGGGACCCGGGTGTCGTCACGATTGCCGTACCGCCTTCTCCACTTCGGGTTGCGCGGCAATTGTGGCAGGTGGCACCGACAACCGGGGATCAGGGCGGGTCATGGGCGCGGCAAGCCCGTCATGCCCGGCGGGCACCGCGTCGCCCGGAGGCGGAGGCTCCGCCGAAGAGCCGGGCCAGCGCCCGGAAGGGAAGCGTCACGACCGTGGCGATGGCACCACCGATCTGCCGCAGTACGTCCGCGATCGCACGGAACACGTCAATCTCCTCCGTCACCCTTGATGTCGGCCATTCGAGCAGCCCTCGGGTACCTCGCCAGGGCTCCGGCACACATGGCAGGAAAGGTGGGTTCCTCGTCATTGCGGCCATCGCCGCACCCCCGAAGAATCGACGCATGCCGCAGCGAACCGTGCTCGTCGTCGTCTTCGACGAGGTGCAGAGCCTCGATGTCACCGGCCCCGTGGAGGTCTTCACGGGCGCCGAGCAGGGCACCCCGGGGACGTACGACATCCGCACGGCCTCCCTGGACGGCGGCCCCGTCCGCACCTCCAGCGGCCTCACCCTCGTACCGGACCGTTCCCTCGCGGACACCGACGACCCGCACACCCTGCTGGTCCCCGGCGGACAGGGCACCCGGGACCCGGACCCGCGGCTGATCGACTGGCTGCGCCGGCACGGGCCGCGCGCCGAGCGGCTGGTGTCGGTCTGCACGGGCGCGGTACTGCTCGCCGCCGCGGGGCTGCTGGACGGGCGCCGCGCCACCACGCACTGGGCGTACTGCGACAGACTCGCCCGCGACCACCCGGCCGTCGAGGTGGACCCCGAGCCGATCTACGTCCGCGACGGCAACGTCGCCACCTCCGCCGGGGTCACCTCCGGCATCGACCTCGCTCTCGCCCTGGTCGAGGAGGACCTGGGCCGGGACGCCGCCCTCACCGTCGCCCGCCACCTGGTGGTGTTCCTGCGCCGGCCGGGCAACCAGGCCCAGTTCAGCGCACAGCTCGCCGCGCAGACCGCCCGGCGCGAGCCGCTGCGGGACGTCCAGCAGTGGATCACCGAGCACCCCGACGCCGATCTGAGCGTGGAGGCGCTGGCCGAGCGCGCCCGGCTCTCCCCGCGCCACTTCGCCCGCGCCTTCCGCGCCGAGACCGGCACGACCCCCGGCCGCTACGTGGACCGGGTCCGCCTGGAACACGCCCGCCGCCTCCTGGAGGACTCCCCGGACGGCATCGAGGAGATCTCCCGTGCCAGCGGCTACGGCACGCCCGAGGCGATGCGCCGCGCCTTCGTCCGCACGCTGGGCGCCTCCCCGGCGGAGTACCGCAGACGGTTCCGCCCGGCCCTCGCCCCCTGACGCCGCACCTCTTCCCCCACCACCACCGAAGGGACCCCGATGCAGATCGCCATCGTCCTCTACGACCGTTTCACCGCCCTGGACGCCGTCGGACCGTACGAGACCCTCGGCCGCCTCCCCGGCGCCGAGCTGGTGTTCGTGGCCGAGCGGTCCGGGCCCGTCCGCACCGACACCGGGACCCTCGCCCTCACCGCCGACAAGACCCTCGCCGAGGTGCCGGACCCCGACATCGTGGTCGTCCCCGGCGGCCCCGGGCAGACCTCGCAGATGGAGAACGCGGCCCTGCTGGACTGGCTGCGGGCCGCCGACGCCACCAGCACCTGGACGACCTCGGTGTGCACCGGCTCCCTGCTGCTCGCCGCCGCAGGGCTGCTCAAGGGCCGCCGGGCCACCTCCCACTGGCTGGCCCTGGACTTCCTCACGGGCTTCGGCGCCGAGCCCACCGGCGAGCGGGTCGTCTTCGACGGCAAGTACGTCACCGCGGCCGGTGTCTCCTCCGGCATCGACATGGGCCTCGCCCTGCTGGGCCGGATCGCGGGCGACGAACACGCCCAGGCCGTCCAGCTGCTCACCGAGTACGACCCGCAGCCGCCCTACGACGCCGGGTCGCCGCAGAAGGCCCCCGCGCACCTCGTCGAGGAGTTCCGCGCCAAGAGCCGGTTCATCCTGACGTAGTCCAGGTGAAGCGCGGCGGGCGGCGTTCCAGGAACGCGGCGACGCCCTCCGCGGTGTCACCGCTCTCCCGCGCCCGCGCGGCCCAGTGGTCGTCGCGGTCGGTCCGGCCGTTCGCGAACTCCTTGGCCGCCGCCTGCGTCAGCTGCGAGCGCGCGGCGAGGATCCGGGTGAACTCGGCGACCCGCTTGCCGAGTTCGCCCTCCGGCAGCACCTCGTCCACCAGGCCCGTCCGCAGCGCCCGCTCCGCCTCGATCAACTCGCCCGAGAAGAGGAGGTACTTGGCGGTGGCGGGGCCCACCAGCGACACCAGCCGCCGGGTGGAGGACGCCGGGTAGACGATGCCGAGCTTCGCCGGCGTCACCCCGAACAGCGCGCCCTGCTCCGCGAACCGCAGATCGCAGGCCGCCGCGAGCTGCGAGCCGCCGCCCACACAGTGCCCGCGGATCGCCGCGAGCGTCGGCTTCGGGAACGCGGCGAGCGCCTCCTCGGCGGCCACGGCCAGCGCCTGCGCGCGCTCCGGCGACCCCTGGAGGGTGGAGATGTCGGCGCCCGCGCAGAAGGTGCCGCCCTCACCGGTGAGCACCAGCGCGCGGACCTCGGGATCGGCGGCCAGGGCGTCCAGCAGCGGCGGCAGCGCCTCCCACATCGCGGCCGTCATGGCGTTGCGCTTGGCCGGGTGGTGGATGACGACGGTGGCGACCGAGTCGGCGACGTGGTGCAGCAGCTGGGGCTCCATGCGCGGGATGCTAGCCGCCCTGGGCGTACGTACGATCGACGAGGGGGCCGCCGACGACGAGGAGGCCCTGATGCGGGGACGGACGAAGGGCGCCGGCGGCACCGCCAAGCCGACGGGCGAGGCCGCCCGGCTCCACCGCGGCTTCGGCCGGCTCACCGCGCTCGGCGTGATCCTGGTCCTCGCGGGACTCGTCGGGCTCGTCTACACCGGCGTGGCCACCCTCACCTCCATGCTGCTGTTCGGCTGGCTGCTGCTCATCGGCGGCGTGGTGGGCGTGCTGCACGCGATCCAGGCGCGCGGCGGCAACTTCTTCTGGCTCGGCGTGATCGTCGCGGCGCTGAACCTCGCCGCGGGCGTGGTCGTCATCCTCCGGCCCGACGAGGCCGCCGCCGCGCTCACCATGTTCGCCGCGCTGCTCTTCCTCACCGGCGGTCTCTTCCGGCTGGTCGGCAGCCTGGTGGTGCGCGGCCCGCAGTTCGGCTGGACGCTGTTGCTGGGCGCCTTCGACCTGCTGCTCGGCATCCTCGTGCTGGGGTCCTGGCCGAGCAGCAGCCAGTACGTCGTCGGCTGCTTCTTCTCCCTGGCGCTGCTCTTCGACGGCCTCGGTCTGATCGCCACCGGGTTCGGCGGGCGCCGGATCGTCGGGCTGGTCTCCGAGGCCGTCTCCGACCGGCCGGAGGGTGCCGACAAACCCGTACAACCCGAATAGTTCGCAAAGTCGGCAGGGGCGGGACAGGAGCAGTCCCACAACTGACCGTGTCATACGCCATCGGTCAAAAACGCTCGATAGTTGCTGACTTGTGTTCAGCTCTTCGGCACCGGCGGGCTCGTTGTCACCATTCGACATGTGGTGACAATCGAGCGCGAGGGTGGCGACCGGACGATGGCAGGCGGCGCAGAGGCACCCCTTGAGGAGAAGACGCCCGACCCGCTGCCGTACGAGGGCGTCTGGAGGTTCACCGCTCCCGCCGTCGACGCCTCGGTCCCGCAGGCCCGGCACGCCGTTCGGGATCTACTGCTGCGTCAGGGCGTACCGGTCTCCGACGACGTGGCCCAGGGGCTGCTGCTGATCGTCTCGGAGCTGGTCACGAACGCCGTCCGGCACGCGGCGCTGCTGTCGCCGATGCTCGCCGTGGAGATCGCCGTGGGCGCCGAGTGGGTGCGGGTCTCGGTCGAGGACAACCACCCCTACCGCCCGACGGCCCTGGAGGCCGACCACGCGCAGACCGGCGGTCGCGGACTGCTCCTGGTGCGGGAGATCACCCGGGAGGCGGGCGGCGTGTGCGACGTCGAGCACACGGCGAGCGGCGGCAAGGTGATCTGGGCCGCCCTGCCGCTCGCTCCCGCGCGTCCGGTGTGACCGCCGGGGCTCCTACCAGCCCGCCGACGGGCCGGTCAGCTCCCTGATCGCCGGGCGGGCGGCGTCCAGGACCGTCATGAACCACGCCGAGAACGGGTCCTTGGCATGCCGCTCCGCCAGCTCGGCCGGGGTCACGAAGGCGGTGGCGCCGACCTCCTCCGGGTCCGGCGCGAGCGGCGACTGCACCAGGCCCACGAAGAGGTGGTTGTACTCCTGCTCCACCAGACCCGAGGCCGGATCCGGGTGGTTGTAGCGGACCGTGCCCGCCTCGGCGAGCAGCGACGGGGAGACGCCCAGCTCCTCGTGCGTACGCCGGGCCGCGGCCGCGAACGGGGCCTCGCCCGGGTACGGATGGCCGCAGCAGGTGTTCGACCACACACCGGGGGAGTGGTACTTCCCCAGCGCCCGCTGCTGGAGCAGCAGCCGGCCCCGCTCGTCGAAGAGGAAGACCGAGAACGCCCGGTGCAGCTGCCCGGGCGGCTGATGGGCCGCCAGCTTCTCCGCGGTGCCGATCGTGACGCCGTTCTCGTCGACCAGTTCCAGCAAGATCGCGTCCGCGGTGCCGTCCGACGTGCTGTGCGTCGCGGTGGCAGGTGTGATCGGCATACCCATCCTTCGCCTCGTTCCTCGCGCCCCAGTCTGCCGTACGTATCAGGCGCTCCCGGTACTTCCCGGCACGACCCGCATGTCCCGCATGTCCCACCAGGGACGCCACCGGAAAAGGGGCCCGGTAGCTGATCGTGCCCTGTGTGACGGGCCGAGAACCGTCCGTGTCGGCGTGCGTCACCCGGGTCGGTGCCGAGGCTGCCTCAGTGGCAGAGCCGGGCCTCATGCTCCGCGTGGCCGCTAGGCTCCAGCTGGAATGTGCAGTGCTCCACGTCGAAGTGGTCGCCGAGGCAGCCCTGCAGCTCGTGCAGCATCTTCTCGTGGCCGATCGCGCTCAGGACGTCGGAGCGGACGACGACGTGCGCGGACAGCACCGGCATGCCCGAGGTGATCGTCCAGGCGTGCAGATCGTGCACGTCCTCCACGCCGTCCAGCGCCAGTATGTGGGCGCGGACCTCCGCCATGTCGACGCCCTTCGGGGCCGACTCCAGCAGCACGTCCAGCGTCTCGCGCAGCAGCTTGACGGTGCGCGGCACGATCATCAGCCCGATGACCAGCGAGGCGATCGGGTCGGCGGCCTGCCAGCCGGTGGTGAGGATCACCACCGCCGAGATCAGCACCGCCAGCGAGCCGAGCGCGTCCGCCGCCACCTCCAGGAAGGCGCCGCGCACGTTCAGGCTCTCCTGCTGTCCGCGCATCAGCAGCGTGAGCGAGATCATGTTCGCGACCAGACCGATCCCACCGAACACAATGGTCAGGCCGCCCTCGGTGCCGGCCGGCGTGATGAACCGCTGGATCGCCTCGTACAGCACGTACCCGCCGACGCCGAGCAGCAGCAGACAGTTGGCGAGCGCGGCGAGTATCTCCGCGCGGGCGTAGCCGAAGGTGCGGTTCGCGGTCGCCGGGAGGTTGGCGAAGTGGATGGCGAGCAGGGCCATGCCCAGGCCCAGCGCGTCCGTCGCCATGTGGGCCGCGTCGGCGATCAGCGCGAGCGAGTCCGCGAGCACCCCGCCGACGATCTCCACCACCATCACGGTGAGCGTGATCGACAGCGCGATCCGCAGCTGGCCGCGGTACGCCGCCGCGGCCGTACCGGTCACCGGTGCCGCGTGCGCGTGTCCGTGGTCGTGCCCAGCCCCCATGAAAACCGCCCTCCTGTGATCGGTCCGGCTCACAGTGAACTACGGGTGGGGGGTATCCGGCAACGCGGCACTGAACACCGTTGTCATATGCTCTGACCTGCGGAAACGAAGCCCAGGTCAGAGCCTTGCGGTCCTCAGCCGCCGCGGTGCAGCAGCCACCCCCGCCACGCCGACTCGACCATCTCGCGCACCCCGCGCCGGGCGGTCCAGCCCAGCTCCGCGGCGGCCCGCTCGGCGGAGGCGACGGCCCGCGGCGCGTCCCCGGGGCGACGCGGCTCGACGACCGCCGGCCGGGAGTCGCCGGTCACCTCGCCGATCAGCGCGACCAGCTCCCGCACCGAGACGCCCTCGCCACGGCCGATGTTCACGGTCAGATCACCCGTCGCGTCCCCGGCGGACAGCCGGCGGGCCGCCGCCAGATGCGCCTCGGCGAGATCGGCGACATGGATGTAGTCGCGCACACAGGTGCCGTCCGGGGTCGGATAGTCGTCGCCGAAGATCCGCGGGGCCTCGTCCCGGGTGAGCCGGTCGAAGACCATCGGTACGACGTTGAAGACCCCGGTGTCGGCCAGCTCCGGGGCGGCCGCGCCGGCCACGTTGAAGTACCGCAGACAGACGGTCGCGATGCCGTGCGCCTGCCCCGCGGCGCGCACCAGCCACTCACCGGCCAGCTTGGTCTCGCCGTAGGGGTTCACCGGCGCGCACGGGGTGTCCTCCGTGATGAGGTCCACATCCGGGTTGCCGTAGACGGCGGCCGAGGAGGAGAACAGGAACCGCCGGATGCCGGCCCCGGCGACCGCGTCGAGCAGCGTCGCCAGCCCGCCCACGTTCTCCTGGTAGTACCGCGTCGGCTCGGCCACCGACTCGCCGACCTGCTTGCGCGCGGCGAGATGCACCACACCGGTCACCTCGTGCTCGCCGAGGACCCGCTTCAGCAGCTCGCCGTCCATCGACGAGCCCCGCACCAGCGGAATCTCCGCCGGCAGCCGCGCGGGCACGCCCGCGGAGAGGTCGTCCAGCGCGACGACCCGCTCGCCGGCCTCGGTCATCGCCCGTGCCACATGGGCCCCGATGTATCCGGCACCGCCGGTGATCAGCCACGTCATGGTGGCCCACCCTAATCCCGGCGCCCGCCGCGGGCCGAGTCCGGCCGCTGCCGCCGCCGCGCTCCGCCACGCTCCGGAACCGCGCCCTCACCGCCGTCCGCACACCTCACTGTCGTATGTCATGAATGTCCGTTCTGGGCGCGCGATTTTGTGCCCCGGCCCGCCGAGCCCTCATGATGATCAGGGCGAAGCGGCTCGCAGCATGGGGCGTCCGGGCCGTGAACGGGCGGTGAACACGGGTCTCCGATCATCCGATAGCCTCTGCCGACATGCCGCCGCCTGGTGCAGCCGAGGGTGCAGCCAAGGGGCGCGCCCCCACCATGTTCAGGCCCGGCGCCACCCGCGCCGGCACGCAGGGAGTGAGTTCGGTTGTCGACCGCCATCCTCACCGGCCAGCCGGTCCCCGGATCGTCGATCGAGGGCGATCTGCGGTCCCTCGGCTTCGAGGTGCGCACCGCCGCCGACGCCGCCGACGCCGAGACGCTGCTCGCCCAGATCCCCGGTGACCAGCGCGTCGCGGTCGTCGACGCCCGGTTCGTCGGCCATCTGCACGCCCTGCGCCTCGGCCTGACCGACCCCCGCTTCCCGCTGGCCGCCGTCCCCGGCGCCGTCACCGCGCAGCCGGCCGGCCGCCAGGCCCTGACCCGGGCGATGGCCCGCGAGAACTCCACCGGCGGCGGCACCGCGGTCGCCGTGGACAGCCTCGCCGACCGCGTGGTCACCGCCCTCGACGCCGACGGCGCCGAGGTGCACCGACCCGAACTGGGCAGCCTGGTCGCCACCGTCCCCGCCGACCCGCAGGCCCGCAACGAGGCCCGCCAGGCCGTGGCCGCCGTCGACGACGAGGCGGTCCGGCTGAAGTCGGCCGTGAAGGCCCGTGACGGCTTCTTCACCACCTTCTGCATCAGCCCGTACTCCCGCTACCTCGCCCGCTGGTGCGCCCGCCGGGGCCTCACCCCGAACCAGGTCACCACGGCGTCCCTGCTCACCGCGCTGATCGCGGCGGCCTGCGCGGCCACCGGCACCCGCGGCGGCTTCGTCGCGGCCGGGATCCTGCTGATCGCCTCCTTCGTGCTGGACTGCACCGACGGCCAGCTCGCCCGCTACTCGCTCCAGTACTCCACCCTCGGCGCCTGGCTCGACGCCACCTTCGACCGGGCCAAGGAATACGCCTACTACGCCGGCCTCGCGCTGGGAGCCGCGCGGGGCGGCGGCAGTGACGACGTATGGGCGCTGGCGCTGGGCGCGATGGTCCTGCAGACCTGCCGGCACGTGGTCGACTTCTCCTTCAACGAGGCCAACCACGACGCCACCGCCAACACCAGCCCCACCGCCGCCCTCTCCGACAAGCTCGACAGCGTCGGCTGGACGGTCTGGGTGCGCCGCATGATCGTGCTGCCGATCGGCGAGCGCTGGGCGATGATCGCGATCCTCACCGCGGCCACCACCCCGCGCATCACCTTCTACGCCCTGCTGATCGGCTGCGCCTTCGCCGCCACCTACACCACCGCGGGCCGCGTGCTGCGCTCCCTGACCCGGAAGGCGCGGCGGACCGACCGCGCGGCGACCGCGCTCGCCGACCTCGCCGACTCCGGCCCGCTCGCCCAGGGCTTCGCGGAGGCGTTCAAGAACCCCGCCCGCCGCCTGCCCGGCTTCGCCGTCCCGGCGATCGCCCTGCTCGGCGGGCTCGCGGTGGTCGCCACCGCCGTTCTCACCGACTTCGGCAGCCCCTGGCCGGTCGTCGCCGCCTTCGGCTACGCCCTGACCTCGGGCCTCGCCGTCGCCCGCCCCCTCAAGGGCGCCCTCGACTGGCTCGTGCCGCCCTTCTTCCGCGCGGCCGAGTACGGCACCGTCCTCGCGCTCGCGGCCAAAGCGGGGGTGAACGGAGCCCTTCCGGCGGCTTTCGGCCTGGTAGCGGCCGTCGCCTACCATCACTACGACACGGTCTACCGGATCCGCGGCAACGCGGGCGCGCCCCCGCTCTGGCTGGTCCGGACGATCGGGGGGCACGAGGGCCGGACGCTGGTGGTCGCCGTGCTGGCCGTGCTGCTGACCGCCGCGCAGTTCAAGGTCGCGCTCACGGCCCTCGCCGTGGCCGTCGCCCTGCTGGTGCTCGTCGAGAGCATCCGCTTCTGGGTGGCCTCCCACCTGGGAGGCGCGCCCGCCGTACACGACGAAGGAGAACCCGCATGATCGGCCTCGTGCTGGCGGCCGGCGCCGGACGGCGTCTGCGCCCCTACACCGACAGCCTGCCCAAGGCGCTGGTGCCGGTGGGGCCCGCGGGCATAGAGGGCGAACCGACGGTTCTCGACCTCACCCTCGGCAACTTCGCCGAGGTCGGCCTGACCGAGGCCGCGATCATCGTCGGCTACCGCAAGGAGGCCGTGTACGCGCGCAAGGAAGCGCTGGAGAAGAAGTACGGCCTGAAGCTCACCCTGATCGACAACGACAAGGCCGAGGAGTGGAACAACGCCTACTCCCTGTGGTGCGGCCGTGACGCCCTCAAGGACGGCGTGATCCTCGCCAACGGCGACACCGTCCACCCGGTCTCCGTCGAGAAGACCCTGCTCGCCGCGCGCGGCGGCAGCAAGCAGATCATCCTCGCCGTCGACACCGTGAAGCACCTCGCGGACGAGGAGATGAAGGTCGTCGTGGACCCCGACCTGGGCGTCCAGCGGATCACCAAGCTGATGGACCCGGCCGAGGCCACCGGCGAGTACATCGGTGTCACCCTCATCGAGGGCGAAGCCGCCCCCGAGCTGGCCGACGCGCTCAGGACCGTGTGGGAGACCGACCCGCAGCAGTTCTACGAGCACGGCTACCAGCAGCTCATCAACGTCGGCTTCCACATCGACGCGGCGCCGATCGGCGACGTCGAGTGGGTCGAGATCGACAACCACGACGATCTCGCCCGGGGACGGGAGATCGCGTGCCGGTACTGACCAGGCTCATCCCCTCGCCGCTCGTCGTCGACATCCGCCCGGGCGCCCTCGACGACCTGGCCTGCGTCCTCGCCGACGAGCGCATCTCGCACTCCGGCCGGCTCGCCGTCGCCGTCAGCGGTGGCTCCGGCGCGAAGCTGCGCGAGCGGGTCGCCCCGCAATTGCCCGGCGCCAGCTGGTACGAGGTCGGCGGCGGCACCCTCGACGACGCGGTGCGGCTGGCGAGCGACATAAAGGCCGGCCACTACGACGCGGTCGTCGGCCTCGGCGGCGGCAAGATCATCGACTGCGCCAAGTTCGCCGCGGCCCGGGTCGGTCTGCCCCTGGTCGCCGTGCCGACCAACCTCGCGCACGACGGCCTGTGCTCGCCGGTCGCCACCCTCGACAACGACGCGGGGCGCGGCTCGTACGGCGTGCCCAACCCGATCGCCGTCGTCATCGACCTGGACGTCATCCGCGAGGCCCCGGTCCGCTACGTCCGGGCCGGCATCGGCGACGCCGTCTCCAACGTCTCCGCGATCGCGGACTGGGAGCTGGCGAACCGGGTCAAGGGCGAGAAGATCGACGGCCTCGCCGCGGCCATGGCCCGCCAGGCCGGTGAAGCCGTGCTGCGGCACCCCGGCGGCATCGGGGACAACGATTTCCTCCAGGTGCTCGCCGAGGCGCTGGTGCTCAGCGGTATCGCCATGTCGGTGTCGGGCGACTCCCGCCCGTCCTCCGGGGCCTGCCACGAGATCAACCACGCCTTCGACCTGCTGTTCCCCAAGCGGGCCGCGGCCCATGGCGAGCAGTGCGGGCTGGGCGCGGCCTTCGCGATGTATCTGCGCGGAGCCCACGAGGAGTCGGCGTACATGGCCGAGGTGCTGCGTCGGCACGGACTGCCGGTGCTGCCGGAGGAGATCGGCTTCACCCGTGACGAGTTCGTCAGGGTCGTGGAGTTCGCCCCGGAGACCCGGCCCGGCCGCTACACGATCCTCGAACACCTCGACCTGAAAACCCACCAGATCAAGGACATCTACGCCGACTATGTCAAGGCCATCGGTAGCTGAACTCCGCCCGGTCGTCCACCCTCCGGGGGTGAAGGACCGGCGCAGCGGTGAGCACTGGATGGGACGCCTCTATATGCGTGAGGTGTCCCTGCGGGTCGACCGCTATCTGGTGAACACCAGGGTCACGCCCAACCAGCTCACGTACCTGATGACCGTCTGCGGCGTCCTCGCGGCCCCGGCCCTGCTGGTGCCGGGGATCGCGGGGGCCGTACTCGGCGTGATCATGGTCCAGCTGTATCTGCTGCTGGACTGCGTCGACGGTGAGATCGCCCGCTGGAAGAAGCAGTACTCGCTCGGCGGGGTCTACCTCGACCGCGTCGGCGCCTACCTGACCGACGCGGCCGTCCTGGTCGGCCTCGGTCTGCGCGCCGCCGACCTGTGGGGCGAGGGCCGTGTCGACTGGCTGTGGGCCTTCCTCGGCACCCTGGCCGCGCTCGGCGCCATCCTGATCAAGGCCGAGACGGACCTGGTCGGCGTCGCCCGGCACCAGGCCGGCAAGCCCCCGGTGCAGGAGTCCGCGGCCGAGCCGCGCTCCTCCGGCATGGCCCTGGCCCGCCGGGCCGCCGCCGCGCTCAAGTTCCACCGGCTGATCCTCGGCATCGAGGCGTCCCTGCTGATCCTGGTCCTCGCCATCGCCGACCAGGTGCACGGCGACCTGTTCTTCACCCGGCTCGGCACCGCCGTCCTCGCCGGGATCGCGCTGCTCCAGACCGTGCTGCACCTCGTGTCCATCCTCGCGTCGAGCAGGCTGCGGTGAGTGCCATGGAGACGCCCCTGAAGGTCGGCGCGGTCGTCATCACCATGGGCAACCGACCCGAGGAGCTGCGCGCCCTGCTGGAGTCGGTCGCCAAGCAGGACGGCGACCCGGTCGAGGTCGTGGTGGTCGGCAACGGCTCGCCCGTCCCGGAGGTCCCCGAGGGCGTGCGCACCATCGAGCTGCCCGAGAACCTGGGCATCCCCGGCGGCCGCAACGTCGGCATCGAGGCCTTCGGGCCCGGCGGCCGCGACGTCGACATCCTGCTCTTCCTCGACGACGACGGGCTGCTCGCCCGCACCGACACCGCCGAGCTGTGCCGCCAGGCCTTCGCCGCCGACGACCGGCTCGGCATCATCAGCTTCCGCATCGCCGACCCCGAGACCGGCGTCACCCAGCGTCGGCACGTGCCCCGGCTGCGCGCCTCGGACCCGATGCGCTCCTCGCGGGTCACCACCTTCCTCGGCGGCGCCAACGCCGTCCGCACGACGGTGTTCGCCGAGGTCGGCGGACTGCCGGATGAGTTCTTCTACGCGCACGAGGAGACCGACCTGGCCTGGCGGGCCCTCGACGCCGGCTGGATGATCGACTACCGGTCCGACATGGTGCTGTACCACCCGACGACCGCACCCTCCCGGCACGCGGTCTATCACCGGATGGTCGCCCGCAACCGGGTCTGGCTCGCCCGCCGCAACCTGCCCGCCCTGCTCGTCCCGGCGTATCTGGGCGTCTGGCTGCTGCTCACCCTGGCGCGCCGCCCCTCGCGGCCCGCGCTCAAGGCGTGGTTCGGCGGATTCCGGGAAGGCTGGACGACGCCGTGCGGTCCCCGCCGACCCATGAAGTGGCGTACGGTGTGGCGGCTGACCCGGCTCGGCCGGCCTCCGGTGATCTGACAAGCTCGTCCCCGCGGGGCCCGGGCCACCGGCCCCGCCAAGCCGCACCGGCTGCGCATTTCTCGAAGACGAAAGTTTCCCGTAGTGAGTGAGACAACGCACGACGGCGGAGTCGCCGTGACCGAGCCTCCGTCGCCCGACGCGCATCTGACGGCGGCCGAGCTCGCCGCGAAGTACGGCCTGTCCGTGAGCGGCGCCCGGCCCTCGCTCGTCGAGTACGTCCGCCGGCTCTGGGGACGGCGTCACTTCATCGTCGCCTTCTCCCAGGCCAAGCTGACCGCCCAGTACAGCCAGGCGAAGCTCGGCCAGCTGTGGCAGGTCGCCACCCCGCTGCTCAACGCGCTCGTCTACTACCTGATCTTCGGGCTGATCCTGAACGCGGGCCGCGGCATGTCCAAGGACGTGTACATCCCGTTCCTGGTCACCGGCGTCTTCGTCTTCACCTTCACCCAGTCCTCGGTGATGGCCGGCGTCCGCGCGATCTCCGGCAACCTCGGCCTGGTGCGCGCCCTGCACTTCCCGCGCGCCTCGCTGCCGATCTCGTTCGCGCTCCAGCAGCTCCAGCAGCTGCTGTTCTCGATGATCGTGCTCTTCGCGGTGGCCGTGGCCTTCGGCAGCTACCCGGACCTGTCCTGGGTGCTGATCCTGCCGGTGCTGGTCCTGCAGTTCCTGTTCAACACCGGGCTCGCCATGATCGTGGCGCGGATGGGCGCGAAGACCCCGGACCTGGCCCAGCTGATGCCGTTCGTCATGCGGACCTGGATGTACGCCTCCGGGGTGATGTTCTCCATCCCGATCATGCTCCAGGACAAGCCGGCCTGGATCGCCGACGTGCTCCAGTGGAACCCCGCCGCCATCTACATGGACCTGATGCGCTTCGCGCTGATCGACGGCTACGGCTCCGAGAACCTGCCCCCGCACGTCTGGGCGGTCGCCCTGGGCTGGGCGCTGCTCGTCGCCGTGGGCGGCTTCGTGTACTTCTGGAAGGCGGAGGAGAGGTACGGCCGTGGCTGAGGCACGCATTCCCACCGTCATCGCCGACGACCTGCACATCGTCTACCGCGTCAACGGCGCCAAGACCGGCAAGGGCAGCGCCACCGCCGCGCTCAGCCGGATCCTCAGGCGCGGCTCCGACGACGCGGCACGGGGTGTGCGCAAGGTGCACGCGGTGCGCGGGGTCTCCTTCGTCGCCTACCGCGGCGAGGCCATCGGCCTGATCGGCTCCAACGGCTCCGGCAAGTCCACCCTGCTGCGCGCCATCGCCGGTCTGCTCCCGGCCGAGAAGGGCAGGGTCTACACCGACGGCCAGCCCTCGCTGCTCGGCGTCAACGCGGCGCTGATGAACGACCTGACCGGCGAGCGCAACGTCATATTGGGCGGGCTCGCCATGGGCATGTCCCGCGAGGAGATCAAGGTCCGCTACCAGGACATCGTCGACTTCTCCGGCATCAACGAGAAGGGCGACTTCATCACCCTGCCGATGCGCACCTACTCCTCCGGCATGGCCGCCCGGCTGCGGTTCTCCATCGCCGCCGCCAAGGACCACGACGTCCTCATGATCGACGAGGCACTGGCCACCGGCGACCGCAAGTTCCAGAAGCGCTCCGAGGAGCGCATCCGGGAGCTGCGCAAGGAGGCTGGCACCGTGTTTCTGGTCAGTCACAACAACAAGTCGATCCGCGACACCTGCAACCGTGTGCTGTGGCTGGAGCGCGGGGAGCTGCGCATGGACGGCCCGACCGACGAGGTTCTGAAGGAGTACGAGAAGTTCACGGGCAAGTGACCCGATACGCCCAGGGCCCCGCCGGAACTGCTCCGGCGGGGCCCGGCGTCTGCAAAGTAAATGTCAACTCTGGGCGCCTGTAGGAATCTTGAGGCTGATCGTTGTGTTGTAGTGATGCGCGGGACACCCCCGCGGACCCCCCTGCGTTGTACAACGTAAGCTGTACCGGTGCCGAATCGCGGCAAGTAGGGCGATAACGCGCGACACCCTCCCCCGGGGCGGCCGCGCGATCGCCGGGCGGCGTGTCCGAAATAGTGTGTATTGGGTCGGCAGTGTAGAACGGGAGATGTGACGGCAATGGCTACGGAAACTCCCCGGCTCCCCGAAGCATGTGCCGTCCCCGCCCGAGGCAGCACACGGTGACGGGAACCCGCGCGGCGTACCGGTACGACCCGGAGCGCTCCACCCTCGACAAGGCAGCGGCCGAGAACTTTCCCGTGGCCCCGTTCTTCCTGCCCAGGGCCTGGCGCGCCGACCTGATGGCCGTCTACGGCTTCGCCCGCCTGGTCGACGACATCGGCGACGGCGACCTCGCCCCCGGCGGCGCCGACGCCCGCCTGCTGGGCGTCTCCCCGGACCGGGCCGAGGACCGGCTGGTCCTGCTCGACGCCTTCGAGGCCGATCTCCGCCGCGTCTTCGACGGCGAGCCCCGCCATCCCCTGCTGCGCCGGCTCCAGGCGACCGTCCGGCGCTGCTCACTCACCCCCGAGCCGTTCCTCGGGCTGATCGCCGCGAACCGCCAGGACCAGCTGGTCAGCCGGTACGAGACCTACGACGACCTGCTCGCCTACTGCGAGCTGTCCGCCAACCCCGTCGGCCGTCTGGTCCTCGCCGTCACCGGCACCGCCACCCCAGAGCGGATCCGCCGCTCCGACGCGATCTGCACGGCCCTCCAGATCGTCGAACACCTCCAGGACGTCGCCGAGGACCTCGGCCGCGACCGGATCTATCTGCCCGCCGCGGACATGAAGCGCTTTCACGTCCAGGAGGCGGATCTCGTCACCCCTTCGGCGGGCGCATCGGTGCGCGCGCTGGTCGCATACGAAGCGCAACGCGCCCGCGATCTGCTGAATGAAGGCGCCCCCCTCGTGGGTAGCGTGCACGGCAGGCTCAGGCTGCTGCTCGCGGGGTTCGTGGCGGGGGGAAGGGCGGCCGTCGACGCGATCGCCGCCGCCGACTACGACGTACTTCCCGGCCCGCCCAAGCCCGGCAAGCTCCGGTTGCTGCGCCAGGTGGGCGTGACTCTGCGAGGAGAGGGGTGATCCGGACCGTGGAGTCGGAACCACACGTGTCCGCACCGGTACTCGCCGCCTACCGCTACTGCGAGGCCGTCACCGGACAGCAGGCCCGTAACTTCGCCTACGGCATCCGGCTGCTGCCGGCGCCCAAGCGTCGCGCGATGTCGGCGCTGTACGCGTTCTCCCGGCGCGTCGACGACATCGGGGACGGTGCGCTCACCGACGAGGTGAAGACGGCCAGACTCGAGGAGACCCGGGCCCTGCTCACCCGGATCCGCGAGGAGAAGATCGACGAGGATGACACCGACCCGGTCGGCGTCGCCCTCGCGCATGCCGCCCGCACCTTCCCGATCCCGCTCGGCGGCCTGGACGAGCTGATCGACGGCGTGCTGATGGACGTGCGCGGCGAGACCTACGAGACCTGGGACGACCTCAAGCAGTACTGCCGTTGCGTGGCCGGCGCGATCGGCCGGCTCTCCCTCGGCGTGTTCGGCACCGAACCCGGCGCGCGCGGCGCCGAGCGCGCCCCCGAGTACGCCGACACACTGGGCCTGGCCCTCCAGCTCACCAACATCCTGCGGGACGTCCGCGAGGACGCCGAGGGCGGGCGTACCTACCTGCCCGCCGACGACCTCGCCAAGTTCGGCTGCTCCGCCGGCTTCGCCGGGCCGACCCCGCCGCAGGGCTCCGACTTCGCGGGCCTCGTCCACTTCGAGGTACGGCGGGCCCGCGCCCTGTTCGCCGAGGGCTACCAGCTGCTCCCCATGCTCGACCGGCGCAGCGGCGCCTGTGTCGCCGCCATGGCCGGCATCTACCGCCGCCTCCTCGACCGCATCGAACGCGACCCCGAGGCCGTCCTCCGCGGCCGCGTCTCCCTCCCCGGCCGCGAAAAGGCCTACGTCGCCGTCCGCGGCCTCTCCGGCCTCGACACCCGCCACGCCGGCCGACGCACCGTCAGGAGGCGCGCCTGATGCGGAACCTGGGCCCGAGCGCGGCCACTGGGCCGGAGCCGGACGGCGCCGACGGGGAGCACGTCGGCACCGCGACCGGCCGGCGCGCCCACGCCGTCGGTGAGGGGCGCGTCTGTGTTGCCGGTGGGGGGCGTGTCCGTGGTGTCGGCGGTGAGCGCGCCGGTGTGGTCCGCGACGAACGTCACGTCGCCGAAGCCGCCCCCACACGCACCGTCGCACGTGCCACCGACGGCACCTCTACGGACGCCGTCGCACCCGCCACCGACGGCACCCCTGCGGAGGCCGGCCCCCTCGGCGGCATGCGCAGCGGTGACGCCGGCGACCGCACCGGAGGTCGGCGTGGTGGCGCCGTCCGTGCTGTCGCCGGTGGCAGGCCCGGCGCCGCCGCTGATGGCCTCCCCGCAGACGTCGGCCTCTTCGGCGGCATGCGCAGCGGTGACACCGGCGGGGACCTCGGCGACCGCACCGGTGGCGGACGCGGTGGCGCCGTTCGTGCCGTCGTCGGCCGCAGGGCCGGTCGCGCCGCCGACGGCAACCCCGGTTGTCTCCCCGGCGGCACCCCTGGAGGGAACCGGCACGCAACCCTCCGTCGGGAGGGCGCGTCCCTGACGGCAGCGGGTCGCCCCGGCCGGTTCCGACAGCGCAGCGCGGGGGAGGGTGCACGATGACCGACGGCACGAGGAGCGGACACGTGACGCACGGCCGGAGTGCCGTGGTGGTCGGCGGCGGGCTCGCCGGGATCACCGCCGCGCTCGCACTCGCCGACGCGGGCGTCCGCGTCACCCTGCTCGAAGGCCGGCCCCGGCTCGGCGGCCTCGCCTTCTCCTTCCAGCGCGGCGAGCTGACCGTCGACAACGGACAGCACGTCTACCTGCGCTGCTGCACCGCCTACCGCTGGTTCCTGGACCGGATCGACGGCGCGGCGCTGGCACCCCTGCAGGATCGTCTCGACGTGCCCGTTCTCGATCTCGCCAAGCCCGAGGGCCGGCGGCTCGGCAGGCTGCGGCGCGACGCCCTGCCCGTCCCGCTGCACCTGGGACGCAGCCTCGCGACGTATCCGCATCTCTCGCTCGCCGAGCGCGCCAAGGTCGGCCGGGCCGCGCTCGCGCTCAAGGGGCTCGACCTCGCCGATCCGACCCTGGACACCCAGGACTTCGGCAGCTGGCTGACCGCGCACGGTCAGTCGGCGCGTGCCGTCGAGGCCCTGTGGGACCTGGTCGGGGTCGCCACCCTCAACGCGGTCGCGGACGACATCTCCCTGGGACTCGCCGCGATGGTGTTCAAGACCGGTCTGCTGTCCGACCCGGGCGCGGCCGACATCGGCTGGGCACGCGTCCCGCTGGGCGAACTGCACGACCGGCTGGCCCGCAGGGCGCTCGACTCCGCGGGCGTCCGCACCGGACTCCGTACACGCGTCACCTCCATCTCCCAGTACGACAACGGGCGTTGGAGCGTTCAGGTTCCCGGCGAGACCATCGAGACGGACGCGATCGTGCTCGCCGTACCGCAGCGCGAGACGCACGACCTGCTGCCGGACGGCGCCCTCGACGCCCCCGAGCAGCTGCTCGCGATCGGCACCGCGCCGATTCTCAACGTCCATGTCGTCTACGACCGCAAGGTGCTGAACACCCCGTTCCTCACCGCGCTCGGCACCCCCGTCCAGTGGGTCTTCGACCGCACCGAGGCCTCCGGGCTGCGCGACGGCCAGTACCTCGCCCTGTCCCAGTCGGCCGCGCACGACGAGATCGACGAGCCCGTCGCCGCGCTGCGCGAGCGGTATCTGCCCGAGCTGGAGCGGCTGCTGCCCCGCACCCGGGGCGCCGAGGTGAAGGACTTCTTCGTGACCCGGGAGCGCACCGCGACCTTCGCTCCCACCCCCGGCGTCGGGCGACTGCGGCCCGGCGCCCGCACCAAGGCACCCGGCCTGTACCTGGCCGGAGCGTGGACCGCCACCGGGTGGCCCGCGACCATGGAGAGTGCGGTCCGCAGCGGCATCAGCGCGGCGGACGCCGCGCTGCGCGCCCTGGGCCGGCCCCGCCCCCGCCATCTCTTCGACGTCGAGGAGGCGGCCTGATGCATCGGCAGCACGGCGCGGCAGGTCCCCGCACCCCCGGTACCGCAACAAGAGGAGAGACTGTGCCCACTGTGCCCCCGGCCTCGAAGGCCGCTCGAGAGACCGCGGTGGACGTGACCGCGCTCCTGGAGCGTGGCCGGACCCTGGCCACACCGGTACTGCGGGCGGCCATCGACCGCCTGGCGCCTCCCATGGACACGGTCGCCGCCTACCACTTCGGCTGGATCGACGCCCAGGGCAACCCCACCTCCGGCGACGGCGGCAAGGCCGTGCGCCCCGCGCTCGCCGTGCTGTCCGCCGAGGTCACCGGCGCCGCCCCCGAGGTCGGCATCCCCGGCGCCGTCGCCGTCGAACTGGTCCACAACTTCTCGCTGCTGCACGACGACCTGATGGACGGCGACGAACAGCGCCGCCACCGCGACACCGTCTGGAAGGTGCACGGTCCCGCCCAGGCCATCCTGGTCGGCGACGCCCTCTTCGCCCTCGCCAACGAGGTGCTCCTGGAGCTGGGCACCGTCGACGCCGGCCGCGCCACCCGCCGGCTCACCACCGCCTCCCGCGCCCTCATCGACGGACAGGCCCAGGACATCTCGTACGAGCACCGCGACCGGGTGACCGTCGAGGAGTGCCTGGAGATGGAGGGCAACAAGACCGGCGCCCTGCTCGCCTGCGCCTGCTCCATCGGCGCGGTGCTCGGCGGCGCGGACGACCGTACCGCCGACACCCTGGAGAAGTACGGCTACCACCTCGGCCTCGCCTTCCAGGCCGTGGACGATCTGCTCGGCATCTGGGGCGACCCGGAGGCCACCGGCAAGCAGACCTGGAGCGATCTGCGCCAGCGCAAGAAGTCGCTGCCGGTGGTGGCCGCGCTCGCCGCGGGCGGCAGCGCCTCCGAGCGGCTCGGCGAGATGCTCGCCGCCGACGCCAAGAGCAGCGACTTCGCGACCTTCTCCGAGGAGGAGTTCGCCGCCCGCGCCGCGCTCATCGAGGAGGCGGGCGGCCGCGAGTGGACCGCCGAGGAGGCGCGCCGTCAGCACGCCATCGCCGTCGAAGCCCTCGACGCCGTGGACATGCCGGACCGGGTGCGGGCGCAGTTCACGGCGCTCGCCGACTTCGTCGTCGTACGAAAGAGATGATCACTATCGGTCGAATAGCCCTCGCGTAGTCGCCGGCCGGTGTGCGAGCAGGACGCGCACCGGCCGACGGCGGACCCACAGCAGACAGCCCACCAGCAGGACTGCACGAAGGGGAAGCCATGACAGCGACGACCGACGGAAGCACCGGGGCCCTGCCGCCCCGCGCTGCCGCGGCCAGCGAAACCGACACCACCCCCGCGGCGGCCGGGGCCCACGAAGCCGCCGTCCGTGCCACCTTGCGCGCCACCGACTTCCTGCTCTCCCGGCAGGACGCGGAGGGCTGGTGGAAGGGCGACCTGGAGACCAACGTCACCATGGACGCCGAGGACCTGCTGCTCCGCCAGTTCCTGGGCATCCGCGACGAGAGGACCACCCAGGCCGCCGCCCTCTTCATCAGAGGCGAACAGCGCGAGGACGGCACCTGGGCCACCTTCTACGGCGGCCCCGGAGAACTCTCCACCACCATCGAAGCGTACGTCGCCCTGCGGCTGGCCGGGGACGCCCCGGACGCGCCGCACATGGCGAAGGCCTCCGCGTGGATCCGCGCGCAGGGCGGGATCGCCGCCGCCCGGGTCTTCACCCGGATCTGGCTGGCCCTGTTCGGCTGGTGGAAGTGGGAGGACCTGCCCGAACTGCCGCCGGAGCTCATCTGGTTCCCGTCGTGGGTGCCGCTCAACATCTACGACTTCGGGTGCTGGGCCCGGCAGACCATCGTCCCGCTGACCATCGTCTCCGCGAAGCGCCCGGTCCGCCCCGCGCCCTTCCCGCTGGACGAGCTGCACACCGACCCGGCCCGCCCCAACCCGCCGAAACCGCTCGCCCCGGCGGCCAGTTGGGACGGCGCCTTCCAACGGCTCGACAAGGGCCTGCACGCCCTGCGCGGGGTGGTGCCCAAGCGGCTGCGCAAGGCCGCCATGAACGCCGCGGCCCGCTGGATCATCGAACGGCAGGAGAACGACGGCTGCTGGGGCGGCATCCAGCCGCCCGCCGTGTACTCGATCATCGCGCTGCACCTGCTCGGCTACGACCTCCAGCACCCGGTGATGCGGGAGGGCCTGGCCTCGCTGGACCGTTTCGCCGTCTGGCGCGAGGACGGCGCCCGGATGATCGAGGCCTGCCAGTCCCCGGTGTGGGACACCTGCCTCGCCACGATCGCCCTGGTCGACGCCGGGCTCCCCGCCGACCACCCGCAGCTGGTGAAGGCCGCCGACTGGATGCTGGGCGAGGAGATCGTCCGGCGCGGCGACTGGGCCGTACGCCGACCGGAACTCCCGCCGGGCGGCTGGGCGTTCGAGTTCCACAACGACAACTACCCCGACATCGACGACACCGCCGAGGTCGTCCTCGCGCTGCGCCGGGTCAGGCACCCCGAGCCGGAACGGGTGGAACGGGCGATCGGGCGAGGGGTGCGCTGGAACCTGGGCATGCAGTCGAGGAACGGCGCCTGGGGCGCCTTCGACGTCGACAACACCAGCCCCTTCCCCAACCGGCTGCCGTTCTGCGACTTCGGGGAGGTCATCGACCCGCCCTCGGCCGATGTCACCGCGCACGTCGTGGAGATGCTGGCCGTCGAGGGCCTGGCGCACGACCCGCGCACCCGGCGCGGCATCGACTGGCTGCTCGCCGAACAGGAGCCGGACGGCTCGTGGTTCGGACGCTGGGGCGTCAACTACATCTACGGCACCGGGTCGGTGGTGCCCGCCCTGACCGCCGCCGGCCTCCCGGCCTCGCACCCGGCGATCCGCCGCGCGGTGGCCTGGCTGGAGCAGGTCCAGAACGACGACGGCGGCTGGGGCGAGGACCTGCGCTCGTACAAGGACGTCAAGGGGTGGAGCGGCCGGGGCGCCTCGACCGCCTCGCAGACGGCGTGGGCGCTGATGGCCCTGCTGGCGGCCGGGGAGCGGGAGTCCAAGGCCGTCGAGCGCGGCATCGCCTGGCTGGCCGCGACCCAGCGGGAGGACGGCTCCTGGGACGAGCCGTACTTCACCGGCACCGGCTTCCCCTGGGACTTCTCCATCAACTACCACCTCTACCGGCAGGTCTTCCCGCTCACCGCGCTCGGCCGGTATCTGCACGGCGAGCCGTTCTCCGGCAAGCAGCCCGGCAAGCCGCTCGCCGAGGCCAAGGGGAGCTGATGACCGCGCAGCCCGCCCCGGCCCCGCTGCTGATCGCCTGTGCGCTCGGCATCGAACACCTGGCCCTGCGCCTGGGTGACCGAAGCGGCTCGGGCGGGCCCGTCACCGTGCTGCGGACCGGCATGGGGCCGAAGGCGGCCGAGCGCTCGGTCGGCCGGGTGCTGGCCGACCCGGCGCTCGCCGGTGCCGCCGTGCTGGCCACCGGCTTCTGCGCGGGGCTCGCCCCCGGCATGCACCCCGGCGACCTGGTCGTCGCCGAGGAGACCCGTGACCCGCGCGGCCGCACCCCGTGCGTGGGCACCGAGCTGCTGGTCAAGGAGCTGCTGCGCGCGGCACCCGGCCGCGCCGTCCACACCGGCCCGCTCACCGGCTCCGACCACGTGGTCCGCGGCCCGGAACGCGCCGATCTGCTGGCGACCGGCGCAATCGCGGTCGACATGGAGTCGGCGGCCACGCTTCTGAGCGCCGTGCGCAGGGGCGAGCGCCCGGTTGCGGCCGTCCGGGTGGTCGTGGACGCTCCAGAACATGAACTCGTCCGGATCGGCACGGTGCGCGGTGGAATATCGGCTTTCCGCGTCCTACGTTCCATCCTTCCCGCTTTCTTTGAATGGCACCGTAATGTGCTGCTCCCCAGGAGGTGAGCCCGATGGCCATGCCGCTGCGCCAGTCCATCAAGGTCGCTACATACTTGGCTGAACAGAAGCTCCGCCGGCGCGACAAGTTCCCGCTCATCGTCGAACTGGAGCCGCTCTTCGCCTGCAACCTCAAGTGCGAGGGCTGCGGCAAGATCCAGCATCCGGCGGGGGTGCTCAAGCAGCGCATGCCCGTCGCACAGGCCGTGGGAGCGGTGCTCGAATCCGGCGCGCCGATGGTGTCGATCGCCGGCGGTGAGCCCCTGATGCACCCTCAGATCGACGAGATCGTGCGCCAGTTGGTCGCCAGGCGGAAATACGTCTTCCTGTGCACCAATGCCATGCTGCTGCGCAAGAAGATGGACAAGTTCACGCCCTCGCCGTACTTCGCCTTCGCCGTGCACATCGACGGCCTGCGCGAGCGGCACGACGAGTCCGTGGCGAAGGAGGGCGTGTTCGACGAGGCCGTCGAGGCGATCAAGGAGGCCAAGCGGCGCGGCTTCCGGGTCACCACCAACTCGACCTTCTTCAACACCGACACCCCCCAGACGGTCGTCGAGGTGCTGAACTTCCTCAACGACGACCTCAAGGTCGACGAGATGATGATCTCGCCGGCGTACGCCTACGAGAAGGCGCCCGATCAGGAGCACTTCCTCGGCGTGGAGCAGACCCGCGAGCTGTTCAAGAAGGCCTTCTCGGGCGGCAACCGGCGCCGCTGGCGGCTCAACCACTCCCCGCTCTTCCTGGACTTCCTGGAGGGCAAGGTCGACTTCCCGTGCACCGCGTGGGCGATCCCCAACTACTCGCTCTTCGGCTGGCAGCGCCCCTGCTATCTGATGAGCGACGGCTATGTGCCGACCTACCGGGAGCTGGTCGAGGAGACCGACTGGGACAAGTACGGCCGCGGAAAGGACCCGCGGTGCGCCAACTGCATGGCCCACTGCGGCTACGAGCCCACCGCCGTCCTCGCCACCATGGGGTCCCTGAAGGAGTCCCTGCGGGCCATGCGCGAGACGGTCTCCGGAAACCGGGAGTGACATCATGACCGCCGTTCCCCTGGGCATCCCCGAGGTACCGGTCCGGCCGGTCGCCGAACGGCGCCCGTCCCGGCAGATCCACGTCGGGCCGGTGGCCGTCGGCGGCGGGGCCCCGGTCTCGGTGCAGTCGATGACGACGACCCGTACGTCGGACATCGGCGCCACCCTTCAGCAGATCGCCGAACTGACCGCCTCCGGCTGCCAGATCGTCCGGGTCGCCTGCCCCACCCAGGACGACGCGGACGCCCTCGCGACCATCGCCCGCAAGTCGCAGATCCCGGTGATCGCCGACATCCACTTCCAGCCGAAGTACGTCTTCGCCGCGATCGAGGCGGGCTGTGCGGCCGTACGCGTCAATCCGGGCAACATCAAGCAGTTCGACGACCGGGTGAAGGAGATCGCGCGGGCCGCGAAGGACCACGGCACGCCGATCCGGATCGGGGTCAACGCCGGTTCGCTGGACCGGCGGCTGCTGCAGAAGTACGGCAAGGCGACGCCGGAGGCGCTGGTCGAGTCGGCGCTGTGGGAGGCGTCGCTCTTCGAGGAGCACGACTTCCGGGACATCAAGATCTCGGTCAAGCACAACGACCCGGTCGTCATGATCGAGGCGTACCGGCAGCTCGCCGCCCAGTGCGACTACCCGCTGCACCTGGGGGTCACGGAGGCGGGCCCCGCCTTCCAGGGCACGATCAAGTCGGCGGTCGCCTTCGGCGCGCTGCTCTCCCAGGGTATCGGCGACACGATCCGGGTGTCCCTGAGCGCTCCGCCCGCCGAGGAGGTCAAGGTCGGCATCCAGATCCTGGAGTCGCTGGGCCTGCGGCAACGGCGGCTGGAGATCGTCTCCTGCCCGTCCTGTGGCCGGGCTCAAGTCGACGTCTACAAGCTCGCCGACGAGGTCACCGCCGGGCTCGAGGGCATGACGGTGCCCTTGCGGGTCGCCGTCATGGGGTGCGTGGTGAACGGCCCCGGCGAGGCCCGCGAGGCGGATCTCGGCGTCGCCTCCGGCAACGGCAAGGGGCAGATCTTCGTGAAGGGCCGGGTCGTCAAGACCGTTCCCGAGTCGAGGATCGTGGAGACCCTGATCGAGGAGGCGATGAAGATCGCCGAACAGATGGAACAGGACGGCGTCGCGTCGGGGGAGCCGGCCGTCACCGTGAGCTGACACTGCACGGACCGAAGGGGGCCGAGCGTGACCATTCTGGAGAGCATCCGGGGACCACGCGACCTGAATGCGCTGTCCGAGGCGCAACTGGCCGAACTGTCCGACGAGATCAGGGACTTCCTGGTGCACGCCGTCGCCAGGACCGGCGGCCATCTCGGGCCCAACCTGGGCGTGGTGGAACTGACCATCGCCCTGCACCGGGTCTTCGAGTCACCGGTCGACCGCATCCTGTGGGACACCGGTCACCAGAGCTACGTCCACAAGCTGCTGACCGGACGTCAGGACTTCTCCAAGCTGCGCGGCAAGGGCGGCCTGTCCGGCTACCCCTCGCGGGAGGAGTCCGAGCACGACGTCATCGAGAACAGCCACGCCTCCACCGCGCTCGGCTGGGCCGACGGCCTCGCCAAGGCCCGCGAGGTGCAGGGCGAGAAGGGCCATGTCGTCGCGGTCATCGGCGACGGGGCGCTCACCGGCGGCATGGCCTGGGAGGCGCTGAACAACATCGCGGCCGCGAAGGACCGGCCGCTGATCATCGTCGTCAACGACAACGAGCGGTCGTACGCCCCGACCATCGGCGGCCTCGCCAACCACCTTGCCACCCTGCGCACAACCGACGGCTACGAGAAGGCGCTGGCCTGGGGCAAGGACGTGCTGCTGCGCACGCCTGTCGTGGGCCATCCGCTGTACGAGGCCCTGCACGGCGCCAAGAAGGGCTTCAAGGACGCGTTCGCGCCGCAGGGCATGTTCGAGGACCTGGGTCTGAAGTACGTCGGGCCGATCGACGGGCACGACGTGAAGGCCGTCGAGTCGGCGCTGCGGCGTGCGAAACGCTTCCACGGGCCGGTGCTGGTGCACTGCCTCACCGAGAAGGGGCGCGGTTACGAACCCGCCCTCGCCCACGAGGAGGACCACTTCCACACCGTCGGCGTCATGGACCCGCTCACCTGCGAGCCGCTCAAGCCCTCCGGCGGGCCCTCCTGGACCTCGGTGTTCGGCGACGAGATCGTGCGGATCGGGGAGGAGCGCGAGGACGTCGTGGCGATCACGGCGGCCATGCTGCACCCTGTCGGCCTCGGAAAGTTCGCCCAGCGGTTCCCGGACCGGGTGTGGGACGTCGGCATCGCCGAGCAGCACGCCGCGGTCTCCGCCGCCGGGCTCGCGACCGGCGGGCTGCACCCCGTCGTCGCCGTCTACGCCACCTTCCTCAACCGGGCCTTCGACCAGCTGCTGATGGACGTGGCGCTGCACCGGTGCGGGGTGACCTTCGTGCTTGACCGGGCCGGGGTGACCGGCGTCGACGGCGCGTCCCACAACGGCATGTGGGACATGTCCATCCTCCAGGTCGTGCCAGGCCTCAGGATCGCCGCGCCGCGCGACGCCGACCAGCTGCGGGCCCAGCTGCGCGAGGCGGTCGCCGTCGACGACGCGCCGACCCTGGTGCGCTTCCCGAAGGAGTCGGTGGGGCCGGTCGTCCCCGCGGTGGACCGGGTGGGCGGCATCGACGTCCTGCACCGGAGCGAGGCGGCCGAGGTGCTGCTCGTCGCCGTCGGGGTGATGGCCCCGGTGTGCCTCCAGGCGGCGGAGCTGCTCGAGGCACGCGGGATCGGCTGCATGGTCGTCGACCCCCGGTGGGTCAAACCCGTCGACCCGGAGCTGCCCGGCCTCGCCGCCCGGCACCGCCTGGTCGCCGTCGTCGAGGACAACAGCCGGGCGGCCGGGGTCGGTTCGGCGATCGCGCTGGCGCTGGGCGACGCCGACGTGGACGTGCCGGTGCGCCGGTTCGGCATCCCGGAACAGTTCCTCCCCCACGCCAAGCGCGGCGAGGTGCTGGCCGACATCGGGCTCACGCCGGTCGAGATCGCGGGGCGGATCAGCGCGAGCCTGGCGGTCCGGGGGGAGCGGGGGACGGCCGACGCGGCTGTGGACCGGGAGCCGCCCGCGGCGGCGGACGGCGAGGGTGTGCCCGCGCAGGGAGCCGTACCGCACGCCCCGGCCGGGGACGCCGTCGAAGCACAGCCGTCCAAGGAGAGCCACGTATGACCACCGCGGAATCCGCGTCCCAGCCCTCGGAGCCGGCGCCCGCCGGGGAGTTCGACCTCGGCGCGCTGCTGGCCGAGCGCGGCGGCGAACGCTACGAGCTGCACGCCCGGTACCTGAACCACCAGTTGCCGCGCATGCTGCACACCATCGGCTTCGACAAGGTCTACGAGCGGGCCGAGGGCGCGTACTTCTGGGACGCGGACGGCAACGACTACCTCGACATGCTCGCCGGGTTCGGCGTGATGGGCCTCGGCCGCCACCACCCGGTCGTCCGCAAGGCGCTGCACGACGTCCTCGACGCGGACCTCGCCGACCTCACCCGCTTCGACTGCCAGCCGCTGCCGGGGCTGCTGGCCGAGCGGCTGCTCGCGCACAGCCCGCACCTGGACCGGGTGTTCTTCGGCAACAGCGGCACGGAGGCCGTCGAGACCGCGCTGAAGTTCGCCCGGTACGTCACCGGCAGGCCGAGGATCCTGTACTGCGCCCACGCCTTCCACGGACTGACCACCGGCTCGCTGTCCGTGAACGGCGAGTCCGGCTTCCGCGACGGCTTCGCCCCGCTGCTGCCGGACACGGCCGTCCCGCTCGGCGACCTCGACGCGCTGGCCCGGGAGCTGAAGCGGGGCGACGTCGCCGCGCTGATCGTCGAGCCGATCCAGGGCAAGGGCGTGTACGAGGCACCGCCCGGCTATCTGCGCGCCGCCCAGGAACTGCTGCACCGGCACAAGGCCCTGCTCATCGCCGACGAGGTGCAGACCGGACTCGGCCGCACCGGCGACTTCTACGCCTACCAGCACGAGGACGGCGTCGAGCCCGACCTGGTGTGCGTGGCCAAGGCGCTCTCCGGCGGCTATGTGCCGGTGGGCGCCACCCTGGGGAAGGACTGGATCTTCAAGAAGGTGTACTCGTCGATGGACCGTGTGCTGGTCCACTCGGCGAGCTTCGGGTCCAACGCCCAGGCCATGGCGGCGGGCCTGGCGGTGCTGTCGGTCATGGAGAACCAGCAGATCGTCGCCGGTGTCCGCGCCACCGGGGAGCTGCTCAGGTCCCGGCTCACCGCCCTGATCGACAAGTACGAGCTGCTCGCCGACGTACGCGGCCGGGGCCTGATGATCGGCATCGAGTTCGGCCGGCCCCGGTCGCTGAAGCTGCGCGGCCACTGGGCCATGCTCCAGACGGCCCGCAAGGGCCTGTTCGCGCAGATGGTGGTCGTGCCGCTGCTCCAGCGGCACCGGATCCTCACCCAGGTCTCCGGCGACCACCTGGAGGTGATCAAGCTGATCCCGCCGCTCATCATCGGGGAGCGGGAGGTGGACCGGTTCGTGGACGCCTTCACGGCCGTGATGGACGACGCGCACAGCGGCAGCGGGCTGATGTGGGACTTCGGCAAGACGCTGATGAAGCAGGCGGTGGCCAACCGGTAGCCGGGCTTCCTCTGGCTTTTGCCTCTCAGACAAGAAATTTGCCTCATGGGCAATGCTCCGGCTGAATGGAGTCATGAGCTCCTCCGCCGCCGAGCCCGGCTCCGAGCCGTCCGGTGACCTGACCACCATGGCCCCGCAGCTGCGCGCCCTGCGCCGCCGGGCCTCCCTCACCCTGGAGGCGGCGGCCCGCGCGGCCGGGCTGTCGCCCGCCCATCTCTCCCGGCTGGAGACCGGGCGGCGCCAGCCGTCGCTGCCCATGCTGCTGGCCCTCGCCCGTGTCTACGGTACGACCGTCTCCGAACTGCTCGGCGAGACGGTCGCCGACCGGGACGCCGTGGTGCGCGCCGCCGGCATGGAACCGACCGCGGCGGGTGGCTGGACGTACTGGCAGGCCGGTGCGCCGGGACGCGGCATGCAGGCGCTGCGCGTCCATGTGCCGCACGGCTCCCAGGGCGACATCGTGCGCGTGCACCCCGGCGAGGAGTGGCTGTACGTCCTCAAGGGGCGGCTGCGGCTGCGCCTCGGGGACACCGCGCACCGGCTCGGCCCGGGCGACAGCGCGCACTTCGACTCGCTGACCCCGCACCGCATCGCCGCGGAGGACCAGGACGGGGTCGACCTGCTCTTCGTCCACACGCTGTTGCAGAGCCCCACGGCCGCGCTCTGCCTCGGCCCCGCCACCCACCGCACCGGAGAGACGCCATGAGCCGAATCCAGCAGAAGTTCGACCGCCAGATCTCGGTGCGGCTGTTCATCTACGTCGTGGCGGGGCACGCCTTCGCCGCCTTCCTCTACCTGCTGTTCGCGGTCGGGGCGAAGTAGGCCCGACGGGAGCGGCCCGCCTCAGTCGAGCAGCCGCTCCCGCAGCCGCTCCCGGGTCTCCGGGGCGACCTTCAGGCCCTGTTCCAGGTAGGTGTCGACGCCGCCCCAGGTCTCCTCGATGGTGTCGAACGCCGCCGACAGATACTCGGCGCGCGCGTCGAAGAGCGGGCTGAGCAGCTCCATGACCTCGGGGGAGTAGGCGGCGGCGGAGCTGCTGCTGCGGTGGACCTTGTAGCGCCGGTGCTTGGCGTTGGACTCCAGGTAGTCGGCGAGGATCGCCTCGCGCTCGACGCCCAGGGCCAGCAGCGTCACCGCCACCGACAGACCCGCGCGGTCCTTGCCCGCCGCGCAGTGCATCAGGGCGGGCACGCTGTCCTCGGCGAGGGCGTGCAGCACCTGGGAGTGCTCCGCGGTGCGCTCCTTGATGATCATGCGGTACGAGGCGATCATCCGGCCGGCCGCCTGGCCGTCCCCGAGGATCTCCCGCAGCTGGTCCAGGTCGCCATCCCGCACCATCTTCCAGAACTCGGCGCCGTCGGCCGGGTCGCTCAGCGGCAGGTTCACATTGCGCACGCCCGGCAGTTCGACGTCCGGGCCCTCCAGCTTCTGGTCCGCCGCGTTGCGGAAGTCGAAGATCGTGTGCAGGCCCAGGGAGGAGAGGAACACCGCGTCCTCGGCGGTGGCGTGCGCGAGATGGCCACTGCGGTAGAGCACTCCGTACCGCACCCGGCGTCCGTCGACGGTCGGCAGGCCGCCCACGTCACGGAAGTTGCGCACTCCGGCCAGTTCGGGCTCGGTCGACGGGACCTGCTGCGTCACGTGGGCTCCTCCCAGTCGGCCCCGCCGGCGCTGCTCGTCGGCGGGCACGCCTCCGACCATACGACATGGATTCCTGAGGCAATGAGTTGTCCACAGGCGGCATACCCGGCCGGGCGGTGCGGTCCACAGATGTTGCCGAGAAGCACCTCGCGCCTCCACGGCTGCGCCCTCGGCTGGTCCGGCTTCTGGCGGATCGGCGTTGCCCAACTGCCCCCCGCGCGCGTGCAAGGCCGAGTCCCTGGTGCACTACCAGACGGGACGAAAGCGGACGGAATTCCGCAATCGGCTCGCACTGACAGAGTCGTACGAACGACGCGAAACGGGCGAAGTGTGCCGAGGTGCCGTGCTGCCGCGGCCCGGCCTGCATGGCGACCTCGATGCGATGGTTCTCCACCTCCGCCGCATCTGAGTGAACTGTCCGAATTGGCGCCTTCGTTGTAACTCGCTCTGGATCAAAGAGTTCTGGAGCGGTGTCACGTGAGGAGCGTCATATCCGTGACGGTGAGTCGTCCGTCATGTTCACGTAATTCATGCGTCTTTCAAGGGCGTTTGCGCGCAGAGAAGGCTCTGTAATCCACAGAGGGTGACCGCGAATTCCGTGACGGAAAAGATCGAAAAGCGCCCGTGGGCAACCTTTCGCTTGTCCCTGTGCGTCTTGGTCGCTTACGTTCCACACCGATCCAGGCGGAACGCCGAATCCTGCCGCCGCCTGGTCTCCGCGCAAACTCACCCGTGCACGGCAGGAGCGGGGGACCCACAGGTACACCGCCTGCTCCGGTCTCCGGAAACAGGCTTGGGGTCAAGCCGCGCCTCGGCGCGGCCGGACATCTCCAGTCCGCACCCGACAGCTCACCTCGCAGGCGCCGGAGAGGAATTCGCCATGCCCGCGAAGGGTAAGCACCGCCGTCCGAAGACCCAGCGCTTCACCCGTTCCATCGCCGTCGCCGGAACCGGTGGCGCCGCGCTCGCCCTGCCCCTGATGGGGGCCGCCGGCGCCCAGGCCGCCACCCCGCAGTCCGTTCCCGAAAAGGCCGTCCAGTCGGTCGCCTCCGTCCAGAAGACGGCGGAGAAGAAGGCCGCCGTGAAGAACTCCGGTGTGCGTACCTACACCGTGCAGTCGGGCGACTTCCTCTCGAAGATCGCCGACGAGCAGAATGTCGCCGGCGGCTGGCAGAAGCTCTACGCCGACAACCGCGACGCCGTCGGCGAGGACCCGTCGCTGATCCACCCCGGCCTGAAGCTCTCCCTCGGCAAGAAGGCCGCCGCGGCCGCGCCGAAGTCCTCGTCCTCCGAGGCCGCCAAGCCGGCGCAGCCGTCGCAGTCGACGCAGCGCTCCGACTCCTCGGCGCCGTCCGAGTCCTCCCAGGCGGCCGAGTCGTCGTCCTCCGAGGCCTCCACGGCCGCCCAGACCACCACCGCCTCCACCGGTTACACCGCCCCCGTCGCCGGCGCCGGCGTCGGCACCGCCTACAAGGTGGCGGGCAGCATGTGGTCCAGCGGTTACCACACCGGTGTCGACTTCGTCGTCCCGACCGGCACCTCGCTCAAGGCCGTCGGCGCGGGCACCGTCGTCTCCGCCGGCTGGGCCGGCGCGTACGGCAACCAGGTCGTCATCAAGCTCGCCGACGGCTACTACGCCCAGTACGCCCACCTGTCCTCGCTCTCGGTGTCGGCCGGCCAGTCCGTGACCGCGGGCCAGCAGGTCGGTCTCTCGGGTTCGACCGGCAACTCGACCGGCCCGCACCTGCACTTCGAGATCCGCACCACCCCGAACTACGGCTCGGACGTGGACCCGGTCTCCTACCTCCGCACGAAGGGCGTCTCCCTCTGACCCCATCCCGCCGCGCCGGTTCCTGACCCCGGCCGCACGCGCCACCGAAGGCCGGACCCCGATCCCCGGGTCCGGCCTTCGGTGTTTCGTTGCGATGGTGTGGCGGGGGTGCGCGGGGGATCGACAAGGGCGTGAGTGCCGGGACACAGTGATCCCTGTCGATGGAGCAAGCGCTTTCCCTCCCGTAAGGAGCCGTATCCCGTGACGACCACACGCAGGGCTTTCGGAGCCCTGGCCGCCGGTGCCGCCCTGGCCGCTCTCGCCCCGGCCGGGACCGCGCAGGCCGCGCCCCGCCGGCGCCGTCTCGTCGCCCGCGACGACTTCCGCCACGGCCTCGGCCAGTGGGTCACCGAACTCCAGGACGGGGGCACGGTCACGGCCTCCCGCGGGGTGCTGGACATCGACGTGCCCAGCGGGGCGACGGTGTGGTTCAGACAGCGGCTGCAAGGGCCGTACGTCCTGGAGTACACCGCCACCGCGGTCTCGGCGGGCGGCGCCAACGACCGTGTCTCGGACCTCAACAACTTCTGGAACGCGACCGACGTCCGCTCCCCGGACGACCTCTTCGCCACCCCGCGCGGCGGCGCGCTGGCCGAGTACGACCACCTGACGACGTACTACGCGGGATACGGCGCCAACTACAACACCACCACCCGGCTGCGCCGGTACGTCGGCGAGGCCGGGGTCCGGCCGCTTGTGTACGACTACACCGAGCCGCTGCTCGTGCCGAACGAGCCGAACCGGGTGCGGATCGTCTCCGCCGGATCGACCGTCCAGTGGTGGAACAACGGGCGGCTCGTCTTCGACTACACCGACCCCGAGCCGTACACCGCGGGGCACTTCGCCTTCCGCACGGTGTGGAGCCATTTCCGGGTCAGCGACTTCCGGGTGTGGCGGCTTATTCCGTAGTTGACCAATCTTTGAAGAGTGGCTTATCTCACCGCCCGTCAACCCCTGCCTACGGTCGCGTAGGTCACATTCGAAGGTGAATCATGAGCCGACGTGGCAGACGATTCGAAGAATGACAGCAGATCAGTGATCGGGTCGTACGTGGCGGTGGGGGACAGCTTCACCGAGGGCGTCGGCGACCCCGGCCCCGACGGGGCGTTCGTCGGCTGGGCCGACCGGCTCGCGGTGCTGCTCGCGGACCGGCGGCCCGAGGGCGACTTCCGGTACACCAACCTCGCCGTGCGCGGAAAGCTGCTCGACCAGATCGTGGCGGACCAGGTGCCGCGGGCCGTCGAACTGGCGCCCGACCTGGTCTCCTTCTGTGCCGGTGGCAACGACATCATCCGGCCCGGCACCGACCCCGACGACGTCGCCGAGCGCTTCGAGCGGGCGGTCGCCGCGCTGACCGCTGCGGCGGGCACCGTGCTCGTCACGACCGGCTTCGACACTCGCGGCGTGCCCCTGCTCAAGCACCTGCGCGGAAAGATCGCGACGTACAACGGGCACGTCCGGGCCGTGGCCGACCGGTACGGCTGCCCCGTACTCGACCTGTGGTCCCTGAAGTCCGTCCAGGACCGCCGGGCCTGGGACGACGACCGGCTGCACCTCTCGCCCGAGGGCCACACCCGGGTCGCGCTGCGCGCCGGCCAGGCGCTGGGCCTGCCCGTCCCCGCCGACCCCGAACAGCCCTGGCCGCCGCTCCCGCCGCGCGGCACCCTGGAGGTCCGGCGGGACGACGTGCACTGGGCGCGCGAGTACCTGGTGCCGTGGATCGGCCGCCGCCTGCGCGGCGAATCCTCCGGCGACCACGTCACCGCCAAGGGCACCCTGTCGCCGGACGACATCAAGATGCGGATCGCGTCGGTGGCGTGAGCCGCGGTCCCGCCCGGGTGCGGGTTGTATGGGGTTCCGTGCGAGATCGAGGCCGCTGTAACGCTCACGGCGGTGCGCGAACTCGACGGAGCCCCACCCGGCCTAGGCGTTCGACAGTCCCAGCTCCCGGGCCAGTGCCTCGTCCACCCACCGCTGTGCCCGCGCGCGCGAGACCGTGCCCCCGTACGACGTGAGTTGTACGGCGAGCCCGTCGAGCAGGGCGGTGAGGCGCAGCGCGGTGCCCGCCGGGTCCGCGCACCGGAACTCGCCCGCGGCCACGCCCTCGGCGATGACCTCGGTCAGGGCGGCCTTCCACTGCCGGTCGAGGTCCCGGGTGACCTCGCGCAGCGCGGGTTCGCGCAGCGCCGCCGCCCAGCCCTCGATCCACAGCCGCCAGCCCTTGGCCTGGCCCGTGGGGGCGTACCACCGTACGGCCGCGCGGAGCCGGCGCAGCGCGGTGGTGCGGCGGCCCAGTAGCCCGCGCAGACGGGCGAGATCGTCCTCGGCGGCGTACGCGAACGCGGCGGCGACCAGCTTCTCCTTCGTCGAGAAGTGGTAGAGGACCAGCGCGTTGCTCACCCCGAGCGCCGAGGCCACGTCCGCGATCCGGACCGCCGCCACGCCCCGCGCCTCTATCTGCTCCACCGCGGCCCGCAGCAACTCCTCGCGCCGCTCCGCCACGCTCAACCGCACTCTCGCCACTCGGTCACCCTAACGGCCCGTCACCGGTACCACCCGAACCGCTCGGCGAGCACCGGCAGCCGCTCCCCGGCGAGCGCGTGCGCGGCGGCCCGCGGGGTGGTCCCGTCGGCCTCCGCGCGGGCCAGCATCCGGTCGGTCAGCGCGCGCAGCGCACGGCGGACGTGACCGAACGCCTCGTCCGCGTCCGCGCCGACGTCCCCGAACAGCGTCCACCACCACCAGGCGTTCGTCCCGGAGTTGACCACGACGTCCGGCAGCACGGTCACGCCCCGCGCGGACAGCCGTTCCTCCGCCTCGGGGAGGACGGGCAGGTTGGCGGCCTCCGCGATCCACCGGGCGGTGATCCGCCCCTCGTTGGCCGAGTCGATCGCGTAGGAGACCGCCGCCGGGACGAGCACCTCCGCGTCCGCCGACAGCCAGGCGTCGCCGGGCAGTGCACGATCGCCGGGGCGCAGCGCGGAGCGGTCCACGGTGCCGTACGCGTCCCGCGCGGCGAGCAGCGCCTCGACGTCCAGGCCCGCCGGGTTGGCGAGCGTGCCCTCGACATCGGCGACGGCCACGACGGTCAGCCCCGCGCGGGCGAGGAAGCGAGCCGTGGCGCCGCCCATGGTGCCCAGTCCCTGGACGGCGACCCGGGTACCGGAGTACGCCACTCCGGCCCGGTCCAGGGCGGTCAGCACCGCCTCGGCGACCCCGCAGCCGCCGACCAGCTCGGCCAGGCCGATCCCGTCCACCTCGACGGCGAAGGCGTCCGCGAGCCGCTCGCGGGCGGCGGCCTCGTCGTCGAGCAGCGGATGGACGGCCTGGACGGAGGAGACCAGCCCGGCCTCCGCGGCGGCCCGGTCCACCAGCTCCTGGGTCAGGCCGAGGTCCTCGCCGGTGGTCCAGAAGCTCTCGACGTACGGCCGCACCGCCCGCAGATACCGCACCAGCACCCCGTACGCCGCCGGGTCGCGCGGATCGCAGTCGATGCCACCCTTGGCGCCGCCCAGCGGGACGTACCGGCTCGAGGGGTCGTAGTGCAGCGCCTCCTTCATGGTCATCCCGCGGGCGAGCCCGGCGACCTCGTCCAGCGTGCAGCCCGCCCGCATCCGCAGGCCGCCGCTGGACACCCCGCGCACCAGCCGGTCGACGACCAGGAAGCCCCGGTGGCCGGTGACATGGTCGGTCCAGGTGAGCGAGAGCAGGGGGTCGGGCACGGCGGGCTCCTGGAGGGGGACTTACTGAATGGCGAGTCAGTATCGGGACCGTCCTCCGGACCTGTCAACGCGGTGTCGGCGGGGCGGACCATAATGGGAGCCTCACCGACTCCACCTGGAGGTACCGTGGCCGGCTTCCGATCCCTGAGCTCCGGGCTGCGCGCCCTGCGGCCCGAGGCCTTCGGCGCGGACCCCGGCGGTGAGCGCCTCGCGCGGATCCGCAGATCGCCCCACTTCAAGGACGGCGTCTTCCAGAACCCGGGCGGACCCGCCCGGACCCGGCCGTCCGGCTCGGCCCGCGAGTTCGCGAAGGTCTACTTCGACAAGGACGCCCGCCCCCGCCGCACCCCCCAGGGCGGTGTGCCGGTCCACCCCACCACCCTCGCCGACATCGCCAAGCCCCCCGCCACCGGGCTGCGGCTGACCTGGATGGGCCACTCCAGCGTCCTCGCCGAGATCGACGGGCAGCGGGTGCTCTTCGACCCCGTCTGGGGCGAGCGCTGCTCCCCGTTCCCCTTCGCCGGCCCACGCCGGCTGCACCCCGTACCGCTCCCGCTGGCGGCACTCGGCCCGGTCGACGTCGTCGTCATCTCGCATGATCACTACGATCACCTGGACCTGCCCACGATCAAAGCGCTGGCCGGCACGGACACCCTCTTCGCCGTGCCGCTCGGCGTGGGCGCCCACCTGGAGGCCTGGGGCGTCTCCCCGGCCCGCCTGCGCGAACTGGACTGGTACGAGTCGACCCGGGTCGGCGGTCTCACCCTCACCGCCACCCCGGCCCGCCACTTCTGCGGCCGAGGCCTGCGCAACACCCAGCACACCCTCTGGGCGTCCTGGTCCGTCGCCGGCGAGGAGCACCGCATATTCCACAGCGGCGACACCGGGTACTTCACGGGCTTCCAGGAGATCGGCGCCGCGTACGGCCCCTTCGACGCCACGATGATCCAGATCGGGGCGTACAGCGACTTCTGGCCCGACATCCACATGACCCCCGAGGAGGGCGTTCGGGCCCACCTCGACCTCCAGGGCGGCAGCCCGGGCGGGGTGCTCCTGCCGATCCACTGGGGCACGTTCAACCTGGCGCCGCACGCGTGGGCGGAGCCCGGGGAGTGGACCAAGGACGCCGCGGAGGAGGCCGGTCAGGCGGTCGCTCTGCCCCGCCCCGGCGAACCCTTCGAACCGAGCGGCAAGCTGCCTGCCGAGCCATGGTGGCGCGCGGTGTCCGCGTCGATCGAGCGTCCGTGGCGCGGGCCCCAGCCCGTGCAGGCTCCCGCCGAGGCCCCAAGGGACGAGCTTGACCTGGCGGGTGATCGGTGACGGCGGGCGAGGACGACCTCACCGGGATCGTGCGCCTGCCGGCCCGTATCCCGAAGGTTCGTTCCCTGTTGTCGTCCGGACTCGCATCGTGGATCGCTGAGCTACGGCTACGTACCGAAGTCCCCCGCGCATTCGCCGGAGGCGGGGGCATGCCATAGGGGAGCCACGCCCACTCCAGTGCGCGCACGCCGAGCTGTATGCGCGAAGAGCGCGCGCAACTCGGTGGCGTCTGGAGTGGAAATCAGGAAGGCTCGCGCGCATGGTCTCGGTATTGCAGAACGTTGCGATCGACTGTGCGGATGCCTATGAACTGGCCCTGTTCTGGAGCAGGGTGACTGGCCGTCCGCTGCACCCGGAGGACAGACCGGGTGATCCGGAGGTTCAGGTGCTGCTGGCGGAGGGCCCAGTGCTGTACTTCAACCAGGTGCCCGAGGCCAAGACGATCAAAAACCGGATCCATCTGTGTCTGCGCCCTGAGACCTCGCGTGAGCAGGAGGTGGAACGGCTGCTGGGCCTCGGTGCCACCCTTGTCACCGATCGCCGGAATCCCGATGGCTCTGGCTGGGCCGTCCTTGCTGATCCCGAAGGCAACGAGTTCTGCGTTCTGCGCAGCGAGTCCGACCGAGCCGCCATGACTTCCTGACGCTTCCGCGGCCATTCTGGCGGGACCTTCTCCAGGACGGGCTCGAACTGCGGGGAGTCCCCGCGCTGCCCAGCGGTGACACGACCGGCGTGGGCTTTTGTCCTTGCTCGGTGGCGATGCCGCCGGGCGGCTTCTTTTGCAGGTCCCCCTTTTCCTCGTCCCGGCGGCGTGCTGGTGGGCCCGGCAGACCGTGAAGTCCACAGCCCCGGCGGTCACCGGGTGCAGGGCCGGGGCGACGACGCGCACCGTGACGTGGCTGCGGCGAAGGCGCTGTAGGCGGCCTGCTCGGTTGTCGTGCAGATCCACTGGGCCACGTTCAACCTGGCTCCGCATGCGTGGGCGGAGCCGGGGGAGTGGGCGAACGGCGCGGCCGAGGAGGCCGGCCAGGCGGTGGCGTTCCTCCGACCTGGCGCGCCGTTCGAGCCTGCGGGGAGGCTGCCTTCTGATCCCTGGTGGCGTGGGGTGTCCCATCCGATCGCCCCCCCGTGGCGCCGCCGCCCCCCACGTACCGAGGTCGCGGCCGAGACGCGGCACGTATCAGTGCTGATGGTAGCCATGGGCCCCGTACAGGCGGACGAAATGGGCAGGCGTGACCGTCGCGCGGTGCACCAGACCGCGGGCTCCTCGCTCGTACAGTTCGACCTGGTCCCGTCCACCCGGGCCGATGGGCTGGACGAGCCGGCCGCCGGTCCGCAGTTGTGCGACCAGCGGCTCCGGTACCTCGGGGAAGGCCGCGCAGACGATGACGGCGTCGTACGGAGCACGGGCCGGCACACCGAGGGTCCCGTCGCCGAGGACGATCGCGGCGTTCTCGATGCTGTGCCCGGCGAGCCGGCGGCGGGCCTCCTCGGCCAGATCCGGCCAGCGTTCGACGCTGACCACATACGCGGCGAGGCGGGCCAGCAGAGCGGTCTGCCAGCCGTAGCCGGTGCCGACCTCCAGGACGCGTTCGCCTCCGGTGAGGCCGAGCGCGGACACCATCATGGCGACCAGCGAGGGCTGGGTGGTCACCTGGTCGTGCGGGAGCGGTACGGGCGTGTCCCAGTAGGCGGACGCCACGTGCTCGGCGGGGACGAACTCCGCCCGCGGGGTGACCCGGACGGCCTCGAGCAGCCGTTCGTCCGTCACCCCGACGGCCCGCGCCGCTCGGACCAGATCCTCGGGAGATGACTCATGCCCCATGGGTCTGCGCAATGTTCAGGTGAGGCTGGTGATCAGCAAGAGTGCTTCCGAGCCTGTCAGCAGCACCCGACGGTTGTCCGCGGAAAACTCCCTGAATCCGGCGACGACGGCCCGGGTCGGGATCGCATGCCCTTCCATGCTCCCAGGGTCCGCTCGCGGACCGACCCGCGCTACTCAACCCGGGGACCAGCGACGAGTCAGCAGGTGAGTCTCAGGCCGCTCAACACACCGAGCACACGGCACACCGAGACACACGGCGGCGCTCGCCGCGATCGGTCTGGTGGCGGTGCTGACCGGCGCGGCCATCGGAACGCTGCTGTTGCGGGTGAGCATCACCGCGACCCTGCTGGTCGCGGCGGCCGGTGTCCTGGGAGGCATGGGAGGCATGGGAGGCATGGGAGGATACGCGGCCCGCCCGGCACCCCGGCACCCCGGCGGCCACCGGACGCGTGACGCACACGTTCCCCAGGACGGCCGTTCCCGTCCCGGGATCACCCGTGGTTCACCCGCGGTCCACGCGGTGGGACGGTCCTTCCGTGCCGCCCGGCGCGGGATGGCGGGTCTGGTCCCCGCGGGGGAGGCGCCAGGCCAGAAGGCCGACGGCCACCGCCAAGGCGAGCAGCAGCCAGGAGCAGCCCATGAGCGCCGCGGTGAAGTCCCGCTCGTCCAGCCGCGCCCCCGTGTCCTGTGGATCGGCGCCGAGGAGGGCGACGAAGAGCGCACCGAGTACGGCGACCCCGAGGGAACTCGCGAGCTGGTTCGTGGTGAGCACCATTCCGGACCCCGCCCCGGCGTCCTCGCGGCGGACGGTGGCCAGGACGACCCCGATGAGCGGCGCCGAGACGATCCCCTGTCCGGCCCCGGACACCAGCAGCGCGGGCGCCACGGCGAGGGCCGTGAGAGGTCCGGAGGACGCCGGGCCCGGCACCAGGGTGGCGATGAGCACGACGTAGCCGATCGCCATGGTCACAGCGCCGACCAGAAGGACCCGGCTGCCGTACCGGGCGGTGAGCCGGCGGCTCGCCATTGACGCGGCGGCGAACCCGACGCCCAGCGGCAGGAACCCGATGCCGGAGGCGAGCGGCGACAGGTGCAGGCCGTCCTGGAACACGTAGGCCAGCAGCAGGAACAGCCCGTAGTTGCCGCTGTAGAAGATCAGGGCGATGGCCAGCCCGATCCGGAACCCGGGCCTGCGGAAGAGCGACGGAGGGACCAGTGGCGCTGCGGCCCGGTTCTCCCGTCGACGCTCGGCGTACCACAGCGCGACCAGGGCCAGGGCCGACCCCGCGAAGGCCGGCCAGACCCAGACGGGCCAGCCGTCGGCGCTGCCCCGGATGAGCGGGAAGATCAGCAGCGTCATGGCGACCGCTGTCAGCAGCAGTCCCGGGATGTCCAGAGGGTGCCGCCGGGCGAGCCTGCGCTTTGGGAGCGTGGCGGGTACGCATGCCGCCACGGCGAGCCCGACGGGCACGTTGACCAGGAACACCGACCGCCACCCCAGACCGAGGACGTCCATGCGGATCAGGGCGCCGCCGATGATCTGCCCGAGGACCGCCCCCAGTCCCAGCGTCGCCCCGTACAGCGCGAGAGGCCGGGCCCGCTCCTCCGACGGGAAGATCACCTGGATCAGCGCCAGCACCTGCGGCAGCATGAGGGCTGCCGCCAGCCCCTCGCCGAGTCGTAGGGCGATGAGCACACCGGCCGACGGCGCCACCGCGCATCCGGCGGAGAACGCCGTGAACCCCAGCACGCCCAGGAGGAAGACGCGTTTTTGGCCATACGAGTCGCCCAGCCGCGCCCCGGTGGTCAGCGCCACGGCGTACGCCAGGACGTATCCGCTGATTACCACCTGAATGTCGTCGAAACTCGCGTGCAGGTCACGCTGGATGGACGGGGCGGCGACGTTGACGATCAGCACGTCGAGGATGCCCATGAACGCCGCCAGAAGCAGCACGGCCAGCGCCCCGCGCCGCCGCGGGCCTGGCGGCCGGTCCGGGGCTCGCGTCATGGGGCGCCTCACCTGATGTTCCGGGCCGGTCACACGCGTGCGATGCGTAGCGGGACGACATGCCAGTGGGTTTCGACGGTTCCCGGGCCGGCGGCGACACGAGTGCGCATCCCGGCGGCGAACGCCTCCTCCACGGCGTCGACCTCGCCGTCGGCGCGGCCGGTCTCACGGCTGAGGTCCCGGCTGAGGTCCAGCGCGCTGGACAGGGAGGCTGGAACGCCGCCCGGCCGCGCATAGCCGCGGCCCATGGCGCCCTCGACGCCAAGAGGAGTGACCGATCCACTCATGGAGACCTCGTTCACCAGCAGTCGCGGCCCCTCCGACCACCATAGCCGTGGCCCGGCGAGCCGCCACCCGCACTCGCCCTGAGGTGGGGTCAGGAGCCAACCGTGGTGGCGCACCTAGGCAGTCTCGTTTGGATCAGTGGGACGTTGATCTGGGCACGCCGCTGGGGCCCGCAAAAGGGCCCCAGCGGCCGAGCCGCACGACCACGCCATCGGCCGGTCGCGCGGGGGACTCACAACGAAGATCCATCTTGCTGCGGACGGCCGCTGTCGTCCCCTCGCGTTCGTCCTGACCGGCGGCCAAGCGGGCGACGCACCCACTTACATGGAGGTCATGGCCGACGTCCGTGTACCGCGTCGCCGCGGACGGCCCCGAACCAGGCCGGACGTAGTCATGGCCGACAAGGCGTATTCCTCCCGCGCGATCCGCGACCACCTGAGCAAGCGTGGCATCCGTGCGGTGATCCGCGTGCCAGCAGATCAACGTGGCCATCGGCTGCGGCGGGGCAGCCGGGGCGGGAGACCGCCGGCGTTCGACCGCGAGACCTATAAACAGCGCAACACCGTCGAACGGCGCATCAACCGCCTGAAGCAGTGGCGCGGCATCGCCACGCGCTACGAGACCCTGCTGACTCAGGGAAGCTGTGTGGTGTCAGCTGACGTGGATCGGTACACCCATTGTCAGACGCTGTTGGCAGCATCACCGCTATGAACGCCATCCGTACCACCCCGCCGCGGCCAGTCGACGTGACCGCGCTCTTCCCTCAACTGGCCCGCTGGCCCGCTGGCCCGCTGGCCCGCTGGCGCGCACGGCGACCCGGCTGCACCCGCGCCCCGGGGCCCCGACCGTGCACGACAGCTCCGTCGGTGGCCCGCTCCTGTGGCCCGCCGACGAACCGTGGCCGCACTGCGGAGGACCGCACGAGAGGAGTGCGACACGCAGGGTTCTGTCCCCGGATGACATCCGGCTCCTCCGCCATAACCACGCGGTGATGGCAAGCCGACGGCACCTCGGCAGCCCGGCCTCCCGGCCCACGCCCGCACCGCGGTCTTCTGGCGCTCCGCCACCACCGTCACCGACGTCGTCGACGGGCCGCCCGAACCGCCCGCGATCAAGTCCCAGGGCTATCTCCCGGAGCCCTCCCTGCTGGCACCGGAGCAGGTCACGGAGTACCCCGCCTTCATGGAGCTGGACAAGGAGCTGCGGCAGGAGCTGGGCGACCCTAGCCGGTGGGACGGCTGCTGCCCTGCCACCCCGCAGGAGTTCTACGGAAACGAGCTGTCCACTTCGCCCGGCTGGAAGACCGGCGGCTGGTCCCGCTGGGGCCTCTCCGACCCCATGCCCCGCCGCTGCCCGGAGTGCGGCACCGAGGCGCTCCCGCTCTTCCCTCAACCAGCCCCGCTGGCGCGGCCGGAGTCGCCGACCGTGCACGACAGCTCCGTCGGCGGGCCGCTCCTGTGGCCCGCCGAGGAACTGGAGACCTTGGAGCGGATCAGGGCGGGCCGCCCGTGGTTCGACGGCCCGATCCCTCCTCCCCGTCGCCCAGCTGTACGCCCGCGACGTTCCCTTCCCCTGCCGGCCCGACGCGGACCTCCTCCAAATCCTGTGGTGCCCCTTCGCTGCAACTGCACGTCTGCCGCAAGGGCGTTGAGTCCTCGCAGTGGTTCGGCCGTGTCATCGCCGGGTCGTCGAGCAGCCGCCGCACGAATCGTGATCCTCGTAGGAGCTGCCGCGCCCGGGGGGGCCAAGGGGCTACCGTCAGGTGGCGTCAGGTTGATGGGAGGCCGGGTGGGCGGCGTGCCGAGGGCCGGTGAAGTATTGCGCGTCCTTGGGGCGCGCGCTGTCGTGAGGCATGGGGCGGGGGGACTGTGTCATGTGGGGTATGTACTTGGAGCAGTGGATATAGGCTTCCTCGACGCTCAGGTGCACCCACAGCTCGGGGCCGCGCCCCGGTGCGACGTCGGACGGCAGTCCGGGGTGGAGTGAGCGCAGGTTCGTGTCGGTGTACAGGCGGGCCACGCCGTTGACGTGAAGGCCGATCCGGTCGTGGGTGAAGTCCACGAACAGCATGCCGAGGTGGGGGTTCTCCATGATGTTGCCCGCGCTGGCGAGCACACCGTTCCCCCGGAATTCCGGGTAGGCCAGGGTGTGTTCGTCAATCACGTGGACGAATCCCGGCGGGCCCGCTCGGAAGCTGGCGTCGCACTCCCCCCGCGCGTCGGAGGTGGCCAGGAAGACCATGGACTGGCGGCCTATGAAGTCCCGCATCTGGGGTGTGAGGCAGGGACGCACTTGCTGGTCGTAGAACCTGTGGGCGCGGTCGGCGGTGCCCAGTTGCTGCTGCAGAAGGTGTTCGCCTGCTGATCCGAAGGGCGTCGGGCGCGAAGTCACGGAGTGTTCTCCAGGCGGGAAGGAAAGGAAGGAAGGGAAGGAGGGCGACAGGCAGGTTCGGGCCCGGGGCCGGCACCTCAGGGGGTGGCGAGGACGGGGGTGTCGAACGGGTCGTAATGGATGCGGTCCGGCGAGGTGCCGCTGAGTGTGAGCGTCTCTCGGGCTGAAGTGACCATGGGGGCCGGACCGCTGAGGAAGACGTCGTGGTGGTACCACGGTCCGTACTCGGCCAGGACCTCAGGCAGGGAACCCCGGATCCCTGGGACGTACTCGTCGGAGACCGCCCCCCTGACCGTCAACCAGTGATGCCGCTGCGCCATGCGCAGCATGTCGTCCACCCCGTACAGCTCGGCGCCCGTGCGGGCGCCGAGGAAGAGGTCCACCTGGTGCCTGCCGCCGCGTCGGGCCACCTCTTCGACGAGCGCGCGGATGGGGGCCAGGCCAGTGCCGCCGGCCACGCAGAGCAAGTCGCTGTGGACGGCGGCGTCCAGCACCATGTCGCCCATCGGCGGTCCGAGGCGGACCACGTCGCCCACCTGGGCTCGATGGACCAGCGCGTTGCTGACCATCCCGCCGGGCACCGCCCTGACGTGGACGGTGAGGGTGCCGTCTTCGCGGGGCGCGTTGGCGGGGGAGTAGTAGCGCCACTGCTTGGGATGCCAGGGCGTCTCGATGCTGGCGTACTGACCGGCGGCGTACTCGTAGGGCATGTCGGGCAGCAGAGTGAGCTCGGCGATGCCGTGCCCGCAGGGGACGAGGCGCACGATCGTGGCGGGCCAGACGGCGGGCCGTGTCTTCGCGTCCTCCTCGGCAGCGCCGATCATGACGTCGGCCACGGCTCCATACGCCTTGGTCCACGCGGCGGCGAGGTCCGGGTTCCAGGCCGGACCGGCGTACCGGGCGAGAGAGGCGAGGAGGCATTCGCCCACGGCGGGGAAATGCTCCCGGAGAGTGCCGAATTTTCGATGGTCGCGCCCGAGGTGTGCGCAGAATCGGACGAGGTTCTCCGGATCGTCGACCAGGTCGACGATCCGCAGCAGCGCGCGCAACAGGCGGCCGCGTTGGGTGTCCATCCCCGGCGGGAACAGCGGCCGTACCTCTGGATAACGGGCGAAGAGGATCGCGTAGAAGTAGACCGTCATATCTGCGGCGAGGGGCTCGACCACGGAAACCGAGGCACGGATGAGCTGTATCTCGTGGGCGGACAAAGGCGCCTCGACGACGACGACGGCGGGCGGGGCGGTGGGCGGGGCGGTGGGCGGGGCTGGGATAGGTGCCGGATGCTCCGCGTACGAGACCGCGGGCCGTCTGCCGGGGCGTGTGAGGCGAAATCTCATGGGATCACCGCTCCGCCGCCCGGTATTCGAGACGGCCGGACCCGGGCTGACCGCAGGCCGACCGCATGGGAGCGGCACCCCCGATGGGCACGTCGGGCGGGGACTTCACTGGCATGCATGGGTCCTCACGGCGTGTCGGAGCGAGAAACGGATCAAGCAGCTCCGGACCGTACCCGAACAGGGAGGTGACTCAGAAGTAACCGGGGCATCCAACGGACGAATGCGACATCGCTCCTGCCGTCGCCAGTGTGGGATACCGCCGCCATTGTGCGGGAGCGTTTCACGAGTGTGGGGGCCGCTGAGCGGGGGACTGTGAATTGGCCGGCTCTGTCGCGAATTCGGTAACGCCGCAGGGTAGTTCAGGCGAGCAGGATCCGGTAGCCGGGAGCGCGCAGGCTGCTCGTCCGTACATCTGGCGCTTGATAAGCACCACCAGGAGGCCCGCCATGCCGACAACGCCAGGCCGATCAGCCGCGAACCGCTGCGAACAGGGCAAGACCGAGACACGCCACAGCACCAGCAGCCAACTGATCAGCCCCGCGTTGAGCCCGCACGGCATCAGCGCAGACGCTGGAGATGTCATAGAGCATGTCCCACGCGGACTTGTCGAACCACGTCGTGAGGTGGCTCCGGGTGGCCGCTTGATTTTGGGACCACCGGCCTCCCGATCGGCAGTCGGGACGGGCGCAGTTGTCACCGCGCGAGTCCCGGCTCCTCGTCAGCGGGCGCGGATCACGGCGACGAGGGTGAAGGAGGCGAAGAAGGGCCCCTCGGAAAAGACCAGTGTCGTGGCCCTCACCGTCTCGACAACGAAGCCGCATGTTTGCTCCGCGAGACGGGCTGGCCTGCGGCCGATGGTGGCGTGACGGACCACTTCCGACGCGGTGTAACGCGTGAACGCGCGGCTCGTGTCGAGATCCTCGGCATCGACCACCAGGGCGTCCCACTCCGGCTCGGCCAGACCGATCCGCGCTCCTGGCCGCGTGACCAGGTGATGCTGTTCCAGCACACCGGCCGGCTCGGCGACGTGCATGAGCACCCGGTCGATCTTGGCCCGGCCCACCGTGCCGGGCTCGGCGGGGAGGCCGTGGGCGTCTGAACGCGCTGCCAGTGATCCGGGCGCTGCTGGCGGACCAGACGAGCGCGGGGCGAAGTGCTCGGGGCAACCTTCGCTCGCGATCAGGGCGAGTTCTTCGACCTGATCCTCGAACTCGCGGACTTCACCGCCACGTGCATCGCTATCCGCGAGGCCCGCTCCGGAACGCCGGCCGCCGACACGCTGGCCGACCTGGAGGAGATGCTCAGGTGACCGGGATGCCGGCTCCTTCGTCGAGCCGGTCGGCCAGGATCATGGCTACGTCGTCTGCGAGGTGACCTTCCGTGTGGTGGATCAATGCGTGGTGCAGTTGGTGAAGAAATTCCTGAGGGGTGGTGCTGAAGCTGATCGATTCCATGGTCTCGGGCAGGGGGAAGAAGGTGTTGTCGGGGTTGCGGGCTTCGATCACGCCATCGGTGTACAGGAGCAGGCGGCCGCCGGGTGCGAAGGGGTGGCTCTCCGGCTTTTCGGGAAGGTCGGGCATCAGGTCTTCCAGGCCCAGGGGCGGAAGCGGTGTGGTGGGCATCAAGGTCTGGGTCCGGCCCTCGTGCAGTACCAGCGGGGGTGGGTGGCCGCGGTTGACCAGCTGTATTACGGGTTCGTCGTGGGGTATCTGGGCGATGAGTGCGGTGGTGAATCCCTCCATGAGGGCTTCCTCGGGATAGGCGCCCGGCACGGCGGCCTCCCGGCGCAGCGCGGCGGCGCAGTGGTTCATGACCTGGACCAGGTCCTCCTCGTAGTGCGCGGCCTCCCGGAAGGCGCCCAGTGCCGTGGCGACCGCGCGCATGGCGGTCAGCCCCTTGCCGCGGACGTCTCCCACGATCATCCGGACGCCATACCGCGTCTGGACGGCCTCGTACAGATCACCGCCGACCTGTGCCCCGGTGCCGGCCGCGAGGCACAGGCCGGCCGCCCGCACCGGGCCCAGACGCTCGGGGAGCGGCCGCAGAATGACCTCCTGTGCGCACACGGCGATCCGGCGGACCTGGTCGAGCTCGCGCCGCCGGTACGCACGCACGGCGCTGCTGATGATGAAACCGGCTGTGGAGACCAGAGTCAGAGCCAGGAAGTTGGTGTAGACCTGCAGGGTGCCCCATGCCTGGTTGTAGGTGGCTGTGGTCACGCTGATCGCCAGCGTAAGGGCCACTGCCGAGGCCGTGCGCTTGGGACCCATCGTCACCGCTGCCAGCGCCGGCACCGCGGTGAGAAGGGGGCCGGTGTAGATGAAGTGGGCAGGGGTGAGCTCGATGGTCAGCACGGCCAGCGCGATCACGAACGGCAGGCACTGCGCCAGTGTGAGCAGGACCCTGCCGTGAGCGTCCGCTCCTGGTCGAGAAGATGGGCGAAAGAGCGACGCCATGGATTCAGGCTGCCTCGCTGACGCTCTGGTGAGCTCCTGAGGGACCGAACTCCCGCCATGTGAAGCACTGAGGCCTCCGGCTTGGCCGCAGATCCGCCTGATACCAAATCCAAGATCCCGGCACACACTCCTGGTGTGCTCGATTTTTCGTTCGATTATGCGGCGGGCGCGGCACGGGCCTCCTCCCCTCACGATCTGGTCCAGCTCCAGGCCGACTCGTACCGGGCCTGTATCGAGGAGAACTGCACCCGATGGCCCTGATGGCGACGACTCCCCATACCCGGCAGCGATCACGGTCGCGTACCCGGGCCAGATCCGGTCGAAGGTGTGCAGGGTGGCGGGGGCGGGCTCCGTGGGCCATGCGGCGTGAGACTCCTCAGCTACTTCATGCACAAGCCACTAAGTTTGCCCCAGTCTGTCCAAATTTTCCTGTGACATGTGTCACATCGACTGAGGGTGGTGGACGGCTGAAGTGAGCGCCGGGGTGTGTGTCTCGTGCGCCGGGGGCCACACCCCTTGTCGCTGGTCGTGAGCCGGTGGAAGCTGTGCGATCAGCGGCCGGCATGTGGGGGCCATGTAACCGAATCCCAGGCGGTTCACCGTCAGGTCGGCGCCGATCGTGAACGATCCCGACGCCGCGGCGGTCAATGTCGTCATGTCGAACTCCACATCCGAAAGGTGTTCCTCGTCCTGGGAGGGGTCAGCGACGCTCGTCCAAGGGGGTGCTCAGGCATCGCCGAGCAGACGCTCCACGAACAGGTCCCAGTCGAACCCGTCCAGTTCCGTACACAGGGGCACACCGGCATGGGCGACGTAAGACTGTGGCCCTCGCCGACTCACCCCCGGCCCGTGAGAGCCGGTCGGCCGGCCGTGCTCTCCGGTTGAAACGCCGTGCGAGCGGCATGATCACTCCACCGGATCCTGTCCAGCCTCAGCCGCACAAGGGGGCTGCAGAAGGAAGGGGTCCGTTTCGAGACACACGCGAGGCAGCGGCGAGGACCACCATGCGTAAGCCTGCTTGCCGCGCGGCGTGAGGCCGGTGGCGTCAGGTGCGGCCGATCGGGGCGTGGCCACGGATGCCCGTGTCCCTGGCCCGGAGTCCCGGACATCCGCTGTCGCGCTTTCCGAGGTCCGGGTTTCGGGTTGGCCGCTCGATCCGTGGCAGGGCAACATCGTCGCGTTCGGGTACACCCTGCGACCGAAGCGTCACCCCGGCTCGGACACCCTCGTCCCTGTCGTGATGCCGTAGGCAGCGATGTCGTCAGTCGGCGGTCGGGCTTCCGGGGCGGCGGTACACGCCGTACCAGTAGCCACACGCCAGCTCGCGAGCGACGACGGGGTCGTCGCTGCCGTCGCTGTTGGACACCTGCTGCGCGATGACCTGACCGCCTCCTTGGACGATCACCTTGGCCGCGAGCTCGGGGTCGATGTCCGCCGGGGTACGGCCGGCCCGCTGCTCCTCCTTGAGCACCGTCACAAGGTCGTCGATGAAGCGGTCCTGGTCGGCCGTCCACGCCTCGCGGACCAAGGGGTCGTACGCGGCAACCTCGTTGATCGCCGCGAGCAGGGCCGCATGCTCGCGGTAGTGCCGCAGGATGAGCTCGTAGGTACGGGCCAGGCCGTCGAGGCCACCGTCGGGGCCGGTGGGCCGCCAGGCCGCCGCGATCGCATAACTCTCGGTCTTGAGGGAGCCGCTCAGCCGGAGCAGCACGTCGGCCTTGTCGCGGAAGTACAGATAGAAGGTCGAGCGGGAGATCCCCGCGGCCTGTGCGATCTGCTCCACGCTCAGCTCGGTGTAGGTCACACCACCGCGCAGACACTCCTCGATCACGGTCAGGATCCGCTTTTCGAGGGCAGCCCGCCGGTCGGCCGCATTGGAGGGTCGTCGGGTGGTGGAAGCCATACAGGCATCCTAAGGAACCGGACGGAGGGTGTGCCGAGCAGGTCACCGGCAACGTCCTGCCCCGTGCCGAGCGCGCACAGCCGCGGGGAGGGGGCTCAGACCATCAGGCTCACCCGATCGCTGATGCCGAGAAGGGACTTTCCGTAGACCTCCAGGCCGACCGCGGGGACCAGGCCGGCGTGGCGCGCGGCGACGCCTGCATCCCGCCAGATGCGCTGGAGGGGGCTGGTGTCGGCGAACGAGGACGCACCATGCACGTTCAGCAGGGTGCTGACCGCCTCGAGTACCTGCTGTGCAGCAAAGCCGGCCCGGGCCCTCACGTGCGCGCGTGCGGCGTAGTCGAGGGGGCCGCCGGAGGATGCGGCCTGATCCACCTCGTCGACGGCTCGGAAGGTGTGCAGGCGGGCCGTCTCCAGCTTCAGCGCGGCCTCGGCCAGCTGTATCTGGACGCCCACCGAGTCGGCCTGCTGGCTGTGGACGGTGAATGACAACGGCTTCTGCGCGGCCGCCTCCATCGCCGCCTGCATGGCTGCCCTGCCCAGTCCGAGCAGTGGTCCGACCAGGCAGAGCAGCAGCATGGGCCCGAACGCCGAGCCGTACAGCGCCTCTTCCCGGGACGCGCGCGGATAGGCGCCCTCCGCGGCCGCGGGAACCGACAGCACACGGTGCTCGGGAACGAACACGTCTCGCCCGATCAGGGTGTTACTGGCGGTCGCCTTCATGCCCGCGGTGTACCAGGTGTCCTCGACCGTCAGTTCGGAGGCGGGGATCAGAACGAGGGCCTGGTCCACGACTGCCCCGCTGTCGTCCTTCAGCAGTGCGCCGACCGCGGCCCACGTGGCATGCGGCGCACCCGAGTTGTACGACCACTTTCCGCTGACGCGCCAGCCCCCCGGCACCCGCTCTCCCATGCCCGTCGGTGCCGCCACACCGGTCACGCGCGCATCCGGATCGGTTCCGAACACCTCCTCCTGGGCCTTGTCCGGGAAGAGACACGCCAGCCAGTTGGTCACCGAAATGATCATCCCGACCCAGGCCGCCGAGCCATCGCCCTCCCCGAGGGCCTCGGACACTTCGGTCAGCGTCCGCAGGTCGGTCTCATAGCCGCCATAGCGCCTTGGGGTCAGCAGCCGGAAGACGCCGGCCTCGGCCAGGGCGTCGACGACCTCAACCGGCAGGACGCGATCCGACTCTCCACGCGCTGCCTGCTCCCGCAGCAGCGGCTGCAGAGCGATGGCCCGTGCCACGAGCTCGGCCCTGATCGCTTCCCGGGACAACGCACCGGTCTCGTCCTGGTGGCTGTTGCTGTTCACTACGTTCTCCTTCTGCATGGTTACCTGCCGGGCAGGACCGCTCCCGCTGTGCATGCCAGTACGTCGGCATGCAGGCGGCGGTAGGGGACGCTGCCAGGTGATCAACTGGGGTGAGTGCTCGTGTGAGGCTGCGGCCCGGGACTCAGCCGTCCGACTCGAGTGCGATCTTCGAGAGCAGAGTGGCGAGTTCCACCGGCCTGGACAGGAACGGCGAGTGGCTGCTCGCGATCCGGTGGACCACGCCGGATCTTGCCGCCAGCGCCTGCTGGCTCTGTGCGGGCAGAGCCAGATCGCCCTCGCAGACGATGTACGTCGACGGGACGGTGTGCCATCCCGTTCTGGCCAGGGCATCGCTGAAGGACTTCGAGCTCTGCGGCACCAGCCGCTCGGCGGCCTCCTCTGCCTTAGGCCGAGGCACGTCACCGTAGAACCACTCGACCGGATCATCGGGCACGGCCTCGAAATCACCCCGCTCCGGTGAAACAGGCGCGCCGTGGAAGCCCAGGAGGCTCCCACCGACATCGAGCTGGAACGCCGCCAGGTAGACGATGCGCGAGACGTTCCCCGCCTCGGCAACGGCCTGGCTGACCGGTATGCCCCCATAGGAATGGGCCACAACCACGACTGGGCCGTCGATGAGCCCCAGCTCTTGCAGCGCGCTCGGCAGATCAATCGTGCGAATCCGCCAGCCGTCGGTGTGCAGTACCGAGACCGGCTTCTCCCAGCATCACGTTCCCCGTGCCATGCACCGTGCAGTAAGAGCAGAGTCGGAGGGGAAACCCCATCAGTCACGAAGAGTTCGCTTTCCAATCACTCACAAGTGTGATGCGCCCAGCAGCGATCACGGGAGGACCCTACGGGTGATCGGACACTCTGTCCAACGCAGTGTCTTTCGAGGTCGGTGCCTGAGCCTCCTGCGAACAATGACGTCTCACTGGGCGCACGTCCCCCGTCGCGGACAGCTTGGCCTCGATGTCGTGGATGGTGGCCGCGCCGAGAGGGAGGCGGCTGGGCAGGGAGGGCCCGTCCACCGCGGCGATTACGGCCTGGGCGGCCTTGACGTGATCACCTGCCTGGGCGTGATCGTGTCCTCGGCCCACGCCCGGGAGGCCCCGGAGCTGGCCGCATAGTCGCTGATGACCGTGGCGGGCGCAGTGCCCGCGGCCATGGCTGACGACGAGCCGGCCACCACGTTGTCGCCGCTCGCCAGGGCCTTCCGGGCGATCTCAGTCCGAAGCCGTGTGACGCACCGGTGATGCACCAAGTACGCATGAGAACACTCCATGGGCTTCCAGCGGCAACGGGAGCGCCTGCCCGCCGACACCCGGCAGCTGTTGCTGCTCGCGGCCGCTGAGCCGCTCGGCGACCCGGTGTTGCTGTGGCGTGCGACCGATCTGCTTGGGGACGGCGTCGGCATTGCGGCGGCCGACGCCGCCGAAGACATGATCGACTTCGGGGTTCGGGTGCGGTTCCGGCATCCCCTGGTGCGTTCGGCGGTCCACCGGTCGGCGTCCCTCACCGAACGGCAGGAGGCGCACAGGGCGCTGGCGGAGGTGACCGATCCGAAGAGCGATCCCGATCGCCGGGCGTGGCAGTGCGCCCAGGCCGCGGTCGGCCTGGACGAGGACGTCGCGGTCGAACTGGAGGAGCTGGCCGGCCAGGCGCAGGCTCGCGGGGGCCTGGCCGCGGTGGGGGCGTTCCTTGAGCGCTCGGCGCAACCGACCGACAGCCGCGAGCTGCGTGCGAGCGCACCTTGGCCGCGGCCCGGGCGAACCTGCAGTCCGGTGCGTTCGACCATGCCTTGCAGCTGCTGGCCGCCGCCGAGGCCGGGACGCTGACCGAAATGCAACGCGCTCGGGCGGACCTGCTGCGCGGGCAGGCCGTGTTCGCGTCCGGCGCGGGCAGGGACGCGCCGCCGCTGCTGTTCGAAGCGGCCGAGCGGCTCGAATCGCTGGACTTCGACCTGGCGCGCGAGACCCACATGAGCGCGTGGATGGCGGCACTGTTCGCCGGACGTTACGCGGGCGCCGGCGACCTTGTAGAGGTCTCCTGCGCCGCGGCGCGCTCCCACCGTCCGCCGCGCAGCCTCCGCGTCCGGTCGACCTGGTCCGGGACGGCCTTGCGCTGCTGGTCACCGCCGGGCCGGCCGCCGCGGCACCGGTGCTGCGGCGGCCGGCAAGCGCCTTCACCGGCACGGGCGTCACTGTTGAGGACCGGCTCCGGTGGGGCTGGCATGCCCAGGCCGCCGCGAGCGCCATGTGGGACGACGCCACCTGGCGCGCGCTCCTGGTGCGGCAGTCAAGCTCGCCCGGGAGGCCGGCGCGCTGGACCAGCTGCCGACTGACCCGAGCGCCCTGGGCACGAGCTCCGTGTTGCGGGGCAACTTCGCGGAGGCCGCTTCCCTGATCGCGGAGGCCGACGCGGTCTGCGAGGCGACCGGCAGCCGTGTCGCGCCATACACCGCTATGCTGCCGGCCTCGTTCCGCGGCAACGAGGAACAGGCCCTCCCCCTGATAGAAACCACCATCGCCGAGGCCGAAACCGGGGGCAGGGCATCGCCATGTCCTACGCACACTGGGTGGCCGCAGTCCTCCACAATGGCCACGGCCGGTACGACAAGGCACTGGCGGCGGCTCGACGGGCCAGCGAGGAAACCCCCGGTCTCCTCGTCTGCATGTGGGCGCTGCCCGAGCTGATCGAGGCTGCCTCGCGCAGCGAAAACATGCAGCTTGCGGAGGAAACCCTGGCGCGGCCGGCGCCGATCACCAGCGCCGGCGGGACCGACTTCGGCCTCGGAATCGAGGCGCGTTCACGCGCACTGCTCAGTGAGCCGGACAACGCCGACGACTTGTACCGAGAGGTGATCGGTCGGCTGGGGCGCACCCTCCTCTGGCCACAGTCTTGGACACGATATTGCGGAACTTGCCGCTGTCGTTCGACGCAACTTCGATCACCGCGTCGATCATCTCCCGAGGGTCCAGCCGCCCGTCGGAGAGGCCGATGGGCGCGTCGAAGCCAGCCTGCACGTCGGCCCGCTTGCTGAAGTCGCGGCTGTCGTCCAGCCACCGGAACGCCGTCTCGGTCATCGTCTCGTTGAACCCGGTCAGGTACGCGCCCAGGTTCACCGTCTGGCCTTGATGCTGAACAGTCGCAGTTCGCCTTCGAGGGCCTCGGTGAGGGCCTCCAGCGCGTGCCGACCCGGATCGATCCACTTGCGGACGAACTTCTGGACCAGCGCCGGCGGCGCCACCTCGAGGCAACCGAGGCAGCGAGAGCCCGGCCCGGAGGCCGTACAGCACATCGACGACCGCCAACGGGAGCAGCCTGCTCGGCGTGCCTGGTACTGGCTTTCCTAGGGAGCGTTGCCCAGGAAAAGACCTCCCTGGATGCACGGGATCCCTGCCCCGACGATGGATTGCGCAAGGCGCCTTGTCACATGAAGCCGCCTCGGCCACATCGGACGTCCGTGTGGCGGCGGAGAACTGCGCATCTGCGGGAGACAACATGCGTGAGCACACCGAGCTGTACATCGACGGTGCCTGGCGTCAGCCCCTCGATGGCACGGTCATCGATCTCACCGACCCTGCCACCGGCGAGGTGTCCGGACGGGTGGCGCTCGGTGGGAAGGCCGACATCGACCTGGCGGTAGCCGCGGCCAACCGGGCGTTCCCGTCCTTCTCCAGGACAACTCTCCAGGAGCGCATAGATCTGCTGGAGCGGATCGCCGACGAGTACGAGCGGCGGGCCGAGGACATGGCCCAGGCTGTCACCGCCGAGCTGGGCTGCCCGCTTCCGCTGTCCCGCTCCATGCATGTCGCCGCCGGAATCATCCAGTTCCGGGCAGCCGCCCAGGCACTGACGACGTTTGCGTTCTCCGAAGATCGCGGCGCCACCCCCATCCGCAAGGAACCCATCGGCGTGGCCGCTCTGATCACTCCTTGGAACTTTCCCACCCTCCAGCCGGCCGACAAGACCGCCTCGGCACTCGCGGCAGGCTGCACCGTCGTCCTCAAACCGGCCCGGCTGGCCCCGTACTCGGCTGTCGTCCTGGCCGAGATCCTGGAGGCCGCCGGAGTCCCCGCAGGCGTCTTCAACCTCGTCACCGGTCGCGGCTCGATGATCGGAAATGCACTCGCGTCGCACCCCGGCGTCGCCCTGGTGTCCTTCACCGGCTCGGGTGAGACCGCGCTCCAGGTGAATGCCGCTGCCGACCGGAGCGCCAAGCGCGTGACCTGCGAGCTCGGCGGCAAGTCGCCGCAGGTGATCATGCCCGATGCGGACCTGGACGTCGCGGTCGGCACGGTGCTCACCTGGCTGATAGCCAACAATGGCCAGATCTGCAGTGCGCCGAGTCGGACCCTGGTGCCGCGCGAGCGGCTGGAAGAGTTCCTGTCCGTGCTGCTCCCGCGGATCGAGTCCATCAGGATCGGCGACCCGCGCGCACAGGACATCGACATGGGCCCGCTGATCTCCGCCGAGCAGTGGCAGACCGTCCAGCACTACATCCAGGCCGGCCTGGATGAGGGAGCCCACCTGGTCACGGGTGGCCTCGGCAAGCCGCATGGCCTGGAGCGGGGGCACTTCGTCAAGCCCACGGTCTTCACCGGGGTCACCAACGACATGACCATCGCCCAGGAAGAGATCCTCGGGCCGGTGATGTCGATCATCACCTACGACACGGTGGATGAGGCTGTCGAGATCGCCAACGATATCCGGTACGGCCTTGCCGGCTACGTCACCGGCGGCGATCCGGCGGACGCCGCGGACGTCGGCTCCCGTATCGAAGCAGGCTACGTGGTCATCAACAACGCCGATTTCGACTGGACCGCTCCCTTGAGCGGCTACAAGGAGTCCGGCAACGGCCGCGAATGGGGCCCCGGGGGCCTGCACGAATACCTGGAGACCAAGGTCGTGCTGGGGCAGCTGCCGACCGACGCGGGATCCCATCGGTAAATGGCGAGACTGAGATGGCGACACTGATGGGACGCCGTCCGTGACCCGCTGGCTTCGCGCTGAAGTTCTACACCGAGGAGGTCAACTACGACCTCGTCGGCAACAACACCCCGGTGTTCTTCGTCGAGGACGCAATCAAGTTCCCCGACTTCATCCACACGCAGAAGCGCGACCCGTACACCAGCTCGCAGGAAGCCGACGACTTGTGGGATTCCCGGGGGGGGGGGCACCCCGGAGAGCACCCACCAGGTGACCTGGCTGTTCGGTGACCGCGGCATCTCCGCCTCGTACCGCCACATGAACGGCTACGGCTCGCACACGTTCCAGTGGAGCAACGAGGGAACCCGGAGAACATCGTCGCCGAGGTCGAGCAGTCGATCTTCTCGCCGGCGCACTTCGTGCCCGGCATCGGCCCGTCCCCGGACACGATGCTCCAGGGCCGCCTCTTCGCCTACGGCGACGCCCACCGCTACCGCGTCGGCATCAACGCCGACCACCTGCCGGTGAACCGCCCGCACGCCACGAGGCGCGCACCAACTCCGGTGACGGCCACCTGTACGACGGCCGCCACAAGGGCGCGAAGAACTACGAGCCGAACAGCTTCGGCGGCCCGTTCCAGACGGACCGGCCGCTGTGGGCCTCCACCTCGGACTTCACGGCCGGCACGGGCAACCACCCGGCGCCGGTGCACGCCGAGGACGACGACTTCGTCCAGGCGGGCAACCTCTACCACCTGATGTCCGAGGACGAGAAGGAGCGCCTGATCGACAACCTGGCGGGCAGCATCGCCGGGGTGCCGCGCGACGACATCGCCGAGCGGGCGATCGACAACTTCCGCCAGGCGGACGGTGACTTCGGCAAGAGGCTGGAAGCCGCAGTCCAGGCCCTGCGCGGCATCTTCGGTGGGCCCGCTCGATGTCCAGGTTGTGGCGCAGATCGACGGAGAGACGGCGGAGCTGTGGTATGCGTCGTCCGGAACGTCGAACAGCATGTCGGCAGCCCGTTGGATCACTTCGATCTTCATTTGGCCCCGACGCGGGTTCAGCGGGCAGAGGCTTCAGCCGTCGGGACTGTCGTCGGCAGCGCCGGTGCGCCGGCTCGTGGCCTCGGAGTCGAGTGCGTCGCGCAGCATGGCGCGCGACGTGATGCCCAGCTTCGGATAGGCCTGGTACAGATGCGCGCCCACGGTCCGATGTGAGAGGAACAGGCGCTCGGCGATCTGCTTGTTGGTCAGACCGGAGGCCGCGAGCCGGGCGATCTCCAGCTCCTGGGGGGTGAGCGTGTGTGCCTTCGATTCACCTGAACCCCGCCTGCTCCAGCCGGCGGCTCGCAGCTCCTTCTCTGCACGTTCGGCCCACGGCCGCGCTCCCAGGTGCTCGAATGTTGCCAGCGCGGCGCGCAGCGGCTTCCGGGACTCGGCCGTCGCCCTGACCCGCCGCAATCGCTCCCCGTGGGCGAGTTGGACGCGTGCGAAGTCGAAGCGCCATCGCTCGGCTGCGGGAGTCGCCAACGCCTGCGCGAACAGCCGTAGCGCCTCCTCGTCGTCGGTGGTGCACAGGGCGGCCGACGCGTCCATCAGCATGGCGTGTCGGGAGGACACGGCGGCCGTGTGTGCCTCCCGCATGGCACGTACGTGCTCGGCCGCATCCTCGGGCCTGTTGATCCGGATGGCGGCCTCCACCAGGTCCATCGCCACCCATAGGGCATGCGGGCTGTGCGACGCGAGGTTCCCGGCGGGGCTGACGGCATTCGCGTGCTCGTAGGCCAGCGAGAAGTCGCCGAGTCCCAGGGCTGCCACCGCAGCCGCATGGTGCGCATAGTGCGCGGCGCAGTGCGCTCCGCGGGGGACGGCCCAGTTGATGACGCGGTCGGCCGAAGCAAGGCTCTCGTCCGCATGCCCGCGAGCGCCCAGCACGATGGACTTGACGTAATGGAAGTACCAGGCGAAGGCGCTGTATCCGTGGTCTTGGCAGATTTGGAGTCCCTCGTCGGCGAGGTCGAGTGCCTCGTCCCACATGCCGGTGAGGTAGTCGTCCAGGCACAGGTGGATCAGAGCGGACATGTATCGCCTTGCCGCACCGCCGTCGCGTCCCGTGCGCACTACCCGCCACGCCGCTTCGCGGACTTCGCCGAGCCGGTCGAGGTAGAGGGCCGCCGTGCCGACGCGGTTGATCTGGATGGGGTCGGTCTCCCCGGGAAGGCTCGCGACCAGAAGGTCGAGTTCCCCGGACGCCGCCGCGCCGGTGCGCGCTGGGTCGGAGAACGTCCTGCCCAGTGCGGACAGGAAGACCGGGGGCTCCGGCTTCAACCGTTCCAACACCCGGTAGTAGGGCTGCCACAGCTCATGCCGGGCACCGAAGAAGCAGATCACCGCCAGCATGTGAAGCGCGTCGACGAGCGCCTTGTCGCGGGCGTCATACCTGTGGGTCTCGGCCGCGGACTCGACGACGGCGACCAGCAGTCGGTGAGCAGTGTCGACATCACCGCCGCTGTTGAGGTCGAGCAGCGCCGCTGCTGTGGCGAAGTGCAGCGAGCCTTCGTCGATCTCCGGGGAAGCGGATCTGGCGTCGTCCAGGATCTTGCGGGCGCTGTGAAGTGCGCCGGTGGACTCAGCGCCAAGGTAGGCCGCCTCAGCGAGGCGGCGGCTGCGGTTTGGTCCCTGGGGGGTGAGGACTGCAGCCCGGACAAGCGTCCGCATCCCGCCGTTTGCGTCACCACGACGCAGGGTGAGGCACGCTGCGTGCTCCAGCAGGGCGGCAACCTCCTCGTCGGGTTCCAGGGTCGCCTCACCCAGGTGCCAGGCGCGGCGCTCGGGCTGGTCGACGAGGACCTGGGCGAGTGCCCCGTGTGCTGCGCGTCGTTCGCTGCTGGTCGAGTTGCTCACCACGGCGGAGCGGATCAGCGGGTGGCGAAACCTCAGGCGCCGCGTCCTGTCCTCGATGTGCACCAGTTGGTCACGCTCGGCGGGCGCGAGATCGTCCAGGCTGTATCCGTCGTTCGCCTGCCGCGAGGCCGCCTGCAGCACACCCAGGTCGCCGGTCCCTTCCAGCGCCGCGAGCAGCAGCAGACTCTGGGACGGCATGGGCAGCCCAGTCACGCGGGAGCCGAACAGCGTCTCCAGGCGCCGGCTGAGTGGGAGCACGGCGGGCGGGTCAGCCAGCGCCGGCTGCAGTGCTGTCGGTAGTTCCAGCAGCGCCAGGGGATTGCCGCCCGCCACAGCCAGAAGGTGTTGGCGCACATTGCGCGCGAGGGCGGGGAACTTGCTACCGATCAACTGAGCCGCCGACTCCGCGTCGAGCGGTGGCAGCTCGTACGTGGGCAGTGCGCCGCCCTCGGAGAGGCTATGAGCTCCGGGGCGCGCTGCGGCGAGCATGCTCACCCCGACGCCGGCCACCCGGCGGGCGACGAAGCCCAGCACGGCGGTGCTTGCCCGGTCGACCCAGGGCAGGTCATCGATGATGATCAGAAGCGGATCCCCGGCGGCGACCGTCTGGAGGAGTCGCAGTACAGCGTTGGAGACGAGTAGCCGCTCCGGCGGCCGACCGCTGTCGAAGCCGAGCGCCACGCGGAGGGCGTCACGGAGAGGCAAGTCGAGGTCGTCCAGGGTGTCCAGGAACGGGAAAAGGATCTGATTGAGGCCCGAGTAGCTGCAGTCTGCCTCGAACTCCACGCCGGCGGCGCGGAGGACCCGGATGCCTTCCGCCTCCGCGGCCCCCGCCAGCTCGTCCAGCACCGCCGTCTTCCCCACCCCGGCTTCGCCGGCCAGCAGCAGCGCCCCGCCGCCCGCCCTGATACGCAGCAGATCACGGATCCGACGGAGGTCACCGTCCCGACCGATCAGCGTGCCCGTCGCACTGTGCCTGGCTGAGCCACCACCGATCACAACCACTTTCCTCTGCACTTCAAGGCTTGCCCTGGTCATGGATGCGTCAGAGTCATCCTTTGTGTCGGAGAGGTGACTCTGTGCACGGCCGCAAAACCCAGGCGGACCCCAGACAGTATGCACGACATTCTGTTGGACATAGTGTCCGACGGGGGTCAGTCGGACAACCTCGTTGTCCAGAGGGAGGGTTGGGTGGCCACACGCCGGTGGGGCGCTGCGGCGGTGGGTTCGCCGGTCGTGCCCAGTGCCTGCCGCAGCACGAGAACGGCCTGAGTGATCGCCCCGCGTGCCGCAGACGTCGACGAGAGCGGGGTGAGCACGACGAAATCGTGGATGACGCCCTCGTAGCGCGTCGCGGTTACCGCCACTCCTGCCGCACGCAGCTTGGCCGCGTACGCCTCGCCTTCGTCCCGTACGACGTCCGCCTCCGCGGTGATGACGAGCGTTGGCGGCAGTCCGGTGAGCTGCTCCTCGGTCGCCCGCAGCGGACTCACGGTGATCTCCGTACGCTGCGCGTCACCGGGGACGTACTGGTCCCAGAACCACCGCATCGCGTCCCGCCGCAGGAAGTAGCCTTCCGCGAATCGGTGGTAGGAGTCGGTGTCGAAGTTGGCATCGGTGACCGGACAGAACAGCACCTGCTGGACGAAGCTCACGTCCCCGCGCTCCTTGGCCAGCAGCGTCAGCGCCGCACTCAGATTACCGCCCGCCGAGTCCCCCGCGATGGCCATACGCATGGGGTCGATGCCGTGGTCGGCTCCTCGGTGCGCCGCCCACCGGGCGACGGCGTAGCACTCCTCCAGCGCGACGGGGTAACGGACCTCCGGGGAGAGGGCGTACTCGGGGAAGACCGCGGCGGCCCCCGCACCGACCGAGAGTTCACGCACCAGTCGGTCGTGAGTGAGCGCACTGCCGAAGACCCAGCCCGGGCCGTGGATGTACAGGATGGCGGGCAGCGCGCCGACGGCCCCCTTGGGGCGGACGATACGGACTGCGACACTGCCGTTCGGTCCGCCCGAGACCGCGATCCACCTCTCGTCCACTTCGGGCATGCCCGCCTGCCGAGACCGCCCTTCCTGCCCACCGTGCGTGCCTTGCACGGCAGGTGTCGCCTCTGCCGCCCGTACCGCTTCCGCCGTCCCTGCCGTCTGCATTCTCTGCATGGCTTTGCGGCCTTCCACCGGCCCGAGATCCGTGAGGTACGGCGGCTCTGCGGTGGCTTCCGCGAACGCGCGGGCTTCCGGTTCGAGCGCTGGCTCCACAGGGATGGAGGACGAGTCGGACATCACACACTCCTTTACGGCGGTGGCGTCGGACTCGGAAGCTCAACGCCCGGTGCGCCTGCGCCGCGCAGCCGTGGAGGCGCACCTGGGTACCGGCGGAGGCGAAGATCACCTGCGATGGAAACACCGGCGCAGCCCCCAGTGCATCAGTCACATGACTGGGAAGTGCGGGCCTGCTGCCGCGCACAGCTGTCGTACTGACCGGCGTCGCCGGCTGTGGTGCAGCGATCCGGCGGGCGCGCAGGTCGGGCCGTCGCCAGGCAGGCGCCCGGCTGGGAGAGGAGAGGCCGGGCGCCTGCGGGGGGGGGCTGGGCGTGGCGTTGGGGATCGCCGTGGCCCCGGGCCTGTGGTGGGTATGCGGACGCCGGCCGCGGCGTTGACCGGCATGTTGCGCAGGATGGCCTGCCGCGCCGAGGGCATCGGTCGTCAGGCAGACCAGCCCGTGGATGGCAACGGCGGCCAGATAAGCCAAAGGGAAGGCCCAACCCTCGGGCGTGAAGGCGTAAGGCACATCCAGCCCCATGATGAAGAAGCCGGTCATGGCAAGCGTCAGCAGCAGGCGCTCCTGCACCGCGTCGGGTCCCACCGCGTGGGTGACCTGGGTGACGAAGAAGACGAACACCAAGTCGAAGAAGCGCTCGGCCGGCGTCACACGGCCCTGGGGACTCTCTGAAATCCACAGCCACCTGGGAACGAGAGATCCCGGTCCGTTCGGTTCGTCTCACGAGCGGTTCGCTTTCCCTCAGCGGTACGAGCGGAGCTGATCGCTTCTTCGTGGGATCGGCGTGCCGACCGGGTGCGAGCCAGGGGCCCGCCCGTCCACGAACTGCGCGCCGCGGCCTCAAAAGGCGGACCGGCGATCCGGCAGCACGGGGCGTCTGAGCGGCGTCGGATCGCCCGACATGACCCTGAAGCGGTCACCTCATCCCTTCCGGTAACCGCGTGCCGCTCGTGCCAATCGATACCTATGCGGGAGTCAAGTCTGCCTGCCCCGCCATGGGCACCATACCTATGGGAACCGCTGACAGCCCGTTCCGGCATGGTCGGATGACGGATTACCCCCACGCCCGGCATGGCCAAACATGGATGTCGAAAGGGAACGCCGACCGGTTAGCAGAAATTCACGGCAAGCGCCTGAATGACGAAAGCGGTCGGCAATGAAGACACTATGTAAGGAGCTGGTCGCAGTGCCTGACATTTCGACCGAAGAGGCCCAGCGGGTTCTCTCGGCCGGTGTGCGAAGGGCAGCGGAAATGGCGCTGCCTGTGAACATCGCGGTGTTCGATACCGGTGCGAACCTCAAGACCTTCGTTCGTATGGACGGTGCCCTGCTGGGCTCCGCCGATATCGCGATGGGGAAGGCGCGCACGTCGGCGCTGTTCCAGCTGGACTCCGAAGCGCTCTTCGAATACTGCAAGCCGGGCGGTACGTCGTTCGGCCTGGAGAACAGCAACGGCGGACTGGTGGTCTTCGCCGGCGGCAAGCCGATTCGCAACGCCGAGGGCGTGGTCGTCGGGGCCGTGGGTGTGTCCGGGGGGTCGGTCGCCCAGGATGCCGAGATCGCCCAGGCGGCCGCTGCCGCGCTCGCTGCCGCGTCGGCCTGAGTTTCCGTCCCGGCCTGAGCTTCCGCCCCGGCTGGGGTGTGCCATGAACCGGTCCTGTCGATCGGTTTCTGAAAAATCACCACATACAAAAAACCAAGTAAAGGAATATGCATCATCATGAGCGGTAAGCGGATTCTGATCACGGGTGCCGGATCGGGTTTCGGTGAGGGTGCGGCCATCGGTCTGGCGAAGGAGGGTCACGACGTCATCGCCACGGCCCAGATCTACCCCCAGGTCGCGGCGCTCCGGCTGAAGGCGCGCGAACTCGGCCTGGACAACCTGCGGGTCGAGAAGCTGGACGTCCTGGACCCGTACGACGTCGCGGCCGCGCTGAAGTGGGACATCGACGTGCTCTTCAGCAACGCCGGTATCGGTGAGGCCGGTCCGGTCAGCGAGATCCCCGTCGGGCTGCTGCGGAAGAACTTCGAGACGAACGTGTTCGCCCCGCTCGAGCTCGCTCAGAAGTTCGCCCGCAAGTGGATCGACCAGGGCCGGCCGGGCAAGGTGGTCTTCACCTCCTCGATGGGCGGTCTGTTCACCCCGACCGGCTTCGGCCCCTACGTGTCGACCAAGCACGCGCTCGAGGCCCTCGCGGAGGCGCTCCGGGACGAGCTGCGCCCGCACAACATCAAGGTGCAGACCGTCAACCCCGGCGCCTACCTGACCGGTTTCAACGAGACCATGGCCGAGACGGCCTTCAGGTGGCTCGACGACGACAAGAACTTCAACAAGCGTGCCGACGTGCAGGCCGGGTTCGACTCGCTGCTCGGCACCGATGAAGGTCGCCTCGACCCCCAGGAGATGATCGACGCGATGGTGCGGATCGTGCCCAGCGACACGGGCAAGTTCCGCAACGTGGTGCCGGGCTTCGTCGAGGACATGCTGAAGAAGTCCCAGACCGAGGCCTGGGACATCACCATCTAGGTGTTCCGTCCACGGAGATCGCCCTGACGCGGATCTCCTCCGAGGCACCTTGAAACGGCTGAGGGCCTTCTGGCGCGGTGCGGATTCCCACATCCGCGGCGGTGACCGGAAGGCCCTCATGCCGTCCCACCTGATGCCCTGACACGGGGCACTTCCCACTGGATGCCCGGATGGCGCATCCCGCCGCTGTCGACGCCGCGCCGGGTGCGCCTCCTGGGCTGTTGAACGGAGAGAGTGTGACAACCATAGGCTCGACCGTGACGAAAAGGCGGAGCGAGGACGACGTTCCGTTGATCACCGCGTCACCGGCCTTGACCGGCGCCCTTCAGCAGGTGCTCGTCGATCTGATCGAGCTGCACCTGCAGGGCAAGCAGGCACACTGGAATGTCGTAGGTCGCACCTTCCGTGACCTGCATCTGCAACTCGACGACATCGTCGACACGGCCAGGGAGGCGGCCGATACGGTCGCCGAGCGCATACGCGCACTCGGCCCCGCCGTGGACGGACGTTCCGACATGGTCGCCGCGACCACGACGCTTCCCGCCTTCCCCGGCGGAGAGCAGGACACGGCAACCGTGGCCTCCCTGCTCGACACCCGCCTCCGTGCTACAGCGGCGACGCTCAGGCAGGCACGTGACGAGGTGGACGCGGAAGATCCGCCGACCGCCGACCTCCTGCACGCGATCATCGGCGACCTGGAAAAGCACGCATGGATGATGCGGGCGGAGAACCGTTAAGAGGTCGTCTCATTTGGCGTGTTCGATCGTCTGGCATCGTGGGCATCGTTGAGCGTCCGGTGCCGGATGAGTTGTGGGAGCTGTTCGAGTGGGTGGTGCCGCCTGCTCCCTCGCGGGGGGAGCTGACGGGCGCGAACCTACACGACGGCCAAGCTCTAAGGAGATCGCTGGCCGCCTGCACCTGAGCGCCCGCACGGATGGGTGCGCGGCCTGTACATGGAGTTCACCCAGGTGAACCGCGACCCGGAACTGCAGCGGGTCTCGGTCTGCGTCATGAGCGGAGCATTGTCTCTGCTCTCGTTCCAGCAGAAGGGTGGGTCACCGGGCTTCCACCAGGGGCGCGGCGATGTCCGCTGCCTGCAGCAGCGGACCCGGCCGGCGAACCGGCTTTGCTGTGGCTTGTGGCCGAACAGCTCGGGATCGGCATCGACGCCTCTGCTCCTGCCGTGGCCGCAGGCATGCTCACGATCGACGCTTGAGTCAGGTTTATCCGATGGCTCGGTCGGCGGTCTACTGGGCGGCATCCGCAGAAGAGCGGCGCAGCACGCAGCGCGCGCTGTCGAGAATGACGGATCCAGCGGCGGATCCCGACCCAGCCGTGCCTGGCATACGGCGCAAGGTGTCATGGCACGGGCGGTGGAGGACGAAGGGTTGATGGCGCATCGTCTACCGGGCGGCGTTCCAGCCCGACGTTGGTGAAAGCCTCCTGGGCTTCTACGGTGTGCCCACTCCGTCAGAGCCCCAGGCCCTGGCCACCGAGAGCCAGCAGGCACTGGCCGAGAGGTCCGATGCGGTACGCCAAATGCCCGGCGGCCACACACCGTTCCTGTCGAAGCCGGCGGAGTTGGCCGCCCTGCTGACGGGCATCGCCCTGTCTTTCTACGGCTGATTCCGGGCTGCCCGATCACTGCACCGTTGGGCAAGTTCATCTCGTGGCTCGGGCCGTCGCGTGACGGCATCGAGGGCCCCCGCCTGTGCGCGGATCCTGTCCGTGATCGAGGAGTGCCTGCGTGGCGGCGTGACATGTACCGAACTCAGCGTGGAGCAGATCGCATCCAGTGGGCCGCCATGTAGCACGGCCTTACACCCGTCGAGTGCTGTTGTCGGTCCGGTCCGGACCGACAGAGGCAGGCGGTCCGACGACCTTGGGAGTGCTTGCGTTGGCGACAGATTCCCGGTCGTGAGGCTCGTCGGCCGTCGGAAGTCAGTGAGGTCACCTCATAAGGAGGATGTGGCCGACGACAGCGGGATGTGGCCAGCTGTCAGGTGCCGTCGGCATCGCGGTCACCTGTCGCGCGGTCGCGCAGGGCCCGACAATGTCTGCTTCCCTCTTTGGGCAGCACGTTGGACAGGATGTCCAATCGATCTTATGATTCGGCAGTGGATGCGGGACTGACTGCCCTCTTCCTCCAGGAACGAGCCCCGGCCGGTGTGCTGTCCCCCGTGGCCCCGGCCGGGGCTCATCGCCACGACACCGGCGTACCGACGCCCACAACCCGGAGTTCATCGCGGCATGGGGGGAACGGCGGTCGGTGTCAGGTGTTCTCCGCCTGGAACATCCAGTGCTGCTTCTCCAGGTCCGCGGTGATGGAGATGGGCAGGTCCTGGGTGACCGGGTCGGCCTCTGCGGTGTTCGTGACCCGCTCCCGCATCCGGACGACAACCTGCGCCAAGGACTCTACGACTGCGGCTACCGCATCGCTGTCCCTTACCCAACCAGCCGGGTAACCGGGCAGGTTGCTGCGGGCGGCGATGGTCCCGCCCGTCCGCCGGGCGTGATGCCGAGTGCGGCAGCCCGCTCGGCGACAGCGTCGGAGAACTCTCGGGCGCCCGTCACGACCTCGTCGAGTTGCCGCCGATGAACTTGCCGCCGGTGAAGCGACTGGCAGGCATCGAACGGGGCGCGCTCAGGGGAAGGCTTGAGCCTCTCCGGGTACTGGGCCGGAGCGGCGCAAGACGTTGAATGTGTGCTTGGCGAGTCGGTGCCGGAATTCGGCGTCGAGGGAAATAGGGTTCGGCTGGACTGGCCGTCTCTCGTCCAGGTACTGGCCGGCCCACCTATTGGTGTACAGGGCAGCGTTCACAACATTGTGGGCTCCGCGCACGACCGAATCACCGCGTATATCGAACATGGCGTGCAACAGATCAGTGCTGATGACTCCCGGGTGCACACTTACGGTGTCCGGCTGGGGCTGCGGAGCCTGCTCGACCAGCCAGCGAGCGTGCGCCACCAACGCCAGCTTGGAGCGTGCGTACGCGATCGTGGCGCTGTAGTCGGAGCGCTCGAGATTGAGGTCGTCCGGGTCGAGCGTAGCGAAAAGATGGGTCGACGAAGCGACATGGACTACTCGGCCGCCGGATGCGAGGAGCGACGGGGTGAGAAGTTCGGTGAGCAGGACGGCCGCTAGGTAGTTCGTCTGTAGAGTCGCTTCATTGCCGTCCTGGCTGAGCCGACGCCGCGGTGCTCCCGGACGGCCTGCGTTGTTGATGAGTACGTCGACCCGATCCGTGATCTTCGAGATCTCGGAGGCAAGCGCGCGCACCATGGCCAGGCTGTCGAAGTCAGCCTGTACGTATTGCACCTCTCCTGCGCCGGAAGCGCGGAGCTCCTGCAATTGCCGAATTACTTCTTGTGGCCTTTGCGGTCCATGCAGGATCAATTGAGTCGTATGCGGAGCCAGCAGACGGGCGGCGGCTTGCCCAATGCCGCTGGTAGCGCCGGTGAGCACCACCGTCATGTCGTGTCTTCTCGGCTGAGCGAGCCGCCCTGTTGCACTCACTGTTTCTCTCATGCGACCTGTTCCTGGTCGAGGAAGTCGGTGGACTTCGGCAGCTCGCTCCCCAAGCGGCGGTCTCCGCATCCAAGGCGGTGCGGGGGTCGGCGACAAGCCGGAGACATCTTCTCTCCTTGGAAACGAGGTCCGATGACGAGCGCACAGGCGCGCCGAACGCAGTGCGCGTGAGCTTGATGACGTGCTCTCTGTGAGGCGGGGCAGCGCTGGTCAGAAGGGCGCTCAGGTATCGCCGAGCAGACGCTCCACCAGCAGCGGCTTGAATCGCGTGGCATGACGGCACTGTTCGAGGGATCGCCGGGGTCGTAATGGAACACCGCGCCGCAACCCTGGCGCGGGCCATCCCTGGGGACAGTCGTCACCTGTCCGGCGGGTACCGCCGACCCCGGGTCCGCTCCGTCGCGCGCCGGGTTGCTCAGCTCGGCCAAAGCGTCGCAGAGACGTTTCTTCTGTGTATTGCGCAGTGCTGGTGTGGGTGTGTCATCTGACGGATGCGCTGTCGTCGAGAAGACGCGGAGCGGCAGTCCGCATTGGCTGCTCTCGCACACGGCAACCGGAGACGGAAGCCGTGTCATGGTGAATGGAAGTGCCTGTACTGGCCAGTGGGAGGCCTGAGCCGCCCCGTCGATCGGCGACGATCTCGGCAACGATCGACAGGGCCGTCTCCTCGGGCGTGGCCGCGCCGAGGTCGAGGCCGATCGGCGATCGCAACCGGGCCAGCTGGTGATCGGTTACCCCTGCTGCGCGCAGGCGCCGTATGCGGTCCTCGTGGGTGCGCCGGGACCCCATGGCCCCGACATAGGAAACCGGCAGCTTCAGCGCCTGTTGCAGGAGCGGTATGTCGAACTTGGCATCGTGCGTGAGCACACACAGCACTGTTCGGTTGTCGAGGCGAGTGGCTGCCAGGTAGCGGTGAGGCCAGTCGACGACCACTTCGTCCGCCTGGGGGAAACGCGCCTTGGTCGCGAATACCGGTCGGGCATCGCAGACGGTCACGTGGTAGCCGAGGAATTTGCCGAGCCGTACGAGCGCTGCCGCGAAGTCGATTGCTCCGAAGACGATCAGGCGGGGGGCCGGGGCACTGGATTCGACCAGCAGTGTCAGCGGGCGACCGCAGTAGGAGCCCTCCTCGCCGATCACGACTGTCCCGGTGCGCCCGAGTTCCAGCATCGCCCGAGCCCTGGCTGCTGCGGTGCGATCCAGCTGGGGCTGGTCTCCGAGCGTTCCCTCATACGACCCGTCGGAGTGGACTGTCAGCGCGCGACCGAGCCGTTCGGCCGGTCCGTCGACAACACGAGCCAGCGCAACCGTCTCCTGTGAGCGTGCGGCGGACAACGCGGCAGCGAGGACGTCCCGGTCCGGATTACCGGCACGGACCGGCGCGACCAGGATGTCGATGACCCCGCCACACGTGAGGCCGACGGCGAAGGCGTCCTCGTCGCTGTACCCGAACTGCTGCAGGACGGTCTCACCGTCTTTCAGCGCCTGCTGACACAGGTCGTACACCGCGCCTTCCACACAGCCGCCGGAGACCGAGCCGATGGCAGTGCCGTCGCCGTCCACGGCAAGGGCGGCGCCAGGCGCACGGGGTGCGCTACCGCTGACCGCGACCACGGTGGCGACGGCGAAGTCATGGCCTTGCTCAAGCAACTGGCACAGCTCTCGTGCGATGTCCAGCATGGGTTTCTCCCCGGCCTACGGCGGTGCGATACGGCGCCGGACGGTGGCGCCGGCGACGGCTCCGCGGCTCACGGCCGCGGAGCCGGTCTTCAGAGCATGAGCTGGTCGATGGTGATCGGAAGGGAGCGGAGGCGGCGTCCGGTGGCATGGAAGACGGCGTTGCCGATGGCCGCGGCCAGGCCGACCAGACCGACCTCACCGACTCCCTTGGTTCCGACCGCGGTTGCCCGGTCGGGACCGCCGACGAACAGCACCTCCATGTCGGGAACATCCGCGTTCACCGGCATCAGGTAGTCGCCGAACGTGGCGTTGGCGATGCGGCCGGTGACCGCGTCGGTGGCCGTCTCCTCGAACATCGCCTGGCTGATGCCGCCCACCGTGCCGCCGATGATCTGGCTGGTGGCGGTCTTCTCGTTGAGGATGCGACCGCCGTCGATCGCGGAGACCACCCGGGCCACCCGCAGCAGGCCCAGTTCCGGGTCGATGCGCACCTCGACGAACTTGGCTCCGAAGGCGCCGGAGAGCGCCATCCCCAGCTCCTCGGCCTGCGGGGGAGTGCTCCGGCCGTCGGCGCTGAGTTCTTCAAGGCCGTGACGGGTCAGGATCTCCGTGTAGGTCTCCCCCCGTGCGGGATCACCGATGCGGTGGACGCGCCCGTCGGTGACGGTCACGTCGTCGAGCGCGGCTCCGTGCAGCGGGGATTCGGTGTCGTCGCGCACGACGTCGAGGAATTCCTGCACCAGGCGTCGGCACGCGGCGTGGACGGCGTTGGCGAGAGCCCCGGTGAGGCCGGAGCCGCCGGCCTGGGGGGAGTAGGGCATGTCGGAGTCGCCGAGGCCGAACCGCACCCGGGCGACGTCGAGTCCCAGAAGCTCGGCCGCCAGCTGGGTCATGACCGTGTAGGTGCCGGTTCCGATGTCGGTGGCGGCGCTGCGCACGTATGCCGAGCCGTCGTGGCGCACCGAGGCGCGGGCCTGGCACGGCACTTGGTAGAACGGGTAGGAGACGCCGGCCAGGCCGTAGCCGACGAGCCAGCGGCCGTCGCGCATGGAGCCCGGTTCCGGGGTACGGCGCGACCAGCCGAACCGCTCGGCGCCCTCGAGATAGCACTCCCGCAAGGCCTTGCTCGACCAAGGCAGGCCGAGCAGCGGGTTCTCCTCTGCGTAGTTGCGCAGGCGGATCTCGAGGGGGTCCATACCGATGGCGTGGGCGACTTCGTCGATGGCGGACTCGAGAGCGAAGTTGCCCTGGCCCTCGGCTGGCGCGCGCATGGAGCCCGGGCAGGGGATGTTCAGCCGGGCCTGCCGGTCGCGGGTCAGCACGTTGGGGCAGGCGTAGGAGACGGCAGATCCGAAGGAGACCGGTTCGTAGTCGTCGTCCTCCATCGCGACCGACGAGATGCCGTGATGCTCGATGGCGACGAGGTCCCCGCCCCGGGTGGCACCGATCTTGATCTGCTGGACGCTGTTGGGCCGGTGCCCCACGGAGGTGAACATCTCCGGCCGGGTCAGGACCAGCTTGACCGGGCGCTTGACCTCGCGGGCGGCCAGCACGGTCAGGATGACGTGGGACCACACCCGCAGGCCGGCGCCGAAGCCGCCGCCGACAAAGGGGGCGAGCACGCGGATGCCGCTCTCGGGGACCTTGAAGATCGTGGCCAGCGAGGTACGCACGTTGTGCGGCCACTGGGTGGAGTCGTGCACGGTGAGCGCGTCCCCGTGCCAGTACGCGACGGTGGCCATCAGGCCGAGCGGGTTGTTGGTGTTGTCGGGGGTGGTGTAGGTGCCCTCGACAACGACATCGGACTGGGCGAATCCGGCGTTGACATCTCCGCGCTCGGTGTCCAGCCCCCAGGGGTTCTCGACGATCTCGGCACGCGGGTCGTCGACGTCGAGCAGGGCCTCGGCAGCCTCGTACTCGACGCGTACCAGCCGTGCGGCGTGCCGGGCCTGCTCGGCGCTCTCGGCCACCACGATCGCGATGTGCTGCCCGTAGTGCAGGACGCGGTCGTCCTGCAGCGGAGCCGGAGGCGATCCGCCCAGCAGTGTCATCGGGCCGCGTTCCAGCTTCGGCGCGTTCAGGTGGGTGATGACGGTCAGCACACCCGGCGCCGCCAGGGCCTCGGCTACGTCGATGCTGCGGATGCGCCCCGCGGCGATGGTGCTGCCCACCAGGGCGGCGTGCGCCATAGCGGGGAAGGAGAAGTCGTTGGGGTACTGAGCCGATCCGGTCACCTTCAGCGGGGCGTCCACGCGGTCCAGGCCCGCCCCCACGACCGTGCCGGTTTCGAGAGTCGTCATGACAGCACTCCTGCGACAGTCTCCAGCGTGCGCACGAGGGTGCGCTTGGCCAACTCCACCTTGAACGCGGTGCCGGGCAGCGGCCTGGCCTCCGCGAGGGCCGCCTCCGCCGCGCCGCGGAAGACGTCGGCATCCGCGCGGGCCCCTCGCAGGACGTCCTCGGCGTCCCACGCGCGCCAGGGGATGGTGCCGACCCCGCCCAGCGCCACGCGCGCCTCTTGAACGACACCATCCTCGATCACCAGAGCCACGCCGGCCGAGGCCAGCGCGAACTCGTAGGAGACACGGTCACGGACCTTGATGTAGTGAGACCGCGCTCCTTCGGCAAGCAGCGGGATCTCGATCGCCGTGATCAGCTCACCGTGCCGCAGCACGTTCTCCACGTGCGGCGTGTCGCCCGGCGGCAGGTAGAACTCGGTCAGGGGAATCGACCGTGGGCCGTCCGTGCCCTGGACGTGGACGATCGTGTCGAGCGCGGTCAGCGGTACCGCGACGTCCGAGGCGTGCAGGGCGATGCAGTGGTCGCTGGTGCCGAGGATGGCGTGCATCCGCTGGATTCCCGTGATGGCGGCGCACCCCGAGCCCGGGTTGCGCTTGTTGCAGGCGAGGACGGTGGGGTCTCTGAAGTACCGGCACCGGGCTCGCTGCAGCAGGTTTCCGCCGATGGTGGCCATGTTGCGCAGCTGGGTCGAGGCGCCCAGCAGCAGGGCCTCTCGTACGAACGGCAGCCGCTCTCTCACGACGGGATCGGCGGCCAGTTCCTCCATCGTCGTCAGCGCGCCGACCCGGATCGCCGAGTCTGTGTGCGTGATGCCGCCGAGGGGCAGGCGGGTGATGTCGATGAGCCGTTCGGGGTTCAGAACCCCGTCCTTCATCAGATCCAGCTGCGTGGTGCCGCCGGCCAGGAACGACGCGTTCGGATCAGCGCTGACCACGGCCACGGCCTGGTCTGCGTCGGTGGCCCGGGCGTATGCGAAGGGGTGCATCATCAACCTTCCGTTGTCACTTCGCGAATCGCCGCGCGAATGTTCGGGTAAGCGCCACAGCGGCAGATGTTGCCGCTCATGAACTCACGGATGTCCTCGTCCGAGTTCGCGCGTCCTTCGGCGATGAGGCAGACCGCCGACATGATCTGCCCCGGCGTGCAGTAGCCGCACTGGAACGCGTCATGCCGGGCGAACGCCGCCTGCATGGGGTGCAGCTCGCCGTCGACCGATAGCCCTTCGACGGTGGTGATCTCACGCCCCTCGTACTGCGCCGCCAGCGCCAGACACGACACCACACGCTTCCCGTCGACCATGACCGTGCAGGCCCCGCACGCACCCTGATCGCACCCCTTCTTGGCCCCGTTCAGGCCCAGATGGTCACGCAGCGCGTCGAGCAGCGTGACCCGCGCATCGAGCCGGAGCCGGTGGAGTATGCCGTTCACATTCAGGGTGACGTCGACCTGGGGCACTTCCGGCGGTGCCTGTCCGGCCGACCGTGCCTCGGTTTCCACATGCTTCATGGCGCCTCAATTCTGAGTTTCCGGAGGGTTACTGGCCAGGCAAGGGAAATTGTTTGATTCCGGCCCTGCAGTCAGATGTCGCTGCTCAGCAAAAGTCACTCCGCCACCTCGTACAATCATGCCACTGAAGAGAAATAGCCGCCGTGTGCCTATGCGTGTGGGGTCTGTTCACGGTTCTGGTGCTCGACGCGCCAGCAAATCGAACACGCGTCGGCGTCGTCCCAGGTCGTGGAGGTGGCAAGAAGTCGGCGACCCGGCGCCACGAGTCTGTTCAAGAGACGCACGCCGCACCCCGCCGCACTGTCGCAGGCCGAACGCGTCCACGTCCGCAGGATCCGCTCAGGGGCATCCCGCCAGGGACGCTACGGATGCGAGTTCGTATAGGCAGCGGGATCCTGTCCTGTAATACGCATTCCCGCCGCACCCTACCTCCGCGCGAGGCAGTCCCGATGATCGACGACCTCTCAGCCTCGATGCACCGAGTGCTGCCACACCCTGTGTGTCAACGCCGACGCCCGGTTTTCCTCGAGCACCTGCTCCTCGCCCGCCGTCACACCACCGACCCTCCGGACAGATCTAAAGGCGTCCCGCCATTTCCACCACCAGTCCCATCAGTCCCGGCAGTCCCACCAGTACCGCAGAAGTCAGAACGCGCCTCGGACTGCCTCTTGAACAGAGCCGACGTCCGACTAGAAACGCCTGTGGAGAGCACCCGCTCGACCTCGCCCGAGAGAGTTGGCATGCCTGTAGTTGATGACATAACCGTCAGGCGCGGAAGGGGCGCATTTGTCCCTGGGGCGGCCACGACCCTAGGTACGCCAGTACCCCCCCTCGCTGACACGCGGCGGCCCCAATGAGCCGCAACACGATGCTCAAAGATTTCCTGCGCTCACGCCGTGCCCGGGTGACACCCGGGGAGGCGGGTCTGCCGCTCGGGCCTGGAGCACGCCGTGTGCCCGGCCTTCGGCGGGAAGAGGTGGCCGACCTCGCCGGCATCAGCGTGGACTACTACGTCCGCTTCGAGCAGGGCCGTTGCCCCAACGTGTCAGACGCGTTGTTGGACTCGGTCGCCAGGATTCTGCGCCTCACCCCTGTCGAGCGAATTTACTTGTACGAGATCGCCCGGACGTCTGCCACCCACGCACCCGGGTGTGCCGACGGCCAGCAGATCAGCGCCGGACTACGCCTGCTGCTCGAGAACCTTTCCACCCCGGCGTTCGTCATCGGACGGCTACTCGACCTCCTCGCCATGAACGAGCCCGCGCACGCGCTGTTCCGCGGCTTGGGAGCCCGCGGAAACTACCTGCGCTGGCTGATCCTCGACGCTCCGGGCGAGGCACCGGACGCGGACTGGAACGTCGCAGCCCACGAGGCAATCGCCATGCTGCGCTTCGACGCCGCCCGCCATCCATACGATCCAGCCGTCGCCGCGCTCGTCGACGAGCTCACGGCGGTGAGTTCCGAATTCCGCCGAATCTGGGCCACCCATGAGGTTGAGCTCAGGAACGGCCGACGTCGCTACCGCCATCCTCTTGTCGGCGAGATCGTGCTCCACAGCGAACGCCTCCACATTCCGAACGAACCTGATCAGACGCTCTTCACCCACAGCATCGTCCCGGGCTCGCCCTCCGACGCAGGCCTTCGCCGGCTCACCCGTACCGCTGATCCGGCCATCGCCACGAGTGCCGTGAGAACGGCCACGTCTGCCTCCCGGGGGACCGACTCCGTGGTCGGCCGGCCGAGCGGCCCCCGTTCCGCGTCAGCCGCGCCACGGCTGGTGCCTGCGCCGCCGAGCGAGAGCCGGGAGACGCGAGCGGTGCCGCTGCCGGCCTCGAGCGCGGCGGCGACCGACACCACTGACCTCGACTTACCGTGCCCAGGCCGGTGACGCAGTGATCAACGGAAAATCGTCCTCACGGAGCCTTCGGGGCATGGCCGATCCGCTGGTTGTCGCGCTCTCGTTGTTCAACAGCCCCAGACCTCTGGGGGAAATTCGCCCCTGCCGGGGCCTGAGGAAATGCGGGATGAGGGCCTTCCGGTCTCCGCTGTCGTCGATCTCCGTGGACGGAAAACCCGGATGGTGATGTCCCATGCCTCGGCCTGGCTCTGCTTCACCATCTTCTCGATGAACTCCGGTACCACGTTGCAGAAATAGCTCGTGTCGCTGGGCACGATCCGCACCATCGCGTCGATCACCCGGTGAGGTCGAGGCGACCGTGGTCATTGCCGAGCAGCGAGTCGAACCCAACCGGCACGCCGATCTCACGCAGAAACGATCAGTTAATCTGGATGCCGCCAACTGCCAGGAGACCTTTGCCCTCAGCCATGGCGAGCAGGGTCAGGCGCACTGTGGCGTTTCTGCCGCCTCTTTCGATCGCGGGATCCGCCACCGGGTGCCCCGGCGGACGGCTGTCCGCTCGCACCGATGAGGAAAAGCGAACCGCCCATGAGAAGAAACGAACGGAATGAGACTTCTCTCGTTCCCAGGCGACTGTGGATTTCAGAGAGTACCCAGGGCCGTGTGACGCCGGTCGAGCTCTTCTTCGACTTGGTGTTCGTCTTCTTCGTCACCCAGGTCACCCACGCGGTGGAGAGCCATCCCGGGTGGGTGGGCCTCCTCAAGGGACTGTTCCCGATGGTCATCGTGTGGTGGATGTTCAGCGGGTTCGGATGGCTCACCAACGCGGTGCGGCCCGACGCGGTGCAGGTGCGCCTGCTGCTGATGCTTGCCATGACCGGCTTCTTCATCATGGGGCTGGATGTGCCTTACGCCTTCACGCCCGAGGGTTGGGCCTTCCCCTTGGCGTATCTGGCCGTCGTTGCCATCCACGGGATCGTCTATCTGACCGCCAATGTCCCGTCGGCGCGGCAGGCCATCCTGCGCAACATGCCGTTCAACGCCGCGGCCGGCATTCTCGTACTCGTCGCCCCTCACCTTCCGGAAGCATGGGGCTGGGTGTGCTGGGCCGCCGCAGTGCTGGTCCTGTACCTCTCGCCCTTCCTGGGCCGCATCCGCGGCTTCGTCCTCGAGCCGCACCACTTCGTGGAGCGGCATGCGCTGCTGCTGATGGTGGTTCTGGGCGAGTCGGTGGTCGCCATCGGGATCGGCGCCGAGGGATCGGAGAGCCACGCGGTGGATGCACCCCTGGCGCTCGGCGTGGTGTTGGGAATCGCCGTGGCGTCGGGCCTGTGGTGGGTGTACTTCGACGGGGACGAAAGCCGGGCCGACGCCGAGTTCGAGAAGGCCACCGAGCACCGTCGCCAAATGCTCGCCTACTACGCATTCACCGGCGGACACCTCGTGATGATCGTCGGCATCATCCTGGTCGCCGCGGGGATCACCGACGCCATCCACCACTTCGATGGTCATGCGCACCGGTGGTGGCTGGGCTGCGGCACAGCCTTGTTCCTCTTGGGCCACGCGGCCTACCGGGGCCTGCTGGGAAGCGGACGGATCGCCGACCGCGTGGTCGGAGCGGTGTGCGCGGTGCCGCTGGGAGCGACGGCGTCCATCGCCGGCTGGATCGGTATGACCATGGTTGTGGTCGTCCTGACGGCCATCGCCACCGTCGACCACCGCCTGGCGTCACAAAGGACCCAAGCCTCTGAGACGACCCTGAGTACTGGCTGACACACGACTACGCCGGGACTCCACCATGGGGACCACTGCGCTCGGTGGCGTGAGATGCACCCATAGTCCTCAGCTTTCACTCGCCGTAGAACTCGGTGCGCCCTCAGTGTCCTCCGAGACGCTCGCGCGCGGCATCGGAGCCCACTGCTGGTCGTGGATTCGTTGAGCTGCTCAACCAAGTCCGAGGGGCGCGACTCCTCACCGAATCTGCTGGGTGCCCTCATAGAGCAGGCGGGAGCAGGCGGCGGGAGGCGTTGCCGAACATGTGAGGAGCGTATAGACGGACAGCGTTGGGGAGCAGGGTGTCGCACACCCTGCTCCCCAAGTGTCTCGGCCCGGCCGTCCCGCTGATGCGCTACGCCCCGTCGTTGGATTCCCCCGCCGAAGGTGCTGCCCCGGGCCGCCGGAGGGATCCTGCCGCCTCCGTCGGCCGAGCCGGGAGCTCGGTAGCGGCCCAGCCCGCCAGGTAGGTGAGGGCCTGCGCGCTCGGCGAGTGCGGTTCCGCCGTGTAGACGAGCAGGCTCTGGTCAGTGGAGCCCCGCACATCCAACACTTGGAAGTCCAGGCTCAGTTCCCCGGCGATCGCGTGGACGAACTCCTTGCGGCCATGCCGCTGCGCCCGGACCCTGTGGTCGGACCACCATCGGCGGAAGTCGGGGTCCTTCAAGGACAGTTCCCCGACGAGACGGGCGAGTTCGGGATCGTTCGGGTAACGGCCGGCGTCCATGCGGAGGTAGGCGACACACTCCTGGGCCACTTGCTCCCAGTTCGCGTACAGCCCCCGGACCTCGGGATCGAGGAAGGTGAGCCAGATGTGGTTGCGCCGCTTGGCCGGCAGCCTGGAGTAGTCGGTGAACAGCGCGGCGCTCAGTTTGTTCCACGCCAGGATGTCCATACGGCGGCCCAGCACGAGTGCCGGGACATTCACCATGCTGTCCAGGAGGACCTGGGTGGCATGCGATACCTGCTGATTTCTCGGTGTGACCGGCTTCGCCCGGTCGGAGATGCCGGCTTCGGCCGCACACCGCAGCAGGTACTCCTCCTCGTCGGGCCGCAGCTCGAGGGCCCGGGCCAGGGCACTGAGGATGGCGGGCGACGCGGACTTCACGCGGCCTTGTTCCAGCCTCACGATGTAGTCCACGCTGACGCCGGCCAGCGAGGCGAGTTCCTCACGCCGCAGTCCCGGCACCCGGCGGTGCCCGGACGTGGGCAGCCCCACCTGCTCCGCACTGACCCGGGCGCGGCATGCGCGCAGGTACTCACCGAGTTCTGTCACGGCAGCCTCCTTCTCGTGTGACTCATGCGAGTCATACGGCGGGTCAGTTGGTGACCTTCGTGTCGTCATGGTCCGTGGACAGGGCCAGCTCCCGCCAGGTGTCGGTCTCCTCGCGAAGCTGAGCGATCTTACGGTCCATGGCCGAGGCGCAGTCGCTGCCGAGCTGGGCGCGCAGCGGCGGGTTGGCGGCGTCGGCAAGGGCGAGGATGGCCGTGGCCCCCTTGACCGGGTCACCGGGCTGAGCGTGATTGAGCCCGGGGACAGCCTGGCGCACCGCGCCGGCGGTCTCGGCGTAGTCGGAGATGATTCGGCCCTCTGTGAGCAGGCTGGTGGCGTCGAGGAAGTCGGTCCGGAAATATCCCGGCTCGACAATCGTGACCTGGATACCCAGCGGCGCCAGTTCGGCGCGCATCGCCTCGGACAGGCCCTCCACGGCGAACTTGGTCGAGCAGTAGACGCCGAAGCCCGCCACGCTCTCGAAGCCCCCGATGGAACTCAGGTTGAGAACGCGGCCCGAACGCTGCCGGCGCATGACCGGCAGTACGGCGCGGGTGACGTTGGCCAGACCGAACACGTTGGTGTCGTAGACCGAGCGGAACGCGGCATCGGTGGTTTCCTCCACCGCGCCCAGCACACCGCGTCCTGCGTTGTTGACCAGGACGTCGATCGTCCCGAACTTCTCCACGGCTGCCTCGACAGCCTCACGGGCCTGCGCCTCGTCGGTGACGTCCAGGGCGACAGCGAGCAGACTGTCCCCGTACTGGGAGAGCGCGTCCTGCACGTCCTGAGGCCTGCGGGCCGTCGCCACGACCTTGTCGCCCCGCTCCAGTGCCTGGCGCGCGATCTCCAGGCCGAAACCGCGGGACGCACCAGTGATGAACCAAGTGGCCATGCCACTACCTCTCATTCGTTTGATTTTAGGAAAATCGGGTTGGATGTAGCTATTGCTTCCGGAGCTCGGCCCGGCCCGGGCGGACAGCAATGACCCCTGCTGCTACGGCCAGCAGTGCCACGAGCAGTCCGAACCCCGAGAAGGCGGCCGCGACGCCGAACCGGGAAGCGGCGGCGCCCAGAACGACCACCGGCACACTCACCGCCAGGTAGGCCAGGGCGAAGAACCCCGGCAGGAGCTGGGGGTAGCCCTTGGCGACCATCGCCGCCGTCACAGTGCTCGTGGACCCCATGAAGGTCAGGCCGAAGCCCGCCCCGGTGATCGCCGCACCGAAGAAGAACAACAGGGTGTGGGCGGTGTCGTAGCCGATCACGGACACCCCGACCCCGGCGACGAGCAGCGCGCACCCCGTCACCGATGCCGCCCGGTCCCCGAGCCTGCGCAGCAGCATCGGAGCGATGCCGCCGCAGCCCTGCACCACGAGGATGACCAGCGAGGACAGTGCCCTGTCGGTGGTGTGCAGCAGGCCGGCGACCAGGTCGACACCCAGTGCCAGGTACAGGCCGACGACCGCCCAGCCGGCCGTCACGATGGGGGCCACCCGCAGCAGGATCCCCCGTGGCTCCGCACCCAGCCGCAGCACCCGGGGGCGCCAGAGCCTGAGCCGTTCGGGCGCGATCTGCCAGGCGGGAATCGCCCGCACCAGGGCAAGTCCACCGACGGACAGGACGGTCAGCACGACGAACGGGGTGACCAGCGGTGGGGGAGCGAACTGAACGGCGAGGCCGGAGAACACCGCGCCCAGCGCGATGCCTGTCGAGGTCGCCGCGCTGTTGGCCGCCGCCGCGGCCCTGTGACTGCGATCCCGGTGAAGATCGGCCAGGGCCGAGCCCGCGCTGCTGGTGAGCAACCCGACCCCGACGCCCTGGATCAGGCGAGCCAGGCACAGCGCCCACGCCCCCGTGGCCAGGAGGAATGTCAGGAAGCTGGCGACGATGGTGGCCAGCGCCACCACGATCGTCCGCTGAGTACCCAGGTGCTCGCTCAGGTCCCCGGCGAACAGCAGGGTCAGGATCGCGCCGACGGCGTAGCAGGCGTAGACGACCGTCGAAGTGGTCGTTCCGAAGTGCCATTGCTGCTGGTAGAGACCGTACAGCGGAGACGGCGCGCTGCTGGCGGCCATGACCACGAAGACGATCGCGACCACGGTCTTGAAGTGCCAGGGGCGGTGTTGCCGGTGATACTGGGCGGTAGGGCGCCGGTGCCCCCGGAGCTCGGGGACAGCCGACTTGTCGGCGATCATCAGTCTTGCCATCTTTCGACGGGAATCCGGCGTCGGCGGCAGAGGTGGCTTTCCTCTGCGAAGGGCGCCTTGCGGGATCCATCGTCGTGGCGGAGTACCTGGGCATACAGGGAGGCCTTTTCCTGGGCAGCCGTCCCTAGGAAAGCCAGTACCAGGCAGACGAGCAGGCTGCTCCAGGGCTACCCGCCGAGCATCCCCAGTTTCCGCAGCTCCTGGCGCAGCAGCGGGGTCAGCGCCTCGGCGTAGGGATCCGCCACATGGCTCTCGTCGCGGTAGCCGAACGTGTCGCCTACGACCCGGGCGCACCTGCCCGACCCCGGGCACAGCCAGGGCTCCGGGTCGACCACGGCGGCACCGGCACGGCGGGCGCCCTGCCGGTTGGCCTACCGGCGGGTGGGCTCCTTGATCGCGTCGCGCTGGTCCTGCTCGCAGTCTTGCAGCTGCAGCGGGTAACTCGACACGTACTCGACGGCATCGTTTCTTCGGCCACGGATTGTCGAGCAAGCGCGAGCCAGACGCCCCAGGCCAGCAGCTGCAGCGGGAAGCGTGCGGGGGTGGACGAGAGTTGCTGCCGGTGGCGGTATGAGCTACGGACGCAGCTCGCGCCGCTGCACAGAATCAGGGCTGCGCCGCCGACCCAGAGGGGCAGGGCGAGGAGAAGGGTGACCCCTTCCGGCCGATCCCGCACCCGTGGCGCCGACCGCGGGCCACGGAGCCGGCGCCCGACACACCGAGCGGAGGGATCTGGACCTCGCGGGCGAGCGGTGAGGTCGGCCGAGCAGCGGGCTTCGTCGAGCACCTCGGCGCCGAACTCCCGGAGACCTGGGCCCAGTCCCTCTATCCAGAAGGCGCGGCCCGTCAACCGGCGGTGAGCGTCTGCTCCGGCAGGCCCAGGTGTCGGCCGAACGCGTCGCGGCCGTGGTCCGTCAGCCGTACGACGCGAGCGCCCTCGGCCGGGACGAGCCAGGACTGGTCGAGCGCGTGGCGGAAGAGGCCCGCCGCCACGGCGCCCGCCAGATGCAGACGCCGCTCGGTCCAGTCCAGGCAGGTGCGTACATGGGGTGTGGTTCCCGCGGGGATGCCCAGGTCCCCGAGCCAGGCGGTGCCGGACGGGGTGAGGGACGGGCCGAACTCCCAGTCCAGGAAGCCCCGTTCGGTCATCGCGTCAGTGAGGGCGACGGACAGGGAGCCGCCGAGGTGGTCGTAGCAGACGCGGGCGAAGGCCACGGCGCGGTGCCGGCGGGCGGCGGCGAGCGAGCGGACCGGGACCGGCCGGCGCGGCGCGCGGGCCGCCAGGGCCTCGATCATCTCGGCGATGCCGGGGTCCGCCAGGCGCACATGGCGGTGCCGGCCCGCGCGCTCCTCGGTCAGCAGCCCGCCGGCCACCAGCCGGTTGAGGTGGCTGGTGGCCGTGGACGGCGCGACGCCGGCCAGCCGCCCGAGTTCCGTCGCCGTCCAGGCGCGGCCGTCGAGCAGCGCGAGGCAGAAGGCGGCACGGGTGCGGTCGGCGAGCAGCGCCGCCAGGGAGGCGAGATCCGGTTCCCGGGCGTGGTCGCCGGGTTCGCCGGTGTGGCTGCCGGGTTCCCGGGCGTGGTCGTCGGGGTTGCCGGTGTGGCTGCCGGGTTCCCGGGCACGGCCGTCGGGCTCCTGGGCGTGGTTGCCGGGTTGCCGGGTGCGGGCGTCGGGCTCCTGGAGGCGGGCGTCGGGCTTCCGGGCGTAGCCGCCGGGCTCCTGGGGGAGGGCGTAGTGCTCCGGGCCGGGGGCGTCGGGCTTCCGCGCGTGGCCGCCGGGCCCCTGGGCATCGTCGTCTGGGCTGGTCACCCCGCCATTGTCGGGTGACGACAGTTCGACGCACAGCGAAACGTCGGGCGCCTAGCGTCGGCGGCATGACGACTGACACCCACCGGGTCATCCGGCCCAGCATCCTCTACTTCGGTACCCCCGTGGTCCTGTTGACCACCGAGAACGACGACGGCACGGTCAACCTCGCCCCCATCTCCTCGGCCTGGGCGCTGGGGCGGTACGTCGTGCTGGGGCTGGGCAGCGAGAGCCGGACCGTGCGCAACCTCGCCGAGCGGCCGGAGCTGGTGATCAACATCGCCTCGCCGGAGCTGTGGGAGCGGGTGGAGCGCCTCGCGCCGCTCACCGGCGCCCATCCGGTGCCGGAGAGCAAGCGAGCGGTGTACCGGTACGAGCCCGACAAGTTCGCCGCCGCCGGGCTCACCCCCGCCCCTTCCGATCTCGTGAAGCCGCCCCGGGTCGCCGAGTGCGGTCTCCAGCTGGAGGCGCGCGTGCGGGCACTGACGCCCGGCGGAGAGGGGCTCTTCTTCGGCGTCGAGTGCGAGGTGCTGCGCGTCCACGCGGACGAACGCATCGTCGTGCCGGGCACGCAGCACATCGACCCCGCGGTCTGGAGCCCGCTCATCTACAACTTCCGCCACTACCACGGGCTCACCCCGGAGCTGGGTCACGGCTTCCGCTCGGAGACCGCACGGAAGGCGGCGGGGGTCCGGTGAGGAGTTAGGTATGTTGGATTAGGTATGTTGACATAGGTATATGGGAGTACTTATGGTGGGTGCTCGCGGGCTCCGCCCCGCGCCGGCAGCTGCCCGAGCGGCTGCGCGAGCACCCGCGTGAGCACCCACCCGGACACCACGAGAACAGGCACCTCCCACCCATGCCCTCCCCCTCCCTGCCCGTCTCCGCCCCGCCCACCGCGTCCCCGCCCACGGACGCGCCCCGCGGCGGGCGGGGCAACCCTTGGCTGACGCTCACAGCCGTCGCCTTCGGGCTGTTCATGGTCGGTCTCGACGGTTCCGTCGTCTCCATCGCCAACCCGGAGATCGGCCGGGACCTGAACGCCACCACCGCCGACCTGCAGTGGGTGACCAACTCCTATCTCCTCGCGCTCGCCGCCGCCCTGATCCTCGGCGGCAAGCTCGGCGACCGCTTCGGGCGGCGCACCTTCTACCTGATCGGCGTCGCCGGATTCACCGTCGCGTCCGTCGCCATCGGACTCGCCGGTTCCATCGAGGGCGTCATCGCCTTCCGCGCCGTACAGGGCTTCTTCGGCGCACTGCTGATGCCCAACACCCTCGCGCTGCTGCGCGCGGTGTTCCCGCCGCGGAAGTTCGGGATGGCGGTCGGCATCTGGGGCATGGTGTCCTCGGTCTCCACCGCCCTCGGCCCCATCGTCGGCGGGCTGCTGGTCCAGCACGTCACCTGGGAGTCCGTCTTCTATCTCAACGCCCCCATCGGTGTCCTCGCGCTCGTCTTCAGCGCCCTCGTGCTGCCGCAGAGCAGGAACACCGCCGCCGCGGAGGAGAAGTTCGACATCGTCGGGGTCGTCCTGCTCGCACTCGGCCTGCTCGCCGTCGTCTTCGGCGTCGTCAAGGGCGAGACCTGGGGCTGGACTTCGGCCGGCACGCTGGGCGCCATCGCCGCGGGTGTGCTGGTCCTGCTGGTCTTCGGCCGGTACGAGACCCGCGTCGCGCACCCGCTGCTGCCGATGCGCCTCTTCCGCAACCCGGCCCTGGCGATCGGCACCGTCATCACCGCGCTGAACTTCTTCGTCCTGCTCGGTGTGATCTTCTTCGTCATGCTCTATCTGCAGAACGTGCGCGGCTTCACCCCCGTCGAGGCGGGTGTCCGCACCCTGCCGCTGAGCCTGGCCTCGGTGGTCGCCTCCCCGCTGGGCGCCAAGCTGACGGAGCGGTTCGGGCCCCGGCTGACCATGCCGCTCGGCATGGTCCTCCAGGCCGCCGCCGCCTTCACCCTGCTCACCTGGGGCGCCGACTCCTCGTACGCCACGATGTGGCCGCCCTTCATCGCCCTCGGCCTGGGCGTCGGCATGGTGATGTCCGCCTCCTCCGAGGCGATCGTCGGCAACGCCCCGGTCCGGGACGGCGGTGTGGCGGGCGGCCTGCAGGCCACGTCCCTCCAGGTCGGCGGCGCGCTGGGCACCTCCGTCCTCGTCTCGCTCATCAGCGGGCGCGTCGGCTCCACCCTCACCGGCGCCCTGACCGACGCGGGCGTCCCGGCGCCTCTGGCCCACGGCCTCGGCGAGGCCAAGGACGCCGTGGCGATGGGCGTCGCGCCCGTCTCCGACGACATGCCGGCCCGGGTGGCGACCGCGGTCGTCGAGGGCAGCCACACCGCGTTCATGACCGGTGTGCACACCGCCGCCCTGGTCACCGGCGTACTGACCGTCCTCGGCGCCGTGGTCGCGGCGCTCGGGGTGCGCGGCCGGCCCGCCGCCGAGGCGGGGACGCCGACTACCGCGGGCTGACCGACTACCGGGGGCTGACCGGCCGCCGCGGGCTGATCGACCGCCGCGGGCTGACCGGCCGGCGCGGGCTGACCGGCCGGCGTCCGGCAGGGCCGGCGCGAGTCCCGCGCGGGGGCCTCCGGCAGGCCCGAGCGGGGCACGCGGCCGATCCGCCCCGGGGCACGTGGCCGATCCGCCCAGGGCGCGCGGCCGATCCGCCCGGGGCACGTGGCCGATCCGCCCGGGGCGCGCGGCCGATCCGCCCGGGGCGCGCGGCCGATCCGCCTGGGGCGCGCGGCCGATGCGCCCGGGGCACGTGGCCGATCCGGTGGGCGTCCAACTTCCTTGTACGGTCGTCGGATTGACGCCAACGAGCAACACGGCGTCGGTCGTCCCCCGGTCGGGTGGCATCGCCGTGGAAACCGCCGGAAAGCGCCTCGTGCCGACGGCCCACTCGCGATCATGCGGCGGTGACTGCCGAACACCACCGACCCGCCCGCCTCCGCCGGCTCCCGCTGACGGCCGGTCTCGGCGCGCTGGGCCTGCTGCCGCTGCTGTCCGCGCTGCCCGCCTCCGCCCAGCCGGCCGAGGCCCGCACCGCTCCCGCCCGGCCCGCCGAGGCCATCACCGCCTCCGACGACCTGCCGACCGCGCCCCTGCCGCGCACCGCCGCCGAGCTCCGCACGGACGTCCATCTGCGCACCATCCGCGACGACCCGCGGGCGCTGCGCGAGTTCTTCGAGCGCCTGCCCAAGGGCGGCGAGCTGCACAACCACCTGTCCGGCGCGGTCCGGACCGAGTATCTGATCCGGCTGGCCGCCGAGGACGGCCTGTGCATCGAGACCGCGACGACCACCGCCGTGCCCCCGCCCTGCGGACCGGGCACCCGGCCCGCCGCTGACGCCCGCACGGACCGGGCCTTCCACGACACGATCCTGCGCGCCTGGTCCATGCAGGACTTCCCGCCGGACGGCAACGGCCACGACCACTTCTTCGCCACCTTCGGCAAGTTCGGCGAGGTGACCTGGCGGCACCCGGGCAAACTGCTCGCCCAGGTCGCCGACGACGTGACCCGCCACAACCAGTTCTACCTGGAGACCATGGCCACCCCGGCCTCCGAGGGCGCCAAGCGGCTCGCCGCCGAGGTCGGCTGGGACGACGACCTGGCCGCGCTGCACCGCAGGCTGACCGCGGACGGCAAGCTGGACGGCCTGGTGGCCGAGGCCCGCAAGGAGGCCGACACCGCCACCGCCGAGTTCCGCACCGAGGCCCGCTGCGACACCGACCGCCCCCGCCCGGCCTGCGAGCTGCCGGTGCGCTGGATCTCCCAGGTCTCCCGCAACAGCGCCCGGGAGCGGGTCTTCGTCCAGATGGCCCTCGCGATGCGGCTCGCCGAACGCGACCCGCGGTTCGTCGCCGTCAACCTCGTCCAGCCCGAGGACGGAGAGACCGCGCTGCGCGACTACCGCCTCCACATGCGCATGCTCGCCTTCCTGCGCGATGCGTACCCCCGCGCCCACGTCACCCTGCACGCGGGCGAGTTGTGGCCGGGCCTGGTCAAGCCGGAGGACCTGGCCTTCCACATCAAGGAGGCCGTGACCGTGGCCGGCGCCGAACGCATCGGCCACGGCGTCGATCTGGTCCACGAGGACGACTGGCGGGCCACCGCCCGCACCATGGCGGCCCGCGAGATCGCGGTGGAGGTGCCGTTCACCAGCAACGCCCAGATCCTCGGCGTCAAGGGCGCCGACCACCCCTTCCGGACGTACCGGGCCTACGGCGTGCCCGTGGTGCTGGCCACCGACGACCCCGGGGTCTCCCGGATCGACATCAGTCACGAGTACCGGTACGCCGCCGAGACCTACGGCCTGTCCTACCCCCAGCTGAAGGACCTGGCCCGGGCCTCCCTGGAGTACGCCTTCCTGCCCGGCGGCAGCCTGTGGCGCGGCAACCCCACCGCGCAGGGCTACCGGCCCGTCGACGCCTGCCGCGGGGAACGCCTCGGCACGTCCACACCGGGCCGTGCCTGCCGCGCCCTGCTGGACACCAGTCCCAAGGCGGCCGTCCAGTGGCGCCAGGAAGCCGCCTTCACCGCCTTCGAGGCGGCCTTCCGCTCCGGCCGCTGACCCGGAGGACCCTCCGGAACAGGCCCGGCAGCGCCGCCCCCGGCCGCGAGGCCGGGCCTGTTCACGGCCGCTCGTCGAAGGTGACGACGACTTCAGTCAAGCAAGCATCGCTTCAAGTCCATGTGCGGGCGGTGACGTAGTCCCCGCCGAGCAGTCAAGGGGGGCGGGCGGTGGTGAAGTCCCCGGCGGAGTGGAGCGCGGCCCTGAAGGGTGCGGAGGGAGCGGGGAAGGGGCTCGGTCGCCGTGTCCGTCGTAGACCGCTTCCGACCAGCTCTGATCGTTCCCTTTCCACTTCGCGTGCGGCCATGTGGGGGGTTTATCGGTCTGTCGTACGAGGCCTCATACCAGAGCGGGACGCTCCGCGGGGGACTTTGTCAACTGCCCACCGCACATGATGCGTTGGCGACTACTGTGAGTGTCCGTCGGGCGACGCAGGGCCGCATCGCGGTCCCGCCGGCCGGCACCGCCATGGCGCATGCCCGCAGCGCGCGACACCGCGCGTCGGGCCCCGACCGACGGATCAGTACGAGGACACCGATGTCACACCTCCGCGCACCGGCCGCACGCGCAGACCGCCGTGAAGGCGGACGGCACGGACGACCGGTCGCCCGCACTGCCCCCGCACTGCCCGAGGCCCACATACGGTCCCAGTTGCTGCGCCTCGCGGTCCTGCCGCCCGTCGCGGTCGCCCTCGCCGGCAGCGCGGCCGTGCTGTTCACCGTGCGTTCCACGGGCGTACGCACCGGCCACACCCTGTGGGCCGTCCTCGCCGGAGCGGTCTGCGTGGCGCTCGCGGGCATCGTGATCGCCGCCGTCGCCGCCGGGCGCGCCGCCCGGACGGTGCACGAACGCGTCGCGGGTCTGCGCCGCGCCAGCACCCGCCGCGAGGCCGATCTGCGCGCCCTGGTCGAGGGACTGCGGCGCGGCGAGGCACCGCCCCGGCGCACGCCGCGCGACGGACCGCCCGAGGACGCCGACGACTTCGACTTGCTCGCCGCCGACCTGGCCCGCGCGCACGACGGCGCCGTCACCGCCGTCGTGCAGGCCGCGCAGCTCTCCAGCCAGACCGGCAGCGAACAGAAGCTGGAGGTCTTCGTCAACCTGGCCCGCCGGCTCCAGTCGCTGGTGCACCGCGAGATCGCCCTCCTCGACGAGCTGGAGAACGAGATCGAGGATCCCGACCTGCTCAAGAGCCTGTTCCACGTCGACCACCTCGCCACCCGGATCCGGCGCCACGCCGAGAACCTGGCAGTGCTCGGCGGTGCCGTCTCGCGCCGGCAGTGGAGCAACCCGGTCTCCATGACCGAGGTGCTGCGCTCGGCGATCGCCGAGGTGGAGCAGTACTCGCGGGTCAAGCTCGTCCCGCCGATCGACGGCACCCTGCGCGGCCACGCCGTCGCCGACGTGATCCATCTGCTGGCCGAACTCGTCGAGAACGCCACCGTGTTCTCCGCCCCGCACACCCAGGTGCTGCTGCGCGCCAACCTCGTCACCTCCGGGCTCGCCGTCGAGGTCGAGGACCGCGGCCTCGGCATGCCGGTCGCCGAGCAGGAGCGGATGAACCAGCTGCTCGCCGACCCCGACCAGGTCAACGTCGCCCGCCTGCTGGCGGACGGCCGCATCGGGCTCTACGTCGTCTCCCAGCTCGCCCGCCGGCACGGCATCGGCGTCCGCCTCCAGAGCAACATCTACGGCGGCGTGCAGGCCGTGCTCGTCGTACCCCAGGAGCTGCTCGGGGCGGCACCGGGCGCCGACGCGGCGCGGTCGCAGATCGCCGCGGGGGACACGGCGGGACGAGCAGCGCAGCACACCCCGCAGCCACCGGACCAGGCCGCGCGACCGCACCCGCACGGCGCCATGGGCTCCGCGAGCTCTTCCACGGGCGCCCACGCGGCTCCCCACCACCGGTCCCAGCCCACCGCACCGCCCCCCGCCGCGCACCGCACCGCCCCCGTACCGCTCCCCGTCCGCGGCGCGCACGAGGAGCGGCCGACCCCGGCGGACGCCGTGCCCGGGATCCGGCCCGAGGACCGGCCGGTCGTCGCCGAGCGCGAGGGCATCCCGCCGGTGCCGCGGCAGAGCGGTGTGGTGCGCGGCACCATGGGCAAGCCCCAACTGCCCCGGCGCCGCGCCCAGGAGCACATCGTCCCGCAGCTGCGCGGCGGCCCCGCCCCGCGCCAGGACGACGACGAGCCCGCCGGCCACGACCCCGCCCTGATGGCGGCCTTCCAGCGGGGCATCGGCCTCGCCGAGGCCCAGCAGAGCCTGGAGCCCGCGCCCGGCGCCCCCCTCGACCCGATCCCCTCCGCCGGACCGCACCCCACGGTCGTACCGCCTCTGGACGTACGCCCCGTGGACCCGGTCCGCACCACCCGGGCGCGCCCCGTGCGCGCGTCCGCGGCCCCCGAGGCACCCGCCTCCGACCACCGAACCACCGCCCGGCACGACGGGAGCGCACCAGCCGGATGACCACCCCCACCACCCCCCGTAGCACCACCACTCCGTACCCCAGCGCTTCCGCAGACCTTCGTACCCCAAGGAGTCGATCCACCATGGCGAGCGATGCCACCACCGGCCATGTATCCGATCTCGACTGGCTGATGAGCGGCCTCGTGCAGCGCGTCCCGCACACCACCAGCGCGGTCCTCCTGTCCTGCGACGGGCTGGTGAAGTCCGTCCACGGCCTCGATCCCGACAGCGCCGACCACATGGCGGCGCTCGCCTCCGGCCTGTACTCCCTCGGCCGCAGCGCCGGGGTCCGCTTCGGCGACGGCGGCGACGTCCGGCAGGTGGTCGTCGAGCTCGACTCGACCCTGCTGTTCGTCACCACCGCCGGCTCCGGCACCTGCCTCGCCGTGCTGGCCGGCCGGGAGGCCGACGCGGCCGTCCTGGGGTACGAGATGGCGATGCTCGTCAAGAGCGTCCGCCCGTACCTGGTGACCGCGCCCCGGCAGCAGTCCGTCGAACCCACGGCGATGAGGCCTTGAGCGCGGCGGCGGCCGGCGACGGGCCCTGGCTCGACGACGCTGCCGGTCGGCTGGTGCGGCCGTTCGCGGTCAGCAACGGCCGCACCCGCCCCACCGTCGCGCTCGATCTGATGTCGCAGGTGATGGCCACCGGGGCGACCCCCCTCGGCTACCTCGGCCCGGAACACGTGCAGGCCCTCGACCTGTGCCACGCGCCCGTCCCGGTCGCCGAGGTCGCCGCCCATCTGAAGCTGCCGGCGGTGGTCACCAAGGTGCTGCTGGCGGACCTCCTCGACTGCGGGGCGCTCACCACCAAGCCCCCCGCCTTCCACCACAACCCCACGGACCGGGCCCTTCTGGAGGCAGTGCTCGATGGACTACGACGACAGCTCTGAGTACGACGACGGCGCCCGCGAGTACGACGACGGCGGCTCCGGCCACGACGACGGCGCCGATCCCTTCCCCACCGCGCTGAAGATCCTGGTCGCGGGCGGGTTCGGGGTCGGCAAGACCACCTTCGTCGGCGCCGTCAGCGAGATCGCGCCGCTCAGCACCGAGGAACTCCTCACCACCGTCAGCGTCGGAACCGACAATCTCGACGGCATCGAGAACAAGATGGAGACGACCGTCGCCATGGACTTCGGTCGGATCACCCTCGACTCCGACCATGTGCTCTACCTGTTCGGCACCCCCGGACAGGAACGGTTCTGGTTCATGTGGGACGAACTGTCCGAGGGCGCGCTCGGCGCGGTCATCCTCGCCGACACCCGCCGGCTGGAGGAGTGCTTCGCGGCCGTCGACTTCTTCGAGGAACGCGGCCTCGGCTTCATCGTCGCCATCAACGAGTTCGACGGCGCCCACCGCTACGACCCCGAGGAGGTGCGGGCCGCCATCGACCTCGACCCCGGGATCCCCATCGTGCGCTGCGACGCCCGGATCTCCGCCTCCGGCGTCCAGACCCTGCTGACCCTGGTCCGGCACCTCATCGCCCACGCGCCCGTCGTCCCCGCGCCGACCCACGGCGCGCACCGGTGACCCCGACGCCGATCACCCCATCGCCTCACCGCACGGAGCCGCACATGACATCCGCCCACAGCGACGGAGCCCGGCCATGAGCTACGACCCGCCGCGTCCGGCCGGTCGTCTGCTGCTCACCCCCGAGGACAAGGAGGCCCCCGCCCGCACCCGACGGCTGCGCGGACTCGGCCTCGGACAGCGCCCGGAGCCCGCCCTCGACGACTTCGCGGCCCGCCTCGCCGCGTACACCGGGGCGCCGTACGCCATGGTCAACTTCCTCGACGAGAACGGGCAGTTCTACGCCGGGCTGCACGCCCCGGACACCGGTCCTCCCGTGCCCGACGGCGGCACCCGGCCGGTGATCGGCCGCCGGCTGCCGCGCGACCACGGCTTCTGCCCGCATGTCGTGGTGCGGCGCAAGGCGCTGGTCCTGGAGGACGTGGGCGACTATCCGCGGTTCGCGGGCAACCCGGTCGTCGACGAGTTCGGCATCCGCTCCTATCTCGGCGCCCCGCTCATCGACACCACCGGCATGGTGCTCGGCACGGTCTCCGTCGCCGACACCGCGCCCCGGCCCTGGGGGCGGACCGGTCTGGAGACCATCAAGTCGACGGCCGCGGACCTCGCCGTACGTCTGGAGGGCGGCGTCCCGCCCGGACCCTGAACTGCCCTCGGGTTTCCCGGGGAACGGCCCGAGGGCACAGCCACCCCATGAGCGATCTCCGTCTGGGCGTCCTCGGCTTCGGCCTGCGCTCCTCCCTCGCCCGCACCGCGCACCGTCCCGGCCACGGCGCGTCCGTCACCGTCGTCGCCGATCCCGACCCGGCGCGCCGCGCGGACGCCGCCGCGCGCATCCCCGGCGTGCGCACCACCGCGGACCACCGCGCGGTGCTCGACGCCCCGGACGTCGACGCGGTGCTCGTGCTCACGCCGGACCACACCCACGCCGACCTGGCCGGCCAGGCGCTGCGCGCGGGCAGGCCGGTCTTCGTCGAGAAGCCGCTGGACATCACCGTGGAGCGGTGCGACGAACTGCTGCGCACCGCACGGGAGACCGGCACCCGGCTCTACGTCGGCCACAACATGCGGCACATGCCGGTGGTGCGGCTGATGCGCGACATCGTCGCCCGCGGCGAGATCGGCGCGGTCAAGACCGTCTGGGTGCGCCACTTCGTCGGCTACGGCGGCGACTGGTACTTCAAGGACTGGCACGCCGAACGCCGGTACACCACCGGCCTGTTGCTCCAGAAGGGCGCCCACGACCTCGACGTGCTGCACTGGCTGGCGGGCGGCTACAGCCGGCGGGCCCAGGCTTTCGGCGACCTCATGGTGTACGGCGCCAATCCGCACCGCCGGGCGCCGGGCGAGCCCAAGCCCGACGACTGGTACACCGCGGACGGCCACTGGCCGCCGCACACCCAGCGCGCGCTCAACCCGGTGATCGACGTCGAGGACGTCTCCCTGGTCAACCTGCGCCTGGACAACGGGGTGCTGGCCGCCTACCAGCAGTGCCACTTCACCCCCGACTACTGGCGCAACTACACCGTCATCGGCGACGCCGGCCGGCTGGAGAACTTCGGCGACGGGCCCGGAGCGGTGGTGAAGGTCTGGAACAGCCGCCGCTCCGGCCACCGGCCCGACGCCGACGCGGTGTACCCGGTGCCCGACGCGCGGGACGAGGGCGGGCACGGCGGCGCCGATCCGCTGCTCGTCGCCGAGTTCCTGCGGTTCGTCCGGGACGGCGGGCGCACCGACACCTCGCCGGTGGCCGCACGGATGGCGGTGGCCGCCGGATGCGGGGCGACCGAGTCGCTGCGCGCCGGGGGTGCCGTACGCGAGGTGCCGCCGCTGGATCCGGAGCTGGCCGCGTACTTCGAGGACGGGCAGTGAGTGCTCCGTTCGGGGCAAGCGTGGCGGGCGTGAAGGAAAGCTGTGGCGCCGCTTAAGAAAACCTCGATGGACCGGGGGCAGACTCTTACGGCAGATTGCTAGGCGATTCCACCCCTCTCCCCGTCTGCGGGCTTCTTCGGCATGCCCGCGGCCGGGGTCTCACCCTCAGGAGCCGCAGCTTGAAGGCGCTGGTCAAGGAGAAGGCGGAGCCAGGGCTCTGGCTGGCGGACGTACCCGAGCCCGGCGTCGGACCCGGTGACGTACTGATCAAGGTGCTGCGCACCGGTATCTGCGGCACCGACCTGCACATCCGGTCCTGGGACGGCTGGGCGCGGCAGGCGATCCGCACCCCGCTGGTGATCGGACACGAGTTCGTCGGCGAGGTCGTCGAGACCGGCCGGGACGTCACCGACATCGCGGTCGGCGACCGGGTCAGCGGCGAGGGCCACCTGGTGTGCGGCAAGTGCCGCAACTGCCTGGCCGGGCGCCGCCATCTGTGCCGGGCCACGGTCGGCCTCGGCGTCGGCCGGGACGGGGCGTTCGCCGAGTACGTGGCGCTGCCGGCCTCCAACGTGTGGGTGCACCGGGTGCCGGTGGACCTCGACGTCGCGGCGATCTTCGACCCGTTCGGCAACGCCGTGCACACCGCGCTGTCGTTCCCGCTGGTCGGCGAGGACGTGCTGATCACCGGCGCCGGTCCGATCGGCCTCATGGCCGCCGCGGTCGCCCGGCACGCCGGCGCGCGCAACGTCGTCATCACCGATGTGAGCGAGGAGCGGCTGGAGCTGGCCCGCAAGATAGGGGTGAGCCTCGCGCTGAACGTCTCCGGCGCGACGATCGCCGACGGCCAGCGGGAGCTGGGCCTGCGCGAGGGCTTCGACATCGGCCTGGAGATGTCCGGCCGCCCCGAGGCCATGCGCGACATGATCGCCAACATGACGCACGGCGGCCGGATCGCCATGCTCGGCCTGCCCGCCGAGGAGTTCCCGGTCGACTGGGCCCGGATCGTCACCTCGATGATCACCATCAAGGGCATCTACGGCCGGGAGATGTTCGAGACCTGGTACGCGATGTCGGTGCTGCTCGAAGGCGGCCTCGACCTCGCCCCCGTGATCACCGGCCGGTACGGCTACCGCGACTTCGAGGCGGCCTTCGCCGACGCGGCGAGCGGCCGCGGCGGCAAGGTCATCCTCGACTGGACTGCGTAACCCCTCGCAGCTTTTAGGAGCTTCTTCCATGTTCGACTCCGTGCGCGACGACCTGCGCGCCACCCTCGACGAGATCCGCGCCGCCGGACTGCACAAGCCCGAGCGGGTGATCGGCACCCCGCAGTCCGCCACCGTGAACGTCACCGCGGGCGGCCGCCCCGGCGAGGTCCTCAACTTCTGCGCCAACAACTACCTCGGCCTGGCCGACCACCCCGAGGTGATCGCCGCCGCCCACGAGGCGCTGGACCGCTGGGGCTACGGCATGGCCTCCGTGCGCTTCATCTGCGGCACGCAGGAGGTGCACAAGGAGCTGGAGGCGCGGCTGTCCGCGTTCCTCGGCCAGGAGGACACGATCCTGTACTCCTCCTGCTTCGACGCCAACGGCGGTGTCTTCGAGACCCTGCTCGGCCCCGAGGACGCGGTGATCTCCGACGCCCTCAACCATGCCTCGATCATCGACGGCATCCGGCTGTCCAAGGCCCGCCGCTTCCGGTACGCCAACCGCGATCTGGAGGACCTGGAGCGCCAGCTGAAGGAGGCGTCCGACGCGCGCCGCCGCCTGATCGTCACCGACGGCGTCTTCTCCATGGACGGCTATGTCGCGCCGCTGCGGGAGATCTGCGACCTCGCCGACCGCTACGACGCCATGGTCATGGTCGACGACTCGCACGCCGTCGGCTTCGTCGGCCCCGGCGGGCGCGGCACCCCCGAGCTGCACGGTGTGATGGACCGCGTCGACATCATCACCGGCACCCTCGGCAAGGCCCTCGGCGGCGCCTCCGGCGGCTATGTCGCCGCCCGCGCCGAGATCGTCGCCCTGCTGCGCCAGCGCTCGCGGCCGTACCTGTTCTCGAACACCCTCGCCCCGGTGATCGCGGCCGCCTCCCTGAAGGTGCTCGACCTGCTGGAGTCGGCGGACGACCTGCGGGTCCGGCTGGCCGGGAACACCGCGCTGTTCCGCCGCCGGATGACCGAGGAGGGCTTCGACATCCTCCCCGGCGACCACGCCATCGCGCCCGTGATGATCGGCGACGCGGCCGAGGCGGGCCGTATGGCCGAGCTGCTGCTGGAGCGCGGGGTGTACGTGATCGGCTTCTCCTACCCGGTCGTGCCGCAGGGCCAGGCCCGGATCCGCGTCCAGCTGTCCGCCGCGCACTCCACGGACGACGTCAACCGGGCCGTGGACGCCTTCGTGGCCGCGCGGGCGCAGCTGGCGGCCTGATCCGGCCTTCTGACCTGAGACAATCGGTTCCGTGATCGAAGCGCGGCGGCTGCACATCCTCCGTGCGGTGGCGGACCACCGCACGGTGACGGCGGCTGCCGCCGCGCTGTATCTCACCCCGTCGGCGGTCTCCCAGCAGCTGACGGCCCTGGAGCAGGAGACCGGCCACCGGCTGGTGGAGCGCGGCGCGAAGGGCGTACGGCTCACCCCGGCCGGCGAGATCCTGCTCAGCCACACCAACCTGGTCCTCGCCCAGCTGGAGCGGGCCGAGGCCGAGCTGGCCGCGTACGGCTCGGGCGCGGCCGGCACGGTCACCGTGGCCGCCTTCGCGACCGGCATCGCCCAGGTCGTCGCGCCCGCCGTGGCCCGCCTCGCCGCGACCTCGCCCGGCATTCGCATCCGGGTCCAGGACGCCGAGGGCGACGCCAGCCTGCCGATGGTGCTGGACCGGCAGGTCGACGTGGCGGTCGCCGTCGAGTACCGCGGGGCGCCGCCCGCCGACGACCCGCGGCTGACCCACGTGCCGCTGTACGCCGAGCCGTTCGACGCGGTCGTTCCCCCGACGCATCGGCTGGCGGACGCGCACGAGGTCCCCCTCGCCGAGCTGGCCAAGGACCCGTGGATCGGCCCGTACCCCGGCAACCCCTGCCACGACGTGGTCGTCCTGGCCTGCGAGAGCGCCGGTTTCCAGCCACGCCTGGAGCACTCCTCCGACGACTTCCGCGCCGTCGTCGCGCTCGCCTCGGCCGACGTGGGCGTGGCCCTCGTCCCGCGCTCGGCGCTGCGCGGCATGGACCTGACGGGCGTGGTCGTCCGCCCGGTCGACGGCGTGGCGCCCACCCGCCGGGTGTTCGCGGCCGTACGCCGGGGCGCGGAGGAGCATCCGCTGATCCGGCCCGTGCTGGACGCACTGCGAGAGGCCGCGGAAGGATAGGGAACCGGCCACGGGTGGAACGCAGTCTCGGCTGTCATGCGTGTGACGATGATCCTCCCGGCCCTCACCGAGGCGACGAGCCCGCTGTTCCGGCCCATCAAGTACTCGCTGTTCCCGCCCCTGGGCCTGGCCACCCTCGCCGGGTACCTCGACCCCGACGACGAGGTCACACTCCACGACGAACACGTGGAGCGCCTCGACCTCGAGTCCCTGCCGACCCCCGACCTGCTGGTCGTCCAGCCGTACATCACCTCCGCCCGGCGCTCCTACGAGATAGCCGACCACTTCCGCGCCCGCGGCGTGCACGTGGCCATGGGCGGACTGCACGTCACCTCGCTCCCGGAGGAGGCCGCGGCGCACGCCGACACGATCTTCACGGGCCCGGGCGAGGACACCTGGCCGCTGTTCCTGAAGGACTTCCGCGACGGCGTCCCCGCCCGCCGCTACGACTCGACGCAGCGCACTCTCGCCGGGCTGCCGCCGGTGCGCCGCGACCTGATCAAGCGGCACCTCTACCTCGTCCCCAACTCGATCGTGGTGTCCCGCGGCTGCCCGCACCACTGCGACTTCTGCTACAAGGACGCCTTCTTCGAGGGCGGCAAGTCCTTCTACACCCAGGCCGTCGACGACGCCCTGGCCGAGATCGACCGGCTGCCCGGCCGCCATCTGTACTTCCTCGACGACCATCTGCTGGGCAACCGGCGGTTCGCCGAGGCTCTGTTCGACGGTATGAAGGGGATGGGCCGGCTGTGGCAGGCGGCGGGCACGGTCAGCTCCGTACTGAGACCGGATCTGCTGGAGCGCGCCGTGGAGGCCGGGCTGCGCAGCCTGTTCGTCGGCTTCGAGACCGTCAACGACGCCAACCTCGCCGAGCGGCGCAAGAACCAGAACATCGGCACCGACTACGACGCGGCAGTGCGGCGGCTGCACGACGCCGGGGTCATGGTCAACGCCAGCTTCGTCTTCGGGCTCGACCAGGACGGACCGGACGTCTTCGACCGCACCGTGGCGTGGGCGGTGGAGCAGGGCATCGAGACGGCGACCTTCCACATCATGACGCCGTATCCGTCGACCGGGCTGTGGAAGCAGCTGGAGTCCGAGGGGCGGATCGTGCACCGCGACTGGGACCTCTACGACACCCGCCATGTCGTCTACCGACCCAAGGGGATGACGCCACGTCAGCTGGAGGACGGCTACTGGCGGGCCTACCGCGACTTCTACCGCTGGTCCAACATCTGGCGGGGCGCGGCGGCCCAGCCCGGCCCGCACGAGCGGCTGCGGCATCTGGCGTACGCGGGCGGCTGGAAGAAGTTCGAGCCCGCCTGGGACCTGCTCATCCGGTCCAAGCGGGTGGTGCGGGCGCTGCCGGCACTGGAGCGGACGCTGGCGGCGTTCGGCGGGCGGGAGTGATCACCGCCACGATGCGCTGTGTCCCACATTCGGGATAGCATCCCGGATGTGAAACAGACTGCCATGGGGGCCGGGCCGCCCGACCCCGTCGACGCCCGGCTCGGCGCCCGCCTCGCCGAACTGCGGGCCGAGCGCGGCTGGTCGCTCGGCGAGCTGGCGGAACGCAGCGGCGTCAGCCGGTCCACCCTGTCCCGGGCCGAACGCGCCGAGATCAGCCCCACCGCCGCCGTGCTGAACCGCCTGTGCGGCGTCTACGGCCGCACCATGTCCCAGTTGCTCAGCGAGGTCGAGGACGCGCCCGCGCCGCTGCTGCGGGCCGCCGAACAGCCGGTGTGGGAGGACCGCGCCTCCGGCTTCGTGCGGCGCTCCGTGTCCCCGCCGCACCCCGGGCTGCGCGGCGAACTCGTCGAGGGACGGCTCGCCGCGGGCGCCGACCTGGCCTACGACCGGCCGCCCGTGCCCGGCCTGGAACAGCACCTCTGGGTCCTGGAGGGTGCCCTGGAGGTGACCGCCCAGGAGGTCGAACACCACCTCGACGCCGGGGACTGCCTGCGGCTGCGGGTGTGGGGGCCCACGCGGTTCCGGTGCGCCGGACCCGAGGACGTGCGCTATGTGCTGGCGGTGGTGCTGCCATGACCATCACCCGGCTCGACGCCTCCGAACTCCTTGATCACACCGAGCAGTTCGCGGAGCTGCTGGTCGACACCGTCGCGGGCGGCGCCTCCGTCGGCTTCCTCGCCCCGCTCGACCCCGCCGAGGCCGCCGCCTGGTGGCGGGAGCGGGCCGCCGCCGTCGCCGCCGGACAGCTCGCCGTCTGGGCGGCGTACGACGGGGACCGGCTGGTCGGCACCGTCAGCCTCGCCTTCCCCGACAAGGCCAACAGCCGCCACCGCGCCGAGCTGGTCAAGCTGATGGTGCACCGGGACGGCCGCGGTCGCGGACTCGGACGGCGGCTGCTCACCACCGCCGAGCGGGCCGCCGCCGCGGCCGGGGTCACCCTGCTGCACCTGGACACCGAGACCGACAGCCCCGCCGAGCGCCTGTACGGCTCGGCCGGCTGGACACGGCTCGGCGCCATCCCCGACTACGCGGCCGAGCCCGGCGGGGAGCTGCGCCCGACGACGATCTACTACAAGCGGCTGCCGACCGCGGCTCCCACCAGCTGACTGTCAGTGGCAGCGGCTACCGTGCGGAGCATGTCGGACGCCGAAGACGTACGCCGGATCGCCCTGTCCCTGCCGGACACCACGGAGAAGATCGCCTGGAGCATGCCCACGTTCCGGGTGGCGGGCAAGATGTTCGCCACCCTGCCCGAGGACGAGACCTCCATGGCGGTGCGCTGCCCCAAGGAGGAGCGCGACGAACTGGCCCTCGCCGAGCCGGAGAAATTCTGGATCGCCGACCACGAGGCCCAGTTCGCCTGGGTCCGGGTGCGGCTCGCCGCGCTGGAGGACGAGGCGGAGCTGCGCGACATCCTCGCCGACTCCTGGCGGCAGGCCGCGCCGCCCCGACTCCTCGACGCCCACCCGGAGTTGGGGCGGCCGGCCGCGCAGTGAAATTCCCTTCGGCGGGGTCGGGCGCCATGGCATGATCCCGGGCTTGGGTTGGGGGCCGGGAAGGGAGTGTCGCCAGTGACGTCCGGGACGCCGTCGGGTGGGGGAAGCGGGGGCAGGGCGGAAGGCGAGAGCGCGGCCGACGGGAGCACGGCCGGCCGGAGACCCGGCACCGGCGCGGAGGAACGCAGCGACGGTCGGCGGCTGTGGTCGCGGAACTTCGGCCTGTTCTTCCTCGCCCGTGCCGTCGCCCGGCTCGGCGACACGATGCTGCCCGTGGCCCTCGCCGCGGGGTTGCTCCAGCACGGGTACGGGGCCGGTGCGGTGGGTCTCGCGATGGCCGCGACGGCCGCCACCTTCGCGGGGCTCGTCGTCTTCGCCGGGGTGATCGCCGACCGGTTCGCCACCCGCACCCTGATGATCTGGGCCGACGTCGTCCGGCTCGGCACCCAGGCCCTCGCCGCGGCGCTGTTCTTCGCGGACCACGTGGTGCTCTGGGAGATCTGCGCGATCGGCCTGGTCAACGGCGCCGCCGGTGCCCTGTTCCAGCCCGGCGTGGCCAGCATGGTGCCCCGCCTCGCCACCGACGTCCAGGGCGCCAACGGCGCGATCCGGGTCGCCGAGTCCGTCGCCCAGCTGGCCGGACCCGCCGTGGCCGGACTCCTCGTCGGCTTCGCGACTCCCGGCGGGGTGTTCGCCGCCCACGCCGCCACCTACGCGATCAGCGCCCTGTGCCTCCTGCTGCTGCGCCTGCCCCCGCCCGCCCCGGACAGCCGCCCCACAGGCCACGCGGCGGCCACCTTCCGGGCGGACCTGGTCGAGGGCTGGCACGAGTTCCGGTCGCGGACCTGGCTGTGGGGCGTGATCGCCGTCTGGTGCCTCTACATGATCGCCGTGTGGGGGCCGACCGGACCGCTGGTGGCCGCCGAGGTGGTGCGCGACCACGGCCCGCGGGCCTACGGCCTGGTCAACTCCGCCCTCGGCGCCGGCACCGTCGTGGGCGGCCTCCTCGCCCTGCGGGTGCGACCCCGCCGGATGCTGCGCGCCGGTGCCCTCGCCCTGGTCGGCTTCGCCGCGTTCCCGCTCTCCGTCGGCCTCGGGCTGAGCGTGCCCGCCATGGCGGTAGGGGCCGCCGTGGCCGGGGCCGGGTTGTCGTTCTGGAGCGTGATGTGGGCGACCAGCGTGCAGACCCAGGTCTCGCCCGACGTCCTCAACCGCATCCACGCCTACGACGTGGCGGGCTCGCTGGCCATGATGCCGGTCGGCCAGGCCCTCGCCGGCCCGGCCGCCTCCGTGCTCGGCGCGGAGCAGGTGCTGCTGGTCTCCGGGGTGACGAGCTTCGTCGTCGTGATCTCCCTGCTCTCCGTTCCCGCGATCCGCGGTCTGGTCCGCGTCGACGCGCCCCCTGCGCCGCCCGCGTCCTCGCAGGACAAGGCCGGTCTCGTCCGCCCCGAGTAGCCGCTGCGGCATAAAGGGGTGCGCGACCACCGACCCGAGTGCGGTATTGTTTCTGTGCGCGTTCGGCCAGGGGAAAGCCCAGGTCAGACGGCACCGGGACGTGGCGCAGCTTGGTAGCGCACTTGACTGGGGGTCAAGGGGTCGCAGGTTCAAATCCTGTCGTCCCGACGGTGCGAAGGGTCTTCGCAGGCGAGAGCCTGCGGAGGCCCTTACTCGTGTTCGAGGGCTTCGAGGGCCCTCAAGCGTGGTGCAGGGCGTAGGCCCGGACCGTCTCCGGCAGGTGGTAGCGGGGGCCGCCGGTGTCGTCCGCGAGCACGACGAGCGAGCGGTCCACCAGCCGGGACAGGGCGTCCAGGGCGGTGTCGAGCCCTTCCTCGGCGGCCGTCTTCTCCACGTCCGCGAGCGGGCACCCGTCGTCGCCGCCGGCCAGCAGGCGCAGGACGGCCCGTTCGGGCGGGGACAGCAGCGTCCAGCTCCACTCCAGCGTGGCGCGCAGGGTCCGCTGCCGGGCGGGACCGCCGCGCCGACCCGCCGTGAGGACGGCGAACGGGTCGGCGTCGAGCCGGGCGGCCAGCTCGGCCACGCCGAGGGCGCGGACCCGGGCGGCGGCCAGTTCCAGGGCCAGCGGCAGTCCGTCCAGCCGACGGCAGATCGCGGCGACGGCCGGCGCGTTGTCGGGGCCGAGCCGGAAGCCCGGGGGCGCGAGGTCGGCGAACAGCTTCACGGAGTCGTACGAGGTCAGCTGCTCCAGGGGGGTCCGCGGCGGCGGGGTGGAAAGGGGCGGTACGGCCCACAGGCGCTCGCCGGGCACGCCGAGCGGTTCCCGGCTGGTCGCGAGGATCCGCAGCCGGGGCGCCCCGCGCAGCAGGGCCTCCACCGCCTCGGCGACCGCTTCGACGACGTGCTCGCAGGTGTCCAGGAGCAGCAGCGGGGGACGGGCGGCCAGGGCGCGGGCGATCAGGTCGGACACCGTCTCCGGGGTGGCGGACGACCGGTCCAGTTCGGCCAGGTCGACGTAGCCGACGTCCTCCGCGCCCACGTCCCCCACCGCCGCCACGGCGAGGCTCGTCTTGCCGGCCCCGCCCGGCCCGGTCAGCGTCACCAGCCGTGCCGACGCCAGCAGCGCCCGCACCTCGGTCACCGCGTCCGCCCGGCCGGTCAGCGGGCCCAGGGCGGCGGGCGGCCCGGCCGCGGGGCGTGCGGGTACGGGTGGTGCGGGCGCGGTGTCGTGCTGCCGGAGGATCGCCTCGTACTGGGCGCGTACCTCGGGGCCCGGGTCCACGCCCAGTTCCTCGGCGAGGCGGACGCGCAGCCGCTCGTAGGCGGTCAGCGCCTCGCTCTGCCTCCCGGCCAGGTACAGGGCGCGCAGATGGGCGGCGTGCAGCCGCTCGCACAGCGGGTGGCGGGCGACCAGCGTGCCCAGTTCACTGGCCAGGGTGGCGTGCTCGCCCAGGTCCAGCCGGGCCTGCGCGTGCGCCTCCAGCGCGGTCACCCGCTCCTCCTCCAGCCGTACGACCGCGGCGCGGGCGAACTCCTGGTCGCCGACGTCGGCGTAGGCGGGACCCCGCCACAGGCCGAGCGCGTCCGCCAGCAGCGTCGCCCGGGGCCCGGGATCCTCGGCCTCGCGGGCCCGCGCGGTCAGCGCGCGGAACCGGCCCGCGTCGACCGCGTCGGGGGAGACGGCGAGCAGATAGCCGGGCGGCTGCCGGACGACCAGGTCGCGGCCGCCGGGTTCGCCCGCCTCCAGTGCGCGGCGCAGCTGGGAGACGCGGGTCTGGAGCGTGGCTACCGGGTTGCGGGGGAGCCGGTCGCCCCACAGGTCCTCGATCAGCCGGTCGGCCGGCACCGGCCGCCCCTCGGCGAGCAGCAGACGCGCGAGCAGCGCCCGCACCTTGGCCTCCGGGACCGGCACCGGCAGGCCGTCCTCCGTCCACACGGCCAGCGGCCCGAGCACCCCGAAACGCACACCTGAACGATACCCGCAGTCCAGTCCGTTGATCACGGACCTGAAGCGAACCCGAAGAAGACCCGAAGTGCCCTCCGGCACCGTCGGAACGTCAACACGACGCCAGCGCCGAAGGGTTGCAGCCATGACCACGCACGCCACCACACACCCCACCGCGACCACCGCCACCGTCAGCCGCGAGATCCGGCTCGCCGCCCGCCCGCACGGAGAGCCCCTGCCCGCCGACTTCGCGCTGGTGCGCACCGAGGTTCCGGAGCCGGGGGACGGACAGATCCTGGTCCGCAACACCTGGATGTCCGTGGACCCGTACATGCGCGGCCGGATGGACGACAACTCCTCCTACGTCGCCCCGTTCGAGGTCGGCCGGGTGCTGGAGGGCCACGCCGTCGGCGAGGTGGTGGCCTCGCGCAGCCCGGACGTGCCGGTGGGCGCGACGGTGGCGCACTTCGCGGGCTGGAGGGAGTACGCCCTGCTCGGCGCCGCCGAGGCGACCGTCCTCGACGTGACGGACTCCCGGCCCCAGGACCATCTGCACGTCCTCGGCCAGACCGGGTTCACCGGCTATCTGGCCGTCACCGAGACCGCGCCGGTCCGGGAGGGCGACGTCGTCTTCGTCTCCGGCGCCGCCGGCGCGGTCGGCAGCGTCGCCGGGCAGCTGGCCCGCGAGTTCGGCGCCTCCCGGGTGATCGGCTCGGCGGGCGGGCCGGAGAAGGGCCGGGTGCTGACGGAGGAGTTCGGCTTCGACGCGGCCCTCGACCACCGGGCCGGACCACTGGCCGCCCAGCTGGCCGAGGCGGCGCCCGACGGCATCGACGTCTACGTCGACAACGTCGGCGGCGACCACCTCGAGGCCGCGATCGGCGCGCTGAACACCGGGGGCCGGGTGGCCCTGGTCGGCATGATCAGCGGCTACAACGCCACCCGGCCGGTGCCGGGCCCTGCCAACCTCTACGACGCCGTGCTCAAGCAGCTCACCCTGCGCGGACTGCTGGTCGTCGACCACCTGGACCGGCTCCCCGGCTACGCCGCCCGGGCGGCCCGCTGGCTGGCCGACGGCACGCTGCGCACCCGGGAGACGGTGGTGACGGGCATCGAACGCGCTCCCGAGGCGTTCCTGGGCGTGCTGAACGGCGCCAACACCGGCAAGATGCTCGTCCGCCTCTGAGTGGCGGGCCGCCGATTTCCGTAGGGCACGAGTGAGGATCGAGCCCCGGATGCGAGGATGAGGCGGTCATGACGGCAGGGTGGGGTGCGCGCACGGTGCGGGCCGCGGTGTTCGCGGCCGTCTGTGTGCTGCTCGCCGCCCTGGGGCACGTCCTGATGTCCGGACGGCACGTCCCCGGCTGGACACTGGCCGGCGGGCTCGCCGTCACCGGTGCCGTGGGCTGGGGGCTGGCCGGGCGGGAGCGGGGGCTGCCGCTGATCACGACCGTCGTGGTCGCCGCCCAGACCGCACTCCACTCGGTGTTCTCCTTCGCCCAGTCCGGGTCGCCGGATCTCGGTCACACCGCCCATATGCCCCACATGAGGAACATGGCTCATATGGGGCATGGGGGTCACTCGATGGCGGCCGACCCCGCCCCGGCCGGCTCCTCCTCCGGCATGCTCGCCGCTCACCTGCTGGCCGCGCTGCTGTGCGGCCTGTGGCTCGCGTACGGCGAGCGCGCCGCCTTCCGCATCCTGCGCGCCGTGGCCGGCTGGCTCGCGGCACCGCTGCGGCTGCCGCTCGGCCTGATCGTCGTAGCGCATCCGCCGCTCCCGCGTCCGCGGCGGCGCCGCTCGGACCGGTCGCCGCGCCGGCTCCTCCTCGTCCACGCGATCACCTCCCGGGGTCCGCCCGTGGGGACCGCTGTCGTCTGACGACAGCCGGTTTCCCGAGGTCGCCCGTGTGCGCCTCGGGCCCCGGCCGTACGCCCGCGCAGGGCCGTACGGCCGTCTCCCCACGTGACGAGAAGGACACCAGGTGATCACTTCTGCCCTGCCCACGCCCGAGCGTGCCGACGAGTCGATAACCGCCTGGGCGCTCGCCGCCCGCGGCGGTGACCCGGACGCCGTCGAACGGTTCGTCCGCGCCCTGCACCGCGACGTCCTGCGGTACGTCGCCCACCTCTGTGCCGATCCCCAGGCGGTCGACGATCTCGCGCAGGACACGTTCCTGCGGGCGCTCGGCAGTCTGCACCGCTTCGAGGGGCGGTCCTCGGCGCGCTCCTGGCTGCTGGCCATCGCCCGCCGGGCGGTCGTCGACAGCTACCGCCACGCCGGAGCCCGGCCACGGCCGTGCGACACCGCGGACTGGCGGGTGGCCGTGGAGCGGGCGCAGCCGTGCGGGCTGCCGGGCTTCGACGACGGGGTCGCCCTGCTCGATCTGCTCGCGGCCCTCCCCGACGAGCGCCGGGAGGCCTTCGTCCTCACCCAGCTGCTCGGACTGCCGTACGCGGAGGCGGCCCGGATCGGCGGCTGCCCGGTCGGCACCCTGCGGTCCCGGGTCGCCCGGGCCCGCGCGACGCTGATCGAGCTGCTCGCGGCGGCCGCCTGAGCGGAAGGGAGGGTGCCCTCGGGCCTCGGGCACCCTCCCTCGTCGTAGGACCCGCCCTGTGTGTACCGGGCCGGGCGGCGCCGTGGCTGCGTCCGCCACCCGGCCCGGAGTTCAGTGGCTCCCGGCGGGTTCGAGGTGGTCGAGTGCGCAGGCGTCGTCCACGCCGTGCGCCGTCCACGCGGGGAACGGGTCCTCGGCGGGCACCGGTTCGCCGGCGCGCAGCAGACAGGCGGACAGCTCCGCGTGCAGCGACGCCGGGTCCAGCTCGGTGCCGATGAAGACCAGTTCCTGTGCGTGCGGCGCCTCGTGGTCGCGGGCCGAGGACGGCTCGAAGCGGGCGACGGAGCCCGCCTGTGACCACAGGCCGGTGACATGGGGACGGGTGGCCAGGGTGAAGAAGCCCTTGGAGCGCAGGATCCGTCCGTGGGCGCCGCTGTCCATCCGCTCGGTGACGAACGTCCACAACCGCCCGGGATGGAACGGCAGTTCGGAGCGGAAGACGGTCGAGGAGATGCCGTACTCCTCGGTCTCCGGCACATGGTCGCCGTTGAGCTCGCGGACCCAGCCCGGCGCCTGCTGGGCGCGGTCCAGGTCGAACAGGCCGGTGTCCAGCACCTGCCGGAGGTCCACCCGGCCCTGGGTGGCCGGGACGATCCGGGCCGCCGGGTTGAGCCGGGCGAGGGCCGCGCGCAGCCGGTCGGCGGCGGCCTCGTCCACCAGGTCGAGCTTGTTGAGCACGAGGACGTCGGCGAACTCGACCTGGTCGATCAGCAGATCGCTGACGGTGCGCTCGTCGTCCTCGTACGGGGCGAGGCCCCGCTCGGCCAGTTCGTCACCGCTGTCCAGCTCGGCCAGGAAGTTGGCCGCGTCGACCACGGTGACCATGGTGTCCAGACGGGCCAGGTCGCCGAGGGTGGCGCCGTCGTCGCGGGCGAAGGCGAAGGTGGCGGCCACCGGCATGGGCTCGGAGATGCCGGACGACTCGATCAGCAGATGGTCGAAGCGGCCCTCGCGGGCCAGCCGGTCGACCTCGTCCAGCAGATCGTCCCGCAGGGTGCAGCAGATGCAGCCGTTGGTCATCTCGACCAGCCGCTCCTCGGTGCGCGACAGCGCGGCCTCGCCGCCGCGGACCAGCGCCGCGTCGATGTTGATCTCGCTCATGTCGTTGACGATCACGGCGACGCGCAGCCCCTCGCGGTTCGCGAGGACGTGGTTGAGCAGCGTGGTCTTGCCCGCCCCGAGGAACCCGGACAGGACGGTGACGGGCAGTCGGTCGTACGGCATCGCCGGTCAGCCCTCGGGGCGCAGCAGCCCGCGCTCGTACGCCCTGACCAGGTGCTGCGGCACCAGGTGGCGGACGCCGTCGACGGTGACGGGGACCAGGTTCGGCGTGCTCGCCTTCCACTGGGCGCGGCGGTGCCGGGTGTTGCTGCGGGACATCTTCCGCTTGGGAACGGCCATGGGAGTCCTTCCTGGGTGGGTGAACCAGGCAGAACGCTACATGAAAATGGATCCCATTACGAAAAGAGGTCCCGCGTAGTCCCGCGGCTCTCCTCAGCGGCGGCTGCGCACCTTCCCCTCGCGCGGCGCGGGGATGAACTGCAGCTGCAGCGTCGCCGGCGGCTCGGCGACCCCGGGCCCGCCCGCCGCCGCCCACTCCAGCAGCTCCTCGGTGGAGTCGTCGTCCATGGCGAACCCCACCCAGACCGCCCGGCCCCCGGCCCGCCGGCCCGCGCTGGAGGGCTGGACGACGATGACGTTCGCCTGGTCGCAGGGGCCGAGACAGTCCGTGACGCGCACGGTGAACCGGCCGCCGGAGTCCGCCGCGGCGGCCCGCAGCCGCTCCAGCTGCCAGGCGTGGTCGGTGCCGGGGTGCTTGCGCGGGTTGCCGCAGCAGCAGCCCCGGCAGACGACGAGGGTGCAGGGCCGGGGGGTGAACCGGAGGGTGCCGAGGGTGCCCGGCGTGGTGCTCAAAGCGCCAGGCCCACGTGGGCGAGGGCCTGCTTGAGCAGGACGCCGTGCCCGCCCGGCATCTCGCTCTGCACCGCCTCCGACGCGGCCTCCTGGGGGCTGAACCAGACCAGGTCGAGGGCGTCCTGCCGGGGCCGGCAGTCGCCGGTGACCGGGACGACGTAGGCGAGGGAGACCGCGTGCTGGCGCGGGTCGTGGTACGGGGTGATGCCCTGGGTCGGGAAGTACTCGGCGACCGTGAAGGGCTGGAGCGAGGCCGGGACGCGGGGCAGGGCGACCGGGCCGAGGTCCTTCTCCAGATGGCGCAGCAGGGCGTCCCGGACCCGCTCGTGGTGCAGCACCCGGCCGGAGACCAGGGTGCGGCTGACGGTGCCGTCCGGCCCGATGCGCAGCAGCAGTCCGATGCTGGTGACCTCACCGCTGTCGTCCACGCGGACCGGCACCGCCTCGACGTACAGGATCGGCATGCGGGCGCGGGCCAGTTCGAGTTCGTCGGGTGTCAGCCAACCGGGCGTGGTTTCGGTCATGTCAGACATTGCTTGATCATACTTTCAGGTGTCGTCGGAAAACCGGTAGACCCGGCGGGCGTTGTCCCGTCCCGCCCACCGGGCGATCCGCAGGGCGTCCGGCAGGCTCAGCTCGTCGGCGTCCACCCTCTCCTGGAGCAGTCCGGCCAGTCCCCGCCGGAAGGCGAGCGCGCCGAGCCGGTGGAACTCCGCCACACCGTAGGCGTCGGAGCTGTACAGCAGTTTGCGGAACGGGGTGATCTCCATCGCCTCGGCGAGCACGGCCCCAGCCCGGGCCGGGCCGACGTGCGTCAGCGTCAGGCCGAGATCGAGATACACGTGCTCGAACACCGACGCCAGATAGCCGGCCTGCCGGTGGTACGGCCAGCAGTGGAGCAGCAGCACCGGAACCGTGCCCGCGGTCAGCCGCAGCCAGTCGGTCAGCAGGGCCGGGTCGGCGTGGTGCAGGCGCAGGTCGGCGTCCCCGAACCCGGTGTGCAGCTGGAGCGGCAGGCCCAGCTCGACGGCCGTCCACAGCAGATGCCGGACGAGGACGGGGTCGGCGAGCCGTCCGCCGCCCGCCGCGAGCCACCGGCGGGCCGCCTCGGTGACCTCCGCGTCCGCCGGACGGGCGGGGTCCAGGGCGAAGCCGGTGCGGTAGGCGGCGACCGACTTCACCGCCACCACGCCGGGCCGCCGCACCTCCTCCCAGGCGGCTGCCCGGAACGTTTCGGCATAGGCGTCCGGCTCCACCCCGGCCGCCGTCACCGCCTCCGCGACGCTCTCCAGCCGTACGACTTCGTACGCGACGGCGCCGGAGGCAGCGGCCAGTTCGGCCGGGGTGGTCAGGGCCTGCGGGGCGTATCCGGTGTCGACGCAGAGGACTTCGGTGCCCGCCGCCGTCAGGAACCGCCGGTTGACCTCCGCCGCCCCCAGCTCCGTGCGGCGGGCCAGATACTCCTCGGCCGGTGCGTGCCGCGGCAGGTCCAGCAGGGGAGCGCAGTGCCGGCGCACGGCCACGCCGACGGGGCTGTCGAAGGGGGAGACCCCGGGCCAGGCGTCGCCCTCGGTGAGCAGCGACTCGAAGCGGTCCCGGTCGGGGTCCTCGGTGACGACCCCGTGGCAGTGGTGGTCCACGAGCGGCAGCGCGGCGAGGGCCTCCTCGACCGGTCCGGGGGCGGCCATGTCAGTACACCCACCGGTACGCGGCGGCCACCTGCCCGTCGTCCAGCCCCGCCACGGCGGCGGCCTCCCCCTCCCGTACGGCGATCACCGCGTCGGCGAGCACCGGCCCCAGCGCCCGCCGCAGCCCCGCGTCCCGCCGGAACTCCGCCACCGACTCCGGCAGCGAGGCCGGCAGCCGCCGCACTCCGCGCGCCGCCGCCTCCGCGGCGCTCAGCAGGGCGGGGTCGTCGGTCGTCTCCTCCGGGAGCGCGGCGCCCGCCGTGATCCCGTCCAGTCCGGCGGAGATCAGACAGCCGAGCGCGAGATACGGGTTGGCGGCCAGGTCGACCGGCTTGATCTCCAGGTTCGCCGCCCGGTCGCGCCGGCCGGCGGGGCCGGTGACGACCCGGAGCGCACACTCCCGCGCCTCCCGGCCCCAGGCGGTGAACACCCCGGCCCACCGGGACGGTTGGAGCCGAAGCCTGCTGGCCGGGCTCGGCGCGGTCACCGCCGTGAGCGCGGGCAGCCGGTCCAGGATGCCGGCCGCGAAGGACTCCGCCTCGGCCGTCATGCCGTACCGGCCCGGTCCCCCCGCGTGCAGATTGACGCCGTCGCGCCAGGCGGAGAGGTGGATGTGGCCGCCGTTGCCGACGCCATCGGCGAGGACGGCCGGGGCAAAGGAGACCCGCAGACCGTGGCGCCGGGCCACCGCCCGGATCGTCTGCCGCACCAGGACGCTGCGGTCGGCCGCCGCCACCGGGTCCAGGGCGCCCACCGAGATCTCGAACTGGCCGGGCGCGTACTCCGGGTGCACCTGTTCGACATCCACGCCCTGTGCCGCGCAGGCCGCCAGCAGATCGGCCGCGCACTCGCTCAGCTCCACCTGCCGGATCGCGCCGTACGCCGGACCCGACACCGCCGGGACGAACTCCCCGTCGGGCGCCGACGCCGGCCCCACCGACCACTCGATCTCCACGGCCGCGCGGAACGCCAGCCCGTACTCCCGCCCGGCCCGCTCCACGACCCGGCGCAGAAACGTGCGGGAGCAGGCCGGATACGGCTCGCCCTCCTGGGTGATCCGGTCCACCGGCGCCCACGCCCAGCCGGGCTGCGCGGCGAGCACCGACAGCCGGTCCAGGTCGGGGAAGAGACGCAGATCCCCGTCCGGGGAGCCGAGCACATCGGTGCGCACGATCGTGTCGTCGGCCAGGAAGGTGTCGAACACCGGGGACATACCGACGCCCCAGGCCGCGGCGTCGGCCAGCCGCGCGGTCGGGATCGTCTTCACCCGGCAGACACCCGCGGTGTCGACGTAGGCCAGGACGATCCCGTGCACGCCCCGCCCGGACAGCTCCTCGCCCAGTGCGGCGGCCCGCTCGACGTCCCCGGGCCGGCCGCCGGGGACGGGGTCGGACAGCGTGGTCATACGTCTTCCTCCTCGACGCGCTCGGCGGGCCGCTGCCGGGTCAGGGCTTCACGGCCACCGCGCCGTACTGCGGAACCGCGACGGGCCACGGGTGCTCCGAGCGCCACTGGGAGCAGGAGACCAGCCCCGGCTCCAGCAGCTCCAGCCCCTCGAAGAACGCGGCGATGTCGGCGCGGCTGCGGGCGGTGATCGGCGGCGTGGCGTTCTCGTTCCAGAACTTCATCGCCGGGATCTGGCCCTCGCCGCCCAGCTCGGGCTCGAAGGTGGGGTGGGTCAGTACCAGGAAGCTGCCGGAGGGGACCGCCGCCATGACCCGGCGGACGATGTCCCGGGCCTCGCCGGTGTCGAGGACGAAGTTGAGGATGCCCAGCATCATCACCGCGACCGGCCGGGTCAGGTCCAGGGTGCGGGCGGCCTGCTCCAGGATGCCGTCCGGATGGTGCGCGTCGGCGTCGATGTAGTCGGTGGCGCCCTCCGGGGTGCCGGTCAGCAGGGTGCGGGCGTGCATCAGCACGATCGGGTCGTTGTCGACGTACACGATCCGCGACTCGGGCGCGATGCGCTGGGCGATCTCGTGGGTGTTCTCCGCCGTGGGCAGCCCGGTGCCGATGTCCAGGAACTGCCGCATCCCGCGCTCGGCGGCCAGGAACCGCACGGCCCGGCCGAGGAACTCCCGGTCCGCGCGGGCGATGTCCCGGATCACCGGGAACATCGAGGCCACGTGGTCGCCGACCCGCTGGTCGACCTCGTAGTTGTCCTTGCCGCCGATCCAGTAGTTCCAGACCCGGGCGTTGTGCGCCACACCGGTGTTCAGGCGTGCCGCTCCCTCCGGGGTGGGGCCCTCGCTCACGTCGATTCCTCTCCTCGCCGGTACCGCCCTCCCCGCCATTGTGCCGCGCTCATGATCAGCGCGTCCGGGAAACCGGAGGAGGGGATGCTCACCCGGACGGGTGAGTGCCCCCGGGTAGGGTTGACAGTCGTCCACGGAACGACAAAGGGCTGCCGTCGCAGGAAGCAGGACATGCCGTACTCCCACTCACCCCTCCCCACCGCCGCCGACACCCCGATCGCTCCCGCTCCCGCCGACATCCGGCTCGTCGTCACCGACATGGACGGCACGCTCCTCGACGACCACAAGCGGGCCCCGGACGGGCTGTGGGAGGTGCTGGCGCTGCTGCGCGAGCGCGGCGTGCTGTTCAGCCCGGCCAGCGGCCGCCAGTACGCCACCCTGGCGCGGGAGTTCGCCCGGGCCGCGCAGGGCATGGTGTTCATCGCGGAGAACGGCACCTACGTGGTGCGTGACGGGGTGGAGCTGAGCTCCGACCCGCTGGAGCCGGGCGTCGTCGCCGAGATCGTCGCGGCCGTACGGCGGCTGTCCGCCGACGGCGTCGACGTCGGGGCCGTCGTCTGCGGCAAGAAGTCCGCCTACGTCGAGCGGACCGACGCCGCCTTCCTCGCCGAGGTCCGCCGGTACTACGTGGAGAACCGGATCGTCGAGGACGTCACCGCCGTCGACGACGACATCCTCAAGGTGGCCCTCTACGACTTCGGGCCCGCCGAACGCACCACCGCCCCCGCGCTGGCCGCGTTCGCCGGGACCCATCAGGTCGTGGTCTCCGGCGAGCACTGGGTCGACGTCATGAACCGCACCGCCGACAAGGGCGCCGCCGTCCGCCGCCTCCAGCGGGAGCTGGGCATCACCCCCGCCCAGACCATGGTGTTCGGCGACTACCTCAACGACCTGGAGCTGATGGACACCGCCGAGTGGTCGTTCGCCATGGCCAACGCCCACCCCGAGGTGATCCGCCGGGCCCGCCATCTCGCGCCCTCCAACAACGACGACGGCGTCCTGCGCACCGTCCGGCGCGTGCTCGGCCTGCCGGACGCGGACCCGGCCGGCTGACGGTCGGCCGACCTCCCCCGCGCCCCCTGACGCCCCCTCCGTGCGCCGTGTCGCGCTCCGCCGTACGGGGCATGGTGAGGGGTGCCGACCGGCCACTTGGCCGGGACGTCACGTCGAAGAGGGGGAGCCATGCCGTCCTCGGTTCCGTCGGATCCATCGGTTCCAGCGGTCGCATCGCCCCGGGTCCGGCAGCAGCCGGTGCTGGGCCCGCCCGCGAGCGCCGCGGTCTTCCTGGTGGTCACCGTCGACCCCGGTGGGGAGACGGCGGCCCGCGAGGTGCTGGCCGCGCTCCCCGGCTGGGAGCGGGCACTCGCCTTCCCGCACCCGGACGGGGCCCTGTCCTGTGTGGCGGGCATCGGCGCCGGGGCCTGGGACCGGCTCTACGGCGCGCCGCGCCCCGCCGCCCTGCACCCGTTCCGCGAACTGGCCGGGCCCCGCCACCACGCCGTGTCCACCCCGGGAGACCTGCTCTTCCACATCCGGGCCGCGCGGCCCGACCTGTGCTTCGCGCTGACCGCCGAGATCATGAAGGGTCTGCGCGGCGCGGCCACCGTCCAGGACGAGGTGCAGGCCTTCGCCTACTACGACGCCCGCAATCTGCTCGGCTTCGTCGACGGCACCGAGAACCCGGTCGGCCCCGACGCCGCCGAGGCGGCGCTGATCGGCGACGAGGACCCGGAGTTCCGGGGCGGCTCGTACGCCATCGTGCAGAAGTACCTGCACGACGTGGAGGCGTGGGAGAGGCTCAGCACGGAGGAGCAGGAGCGGGTGATGGGCCGGGCCAAGGCGACCGGCCTGGAACTGGACGCGCCCGGCTCCCACAAGGAGGTCAACACCATGCTAGGCCCGGACGGCACCGAGCAGCGCATCCTGCGCGCCGCGATGCCGTTCGGCAGGCCGGGCCGAGGGGAGTTCGGCACCTACTTCATCGCCTACGCCCGCGACCCGCAGCTCACCGAGACCATGCTGCGCCGCATGTTCATCGGCACCCCCGCCGGCGGCCCCGACCCGCTGCTGGACTTCTCCCGCGCGGTCACCGGCACGCTGTTCTTCGTCCCCTCGGCCGACCTGCTCCAGGACCTCTCCGAGCACGGCAAGCCGCGGTGACTCAGTCGTCCTCGCCCTCCTCGCCGTCGTCCCCGGCGGGCGCCGGAGTGCCGGCCGCCGGGGGCGGGGTCGACGCGGCGGGCGACGGAGCGGAGGCCACGGGCGCCTGCGCGGTGGTGGCGGTCACCGGAGCCTCCGCGTTCGGGACGGGGGTGTCGGCGGCCGGGACCTCGCCGGGAGCGTCGGCGGCCGGGGCCTCGCCCAGGGAGTCCGCGGCCGGCGCCCCGTTCTGCGCGTCCGGGGCCGTCGCGATGGGGTCGGCGGTGGCGGAGGGGTCCGTGCGGGAGCTCTCCGAGCCGCTCTCGTCGGGCGCGAACCACATCATCCCGGCGAGCATCGCGGCCAGGAAGAGCCCCAGTCCGGCGACGCCGGCCGCCACCTTCCGCCCGTTCCCGGAGGCCGGGCGGCGCCGGGAGACCGGTCCGCCGGAGGACGGCAGCATGTAGGTGGTCGCCGGACCGGTCTCACCCAGCGGGCGCGGCTGCGGCTGCTGTCGTGACGCCGGCTCCGGGCGCGGGCCGTGCTGCCCGGCCGCGTGCGGCTCGGGCCGCGGTTCCTCGGCGGGGAGTCCCGGCGCCGGCGCGGACAGCGGCCCGGGGCGGCCCTGCCAGGCCCCCGAGGCGAACCACTCGGCGACCTGCGCGGCGGCGGGCCGGTGTTCGGGCTGCTTGGCCAGCAGCCCGAGCAGATAGCTCTCGAAGGCGGGCGGCAGCTGGGCGCCGCGCTGCCGGGGCGGGGTGGGGGCGGCGTCGAGGTGCTGATGGAGGATGGCGATGGCGCTGTCGGCCTGGAACGGCGGGGTGCCGGTGAGGAGTTGGTACAGCACGCAGCCCAGCGAGTAGACGTCGCTGGGCGGACCGGCGGGCTTGCCCAGCGCGCGTTCCGGCGCGATGTACAGGCTGGTCCCGACGATCTGCCCGGTCGCGGTGAGCGCGGCGGCCGGGTCGTCCATGAAGCGTGCAATGCCGAAGTCGCCGATCTTCAGGGTCCCGTCGGCGTCCAGCAGCAGGTTGGCGGGCTTGATGTCCCGGTGCACGATGCCCTGCTGGTGGGCGGCGGCGAGCCCGGCGGCGGCCTCCGCGGCGATCCGGGCCACCCGCTCGGCGGGCTGCGGGCCGGAGCGGGCGAGCAGCCCGGCCAGGCTGTCGCCGTCGACCAGCTCCATCACCAGGAACAGCTTGTTCTCGTAGGTGCCGAAGTCCAGGACACCGACCACATGGGGGTGGTGGAGCCGGCCGGCCGTCTGGGCCTCCAGCCGGAACCGGGAGGCGGCGGTGGTGTCGGAGTCCTGGGGCAGCAGCAGTTTGACGGCCACCGGCCTGCCGAGCGTGTCGTCGTACGCCCGCCAGACCTCTCCCATCGCGCCGCGCCCGATCGGGTCCTGCAGCCGGTACCGGCCCGCTATGAGCACCTGTGCTTCGTCCTCGTCCTGAGTGAGTCGACCGCCGCGGGCCAACTCACCGCGCGGGTGCGGGTGATGTGGGGGGAGCGCCGCGGCTGCCACAGCGTACCGGCAGCGCGGGGGCGTTGATCACCGTGGGCGTCAGGCTCCCGGCCGTCCGGCGTCGATCTCGGCGATCAGCGCCTCGATGCGCTCGCGGATCTCGTCGCGGATCGGCCGGACCGCCTCGACGCCCTTGCCCGCCGGGTCCTCCAGGGCCCAGTCGAGGTACTTCTTGCCGGGGAAAATCGGGCAGGCGTCGCCGCAGCCCATGGTGATGACGTAGTCCGACGCCTGGACGGCCTCGGTGGTGAGGACCTTCGGCTTCCGGTCGGCGATGTCGACGCCGACCTCCTTCATCGCCTCGACGGCGGCCGGGTTGACCTGGTCGGCGGGGAGCGATCCGGCGGAGCGGACCTCGATCCGGTCCCCGGCGAGGTGGTCGAGGAAACCGGCGGCCATCTGCGAGCGGCCGGCGTTGTGGACGCAGACGAACAGGACGGAGGCGAGCGGAGCGGAGGCCATGGGCATTTCCTTCGGTGACGGGTGATGTGACAGTATCAGCCCATGCTGACGTCAGTCGATGCTGATCTGATCCGGGTGCTGGCCGATCCGCTGCGCCTGCGGATCGTCACCCTGCTCGCCCGCGAGACCCTGTGCACCACCCACCTGGTGGAGGAGACCGGGGCCCGGCAGACCAACCTGTCCAACCACCTGAAGGTGCTGCGCGAGGCGGGCGTGGTGGAGACGGAGCCGTGCGGCCGGTTCACCTACTACCGGCTCAGGCCCGACGTCATCGCCTCCCTGGCCGGCGGCTTCGCCGAGCTGGCCGAGACCGCGCGGGCCACCGCCGAGAACAACGTCAAGCGGTCCTGCCCCTGACCAGTCCGTCCTCGTCCGCTCCCTGATCAGCGCACCCTCGTCCGCCCCGAAAGGGGTCCCTCCCGTACGGAGTCCCGTTGACCGCCACCGAAGAGACCGCCGCCGGTTCCGCCGTGCCCGCCGCCGGTACGCCGATATCCGCTCCCTCCCCGGCCCCCGCGCCCCGGCCGCCGCTGGCCGCCCGCGCCGCCGCCGAACTGGTCGGCACCGCCGCCCTGGTGGCCGTCGTCGTCGGCTCCGGGATCCAGGCCACCGACCTGACCCGGGACGTCGGCGTCCAGCTGCTGGCCAACTGCCTCGCCACGGTGTTCGGCCTCGGCGTGCTGATCACCCTGCTCGGCCCGGTCTCCGGCGCCCACTTCAACCCCGTCGTGACGCTGGCCGAGTGGTGGACCGCCCGACGGGACGGCACCGGCGTCACCCTCCGCGAGGCAGCGGCGTACGTCCCCGCGCAGACCGCCGGCGCGATCGCGGGCGCCGTGCTCGCGGACGCGATGTTCGGCGAGCCCCTGGTGCGCTGGTCCACGCACGACCGCTCGGCCGGGCCGCTGCTGCTCGGCGAGGTCGTCGCCACGGCCGGTCTGATCCTGCTGATCTTCGGTCTGGCACGCACCGACCGGCTGCGGTTCGCCCCGGTCGCGGTCGCCTCCTACATCGGCGCCGCCTACTGGTTCACCTCGTCCACCTCCTTCGCCAACCCCGCGGTCACGGTCGGCCGCGCCTTCAGCGACACCTTCGCGGGCATCGCGCCGGGCTCGGTCCCCGGGTTCGTCGGGGCGCAGCTGGCGGGCGCGGTGATCGGCCTGGGGCTGGTCGCGCTGCTCTTCGGGTGGACCTCCGTGCCGCAGCGGGCCGGCGGCGGCTCCTCCGCGTAGGCGACGGGCGGACGAGCGGGCAGGATGGTGCGCGAACCGCCGCAGCACCCGCCCGCCTGCCAGGGGAAGGAAGCAGCATGCGTGATTCGGTCGCCGTCGCCCGCCTCGCCCAGGAGCTGACCGCCGGGCTGAAGGCCGCCGAACTGGAGGACTTCTACCGGGACCTGCACCGCCACCCCGAGCTGTCCTTCCAGGAGCACCGCACTGCCGCCGTCCTCGCCGCCCGGCTGCGCGCGGCGGGTTGCGAGGTGACCGAAGGCGTCGGCAGGACCGGCGTGGTCGGCGTGCTGGCGAACGGGGACGGGCCGGTCGTGTGGCTGCGCGCGGACATGGACGCGCTGCCCGTGCGGGAGGCGACGGGCCTGCCGTACGCCTCCACCGTCGACGGTGTGATGCACGCCTGCGGCCACGATCTGCACGTCACCTGGCTCGCGGGCGCCGCCGAAGCGCTCGCCGCAGGCCGGGACGCCTGGTCCGGCACCCTCGTCGTGGTCGGGCAGCCCGCCGAGGAGTCCGGCGGGGGAGCGGCGGCGATGGTCGCGGACGGGGTGCACGAGCGCTTCCCGCGCCCCGACGTGCTCTTCGGCCAGCATGCCGCGCCCGGACTCGTCGGGTTCTACGCGCACACGCCGGGGCTGATCCTGTCGGCCTCCGACGACCTGGACGTCGTCGTGCACGGCCGCGGCGGCCACGGCTCACGTCCCGAGGCGGCCGTCGACCCGATCGTCACCGCCGCGCACGTCGTCACCCGGCTCCAGACCGTGGTCTCCCGGGAGGTCGCCGCGAAGGACTCGGTGGTGCTGACGGTGGGTCGGTTCCATGCGGGCGCACGGCACAACATCATCCCCGCCGAGGCCCGGCTGGGGCTGAACCTGCGCACCCAGGACGCCGGAGTGCGCGACCGGGTCCTCGCGGCGATCCGGCGCATCGTGGAGGGCGAGTGCGCCGCCGCCGGCTGCCCGGCCCCGCCCGACCTCGCCCTCGCCGGGGACGGCTTCCCGGTCACCGTCAACGACGCCGCCCTCGACGCCGAGATCGCCGCCGTCCACCGCGCGCTCCTCGGCGCGGACACCGTGCTGGACTTCGGCCGGGCCACCGGCAGCGAGGACTTCTCCCGCCTCGCCCCGGACGGGGTGCCGTACGACTACTGGTTCGTCACCACGACCCCGCCCGACGTGTGGGAGGCGGCGCCCGGCGAGGAGCTGGGGCAGAAGATCGCCGCCGTACCCGCGAACCACAGCCCGCTGTTCGCCCCCGATCCCGCCGCGCTCGTGCCGGGCGTACGGACCCTCGTCTCCGCGGCCCTCGCCCGGCTTGCCTGATTACCGAGCCCGGCTCTCCTGGTCACCTCGCCCGGCTTGCCTGATTACCGAGCCCGGCTCTCCTGGTCACCGCCGACGCCCGGTTGGCCGGAATCAGACCTTGCGCCCCACCGCGCCGTACAGCGACACCGGACCCGGGCCGAGGTCCGACTCGCCTTCCGCCAGATCCGGCCGCCAGTCGGCGACGGACACGATGCCCGGGTCCAGCAGTTCGAGGCCCTTGAAGAAACGGCCCACTTCGGCCTGCGAGCGGGCCACCAGGGTCATCCCGCCCGCGGTGTACGCCGCGATGCCGCGCCGCACGTTCTCCGGCTCGAAGTCGGCGGTCATCGCGGACAGCACCAGACAACTGCCCGGCGCGAGCGCGTCGACGAGGGTGTCCACCAGCTCGTACGCGCCGTCCTCGTCCGCGATGAAGTGCAGCAGCGCGATCAGGGAGAGCGCGACCGGCCGCTCGAAGTCGATGACCTGGGCGGCCTGTTCGAGAATGCGCTCCGGTTCCCGCGCGTCCGCCTGGACGTAGTCCGTGGCGCCCTCGCGGGTGCCGCGCAGCAGGGCCTCGGCGTGGGCGAGGACGATCGGGTCGTTGTCGACGTAGACGACCCGGGACTCCGGCGCGGCCGACTGGGCGATCTGATGGAGGTTGGGCTCGGTCGGTATGCCGGAGCCGATGTCGAGGAACTGGCGGATGCCCGGCTCCCGGACCAGCAGCCGGGTGGCCCGCTGCATGAACCAGCGGTTGGCGCGGGCGGCCCGCGGGGCGCCGTCGTCGATCGCCATGATCTGGCGGCCGAGTTCCTCGTCGACCGGGTAGTTGTCCTTGCCGCCGAGATACCAGTCGTAGACCCGGGCCGGATGAGGCCGGGTCGTGTCGATTCTCCGTACGGCCGGTCCGGTCCCGGTCACACGCTGCTCCTCAAGCTCGGCGGGCCCCGCGGACGCCCGGGGCTGCGAGCAGTCTGACACGATCACGCGGCGCGGCGGAGCGTGTCTTCGGCCACCTCCTTCTCCAGCGCCGCCCGCACCAACGCGGCGGCCAGCACGGCCGGTTCGGTGTCTCCGGCGGCCTTGACCAGCCGGTCCGGGTCCTTCGGCAGCCCGAGCCGCTGGGCGCCGGACAGCGCCTTGTCGTCGAGGTAGGGCGCCACTTCCGGCCAGACCCGCTGCACCTCGCGCAGGAAGATGTCCGCGCCGGCCGGGCCCAGGCCGGGCACCTCCTGGAGCAGCCGCCGCAGCTCCTTCGGATCGCCGTCGGCCTCCTTGCGCAGCCGGCGCAGATCCCCGCCCCAGCGCTCGGTCAGCAGCTCCGCGCCGTCGCCGAGCATGGTGGCCGTGCGCTCGTCGTAGCGCCGGTAGCCGCCCTCGCCCAGCGCGTCGACGCGCCGCTGCCAGTCGGCGTCGGCCATCCGGCGCGGGTCGCGCATCCCCGCCTCGTGCAGCTCGCGCGCCGCCGCGACGGCGACCGATGCCCGGATCCGCGCGCTGAGCAGTACCGACAGCACCAGCAGCCGGTACAGCGGCTGCGGGGTGTCCCGCAGCCGGATGCCCGCCTCCTCGGCGTATGTGCGCCCGTGCGCGCGCACCAGCTCGCGCACCACCCGCCGTTCGTCGCTCATGGCTTCAGCGGGTCATGGCCGATCGACATCAGCGCGTGGCGGCGACGCGTCTGCTCGGCATCGGGCTCGTTCGCGATGTCCGTCTGACCGGACACCATGTCCACGACCTTCGACATCACCCGGATGTCCTCGTCCGTGAGGTCCATGCGCCGCTTGCGCAGGATGGCGAGCACCTGCCGCCCGAGCGGCGGGCCCGCCTGGTCCGGCAGCGGCTCGGTGGCCTCGCCCGCGTCGCGGACCCGCAGCCAGGAGTCCAGCTCCTCGGAGGTCATGTTCACCACGCGGTGGAAGTTCTCCCACAGGGTGTCGAGTTCGGCGGAGTCCGTCATGGCCTGCCCCTTCTCGAAAAGTGGTGCCCGCGCGGTGGATCAGTCGTCGCGCGGGAAGTTCTCGGCGTCGAACATCCAGCGCTGCTTCTCCAGGTCGGCCGTGATGCCGATCAGCAGATCCTGGGTGACCGGATCCGGACGGTCGGTCGCCTCGATGCGTTCCCGCAGCCGTCCGATCGCCGCCTCCAGCGACTCCACCAGTACCTGGACCACCTCGGTGTCCCGCACCCAGCCCTCCTTCGGCCCGGGCAGCGTGAACCGCGCGGCGATGGTCTCCGGCCGCCCGTCCGGCGGTACGCCCAGTGCGGCGCACCGTTCCGCCACCGTGTCGGAGTGGGCACGGGCGATGGCGACCACCTCGTCCAGCTGGAGGTGGATCGAGCGGAAGCGGGGGCCGACGATGTTCCAGTGCGCCTGCTTCCCGATCAGTGACAGCCCGAGCAGATCCACCAGTGTCTCCTGGAGCGCGTCACAGGCGACCCGGCGGGCGTCGTCGGGCAGGGTGCTCTTCACGACGGTCATGGGGGCGCTTCTCCTTCTCACTCGTCCTCACTCGGGCTCGGTCGTCCGTGGGTGTCCTGGACGTACGGGGCGCGGGTGCCCCAGGCGTACCGGTACAAACCCGGCGTGTCTCAGGGGGTGAGAGGAGGTTCCGGTGGGTGAAGGGACCTGCCCGGTCAGTCCCCGAGCACCCGGTCCACGAACGCCGTCACCTCGGCGAAAGCCTCCGCGCGGTTCGTCTCGTGGAACACCTCGTGTCGCGCACCCCGGAAGATCCGCTCGGTCGGCGCCCCGCCGCTCAGCCGCTCCACGCCGGTGCGGCTGCCCGCGAGCGGCACCAGCCGGTCGTCGTCGCCGTGCAGCCACAGCAGCGGCAGCCGCCCCACGTCACCGCCCTTGGCGACGTCCTCCAGGGTCCGGACGAACGCCCGGAGCGTCGGCCGCTTCATCGGGCCGTGCCAGACCAGCGGATCCGCCGCGTACGCCGCCCCGACCGCCGGGTCGCGGGAGAGCGCGGCCGGGTTGATCGGGATGTCGGGGATCTCGCCGTGCGCCGCCTCGTGGGCGAGCAGCCGCCCCGGCGTCTCCCAGGCGCCGATCACCGGCCCGGACAGCACCAGCGCGGCGAGTTCACCGCCGTAGCGCTGGGCGTACCGGGCGGCGATCAGGCCGCCCATGGAGTGCCCGATCATCACCATCGGTACGTCCGGATGCGCGGACCGGGCCAGCGCCGCCACGGTGTGCACATCGCCGACCACGTCCTCGAAGTCCTCGATCACCACCCGCTCGCCCGCCGACCGGCCATGGCCCATGTGGTCGGGCCCGAACACGGCCGCGCCGTGCTCCGTCAGTACGCCGGCCACCTCGTCGTACCGGCCGATGTGCTCGCCGTAGCCGTGCACCACGAGAGCGGTGTACCGGGGCCGCGGGTGCGGCCACTCGCGGGCGGCGATCGTGCCCCGCGTTCCGGTGAGGGCGTGCTCGCGGGCGTCGGTCATGGCTCCTCCAGCCGCGTCGGGGAAGGATGCGAAGGGTTGGATCTTCCCAGGGAGCCGTCCGGAGGTCTATAGTCGAAAACTAGCAGTGCTAATTAATGCGGGCGCTCCACATCGCCCCCGGTACTGCCCTTGTCCGCTGAGCGATGACGGTCAGGAGTCCACTCGTGCGTCCCGTCCACTTCGCGGCCGCCCGCCGCACCCCCATCGGCAAGCTGCGCGGAGCCCTGTCCTCGGTACGGCCCGACGACCTCGCCGCCGCCGTGATCCGCGGCCTCGTCGCCGACGTGCCCGCGCTGGACCCGGCGCGCATCGACGACGTCTACTGGGGCGCCGCCAACCAGGCCGGCGAGGACAACCGCAACGTCGCCCGCATGGCCGCCCTGCTCGCCGGACTGCCCGACTCCGTGCCCGGCGCCACGGTCAACCGGCTGTGCGCCTCCGGCCTGGAGGCCGTCACCACCGCCGCCCGCACCATCGCCGCCGGAGAGGCGGACATCGTCCTCGCGGGCGGCTCCGAGTCCATGAGCCGCGCCCCCTTCGTGCTGCCCCGCCCCGACGAGGCGCTGCCCCACCGCATCGAGACGGCCGACACCCGGCTCGGCTGGCGCCTGGTCAACCCGGCGATGCGGGAGCTGCACGGCCTGCTCTCCATGGGCGAGACCGCCGAGGAGGTCGCGGCGCGGTACGGCATCACCCGCGAACGCCAGGACGAGTTCGCCCTGCGCAGTCACCAGCGGGCCGCCCTCGCCCGCAAGAACGGCCAGTTCGACGACGAACTCCTGCCCGTCACCCGCCCCGACGGGGTCGTCGTCGACAGCGACGAGTGCGTCCGCGAGGACACCTCCTACGAGAAGCTGTCCCGCCTCAAGCCGGTCTTCCGTGACGGCGGCACCGTCACCGCCGGAAACGCCTCGCCGATGAACGACGGCGCCGCGGGCCTCCTCCTGGTCAGCGAGGAAGCTCTGAACGAGCTGGGCCTCGAATCCCTGGGCCGCTATGTCGCCGGCGGCTCGGCCGGTGTCCACCCCGACGTCATGGGCATCGGCCCGGTCCCCGCCACCCGCAAGGTCCTCGCCCGGGCGGGCTGGAGCATCGGCGACGTCCAGGAGGCCGAGTTCAACGAGGCGTTCGCCGCGCAGGCCCTCGCCTGCGTCGACCAGCTCGGCATCGACCCCGACCTGGTCAACCCCACCGGCGGCGCGATCGCCCTCGGTCACCCGCTCGGCTGCTCCGGCGCCCGCATCCTGACCACCCTGCTGCACCGGATGCGCCGCACGGGGGCGGAGCGGGGCCTGGCGACGATGTGCGTGGGGGTCGGGCAGGGGAGCGCGGTGCTGGTCGAGAGGCACTGATCGCACCCCCACGGGGCGCCGATTCGCACCCCGGCGGGGCGCCGATTCGCACCCCGGCGGGGTGCCGACTCGCATCCCCGAGGGGCGCCGACTCGCTTCGCAACGGGCCCCGAGCCGGGCATTCGGAACCAGAGCCGCAACGAAACGGAGCAACCCTCTCCATGGCAACCCTGTCCGTCGCGAGCATCCTTGCCGAGAACGCGCGCCGCCGGCCCGCCAGGACCGCCCTCGTCGAAGGCGATCTGCGCCTCACCTTCGCCGAGGTCTGGCAGCGGGCCCTCGCCCGGGCCGGTGCCCTCGCCGGGCTCGGCATACGCCCCGGGGACCGGGTCGCCCTGATGGCGCCCAACGTGGCCGAGTTCCCGACGGCGTACTACGCGATCGCGGCGGCCGGCGGCGTGGTCGTCCCCGTCCATCTGCTGCTCTCGGCGCCGGAGGTCGAGCATGTGCTGAGGGACAGCGGCGCGACCCTGCTGCTGTGCCACCCGGCGCAGGCCGAGACGGGCACCGCCGCGGCACGGGCCGCCGGGGTACGGGTCGTGGTGCTGGGCGCCGAGTTCGACAAACTCGCCGCGGACGCCGAGCCGTTGCCGTCGTACGTCACCCGCGACGCCGACGACCCGGCCGTCGTCTTCTACACCAGCGGCACCACCGGCGTCCCCAAGGGCGCCGTCCTCACTCACCTCAACCTGGTGATGAACGCTACGGTCAACGCCTTTGACGCCAACGACATCCGCCCCGACGACATCGCCCTCGGCGCGCTGCCGCTGTTCCACGCCTTCGGCCAGACGGTGTCTCTGAACTCCACCTGGCGGGCCGGCGCGACGCTCGTCCTGATGCCCCGCTTCGACGCGGCGCGCGCGATCGAGCTGATGGTACGGGAGAGGGTGAACACCTTCCACGGCGTGCCCACCATGTACGTCGCCCTGGTCGCCGCGGCGGCCGAGGCGGCGGCCCTGCCCGCGCTGCGGGTGTGTATCTCCGGCGGGGCATCGCTGCCGGTAGCGGTCCTCGAACGGTTCGAGGAGACCTTCGGGGGACCGGTCTACGAGGGTTACGGGCTGTCGGAGACCTCGCCGACGGCGACCGTGAACCAGCCGGTGTTCGGCACCAAGGCCGGGACCATCGGGCATCCCCTGTGGGGCGTGGACGTGGAGATCGCCCGCGCCGACGTCGAGGACCGGATCGATCTGCTGCCGGCGGACGAGCTGGGCGAGGTCGTCATCCGTGGCCACAACGTCTTCTCCGGCTACCTCGGCCGACCGGAGGCCACCGCCGAGGCGCTGGTCGACGGCTGGTTCCGCACCGGCGACCTCGGCACCAAGGACGCGGACGGGTTCCTGCGGATCGTCGACCGGAAGAAGGACGTCATCATCCGCGGCGGCTACAACGTCTACCCGCGCGAGGTCGAGGAGGTCCTGATGCGCCACCCGGGCATCGCCCAGGTCGCGGTCATCGGCCTGCCGGACGAGCTGCACGGGGAGGAGATCTGCGCCGTGGTCGTCCCGGCGCAGGGCACCGCACCGGCCGCGGACGCCCTCACCGACTGGGCCAAGGAGCGCCTGGGCCGCCACAAGTACCCGCGGCGCGTGGAGTTCACGGACACGCTGCCGCTGGGGCCGAGCATGAAGGTGCTGAAGCGGGAGCTGCGCGCGCGGTACGCCTGACCGCGGCGCGGGGCGCCCGGTGTCACCAGGCGAGACAGCGCTTACCGCGGCCGGTTGCGTGCGCTTAGCATCGGTGCCCGCATGGACACGATGACGCTCTGGCACATCACCGGCTGGGAGTTCGCCGCCCTCGCCCTCGCGGCGCTGCTCGTCGGCTTCTCCAAGACAGCGGTGAGCGGTGCCAACACGATCAGCCTCGCCGTCTTCGCGGCGGTGCTGCCCGCCCGCGCCTCCACCGGGGTGCTGCTCCCACTGCTCATCGCCGGGGACGTCCTCGCCGTCCTCATCTACCGGCGGCACGCCCACTGGCCCACGCTGTGGCGGCTGTTCCCGGCGGTCGCGGCCGGAGTCGTCGTCGGCACGGTGTTCCTCATGTGGGCCGACGACGAGATCGTCCGCACCTCGATCGGCGCGATCCTGCTGCTGATGGCCGCGCTGACAGTATGGCGACGGCGTACGGCGGAGAGGGCGGCGGAGCCGGACTCGGTCAGCACCCGGGCGGGCCGGATCAAGGCCCGCTCGTACGGCGTGCTCGGCGGCTTCACGACCATGGTCGCGAACGCCGGTGGACCGGTGATGGCGATGTACCTGCTGTCGGCGGGCTTCCGGAAGCTGGGCTTCCTGGGCACGTCGGCCTTCTTCTTCCTGATCGTGAACGTCTCCAAGGTGCCCTTCAGCGCGGGCCTCGGCCTGATCGACGGACCCTCGCTGCTCCTCGACGCGGCGCTCGTGCTGTTCGTCGTACCCGGGGCGGTGCTCGGCACATGGGCCGTGAGCCGGATCAACCAGCGGCTCTTCGAGCAACTCGTGATCGCCGCGACGGTGCTCGGTGCCCTGCAACTCCTGCTGCGCTAGCGCGCCTTGCCGCCGTCGCGCAGCCCGAGCAGAGCGGGAAGATCCGCGAACGAGTCGACGACATGGTCGGGCTCGCCGCTCGCCGCCCGATGCGTCTCCGGCAGGTACTTCCCGGTCCGCACCAGCACCCCTGTGAGACCGGCGCGCTGGGCCGCGAGCACATCGGACTCGATGTCGTCCCCCACCATCACCGCCTCGCCCGCCCCGGCCCCGAGCCGCCCCAGCGCCGCCTCGAAGAACGCCGCCGACGGCTTCCCGGTCACCTCCGCCTCGGTACGCGCGGCCTGCTCGAGCCCGGCCAGGAACGCCCCCGCGTCCAGCCGCAGTCCCTGATCGGTACGCCAGTACAGATTGCGGTGCATGGCCACAAGCCGGGCCCCGCGCTGGAGATACCCGAAGGCCCGGTCGAGGGACGCGTACCCGAACTCGGGCCCGGCACCGCCGACGAGCACGACATCCACGCCCTCCGCGGTGTCCTCGCCGACCAGGGGCACCCCCTCCAGATCCGCCGCGATGTCCCCGCTGTTCAGCAGGAAGCAGCGCGCGCCCGGATACCGCTCGGCGAGATACGCGGCGGTGACGGCCGGAGCGGTGAGGATGTCCTCGGCGGTCACCGGAAACCCGGCGTCCGCGAGCGTCCCGGCGATCGACGCGCGGGTACGGGACGTCGTGTTGGTCACCAGCGCGAACGGCAGCCCTGCCTCCCGGACCTCCCGCAGCGCCTCGACCGCACCCGGCAGCGGCTGCCAGGAGACGGTCAGGACGCCGTCGATGTCGATGAGGGCGGCACGCACCGAGTCCATGACAGGACGATAACCACGCCGCGGCCGCTCCGGGGAGCCGTCACGACTCCCACTGGGCGAGGAGGTGCAGCGCGGCGGCCGTCCGGGTGAACCCCTGCTCGCCGAGCAGCGCGCGCAGCTCCCCGTTGAAACGGTCGATCTCCGGCCGCGCGGCGCGCAACGCGGCGACACCGTCCTCGGTCAGCTCCAGCACCACGGCCCGGTGCTCCCGCGGATGCGCCCGCTTCACGAGCAGCCCCGCCCTGACCAGCCGGGCGACCAGCCCCGTCACCGCAGACTCCCGCAGCCCGAGGACCCCCGCGAGCCGCTGCTGGGTGAGCCCCGGCTCGTCCTGTACGGCGAACAGCGCGCCGAGCTGCGCCGTGGTGACCCCGGCGGCGGCCACACAGCGCCGGTCGGCGTCCGTCCGCAGCCGGTGCGCGGCACGTTGCAGCAGAAAGAACAGACGCGGATCGGACGGATCGGCGGGGGGTTCGGCGGGCCGGCTCATGGAAGGGATCTTGACAGAAGACACGGCCGCGCGGGAGCCTCACTTCACTAGTGAAGTGAGCCTGACGGTGAGGTGGGAAGTGAACGGCACCCCGGATCTCGCGGCCGCCCAACAGGTGCTCGCCGACCAGCCCTTCAGCAAGCTCCTCGGCGCCCGCCTGGTGGCCTTCGGCGACGGCGCGGCCACCCTCGAGCTGGACGTCCGCGAGGACCTGCGGCAGCAGTACGGCTTCCTGCACGGCGGCGTCCTCGGCTACGCCGCCGACAACGCCCTCACCTTCGCCGCAGGCACCGTCGCCGGCCCCCGCCTCATCACCTCCGGCTACACCATCGACTACCTGCGCCCCGCCGTCGGCACCCTGCTGCGCGCCGAGGCCCGGGTGATCCGCGCCGGCCGCACCCGCGTCGTCTGCCGCTGCGACCTGACCACCGTCGACGACACCGGCACCGAGACCCTGTGCGCGGTCGCCCAGGGCACCATCGCCGTGCCGAACGGCACCTGACGGCGACTCAGGCGAACCGTCTAAGTTGTGAGCGCCGTAAGCCTCGATGAAGCCCTGAATCGCCTCCAGGTCGCCGGAGAAGGTGGCGGACCGCCACTTCGCCCTTCTCCGCTCCATGCCGGGCGCACGCCACTCCACCCTGCTGCCGGGGCTCCAATGCCGTCAGTCGGCGGCGGGGTCAGGCTCGTACTCGCTGATCACGTACTCCGCCTCGTCGTCCAGGGCGTTGGCGTCCCAGTCCAGTGAGATGCGTACGGGGTGGCCGTCGGTGGCGTAGTCCGCCTCCGCCGTGTCCGCGTCGTCCTGTCGGGCCTTGTCGAGTTCGCGCAGCAGGTCGCCCAGGGTGGGTATCTGGTCGGGGAGTCGGTCGACCACGCGTCGGGCGCTGTCGTCGAGGCCGACGGCGTCGGTCACCTTGCCGTCGCGGACGGTCACTCGGAAGGTACCGATGAGGGCCCGCTCTCCTTCGCCGGACGTCAGGGTGTAGGTGTAGGCGGCGGGTTCCGTCCAGGCGGGGGGTTTCGGCTTGGCGGCCGCGGTGGCGGCGGGGGTGTCGTCGCCGCAGGCGGTGGCCAGGGTGAGCAGGCCGCCGGCCAGGAGGAGCGCGGCGGTGCGGCGGAGGAGGGCCGGCGTGGGCATGGTGGTTCCTTTCGACGGACGGGCCGTGTGCTCGTGGCCACGGCGGGCGTGACGGCGGCACCACTGTGACGCCGCCGGGCCGTCAGACGTTCGATACGCTCGGCGCCATGTCCCGCCACGTCCTGGTCCTCGGCGGCACCACCGAGGCCCGTCGCCTCGCCGCCGAGCTGGCGGCGCGCCACGGGACACGGGTGACCACCTCGCTGGCGGGGCGGGTGACCCGGCCGGGAGCGATCGCCGGGGACGTGCGGGTCGGGGGCTTCGGCGGCGCCGAGGGGCTGGCCGACTGGCTGCGCGCCCACGACGTGGCCGCCGTCGTCGACGCCACCCACCCGTTCGCCGAGACGATCACGGCCAACGCGGCGCGGGCCGCGGCCGCGACCGGGCTGCCGCTGGCGGTGCTGCGCCGGCCGGGCTGGCGCCCCGGCCCCCTCGACCGCTGGCATCTGGTCGGCTCACTGACCGCGGCCGCGGACCTGTTGCCGAACCTGGGCCGCCGGGTCTTCCTCACCACCGGCCGTATGGACCTCGCGGCCTTCGCGCACCTGGACCGGCTGCACTTCGTCGTACGGTCCGTGGAGCCCGCCGAGCCGCCGATGCCGTCCGACATGACCCAGCTGCTGGCGCGCGGGCCGTTCACCGTGGCCGACGAGCTGGCACTGCTGCGCGAGCACCGGGTCGACGTACTCGTGACGAAGGACAGCGGGGGAGAGGCAACCGCCGCCAAGCTCACGGCGGCGCGTGAACTGGGGCTGCCCGTCCTGGTCGTACGGCGGCCGCCGTTGCCCGAGGGTGTGACCGTGGTCCCCGGCGTACCGGAAGCGCTCGCCTGGCTGGGGCTCAGTCCAGGTGACGGTACGCGGGGTTAGGTATCTCCTCGATCTCCCTCAGGGGCGCCTCCTGCGCCCGACTCTCGTCGCAGCGCTCGCAGACCACCAGGGACGCGCCGGGTCCCCACTCGGCGGAGGCGAGCCGCATGGTGCCGCCGCAGTGGGCACAGGGCGCGTACGGGCCGGGGGCCGGGTCGTAGCGGGGGATGCGCAGCAGGCGCGGCTCGGTGAACACGGCGGGCAGCACCTCGTCGCGCAGGGCGTCCGTCGGGAGGCGCAGGCCGAAGTACTCCGCCAGGATCCGGAAGAGCCGCGGCTCCCGGTCGACGTACTCCTCCTCATCGGCCGCCCAGTCGGAATCCCCCTCCTCCGGCACCGCCACACGCGCCTCGACCAGCCGCGCGTCGAGCCGTTCCGTATGACCGGGCACGTAGGTGTAGGTGACGCCCTCGTGGTACTGCCACACCGTGGTGCCGTCGACCGCGTAGACGATCTGGGGCGGGTCCATCGTGGTGTCGAGGATCGTCATGGAGCGGGTGCCCACCGGCATCCGGGGAGCCTCCTCCCCGAGGCGGTCGGGGCGGACCGGCGCCGTCGGCGGCTCCAGGGCGAACGCCCAGCCGCCGCACTCGCCGAACGTGGCGAGGTCCGGCGGGGTGTCCTGCCAGGGCACCTTCTCGTGCAGCAGCCGGCGCATCTCCGCCGTGCTGCGCGGCGCGTCGGCCTCCTCGGGCCGGGCGCCCAGACGGACGACCAGGTCCCGCGCCGACATGCCCTGCGCGAACGTCAGGTGATACCCCTCCACCGCGCCGTACTTCTCGATCCACTCCAGGCCGTCGCCCATCGCCGGACCCCCCTCGCGCACCGCTCCTCGAGCCGTTGGATCAAGTGAAGCACCCCCCACTGACAACGCCCCTCCCGTTCACCGCGCCCCGGTCAGCGCCGGCCCCTCGCTCCGGTTCAGGGGTTCGACGGCCACGGGAGCGGAGTCCGCGTTGACGTCCAGGTCGCAGGTGCCGGACGCCGACACGCCGTCCGTGCCCGTCATCCGTACCGTGGCCCGGCCGTCGCGGTCCTGGCTGTAGGCGGCCGTGCAGATCAACTGGCGCAGAGCGGTTTCGTCAAGTCCGTCCAGGGCCACGGGAAGTCCCATCAGGACCTCCCCGTTCCGGGAGGCCTTGACCCCGACGGTGCCGGCGGACACCCGGGGGAGCGAGGTGCTCAGCCCGGCGGCCTTGTCGGTCTTCCCCGGTCCGATGAGCAGCTCGGCGATCACGTGCTCCGTCGGGGCCGGCCGAGCCGGGCCCTCGGCCTCCTGGTAACCGGCCCCGAACGAGCCCGACGGCTCGAAGGTCCGGATCACGGGACTCAGGTCTCCGTCGGGCGAGCGGAAGAACAGCAGCGCGTCGTAGCCGGGATTGACGAAGGCCTGGACGGTGGCGGGGCCGCCCGCCTCGATCACGTCGGTCTCCTGGATGCCGCAGCCGCCGAGCAGCAGGGTCGCCGCCGGCAGCGCGGCGGCGACCGCCGGGAGGCGCCTCCGCCCCGGTCTCATCCGCCGCCCCCGCCTCATCCGCCGTCCCCCTCCGCGTGCAGCGGTATCTCGACGGTGAAGACGGCACCGCCACGGGGCAGGTTCCCCGCGCGGATCGTCCCGCCGTGCAGCCTGACGTTCTCCAGGGTGATCGCCAGTCCCAGTCCGCTGCCCGCCGAGCGGGTACGGGCCGCGTCGGCCTTGTAGAAGCGGTCGAAGATGTGCGGCAGCACCTCGGGCCGGATGCCGGGTCCGCTGTCGGCGACCTCGGTGACCAGCACCGGCACACCGTGGGAGCGCGCCTCGACGCGCAGTCGTACGGTCACGGGCGCGCCGCCGTGCCGCAGCGCGTTGCCGACCAGGTTGGCGACGACGATGTCGAAGCGGCGCGGGTCGAGCCGGGCGCGGATGCCCTCGGGCAGTTCGGTGCGGACCCGGCCGTCCGTCCAGTGCCGGCTCTCCAGGGTCTTGCGGATGGCCTCGGCCGCGTCGATCTCGTCGGTGTGCAGCTCGGCCGCGCGCGCGTCGAAGCGGGAGATCTCCATCAGGTCCTCGACGAGCACGGCGAGCTTTCCGGTCTCGGCGCTGATCAGCCGGACAGCCCGGGCCGTGTCGGGGTCCAGCCCGCCCGCGTCCTCGTCGAGGACCTCGGTGACCGCCAGCATCCCGGCCAGCGGGGTGCGCAGTTCGTGGGAGACGTCGGAGGCGAAGCGGCGGGCGCGCTGCTCGGCCCGGCGCAGTTCCCGCACGGAGTGCTGGAGCTTGCCCGCGGACTCGTTGAAGGTGTGGGCGAGTTCGGCCAGCTCGTCGCCGCCCCGCACCTGGATGCGGGTGTCGAGCCTGCCGCTGCCCATGCTCTGGGCGGCCTGGCGCAGTTCCCGCACCGGACGCAGCACGCTGCGCGCGGCGAGCAGGCCGGGCAGCAGGGCGATGGCCAGGCCGGGCAGGGCGCCGTCGCGGGCGGCGGTGAGCAGCGCGTCCACGTTGACCTGCTCGTCGGTCATCCGCATGACGGCGTAGAGGATCAGCCGGGTGGGCAGGACGCCCTCCGGGCCGGTCCGGAAGACCGTGGGCATGGCGATGGTCAGGTAGGGGACGCCGTCCTTGACGACCCGCTCGAAGCTGCCGTGCGGATTCGCCCGGGCGGCGCGGCGCAGCTCCGGGGTGATGACGGTGGAGACGGGGCTGGTGCCGGAGGAGGCGCGGATCGAACCGTACTCGGCGAACACCACCCAGGGATGCGGCTTGCCCTTGCGGGCGATGTCGCGCAGGACCTCCTCCAGCCCCTCCTCCTGCACGGGCAGCACGAAGCCGGTCTGCTGGACCTGGTCGCGGAACGACGAGACCGCGGTGTCCTGCGCGGTCTTCAGCAGGGCGTTGCGTGCCTCGCGGTAGGTCAGCGCGGCGGTGGTGCCGGCGCTGACCGCGGCGACCAGCAGGAACGCCAGGACCAGCCGGGTGCGCAGCCCGAAGGCCCGGGCTCGCCGCGCCGACCGCCGTCGGCTCGCGGCCCGGCGCCGGGCGGCGGAGGGCCGCCCGCCGTCGTGCTCCGGCGCGTGGCCGTCGGGAGCCGGGGCCCCGTCGGCCTCGCCGCCGCGGTCGGCCGGGTCGCCGTACGCCTCGGCCGCCGTGGTCGTGCCGCGGCGCACCCCACCGACGTCGATCCCCCCGCTCACAGCGGCCCGAAGCGGTAACCGAAGCCCCGCAGGGTCTGGACGTAGCGGGGAGTGCCGGACTCGTCCTCGATCTTGTTGCGGAGGCGGCGGACGCAGGCGTCGACCAGGCGCGCGTCGGCGTGGTAGCTGTGCTCCCAGACGTGCTCGAGGAGTTGCTGGCGGCTGAACACCTGCTCCGGGGCGGCGGAGAGATGGAGCAGGAGCTTCAGCTCGGAGGGCGCGAGCGCGAGGCGCCTGCCGGCCTTGGTGACCGTCAGTCCGACCCGGTCGATGGTGAGGTCGCCGTGGACCTCCGTGGCCGGCCGTCCCGGTCCGACGTCCTCGATACGGCGCAGCACGGCGCGGATACGGGCCTCGATCACCTCGGGACGCGCGGGCTTGACGATGTAGTCGTCGGCGCCCGCCTCCAGGCCCACGATCACGTCGAAGTCGTCGCCGCGCGCGGTGAGCATGATGATCGGCAGCTGGCTGTCCTCGCGGACGCGCCGGCAGACCTGGACGCCGTTCATCCCGGGCAGCATCAGGTCCAGCAGCAACAGATCGGGGCGGAACTCGCCGAGCGCGGCGAGTCCGGCCTCGCCGGTCGCGGCCGACCGCACCTCGTGGCCGCGGCGGCGCAGACCGAGCTCGACTCCTTCGCGCACGGCTGGGTCGTCCTCTATGAGGAGTACGCGGGGCATCAACATTCTCCTTGGTGGTGGTCAGCGCCGGGCCACTCGCCGGCGTACACCCGAGATGAGCGCGTCGAGTTCGGTGAGCCGCAGCGGACGGGCGAGCAGCGCGAAGGTCAGCACGACGACGGCCGCTCCGGCGGCCGCGGCGGCCAGGTCTCCCGCCCTCGCGGCGCCCGAGGCCGCCAGATGGCCCAGCAGGGTGGCGGGTACGGCGGCCAGCAGCAGCCGGGCGTGCGCCGCGACGGCGGACGACCGCCACGGCCGGGCGACGGCCAGCCGGCGGCTCAGCACCCGGCCCGTCACCGCCCAGCCCGCGCACAGCGCCAGCGAGTACGCCGCCGCCATCCCCGTCACGGCCCAGCGGGCCGGCAGCAGCTGCGCGGCGGCCACGGACAGGCCCGCGTTGACGGCGACGATCACCAGGTTGAGCAGGAAGGGCGTACGGGTGTCGGAGAGCGCGTAGAAGGTCCGGGACAGCACGTACTGGCCCGACAGGGCGACAAGACCGGGCGCGAAGGCCATGAGGATCCCGGCCATGGCTGCCGTGTCGTCCGCGCTGGTCCTGCCATGACCGAAGACGAGGGCCGTCACCGGCCCGGCGAGGGCGAACAGCATGCAGGCGGCGGGTACGACGGCGGCGGCCGAGGCGCGCAGGGCGTGCGAGACGTCGCGCCGCACGGCCGCGGTGTCCGCGTCGGCGGCCGCCGCGCTCATCCGCGGCAGCAGCGCGGTCACCAGGGAGACCGTGATGATGCCGTGCGGGACGACCCACAGGGCGTAGGCGTTGTTGTACGCGCTGAAGCCGGGACCGCCGTCGAGGCCCGCGGTGGTGGCCAGCCGGGTCGTGACCCAGTAGGCGGCCTGGTTGGCGAGGACCAGCAGCACCAGCCAGCCGGCCGACCGCAGCGGGCGGGTCAGTCCGCTGCCCCGCCAGTCGAACCGCGGCCGCCAGCGGAAACCGGCCGCGCGCAGGGCGGGGACGAGGGCGAGTGCCTGCACGGCGATGCCGGCGGTCGTGCCCCAGCCGAGCAGCGCGGTCTCGCCCGCGGTGAGCGTGTCCCCGCCGCCCGGGGCCAGGCCCAGATAGAGACCGAAGACGGTCATCACGACGACGTTGTTGAGGACCGGCGCCCACATCATCGCGCCGAACCGGCCCCGCGCGTTGAGCACCTGCCCGAGCAGCGTGAACAGTCCGAGGAAGAAGATCTGGGGCAGGCAGTAGCGGGCGAACGCGGTCGTCATCGCCGCCTGTTCACCGCCGTAGTCGGTGTACGCGTCGACGATCGCGGGCGCCGCCCACACCGCGGCGGCGGTGATCGCCAGCAGGGCGACGACGCAGACCGTGACGAGCCGGTCGGTGTAGGCGGTGCCGCCGTCGGCGTGCTCCTTGGCGGCCTTGACCAGCTCGGGCACGAAGACGGCGTTCAGCGCGCCGCCGAGGAGCAGCATGTAGACGATGGTGGGCAGGGAGTTGCCGACCGCGTAGCCGTCGGCGGTCGGCCCGATGGTGCCGATCGCCGCGGCGACCACGGCCGACCGGGCGAAACCGGTGCCCCGGGACACGAGCGAGCCGGCGGCCATGACGGCACTGCTGCGCGCCGCGGACACCGGCTTCCCGGCCTCGCCGGCAACGGCACGCGCGCCCGCGGCACCGGCACCCTCACGCTCCGCGGCCGTCTCCGTCGTCGGCCTCACCGGCGGTTCAGGTACGCCTGGAAGGCGCGGTACAGCGTCTGGTTGGCGGTGCCGCCCAACGGTTTCTCCCATTCCCCCAACGTCTCGACGACCTGTCCGCCGGTGCCGAGCTTCCACCGCAGCAGTCCGTACGCACGTTCGTCAGGATCGAGAGTGGAGGGTACCCCGCGCATGTCGTAGACGTCAGCGCCGAGGGCGTGGGCGTCCAGCAGCATCCGCCACTGCAGGGCGTTGGAGGGCCGGACCTCGCGGCGGTGGTCGGCCGAGGCGCCGGTCTGGTACCAGACCCTGCGGCCCACCGTGATCATCGTGTGGGCGGCGAGGATCTCCCCGCCGTGGCGGGCGAGATAGAGCTTCATCCGGCCCGGCTCCTCCGCGTTGAGCGCCGCGTACTGACGCTCGTAGTAGGCGAGCGAGCGGCCGAGCCGGAAACCGTCGCGCTCCTCGGTGATGCGCAGCAGCCGGTAGAACTCGGGCAGTTCGGCCGCGCTGCCCACCACGACCTCCACACCCTCCCTCTGGGCGCGCCGGACATTGCGCCGCCACTCCTGGTTGAGCCCGGACCACAGGTCCTTGGTGCCGCGTCCGGCGAGCGGCACCCGGAAGACGTGGCGCGGCTGGGCGTCCCCGTCGTCCCCCGTCCCGTCACCGCCGCAGCGGCGCCAGCCACGGGCCCGCAGCCGTTCGGCGACGGCGGTGCCGAGCGGGTCGACCTCGCTGGCCAGGACGTCGGCCAGCCGTCTGCCCGGGCCGGTGAGCGACTTCAGCAGGGCGGCGTCCCAGCGCCGGTACGCGGGCGAGGGGCCGATGCGTACGGCGAAGGCGCCCGCGCGGCGCAGATGCTCCAGCAGCGGGGCGAGCCAGCGGTCGATGTCCGGGTCCGCCCAGTCGGCGACGGGCCCTTCGGGAAGGTAGGCGAAGTACTTGCGGGTGCCGGGAAACTGACGCAGCAGCACCAGGGCGACGCCCGTCAGCTCGCCGGCTTCCGGATCCGGTCCCCAGCCGAGCAACCGGGCGCGCCAGCCCTCCTTGACGTCGGCCCAGGACGGGCACTGCAGAAAGCCGGCGCCGAGCGCCGCGCCGCCGGGGGAGGCGAGGAAGGCGCGGTAGGCCCCGGCGGTGACGGGTCCCAGCCGGATGTGCTTCTCACGAGGGCGGCCGGGCGGAACGAGCAGCGCTGACACGGTGTGAGCCTCTCCTTCTCCCCGGGCTGTCGCGGGGACGCGGAGGATGCTCACAGCCGCCCATGACCGTCCCGAGCGGCGAATGTGACAGGACCATGACCGTTCCTCACCAGTCGCCGTCACATTGGCCCTGACTCCGCTGACCTGGGCTTCCGCGGTTCTAGAGTCATGACATCGGCGGTCCGGTCCTTCTTTGCCGGGAACGCCCCCATCAGCCTCTTCCGCCTGTTCCTCACGGAGGTTCTGTTGCCTCGCACACCCGTACGCGCCCGCACCCTGGTCCGTACCGCCGTCGCCGCGGCCCTGCTGGCGCCGCTCGCCGCCTGTTCCGCGAACTCCGCTCCCGCCGGCACGGCGGACGCGGGCAAGGGCGAGAAGGACGGGGGCCGTCCCGTCACCGTCAAGGTCACCCCCACGGGACGACAGGCCACCGCCGGGGAGCCGGTGAAGGTCACCGCGGCGGGCGGCACTCTCACCTCGGTGACCGTCACCGACGCCAAGGGCCGCGGACTCGGCGGCAAGATCGCTCCCGACGGCAGGACGTGGATCTCGGACCGCAAGGCCGTCCCCGGCACGGAGTACGCGGTCACGGCGGCGACCCGGACGGAGGGCGGCACCGCCGGCACCGCCAGGGCCTCCTTCGCCACGGCCCCGGCGGACAAGGTCAACAAGGTCGACTGGCGACCCGGCACCGACACCACCGTCGGGATCGCCCAGCCGATCTCGCTCGTCTTCGACAACCCGGTCAAGAACCGGGCCGAGGTCGAGAAGCAGCTCAAGATCACCACCTCGAACGGCACCGAGGGCTCCTGGGGCTGGATGCGCGACTGGTCGGGCCGGGACCGGGTGGACTGGCGGCCCAAGACGTACTGGAAGCCCGGGACCAAGGTCACCCTGAACGCCGAACTGAACGGCACCGACTCGGGCGACGGCGGCTGGTTCGTCCGCGACTACACGACCACCTTCACCATCGGCGCACAGCAGGTCGTCAAGGTCGACCTCGACCGCCACCGGCTGACGCTCGTCCGCGACGGCAAGACCGTCCGGAACATCCCCATCTCCGGCGGCACGCCCGGCGGCGACAAGCGCTCCTGGCGCGGGACCGCCGTCCTCATGGCCAAGGAGGGAACCATCAACATGAACTCCGAGACCGTCGGTCTCGGCGACGCCTACGACAAGATGGTCGACTACTCGATGCGGCTGACCTGGTCGGGCATGTACGCGCACGCCGCCCCGTGGAACGCCGCCTACTTCGGCAAGGCCAACCGCAGTTCGGGCTGCATAGGGATGAGCGACGCGGACGCGGCCTGGTTCTACGACCAGGTGCGGCCCGGCGACCCGTTCGAGATCACCGGCAAGGACACCAAGGGCGTCGTCGCGCCGGAGAACGGCTTCGGCGAGTGGAACCTGTCGTGGAGCGAGTGGCAGCAGCGGAGCGCACTGCGCTGAGCGCGAGCGCGCCCGACGGGTCCCGACTAGCCCTGTGCCGGATTGCGACGCAGCAGATAGGTGTCCATGATCCAGCCCTTGCGCTCCCGGGCCTCGGCCCGCAGGCGCTCGATGCGCGGGGCGGCCTCGGCGATCGGTCCGGAGACGGTGATCTCGTCCGGGGTGCCGAGGTAGGCGCCCCAGTAGATGTGGATGTCCTGGTCGGCGTACTTCCGGAAGGTCTGGTGGGCGTCGAGCATCACGACCACGTCGTCCACCCCCTCCGGGAAGCCCTCGGCCAGCCGCCGCCCGGTGGTGATCTGCACCGAACCGGCCACCCGGTTCAGCCCGGTGCGATGCCGGGCGACCAGCGAGGAGACACTGCTGATCCCGGGCACGACGTCGCTCTCGAAGGCGACCGCACCCCGCCCCAGCACCTCCTCCAGAATGCCCAGCGTGCTGTCGTACAACGACGGGTCGCCCCACACCAGGAACGCGCCGGTCTCGTCCTCGCCCAGCTCGTCGAGGATGAGCCGCTCGTAGATGTCGGCGCGGGCGCTGCGCCAGTCGCCGACGGCCGGCGAGTACCCGGCACCGCCCGCGCGGCGGTCCCGCTCGGGGTCGCGGGCCTCCACAACCCGGTACGTGCCCTCCGGTATGTGCGTCTCCAGCATGTCCCGGCGCAGCCGGGTGAGGTCCGACTTCACCTCGCCCTTGTCCAGCAGGAAGAACACATCCGTGCCGCGCAGCGCCCGGACCGCCTGGAGGGTCAGCTGCTCGGGGTCGCCCGCGCCGATACCGATGACATGAATCTTTCGCACGCCCCGAGTCTGCCGTACGCCACTGACAACGGGATCACCGCCCGGGCGATCACGGCCCGTCCGTCACTGTCCGTACAGCCGAGGCGCCCGCGCCCGCGCGTCCACCACCGCGGCGCCGCCGACCCCGTCGGACCCGTCGGCCCCGGCCTCCACGACATCCGCCAGCTCCCGCGCCCATGCCACGACGCCCGCGAGATCCATGCCGTACGCCCCCGGCCGCCCGGACGCCGCGGCCCATTCCTCCACGGCTCCGGCGCCCCGCCGCAGCAGCCGCGCACCGCCGGTCACATTGCCGCGGGCCGCGTGCGTGAGCCCCACGGCGAGCTGGGCCAGGCCCCGCCACAGCGCGCGCTCCTCGTCAGGCCCCGACTTCCAGGCGTCCTCGAACACCTCGTGCGCGTGGAACGGCTTCCCCGCGTCCAGCAGCGCCTGCGCCTCGGCCACGGACTCCTCGGGCGTCCGTACGACCCCCTCGGGCTGCCGCTTCACCCCCTCGGCCCCGTACGGCAACGGCCGCCCGAGCCCGTCCCGCGGCCGCGCATTCCGCGCGCGCCCCTCCACGTCCCGATCCCGCGACGTGCTGCTTCCGCGTCCCGTTCCACCCATACGACGATTGTCCCGCCCGGTGCCCCCTTCGGCGTCGCCGGGCCGGTGGGGTAAAGTTCTGTCCGCGCGATCACGCGGGTCACCGCGGGACGGCGCATCGGGACGTGGCGCAGCTTGGTAGCGCACTTGACTGGGGGTCAAGGGGTCGCAGGTTCAAATCCTGTCGTCCCGACAGAGTGCCTGGGATGTCTTCCCAGGTCAGGGCCTTGTTCCACTTCGGTGGAGCGGGGCCCTCCGTCGTTTCGGAGCGTCGGTCCCCGCCGCCGACTGCGTGATCCTCGAGACCATGAGGCCGGCAGGCGGATTCCGAAGGGACTCGGACGACATGGTGGAGGACGGGCGGGATCTCGGGGAGGCGCAGCAGCGTCACTGGCAGGACACGTACGCCACGCATCCGGCCATGTACGGCGGGGAGCCCTCCGCTCCGGCCGTCCACGCCGCCGGCGTCTTTCGAAGGGCGGGCGCCGAAGAGATCCTGGAACTGGGCGCCGGCCACGGCCGCGACACGCTCTACTTCGCCCGCGAGGGCTTCACCGTCCAGGCCACCGACTTCAGCCGCGTCGGCCTGGATCAGCTGCGCGAAGCCGCTCGTGCCCAGGGTGTGGCGGAGCGGGTGACCACCGCTGTGCACGACGTCCGTGAGCCACTGCCGCTGCCGGACGCCTCGGTGGACGCGGTCTTCGCGCACATGCTGTTGTGCATGGCCCTGTCCACCGAGGAGATCCACGCGGCGGTCGCCGAGGTCCGCCGCGTCCTGCGCCCCGGTGGCGTGTTGGTGTACACCGCCCGGCACACCGGCGATGCCCACTACAACACAGGCATCGCCCATGGAGACGACATCTTCGAGCACGGTGGCTTCGCCGTGCACTTCTTCCCCCGCGACCTGGTCGACGCCCTCGCCGAGGGCTGGGTCCTGGACGAGATCCATGCCTTCGAGGAGGGAGATCTGCCCCGCCGCCTGTGGCGCGTCACCCAGCACCTGCCGAGAGGGGAGACAGGGCTGTGACTCCGTTCGCGCCGCTTCCGGCTCAGCTTTCCTGAGGACAAAGCGGCGCGTGAGGGCCCTTCTGCGGTCGCGTTGCGCCGCGGACCAGGGCACAGCGGTCGTGGTGGACACGGGGGACGCGCCAACCCGTGTGCGACGCGGGGGCGAGGCTGTGGTCGACACCGCCTTAGCGATGAGTCGTCCTCGGGGCGACCGACGCCGCTGTGGGCCAACGGCACGCTCCAGGAAGCGGCCCGGGCCTGCAGGGCCGCGATGAAGTCGAGTTCGCCCGCGTCGAAGTCCCAGGGCTCCTCGCCGTCCTCCTGAGGGTCCTCGACGACGAACCACTGGTTGTTGTCCACGGGGCGACTCCAGAACTGTTCGGGTCGGCGGATCACGTACTTACGGGATGCCCCGCACCGTATACGCGTTCACGGGATGGGCGCGCCCACACCGCCCGCGATGATCGTTGAGTCGGCAATGAGAGAGCGCTATCAGGCCCTCGCCAGCGAGGGAAGGAAGAAGTTCGGTGACTCAACAATCAAGCCCTGTACCAGGTCTCGCGCCGGTCCTCCCGGCGCCCGGGGCGCGCACCGCGCGCAAGGCCGGTCTGATCGCCGGAATCATCCTTGTCTCGCTCAACCTGCGCCCGGCGATCACGAGTCTGGGGCCGTTGCTTCCGCAGATCGAGGAGGATCTGCGGCTGTCCGGTACCGGGGCGGGGCTGCTGACCATGCTGCCGGTGCTGTGTCTGGGGGTGTTCGCGGGGCTGGGGCCGGCGCTGCGGCACCGGTTCGGCGAGGACCGGGTGCTGCTCGGGTGTCTGCCCGTGCTGCTGGCCGGGATTCTGGTGCGGCTGCTCGATCCGACCGCGCTGCTGTACGTCGGCACGGTGGTGATCGGCGGTGCGATCGCCGTGGCCAATGTCGTACTGCCCAGTCTGATCAAGCGTGAGTTCCCCGACAAAGTCCCGTTGATGATGGCCACTTACACGATGGCCCTCACCTTCGGCGGTGCCGCCGCGGCCGGTGCGGTGATCCCGCTGGAGGACGTCGTCGACACGGACTGGCGGGGATCGCTGGGGTTGCTCGCCGTGCCCGTCGTGGTGGGCATCGTCGCCTGGCTGCCGTTCGGGATGCGCCGGGTCGCCGGCAGCGAGGGACGGCGGGCTTCCGTCGGGCCCCTGCTGCGGGACCGGCTCGCCTGGCTCGTCACCGCCTTCGTGGGGCTGGAGGCGTTGCTCGCCTATGTGATCTTCGGGTGGCTGCCCGCCATCTGCGTCGACCGCGGGATGAGTGAAGAGGCCGCCGGGTACATGATGTCGGCGATCACCTTCCTGCAGGCCGCCGGATCGATGGTCGTCCCGTTCTTCGTCGACCGGGGCGGGCGCGGGCAGCGGGGCTTCTGTGTGGTCGTCTCGCTCGGCACCGCGGTGGGGCTGATCGGCGTGGTCGTCGCGCCGATGTGGACCATCTGGCTGTGGGCGCTGGTCCTCGGCATCATCGGCGGCGCCGCGTTCAGTCTGGCGCTGACCCTCATCGGGTTGCGCGCCGGTGACGGCGACAGTGCCGCCGGGCTGTCCAGCATGTCGCAGGGCGTCGGCTACGCGCTGGCCGCGGCCGGGCCGTTCGGCGTCGGTGCGCTGCACCAGCTGTCGGGCGGCTGGGGCGTGCCCCTGGCGGTCCTCGTCGGGCTCTGTGTGCTCATGGCCGTCATCGGGCTCGGCGCGGGGCGTGACGCGACCCTCTCCCTCAAGCGCTGATTCTGTCCCTCGAGCGCTGATGCCGTCCCTCAAGCGCTGAGCCTGGCCCGCAGCGTCAAGCCGCACCGCCGCTCGCCTCACCACCTGCACGTCTTCACACCCCTTAGACCCGTCCCGGCCGTGCACCACGCCGACCCGACCCAGGAACTCGTGCTGCCCGGCACCCGCTTGGTAACCGTCCGATGGGAAAGAGAAGATGAAACAAGCAGATCTACCCGATGTGGGCGTGGCCGGCCCGGCCGATCCCGTGGCCGTCGTCCACCGGCACCTGATCCGGGACTCGGCCCCCACCGCGTCCTCCGGCCGGCCGGTGCCCGTCGTGGCCCGGCAGCAGGGTGCCCGGATCGAGACGCGGGACGGCAGGGTGCTGCTGGACGCCGCGAGCGGCGGGTTCGGCGGCGCCCACCCGAGGGTCCGGGCCGCCATCGCCGACCAGGCCCGCCGGGTCGCGCTGTCCAGCCGGATCCTGGTCAGCCGTCCGCTGGCCGGGGCGGTGGCGGCGCTCGCGGAGTTCTGCCCGGGGCCGCTGTCCGTGTCGTATCTCTGCAACAGCGGTGACGAGGCGCTGGACTCGGCGTTCAAGCTGGCCAAGGGCACCCATCCGGACCGCCCGTACGCGCTCGGCATCCGCGGCGAGGACTTCGGTGCCCTCAGCCACGGCCGGTCGCTCGGCCGGGGGAGCGCCGTGCTGCCGGGGGCGCCGCTGCGGCCCCGTACGGTCTCCGCGGACGCGCCGGAGGAACTGCTGGAGCAGGTCGACGAGTCGGTGGCGGCGGTGGTGATCGCCCCGGCGGCGCCCGGCCGTCCGCTCCGCCGGCTGACCCACGACTGGTGGGTGGCGCTGCGGGAGCGCTGTCACCGCACCGGCGCGCTGCTCGTCCTCGACGAGCGCCGCACCGCCCCGGCACGGCTCGGCCGCCCGCTCGGCACCGGGGCACTGGGCATCTTCCCGGACGTTCTGGTGCTGGGCGAGACGCTGGGCGCCGATGCCGTCCCCGTGGGGGTCTCGGTGATGACCCGGGCCGCCTACGACCGGGTCTACGGCCGCCGCAACCCCAGCCTGCACGGCTCCACCTTCGGCGCGAACCCGCTCTCCGCGACGGCCGTGAGCGCCGTACTGGACGCCGTGGTCAGCGACGATCTCGCCGCCCGGCAGCGGGAGTTCGAGCAGGCGGCGCTCCGGCTGCGCGAGCAGTTGCCGGGGTCGCTCGAGCTGCACGCGGACGGGTCCCTGCTGTGGGTTCGCACCCCGGACACCGGTGCCGCCCGGCGGCTCGCCGACGAGCTGGCCGCCCGGGACGTGCTCGTTCGCGAGCCGGCCGACGGGCTGGTCACCCTCACTCCGCCGCTGACCGCCGACCGGGAGGACACCGACCAGATCCTGCAGCGGCTCGCCGAGGCGCTGAAGGCACTCGACACCGAGGAGGCCGGACGATGAGCACCGCGACCGCGGTGGCGGCCCTGGACCGGCAGCAGGTCCTCACCACGCTGGGCCGCCACTGGAACCCCACCGCCGCGCTGATGATGGCCGCGGCGGGTCGGCAGCTGGAGTCGCACGCCCGCGGCACCGAGGTGTTCGCCGAGGACGGCTCCCGAGCCCTGGACTTCGCCGGCAGCTACGGCGTCTTCCTCGTCGGCCACCAGAACGACGCGGTTCGTACGGCCGTCCTGGACGCCCTGGACACCGCGCCGGCCCTGGTGCCGGGCACCGTCCACCCGGCGACCGCCGACCTGTTCGGCCTGCTGACGGAGATCCTGCCCGCCGGGCTCACCGAGTTCTCGCTGGGCTGCTCCGGAGCCGAGATCTCCGAGATCGCCCTGCGCGCCGCCTACCTGGCCCGGCCCGGCCGACGGAAGATCGTCATCGTGGAGGGCGGCTACCACGGCAAGACCCTCGGCGCCCTCACCGTGCTCGGCCAGCACGAGCACCGGGACGACTTCACGCCCGCCGACGAGGACCTGGTGATCGTGGCGCCGGGCGACGCCCGGGCCGTACGCGAGGCAGTCCAGGGTGGTGACGTCGCCGCCGTCTACGTCGAACCGGTGCTTGGCGGCGCGTACTTGCGGGTGCCGCCCGCCGACTTCCTGCCCGAGGTGGCCAAGGCCTGCCGCGACACCGGCACCCTGCTCGTCGCCGACGAGATCCAGACCGGGTTCGGGCGGACCGGGACGATGTTCGCCGTCGAGCACTCCGGTGTGCGGCCCGACATCATGCTGCTGTCCAAGGCGCTCACCGGCGGTTTCGTGCCCGTCGCCGTCGTCGCCATGACCGAGGAGGTGCTGGGGGAGGCCCGGCGGTCCCCGCAGTGGTATCCGGGTGTTCTGGACGGTACGGCCGTGTCCGCGCTGTCCATGGCCGCCGCCGCGGCCACCATCCGCGAGGTCCGGGAGAAGAACCTGCCCGAGCGCGCCGAGACCGTCGGACGGGCGCTGCGCGAAGGCCTGAGGCGGGCGGTGCGCAAGCATCCGCGGCACCTGGTCGACGCCCCCGGCATCGGTCTGATGACCGGGCTGCGCACCCGCAACCCGTCCGTGGAGAACCTGATCTCCATGCAGATGGCGGCCCGGGGCATCCACCTCGGCCACTCGCTCAACGAGCAGATGGACCAGCCCGTGCTGCGCTTCTACCCCCCGCTGACGGTCTCGGAAGCGGACATCGAGCGCGTCCTGGCCGCGCTGGAGGAGTCGCTGGCGTGGCTGGACCGGCGGCCGGCCTGGCTGATGCGCCGGATCACCTGGCTGCTGCGCCGTCAGTACCGGCTGCCGCCGCCGCTGGTGCTGAGGCTGATGCACTCCGACCTCGAAGTGAACTGGTGACCGCGCCGACAGGGGGGATTCACATGGAGATAGCCATCGCGGAGTCCGGCACGTCCGAGTGGTTCGAGGCGCGGACGTTCGCCCAGAACAGCTACCGGAAGGCGTACGGCGCGACGACCGCGCCCAGCCCGGACCGCTTCGTGACGGTCCGTGAGAGCGCCGGCGGCCCGATCGTCGCCTGCGCCGGCCTGACCGGGCCGCGCCCGGAGGGCTTCTTCTCGGAGAACTACCTCGGGGATCCCGTGGAGCGGGTGCTGGCGTCGGTGGCGGAGGTCGCCCCGGAGCGCGGCGAGGTCGTCGAGGTGGGCCCGCTGGCGGGCTCCGGCGGCGCCGGGGGCGAGCTGATCCGGCTGCTGCCGATCATCGCCTGGTGCCAGGGGAAACGTTTCATCCTGGCCACGGTCACCGACAAGGTGGAGCGGTCCATGGCCGGCGCGGGTGTGCCCTTCCTGCCGCTGCTGCAGGCCACCACCGACTGGATGGACGATGCCGCGCGGGCGAGCTGGGGCACGTACTACGACCGGTCGCCCACCACCGGCGTGGTGCCGCTGGACAGCATCGGACACCTGATCAACAGCCTGACCGGCCGCTACAACTTCGTCGAACTCGCCGTGCGGACCCTCGTCGGCACGGCCCAGGAGGTGTCCGGTGCGCACGCTTAAGAAGAGCCTGACCTCCCTGGCCGAGGACGACCGCCCGCTGGTCGACGTCCTCGCCCCCGACGGCTCGGTCGCCCGCTCCTACTCCTACCGGCGCGTCGTCGGCGCCGCCGCGGCCGTCGCCGGCGACCTGCGCGAGCACGCCGTACGACCGCGTGGGCCCCGCCCGGACGGCGATCCCACCGACCCCGGCCAGCTCCAGGTCGGCGTGGTGACCGCCAACGGGCCGGAGTTCCTCGTCGCCGACTTCGCGATCCTCGGCGCGGGCGGCGCCGAGGTGGTGGTGCCGCTGGCGTTCACGGCCGAACAGGCGGCCTCCCTGCTCGCGGACATCGATGTCTGCCTCGCCGACGCGGCGGGCGCGGCGCGGCTGGCCGAGTGGGGTCTTGAGCAGGTGCTGCCCCCGGACGCCGAGCTGCGCCTGCTCGACATCGACCAGGTGCCGGACGGCGACGACCCGCTCTTCACGGACCTCGACGCCGGCGAACGCCTCTGCAAGATCATCCACACCTCGGGCACCACCTCACGGCCCAAGGGCGTGTGCATCCGCGAGGCCGCCCTGGAGGAGCTGATCGGCTCGCTGCGCACGGCGATGCCGGACGGCGCCTACCGCCGCTATCTCTCGCTGGTGCCGATGAGCCTGCTCATCGAACAGGTCACCGCCGTCTACCTGGTGGTGTGCGACGGCGGCACGGTCGTCCTGCTGCCGCCCGAGGTCCCGCTGGTCGGCACCTCCTCGTTCGCCCCGCAGGCGGTGCTGCCGCACATCCGCGCCGCCAACCCCACCGCGCTCGTCGTCACCCCCGCCCTCGCCGAGGCCATGCTGACCGCGGCGGACGCGGCCCGCGCCGACCGGCGCGACCCCGTCACCGCCCTGTTCGGGCGGCCCGAGGCCCCGCTGGTGTGCTGCGGCGGCGCCCCCGTCGACGCCGACACCCTGCGCCGCCTCGACGCCCACGGCATCACCGTGTACGAGGGGTACGGGCTCAGCGAGAACAGCTCCGTGGTCAGCTGGAACACCCCGGCCGCCCGCAGGCTCGGCAGCGTCGGCACCCCGCTCGCCCACGTCCGGGTACGCACCGCGCCCGACGGTGAACTGCTGGTCAGGAGCACCTCGTTGTTCGCGGGCTACAAGGGCGGCGACGATCCGTCCGGGTGCGAGGTCGACGAGGACGGCTGGCTGCACACCGGCGACCTCGCCGACATCGAGGACGGCTACATCTGGATCAAGGGCCGCAAGAAGAGCGTCATCATCACGGCCGCGGGCCGCAACGTGGCGCCCGAGTGGGTCGAGGCCCAGTACCGCTCCCACCCCGCCGTCCTGGCCGTCGCGGTCGTCGGCGACGGACTGCCCGCCCTGCACGGCCTGTTCCTCGTCGACCCGAAGGCCCCGCTCGACTCCGTGCGGGCCGAACTCGACGCGCTGGGCCGCGAACGGCTCTCGGACGTGGAACGCGTCGAGGTCGCTCATCTGGTCCCGGCGGACGAGTCCCTGCACGCCGAGTTCTTCACCGTCACCGGACGGCCCCGCCGCTCCGCCGTGCAGACGGCGGTCACGGCCGGCCGCTTCGGCTGACGGTTCCCCGCCGCGCCGCTCACGGCGACCGACGCGGCAGCGCATATCCGGCAGCTCCCCCTGTTGTGACACGTTTCCGACACTCCGAGGAGAAACCATGATCGACCATGCGCGTGTGACCTCCTACGGCTCCGGCACCGGCCTGCTCCTGACCCCGGCCGAGCCGGGCACGACCCTCGGCAGCCTGCGGCCCGGGCAGGTGACCGGTGCTCTTCGCGAAGCGGGCTTCCTGCTGCTGCGCGGCTTCCGGCCGGACCTCGAACAGTTCTCGGCGTTCGTCGGCGCCCACTCCGAGCGGGTCACCCTCGACCCGGCCCGCTCCTTCCACGGCGGCTCCACGGCGCAGAAGGTGGACGCCGGATACGACGCGGTCGGCCTGCACCTGGAGAACGGCAACAGCCCGTTCGCGCCCACCCTCACCTGGTTCTTCTGCGAGAAGGCCGCCACGTCCGGCTCGCAGACGACCGTGTGCGACGGCTACCGGGTGTGGGACGCGCTCAGCGAGGAGGCCCGCGGCCTGTTCCGGGAGCACGAGATCGTCTACAGCCGGCGGGTCGAGGAGGCCAAGTGGAAGGCCTTCGCCGCCTTCCACCTCGGCGCCTCCGACGCGGCCTCGGTCACCGTCGACCAGCTGCGCGAGCTGGCCGGCGGGCCCGGCGAGACCACCATCGACCTGCTCGACGACGGCTCGATCCACTACGCGTACCGGGTCTCCGCGGCGCACGGCACCCTCTTCGACGAGCGGCTGGCCTTCGCCAACAGCATCCTCGGCCCCTCCAACCACTACGAGAAGCCGCGCATCACCTTCGCCGACGGCCGGGACATCCCCGTCCACATCCTCAAGGAGGTGGAGAGCGTCACCGAGGACCTCACCGAGGAACTCGACTGGACCGACGGCGACGTCGCGCTGATCGACAACACCCGGGTCATGCACGGCCGCCGCGCCATCACCGACCCCGAGCGCACCATCTACAACGCCCAGAGCGACCTCGACCGCGTCCTGCTGACCGTCTGACGACGCCTCAGCGACCAGGTGCCGCCGGGATTCCCCGGCGGCACCTTCGTGTGCCGTCAGTCCCAGAAGCGCTGCCGCCCCGGCTCCAGCAGCGAGACCAGCAGCTCGCCGTCGCGCTCGCCGCCGACCACCCGGACCGCGGGCCGTTCCCGGCGGGACGGCGGCCAGTCGGCAGCCGGCGCCCCGGACCGTACGAACTCTCCCCACAGGCGCCGCACCCGGGCCCGCAGCGCCGCCAGCTCCTCCTGGTCCGCGTCGGCGAAGAACGGAGCCTCGCGGGCCTCCGGGCGGCCCAGCAGGAACGGGATCTCCGCACAGTGGCAGGCCCGCAGGCCCGCGTTGCGGCCGGGCACCCGCCAGTCGAAGCGGAACAGCCGTACGGCCGCCCCCCAGTCGTCGGCCAGGCCGGCGAACTCCTCGGCGGGAGCGGTGAAGAACGCGTCGGTCTTCAGCTCCTCGAAGGCCACCGGCAGCGCGGCACCGGACGCGTAGTGCGGCAGCGCCTCCTCGGCACGGGCGCCGAACACGGCGGCGAACTCCGTCGCGATCTCGTCCGGCGTCATCGCCGCCGTCGCCGGGTCCATCCCGTACCACAGGGCGCACTCGTGCCGGGTGACGCCCACGAGCAGGTCCAGACCGTCCGGCGGGGGCGCGTGGCGCAGGGCGCGCGGCAGATCGGCCGGGACCACCGTGCCGTCGGCGACGAGCTGGAACGGCGGCCGTACGTCCCCGCGCGGCCGGGGCCGGGTGAGGAGGTGCCGCTGGGCGCGCAGCAGCCGTTCGCCGGACGCCGACCGGGGGTCGTCGCCGTCCAGCGCGGCGAGGAAGTCGTCGGCGGTGCGCGCCGCCTCCTCGCGGGTCAGCGGCGGCATGCCGAGGGGCGCGCTGTGCAGGGCGGCGCGCCGGAACAGCGGGCGCACCGGGGGCAGCGTGAGCAGCGCCGCGAGGGACTGGCCGCCCGCCGACTGGCCGACCACGGTGATACGGTCCGGGTCGCCGCCGAAGGCGTGGATCTCCCGCTTGACCCAGCTCAGGGCCGCGATCTGATCGAGGAGCCCGGCGTTGGTGACATGGGTCGTCCCCGGGGGCGTACGGAAGGACAGGGAGGTGCCCGTGCCCTCGACCGTGGCCGGCTCCGCCCACGACGGGGAGAGGAAACCCAGCGCACCGAGGCGGTAGTTGACGAGGACGACGACGATCCCCTCCTGCGCCGCCAGCTCCGCGCCGTCGTAGCGTGGCAGGTCCGCGCCACCGGTGAGGAAGCTGCCGCCGGGCAGCCACACCAGCACCGGGCGGGGCCCCTCACCGCGGGCGGGGGCCCACACGTTGACCGTCAGACAGGCCTCCGTCTGCGGCGGGTCGACCGGGTCGCCCATCAACGCGGCGAAGGGGGAGGGAAGCTGTAACGGCGCGGTGCCCACCGGGCCGTCCGCGCGCAGGGGTTCGGTCCAGCCGGGGTGGGGGCGGGGCGGGGCGAAGCGGTCCGGGCCGACGGGCGGGGCCGCGTACGGAACGCCGCGGTACGCCGCCACGCCGCCGTCCGGTCCCTCCAGCCGGCCCACGACGGGACCGTCCGACACCTCCGTCTCGATCCGGGTGGTCGCCGGGGCGGCGTCAGCAGCGCGCATGGATCCTCTGTCTCCTGTCGGTCGGGTGGCGTCACTTCGAGGTGGGCGCCGGAACCTGCCCGGACGGGCTGTGCGCCAGCACATAGCGGGCCAGCTCCACCCGCCGCGACACGCCCAACTTGGCGAAGGCGCGGCGCAGATGGGAGTCCACCGTGTGCGCGGACACCGCGAGCCGCTGGGCGGTCTCCCGGTTGGTCAGCCCTTCGGCGACCAGGCGTACGACCCGTACCTCGGACGGCGTGAGGCTGTCCCAGTCGGCCGCCGTGCCGTCCACCGGCTGCGGCGCGGGCCGCGCGGCCGGTCCGGGCAGCGCCCGCGCACCGCCGGGCACGTCCCGGACGATCCCACCGGGCGAGAACCGGGCGCGGCGGCGGACGCGCTCCGCGCCCAGCCCGGCCCCGGCCGCCACGTAGATGCGCTGCGCCTCCTGGAGCATCTCGGTCGCGCGCAGCGGCTCGCCCTGCGCCCGGGTGGCGTCGGCCGCGTCCTCCAGCGCGGAGGCCAGCGCCAGCGGGTGCGACCCGCCGCGGAAGGCCCGTACCGCCCGGTGGAGCGGGGCGGCGAGGCCGCGGTACAGGCCCTGGGCGTGCAGGGCGGCCCCGGCCAGCGGGGTGACGGCGGGGTTCCGCCGGGCGAGCCGGCGGGCCAGGTCGACCGCCTCCGCGGCCTGCTCGTGCGCGCCGGTCCGCAGCGCGATCCGCACCAGGTGCGGCAGGGCCAGCGGATCGGCGGCGAGGAACCAGGTGTGCCGCCCCGGATCGGACCACACGTCCGCCAACTGCCGTACGGCCGCCTCCGGATCGCCCGACGCGTCGAGGTGCAGCGCGGCGGCGAACGCGGCGAAGCCGCCCGCGAGACCGGACGGCGCGCCGGCGGGCGGCTCCAGGTGCGCGGCGGCCCGCTCCAGGTCCCCGCGCACGGTCGCCAGCAGCACCAGCATGGCCTTGAGCGCCGTACGGGTGCCGGGGTCCGCGAACCGCTCGCAGGCCTCCACACCGGCCCGCGCCTCGTGCTCGGCGTCCTCCAGCCGTCCGCAGTGCCACAGCTGCACGGACCGGGCGAGATGCCAGCGCGCGGCCGCCCACACCCAGCCCTGTTCACTGGTGCCGTCCCGCCAGGCCTTCAGCACCTCGGCGGCGTCGAGCGGGCGCCCCGCCGAGCTGAGGATCAGCGCCGGCACCGCCCGTTCCCAGCCGAAGCTGCGCTCCGTGCCGGACGGCCCGGCCGCCACCGCCTCGCCGGCCAGCCGCAGCGCCTCGGTGACATCGCCGGCGCGCTGGGCGCACACGGCGAGCAGCGCCGTGCCCAGGGAGGCCGAAGCCCGGTCGTCCGTGCGCCGGGCCACGCCCACGGCGGACCGGGCCAGGGCGGCGACCCGGGCGGTGTCGTCCCCGGAGTACGCCAGCAGACAGCGGGCCTCCAGCAGCGTGAACCAGGCCCGGCGGCGGGCGGGCGGCGGCGCGCCCTTCGCCGCCCGCCGGAGATGCCGCAGCGCGTCATGCGCGTGCCCCAGGCGCAGCAGCACCTCCACGAGCTCGGCGAACGCGGCGGCCTCGGCGTCGGTCTCCCGGCCCGCCGAGGCGAGCGCCGCGTCGAGCAGCCGGTGGGCCGGGCCGGTCTGCCCGGTGGCCAGCAGCAGCCGTACCGCCGTCTTCACCGGCCCGGCCGCCAGCGGTTCGTACCGGCGCAGATGTGCCAGCAGCGTCCGGGGCAGCTCCTCCTGCTCCCGGCGCGGCACGGCGTCCTCGTGCTGCCGCAGCCACTCCAGGTGGGCCACGCCCTGCTCCAGGTCCTCCTCCGTGCCGGAGAGGATCAGATGCGCGATGCTCTCCGGGCAGGGGCGGCCCTCCGCGTCGCACAGCCGCGCCGCCTCCGCGTGCAGCGCGCGGCGCACGGGGCCGAGCAGGCCGTCGTGCAGGGCCTGGTGAACGAGCGGGGCCCGGAAGCGGAACGCGGTGCCGTCGTCCTCCAGCAGGCCCGCCGCCGCTGCCTCCTGCGCGGCCGTCGCCAGCTCCATCGTCGACCTGCCGGTCAGCGCCGCCGCCTCGCGCAGCGAGAAACGCCGCCCCAGCACCGCGCCGACCTGTAACAGCTCCCGCGTCTGCTGGGAGACCCCGGACAGCACCGGGGCGGCCGCCCGCGCCAGATCGGCGGGCGGATGCGCGCCCAGCACCCGCACCGCACCGTCCTCGGCCCGGATCCGCCCCTCCTCACGGAGCAGGTGCACCAGGCGCTCGATGAGGGAGGGGACGCCGCCCGTCGCGGCCACCACCCGCCGTACGTCCTCGGGCCGCGCCGCGCCCAGGAGTCCGGCCGCCAGCTCCCCGGCCGCCGTCTCGTCCAGCGCGGACAGCGGCACCACCTCGGCGTGCGCGGCGAGCAGCCGGTCCAGGGCTTCGCGGGTGGGCCGTACGACGGGAAAGTCGGTGTACGCGGCCAGCCACAGCACCGGCAGCCCGGCGAGCCGGGGCAGCAGGGTCTCCAGGGCGGCGAGGGTCAGCTGGTCCGCCCACTGCAGATCGTCCAGGACGATCACCAGCGGGGAGCCGGCGGCCCGCCGCTCGATCAGCCGCTGCAGCAGGTCGATCAGCCGGCTCCAGTGCGTCGGCCGGTCGGCGAACGCGGCCAGCGACTCCGCCTGGACGGCACTGACGACCGGACGCGGCCCCGCGCTCAGCGCGGCGAGCAGCGGGGCCATCGCCGAGTGCTGGTCGAGCCGGGCGAGCCGGGCGGTCGACACGGTCATGCCGCGCCGCGCGGCCTGCTCCCCGGCCGTGCGCAGCAGCAGGGACTTGCCCGACCCGGACGGACCGTGGAACACCAGCAGGGAACCCCTCCCCGCCGCCGTCGCGTCCAGCGCGGACCGCAAGGCCGCCCGTTCCCGCTCGCGCCCGACGAGACGCTGGTCCCCAGGTGCCGGCATGGAGTGTTTCCTCCCTGTCTTGCCGCCTCACATCTGCACGCCGCCGCTACCGCCGCGCGAGCGGTCAGCCACCGGGCCGCGCCCGACCGCGGGCCCGGGGCACCGGCTGCGGCTCCGGCTCGGCCGCGCGCACCGCCAGCAGCCCCTCCAGGGCGTGCAGACTCGTCTGGACGACATACCGCGCCGCCGCGGCGGCGGCCTCGGAATCCTGGTCCTCGATGGCCTGGACGAGCGCCGCGTGGGCCTCGATGCCGCACTCCAGGTGCGTGTCCTCACCGGCGAACAGATCCAGGCTCTCCTGCAGCCGCCCGACGAAGAAGCGGTAGCACTCGGCGAGCGTCACATTGTGCGCCGCCTCCACGACGGCCAGGTGCAGCGCGGCGTCCCGCTTGCCGAACTCGGAGTCGTCCCGCCCGGCCGCCTCCCGTCGCGCCTCCAGCAGCTCCCAGAGGCGTGCCATGTCCTCCGGGGTACGGCGCCGGGCCGCCGAGTGGGCCGCCTGGACGTCGAAGCAGAGCTGCACCTCGAACACATCGCGCACATCGGCGAGTTCGATGCTCTGGAGCATCGGCGCCGGGTCGGACACCGAGCGCACGAAGACACCCTTGCCGCGCTGCGCCTGAAGCATCCCGGTGTGCACCAGCGCGCTGATGGCCTCCCGGATGGTGGGGCGGCTCACGCCCAGCTCGGCCGCCAGCTCCGTCTCGGAGGGGATGCGGGAACCGATGGGCCAGGCGCCGTCGGCCAGCTCCTTGTGGAGCAGCGCGATGACCTCGCGGGCCGTCGAGGGCCGGGCGATCGGGCGCAGAGCCATAGGGCAGTCCCCTTGGTGATGTCATGTGTTGTCGTGTTGTCATTGGTTGTCTGACAACTGACATCAGGCTAGTCAATGTCGTCGGGCACGACAAGTTCACGTCCGGCCAATGGGGTTGGCGATCGCGCCATAGGCGGCGAGGAGGTCCGCCGGGTCCGGTCCTTCCAGGACTGCGGGCTTGGCGAGTCCGTGCAGGACGATGAAGCGCAGCAGGTCGCCGCGGGACTTCTTGTCGACCTTCATGGCCTGGAGGAGGCTGGGCCACTGGTCGTGGTGGTAGTGCAGAGGAAGTCCGACCGACTCCAGGATGGTGCGGTGGCGGTCGGCGGTGGCGTCGTCCAAGTGGCCGGTGATTCGCCCGAGTTCGGCGGCGAAGTGCATGCCGACGGCCACGGCGGCGCCGTGCCGCCACGTGTACCGCTCGTTCTTCTCGATCGCGTGGCCCAGCGTGTGGCCGTAGTTGAGGATCTCCCGCAGACCGGTCTCCTTCAGATCCGAGGAGACCACCTCCGCCTTCACCCGGATCGACCGCTCGATCAGCTCGGCGGTGTGCGGACCGGCCGGGGTGCGCGCCGCCTCCGGGTCGGCCTCGATCAGGTCCAGGATCACCGGGTCGGCGATGAACCCGGCCTTGATCACCTCCGCGAGCCCCGAGACGTAGTCGTGCACCGGGAGAGAGTCCAGCGCGGCCAGGTCGCACAGGACGCCGGCCGGGGGGTGGAAGGAGCCGACGAGGTTCTTGCCCTCGGCGGTGTTGATGCCGGTCTTGCCGCCCACCGCCGCGTCGACCATCGCCAGCACGGTGGTCGGGATGGCGATCCAGCGCACCCCGCGCAGCCAGGTCGCGGCCACGAACCCGGCCAGGTCGGTGGTGGAACCGCCGCCCACGCCGACGATCACATCGGTGCGGGTGAACCCGGACTGGCCCAGCGCCTTCCAGCAGTAGGCGGCGACCTCCGCGGTCTTGGCCTCCTCCGCGTTCGGCACCTGGATCGCCACCGCCTCGAAGCCCTGCCCGGCCAGATCGGCGCGCAGCGCCTCCCCCGTCTCGGCCAGCGCCTCAGGATGGATCACGGCCACGCGAGTCGCTTTTACGCCGATCAACTGGCGGAGCCGGCCCGTCAGCTGGCGACCGATCAGGACGTCGTAGGGATCGGTGCCGCCGACGTGGATGCGTGTCGTCATACGTGTTTCAGCTCCAGTGCGTCCAGGACTGCTCGGGCGACCCCGGCGGGGGTGAGACCGTCGGTGGCGACCAGGGCGCGGGCGACCTCGGTGTAGAGCGGCCTGCGGGCCTCCATCAGCCTCCGCCACTGGTCTTGCGGGTTGACCGCCAGCAGGGGGCGGTCGGCGTTCAGCGCGATGCGCCGGGCCGCCTCCTCGGGCTCCATCGACAGACAGACGACGGGGTGTTCGGTGAGCAGCACGCGGGTGTCCGGGTCGAGGATCGCGCCGCCGCCCAGCGCCAGGACGCCGTCGTGCTCGGCGAGGGCCGACCGTACGGCCCGCTTCTCGATGGCGCGGAAACGGGGCTCGCCGTGCGCGGCGAAGATGTCGGCGATCGCTCGGCCCTCGGCGGCGACGATGTCGTCGTCGGTGTCCCGGTAGCCGACCCCGAGCCGCTCGGCGAGCAGCTGCCCGACGGTGGACTTGCCCACCCCCATCGGGCCGACGAGCACGACCAGCGGGCCGGTCATCGGATCGGGAGATGGTCGAGGTACGCGGTGATGTTGCGGCGGGTCTCGGTGACGCTGTCGCCACCGAACTTCTCCGCCACCGCGTCCGCGAGGACCAGCGCCACCATCGCCTCCGCCACGATCCCCGCGGCCGGCACGGCACACACGTCCGAACGCTGGTGATGTGCCGCCGCGGCCTCGCCGGTGACGACATCCACCGTCCGCAACGCCCGCGGCACGGTCGCGATCGGCTTCATCGCCGCCCGCACCCGCAGCAGCTCACCCGTCGTCAGACCGCCCTCGGTGCCGCCGGAACGCCCCGTGACCCGCCTGATGCCCTCATCCGTGGAAACGATCTCGTCGTGCGCCTTCGACCCCGGCACCCGGGCCAGCTCGAAACCGTCCCCGACCTCGACACCCTTGATCGCCTGAATGCCCATCAGGGCGGCCGCGAGACGGGCGTCCAGGCGCCGGTCCCAGTGCACGTGCGAGCCCAGGCCCACCGGCACGCCGTAGGCCAGCACCTCGACCACACCACCGAGCGTGTCACCGTCCTTGTGCGCCTGGTCGATCTCCGCGACCATCGCCTTCGACGCATCCGCGTCCAGACACCGCACCGGATCCGCGTCCAGCTTCTCCACGTCGGCCGGGGTGGGGTAAACGCCGTAGGGGGCCTTCGCGGAGGCCAGCTCGACCACGTGGCTGACGATCTCGATCCCGGCCGTCTCCCTTAGGTACGACCGCGCGACCGCGCCCAGCGCCACCCGCGCCGCCGTCTCCCGCGCCGACGCACGCTCCAGGATCGGCCGCGCCTCGTCGAAGCCGTACTTCTGCATCCCCGCCAGGTCGGCGTGACCGGGGCGCGGCCGGGTCAGCGGCGCGTTGCGCGCCAGGCCCGCCAGCACCTCCGGATCCACCGGATCGGCCGCCATGACCTGCTCCCACTTCGGCCACTCGGTGTTTCCCACCATGACCGCCACCGGCGAACCCAGAGTCAGCCCGTGCCGGACACCACCGAGGAAGGTGACCTCGTCCCGCTCGAACTTCATCCGCGCGCCGCGCCCATAGCCGAGCCGCCGCCGCGCCAGGTGATCCGCCACCATCTCCGTGCTGACCGGCACGCCCGCCGGCAGGCCCTCCAGGACCGCCACCAGCGCCGGACCGTGGGACTCTCCTCCGGTCAGCCACCGCAACCTGCTCACTGCCGCTCCTCACTGCTCGCGGGGATGTCGGGAAACAGCCGGTGCAACTCGGCGTGGAACCCGGGGAACGTCTTGGCCACACAGCCCGGATCGTCCAGCTCCAGCGGCACCCCCGAGCCGAGCGCCAGCACCGAGAACGACATGGCGATGCGGTGGTCGCGGCGGCAGGAGATCCGGGCCGGGGCCGGGCGGCCGGGGTGGACGGTGATCCAGTCGGGGCCCTCCGCCACCCGGATTCCGCAGGCGCGCAGGTTGGACGCCACCGCCTCGATCCGGTCCGACTCCTTCAGCCGGGCGTGACCGATGCCCCGGATGGTGAGGGGGGCGTCGGCGAGGGGTGCGATCGCCGCCAGGGTCATGAAGGTGTCCGAGATCTCGCCCATGTCCACGTCGAAGCCGCCGCGCAGCAGTCCGTCGCCGCTGACGGTGGTGGCGCCCGCCTCGACCCGCACGCGCGCCCCGGTCTTCGCCAGCACGTCCACGAAGCGCAGATCCCCCTGGAGGCTGCCGGTGCCCAGGCCGGGCACGGTGACGGCGCGCCCGGTGACCGCGGCGGCCGCGAAGAAGTACGACGCGGTGGAAGCGTCCGGCTCGATGGCCAGGTCCGTGGGGCGGTAGTGGCCGGGGCGGACGCTGATACGGTCCGCCGACGCCTCGACCTGCGCGCCGTAGCGCCGCATCAGGGCGAGGGTCATGTCGACGTACGGGCGGCTGACCAGCGAGCGGGCGTCGGCCTCGAGGCCGTGCCGCATCAGCGGGGCCGCCATCAGCAGTCCGGACAGGTACTGACTGCTCATCGACGACTCGACCACGATCCGGCCGCCGTCCAGCCCGGCCGCGGTCACCTCCACCGGCAGGGTGCCGTCCGCCGTGCCGACCGTGGCGCCGAGCAGGCCGAGGGCGTCCAGCAGGGGCCGCAGCGGTCGGGCGCGCAGCTGCTCGGAGCCGTCGAAGAGGAAGGTGCCGTCGCCGGTGGCCGCGAACGGCGGCAGGAAGCGCGCCGCCGTCCCGGCGTCGGCGCACCACACCCGGGTCGCCCGCCCGGTCGGGCCGCGGCCGGTTCCCGTGACGTCCCAGTAGACGTCCTCCGGCCCGGCGTCCACCGGGAGGCCGAGGTCGGTGAGGGCGGTGCGGAAGGCCACGGTGTCGTCGCTGACCAGCGGGGCCCACAGCCGGCTGGTGCCGGGCGCCGCCGCGGCGAGCAGCAGCGCACGGTTGGTCAGACTCTTCGAGCCGGGGATACGGGCGGTGCGGGGGAGCGGATCGTCCGCGTGCATGGGCTAGTCGTCCTATCAAGCGAACTGTCAGGCGAACTGTCAGGCGAATCGTGCCGAGGGCGGCCGGCGCGTACGGCGGCCGCCCCCGCGTGATTCACAGCCGGGCGCCCAGCACCTCGGTCATCAGGGCGCCGACGAGGCGTACGCCGTCCTCGGTGAGCACCGACTCGGCGTGGAACTGCATCGAGGCGAAGTGCGGACCGCGCAGGGCGTGCACCTCACCGGTCTCCTGGTCGCGGCTCACCTCCACCACGCCCACGCCCTCGCAGTCGGCCTTGTCCTCGGTGCTGCGCGCGGCGAACGTGTTGTAGAAGCCGACCCGTTCGCGGGTGCCGAAGAGGTCGATCTCCTGCTGCACGCCCTGGTTGGGCACCTCCCGCCGGACCAGCGGGAAGCCGAGCCGCATGCTCAGCACCTGGTGGCTGAGGCAGACGGCGAGGAACGGCCGCCGCTCGGCCAGCAGGGTGTCGACCGCCGAGCGCAGATGGGCGATCTTGGGGTGGGCGATGTCGCGCGGATCGCCGGGACCCGGGCCCATGACGACGAGGTCGTGGCCGTCGAAGGAGTAGGGCTCGTCGAAGCGACGGACCGTCACCTCGAGTCCCAGCGAGCGGAGCTGGTGGTCGATCATCGAGGTGAAGGTGTCCTCGGCGTCCACCACCAGCACCCGGCTGCCCGCCAGATCCGGCGCGGGCCGGGTCCGGCCGGTGTCCGCGGCCAGCCAGAAGCCGGCGAGCGTGGCGTTGCGCCGCTCGAGGGCCGCCCGTACGTCCGGGTGGTCGCCGAAGCGCACGGCGGCGGACGCCGTCCCGGCCGCCGGGGCATCGGTCTGGAGTGCCGCGAGCAGCCCGGCCGCCTTCGCCCGGGTCTCGGCCACCTCGGAGGCCGGGTCGGAGTGGCGGACGAGGGTGGCGCCCACGCCGATCCGTACGCGGCCCGTGGCGTCGATGTCGGCGGTGCGGATCAGGATGGACGAGTCCAGGGCACGGCCGCCGTCGGCGTCGCGGCCGATGAGGGCCACCACGCCGCTGTAGTAGCCGCGGCCCTCGGGCTCGTAGCGGCTGATGACCCGGCAGGCGCTCTCCAGCGGGCTGCCGGTGACCGTCGGGGCGAACATCGACTCGCGCAGGATCTCGCGCGGGTCGCGGGTGCTGTGGCCCTCGATGAAGTACTCGGTGTGCGCGAGCCGCGCCATCTCCTTGAGATACGGTCCCACGACCCGGCCGCCGTCCTCGCAGATCCGGGCCATCATCTTCAGCTCTTCGTCGACGACCATGTACAGCTCGTCGGATTCCTTGCGGTCGGCGAGGAAGTCCAGCACCTCGGGCAGGGCGGGCCCGGCGGGCGGGTAGCGGTAGGTGCCGCTGATCGGGTTCATCACGGCGGTGCCGCCGGAGAGGCTGAGGTGCCGTTCGGGGGTCGCCCCGACGAAGGTCCGGTCGCCGGTGTGCACGACGAACGTCCAGTAGGCGCCCGATTCGCCGCGCAGCAGCCGGCGGAAGAACGACAGCGCGCTGTGCGGGGTGTAGCCGGTGATGTCGGCGACGAAAGAGCGCTTGACGACGAAGTTCGCGCCCTCGCCGGTGCCGATCTCGTCGGCGATGACCCGGCGGACCGTGTCGGCGTAGGTGTCGTCGTCCACGTCGAAGTGGCCGCCGGAGAGCTCGATCGGCACGTCCGGGAGCCGGCGCAGCACCTCGTCGAGGGGGAGTGGGGCCTGCTCGGTGACGGTCATCGCGATCAGCGGTTCGCCGTCGTCGGGGGCGGCGAACCCGCGCTCGGCGATCTGCCGGTAGGGGATGAGCGTCAGCAGCTCGTGCCGGGGGCCGCCGGCGGGCTGCGCCTGCCCGGGGAGCGGCACGTCGGCCAGGGTCGCCGGGGTGGAGATGTCGCCGAGCAGGACGTCCACGGTGTCCGCGCCGCCGGCTTCCGGGCGGTGCAGCAGGGCGAAGGCGGGCGGGTGTGGGGCCAGCACCCGGGCGAGGAGGTCGGCGGGCGCGGTCATACGGTGGCTCCCGCCGTGGTGGGGGCGCCCAGCTGGGCGAGGACGGTGTCGGTGGTGGCGACGACGGCGCAGCGCTGGGCGGCGTACTCGACGGCCTGCCGGTGGTGCTCGGCGGAGAAGTCCGCGACCGCGTCCGCGACGAGGAACGGCCGGATGTCGTGGGTGAAGGCCTCGACGGCGGTCATCAGCACGCCGACGTGGGCGTACACACCGCACACGATCAGCTGGTCGCGGCCCTGCTCGCGCATCCAGTCCAGCAGCCCGGAGCGGAAGAAGGCGCTGTAGCGCCACTTGGTGAAGACCCGGTCGTCCGGCCCCGGCGTCAGCGGCTCGACCACCTCGCGGTCCGCGGGGTCGACGCGCATGCCGGGACCCCAGAAGTCCTTCAGCAGACCGCGCTGTTCGTCGGTCATGCCGCCGGGCTGCGCGGTGTACGCGACCGGCATGCCCGTCGCGACGGCGCGCTCGCGCAGCAGGGCGGCGTTGCGCACGAGCGGGTCGCGCAGGGACGCGGGCAACGGGCGCAGGAAGTAGCGCTGCATGTCGTGGACGAGCAGCACCGCGCGGTCCGGATCGGCGGACCACCGGGCGGTGTTGCCGGGCAGATCGTCCGCCGACGGCAGCGGATACGGCTCGATGGGGGGTATGCCCGCCATGACTTTCCTCTCCTCGGGCGAAGGGCTGTGGGCCCTGGGCGAAGGCTGTGGGGGTGGGCGTGGGGCCTGAGTGGCGGCCCCTGGGACCGACGTACGGCCTCGGTGGCCGCCCGTGCGGCAGCCGTGCGGCCTGTGCGGCTTGTGCCGGCCTGTGCGGCCTGGCGGCCGCCCGCGTGCGGCGGTGTGCCGGTCTACGCCGCGGCCGGCTGCGGTCGGCGGCCCGTCATCCACCAGGCCGAGACCACGGACAGGGCCTGGGCCGGGTTGAGGCGCGGGTCGCAGAAGCTCGTGTAGCGGGTGCCGACGAGGCCGACCTCGGAGGTGTCGCGGACGCACTCGGTGACGTCGTCGGGGGTGGTCTCCAGGTGGAGTCCGCCCGCGACACCGCCCGCCGCGGCGACCGCGTGCTGGAACTCGTCCACCTCGCGCGTGACCGTCTCGACGAAGCGGGACTTGAGGCCGTCCGGTGTGCTGACGGTGTTGCCGTGCATGGGGTCGGTCAGCCAGATCACCGGGTGCCCGGCGGCGCGTACGGCCGCCACCAGCGAGGGCAGTCGCTCGGCGACCGTCCCGGCGCCCATCCGGGCGATGAGGGTGAGCCTGCCCGCCTCCCGCCCGGGGTCGAGCCGTTCGCACAGGGCCAGCAGCTCGTCGACCGTCATACCGGGGCCGACCTTGCAGGCCACCGGGTTGATCACCTCGGCGAGCAGGGCGACATGGGCACCGTCGAGCTGCCGGGTCCGCTCGCCGATCCACGGCCAGTGCGTGGAGGTGAGCAGCAGCCGCCCGTCGGCCTGCCGGCGCAGCATCGGCACCTCGTAGTCCAGCAGCAGCGCCTCATGGCTGGTCCAGACGGGAGCGCCGATACGGGCCGCTCCGGGGGCGCCGAGCCAGCCGAGGTATCCCATGACGTCGCGGGCGGCCTCGTAACCGGACAGCAGCCGCAGCGGGTCGGGGCGGCGCAGCTCCGGGTCGGGCTCCGGGCTGTTCACCATGTGGCCGCGGTAGACCGGCAGTTCAAGGTCGCCGACCCGCTCGGTCGGCCGGGACCGGGGCTTGCCGAACTGGCCGGCCATCCGGCCGACGCGCACCACCGGCCGGGAGGTGTCCATCTCCAGCGACCCGGCGAGCATGTTCAGCAGGCCCGCCTTGCGCGCGACATAGCCCGGGGTGCACTCGGCGGTGTCCTCCGCGCAGTCGCCCGCCTGCACCACATGGGCCTCGCCCGCGGCCACCCGGGCCAGCATGGAGTGCAGTGTGCGCACGTCCTCGGCGTCGACGAGCGCGGGCCGCGCGGCGAGTTCCTTCCGCACCCGCAGCACCTGCGCCTCGTCCTCCCACGGTGGCTGCTGCAACGCCTGTTCATATCGAATATCGAGCAGAGCGTTGTCCACTGGTTTCTCCAATCGCGATGAGGCGTACGGCGATACGGGACGCAAAAGGGGGAAGAAGAATGAGGGGGAGGGGGTCGGAAGAGCGGACCGAAAGCCGGAATCCCCCGGTGGCGACACTGATCGTCCGATGGAATCCGCGACGCCACCAACAAGGTGGGCGGTACTCCGTCAGGTGACGCGGAATCCGTCAAGTGGTCGTCGATATGTCAGGTCGGGGCGGACACAATGACGTCGGCCGGCCGCAGTGTGCCGGTCGATTTCCCGCAATGTTCCCGGTACACAGGTGCGCGTACGAGCGCACACGAAAGGACCGGCGGAACGGACGCTCAGGCTCGGTTCACCGAGCGTTCTGCGCGAGGGCGACGACCGCGTGCGCGGCCGAGGCCAGGGTCACATGACGGTGCCAGCCGCTGAAGGACCGCCCGGAGTAGTCCCGGATGCCCACCCGGTCGGCGATCTCCGTGAAGTCCCGGTCGACCCGGTCGGCCAGCATGCTCAGCCGCACCAGGGAGGCCGGCGGCGCGGTGCTGAGGTTGGTCAGCCACAGCTTGGCGGGCCAGTGCCCGCCCTCGTCGCCGACCCCGAGCAGCAGCACCTCGCCAGGTCCCGAGGACGGCCCCGGGGACGACGCCGGGGACGACCCCGGCAGGTTCGGCAGCCCGGCGACCCGCACGGTGGCGGCCCAGTGGGTCCGTGGCGCCGTGCCCGGAGCGTGGCCCCCGGCCACCACGGGCCGGCGCAGGCCCCTGGCCATGATCATGATCTGCTCGGCGGTCAGCGGCCCCCGGCCGGAGCCGGGCACGGCCGGGTCGGCCACGGTGAGCGGCTGGTCCTCGCAGACGCTCACCAGCAGCGGCAGGCCCGCGGCGTGCAGCCGCTCGAAGATGGGGACGGCGTGCACCTCGCAGGAGTCGAGCACGAGCGGCCGTACCGGCAGCCGCCAGCGCGTCACCGCCTCCTGGCAGGCCTCGACCACGCATTCGCTCATCGTCTCCACGGGCACCCCGTCGGGGATGGACACCTGGCTGCGTCGCAGCTCGTCCTGGAGCCAGGTCTGCGGCAGATGGAGACGCCAGTTGACCGGGGCGCTCGTGTGGTCCGAGGCGGCCCACACACCGATCGCGCGCTGGGCGTTCAGGACCTGGCCCAGGGTGGGGAAGAAGTGCTTGTCGACGCCCACCGAATGCCGCCCGGTCTTGGGGATGATGACCGGCTGGACCACCCACGCCCGCGGTGGGGCGACGCCGATCCAATGGCGGGCGAGCGCCTGGCGGACGGGTTTCCAGTCCCAGGTGGAGGCCGAGATGAAGTGGTGGAGGTTCTGTTCGGAGACCTGCTCGCCGAGCAGCGCGGCGATGTTGCGTATGGACTTGCGGCCCTGCGTCTCGAGCAGACCGCGTAAGTACTGCATGGCCTTTCTGCACTGGTCGCTTCGCGACAGTGAGGTGAAGAGGACCGAGGAGATCTCGGTGAGGACGGCGTCATGGGAGCCGGACGGAAGGGGGGTGGGGGGTGTCCCTCGTGCTGCGGTCGTGGGACGCAGGTCGAGGCTGAGCATGAATCTCCTAACTACCGGTCCTACCCGTGCTGTGGCACATCCGTGGTGAACACATGGGTGCTGGGTGAAGCCCGGGCCGAGAGTAAGGGGCGAAGGGGTGAGTGAGTCATCACCGGCCGGGTGAGAGTGTCAAGTTACCGAACGGTAGTCCCGTTGATGTGGGTGACATCACTCCGGAACCCCGACGCGGGCGCACCGGGCGTCTCCCCGCGCGCTGGCGGCGACCAGATGGGCCACGGAGGCCAGCGTGATGTGCCGGTGCCAGCCGGGGAACGACCGCCCCGCGAAGTCCCGCAGGCCCACGGCGTCGGATATCTCGGCGAAGTCCCGGGCGACCACGCCGGGCAGCCGGGTGAGCCGCAGTGCCGGCACCAGACCGGAGGCGTCGAGGTTGGTCAGCCACAGCCGGCGGTCGGCGCGCCGCCCGGCACGCCACTCCGCCAGCAGGGTCATCGCGTCCTGCCGCGACGGCGACATCAGCACGGGCACCGCCACGGCCGTCGTGCCCCCGTCACCGGGGTTCACCTGCTGCCGCAGCTGCGGCAGGGACTCGGCCAGCTCCCCCGCGCTGCGCAGCAGGTCGCCGTAGTTGGGCAGCTCCGACCGGTCGATCCGCACCGGCGCCGCCGGGCTGATCCGCACCACGAACGGCAGCCCGGTGGACAACAGGAAGCGCGCGACCGAGACGCCGTCCAGCTCCGCGACGTCCACCACCACCGGCAGCCGCGACATCTCCCCGATGTCCATCAGCCCGGCGACGGCCCGCCGCACGCACTCCTCGACGGTGCCGAGCCCGGCGTCCGCGGGGACACCGGCCCGCTGCCGGAGCGGATCGGCCGTCCAGCGGGTGGACAGGCGCAGCTGCCAGTCGACCGGCACCGCCGACCGCTCCGAGGCCAGCCAGGTCCCCACCGCCTGCTGGCCGTAGACGGTTCCCATCGGGGTGGCCTGCGGATCGGTGCCGACGGAGTGCGGACCGGCCTTGGGGATCAGCGTCGCGCCGATCACCCACGCCTCCGGTGCCAGGGCCCGCTGTGCCTGCCGGGCCAGGGCGTGCCGGATCGGCAGCCACTCCCAGGGCGAGGTGCTGATGAAGTGGTGCACGCTCTGCTGCGCCGCCGGGCCGTCGAACTGCGCCGCGAGGTTGCGCAGCGTCTTGCGCCCCCGCACGGACAGCAGCCCGCGCACGTACTGCTCGGCCTTCAGTCGCTGGCCGTTGCGGTGCAGCGATCCGAACAGCCGTCGGCAGGCCTCCGCGTCCAGGGCCGCCGCCGGGCCTGCTCCCGCCCCGTCCCCATGCTCCCGAAAGTTCCCCAAAGTCGCCCCCCGAGCCAGCGAAAAAGGACTGACGTCCTGTTTCTTTATACGGGGTTGGCCAGGGGGAACCGCACATTTGCGCCATCCGTGCCGGGGTGGACCGGCCTCAGGGCGATGGACGGGCGTCGTCGTCCCGGCGGCCGGAGAGCAGGAGTTCGGCCCGGTGAGGGGAGGTGTCCAGCTTGGCCAGCACGCCCGAGCGGGCGACGTTGGGGAGGATCAACTCCAGGAAGGCCGACACCTCTTCGGACAGATCGCCGCCGGGCAGCGTCTCGGTGATCAGCTGGATGCCGGTCCAGGCCCCGGCGAGCAACCGCGCCACCTCCGACGGCTCGACGTGGCGCAGCAGTTCGCCCCGCTCCTTGGCCTCGGTCAGCAACGTCTCGCCCGCGCACACCCATTGGGGCCACCGGCTGCCGAACAACCGGCGCGCCCGGAGGTCGACCGACAGCCGGACGGTGGCCCCGAGCAGCGGGTCCCTGGGCAGCCGGTAGGCGAGCAGCAGCGCCAGGTCCACCCATTCCTGGAGCTTGAGGGCCTGCGCCGGCACCCGGTCCAGCGCCGCCGCCTCGTCGAGGATGGCCCGCGCCAGCTGCTCCTTCGAGGCGAAGTGGAAGTACAGGCCGCCGCGGGTGAGCCGGGTCCGCTCGATGAGCCCGCCGATGGTGGTGGCGTCGTACCCGAACTCGTTGAACATCTCGGCGGCGGTCTCGAGGATCACCCTCCGGGTGTGGACCGCCCGTTCCTGCCTCCCCACGCAGCGCCTCCCACGACAACGCCCTTGACCCGTGCTTGGGTTCACACTTGCTCATGGCCAAAACCGAACGGAGATCCGGTACTTTAACAGCGTACTGAGTGTGATCTGACCCATTGACTCAGGGGGAACGTTGTACGACGTCGCTGTCGACCCGGCTCCGTCCGCTCCGGCGCTGCTGGGCGCCTACGCCCATCTGAAGCGGGAGGAGTACTTACTCGTCACCGGCTGGGAACGCCTGACCGCGCACGAGATCTCGCTCGGCGTCAGGTGGCCGGCCGTACAGGGGGATCTGCCGTACGACCCGCGCATCCTCGCGCAGACGGTCCGCCAGACCGGCCTGATCGTCGCGCACGCCGCCTACGACGTGCCGCTCGGCCACCAGACCATGCTGAGCACCCTGGGCATCACCGTCGCCCCCGGCCTGCGCATACCCAGAGGCAGCGCGACGGCCCTGGAGGTGCGGGTCACCGTGTCGGAGAGCGGGGGCCGACGCCGTACGACGAACGCGCTGCACATGACCTTCCACGTGCTCCGGGACGGGGTCACCGTGGCCCGTGCCGAGAGCGAGTTCGCCTGGATCTCGGAGCGGGTGTACGAGCGGGTCCGCGGCGCCCGCCGCGGCGTCGACTGGGGGGCCTGGCCGCTGCCGGAGCCGGTGGACGCCCGGCTGGCCGGCCGCCCCTGCGCCGCGGACGTGGTGCTGGCCGCCGGGGACCGGCCGAACCGCTGGCTGCTGCGCAACGACCCCGGCAACCATCTGCTCTTCGACCATCCCGTCGACCATGTGCCGGGCCTGGTCCTGCTGGAGGCCGCCGACCAGGCGGCGCGCGCCCTGACGTCTCCGGCGGCCTTCACACCCGGCCGTCTCGACGCCGTGTACCGGCGGTACGTCGAGTTCGACCAGCCCTGCTGGATCGAGGCCGAGCCGCTGCCCGAGCCCGGCTCCGTGCGGGTCACCGGAACGCAGGGCGGGGAAGCCGCCTTCCGGGTCGACTTCCGGGCGGACGGGCTGAAGCCGGGTCGAGTCGTCGGCTGACACCGCGTGTGCCGTCCCTCGCGGCGGTCGCCGGCGGCAACGACACGGCCCCGCGGGCCGCCCCTGGGGGAAGGGGCCGGACCGCGAGGCGGGGGAGTGTCCGTGTGTTACTGCGTGACCGCGACCTTCTCGGCCTCCGCCGGCTGTTCCTTCGGCACCCAGCGCAGGGCGAGCACGCCCAGGGCCAGGCAGAGCAGGCTCGCCACACCGATCGCCACGTGCATACCGGTGAGGAAGGCGTCCTTGGCCTCGGCGACCGTGCCGGCGGCCAGACCGGGCGTGTCCAGCGTCTCGTTGAGCGTGCCCGCGACGTCGGGCCCGGTCAGCCGGAACCACAGGGCCGCGAGCGAACCGAGGAGTGAGATGCCCAGGGCGTTGCCCAGCTCGTTGCTCATCTCGGCGAGCGACGCGGCCGAGCCGGCGCGCTCGGCCGGCACCGCCGCGACGGCGGTGTCCGCGACCAGGCTGAAGGAGAAGCCGTAGCCGACGCCGGTGACGACCGAGGAGGCGATGAACGCCGCCACACCGTGCTCGGTGGTCGTCAGCAGCAGAAGCAGCAGACCGACTCCCATGAAGAAGTGCGAGGCGATCAGCGCCGACCGCATGCCGATCCGCTCGACCACACCGCTGGCCCCGATGCACGCGGCGGTGAGGACGGCCGCGCCCGGGAGCACCAGCAGGGCCGCCGTCAGCACGGTGTAGCCGAGAACCGACTGGAGGTACACACCGGTGAGATAGCCGGCGGCCGCCCACGCGACCAGCGACAGCAGGCCGGTGAGGATCGCCACGGTGAACACATGGTCCTTGAAGAGCCGCAGATCGAGGAGCGGGTACTCCAGCGTGAGCTGCCGCCGCACGAACCACACCAGGACCGCCAGGCCGACGACGCCGGTGACGGCCTGCGTCGAGGAGAAGCCCTCCGCCGCGGCCGACTTGACCGAGTACACGGCCAGCAGGATGCCGACGGCGGACAGGGCGACGCTGAGGGCGTCGACGCGGCCGGGGTTGGTGGTGCGCACCTCCTTCAGCAGCACCGGCGCGAAGGCGAGGAACAGCACGACGACGGGGATGTTGATGAGGAAGACCACACCCCAGTCGAACCGGCTGAGCAGCAGACCGCCGAGCACCGGTCCGACGGCGAATCCGGCGGCGAAGGTCGCCGCGAAGATGCCGATGGCCTGGGAGCGTTGCCTCGGGTTGTGGAAGAGGCTGCTGATGATCGCCAGACCGGAGGGCAGCAGCGTCGCGCCGCCGAGGCCCATCAGCGCGCGGCAGGCGATGAGCACTTCGGGGTTCGGCGAGAAGGCGGCACCGACCGAGCCGAGACCGAAGACGATCGCGCCGCTCAGCAGGAACTTGAGCCGGCCGTAGCGGTCGCCGAGGTTACCGAAGGCGATGAGCAGGGAGGAGACCACGAATCCGTAGATGTCCAGGATCCACAGTGCCTGATCGGTACTTGGCGTGATCGCGGACGTGATGCTCGGCATCGCGAGATAGAGGACGGAGCCGTCCATCGCGACGAGTGCGACCGGGCCGAGCACGATGACGAGGCCCAGCCAGGCCCGTCGGTCGGCACGCTCCGCGACTAAGTCGAGGGAAGTCACGGGGGCAACCTTTCAGGAGAAGGTGCGAAGAAGTTCGAACGCTGCATACGGCGTACGCGAAATGCCCGGCGTACGTCGTACGCGATCAGGGTGCGTACATAGTACGCGAGACGTGGCGTACATCGTACGCGAAATGGGTGCGTACGTTGTACGCAAGCTGCTGGGTATACTACCCCATGGCCATCAAGACACAAGGCAGGCACGTGAGTTCACCAGGCCTGTCACGGGGCGCGATCGTGGCGGCCGCCGTGCGCATCGCCGACGCCGAGGGTGTCGCCGCGCTCTCGATGCGACGCCTTGCGACCGAGCTCGACTCGGGCGTCATGTCGCTCTATCGGCACGTGGCGAACAAGGACGCGCTGCTCACCGCGATCACCCAGGCGGCATGTGACGAACACCCCTATCCCGAACCCGCGCCGCCGGACTGGCGGGAAGCGATGCGGCTCGCGGCGCGGCTCGACTGGGAGGTGTACTGCAAACACCCCTGGGCGCTGGTGACATCGAGCTCCGCCCGGCACTTCTCGGACACCTCGTGCCTCGACTGGATGGTGGACGCGCTCGCCGGCCTCACCGACGACCCCGACCTGGCGCGGTCCTTCTCGATCGCCGTGTGGTCGTATGTGCAGGGCGTGTGCATCCAGCATGTGGCGCAGCAACTGCTGCCCGGCGGGGACAAGCCGGAACAGTCCCCGCTGAGGGCCACGGAAGAGGATTTCGAGATGGGGCTGGAGACTCTGCTCGACGGTATGGAGCAGCGTGCGCTGCGGGCCAAGTCGGGCCACGCGGAGCCCCGTTCCGTGCGGACCTTTCCGGCCGTGGCGCGCGGCTGAACCGAACACCCGGCTGCCGGGCGGTATTTGGGTGTCTGTCCGGGAGCCGGGTCGTTTGGCACGGTATGACGACCACGCATTCGATGAACACCAGGCGCAACGAGCGGCCGGCCACCGCGGCCGACCTGGCCCCGCTCGCCTTCGCCGGATACGCCCACTTCACCGCGATGCAGGTGCGCGACGGCCGGGTGCGCGGCCTCGACCTGCATCTGGAACGGCTGCGGCACGGCTCGGCCGAACTCTTCGGCCGGGCCCTGCCCGACGACCGGGTACGGTCCTGGCTGCGCGCCGCCCTGGCCGACGGCCCGGCCGATCTCTCGCTGACGGCGACCGTCTATTCACCGTCCGGCGAGTTCACCGTGTCCGCGCCCGACGAGGAACCCGAACTGCTCATCCGTACCGCCCCGCCCGCCTCCGGCCCGCGGGGTCCGCTGGCCTTGGCGGTGGTGGAGCACGAGCGGTTCCTGCCGTGGGTGAAGCACGTCGGCGAACCGGCCAAGACGTACTTCCTGCGGCGCGCCGTCGACGAGGGCCACGACGACGTCGCCTTCACCGACCGCCGGGGCCGGCTGAGCGAGGCCTCGATCTGGAACCTGGCCTTCTGGGACGGTTCTTCCGTGGTGTGGCCGGCGGCCGGCATGCTCGGCGGGGTCACCATGGGCGTCGTCCGCAGGCGGCTGGAGCACCTCGGCGTCGGCCAGCGCGTCCGGGAGGTCCGGGTCGCGGATCTGCCGGAGCTGGCGGGCGCGGCCGTGATGAACTCCTGGACGCCCGGCGTCGCGGTGCACCGGATCGGCGCGGTGCCCCTGCCCGAGGCCCCCGACTTCGTGGCCCTCCTGCACCGCGCCTACGAGGCCGAGCCGCTCGTCGCCCTGTAGCACCCGCCCGCCGGGCCGGGCCGACCGCGAGCGACGGCACCTGAGGGGCACGGGGGAGTGGCCTGCCGCGTCTCGACCACCTGGAAACCTGGAGGGCGGACGAAGGCGGCAGCGACCTCAGCCGCCTCCGCAGCGGGCCCGCGACCTCAGTCGCCGCCGCGGCGGGCCCGTGACCTGAGCCGCCTCCGCAGCGGGCCCGTGACCTGAGCCGCCGCCGTTGCGGATCCGCGACCTGAGCCGCCGCCGCAGCGGGCCCGCGACCTCAGTCGCCGCCGCTGCGGGCCCGTGACCTGAGCCGCCTCCGCTGCGGGCCCGTGACCTGAGCCGCCTCCGCTGCGGGCCCGTGACCTGAGCCGCCGCCGCTGCGGACCCGTGACCTCAGTCGCCGCCGCAGCGGGCCCGCGACGGTGATCCGTGAACCGCAGGCCCCCCGCGACGCCGGCCCGATCCCGATCCGGACCACAGGCGCCCTAGGGGACGCAGCAGATCTCCCGCTCGGTCGGCGCGGTGGCACAGCCATCGGGGACCGGCCAGCCGTCGAACCGCCAGGTCTCCACCGGCGGTTCGCCGGCCAGGGTGACGCGGCTGCCGGACGCGTCGATCCGGCCACGTACCCCCTCCGCGGAGAGCTGCGGCAGCACCAGACGCCAGAACGGGGTGACCGGCGACCGGGACGGCGCGGAGGCCCGGTCCCGTTCCAGCCCTGCCACTCCCGCCAGCACCGCCGTGACGGCGGAGACCGCGTCGTCGAGATCCACGCCGGGGGCCAGACTGCCCTGCCGCCGGGCGACCGTGAGCAGCCCGCGCACCCAGTCCCGCCACAGCGGCCACAGGATCGACCCGCTGTGCCAGGCCGCGTCGTGCGCGAGGCCGAAACCGGCTCTCAGCACCGGGTCCTGGGAGACCCGCCGGGCCAGCCGGTGCGAGGTGTCGACGAGCAGCTGGAGCGGGGCGGGGTGAAGGGCCGGATCCTGCGCGATGAGACAGCGCAGGATCTCGGCCGCGGCCGACTCCACCGCCTCACCGAGGGCCTGCTTGTTGCGGAAATGGAAGTGCAGGGCGCCCTGGCTGACCCCGGCCAGGGCACAGATCTGTCCGATGGATGATCCCGCGAAGCCCGCCCGGTCGAAGACCTCGGCGGCGGACTGGATCAGTAGTCGACGTGTCTTTGCGGCACGGTCCTGCATGACGATGCGCACTCCGGTTGAGGGAGGGAGGGGGGAGTGGTGGGCGAGGATCGGTGACCCGCACGCGGGCGTGCCGGGCGGCGACGCCGGGCACCGGCCACGGCGGAATCGCGGGCGCACATCCCCGTGCACCGCTCCACTCTTACCACGTCGGCAACGGGAGATGGACGGCACGTTACCGACCCTGGCGGGATATCGTGCCTGTCATGATCGCCATACGGTTCGACCGCTTCGGCGGTCCCGAAGTACTCACCGTCGTCGACGTCCCCGCCCCGCTGCCCGGCCCGGACGAGGTCCTGATCACCGTCGAGGCCGCCGGGGTGAACTACGCCGACACCCATCAGGTGGACGGCTCCTACCTCGCCGCCGACCAGCTGCCGCACATCCCCGGCAGCGAGGTCGTCGGCCGCACCGAGGACGGGAGGCGGGTGCTGGCCAAGGTCTCCCACGGCTACGCGGAACAGGCGGTGGCCAAGCGGTCCGCGCTCGTGGAGATCCCCGAGGAGCTGGACGCGGGGGCGGCTCTCGCCCTGCTGGTGCAGGGTCTGACCGCCTGGCATCTGCTGCGGACGGCGGCCCGGCTGCGCTCCGGCGAGACCGTGGTCGTGCACTCCGCGGCCGGCGGCGTCGGCAGTCTCGCCGTACAGCTGGCCAAGGAGTTCGGGGCCGGGCGGGTGTGGGCGCAGGCCTCCTCGCCCGAGAAGCGGCAGCTCGCCCTGGATCTCGGCGCGGACGCCGCCGTCGACCACCCGCTGCCCGAGCGGGCCGACGTGATCCTCGACGCGGTCGGCGGTGAGCTGTTCGACCGCGCCCTGGACTCCCTGGCCTCCGGCGGACGCCTGGTCAGCTACGGCAACTCCGCGCGCACCGGCTTCACCCCCGTCGACCCGGCCCGGCTCAGCCGGCTGAACGCCGCCGTCGTCGGCTTCTGGCTGCGTCCCACCCTGGCCGAGCCCGGCGCCTTCACCGAGCCCCTGAAGGAACTCCTCGACCTGACCGCGCGAGGCCGGCTGCGGCCGGTGGTGCACCCGGCGTATCCGCTGGCCGAGGCCCGCCGTGCCCACGAGGACCTGCTGGCCCGGCGCACGACCGGCAAGGTCGTGCTGCGCCCCTGATCACAGCGGGTCTCCCGACCGACCTGACGGATCCCGCGGCCGACCTGACGGATCGTCCCGGCGACCTGACAGATCGTCGGTCGCGTGCTCGGGGATCCCGTTCGGCTGTGCCTAGCATCGGGTGACGAGCTGGAAACGGCACGGGGCCGATCCGCACCGGCGGCGGCCCCCGAGACGCGCGGCGCCGCCCCGACGGGCAGACATGGGCGCGCGCACCCCGGCCGTCCGATTCCCCAGCCCTGAAGTCGGCCAATCATGCGACGCGGAGACCCAGAATGCGACTTGCGCAAGTGGTGGAATCTGTCATGGAGCGCCACGCGGACCGGCCCGCCATCGGCGAACGTGTGAAGGAGTTCACCCGGGACGCCGAGACGGGCCGGACCGCGATCCGGCTGCTGCCCCGCTACGAGACGACCAGCTACCGCGACCTGTGGGCGCGGGTCCGGGCCGTGGCGAGCGAGTGGCACCACCACCCGAGGCATCCGCTGAGCGCGGGCGCGCGCGTCGCCCTCCTCGGCTTCACCAGCCGCGACTACACCACGATCGACCTCGCGTGCGTCCATCTCGGCGCCGTGGCCGTGCCGTTGCAGACCAGCGCCGCGCCGGCCCAGCTGAGGTCGATCGTCGCGGAGACCGAGCCGTTCGTCGTGGCGACGAGCCTGGAGCGGCTGGACGCCGCCGTCGACCTGTTACGCGACAACGCGTCGGTGCGGCGGCTGGTGGTCTTCGACTTCCACCCGGAGGCCGACGACCATCGCGAGACCTTCGCCGCGGCCTGCGCACGCCTGGCCGAGACCCGCCCCGACGTCGTCGTGGACCCCCTCGCCGCCCTCGTCGAGCGGGGCACCATCCTGCCCGAGGCCCCGCTGTTCACCGCGCCCGAGGGCGAGGATCCGCTGGCGATGCTCATCTACACGTCCGGCAGCACCGGCACCCCGAAGGGCGCCATGTACACCGAGCGGCTGGCCGGCGCCATGTGGGGCGGCGCCTGGGCGAAGCTGTTCGACGAGACCTACGCGGTCACCTTCCACTACATGCCGATGAGCCATGTCGCCGGGCACTCCTCGCTGAAGGCCACCATGGTCCGCGGCGGCACCAGTTACTTCACGGCGAGCAGCGATCTGTCGACGTTCTTCGAGGACATCGCCCTGGCCCGGCCCACCGAACTCTCCCTGGTGCCCCGGGTGTGCGAGATGCTCCACCAGCGGTTCCGCAGCGAGGTCGACCGGCGCGTCGCCGCCGGAGCCGGCCGGGAGGCGGCCGAGGCCGAGGTGCGCGCGGACATCCGGGAGAACGTCCTCGGCGGGCGGGTCACCTGGGCCAGTTGCGCCTCCGCCCCGCTCTCCGCCGAACTGACCGCGTTCACCGAGTCGTTGCTGGGCCTGGAGCTGCACAACGTCTACGGCTCCACGGAGGCCGCCGGGGTCTCCGTCGACGGGGTGCTGCTGCGCCCGCCGGTCGTCGACTACAAGCTCGCCGACGTGCCCGAACTCGGCTACTTCCGCACCGACTCGCCCCACCCGCGCGGCGAACTCCTGCTGAAGACCGACGCCATCATCCCCGGCTACTACAAGCAGCCGGAGCTGACCGCGGAACTCTTCGACGAGGACGGCTACTACAAGACCGGTGACATCGTCGCGGAGCTGGGCCCCGACCGGATCGCGATCGTGGACCGCCGCAAGAACGTCCTGAAGCTGTCCCAGGGGGAGTTCGTGGCCACCTCCCGGCTGGAGGCCGTCTTCGCCGCGAGCCCGCTGGTCCGGCAGATCTTCGTGTACGGCAACAGCGAGCGGTCGTATCTCCTCGCCGTGGTCGTCCCCACCCCCGACGCGCGGCGCGAGTTCGGCGCGGACGAGCAGGAGCTGAAGCGGCGGCTGAGCGAGTCGTTCCAGGAGCTGGCCAAGGAGGCCGGGCTCAACTCGTACGAGATTCCCCGCGACGTCCTCCTGGAGACCGAACCGTTCAGCCAGGCCAACGGCCTGCTCTCGGACCACCGCAAGCTGCTGTGGCCCCGGCTGGTGGAGCGGTACGGCGAGCGGCTGGAACGGCTCTACGCCGACACCGCCCGCCGTGAGGACGAGGAGCTGCGGGAGATCCGCCGCGCGGGCGCCGACCGGCCGGTGCTGGAGACGGTGCAGCGGGCCGCGCGGGCGCTGCTGGCCGGATCGGCCGCCGAGGTGAGCCCCGGCGCCCACTTCCGTGACCTGGGCGGGGACTCGCTGTCCGCGGTGTCCTTCGCCACCCTGCTGGAGGAGACCTTCGGCGTGCGGGTGCCGGTCGACATGGTCATCAGCCCCGCCTACGACCTGCGGCATCTCGCCGAGCACATCGAGGCAAGGCGCGGGGAGTCCGCCGACCGGCCCGCGTTCGCCTCGGTGCACGGCGCGGGCGTCACCGAGGTGCAGGCCAAGGACCTCACCCTGGACAAGTTCATCGACGCGCGCATCCTCACCGACGCGCCGGCGCTGCCCCGTGCGCACGGCGCGCCGCGGACCGTGCTGCTGACCGGGGCGAGCGGCTACCTCGGCCGGTTCCTCGCTCTCCGGTGGCTGGAGGAGCTGGCTCCGGCCGGCGGCCGGCTGATCGCCCTGGTGCGCGGGAAGGACGCTGCCGCGGCCCGGCGCCGCCTGGACGCGGCCTTCGACAGCGGCGACCCGGAGCTGGTCCGCACCTACGAGAAGCTCGCCGCGGGCCGTCTGGAGGTGCTGGCCGGCGACATGGCCGAGCCGCGGCTCGGGCTGGACGAGGCGACCTGGGACCGGCTGGCCGACGAGGTCGACCTGATCGTCCACGCGGGCGCCCTGGTCAACCATGTGCTGCCCTACCCGCACCTGTTCGACGCCAACGTGGTCGGCACCGCCGAACTGATCCAGCTGGCGCTCACCCGCCGGATGAAGCCGTTCACCTACATCTCCAGCGTCGCCGTCGCCAACGCCCGCCCGGGGCAGCCCGCCCTCGACGAGGACTCCGACGTCCGCGAGGCCATGCCGGCGCTGCCGGTCGACGGGGGCTACGCCGGCGGGTACGCCACCAGCAAGTGGGCCGGTGAGGTGCTGCTGCGGGAGGCGCACGACCTGTGCGGGCTGCCGGTGACCACCTTCCGGTCCAACATGATCCTGGCGCACAGCCGGTACGGCGGACAGCTGAACGTCCCCGACATGTTCAGCCGTCTGCTGTTCAGCGTCCTCGCCACCGGCATCGCGCCGCGCAGCTTCTACCGCGCCGACGGCGCCCGGGCCCACTACGACGGTCTGCCCGTCGACTTCACCGCCGCGGCCGTCGTCGCCCTGGGCGGCCGCGGCGGGGCCGGCGCCGGGTACCGGACGTTCAGCCTGGTGAACCCGAACGACGACGGTGTCTCCCTCGACACCTTCGTCGACTGGCTGACGGAAACCGGGCACCGCATCGAACGGGTCGACGACTACGCCGACTGGTACATCCGGTTCGAGGCCGCGATGCGCGCCCTGCCCGAGGACCGGCGGCAGTACGCCGCGCTGCCCATCCTGCACGGCTTCAAGGAGCCCGAGGAGCCGGTGCCCGGATCCGTCATCCCCTCCGAGCGCTTCCGCGCCGCCGTCCGGGCCGGCGGGATCGGCGCCCACCGGGACATCCCGAGCCTCACCCGCGATCTTGTCGCGAAGTATGCGGCGGACCTCAAGGCCCTGCTGCGGCCTGTGGTAGGCACACGGCATGAACAGTGATCTTCTCGCCGGGAAAGTCGTCCTGATCACCGGAGCGAGCAGCGGCATAGGCGCCGCCGCGGCCAGGGTGTTCACCCAGGAGGGCGCGACGGTGGTGCTCGCCGCCCGCAGGGCGGACCGACTGGCGCGGCTGACCGAGGAGTTGCGGGCGAAGGGCGCCGAGGCCGCGCACGTCGTCTGCGACGTCGCCGTCGCGGACGACGCGGCCCGGGCCGTCGAGTTCGCCGTCACCGAGTACGGGCGGCTGGACGGGGCGTTCAACAACGCCGGCATCGGCGGGGACCGCACTCCGCTGCACCTGATGACCGACGACGTGTACGACACCGTCATGGACGTCAACGTCCGCGGCGTCTGGAACTGTCTGCGCCATGAGATCGCCGCCATGCTGCGGCACGGCGGGGGCGCCGTCGTCAACAACTCCAGTGTGGCGGGGCTGGTGGCGATCCCCGCCGCCGCGCCGTACATCGCCGCCAAGCACGCGGTGGTCGGCCTGACCAGGGCGGCGGCCGACGAGTACGCCCAGCAGGGCATCCGGGTGAACGCGGTGGCCCCGGGCACCACCCGCAGCGAGATCACCGAGGACTGGTTCCGGCGCAACCCGGGCCTGGAGCAGACGGTCAACTCGATGACACCGCAGGGCCGTACGGCCGAGCCGGAGGAGATAGCCGCCGCGGCGGCCTGGCTGCTGAGCGACCGCTGCCCGTTCCTGACCGGAACGGTGCTGCCCGTGGACGGCGGCTTCGTCAACCAGTGACGGACACCGCTCCAGGACGCGGAGCCGGACGAATCCCGTCTCCGGCTCCGCCGTCCCGGCCGAGTTCGGGCCTTGGTAACATACCGAACCTTCGGTAGGACGTGGTTGATCGATCAACGTTCCCTCGGGGCGTGGGGGCGAGTCTGGGGGCGGCCGAGTGGCGCGGCAGGAGCGTGCGATCCGTACGCGTGAGTCCATTCTGGAGGCCATGGCGAGCCTCTTCATCGAGGTCGGTTACGAAGCCGCCACCATCGCGGCGCTCGTCGAGCGGACCGGACTGACCCGCGGCGCCCTCTACTTCCACTTCCCGACCAAGGAGGCCATGGCGCGTGGGGTGCTCGCCCGGGCGGTGACCCGCGAGGGGATCATCCCGCAGACGTACAAGCTCCAGGAGTGGGTCGACCTCGGACTGCTGCTCGCCCACCGGCTGCCCCGGGAGCCGATGCTGCGGGCCGCCGTCCAGCTGTCCGTCGACCCCCGGGCGCGCAGCCTGTTCGGCACCCGCTGGCCGGACTGGATCGACCTGGGCCGGGATCTGCTCGTCGAGGCCAAGGAGCGCGGCGAACTGCTGCCGCACGCGGTCCCCGAGGAGATCGCACGGCTGGCCGTCGGCGCCTGGACCGGGGTGCAGCTGGTCACCGAGGCCCTGCCGGACGGGCCCGGCCTGGGCGAGGAGATCGCCCGCCTCTACCAGCTGATCCTGCCCAACGTCGCCAGTGTCGGCGTCCTCGCCAAACTGGACATGTCCCCGTACCGCGCCGAACGGCTGCTGGCATCGCGGGAGCAGGCGTCGCCGACTCCTTGACCCTAGGGGGCGTCTCGTCGATCAGGGCCGGACCAGCAGCTGGAAGTCGAAGGCGTAGCGCGAGGCGCGGTAGATGTGGGTGCCGTACTCGACGGGGCGGCCGGTGTCGTCGTAGGCGGTGCGCTGCATGGTGAGCAGGGCGGCGCCCTCGTGCTCGTCCAGGCGGGCCGCCTCCTCGGCGGTGGCGGAGCGGGCGCCGACGGTCTGGCGGGCGCTGTGCAGGGTGAAGCCGGCCGCGCGCAGCATGCGGTACAGGCCGGTCGTCTCCAGCCGGCCCGTGTCCAGGGCGAGCAGGTCCGGCGGCAGGTAGTTGCACAGGAACGCCACCGGCTGGCCGTGGGTGAGGCGCAGCCGCTCCAGGACGACGACGTCGCCGCCCTCCGGGACGCCGAGCGCGGCGGCCACGTCGGCTGGCGCCGGGATCCGTTCGTTGTGCAGCACCCGGGTGGCCGGGCTCTGTCCGGCGGCCTGCAGGTCGTCGTAGAGACTGCTCAGTTCCAGCGGACGCCGGACCTGGCTGTGCACCACCTGGGTGCCGACGCCGCGGCGGCGCACCAGCAGGCCCTTGTCGACGAGGGACTGGATGGCCTGCCGGACGGTCGGCCGGGACAGCCCGAGGCGGGCGGAGAGGTCGACCTCGTTGCCCAGCAGGTTCCCGGGGGCCAGCACCCCGTGCTCGATGGCCTCTTCCAGTTGGCGCGCGAGCTGGTAGTACAGAGGCACCGGGCTGGTGCGGTCGAGGGTGAAGCGCACGGCATCGAGTGCGGAGACGGTCGTCGCCACGGGGACACCTCCTGTGGGCGGTCGGTCACCAGGTGTAGGCCGGGGAGCGCCGCCTTGTCAATCGTTTGTACTTACATTCGGACCTGCTTGTGAAATGATGTCTTAACAAAGTATTGACAGCGGGCGCGCCAAGGGATGGAATCCGGTCTCAACGCAACAGCCGCAAGGCAGAGCCGTGCTTCCCCCGTCGCACAGTGAGGTGCAGGAAAGATGGACCGCACTCCTCGGGACCGCTCGTCCCGCTCCCGCTCCCGCAGCATCACCTCAGCCCTGGCCGTGGCAGCGGCAGCGGCCCTGGTCCTCGCGGGCTGCTCCAGCAGCTCCGGCGGCAAGAAGGCCGAGGAGTCCCCGGAGGGCGCCGCCGCGGGCAAGGCCTCCACACCGCGGATGACGGTCGCCCTGATCACCCACCAGTCGCCCGGAGACACCTTCTGGGACATCGTCCGCAAGGGCGCCCAGACCGCCGCCGACAAGGACAACGTCAAGCTGGTCTACTCGGCCGACCCCAACGCCGGCAACCAGGCCAACCTGGTGCAGAACGCGATCGACCAGAAGGTCGACGGCATCGCCATCACCCTCGCCAAGCCGGACGCCCTCAAGGACGTGATCAGCAAGGCGAACGCGGCCGGGATACCCGTGGTCGGCCTCAACTCCGGGGTGAGCGAGTGGCAGAAGCTCGGCCTCATGGAGTTCTTCGGCCAGGACGAGACCGTGGCCGGCGAGGCGCTCGGCAAGCGGCTGAACGAGTCCGGCGCCAAGAAGGCCGTCTGCGTCATCCAGGAACAGGGCAACATCGGCCTCACCCAGCGCTGCGACGGCGTGAAGAAGACCTTCTCCGGCGACACCGAGACCCTGTACGTCAACGGCACCGACATGCCCTCGGTGAAGTCGACGATCAGCGCCAAGCTCAAGGAGGACGACGCCATCGACTACGTCGTCACCCTCGGCGCCCCGTTCGCGCTGACCGCGGCGCAGTCGGTCTCCGAGTCCGGCAGCAAGGCGAAGGTCGCCACCTTCGACCTCAACAAGCAGCTGACCGGCGCCATCAGCGACGGCTCCATCGAGTTCGCCGTCGACCAGCAGCCCTACCTCCAGGGCTACCTCGCGGTCGACTCCCTGTGGCTCTACAAGAACAACGGCAACTACAGCGGCGGCGGCGAGGAGCCCGTGCTGACCGGCCCGGCCTTCGTCGACAAGTCCAACGTCGACCGGATCGCCGAGTTCGCCGCGAAGGGCACCCGGTGATGAGCATGACCCAGCAGGCTGCGCCGGCGGTGACCACACCGCCGGCCCCCGGCCCCAAGGAGACCGACGGGCGCACTGCCCGGCGCCCGCTGGCGCTGCGGCTGCTCGCCCGCCCCGAGGTGGGCGTCTTCCTCGGTGCCGTCGCGGTGTTCGTGTTCTTCCTGGTCACCGCCCCACCGGTGCGCGACGGCAGCTCGATGGCGAACATCCTCTACCAGTCGTCGACCATCGGGATCATGGCCCTGCCGGTGGCGTTGCTGATGATCGGCGGCGAGTTCGACCTGTCGTCCGGCGTCGCGGTGGTCACCTCCGCGCTCACCGCCAGCATGATCAGCTACCAGCTGACGATGAACGTCTGGGTCGGTGTGATCGCCGCGCTGATCACCTCCCTCGCGATCGGCCTGTTCAACGGCTGGATGCTGGTGAAGACGGGACTGCCGAGCTTCCTGGTCACCCTCGGCACCTTCCTGATCCTCCAGGGCGTCAACCTCGCCGTCACCAAGCTGATCACCGGCAACGTCGCCACCGACGACATCAGCGACATGGACGGCTTCGACCAGGCCAAGGCGATCTTCGCCTCGTCCTTCGACGTCGGCGGCGTCCAGGTGAAGATCACCGTGGTGTGGTGGCTGGTCTTCGCCGCTCTCGCCACCTGGGTGCTGCTGCGCACCAAGTACGGCAACTGGATCTTCGCGGTCGGCGGCAACAAGGAGAGCGCGCGAGCGGTCGGCGTCCCCGTCACCTTCACCAAGATCTCGCTGTTCATGCTGGTCGGTTTCGGCGCCTGGTTCGTCGGCATGCACCAGCTGTTCTCCTTCAACACCGTGCAGTCCGGCGAGGGCGTCGGCCAGGAGCTGATCTACATCGCCGCGGCGGTGATCGGCGGCTGTCTGCTCACCGGCGGCTACGGCTCCGCGATCGGCCCGGTCTTCGGTGCTTTCATGTTCGGCATGGTGCAGCAGGGCATCGTCTACGCGGGCTGGAACCCCGACTGGTTCAAGGCCTTCCTCGGCGTGATGCTGCTCGGCGCCACCCTGATCAATCTGTGGGTCCGCAGGACCGCGACCCGGAGGTGACCCACCCATGACCACCGTGACCGAGACACCTCTCGTCGAACTCCGCGCGGCCGGCAAGTCGTACGGCAACATCCGCGCCCTGCACGGCGTCGACCTGACCGTCCGCCCAGGCAAGGTGACCTGCGTGCTCGGCGACAACGGCGCCGGAAAATCCACCCTCATCAAGATCGTCTCCGGGCTGCACCAGCACACCGAGGGCGAGTTCCTGGTCGACGGCGAGCCGGTCCGCTTCTCCACCCCGCGCGAAGCCCTCGACCGGGGCATCGCCACCGTCTACCAGGACCTGGCGACCGTCCCGCTGATGCCGGTGTGGCGGAACTTCTTCCTCGGCTCCGAGATCACCAAGGGGCCGTGGCCGGTCCGCCGCCTCGACATCGAGACGATGAAGCGGACCGCCGACGAGGAACTGCGCGCCATGGGCATCGTCCTCGACGACCTCGAACAGCCCATCGGCACCCTCTCCGGCGGCCAGCGCCAGTGCGTCGCCATCGCCCGCGCGGTCCACTTCGGCGCCCGGGTGCTGATCCTCGACGAGCCGACCGCCGCGCTCGGCGTCAAGCAGTCCGGGGTGGTGCTGAAATACATCGCCGCCGCCCGCGACCGCGGCCTCGGCGTCATCTTCATCACCCACAACCCCCACCACGCCTACATGGTCGGCGACCACTTCAGCGTGCTGCGCCTCGGCACCCTCGAACTCTCCGCCGACCGCAGCGAGGTCAGCCTCGAGGAGCTGACCAACCACATGGCCGGCGGCGCCGAACTGGCCGCCCTCAAGCACGAACTCGCACAGGTCCGCGGTGTCGACGTGGAGGAACTCCCCGACGAGCAGGACCTCCAGACCCCCGCCGCGACCCCCTCGGAAGGAAACACCTGACATGGCCCCTGTGCTCGACCGCATCCGGGTCGGCTCCGCCCCCGACTCCTGGGGCGTCTGGTTCCCCGACGACCCGCAGCAGGTGCCCTGGGAACGCTTCCTCGACGAGGTCGCCGAGGCCGGCTACTCCTGGATCGAACTGGGCCCGTACGGCTATCTGCCGACCGACCCGGCACGCCTCACCGACGAGGTGACCAAGCGGAACCTGAAGGTCTCCGCGGGCACCGTCTTCACCGGCCTGCACCGCGGCCCCGCCGTCTGGGACGCCACCTGGGAGCACGTCAGCCAGGTCGCCGCCCTCACCCAGGCCATGGGCGCGAGGCATCTCGTCGTCATCCCCTCCTTCTGGCGGGACGACAAGACCGCCGAGATCCTGGAGCCGCCGGAGCTGACCGGTGCGCAGTGGGCGTACCTGACCAAGGGCATGGAGCGGCTCGGGTACGAGGTGAAGGAGACCTACGGCCTGGACATCGTCGTCCACCCGCACGCCGACACCCACATCGACACCGAGGCGCACGTCGAGCGCTTCCTCGACTCCACCGACTCCGAGCTGGTCAACCTCTGCCTGGACACCGGGCACTACGCCTACTGCGGCGGCGACAGCGTCAAGCTGATCGAGACCTACGGCGAGCGCATCGGCTATCTGCACCTCAAGCAGGTCGACCCCGAGATCCTCGCCGATGTGGTGGCGAACGGCGTGCCGTTCGGCCCGGCAGTCCAGCGCGGCGTGATGTGCGAGCCGCCCGGCGGCGTGCCGGAACTGGAGCCCGTCCTGGCGGCGGCGCAGCGTCTCGGCGTCGAGCTGTTCGCGATCGTCGAGCAGGACATGTACCCGTGCGAGCCGGACAAGCCCCTGCCGATCGCGGTGCGCACGCGGAAGTTCCTGCGGTCCTGCGGGGCGTGAGGGCTGTTCGGCGACGCGGGTTCGTGCCCGCGCTCACCGTCGCGGCCGCTTCAGCCGCTCCGCGCCCGACCCGGAGGCCGGTTCAGGAGCCGTCGTCCGCCTCGGCGCTCCGCCGGCCGCCCCGGGCCAGCAGCACCGCGCCGCCGGCCGCGAGCACGGACCCCGTCGCCGCCGCGGCGACCGGCACGGTCGAACCCACCGCGCGCAACCGGGCGTTGTCCTCCTTGGCGCGGCTCACCGCGAACTCCTGTGTGGCGGTGGTGTGGGTGAGCTTCGGGACGTCGAGCAGCACCACGGCGTCCTTGTCGCCGTCCGGGGCGCGCAGCGTACGGCGCGGGCCGAGCTGGGCGTACAGGGTGCGGCCGGTGGCCTGGTCGACGACCAGCTTGATGCCGTGGTTCGCGTACCACTCCTCCGCGAGCACCTGCTCGGCGCCGGGCCGCCCGACCAGCGCGCCGGGCACCTGACGGGTGCCGACCTTCGTCGGTGGGACGGTGCCCGTGAAGACGTAGCCCCGGTGGCCGCGGATCTTCTCGGTGCCCCGGTAGGAGAGCGTGATCGTCGAACCCAGCTGGCTGTCCCACCAGCTGTAGGAGCGCTTCTCCACACCGAAGGGGAACTTCAGATACGCCTCGCCCTCGTGGTACGGCTGCTCCTCGCAGCAGTGCGCGGGCCGGTTGGTGCGGCGCTCGGTCACCCAGCGGTCGGTGGAGAAGTCCAGCGCGTCGTGCGGGTCGGCCGCGGGCAGCGAGTCGTCGGTGTCGACCGTGGTCACCACGTCCCAGACCGCCTTGCCGCTGCGCTCGCTGTCGGCGACGTCGCCGCGCACCCGCTGGGTGACGGTGATCCGCCGGTCGTGGACCGTCTCGGCCTCGCCGACGTCGAAGTAGCTGCCCGTTCCGGTGTAGACGGCGGTGACGTCGATGTCGATCGGGTTCACCGCCGCGCGCGGCTTGACGTACCAGACCAGCAGCGGCGCGAGGACCAGCAGGAAGACGCCCAGGCCCAGCAGGACCAGGGAGAGGGGCGAGGTGCTACGGCGCATCGGCACTCCGGCACTTCAGGGCTCCGGGGCAGCGGCGGCCCCGCTGCCCGGAGACCGTACGGGCGGCCGTCGCGGCGCGTCTACGCACGCGCGTGACAAAAGCGGCGGGGTCAGTGGGATCAGCGGCTCGCGGTCAGTGGGATCAGCGGCTCGCGTCGAGCGCCGCCAGGACCGCGTGGGTGAGCCGGGTGACGTAGGCCTCGTCGGTGGGACCGCCGACCGCCAGCATCCGGAAGTACAGCGGTGCGCCGAACAGGTCGACGGCCAGGCCCATGTCGATGTCGGCGGGCAGCTCACCGCGCTCCACCGCCTGCCGCAGCAGCGCGGCGACCGCGGCGCGGCGGGGCGCGAGGACGGCCGTGTGCAGCGCCTCGCGCAGCGACGGGTTGCGGGCCGACTCGGCGACCAGATCGGGGATGATCCGCCCGACCAGCGGGTGGCTCAGGTCGGCCACGGTGTCCCGGACGAACCGGGTGACGTCCGCGCGGAGCGAGCCGGAGCCGGCCGGGGCGGGCAGATGGGCGGCGGCGGCCTCGGAGACCAGCTCCACCACCATCGCCTCCTTCGACGGCCAGCGGCGGTACAGGGCCGCCTTGCCGACCCGGGCGCGGCGGGTGACGGCCTCCATCGACATCCGGGCGTACCCGGTCTCGGCCAGTTCCTCGAAGACCGCCCGCCTGATCGTCTCGGTCACGGATTCGCGGAGCACGGCGGAGCCCGTGGGGCGGCGGTCGAGGGCGCCGTGGCCGGTCGCGTCGCTGGTCGAGTCCATCGCCGGAGACTAACACCGGACGGAACGGTTGCGTTCCGTCTCGGGCGGGTGTACGTTCCCGGCCACACGGAACGGCTCCGTTCCGTTCCGTTGGAGGCGCCGGCCGAAGGGGGCCCGGATGAAGTTCCTCTCCACCGAAGCGGTCCGGCCCGGGCCCCGGCCCCGCACGGTGCTGGCGCTGCTCGCCCTGTTCGTCGTGATCAACGCCGCCGACAAGGCGGTGCTCGGACTGACCGCGGGGCCCGTGAAGGACGAACTGGGACTGACCGCCACCGAGTTCGGCACGATCGCCAGCAGCTTCTACCTGCTCTTCAGCCTCTCCGCCGTCTCGGTCGGCTTCCTCGGCGACCACATCCGCCCCCGGCCCCTGCTCGCCGCGCTCGCCCTGGTGTGGGCCGCCGCTCAACTGCCGATCCTGCTCCCCGCGGCCGGCTACGGCGCGCTGATCGCCACCCGGGTGGTGCTCGGGGCGGGCGAGGGGCCGGGCTATCCACTCGCCAACTACACCGCGTTCACCTGGTTCCCGGAGAAGCGGCGCGCCCTGCCCTCCGCCGTCGTCGTCGCGGGTGGCGCGGGCGGCACCATCGTCGCCGCCCCGCTCGTCCTGCTGGTCACCGACACCCTCGGCTGGCGCGCCGCGTTCGGCCTCCTCGGCGCAGCGGGGCTGCTGTGGACCGCCGCATGGCTACGACTCGGCGGCGGAGGCCCGTACCGGGCACACCCCGGACCGGCCGCGTCCGAGAAGCGTCTGGCCCCGACCGACGTGGATACGCGGGTGGCGGGCGCCGACATGGACCCGCACCTGGCGCCCGCCGGCGGAAAGCCGGGCCTGGCGCCCATCGATGCGGTCCCGCCTCCGGCTTCCGCCGAGGCGGCGCTCATCGATGCGGTGCCGCCTCCGGCTTCCGCCGATGCGGAGCCGCAGCCGGCACCTGCCGACGCGATACCGCGCCTGGTGCCCGCCGATGGGAGGCCGCGCCCGGCATCCATCGATGCGGTCCTGCCCCCGGCTTCCGCCGATGCGGAGCCGCAGCCGGCACCTGCCGACGCGATATCGCGCCCGGCGTCCATTGATGCGGTGCCGCCTCCGGCTTCCGCCGAGGCGGAGCCGCAGTCGGCATGTGGCGACGCGATACCGCGCCTGGCACCCGCCGATGGGAGGCCGTGCCCGGCATCCATTGACGCGGTCCTGCCCCCGGCTTCCGCCGACGGGGATCAGAAGCCGGGGGACGCCGACGTGGACCTGCGCCTGGCGCCCGCCGATGGGAGGCCGCGCCCGGCGTCCATTGATGCGGTGCCGCCTCCGGCTTCCGCCGATGCGGAGCCGCGGCCGGCGTGTGCCGACGCGGACCTGCGCCTGGCACCCGCTGACGGGAAGCCGCGTCCGGTGCCCATCGATGCGGCCTTGCCCCCGGCCCCCGCCGACGCGGACCCGCAGCCGGCACGCGCCGATGCGTCACCGCGCCTGGCGCCCGCCGACGAGAGGCCGCGCCCGGTGCCCATTGACGCGGCCGTGCCCCCGGCTTCCGCCGACGGGACCCCGCCCCCGGCTTCCGCCCCGGTCCCGCACTCGGCCTCTGCCGACGCGGCCGCGCAGCAGGCACGCGCCGGCGCGGGACCGCGCTCGGCGGCCATCGACGCGGGCCTGGCCCCGGACTCCGGCGACGCGGTACCGATCCCGGCCCTCGCCGACGCGAAGCCGCCCCCGCCCCCCGCCACCCCAGAGCCCCGCCCCTCGGCCGTGCCCTTCCGGCGGATCGTCGGTACCGGTACCTGGCTCGGTGCGACCCTCTCCACCTTCGCCGTGATGTGGACGCTCGCCCTCGGCTTCGCCTGGCTGCCGCTCTATCTGGAGGAGCAGGCCGGGTTCGGTGACGCGGCGATCGGGGTGATCGTCGGTCTGCCGGCCCTGGCGATGGCCGTGCTGGTGCTCACCGCCGGGGCCGTCGCGCACCGGCTGCTGCACGGCGGGACCAGTGCCCGCGTCGCCCAGGGACTGCTCGGCGCCGCGCTGCCGCTGCTCGCCGGGGTGTGCCTGCTGCTCACGACCCGCGTCGGGCCCGCACCGCTGCTGCTGCCGCTGCTGGTCCTGGCGTTCAGCGCGGGCAACGGACAGACCCCGCTCACCAACGCGGCCGTCGCCGACATCTGCCCGCCCGCCCGGCGCAGCGCCGCGCTGGGCCTGTCGTACGCCCTGGCCGCCCTCTCCAGCCTGCTCGCCCCCTACGTCACCGGCCGGATCATCGACGCCGCGCCGACCGAGGCCATCGGCTACGGCCGTGCCTTCGACCTGGCCGGCTGGCTGCTGATCGGCGGCGCGCTGCTCGCGGCGCTGCTGATACGCCCCGACCGCGACGCCCGCGCGCTGGGCACCGGCGGTCCCGCCACCTGATGCGCATCCACATGAACGCGAAGGAGTGACCGATGCCCGTGGACATCGCCGTCGTCGCCGGGGCCCGTACCCCGATCGGCCGGTACAAGGGTGCCCTCGCCTCGGCGCCCGCCCACCGCCTCGCCGCCCTCGTCGTCCGGGAGGCCGTGGTCCGCTCCGGGACACCGCTCGGCGCGGTGGACGAGGTGGTGCTCGGCTGTGTGGGCCAGGTCGGCCCCGAGGCGTTCAACGCCCGCCGTGCCACCCTGGCCGCCGGGCTGCCGGTGCGGACCACCGCCCACAACGTCAACCGGCTGTGCGGCTCGGGCCTGCAGGCGGTGTGGTCGGCCGCGCAGACCCTCGCCGTCGGTGCCGCGGACGTGGTCGTGGCGGGCGGTACCGAGTCGATGACCCGTCAGCCGCTGCTGGACTACAGCGAGCGCGCGCCCGACGAACTCGGCGGGCCGTCCTCCATCGACGGGACCGTCTCCCTCGTCACCGACCCCTTCGGCCGTTACCCCATGGGCATGACCGGCGAGATCGTCGCGGACCGGTACGGCATCTCCCGCGAGCGGCAGGACCGCTGGGCCGCGGAGAGCCAGCGGCGGACCGCCGAGGCCGTCGACGCCGGGCGGTTCGACGCGCAGATCGTGCCCGTCGCCACCCCGGGCGGCGTCGTCGAGCGCGACGAACACCCCCGGCCCGGCACCACGGTGGAGAAGCTCGCCACGCTGCCCACCGTCTTCGCCGACGACGGCACCATCACCGCGGGGAACTCCGCCGGCCTCAACGACGGCGCGGCGGCGGTCCTGCTCACCCGCGCCCGCGACCTGCCCCGCGGCACCACCCCGCTGTGCCTGCTGCGCGACGCGGCCGTCACGGCCCTCGAACCGGAGATCATGGGCGTCGCCCCCGCAGAGACCATCCGCACCCTGCTGCGCCGCAACGACCTCACCCTCGACGACATCGACCTGCTCGAACTCAACGAGGCGTTCGCGGCCCAGGTGCTGGCCGTCCTCGACACCCTCAAACTCGACCCGGACCGGGTCAACCCCAACGGCGGCGCCATAGCCCTCGGCCATCCCATCGGCGCCACCGGCGCGGTGCTGCTGCTGAAGGCGGCCCACGAACTGCGCCGCACCGGCGGCCGACTGGCGGTGGTCGCGCTGTGCATCGGCGGCGGCCAGGGCATTGCCGCGCTGATCGAGAACCCGGACGCCGAGAGCCCGGACGCCGAGAAGCCGGGCGGCACCCGGTGACGGCGTACGCCTGGCACCCGTCGCCGGAGTTCACCGAGCGGAGCAACATCGCCGCCTTCTGCCGCGCCCACGGCGTCGACGGCGGCTACCGCGCGCTCCAGGCCCGCTCCGCCGCCGACCCGGAGTGGTACTGGACGCGCGCGGTCGCCGACATCGGCATCGTCTGGCACCGCCCGCCCGACCGGATCCTCGACGACAGCGGCGGCATCGCCGCGACCCGCTGGTTCCCCGGCGCCCGCACCAACCTCGCCGACTCCTGCCTGGACCGCCACGTCCGGCAGGGGCGCGGGGCGGCGCCCGTACTGCGCTGGGAGCGGGAGGACGGCCGGCGCGGAGCGCTGACGTACGCGCAGGCCGCCGCGGGCAGCGCACGGGTGGCGGGCGGGCTGCGCGCGCTCGGGGTGGGGGAGGGGGACCGGGTGGCCTGCTGTCTGCCACCCGGTCCCGAAGCCTTCCTGCTGCTCTTCGCCTGCGCCCGGCTCGGCGCGCTGCTCGTGCCCCTCTTCTCCGGCTTCGGCGCGGAGGCCATCGCCCTCCGGCTCGCCGACGCCGGGGCACGGGTCCTGGTGACCGCCCGCTCCACGCTGCGGCACGGACGGGCGTACGACCTGGAGGCGGTGGCGCGGACGGCGGTCGCGGGCGTGCCGGGCGTACGGCACATGGTCGTCGTCCCCGACGACTGGGAGGGGCTCGCCGCCGCCGAGCCCTTCCCCGCGCGGTCCCTCGACGCCGACGCGCCCTTCCTGCTGCTGCACACCTCCGGCACCACCGGCCGCCCCAAGGGCGCGGTCCACACCCACGGCGGCTTCGCCGCGCAGGTCGGCAGCGAGACCCGCTACCACCTCGATCTCCGCCCGGACGACGTGGTGTTCTGGGTGACCGACCCCGGCTGGATCATGTTCCCGCTCGTCCTCGTCGGCACCACCCTCGCGGGCGGCTGCGTGGTGGCGTACGAGGGCGCGGTGGACCATCCGGACACCGGGCGGCTGTGGCGGCTGCTGGAGGTGCACCGGGTCACCGTGTTCGGCAGCTCGCCGAGTCTGTCGCGGATGCTGCGGGCCCGCGCGGTGCCGACCCCGGCGGTCCCCGACCGGCTGCGGGTTCTCGCCTCCACCGGGGAGCCGTGGACCGAGGAGGCCTGGCGCTGGTACTCCGCCGAGTTCGGCGGCGGCCGCTGCCCGGTGATCAACATCTGCGGCGGCACCGAGGTCGGCGGCTCCCTGCTCGCCTCCGCGCCGGTGGTGCCGCAGTCACCGTGCGGCTTCGCCGGGCCGTGCCTCGGCATCGACGCGGTCGTGGCCGACGAGTGCGGCGCGGAGCTGCCCGAGGGACAGGTCGGCGAGCTGGTCGTCCGGCGGCCCTGGCCGGGGATGACCCAGGGGCTGTGGCAGGCGCCGGAGCGGTTCCGGGAGGCCTACTTCAGCCGTCGGCCGGGGAGTTGGTCGCACGGCGACCTGGTGTCCCGGGTGGGGGACGAGTGGTTCGTGCACGGGCGCGCCGACGACGTCATCAAGGTGGCCGGCAAACGGCTCGGGCCCGCCGAGGCGGAGGACGCCGTCGTCGCCGACCCGGCGGTCACGGAGGCCGCCGCCGTCGGCGTCCCGCACCCCGTCAAGGGCGAGACGCTCTGGTGCTTCGCGGTCCCCGCCCCAGGCCGCGCCCTCGGCCCGGCCGACACCGAACGGCTCCGCGCCCGCGTCGCCGACGCCCTGGGCCCCGCCTTCCGCCCCGACCGCGTGCTGGCCGTCCCCGACCTGCCCCGGACCCGCAACGGCAAGGTCATGCGCCGCCTGCTGCGCGCCCTCGTCACCGGCGACCCGCCGGGCGACACCTCCACCCTCGTCGACCCGGCCGTGCTCGACCCGATCCGCACGGCGGTCCTCGCCTCCACCGGCACACCGACCCAGTGAACATCCTCGATCCGCAAGGGAGTTCCATGCCGACGATCGACATCCTGCTGCCCGGCTTCGCCGTCGACACCGACCAGGGATACCCGGCCTTCTGCGGGGTCTTCCTGGTGCGCGGCCCGGACGCCGCCGGGCGGCCGCGGAACATCCTGGTCGACGCCGCGCACGTCGGCCGCCGCCCCTTCCTGTGGGACGCGCTGGCCGCGCACGGGCTGACCGCGGCCGACATCGACACCGTCGTCCTCACCCACGCCCACTGGGACCACGTCCAGAACATCGACCTGTTCCCGCACGCCACCCTGGTCCTGCACGCCGACGAACGGCGCTACGCCCACACCCCGCACACCAACGACTGGGCGACACCCGCCTGGACGGGCCTGCTCCTGGAACAGCTGCCCGTGCGGGAGGTCGCGGACGGCGAGGACATCATCCCCGGCGTCGAGGCGATCGCCCTGCCCGGCCACTCGCCCGGCAGCATCGGCGTGGTCGTGGAGACCGAGGCGGGCCGCGCCACCATCACCGGCGACGCCCTCCATTTCGCGTACGTCGCCCAGACCCGCCGCAACCCGCTGGTGTTCTGGGACGCCGACGCCGCCGCCCGCAGCATCGACCGGGTGCTGGCCGTGTCCGACGTCATCTACCCCGGCCACGACCGCCCCTTCCGGCTCACCCAGGACGGCGGCATCGACTACCTGGCGGACTTCTCCCTCACCCTCACCGGACTGCGCCCCGACACCCCGGGCCTCGTCTTCGCGGACGGCACCTCCCGGCGGCTGTGGACCATGCCCGGCATCCAGGACCAGCGCGGCCTGTACGAGAAGAACGCCGACGAGATCGAGCGGCGGATCAGCCGGGTGCCTCGGGTGGTGCGCCCGGCAGGGCCGCCGTCAGCCGGGCCAGGGACCGGTTGAGCAGCGCGAAGAACGGCTCCGGGGCCTCGCGCGGAAAGAAGTGACCGCCGGGGACGGACGTCAGATTGAAGTCCCGTACGTACCGCCCCCAGGCCCGCACGCCCTCCGGGTCGACCAGCGTGTCACCGGTGCCGGCGAAGGCCTCGGCCCGCACCGGCAGCCGGGCCCGCGCGTCCCGCGGGTCCGGCAGGCCCGCGCGGTGATGGCTGGCGCAGATCCGCAGATCGTCCCGGACCACGGGCAGCAGCGCCCGCAGCCAGTCCTCCCGCTCCAGGAACACCGGGTCGAGACCCCCGAAGTCCACCAGCGCCCGGGCCAGCCCGACGTCGTCGTAGGCGTCGGGCTGTGGCAGCGTCGGCGTGCGGTGCGGGGCCGCGTACGCCCCCAGGAACAGCGCCTCGGGACCGCGCCCGCCCGCCCGCAGCCGGGCCGCCGTCAGCCCGGCGGCGAGCAGCGCGCCCATGCTGTGCCCGTACGCCGCCCAGGGCCCCGCGTCGAGCAGCGGCCCCAGCTCCCGGTCCAGGGCCGCCACCACCTCCCCGGCGTCCTGGAAGCGGCGCTCCCGGAAGCGGGCCTCCCGGCCCGGCAGCTGCACCGGCAGCACGTCGACGCCGGGCGGCACCCGGGCGGGCCACGAGGCGAAGAACGAGGCCCCGCCACCCGCGTGATGGAAACAGAACAGCCGCAGCCGGGCGTCCGCGCGGGGCGCCCGGACCAGGCTCGGGGCCGTCGTGCTGGTCGTCATGCCCGCCCTCCGGCCGGCGTACGGGCGAGCCGGTGCCGGGCCCGCAGCACCCGGGCCCGGCACGCGGCGGACCGCCGTACCGCCCCCGCCGCGCCGCTCATCCGCAGCGCCTGCGCCAGCAGCCACAGCCGGGTCTCGGCCGCGCGCTCGGGCGACCCGCCGAGCACGTCGCTCTCCACCAGCCGCAGCCGGGGCACGCTGCGCCCCAGCAGTTCGGCGTCGGAGTGCGGCACCACCGCGTCGCCGCGGCTCGCCACATACGCCACCGGCGTGCGCAGTCCGGCCAGTTCCTCCTCGTCCAGCGCCCAGTCGGCCAGTGTGCGCGGCAGCCGGTCCACCGGCGTGCGCAGCAGATGGGACAGCGTCAGGCTCACCAGGTGCGGCACCGGGCCGCCGCGCGCGGCGCGCACGAAGAAGTCGCGCACCGGCGCGCCGACCGCGGCCACCCCCCGGATCCGCTCGTCGCGCAGGGCCTGCCGCAGGGCCAGATGCCCGCCGAAACTCAGCCCCACCACACAGGTGCGCGAGGTGTCGGCGGCCCGGCCGAGCAGATCCAGCAGATGCGTCAGCATGCGGCTGCCGTCCTCCCCGGCGGTGAGCCCGTTCTCGCCCACGCCGGGCAGCTCGGTCACCACGACCGCCGCGCCCAGCCGCCCGGCGTCGGCGAGCACCGGCGCCCACTGTTCCTTGACGCCGGTGATCCCGCCGACGACGAGGACCAGCGGCAGCGGCTCGCGCCGGGACAGCCCGGCCGCCCAGCAGGCGAACCCCGTGTCGTCGAACGGCAGATCGAGCCGGGAGATCCCGCGGACCCGGGTGCGCCAGCGGTCGAAGGCCGCCACACAGGCGTCCTGCGCCGCCTGCCGCGCCGGGCCGTCGACGTACGGGAAGCGGGCCAGCGCGTAGGCGCGGACGGCGTCCAGGTCCCGGCCGCGGGCCTCGGCCGCCCGGCCCAGCGAGGACCAGGTGTGGGTCCAGGCGCCGGGATCCGCGTTCTCCCTCAGGCTCCCGAGCACCCGGTGCAGGACGTCGCCGGGGACGCCCTGGGCGTGCGCGTGCGGCAGGGCGAACCGGCACAGCTCTGCGGTGCTGATCATCGGGCCGCTCCCTGCTGCCGCACCGGCGGGTCGGGGACGGGCGGTACGGCCTTGCGGCGGCCGGTGAGCAGCCGTGTCAGGCCGGGCGGGCAGACGAGTTCCAGCTGGGTGTCGAGGAACAGGGCGTGGAAGCGCAGGCACGGCCGGGTGTCGTCGGCGGGCGGGGGCGGGGGCGGGGGAGTCGTCATCGGCCCGCCACCGCCTCGTACAGCTGCCGGAACGTCCGGGCCTCCAGCAGATCCACCACGGGGATCCGCCGGCCGACGGCGCTCTCCGCGACGGTCACCAGCCGCAGCAGCAGCACCGAGTCCCACTCGGGGAAGTCGTCCAGCGGACGGTCGAGGTCGTCGGGGCCGACGAGCAGGCCCAGCTCCTCCTCCAGCAGCGTGCGGAACCCGGTGGTGCCGTCGAGGGCGGTGGTCATGGGCGGTCTCCGTCCGTGGTCGGGTCGAGCGATTCGAACGTGGCGTCCAGCCGCAGATGAGCCGGGGCGGGGGCGATGTCCTTCAGGTCGTGGCGGAAACGCACGGCGTCCGGGTCGTCCGGACCGGCTGCGACGGCGGTGAACCCGTGCTCGGCGTAGAAGGCCGCGAAGGCGGTGTTGCGCGGCGAGGGCACATAGCGGCCCGTCACCCACCGGGCCCCTGCCGAGCGCGCGAAGTCCAGCACGGCCGCCACGCAGCCCGCCTCGATGCCCCGGGCGAACACCCGGCAGCTGAGCACGAAGTTGTCGATGCTCAGTTCGTCGCCGTCGCGACGCAGGAACAGCGCGCCGATCAGCCCGTGGTCGCCGAACCGGTCCCGGGCGCGGACCGCGATCACCTGCCGGCCGGGCCGTTCCCGCCAGGCGGCGACTTCCGGCACCTGAAGGCGTTCGGTGGCCAGATGGAACTGGTTGGTGCGCAGGGTCAGCTGGGAGACCCGGGCCAGCTCCGCCTCGTGCGGCGGGCGCAGCTCCAGCTCGATGCCCAGACCGTCCAGATACTCCTGGTAGGAGCCGGTGTCCTCGCGGAACTCCTGGCGCAGCGCCTCGGTGCGATAGCGGCCGGACCGCTCCAGGTCGGCCTCGGTCAGCTCGAACAGGTCGAACCAGCCGTCCGTCAGCAGCGCCGACGGATGCAGCGCCGGTTCCTCGTCGACCCGCACCACCGCGACCTCCGGCAGCCGCTCGGCGACCAGCCCGCACTCGAAGAGGCTGTCGTCGACGAAGACGAAGCTGTCCAGGCCGAGCCCGAGCCGGTCGGCGATGTCCCGCAGATTGTCGTGCTTGGCCTTCCAGTTGGCGTTGACGCGCACGAAGTCGTCCTCGCGCAGCAGCATCCCGGGGTGGGTGCGCAGGGCCTCCCGCACCAGGGCGTCGTCGTTCTTGCTGCTGACGGCCAGCAGCACGCCCTGCGCGCCCAGCTGTTTCACCGTCCGCTGGAACTCCTGGAAGGCCTCGCCGCGCAGCCCCGCGCCCAGCTCGATCCCGCCGGGCCCGGCCTCGCCGAGCACCCCGCCCCACAGCGTGCCGTCCAGATCCAGCACCAGCACCTTGCGGGTGCGGCCGAGCCGGGCCCGTACGACATGTCCGGCCTCCCGGGCGTAGGCGGCGAGCAGCGGACCGGACAGCCGGGCGCGGGCGTACTGCGCGGTGCGCGGCTCGACCGCCGGGACGCCTTCCGCGACCAGCGGATCGAGATCCACGGTCACCACGCCCGGGTGGCGATCCGCCAGCTCCAGCAGCCCGCTGTTGAACTCCCGCCACACCGCGCCGAGCCGGGCCCGGGACCGCAGATCCACCAGCTGATGGCTGAAGCGGCGGGGCAGCGGCACGGTGTTGAGGACGAGCAGCCCGCGCCCGGCCTCCTGATGGGCGCGCACCGCCCCGGCGAGCAGCGCCAGCCGGGCCCGCGCGGCGGCCTCGACGTCCGTGGCCCGCCAGGGCACGGTGACCTCGTCGAAGACCGTGTGCGCGTCGAGCAGACAGAGCGTGATCTGCGGCTGCCCGTCGTCGTCGGCGGGGCGCGCCAGATCCTGGAGGTACGACCCGTACGGCGCGACCCGCGCAGCCAACAGCAGCCCGTGCCGGGCCAGTTCGGCGGTGAGCGGTGCCACCAGCGGCGCCACCGTGGAGTGGCCGGTGAGCGCGACCGGCACGACGGTGACATCGGGGGCGTGCCGCCGTACCTCCTGCGGGTCGAGCCGGGCCAGCAGCTGCCCGGCGGCCGGCAGGTCGGCCGGGGGCATCCGCGTCAGCAGCCCGCGTACGGCGCCGTACTCGGCGGCGAGCCTCCCGGACCGGTGCAGGGTGCGCACGGTGTTCAGGGCGCCGGGGTCGTGCCAGGCGCCGGTGGCCTCCTCGGCCGGTGAGACGGACGTCTGGGTCATGACCGCTCCAATGCGATACCGGACTTGATCCACTTGCTGGACTCCACGGCCACCGCGACGGCCCGCCCCGGCGCGTCCCACTGCCGCAGCAACTCGTCGAGCTGGAGGAACGGCAGCGCGTTGCCGTTGTTGCCGACGTGCCGGACCACGTTGATCCGGCGGGCGTCCGGCGCGGGCATTCCCGCGGAGATCCGGTCGCTCATCCGCCCGGACAGCTGTGGCGGCAGCAGGAAGTCCACCTCGTCGGCGCCCCAGCCCAGGTCCTCCAGCAGCTCCCAGAACATCTGCTGGGCCAGCACCGGGACCGTCTCCTCGATCGCCTTGTAGTCCTCGGAGACCGCCGTGCGGTCGCTGTGCCGGTCGCCCAGACCGAACCAGTCGATGACCTGGCCGGGCTCCCGGCCCAGGCCCACCAGCCGGTTGAGCACCTGGCGGACCGCGATGCCCTGCCCGGCCGGCTCCGCGGTGAGCACGGCGGCTCCGGCCCCGTCGCCGAACAGCACGTAGTTCACGAGCTCGGCAGAGGTGCGGGTGCCCGGGTCGAAGTCGGTCTCCAGATGCTTGGCGCACACGTCGCCGCCGATCACCAGCACGGTCCGGCAGCGCCCCGCCAGCAGCAGGGTGCGGGCCATGTCCAGGGCCTGCACGGCGCCCGCGCAGCCCGACTGGAGCTGATAGGTGGGCACGTTGTCGATGCCCAGCCGGTCCGCGACGAGGTTCACGGTCGCCGGCATCAGCTGGTCCGGGGTGGCCGTGCCCATGACGATGCCGTCGATGTCGTACGGCTCCAGACCGGCGTCCGCCAGCGCCCGGTCGGCGGCGGTCGCCGCGAGGTCGGCCAGGGTGTGCCGGACCTGGCCGGTCGCCAGGTCGACGGCGAAGTAGCGGCTGGTGTTGCCGATGAACATCTCGGCCCATGTCTCGTCGACGCCGACGAGCTTGGCGAGGGTGGCGTTGTCCACCGGTTCGCCGGGCAGACAGGTGCCCACGGAGGCGAGATGGACAGTGGGGGCGTCGGTCATGGGGTTCCCTCCAGGGCGGTGTGGCGGTCGCGCAGATATCCGACGAGGTCGCCCACCGTGCGCAGACTGGCGAGCAGTTCCTCGACCGGGAGCGTGCCGAGCCGCGGCAGCTCGTGCTCGATACGGGCCTTCAGCTCCATCACGCGGATCGAGTCGAAACCGAGGTCCTCGTGGAGCCGCGCGTCGTCGCGCACCCGCTCCGGCTCGTGCCCGCCGATCCGGCAGACCAGCCGGCGGGTCAGCGTGCCGAGCGCGTCGGGCGCCTCGGCGGAGCCGCGCGGCGCGGCCGGTTCGCGGAGGTCCGAGGGCGCGTCCGTGCCCTGCTGCGGGGCCTGTTCGCCGACGTCCGAAGCCCCGGCCGTACCCAGCCGCGCGGCCGGTTCGCCGATGTCCGAAGCCCCGTCCGCGCCCAGCCGCGCGGCCGGTTCGCCGATGTCCGAACCCCCGGCCGTGCCCAGCCGAGCGGCCGGTTCGCCCAGGTCCGCTCCGGACGGCCCGGGTACCTCCGTCCGGACGGGCGCCCCGCCGGAGCGCCATGCCCGGAAGGTGTCGTCGAAGACGTACGGCGGCAGCCGCCGCGGCACCCGGTCCGCCTCCGCGTACAGCACGTCCCACTCCGGGGCGAGCCCGGCGCACCACAGCTCGCCGAGCAGCTGCTGGGGCCGGAACGCGGGGGCCTGCTCGCCGGGGTGCGCGGCGTGCAGGCTCGCCGGATGCCCGGCGTCCGCCGCCAGCCGGGCCAGCAGCGGGGTGAGCACCGCACGCGGCCCGATCTCCACCACGTGCGTGACCCCGCCGCCCAGCAGGTCCCCGGCGGCCTCCGCGAACCGGACCGGCGCGGTGATCTGCCGCGCCCAGTAGTCGGCGTCCAGGCTCTCCACGCCGCTCAGCGCCCGGCCGTACACCGTCGAGTACACCGGCAGCACCGGCCGCCGGGCGGCCACCTCGGCGCACTCGGCGCGGAACTCCGCCACCACGGGTCGCATCAGCGGCGAGTGGAAGGCGTGCGAGACGTCGAGCCGCCGCACACCCACCCCGCGCCCGCGCAACTCCTCCTCCACGGCGGCCAGTTCCCCCAGATCTCCGGCGATCACCGTGCTGCGCGGCCCGTTCACGACGGCCACGGAGAGCCGTGGCCGGCCCGCCACCAGCTCCTCGGCCGACGCCGCGTCCAGTGCCGCCGCGAGCATCCCGCCGTCCGCCGGCAGCTCCTCCATCAGCGCCCCGCGCCGGGCGACCAGCCGGGCCGCGTCCGCCGGATCGAGCGCCCCGGCGACCGCGGCGGCGGCGAACTCCCCGATGCTGTGCCCGAGGACGGAGGCCGGCCGGATCCCGGCCTCCGCCAGCGTCGCGGCCATCGCGTACCCGACCGCGAACAGCGCCGGCTGGGCGAACCGCGCCCGGTGCACGGCCGGGTCCCCGTCGAGCACCACCTCGCGCACCGAGCGCTCGGTGTACGGGGCGAGCACCTTGTCGATCTCGTCGAAGTGGCGTGCGTAGGCGGGACACGAGGCGTACCAGGAGGCGGCCATCCGCGGGTGCTGGGAGCCCTGCCCGGTGAACGCGAACGCCACCGACGGCACCGCCCGCCGTCCGCCCTCCGCCGCCTCACGCTCCCCGGCCCGCTCGGCCGCCGCGCGCAACCCGTCGACCAGCGCGGGCAGATCGCCCGCGGCCACGGCCGCCCGGTGCGGCAGCCGGGACTTGACCCGGTTGCTCGTCCAGCACAGCTGTGCCAGCCGGCCCTCCGGACGGCGGGCCAGCCCCTCCGCCTGTGCCAGCAGATTGGCGCGCAGCCGCTCCGGGGTGCGCGCGGAGACGGTGAACACGCCCGGCGCGCCCGGGGTGCCGCGGTGCACCGTGCGGGGCGCGCTGCCCAGTACCGCGTGGGCGTTGGTGCCGCCCATGCCGAAGCTGCTGACCGCCGCGTGCACGGGGCCGGGCGGCAGCCGCAACGGCGCCTTGAGCAGCGTCAGCCGGCGCCCGGAGAGGTCCAGCTTCGGGTTCTCCCGGTCGGCGAACCGGCTCGGCGGCACCGTGCGGTGGTGCAGTGCCAGCACCGCCTTGATCAGCCCCGCGATGCCGGCGGCGCCCTCCGCGTGCCCGATGTTGCTCTTGACCGAGCCCAGCGCCACCGTGCCCGCGGCGCGCCCGGCGGTCAGCTCGCCCAGCGCCTGCGCCTCGATGAAGTCGCCGAGCAGGGTGCCGGTGCCGTGCGCCTCGACGAACCGGATGTCGTCGGCCGTCACCCCGGCCCGCCGCCACACCGACTCGACGAGCCGCTGCTGCGCCCACCGGTTGGGCGCGGTGATGCCGTTGCTGCGGCCGTCCTGGTTGGTGCCGGTCTCCTTCAGCACCGCGTACACCGGCTGACGGTCCGCCAGCGCGTCCCGCAGCCGGCGCAGCACCAGCACGGCCACGCCCTCCGCCCGGCCGATGCCGTCGGCGTCGGCGCTGAACGGCTTGCAGCGGCCGTCCGGCGCCGAGAGCCCGGCCTGGGCGTAGAAGATGTTCAGCACCGGTGTCATGATCAGGTTCGTTCCGGCGGCCAGCGCGTGGTCGCACTCGCCCGAGCGCAGCGCGTTCACCGCCAGGTGCACGGCGACCAGCGAGGACGAGCAGGCGGTGTCCACGGCGAGGCTCGGGCCCCTCAGGTCGAGGTGGTACGAGACCCGGTTGGCGCCCATGAAGTAGCCGTTGCCGGAGCCGTGCCGGGCGGTGATCCGGTCGTAGTCGGCGAGCTGGAGGAACGCCCACTCGTTGGCCATCACCCCGACGAACACCCCGGTGTCGGTGCCCGCCAGGTCCTGCGGCGCGATCGCGGCGTCCTCCAGGGCGCGCCACGCGCACTGGAGCAGCAGCCGCTGCTGGGGGTCCATCGCCTGCGCCTCGCGCGGGGCGATGCCGAAGAAGCCCGGGTCGAAGGCGTCCGGGTCGTCGATGAACCCACCGCGGGTGGTGTTCGTGCGGCCCGGGGAGCCGGTCGAGGGCGCGTGCCAGCGGTCGGCGTCCCACCGCTGGGCGGGCACCCGGCCGGTGCCGTCCCGGCCGTCCCGCAGCAGCGACCAGTACTCCTGTGCGTCGCGGGCGCCCGGGAAGCGGCAGTCGAGACCGACGACCGCGATCGGTTCGCGCTCGGTCATGACCGGGCTCCGCCGTCCAGCAGGTCGACGAGGTGGCCGGTGAGCGCCCGTACGGTCGGGAAGTCGTAGGCGACGGTCGGCGCGACCGCGATCCGGTGGCGTTCCTCGATCTCGCCGCAGATGCTGATGGCCGCGACCGAGTCGATCCCGTAGTCCGCGAGCGGGGTGTCCGGGTCGATCTCCTCGGGCGCCTGGTGGAGGTGGAAGGCGACCCGCTCGGTCAGCCAGGCCTCCAGTCCGGCGGCCGAACGCGGGTCCAGGGTCGTACGGGTGTCAGGGGCGATGCTCATGGCGTGCTTCTCTCTTCGCGGGTCGGCATCGGTGGTCAGAGGTGCGAGGGCTCCGCGGCCGGGACCGCACCCCGCGTCGCCGGGAGGAGTCCGGCGACCGGCGGGGTCAGGCGCTGGTGCAGCACGGGCAGGGCGCCGTCGAGGAAGAGCCGGCGCATCAGGACGCGCTGGGTCTTGCCGCTGGTGGTCTTGCGGATGACGCCCTGCCGCACCAGCACCACGCTCACCGCGGGCAGCTGGAACCGGCGGCTCAGCAGCGCCTGCACCCCGGTGGCCAGCCGGGGCAGGTCGACCTCGTCCGCGACCCGGTTGCGCAGCTCCTGCACGACGACGACATGGGACCGGTCGTCGTCCCCGGCGACGGTGAAGACCGCGCCGCCGCCGCGCCGGAAGGCCTCCTCCGTGTCCTGCACGGCCTGTTCGATGTCCTGCGGGTAGAGGTTGCGGCCGTGCTGGATCAGCATCTCCTTGATCCGGCCGGTGACGTACAGCTCGCCGTCGAGCAGGGCGCCGAGGTCGCCGGTGCGGAAGTAGCCGGTGCGGCCGTCGGCCGTCGCCGCCCGGAAGGTCTCGGTGGTCAGTTCCTCCCGGTTCCAGTAGCCGGCGGCCACCGACGGGCCGCGCAGCCAGATCTCGCCGATCCGGCCGTCCGGCAGCACCTCCAGCGAGACCGGGTCCGCGATCAGCACCTCGGTGTCCCTCGGCCGGCCGCAGCCGACCAGGGTGCGGGCCGGGCGGTCGCTGCGCGCGGGCCGCACTTCGTCGCGCTCCAGCGCGTGCGCGTCCACGGTGAGTTCGAGGTGCGGGGCCTCGGTGTCGCCGCTGGAGACCAGCAGGGTGTTCTCCGCCAGCCCGTAGCACGGCAGGATCGCCTCGGGGCGCAGCCCGTGGCCGGAGAACCGCCGGACGAACGCGCGCACGGTCTCCGCGCGCACCGGCTCGGCCCCGTTGAGCGCCACCCGCAGACAGGACAGGTCGAGTCCGGCGGCCTGCTCCTCGGTGACCCGGCGGACGCACAGCTCGTAGCCGAAGTCGGGCGAGGCGGTGCCCTCCACCCGGTAGTCGTGGATCATCCGCAGCCAGCGGTGCGGCTGTTTGACGAACGCGATCGGCGACATCTGCACACTGGTGCCGCCCACCCACAGCGGCTGGAGCGTCATCCCGATGAGCCCCATGTCGTGGTAGAGCGGCAGCCAGCTGCCCGCCACCACCCCGTCCGGGGTCTGCATGGCCGCGCGGATGGCCTCCTCGTTGGCGGCGAGATTGGCGTGGGTGACCATCACGCCCTTCGGCCGGCTGGTCGAGCCCGAGCTGTACTGGAGGAACGCCACATCGGTGTCCCGGACCGCGGGCGGCGTCCACAGGTCCGGATCGGCGTCCCGGTCCTCGTCCCCGACGGCCCCTGACAGGCACACCACGTCCCGCTCGCCGGAGGCGGCCAGCCAGGCGCCGATCGGCTGCCGGTACTCGGGGAGTGTCAGCACGGCTCCCACTCGCGCGTCCCGCAGGATGCCGCCGACCCGGGCCAGCCGTTCGCCCGGCTCGTCGGGCAGCGGCGCGGGGATGGCCGTACGGCCGGCGTAGAAGCAGCCCAGGAACGCGGTGACGAAGTCGAGGGTGGGCGGAAACAGCAGCAGGACCGGGCGGGCGGGATCGCCCTGGGACGACTGGCGCAGCCGGGTCGCCACCACGCGGGCCCGCCGGTCCAGTTCGGCGTAGGTGATCCGCTCCGGCCGCAGGTCGGGGCCGTCCTCGTGCAGATACACGAACGCGGCGCGCTCGGGGTGACGGTCGACGCCGTGGCGTACGGCGTCCGTCAACGTTCGGTGCTGGGGCTGGTGCGGCACAGGCTGTCCTCTCACGGTCGGGTCGGCACCGAGTGCCATCCGGTGGGTTCAGCCTTGGGGAGAGGTGAAAAGCCCGCGTAAAGCGAAAATTGCAGCGCACGTCACGGGTGGCGGGTTCGCCTGACGGCCGCCGGCCGCGCCGGTACAACGGTGGGTGTCCACGGGGGCACGGTCCGTGCTGGCACGCGGTGCCGGAGAAGGAGGCGTACATGGGTGACGCACCGTCACTCGTCGGGCCCGTGACGCCGGGTGACGCCGGCGCCCGGCGGGCGGTCCGGGAGGCCGTACGGCGGCACGGGCACGTGGTGTGTCACGGGCGGTCGGCGGACTGGGCGCGGGCCGCCGGGCCGGACGTCGCCGCGCTGCTCGGCGCGGACTGGCCGCGCTACCGGGCCGCGCGCCAACCCGTCGTACGGGAGCGCCTGGTGGGCTCCCGGACGCTGCTGCGGTGGGCCGTGGCCGCGGCGGACGGCAGCGCGCCGGAGCGGGTGCGGCTGGGGCGGGACGGGCGGGGGCGGCCGGTGGTGTACGCGCCCGCCGGACTGGACGCGGGGCTCAGCCACACCGCGGACGCGCTGGTCGTCGGGGTGGCCCGCGGGCGGCTGATCGGTGTCGACGCCGAGGCCCGGGACCGCTCGCTGCTCGCGCTGGCCGGAAAGATCTGCCACCCCCGGGAACGGGCGGAGCTGCGTGGGCTGCCGCCCGGGGAGCGCAACGTGCGCCTGGTACGGCTGTGGACGCTGAAGGAGGCCTACACCAAGGCGCTCGGCGTGGGACTGGCCTGGGACTTCACCCGCGTCGACACCGAACACCCCGGCGACGGCTGGCAGTTGCGCTGCGCCGAGACCGCCGGGGGCCTTCTGGTCGCCGTCGCGGTGGGGCCGGAGGCGCCGCCCCGAGATTCGAGTCAATGATGTTTCGATACACCGTTGACTCGTTTACCCGCCGGGTCTAGCGTCGAACGCGGGCCGCCCCGCACCGCGCGCGCCGCCTCGTCTCCCGCCCGTCCGACGCCTCTTGGCGTGGCCCCACCCCACGGAGGCCCCATGCCCACCCCGCCTCGCACCGACCGGACGCACCGGGGCGGCCGGCGGCGCGACCCCGCCGCCGACCGGGCCATCCTCGACAGCACCCTCGGCCTGCTCGGCGAGGGGTGCAGCTTCGCCGAGCTGTCCATGGACCTGGTCGCCCAGCGGGCCGGGGTCGCCCGCGCCACCGTCTACCGGCGCTGGCGCAACAAGGAGGAACTGGTGCTCGCCGCGCTGGGCTCCCTCGACCTGCCCGTGCCCCCGCTGGACGGGCTCGGGCTGCGGGAGAAACTGGTGACCCTCGTGGACCAGCTGCGCCACCGCGGCCAGGACACCCCGCTGCACCGGCTGATCGGCAGCCTCCTCGGGGAGGCCGTACGCCGGCCGCACCTGGTCGCGCGCTTCGAGGAGACCGTCGTCGCCGCCCGGCGCGAGGCTCTGGTCCGGGTCCTGCGCGAGGGCGTCGAGAGCGGTGAACTGCGCCCCGGACTCGACCCGGACGACGCCGTCGAACTGCTCGTCGGACCGATGGCCGTCCGGCTGATCCTCCGCCAGCGTCCCGTCGAGTCCGCCGCCTTCGCCGAGACCATCGTCGACACCTTCCTGAACGGAACCCGTGCACACCCCGCCGGGACGGACCCCGGCACGCCGTAGAAGCACCTCCCCGACGCTTCAGGAGCCGCTGCCATGAGCTTCCTCTTCGACGACCCCGCCTTCGACTACCAGGCCCTGCGCACCGCCGGCTACGCCGACTACGGCGGTGCGCAGCTCGGGGAGGTCGTCGCGGTCGCCTCCCGGATCCCCGACGGCGACACCGAGGCCTGGCGGCGGTCCTGGGCCGCGCTCGCCGAACGCGTCCACCGCCTCGGCACCACGGCCCGCGGCGAGGGCCGCACCGTGGACGCCCGGGCGGCCCTGCTGCGCGCCCACAACTACTACCGCACCGCCGAGTTCTTCCAGCGCGACGACCCGCACGACGCGGAGGCCCTGCGGCTGATGCGGCTGTCCCGGGAGACCTTCGCCGACGCGGCCGAACTCATGGACCGGCCGCCCGAGTTCGTCCGCATTCCCTACGAGGACACCTCGCTGCCCGGCTACCTCTACCGCGCCGCCGGCGACTCCGGCGCGCCCCGCCCGCTCGTCATCCACCACGGCGGCATCGACTCCACCCTGGAGGAGGGCTGGTTCTTCGTCGCCGCGGCGGCCCTGGCCCGCGGCTACGACTGCCTGTGCTTCGAGGGCCCCGGCCAGGGCTCGGTCCTCCGCGACCAGGGGCTGGTGTTCCGGCCGGACTGGGAGAAGGTGGTCACCCCGGTGGTGGACTACGCCCTGGACCTGCCCGGCGTCGACCCCGACCGCGTCGTCCTGGTCGGCACCAGCCTCGGCGGACTGCTCGCGGTGCGGGCCGCCGCGTTCGAGCACCGGCTGGCCGGCTGCGTCGCCCACGACGCCGTCTGGCAGCTCGGCGACGTGGTGGCGCTGCCGCCGTTCGTGCTGGAGTGGGTCGAGCAGGGATGCGACGACTTCGCCGACCCGGTGATGTGGGGCATCGCCGCGCAGCAGACGTTCACCCGCTGGCTGCTGCGCCAGGCGCTGTGGACCTTCGGCGCGGCCACCCCCTCCCAACTCCTGCGGGTGCTCCCCGCGTTCGGCCTGTCCGAGGTGATCGGCCGGGTCCGCTGCCCGGTACTGGTGCTCGACGCCGAAGAGGACATGTTCTTCGCCGGACTCGAGCACGCGAAGAAGGTCTACACCGGCCTGAACGCGCCGAAGACCCTGTACGTCTTCACGGCCGACGAGGGCGGCGGCGCGCACTGCCACTCCGGCGCGATGCACCTCTTCCACGACCGGCTGTTCGCCTGGCTGGACCGCACGCTCGGCGGGGAGCGGCCCGTCGCGGCGTGACCCGCGGCGGCCCGCCGCATCGACTGGAAACACCCTCCCGAAACGGCCCGGACAGCCCGGCCCGCCCTCCGGCGGTCCGGGCTGTCGGCGTTTCCCCACCGCCCTCGGAAATGGCTGAATTCTTTACGGCCGTGGGGGTCGGAACCGGGCAAGTTCCGTTCGCTTTAATGCCGGTGTAACGAGGCGGGACTGGTAACGGGCAACGAGCTGACATAGGCTTCCGGCGAAAGCAGATACCATCGAGTAATAGACGTCCCGACCTGGGGACGGACGGGGGAACCGGACTTTAGTTGAATGCGCACCGCGCATTCGGGGGGTAGTTGTGTCCCTGTCCTCTGTACCGGCCGACCATCCGCTGCGCTACGAACTGCTGGGCCGGCTGCGGGTCACCCGCGGCGGCGTCGAGCTGACGCCCGAGGCGCCCAAACTCGCCAAACTGCTCGCCCTTCTGCTGGTCAGGGCCGGGGAGGCGGTACCCGGCGAGAAGCTCGTGGCGGAGCTGTGGGACCAGGAGCCGCCACGCTGTGCCTTCGCCAGCCTGCGGGTGTACGTCTCGCAGTTGCGCAAACTCCTGAGCGGACCGCGAGGCGGGTCCCCGATCGTCACCACATCGCCCGGATACATTCTCGACGTGAGCGGCGCGATGACCGATTTCCAGGAATTCGAGGCGCTGTACGAGCATGGCCGGGAGCGCTACTTCGCGGCCGATTTCCGGCAGGCGTGCGAACTGCTCCGGCGGGCGCTGACCCGTTGGCACGGCCCGGTTCTGGAAGGCCTGCCGGGCTCTGTGGCGATCGAGTCGTTCGCCGCGGTCCAGGAGGAGAAACGGCTGAACTGCACCGAGCTGGCAATGGACGCGGCCCTGGCGATCGGCCGCCACCACGAGGTGATCGAGGAACTCAAGGGCCTCCTCGTCCAACACCCCCTGCGCGAGCCGTTCTACCGCCAGCTGATGGCCGCGCTGTACCGGGCGGGCCGCCAGGGCGACGCCCTCGGCGTCTATCACCACGCCCGCCGGGTCATCCGGGAGGAACTGGGCGTCGAACCCGGCCCGTCCCTGCGCCTGGCCCAGGAAGCCATCCTCCGCGCAGACCCGTCCCGCCTCCAGGCAGCGGGCGTCCTCCCGGCGGCGACGCCCTGACGAGCGGGCGGGGCGCCCTGACGAGCGGACGGGGTGCCCTGGCGTGCGGGCGGGCGTCCTGACGTGCGGGCGGCGAAGGGCGGACCGCAGGTCGCCGACCGGGCCTGTGCACCGCTGTGAGCTCCCCCGTCAGGACTCCTTGTGCCGCCGGTAATGCCGCGCCACCCGGGACCGATTGCCGCAGCGGGTGGGTGAGCACCAGCGGCGGCGGGGGTGCGCGGGCAGGAACAGCAGGACGCAGTCCTCGGCCGCGCACTCCCTGACCCGGGCGACCGCCGGATCGGCCAGCAGGGCGGCGGCGGACTCCGCGAGCAGCGCGGCCAGCCGGACGCCGAGCGGGCCCGTGCGGCGCACCGGCGCGATCACCGCCGTACCGTCCCAGACGGGTGCGCGGACGGCCGGTGCGGCGCGCTGGGCGTCGGCGAGTCCGCGCAACGCGGACCCCGGCGGCCGCCGTCCGTCCAGCAGGGCGCGCAGCGCCGCCTCCGTATGAGCGCGTACGGCGTGCACGGGGGCCAGGTCGGCCGCGGTGGGGGCGGGGCCGACCGCCTCCGCGCCCAGCCGGTCCGCCTGGCGGGCCAGCCAGGCGGCGAGCCGGTCGGGGGTGCCGAGCAGATCCGTACGGCTTCCGCCGCTCAACGGGCGGGTGTTGACGAGATCGAGCGGCAGGGGCTCGCCGGTCGGCGGTTCGCTGGCGTACACGAAAACTAATGCTACATATATCGATTGACGCATTAGAAGGCGGCCACGTATGACTGACGCATGACAGCCTCGGTCACCGCACCGCGCATCAGCCCACCCGCCCCCACCGCACACCGGCACCTGGACGTCGACGGAGTGGACGTCTTCTACCGCGAGTCCCTGCCCGACCGCCCCGACGCCCCCGTGCTGCTGCTCCTGCACGGCTTCCCGTCCGCCTCGCACCAGTTCCGGCGGCTCATCGACACCCTCGGCCGGCACTACCGGCTGATCGCCCCGGACTACCCGGGCTTCGGGCACACCCGCGCCCCGGACGGCTTCACCTACTCCTTCGAGCGCCTGGCCGACGTCGTCGAGGGCTTCACCGAACGGCTCGGACTGACCCGATACACGATGTATCTCTTCGACTTCGGCGCCCCGGTCGGCCTGCGCCTGGCTCTGCGTCACCCCGAGCGGGTCGCCGGACTCGTGGTGCAGAACGGCAACGCCTACCTGGACGGACTGTCCGACGCAGCCCGCGAGTTCACCGCGCTCACCCCGGACACCCCGGGCGCCGAGCAGACCATCCTGGACCTGTTCACCCTCGCCGCCACCCGCGCCCAGTACGAGGGCGGCACGGCCGATCCGGCGCTCGTCGCCCCCGAGGGCTGGCTGCTCGACCAGTACTTCCTCGATCAGCCCGGCCGCAAGCAGGCCCAACTGGCCCTCGCCTACGACTACCGGAGCAACCTCGCCGCCTACCCGGACTGGCAGGCCTGGCTGCGCGCCCACCGCCCGCCGACCCTCATCACCTGGGGCACCGGCGACCCCTTCTTCACCCCCGACGGCGCCCGCGCGTATCTGCGCGACCTGCCCGACGCCGAGCTGCACCTGTTCGACACCGGGCACTTCGCGCTGGAGGACCACCTGCACCGGATCGCCCCGCTGATCGCCGGCTTCCTCGACCACACCTGGGACCGATCCGCCACTCCGACCGGCCGGGAGGCCTCGTGATCATCCGCACCCTGACCGACGCCGACATCGACCGCGTGCTGCCCCTGCTGCCCGCCGGCCGGATCGGCGTCTGGGCCGACCCCGACACCTTCCGCGAACGGCTCGGCACGGGCGAGTACCGGCCCGAGCACACCTGGCTGGCCGAGGACGGCGGCGAGCCGCAGGCCCTCGCCGCCTGGTGGGGCGGACCGCACGACACCCTGCCCGCCGCGCTCGACGTCCTCAACGTCCGCGACCTCGACGGCTCCGACGACACCCGTACGGACCTCGCGACCCGGCTGCTCACCGCAGCGCACACCGCCTTCGCCGAGGCCGGCCGGACCACCCCGCCGGACTACCACGTGCTGCTGCCCGGCGACTGGCGCGAGCGGCCCGAGGCCGTCGCCGAGCTGGGCTGGCGCCGGGAGGCGGCCCGCCGCGCCGGACTCACCACCTCCGTCGAACGGCTCCGCTTCGAGTGGACGCCCGAGACCGGCGTCCCCCAGCCCTCCGGCCGGCTGCGCTTCCGGACCGAGCCGGACGACGAGGTCTTCGTCGACCTGTTCCGCCGGGTCCTGGAGGGCACCCTCGACGCCGAGTCCCGCACCGGCGCCGAGACCGTGGGCGCCGAGCGGCAGGCCCGGAACGACGTCGCCTTCTACCGCGACGAGATGCCCGGCGACCGCGCCTGGTGGCGGATCGCCGAGACCCCGCAGGGCCGTCCGGTCGGCTTCGCGCTGCCCTCCCGCAACACCAGCGTCCATGTCGTCGGCTACCTCGGCGTCCTGCCCGAGCACCGCGGCCAGGGCTACGCGGACGACCTCCTCGCCGAGATCACCCGCTTCCTCGCCGAGGACGCCGGCGCGGACGTCGTACGCGCCGACACCGACCTGGCGAACGCCCCGATGGCCGTTGCGTTCACCCGTCTCGGCTACCGCAACTTCGCCCGCCGCCTGGTCCTTTCGGCGCCCTGACATCCGGCGCGCCCCTCGGTGACCGCCGTCCGGACGCGCTCGGCGGGCGGACGGACGGCGGGTGTGGAAGATTGCGGACTGAGGGAAGCCGGGTGCGGGCTCGCTGTCCCCCACAAAAGTGCTGCTCGGGTGCTCGCCCCCGGCCTCCCTCGGTCAGGCGGTGCGCACCTCCTCGATCGTCACCGGGCGGTGCTCGGCCAGCGACAGCGTGCACGCCTCCGCGATCCAGCCCGCCTCCAGCGCGTCCGCGATCGTGCACGGCGAGGGCCGGGAACCGGCCACGACCTCGGTGAACGCGGTCAGTTCGGCGCGGTAGGCGGCGGCGAAGCGGTCCATGAAGAAGTCGTGCGGGGTGCCCGCCGGGAAGGTCACGCCGGGCTCGACCGAGCGCAGCGGCAGCTTGTCCTCCAGCCCGACCGCGATCGAGTCCCGGAAGCCGTGCAGCTCCATCCGCACGTCGTGCCCCCGCCCGTTGTGGCGGGAGTTGGAGACGACCGCGATCGTGCCGTCGTCCAGGGTGAGGACCGCGCCGGTGGTGTCGGCGTCGCCCGCCTCCCGGATGTGGTCGGCGCCCCGGTTGCCGCCGACGGCGTACACCTCGGTCACCTCTCGGCCCGTCACCCAGCGGATGATGTCGAAGTCGTGCACCGAGCAGTCCCGGAAGATGCCGCCGGAGGCGGCGATGTACGCGGCGGGCGGCGGCGCCGGGTCCAGCGTGGTGGAGCGCACGGTGTGCAGCGTGCCCAGCTCGCCGCCGCGCACGGCGGCGCGGGCGGCGACGAAACCGGCGTCGAAGCGGCGGTTGTAGCCGATCTGGACCGGCACGCCCGTGCCCTCGACGGCCTTCAGCACCGCGACGCCCTCGCTCATCGTCCTGGCGACGGGCTTCTCGCAGAAGACGGGCACGCCGGCCTCGACCCCGGCCCGGATCAGCGCGGGATGGGCGTCCGTCGCGGCCGCGATCACGATGCCGTCCACCCCGGCGGCCAACAGGGCCTCCGGCGAGTCCACGACCTCGCCGCCGAACCGCTCCGCGGCGGCCTTCGCGGCGTCCGCGAACGGGTCGGTGAGCACGAGCGACTCGACCGCGTCGAGTCCGGAGAGGGTCTCGGCGTGGAAGGCGCCGATGCGGCCGAGGCCGAGGATTCCGATACGCATGGGTGTTGCTCCTAGGGGGTTTCGCGGGGAGGGGGCTAGTCGAGGGCGCCGAGGACGTTCTGGTCCCAGTCGATCACCGATCCGGTGACCACCCCGGACCGCTCGGACAGCAGGAACACCACGAAGTCGGCGATCTCCTCCGGCTGGCCCAGCTTGCCCATCGGCAGCCGCGCGGCGGCCTGCTTCCGCCAGTCGTCTCCGGCGCCGTGAAAGGCCTTCTGGGTCGCGTCCTCGCCCTCGGTCGCCGTCCAGCCGATGTTCAGGCCGTTGATCCGGATCCGGTCCCAGCGGTGCGCGTGCGCCGCGTTGCGGGTGAGGCCCACGAGCCCGGCCTTGGCGGCGACGTACGGGGCGAGGAACGGCTGCCCGCCGTGCGCCGACGACGTGATGATGTTGACGATCGTGCCGGGCGCCTTGCGCGCGACCATGTCCTGGACGGCGGCCTGCATGGCGAAGAACGGCGCCCTCAGGTTGATCGCGATGTGCTGGTCGAACAGCTCGGGCGTGGTGTCGAGGAGCGTGCCCCGGGAGGTGAGGCCCGCCGCGTTGACCAGGCAGTCGATCCGGCCGTACGCGTTCACGACCTCCGCCACGGCCGACGTCGCCCGCTCGGCGTCGGCGAGGTCGGCCCGGATGAACATCGCCTTGCCGCCCAGCTCCGCCACCAGCGCCTCACCGGGCCCGGTGCGCCGCCCGGTGACGGCCACGACGGCGCCCTCGCGCACGGCGGCCCGCGCCACGGCCGCGCCCACGCCCTGGCTGCCGCCGTTGACCAGGACGACCTTGTCGTCGAGAAGTCCCATGGAACCGTGGTCCTTTCAGCTCTGACGCCGCTCGGCGCCGGCCCGCAGCGCGTCCCGCAGCGCCTCGGGGGTCCAGGTCTCGCGCAGCGCCCGCCGTACGACGTCCGCCTGCGAGGGCGGGGCGAGCCCGGCGACCGGCGGATCGCTGTCGAGGTTGGTGGGGAAGGGATAGCCCTCGGCGCTCGCCGCGATCACCCGCTCCAGCCACGCCTGGTCCGCGCCGTCGGCCTGTCGCTTCAGCAGCACCGGATAGACGGCGTTGGTGACGGCCTCCCGGTCCACGGTCTCCATCGCCCGCCCGAACGCCGAGGACACCTGGAGCAGATTGGCCATCCGCCGGACGCCGGCGGAGCGGTTGCTCCCGGCGGCGTGGAACAGCGCGGGGTTGAAGAAGACGGCGTCGCCCTGGGCGAGGGGCAGCTGCACGTGGTGCGCGTCGAAGTACTCCTGGAACTCCGGGCGCCGCCAGGCCAGATAGCCGGGCTCGTAGCGCTGCGAGTACGGCAGGTACATCGTCGGACCGGACTCGACCGGCATGTCGCAGTGGGCGACCGCGCCCTGGAGGGTGAGCACGGGGGAGAGGCGGTGGACGTGCGCCGGGTAGGCGGCGGCGGTCTCGTCGGAGAGGAAGCCCAGGTGGTAGTCGCGGTGCGCGGTCTGCGCCGTGCCGCCCGGATTGACCACGTTCACCTGCGAGGTGACCTGGTAGCCCGGCCCCAGCCAGGCCTCCGCGACCAGCGCCAGGACGTCGTTCGCGTAGTAGTCGGCGAACGCCTCCGGGTCGTACAGCGCCGTCTTCTCCAGCGCGTTCCACACCCGGTCGTTGGCGCCCGGCGCGGCGAAGTGGTCCCCGGCCGCGGCGCCCGAGGCGCGCTGCCCGGCGATCAGCGCGTCGAACACCTCGCTGACCCGGTCCACGACCGCCCGGTCCGGGAAGGCACCGCGGAAGACCACGATGCCGGGACCGTCGGTGAGCGCGTGCACCAGCTCGGCCCGCAGCGCGCGGCGGTCCGGGAGGCGTCCGGCGTCGTAGACCGGCACGTTCTGCTCGACGGCGGCGGCATACGGGTGGTCGGCCGGGTCGGCGGTCCGCTCGACCAGTGCGCGGAACGCGTCGAGATCGCAGTCCCGCGCGGACAGCCAGGGGGTCGGGACCATCGTCGTCCTTTCGGTGACAGAGGCGACGGAGTGCTGTCATTCTTGTCAGTACAAACCCCTCGAACAACCAGCAGGAAGCCATCAAAAACCCCTCAAGGAGCCGTGCGTGGGCCATCCCTTCCCCATCCGGGAGATCGCACGTCAGGCCGGGCTGAGCGAGGCCACCGTCGACCGCGTCCTCAACGGGCGCGGCGGGGTGCGCCCGAGCACCGCGCAGGAAGTGCACCGGGCCATCGCCGACCTGGACCGGCAGCGCACCCAGGTCCGGCTCGTCGGCCGCACCTTCATGATCGACATCGTGATGCAGGCGCCGGAGCGGTTCTCCACCGCCGTCCGCACCGCCCTGGAGGCCGAACTGCCCGGACTGCACCCGGCCGTGGTGCGCTCCCGCTTCCACTTCCGCGAGACCGGCCCGGCCGAGGAGCAGGTCGCCATCCTGGACCGGATCGCCCGGCGCGGCTCGCAGGGCGTCATCCTCAAGGCGCCGGACGTCCCCGAGGTCACCGCCGCCGTCGGCCGGCTGGCCGCCGCGGGCATCCCGGTGGTCACCCTGGTCACCGATCTGCCGGCCGGCGCCCGGGTCGGCTACGTCGGCATCGACAACCGGGCGGCGGGCGCGACCGCCGCCTATCTCGTGGGCCAGTGGCTGGGCGACCGGCCGGCGCATGTGCTCACCAGCCTCAGCAGCGGCTTCTTCCGCAACGAGGAGGAGCGCGAGATGGGCTTCCGCGCCACCATGCGCGCCCTCCACCCGGGCCGCACCCTGGTGGAGATCGCCGAGGGGCAGGGCCTCGACGCCACCCAGTACGACCTGGTCCGCGCCGCCCTGGAACGCGACCCGGAGATCCGCGCCGTCTACTCGATCGGCGGCGGCAACATCGCCACGCTCCAGGCGTTCGCCGACCTCGGCCGGGAGTGCGCCGTCTTCGTCGCGCACGATCTCGACCACGACAACACCCGGCTGCTGCGCGAGCACCGGCTGTCCGCCGTCCTCCACCACGATCTGCGGCACGACCTGCGCGAAGCCTGCCATCTGGTGATGCGCGCGCACGGCGCGCTGCCGCCCGCCGGACCGACCCTGCCGTCCCCGATCCAGGTCGTGACGCCGTACAACATGCCTACGACAGCGCCGGGCTGACCCAGGCGCCGCTCGCGGCCGACCGGGTCATCGCGTCGAGCACGGCCGCGCTGTGCACGGCGTCCGTGAGCGTGGCGCCGTACGGCGTGCCCTCGGCGATCGAACGCAGGAAGCGGTACGCCTCGACGACCTTCAGATCGTCGTAGCCCATGGCGTTCGCGGAGCCCGGCTGGAAGGCCGCGTACTCGCCGTCGCCCGGACCCACGTACACCGTGCTGACCGGCATGTCCTGGTAACGGTCGCCGTGGCAGACGCCCAGCTCGTTCATCCGGCGGAAGTCCCAGAACAGCGCGCCCTTGGTGCCGTGCACCTCGAAGCCGTAGTTGTTCTGCTCGCCGACCGAGACCCGGCAGGCCTCCAGGACCCCGCGTGCGCCGGAGGTGAAGCGCAGCAGGCAGCTGACGTAGTCCTCGTTCTCGACCGGGCCCGGTTCCCCGCCGGCGGCCCGGCTGTGACCGGCCGTGGCGCCGGTCGGGCGGGCCCGCTCCGGCACGAACACCGCCGTGTCGGAGGTCACCGACGCGATCTCGCCGAGCAGGTACCGGGCCAGGTCCACCCCGTGCGAGGCGAGGTCGCCGAGCACCCCGCTGCCGCCCCGCTCCCGCTCGTACCGCCAGGTCAGCGCGCCGTCGGGGTGGGCCGCGTAGTCGCTGAACAGCCGGACGCGGACATGGGTGGGCGTGCCGATCCGGCCCTCCGTGATCATCCGGCGGGCCGTCTCCACGGCGGGCGCGTTGCGGTAGTTGAAGCCGACCGCGCCCTGCACCCCGGCCGCCGCGACCGCGTCCGCCACCGCGCGGGCGTCCCCGGCGGTCAGGCCCACCGGCTTCTCGATCCAGATGTGCTTGCCCGCCTCGGCCATCGCCACGCCGATCTCGCGGTGCAGGAAGTTCGGGGCGGTGATGCTGACGGCCCGGACGCGCGGGTCCGCGGCCACCTCGCGCCAGTCGCGGGCCGTGCCGGCGAACCCGAACTGCTCGGCGGCCCGCTCGGCCCGGCCGGGCACCTCCTCGGCGACCGTCACCAGCTCGGGTCGCAGGGGCAGCTGCGGATAGTGGTGCCGGACCCGGGCGTAGGCCTGGGTGTGCACCCGCCCCATCCAGCCGAACCCGACGACGGCGACGCCCAGCGTGTCCACCATGACAGCCCCTCTCAGCCCTTTTTGGACCGGTCCATTTCCTTTCCGGCCCACCTTGGGTGGCACTTTCGGCCGGTGTCAACCCTCTCCGAGCCCTGAGTGAGCCTTTGACAAGGCGGCACGGCCCGTGGAACGGTCCATCCCATGAGACCGCCGACGATCCGCGACGTGGCCGAACGGGCCGGGGTGTCCAAGTCGCTGGTCTCGCTGGTGCTGCGCGGCTCGGGACAGGTGCGGCCCGAGAAGCGGGACGCCGTGCTGCGGGCCGTCCGGGAGCTGGGCTACCGCCCGAACGCCGCCGCGCGCAGCCTCAGCGAGCAGCGCTCCCGCACGATCGGCGTCCTCCTGCACGATCTGCGCAACCCCTGGTACGTCGACCTGCTCGACGGCCTCAACTCCCTGCTGCACACCGCCGGTCTGCGCACCGTCCTCGCCGACGCCCGGCTCAACCGCCGCACCGGCCAGGACCCGGCGGGCCCCTTCCTGGACCTCGGCGTGGACGGCCTCGTCGTGGTCGGCACCCTGCCCGACCCGGCCGCGCTCGGCCCCATCGCCGCGCGCATACCCGTCGTGGTCGCCGGGGCCCGCGAGGAGGTGCCGCCCGGCGTGGACCTGGTCGCCGGTGACGACACCCAGGGCGCGCGGCTGGTCACCGACCACCTCGTCGGGCTCGGCCACCGCCGGATCGCGCACATCGCGGGCTACGGCGCCGTCGGCGAGCTGCGCCGGCGCAGCTTCGAGGCGACCATGCGGGCCCACGGCCTCGCGGCCGGCGCGCTGGTCGAGCCCGGCGACATGACGGAGGAGGGCGGCTACCGGGCGACCGTACGGCTGCTCGGCCGCGCCGACCGGCCCACCGCCGTGCTCGCCGTCAACGACATCACCGCCGTGGGCGCCCTGTCGGCGGCGGCCGAACTCGGCCTGCGTGTCCCGCACGACCTTTCCGTGACCGGGTACGACAACACGGCCATCGCCCGGCTGCGCCACCTGTGGCTCACCACCGTCGACCACGCCGGGCACGAGGTCGGCCGCCGCGCGGCCCGCTGCCTGCTGGACCGCTTCGAACGGCCGGGCGGCGAGGGCAGGACCCATCTCGCCGCGCCGACGCTGGAGATCAGGGGCACGACCGCCCCGCCGCTCACAGACTGATCGCGTACGCCTTGCGCAGCGTCTCGTGCACCGTCCAGGTCGTACGGTCGCCCTCGCGCAGCACCGCCATGTCGCCCGGCCCGACCGTCAGCGTCGGCCCGCCGTCCACCTCGATCGTCGCCGACCCGCTGATCACCACGAACAGCTCGTCCGCCTCGGTGTCGGTCACCACGCCCGGCGTGATCTGCCAGATCCCGCGCACCTGACGGCCGTCCGCCGACTCCCACACCACCTTCCCGGTCACCTCGGGCGATCCGGAGAGGATCTGCTCGGGCTCCAGCGGCTCCGGTTCGAGCTCGGCGTCGGGGACGTGGACAACGAAACTGTGGGTCATACGGCCGACCCTAGCCAGCCGTACCCCCGGCCCGGCGCCGACAGAGTGTGCGGGATCGGCCCCGGCGGACGGACACTTCGTCGCGCGTTCACGGCCGCCGGGTCAGCATGCTCACCGCGTTGGCGGTGACGACGGCTCCGATGCCGGCCCACTCCCACACCCCCAGGCCCTCCCCGAGGACGATCCAGCCCACCACCGCGGCCAGCACCGGGTTGACACTCATGAAGAGCCCGAACGTGTGCGCCGGGACATGCCGCAGGGTGAGCAGATCGGCGAGGTAGGGCACGGCGGAGGACAGCACCCCGGCCGCCACCGCACAGCCGACCGCCCAGGCGCTCGGCGGCCGGTGCAGCGCCACCAGCAGTCCGACCGGCACGAACAGCACCGCCGACACCCCCGCCGCGGCGGCCGCTCCCTGCGCGCCGGGGAGCCGGGTGCCGATCGTGCGGTTGAGCAGGATGTACGACGCCCAGCAGGCGGCGGCCAGCAGCCCGAGCCCCATCCCGACGTAGTCGGCGGAGGGCCGCGGACGCATCAGCACGACCACGCCCGCCGCGGCGAGCACCGCACAGCAGGCGTCCAGCCGACGGCGTACGGCGGCCAGCGCGATGGTCAGCGGGCCCAGGAACTCCAGGGTCACCGCGAGCCCGAGGCCGATCCGGTCGACGGCGCTGTACAGGCTGAGGTTCATGGTGCCGAACACCACGGCCAGCAGCAGCACCGGCCACCACTGCCGCCAGGTGAACTCCCGCAGCCGGGGCCGGGTGAGGGGGAGCAGGACGGCCGCGGCGACGTACTGCCGTACCGCGACCACCCCGACCGGGCCGAGGACGGGAAAGGCGAGGGCACCGACGGCGGCGCCCGTCTGGTTGGACAGACCGCTGCCGAGCATGGTGGCGACGCCGGCCAGCCGATGCCCGGCCGACGGAGCGTCAGGGGTGATGCGGGAACGCCGCGATGCGGGAGCTTGAGCTGTGCGCATGAGCCGCATCGTGCGCGCACCCGAGGCTTACGAAAAATGCATGCCCTGCTCGATCTATACGCTGAGCGTATGAATGTGGGCCGGATGGATGTGGACCTTCGCCACCTGCGCTGTCTCGTCGCCATCGTCGACGAGGGCACCTTCACCGACGCCGCGATCGCGCTCGGCGTCTCCCAGGCGGCCGTCTCCCGGACGCTCGCCGCGCTGGAACGCGCCCTCGGCGTCCGGCTGCTGCGGCGCACCTCCCGCGCGGTGACGCCGACGGCGACCGGACAGCGGGTGGTGGCGCACGCCCGGCGGGTGCTGGCCGAGGTGGACGAGCTGGTCCGGGGCGCCGCCCTGGGCCGGGACGAGCTGCGGATCGGCTACGCCTGGGCGGCGCTCGGCCGGCACACCCTGCCCTTCCAGCGCCGCTGGGGCGCCGCGCACCCGGAGACCGGACTGCATCTGGTGCGCGTCAACTCGCCCACGGCCGGACTGCTGGAGGGGATGTGCGACCTCGCCGTGGTGCGCCGGACGCTCGACGACCGGCGCTTCGACTCCGCGATCGTCGGCCTGGAGCGGAGGCTGTGCGCGATGGCCGCCGACGACCCGCTGGCCCGGCGCCGCTCGGTGCGGCTGGCCGACCTCAGCGGGCGGATCCTGCTGGTGGACCGCCGTACCGGCACCACCACTCCGGAGCTGTGGCCGCCGGACGCCCGCCCGGCGACCGAGGAGATCCACGACGTCGACGACTGGCTCACCGTCATCGCCACCGGCCGGTGCATCGGCATGACCGCCGAGTCCACCGCGAACCAGTACCGGCGGCCCGGCGTCGTCTACCGCCCGGTGCGCGACGCCGAACCGGTCGCCGTACGCCTGGCCTGGTGGCGGGACGATCCGCAGCCGGCCGGCCAGGCGGTGCTGGAACTGCTCACCGAGCTGTACCGCGAGCACTGAGCGCGGCACGGAGGAGCACCGACCGGGGGCGGCGGCTCACTCGGGCACGTCCCGGCAAGTCCTCTCGGTCAGCGGGACACCCGTGGGCCAGGCGATGCCCTGGAAGGCGAGGTGTTTCTCCCCGGGCACCAGCCGGACGATGGCCACCGCCTTGTCGTACGGGGTGCCGTTGCTGTTCAGACAGATCCAGCCGCTCGCCCCGCGCACCTTGCCCCGGCCGTGCAGCCGGTTCCAGGTCTCCGGGATGGACTTCAGGTCGGGTACCTGGCCCGGCCTGGTCACCCGGTTCTCGATGCCGGTGATGGCGGTGAGCGCCGAGTCGTACATGGTGATGGTGCGTCCGTCGGAGAGGTCGGTGGGGCCGATGTCCCCCGGCCGGTGCGGGGAGTCCTTCGCCAGCAGGCCGGTGAGGGCCGCGAGGTCCTCGGGGGATCCGCCGGTGGCGGGAGGGGTGCGGTCGCCTGCCTTCCGTGGGGCCCTCCAGGCGTCGGGGTGGGTGATCGTGGCGTACTCGACGGTCAGCCCCTTGCCCCGGGTGAGCGCCGACCAGTCCAGCTGTGGGTCCAGGGCGATCGTCGACGCGCCCGAGACGGTGACGAGCCGGAGGGGCCGGTCCTCCCGGCAGCCGCGGCTGCCGAGCGCGTTGATGAGCTGGGCGAGGGCGGGCGGCCGTCCCGCGAAGTACAGGGTGGTGGCCTCGGAGTCGCAGATGTTGTTGACCATCAGCTTGAAGTCGTTCTTCGTCACCTGCGTCGAGTCGTAGCGCTCCGGGCCGCTGGCCGCGCCCTTGGTCACCTCGCGGAAGGCGGCGCGCAGGGAGCGGGAGTACAGGTCGGTGCCGCTGATGTCCTCGATGAGGAAGGTCTTCTCGTCGTCGGCCTTGAGATAGTGCTGGAGGGCCCTGGCCTGGTCGAGGTTGGACGGGACGACCTTCGCCAGGCCGGGATACGAGTCCTGCCGGTCGTTGGCGAGATCGGTGGCGGTGATCGGGCCGCCGACGACGGGGATGCCCTTCTCCTTCGTCAGGTCTTCGATGGTCCTGGCGGTCTCCTCGACGCTGTAGTTGAACCCGAAGACCACCCGCAGCCGGTCCTCGGGGGAGTCGGCCAGCTCGGCGAGCCAGTCGGCGACCTCGTCGCCGTGGTCCAGGTCGCGGCCGGGGTTGGCGAGGACGAGCCGGACGGGCACGTCGTTCTTCTCGACCTCGTTGGCCCGGTACTGGGCGAGGTAGGCGCCCTGCACCTCGCGCAGGAGCTGGGCCCGGTGGGCCTTGTCGTCCTCGTCCGGGGTCATGGGGATCATCAGGGCGATGGTGGCGTACGGCGTGTCGCCCTCGGTGACCCGGTCGTTGAGCTTCTTGATCCGCTCGGAGACCGGGCCGAGTTCGTCGATGAACACATGGCCGCCGTCGCTGATGCCGACGCACTGGCCGTCCTTCCTCACCAGCCGCTCGTTGCCGCTCTGGCAGTAGTCGGGAAGCTTCGCGGCCCACACGATGCCTCCGACCGCGCCGACGGCTACGACGGCACAGGCGCCGATCAGGGCATTGCGGACCGCGTGCCGGAGACCGGCGCGCCAGGCCAGCCATGCCGCGATGCCGAGGACCACGAGGAGGGCGAACAGTCCGCCGAACAGGACCGGCGCGGGCCAGAACTTGGGTGCCGGCACGTCAGTGATCCCTTCTGCCGAGGGGGAGTTCGGGAACGCGCCGCCCACGGGAGAGCAGCGTCGGCCAGTTTCCGGCGGCCGCCCGCGTGGCGGCGTCGAAGCCGTTGACGAGCTGGCGCAGGGGGTTGGTCTCGCTCTCCGGGTCGTCCGTGTAGAGCGAGGAGAGCGTCGACAGCCTCCACAGCGCGTCCACCAGTTCGCCGATGCGATGGTGTTTGTCGTCGGGGCCCGGGCCGGGGCAGGCGAGGCAGGCCACGGGCGGCTCCGGGTGGCGTTCGAGGTAGCCGTCCGGCGGCTGCGGGGCCGCGCAGACCCACTGCACCGCGGCCAGCCAGGCGTGCCGGTCCTGGTGGCCGAACGCCGCGTGCAGCCCGGCCACGGCCGTCTCGCGCAGCCCGAGCGCGAGGCAGTGGTGCAGGTGGGCGGCGTACACACCGAGGTCCCCGTCGGGGGCGGGGCGGCCGTACCGGTCCCGGGCGGCCGAGTGCAGCTCGGTCCAGGTCACGAAGGTGTCGGCCAGGCCGGACGGGCCCGCCGCCGGGGTGCGCAGGCGGTGCAGCAGCAGTTCCCGGAGCGTCCGGTCGGCCACCACGGGGAGGAGCCCCTCGTCGCCCGCCCACGGGCTCAGGACCCAGTGATCCGCGTCCAGGAAGGTTTCCGCGCGGTCGCGCACCGCGTCCGGCTCCGCCCGCAGCGGCGGCAGGGCCTCCGCTTCCTCCGGGCGCAGCGCGACGGCCCGCGGCAGCAGGGCGTCGAGCAGCCCCTGCTGGGGCACGAGGTAGCTCAGCAGCGCCCCGGCGACGGTCGGCTCCTGCGCGGCGCCGGCCGGCGGCAGGTCGAGCAGCGCACGGCCGAGTTGCTCCGGTGCGCATCGGCGCAGCGTGCTGTGCGTCCTGCGCAGGTCCCGCCGGGCCGCCTCGATCAACGGCCGGGCACAGCCCGCACGTCCGGCGCTGATCTGCTCGATCACGGCGGCCAGTCCCTGCGGGGCGAGCGAGCCGAGGGCGGTGGCGATGCTCTCGGCGCGCAGGGCCGGAGCCCTGAGCCACAGCTGCCAGTCGGCGGGCGAGGTGCTGCCCGGGCTCGTCCATTCCAGCGCGTCGAGCTGCGTCACACCGGCCGGATGCCCGTGCTGGGTGCTCGCCGGGCGGCGCACCGCGCCGAGCCGGGTGGCGACGATCACCGGCCGCTTCGCGTCCCCGGCCTGGGCGTAGGCCGCCAGGAGCAGGTCGAGCAGACGGCTGCCGGTGGGGGTGTGCGTGTCGTCCAGGAGGATCAGCGGCAGCGGGCGTACGAAGAGGTGCCGGCGTGCCTGGTGCGCGTCGATGTCCGCGAGGAACGCGGCGGTCAGATGCTCTTCGAGCTGGCGGCGGGCCTGCGCCGGGACCAGCAGGCCCAGGCTCAGGAACATGTAGTCCAGCAGCTTTCCGACGCCGTTGCCCGCGATGCCGGGGACGCGGTCGTCCCACCAGCGCAGTGCGGCCCGGTGGAGGTCCTTGCCGCCGCGTTCCGTGGCCTGGCGGACGAACAGCTGGAACAGGTCCGTGAGCGGGGCCAGCCCGGGGGCGATCCAGCCCAGGAGCGGAATCGCCGCCTCGGCCCAGGAACCCAGCAGGTCCCGCAGCCGGCCCTCCTGGCCGCCGTCGCCCTGAAGGGCCGCCTCCAGCTCCTGCCGCATCTCCTCCAGCCGTCGCAGGTCCGCCAGGCCCGGGCCGTCCCCGTCGCCGTCCGGGCCGCCGGGGACCGGGCCGTGGTCGTCCGGGCGGTCGTCGTCCGGTGGCTGGTACAGGGTCGTGGCGGCGATCAGGCCGTAGGTGAAGCGGGGGAACTCGACGCGCCCGAACCTGCCGAGGTCCACGTTCAGTTCGTGCACCAGCCAGGCCAGAGCCGCCAGCGGACGGGAGGCCAGCGGGTCCGCCTGGTCGGGCGGCGGGCCCGGCGGCACCGGACGCGCGCCGGTCATGGGCCACTTGGCGACGTGCAGCCGATTGACGTACGTCTCGTGCAGCCGCTCGCACACGGCCGTCTTGCCGGTGCCGCGCGCCCCGTAGACCGTGACGACCGGCGCCCCTCCGGGATACGCGGAGGGGGTGCCCTTGCCGCGGGAGTCCAGCCCGACCGCCTTCGGCACGAAGGACTCCAGGAGCTTCTCGTACCCGTGGAGTACGCGGTCCGCCATCCATGCCCCCGTGAAGAACGATCAACTGTGCAAGGAATGTGCCGGAAGACGACAAGCGAGTTCGTCATCTCCCCATCCCCACAATGACGTTGAGGCAATCCTGACGCCTGAGGCTGGTGTTCGGGCCCGTGACGACGCGCCGACGCCCCGGGATGCGACCCTGAGGCCATGACAGCACCCTTACCGACGAGCAAGCCCCTGCGGATCGTCATCTTCGGCGCGAACGGGCCCACCGGCCGACAGGCCACCGAACAGGCCCTCGCCGCAGGTCACTTCGTCACCGCCGTCACCCGGCGCCCGGACGGCTTCCCGGTCTCCGGCCCCGGCCTGCGCGTGGTCGGCGCGGACGTGCTCGACCCCGCGTCGGTCGAACACGCCGTCGCCGGGCAGGACGCGGTCGTCTCGTCCCTGGGCGCGCCGTTCGGCCGTCGGCCCGTCACCGTCTACTCGGCCGGCCTCACCCACATCACCCAGGCCATGACCAAGCACGGCGTGAGCCGCCTGGTCGCCGTGACGTCCACCATCCTCTTCGACACGGCGGCACCGGGGGAGGGGTTCCTCTTCGGCAAGGTCATGGAACCCCTCATCGCCCGCTTCCTGGGCCGCACCGTCTACGACGACATGCGGCGCATGGAAGACGTCGTACGCCGCTGCGACCTCGCCTGGACGGTGCTGCGCCCCGGCGGCCTCTTCGACGCCGGCACCGTCAGCGACTACCGGCTCGCCACGCGACGCCTCCCCGGCCGCTACACCTCCCGCGCCGACCTCGCCCACGCCCTGCTGTACCACGCCGTCGAGGAACGGCATGTGCACGCCTTCGTCGACGTACGCACCACCGAGGGCACCCCCACCCTCCTCGACCTGCTGCGCAAGGAGGCGCTGGGGAAGTGACCGGTCCGGTGGATGAGGTAGGGTTGACCTGCACGATCACGCGGGAGACCGCGTGTCGGCCGCCGGGACGTGGCGCAGCTTGGTAGCGCACTTGACTGGGGGTCAAGGGGTCGCAGGTTCAAATCCTGTCGTCCCGACACGGCGAAGGGCCCTCACAGGCGAACCTGTGAGGGCCCTTTTCGATCCCCCCTCGTGGACCTGACGCGGTCGAACGCGTCACCCTCCCCCGAAGGTGACGCGTTCGACCACTCCCCCGGTGCCGGACCATGGTCATCGCGTCCGCGTGCGGCGGGTCATGCCGTCACCAGCACATGACGGCCGTCCCGCCCGAACCCCACGCGGAGTACAGGCGCACTCGGACGAAGTAGCGGCGGCCCTTGACGAGCCGGGCCCGGACGGTGGCGTTGGCGGAGGTGCCGCCGTCGTCCTGGGCGGTGAGATAGCGGGGTTCGCCGTCGCGTTCCTCGAAGACCACGACGACGGAGTCGGCGGCGCCGAAGGTGCCCACGGTGTACTCGCGGGTCTCCGGCGGTTCCACGGTGAAGTCGGCCTGCTCGCCGGGGGCGAGGCGCAGGGGCGCCGAGTGGAAGGGGACCAGGGCGGGCGGCTGCGGAGCGGCGGCCGGCGGGTACCAGCGCAGGGCGAACTCCTTGTCCGCGGCGGACAGCGTGCCCGGCGGACGCAGGCCCGCGCGGTACTGCTCCGGCTCCAGGATCAGCCCCGACGGGAACGGATACTCCATGATCGACTGCGGGTCCCAGACCGAGCCGTTGACCTCGTCCCGGTGCAGCTTGGCCAGGATGTTGGCGTATGTCCGGTCCCGGCTCCAGAAGTTCGGCGGGCCGGACAGCTCCTCGTACACGGCCTCGTCGTCCCAGTGGATCCCGGCGTACGGGCTCTGGTGCTCGTGCAGCATGCCCAGCGCGTGCCCGATCTCGTGCAGGGCCGTCGCGCGCTCACCGGGCGCGGTCAGGTCCCAGCCGAAGTTCATGGTGCGCTCGTGCAGACCGACCCGGAGGGCGTCCCGGCCCACCAGCGACCAGGAGCCGCCCCCGAGCTGGAAGCCGATGCGCAGCTCCGCCTCCGACCGGTCGCCGACCTCGGTGAAGGTCAGGCCGATGCCGAGGCCCTGCCATTCGTCGAAGCACTCCCGGACGACGTCCTGCTGCTCCTTGGTGCCCGCCCACGACACCCGCCGGGTCTCCCCGGTCCCCGGCACGGGGATGACGGAGCCGTCGGCGTCGTCGTCGAAGAAGCAGTAGTGCAGCACGGTGCCGTTGACCCACATCCGGTGCCCCCGGACGAGCGCACCGATCCGCTCGGCGGCCAGCCCCGGCGCGAAGGCGGGGGCGGGCTGCTGCGCGAGCGAGCAGTAGCGTCCGGTCATGGGCCCAGAGTGCCGTCGGACACCCCCAGGGCGCCTGAGTCGGGGTCTACTCAAGTGCCCCTGTATCAGGACTGAGTAGCGCGGCTCCTGTTCACGTGATGACTTACGAACAGGATGCGAAGACCCTTCGGCTGCCCTGGCCGTTCACCGGGCGGGAGGACGAACTGGAGCTGGTCCGCCGCTCGCTGGCGGCCGGCCGGCACGGCATCGTGGTCACCGGACCGGCGGGCGTGGGCAAGACGCGGCTGGTCACCGAGGCCGTGCGCGGGACCGAGTGCGTCCGCGCCGCCGGCACCCCGGAGTCCCGGGACATCCCCTTCGCCGCGTTCGCGCACCTGCTGCCCGAGTCCGTCACCCTGCACCGCGCGGTGCGCCTGCTCTCCGGCGTACGGCTGCTGCTGGTCGACGACGCCCACTGGCTGGACGACGCCTCCGCCGCCCTCGTCCACCAGCTGGCCGTGCACGGCCGCACCCGGCTGGTGGTCGTCGCCGGCGACGGCACCCCGGCGCCCGGGGCGGTGTCCCGGCTGTGGACCGGCGAACTGCTGCCCCGGCTCGCCCTGGAGCCGCTGCCCGCCGAGGAGACCGCGCAGCTCGTCGCGGCGGGCGCGGGCCGCGCGTTGGAACCGCTCACCGTACGGAGGCTGCACCGGCTGTGCCACGGCGATCTGCGGCTGCTGCGCGATCTGCTGGGCGCGGTGCGCGACGGCGGGCCGCTCACCCGGGTGCCGGGCACCGACGAGTGGGCCTGGCGGGGCCCGGTGCCGGTGACCCCGGCCGTCCGCGAACACACGGCGCCGGTCCTCGACCGCACCGATCCCGACGAGCGGGAGACCCTCGACCGGCTGGCCTTCGCCGAGCCCTTGGCGGCGGACTCCGACGCCTTCGACCTGTGCGTCCTCGAACGCCTGGAGGCGGCCGGGCTGATCCGCCTCGACGAGCACCACCACGTCCGGCTCGCCCACCCCCTGTACGGCCCGGCCCTGCGCGCCACGGCCGGCCGGCTGCGGGCCCGCCGGCTGGCCGGCACCCCCGACCGCCACGGCCCCGTCCTGGCCGCCGAGGCGGCCACGCTGGCCCGGCGGATCGCCGACGCCGACGTCCGGGCGCTGCCCGCCCCCGTGGGGGAGTGGCTGGCGGCGGAGGGACATCCGGTGCCGTCCGGATACGCCGCCGTACGGGCCCGGTACGCCCGCCTGCGGGGCGAGCTGCCGGAGGCCGCGGCGTGGGCCCGCGAGGGGCTGCGGGACGACGCGGACGACCCGGCCTGCCGTACCGAACTCGCCCTCGCCGTCGCGCAGTCGGGAGAGGCCGAGGCGGCGCGGGACGCCCTCGGCGGGCGTATGGCGACGGGGCCGGTGGCGGTGTGGCTGGCCGCCGCGCGAGGGGACGCCGAGGCCGGGGACCTCGCCGGGAGAGAGCCGGGCACGGAGCCGTACGACGCCGTGCGCCTCGGCGCCCCCGAGGCGGTGCTCGGCCGGCTCCCCGCGGGCAGCGTCTTCGCCGAGCACGCCGCCGCCCTCGCCCGCCGGGACGGACTGGCCCTGGACCGGGTGGCCGCCCGCCTGGAAGAGCGCGGCTTCCTGCTGTTCGCCGCCGAGGCGTACGCCCAGGCCGTCCCCGTGCACCGCGACCCGAGCGCCGCGCGGACGGCCCGTACCCGCGCGGTCGCCCTGGCCCGCCGCTGCCCCGGGGCGCGCACCCCGGCGCTGTCCGGGCTGGTGCTCGGCGAACTCACCGCCCGGCAGCGCCAGATCGTCACCCTGGCCGCCGCCGGGCTCAGCAACCGGCAGATCGCCGAACGGCTCACCCTCTCCGTCCGCACCGTCGGCAACCACCTCTACAGCGCCTACGCCCGCCTCGGCGCGAGCGACCGAGGCTCGCTGCCGTGGCTGGTGGAGCTGCCGGAGGTCCGGACCGCCTGACCGCCCGGGAGCGGGGGGGGGGGGGGGGGGGGAAGGGGGGGGGGGGGGGGGGGGGCCCATGTCCCCCAGAGAAAGAAAGAAGACGAAGAAAGGTATTCCCAAAACCGCCCCCCCCCCCCCCCCCCCCCCCCCCCCCCCCCCCCCCCCCCCCCCCCCCCTCCCTTCCCCCCCCCCCCCCCCCCCCCCCCCCCCCCCCCCCCCCCCCCCCCCCCCGGGGGCCCGGTTTGACCCCCTCGGCCGAGGCCCCGTAACCTTGACCGTCGGCGTGTCCACTGCACACGCCACATCCCCGTAAACCTCTTCCTTCCGGGCACGGGCTGTGACCGGGAGAGGCCGTCCGCGCGTCGGTGCGCCGGTTGGCTGGCCTGCGGGGGTGCCGTTCTCCGAGCGAAAGAGAGATCCGCGTGTACGCCATCGTGCGCAGCGGTGGTCGCCAGCACAAGGTTGCTGTCGGCGACATCGTTGAGGTTGACAAGATTTCCACCGCCAAGGTTGGCGACACGGTCGAGCTCTCGACCCTGCTCGTTGTCGACGGCGACGCTGTGACCAGCGACCCGTGGGTGCTGGCCGGCATCAAGGTCCAGGCCGAGGTCGTGGACCACCACAAGGGCCAGAAGATCGACATTCTGCGCTACAAGAACAAGACCGGCTACCGCCGTCGTCAGGGCCACCGCCAGCAGTACACGGCGATCAAGGTCACTGAGATTCCCACGGCTGCGAAGTAAGGGACTGAGGAGAGATGGCACACAAGAAGGGCGCATCGTCCACTCGGAACGGTCGCGACTCGAATGCCCAGCGGCTCGGCGTGAAGCGCTTCGGCGGTCAGGTCGTCAACGCGGGTGAGATCCTGGTTCGCCAGCGCGGCACCCACTTCCACCCGGGCGCCGGTGTCGGCCGTGGCGGCGACGACACGCTGTTCGCGCTGCAGGCCGGTGCGGTGCAGTTCGGCACCAGCCGTGGCCGCAAGGTCGTGAACATCGTTCCGGTCGCCTGAATCGCCTGATTCAGCACCGAACACCTTCGCGAGGCGGACCTCACTTCCCGGGCGGGAAGCGGGTCCGCCTTTCGCGTGTTGACACGAAGACATACGTGCAACACAACGGCACACCGTACTTTTTGTACTTTTTCTGGAGGCACTGAACCATGACCACCTTCGTGGACCGCGTCGAACTGCATGTCGCCGCGGGTAACGGAGGTCACGGCTGTGCCTCCGTCCACCGCGAGAAGTTCAAGCCGCTCGGCGGCCCGGACGGCGGCAACGGCGGACGCGGCGGCGATGTCATCCTGACCGTCGACCAGTCCGTGACCACGCTGCTCGACTACCACCACTCCCCGCACCGCAAGGCCACCAACGGCAAGCCCGGCGAGGGCGGCAACCGCTCCGGCAAGGACGGCCAGGACCTGATCCTGCCCGTGCCGGACGGCACCGTCGTCCTCGACAAGGCGGGCAACGTGCTCGCCGACCTCGTCGGCCACGGCACCTCCTACGTCGCCGCGCAGGGCGGCCGGGGCGGGCTCGGCAACGCCGCTCTCGCCTCCGCCCGCCGCAAGGCGCCCGGCTTCGCGCTGCTGGGCGAGCCCGGTGACCTGCGGGACATCGTGCTGGAGCTGAAGACCGTCGCCGACGTGGCGCTGGTCGGCTACCCGAGCGCGGGCAAGTCCTCGCTGATCTCGGTGCTCTCCGCGGCCAAGCCGAAGATCGCCGACTACCCGTTCACCACGCTCGTGCCGAACCTCGGCGTCGTCACCGCCGGCTCGACCGTCTACACCATCGCCGACGTGCCCGGCCTCATCCCCGGCGCCAGCCAGGGCAAGGGCCTCGGCCTGGAGTTCCTGCGGCACGTGGAGCGGTGCAGTGTGCTGGTGCACGTGCTGGACACCGCGACCCTGGAGTCCGACCGCGACCCGGTCTCCGACCTCGACGTCATCGAGGAGGAGCTGCGGCAGTACGGCGGGCTCGACAACCGGCCGCGGATGGTCGTGCTCAACAAGATCGACGTGCCGGACGGCAAGGACCTCGCCGAGATGGTGCGACCGGACCTGGAGGCGCGCGGCTACCGCGTCTTCGAGGTGTCGGCGGTCGCCCACATCGGGCTGAAGGAGCTGTCGTACGCCCTCGCCGACCTGGTCGCGAAGGCGCGCGCGGCGAAGCCGAAGGAAGAGGCGACGCGGATCGTCATCCGGCCGAAGGCGGTGGACGACGCGGGCTTCACCGTCACCCGTGAGGAGGTCGGCGGCGAGCCGCTGTTCCGGGTGCGCGGCGAGAAGCCGGAGCGCTGGGTGCGGCAGACCGACTTCAACAACGACGAGGCCGTCGGCTATCTCGCCGACCGGCTCAACCGCCTCGGTGTCGAGGAGCAGCTGATGAAGGCGGGCGCCCGCACGGGCGACGGCGTGGCCATCGGCCCCGAGGAGAACGCGGTCGTCTTCGACTGGGAGCCGTCCGTCATGGCGGGCGCCGAGATGCTGGGCCGGCGCGGCGAGGACCACCGCCTGGAGGAGCAGCGTCCCGCGGCGCAGCGCCGGCGCGACCGCCAGGCCGAACGCGACGAGGTGCAGCGCGAGTTCGACGACTTCGAGCCGTTCTAGGCCTGCTCGTCTCTTGGTGAACTCCGGGGAAAATCACGGCGCACTCCAGGGCAACCAACCCGAGAGTCCGTGAGTCGAACTGGGCGTGCGAAGAGGATCTTGGTCCTCTTCGCGGTCAACCGCCCGTTCGATCCCCGGAGTCGACGTGTCCGAGCCCGTAGCGCCCCGCCTGAGGCGCACCGTCGTGGTCGCGCTCGCCCTGCTCGCCGCCGGTACGGCCATCGGCCTGCCCTCGGCCCAGGCCGCTGACTCCGTGACCGTACGCCAGGACTTCAACGGCGACGGATACGAGGACGTGGCCGTCGGCGCGCCGAACGCCACGGTGGACGGCCGGGCCAAGGCCGGGTACATCGCCGTGCTGTACGGGGCGCCGGAAGGTTTCGGCGCCGGCAAGAAGGTGTTCACCCAGACCTCGCCCGGCGTGCCCGGCACCCCCGAGGCGAACGACGGCTTCGGTGAGTCCCTGACCGGCGCCGACCTCGACGGCGACGGCTACACCGATCTCGTGGTCGAGTCCTCCGGCGAGCAGTGGGAGTCCGGCGGTGCGCCCCGGACCGGCAACCGGACGGTGCTGTGGGGCGGCCCGAACGGGTTCGCCTCGGGCAGTGTGCTGCCCGCCGTCGGGGACTTCCGCTACCAGGAGGGCAAGAGCGTCGCCGGCGACTTCGACGGTGACGGGCACCAGGACCTGGTCCACCGCGATCGCGTGGCGTACGGCCCGCTGGGCCGGGACGGCGTTCCGGCCCGTACCCAGGGCATCACGCTGGTCGAGGGCGACATGGCCTTCGCCGGGATGGCCGCCGGTGACACGGACGGCGACGGCATCACCGACCTCGTCACCATCGCCCGTGGCCATGACCGGGACGACGAGGGCGACTACGGCTACCGCGTCGACCACCTCCGCGGCGGTCGTGACGGCCTGAGCGCGCCGCGCAGCGTGCTCGACGCCCAGGGCCGCCCGGTCCACCCCGTGGGTGACGTCTCCGCCGTGGCCCTCGGCGACCTCGACGGCGACGGCCGGGACGACATCGTCACCGGCGGCGAGACGCTGACCGTCGTGCCCGGCACCGCCGACGGTACGGCGGCCGCCGACCCGCGCGTCATCACCCAGGACAGCCCCGGCGTGCCCGGCGTGCAGGAGAGCGGCGACGGCCTCGGCCGCGGCCTCGCGATCGGCGACGTCGACGGTGACGGCTACGACGACATCCTCGCCGGGATCCCGTTCGAGGACTTCTCGGGACGGGACAGGGCGGGCACCTTCGCCGTCGTACCCGGCGGATCCCGGGGGCCGACCGGCGCCGGGACCAAGGTGATCAGCCAGAACACCGCCGGGGTGCCGGGCACCGCGGAGTCGTCCGACCGGTTCGGGCAGTACGCCGCGCTCGTCGACAGCGACGCCGACGGCCGGGCCGAGCCGGTCGTGACGGCGGTCGGCGAGGACGGGAACGCCGGTGCCGTCTGGGTGTTCCGGGCCTCCTCCGCCGGTGTCCGGACCGACGGCTCCTTCTCCTTCGGCGCGCGGACCCTCGGCACCGTCAAGGCCGGGGCATGGCTGGGCGATTCGCTCACCCTCTGAGCCCGCGCGCAGGCTTCAGGCCCTTCACTTCATCGACGTATCGACAGGATTCCCATGTCTTCTCACTTCCACCGCCGCACCCTCGGCTCGCGTCGCGGCCGGCTGGCCCTCGCCACCGGTGTCGCGCTCCTCGCGGGCGCCCTGACGGTTCCCGTGGCCCAGGCGGCGCCCGCCGAGGCCGCCACCACCCCGAGCAGCAAGCGGCTGCACGACGACTTCAACGGCGACGGCTTCCCCGACCTGGCGATCGGCGCCCCCGACAGCACGGTGGGCACGCAGTCCAAGGCGGGCGCGGTCAGCGTGCTCTACGGCTCGTCGAGCGGCCTCGCGACGAGCTCCCGCAAGCAGGTACTGACCTGGGCGGACCGGTCGGCGTCGCCGGCGAAGTCGCGCTACGGCAGCGGGCTGCAGAGCGGTGACCTCGACCGGGACGGCTACGCCGACCTGCTGTCGCTCGTGGACGTCAATCCGGCCCACCCCTACGACGGGCGTCGCCTGGTGGTCAACTGGGGCGGCCCCGAGGGCCTGTCGGCCACGCCGACCGTGCTGAACGACGCGCTGGTGAACTGGAGCGGCGGCTTCGCGGTCGCCGATGTCGACGGGGACGGGAACCCGGACCTCGCGACGGGTTCCGACAGCGACGAGCAGACGTCGGGCGGCGGCACGGTGCTGCACGGCCCGTTCACGCGGGACGGCGGCACCGCGCGGACGACGGGGTTCACCATCGTCCCGGACGAGCCCTGGTACTCCACCACCTTCGCCGCCGGTGACGTGAACGGCGACGGCTACGCCGACGTGGTCACCCAGGCGGAGTTCATGGACGGCGACAGCGGCTCCCCCTCGATCGCCCTGCTGCTCGGCGGCCCGTCCGGGCTGACGTACAAGGGCCTGGTCAAGGACTCCACGGGCCGGGGCGTGACCGGTGAGGACGCCGAGATCGGCGACGTGAACAAGGACGGCTACGGCGACATCGTCGTCGGCCACGTGCAGGACAACAGCGACTCCGACATCGGCCTCCCGGTCAAGGGCGGCGCCGTCATCGTCGTCTACGGTGGCCCGAACGGCGAGTCCACCACCCACAAGTCGGTCTGGATCAACCAGGAGACCGCGGGTGTGCCGGGCGTGGGCGAGTACGGCGACGGCATGGGCTCGGCCCTGTCGATCGCCGACACCGACGGCGACGGCTACCAGGACGTCGTCACCGGTCTGCCCGGCGAGGACTTCGACGGCCTCACCGACGCGGGCACCGTCCTGGTGCTGCGCGGCAGCGCGAACGGCCTGACCACCACAGGGCTGAAGTCGTTCAGCCAGAACACCGCCGGGGTGCCCGGCACCGCCGAGCAGGGCGACCGGTTCGGTGCGGAGTCCGCGCTGGTCGACGCCGACCAGGACAAGCGGCACAGCCTCGTCGTCGGCGACCCGGCGGAGAACGCGAACAACGGCTCCGTCTGGCACTTCTCCGCCTCCTCCACCGGCATCACCGAGAGCGGGTCCTTCACGTTCGGCGGGGCCACGATGGGCGCGCCGTCGACCGGGGCCCGGTTCGGGGCGTCGCTGGCGGAGTGACGGCCGCGCGGCACGCGACTTTTCGTACGGGATTCAGGGGAGTGGAACAGATGAACAAGCGCAGCATGAGCCGGCGCGCCGGCCTCGCCGTCGTCCTGGCGGTGACCGGCGCGGTCGCGGTCCCGGCGGCCCAGGCCTCGGCGGCCGAGCCGTCGGCCGCCGTCGAACTCCGGGACGACTTCAACGGCGACGGCTACGCCGACCTCGCGGTCGCGGCGCCGGAGGCCACCGTCGACGGCAAGACGAAGGCCGGGTTCGTGGCCGTGCTGTACGGCACGCCGAGCGGGCTGAGCACGACGAGCAAGCAGGTGTTCACCCAGAACACCGCGGGCATACCGGACGACGCCGAGGTCAACGACCTGTTCGGCGCCGCCGTGACCACGGCCGACCTCGACCGGGACGGGTACACCGACCTGGTCGTCGGCGCGCCCGGCGAGGACACCGCCGCCGGCGTCGACGCCGGGGCCGCGCAGGTCGTCTGGGGCGGTGCCCAGGGCCTGGCGGGCGGTGCCACGCTGGTGACCGGCGACTCCGCGTACGACCAGGTGGGCGCCGAGGCCCGGCTGGCCGCCGGGGACTTCGACGGCGACGGCGTGCCCGAGCTGGCGACCGTGGACAACTACTGGAAGCTGGTGCAGACCGAGGGCCCCTTCCAGCGGGACGGTTCGACGACCGGCGAAGCGCGGTTCGTCACGGACGACTCCGACCCCCGTTACCTGGACATGGAGACGGGCGACGTGAACGGTGACGGCCTCCTCGACGTGGTCGCGACCGCGCACCACGGCGACGAGTACGACGCCCGCCACATCAAGGTCTGGAAGGGCACCCCGAACGGGCTGGCGGCGCCCCAGGTGGTGCTCAACACCAAGGGATACGCGCTGCAGGGCGGGGAGTCCCTCGGTCTCGGCGACGTCAACCGCGACGGCATCGACGACGTGGTCGTCGGCCGCCCCGTCGACGGCTATGACAGCGACGTCGACCTCCCGCTCGCCAACGGCGGCATGGTCACCTTCGTGCCGGGCACGGCGAACGGGCCCGACGGTACCAAGGCCCAGAGCCTCAACCAGGACAGCGCCGGAGTCCCCGGCGCCGCCGAGAACGACGACGCCTTCGGCAGCGATGTCTCGGTCGCCGACGTCAACGGCGACGGCTACGCGGACGTCTCCACGGGTGTGTTCGGCGAGGACTACGACGGCCTCACCGACCCGGGCTCCGTGGTCGTGCTGCGCGGCGGCTCCGGCGGTCTGACCGGCACCGGTGCCGTGTCGTACAGCCAGGACACCGAGGGCGTGCCGGGCGCGGCGGAGAGCGGCGACCGGTTCGGCTGGGCCACCCGGCTGCTCGACGTCACCGGCGACGGCCGCGCCGAACTGGCCGTGGGCGCGCCGGGGGAGAACACCAACTCCGGGTCGGTGTGGGTGTTCAGGTCCACCTCCGCCGGGGTCACTCCGACCGGCTCGATCACCTTCGGCCACGGCACCCTGGGCACGGTGGCGACGAACGCCAGGCTGGGTTCGGAGTTCGCCCACTGATCGACCGTCATATCGCCTGATCCGGTGGGCGGACCCGCGGCGGCGAGGGCTTTCTCCCTTGCCGCCGCGGGTTTTTCCGTGTCCTCACCATCCATTTGTCTCCCCATTTGTCATGCACGCGCATCCTCGCGTTCAGCCCGCCGACCGACCGGACAGAGAGCTTCCGGAGTGTCCAAGAGGCCGCTGTGGCAAGGGAGTTCCCGCGATGACCGGAGTGACCGGACCCGGACCTGTATCACCCGATCGACGCCGTTTTCTGACGGCGGGCGCCGCCGTGCTCGGCGCCGCCGCGTCCGCCCAGCTGTGGCTGCCGGCCGCCGCCCGGGCGGCCGAGACCCCGCTGCCCGACGGCGTGTTCAGCCTCGGTGTCGCCTCCGGCGACCCCCTGCCCGACGGCGTGGTGCTGTGGACCCGGCTCGCCCCGGATCCGCTCAACGGCGGCGGCATGCCCGACCGGGTGGTGGGCGTGGAGTGGGAGATCGCCGAGGACGAGCGGTTCACGAGAGCCGTGCGCCGGGGCGTCGCCCAGGCCCGGCCCGAGTACGGGCACAGCGTGCACGTGGACGTCCGGGACCTGCGCCCGGGCCGGACGTACTGGTACCGCTTCCGGGCCGGCGGGCAGCTCTCGCCCACCGGCCGCACCCGCACCGCCCCGCACCGCCACAGCGCCGGCGGCACCGTGCGGCTCGCCCTCGCCTCCTGCCAGAACTGGCAGCACGGGTACTTCACGCCGTACGCCGACATGCTCGCCCAGGACCCCGACGTGGTGCTCTTCGTCGGCGACTACATCTACGAGTCGGTCCCGTCGGCGACGGCCCTGCGCCGCCACGAGGGCACCGGGGAGCCGTACAGCCTCACCCAGTACCGCAACCGCTACGCCCAGTACCGCACCGATCCGGACCTCGCGGCCATGCACGCGAACGCCCCGTTCGTGGTGACCTTCGACGACCACGAGGTCGACAACGACTTCGCCGGCGAGATCCCGCAGGACCCCGCCAAGCAGCCGCACGACGCCTTCGTGGCCCGCCTGACGGCCGCCTACCAGGCGTACTACGAGCACATGCCGGTCCGCGCGACCGCCATCCCCACGGGCGCGCACATCCGGATGTACCGCCGCCTGGAGTTCGGCCGCCTCGCCCGGCTGAACGTGCTCGACACCCGGCAGTACCGCAGCGACCAGGCCACCAGCCAGGCCGGTGCCATGGACCCGTCGCTCACCATGCTCGGCGCCGACCAGAAGCAGTGGCTGCTGGACTCCCTGCACCGCTCGCCAGCCCGCTGGAACCTGATCGCCTCGCAGATCATGATGGCCGAGACCGATCTGCTGGTCGGCGAGGGCAAGCAGTGGTTCTACGACGCCTGGGACGGCTACCAGGCCGAACGCAACCAGTTCCTGAAGGAGTTCCGGAGCGTGCGCAACCCGGTGGTGCTCACCGGCGACCGCCATCTGACGATGATCAGCGACCTCAAGGAGGACTTCGCGACCCCGGACTCCGCGGTCGTCGGCGCCGAGTTCGTCGGCACCTCCATCTCCAGCAACGGCGACCAGGACCAGGCCGCCTTCCATCGCGAGTGGGACCCGCGGGTGCCGGACAACCCGCACTGGAAGCTGCTCGACGCCCACCGCGGCTACCACCTCTTCGACATCCGCCGCGACGGCATCGACGCCCAGGTGCGCGTCGTCGACACCGTACGGCAGCCGAAGGCGACCCCGAGCACGCTGGCGCGCCTGCGGGTGGAGGCCGGACGCCCCGGCGTCCACCTGGTCTGAGAAAACTCCGCGAACGCCCTGGGACCACGAGTCCCAGGGCGTTCTCCGTTGCTCGCCGGAATCTCCCGGACACCGAAATGCTGCGGAATCTTGATCTGGAATTCCGTACCAATCGGCTGCCTGAGGAGCTGCTGTGAAGATCCGCCGCTCGTGCTGTGGACCTTCTCACAGCAATTCCCCGGGCCGTGGCGCCCTTCGCGGGAACCGCTCGCCAATCACCAGGCGTGCAAGGTGAATGACAGGTTGCGCGCACATATGCGTCGGCGGTCGCTCACCTTGCATCGCGGTAACCACAAGTGGGAGCATTTCCAGGTTCCCAGTCGCCACAAGGTAGGTCACCTGTGTCCCAGCACATAGCCAAGCCCCGTACCACCGCAGTGATCCTGGCCGGTGGAACCGGTCAGCGTGTGGGTCTGTCGATCCCGAAGCAGCTGCTGAAGATCGCCGGCAAGGCCGTCATCGAGCACACCCTGACCACCTTCGAGAAGGCCGACTCCATCGACAACGTCATCGTGCTGATGGCGCCGGGCTATGTGCCGGACGTCGAGAAGATCGTCGCCAAGGCCGGGTTCACCAAGGTATCGAAGATCATCGAGGGTGGCTCGACGCGGAACGAGACCACCGAGCGCGCCATCGCCGCCCTGGGGGAGGGCCTGGCCGAGGGCGAGGACCTCAACGTCCTCTTCCACGACGCCGTCCGCCCGCTGCTGTCGCAGCGCGTCATCGACGACTGCGTCGCCGCCCTGGAGCGCTACCAGGCCGTCGACGTCGCCATCCCGTCCGCGGACACCATCATCGTGACCCGCACCCACGGCGAGGACGGCGAGTTCATCACCGAGATCCCGGACCGCTCCCGGCTGCGCCGCGGCCAGACGCCGCAGGCCTTCAAGCTGTCCACGATCAAGCGGGCCTACGAGGTCGCCGCCGGTGACCCCAACTTCCAGGCCACCGACGACTGCTCGGTCGTGCTGAAGTACCTGCCGGACGTGCCGATCCACGTCGTCGCGGGTGACGAGTACAATATGAAGGTCACCCAGCCCGTCGACGTCTTCATCGCCGACAAGCTCTTCCAGCTCGCCTCCACCGCCGCGCCCGAGCAGAACGGCGAGGAAGACTACCGCGAGCTGCTGACCGGCAAGACCGTCGTGATCTTCGGCGGCTCCTACGGCATCGGCAAGGACATCGCCGAACTCGCCGAGTCCTACGGCGCGAACGTCTACGCCCTGGGCCGCTCCACCACCGGCACCCACGTGGAGAACCCGGAGGAGGTCGACGACGCGCTGTCCAAGGCCTACGCCGAGACCGGCCGGATCGACTACGTCGTCAACACCGCGGGTGTCCTGCGCATCGGCAAGCTGGCCGAGACCGACAACGCCACCATCGAGGAGGCGCTGAAGGTCAACTACCTGGCACCGGTGCAGATCGCCCGGTCCTCGTACAAGTACCTGGCCGAGACCAAGGGTCAGTTGCTGCTGTACACCTCCAGCAGCTACACCCGCGGCCGCGCCGAGTACAGCCTGTACTCCTCCACCAAGGCCGCCATGGTGAACCTCACCCAGGCGCTTTCCGACGAGTGGGCCGGCGACGGCATCCGGGTCAACTGCATCAACCCGGAGCGCACCGCCACCCCGATGCGCACCAAGGCCTTCGGCCAGGAGCCCGCGGGCAGCCTGCTCTCCTCCGAGGCCGTGGCCCGTACCTCGCTCGACGTGCTGCTCTCCGAGCTGACCGGCCATGTCATCGACGTCCGCCAGCAGGACCCGACGGCCGCCGCCGGCAAGGCCTCCGGCTTCGAGCAGGCCCTGGCCTCGGTCCTGGACCGCCAGAGCGGCATGTAATATTCATCAGCAAATACTCGCGGAATTCAGGCCTCTGTGCGCTTCCCTTTGTGGAGCATTCACAGAGGCCTGAATCCGTAGTCGACAAAACCGGCATCCCCTCCCAGAGCAGGTTTTTCTTCGTGATTTCCACCGCTATACGCGTCGCCCGCGTGGGCAGCGCGGCCGAGCTGGCCGCGGCGGTCCTCGTGCTGCTGGGCTTCCCGGCGCTCATGCTGGCCGCGCTCGTCCCGAGCGTTCCCGCCTTCGCGGCCGCGGCGGCCGTGACGTACCTGGCGGACCACTATCTGCACCGCAAGGGCAGCTACCTGATCAACCGCCTCAGCAAGGTGCGCGCGGGCCTGTCGATCCGCTTCCTGATCCGGCAGCTGCTGCTCATCCTGCTGCTGGCCCGGCTGTCCCTCTCGGACGACCTGATCTTCTACGGCGCGGTCGCCTGCTTCATCGCCTTCTACGGCCTCCAGGCCCCGCACGGCGCGCTGGTCACCCTGATCCGCAGCCGCCGCAAGATGCCGGTCGCCACCCGCAACATCGACCTGAAGTCCCGCATCCGCATCCCGGACGCCCCGCCGCGCAGACTGCTGCACCGCTCCGCGGAGAAGATGCTCCACCTGGACCTCGCCGCGGTCGTGGGTGTGCTGGTCGCCGCCGCCTTCCACGTGCCCGCCGCCGGGTTCGCCGGCGCCGGCGTCACCCTGGCGCTGGGCGTCGGCTACGTCCTCGTGCTCATGCCGTACGTGCGCGGCCGGAAGATCCCGCCGCGCGCCGACGTGGTGCTGGCCGCCGTCGACGACTGGCTGCGCGAGTACCGGCCGGAGACGGTGCTGTACTTCTCCGGCTCCAGGGACTCGGCGTACCAGGTCAACATGTGGCTGGAGACCATGGAGAACCTGGACTCCAAGCCGCTGATCATCCTGCGTGAGCGGGCCATCCTGAACAACCTGGCGCCCACCACGGTCCCCGTCATCTGCGTGCCCGGAGGGGTGCACCTGATGAACATGGACCTGTCCACGGTGCGGGTCGCGCTGTACGCCGCGAACGTCGGCAAGAACATCCACATGCTGCGCGTGCCCACCATGAAGCACGTCTTCATCGGCCACGGCGACAGCGACAAGCTGGCCAGCGTCAACCCGTTCAGCAAGGTCTACGACGAGGTGTGGACCGCGGGCCGCGCGGGCCGCGACCGCTACGCCATCGCCGACGTCGGCGTCCGCGACGACGACATCGTCGAGGTCGGCCGCCCGCAGCTCGCCCCGATCCAGACCTGGCAGGGCGTGCCCGAGGGCCCCCGCGGCGGAGCCGCTGATGGGCGCTGCCCCACGGTGCTCTACGCGCCCACCTGGGAGGGCTGGGACGGCAACCCGGGCAACACCTCGCTCGTGCTCGCCGGTGAGAACATCGTGACCAGGCTGGTGACTGCCGACCCGCCGGTCCGCGTGCTGTACAAGCCGCACCCGTTCACCGGCACCGTCAGCAAGGACGCCAAGGCCGCCCACCAGCGCATCGCCGCGCTGGTCGAGAAGGCCGCCGCCGAGCGTGCCGCCGACGCCCGGTTCACCGCCGACAGCGCCGCGCAGGCCGCCGCCAAGGCCGAGCTGGCCCGGATCGAGGCGCGGCTCGCCGAGCTGTCCGGCAGCGGCGGCGAGAAGCGCGACGAGGCCGAGGCGACCCGCGACGGGCTCGTCGACGTCGCGAAGCACGAGGAGATCGCCCGGCTGCGCGCCGAGTGGAACGACGCCTACTGGCGGTCCTTCCCGAGCTGGGAGCACCGGGTCATCACCGGCGCCGAGCCGCGGCTGTACGACTGCTTCAACGTCTCCGCCGCGATGGTCTCCGACATCTCGTCCGTGGTCTCCGACTTCATCGCGAGCGGCAAGCCGTACGCGGTCACGGACTCCGCCGAGGTGGGCGCGGAGGAGTTCAAGCGGCAGAACACCGCGGTGCGCGCGGCCGTGATCCTCTCCAACAGCGCGGCCGAGCTGGGCGAGCTGCTGGACGCGGTGCGCGACCCGGCCGCCGACCCGCTGGCGGAGGACCGCAAGGAGCTGAAGGAGTACCTGCTCGGCCCGGACGAGCCGAAGTCCATCGACCAGTTCAACACCGCGGTGGCGAACCTGGCGCTGAAGGCCGAGACGCGCAACCTCGGCCAGCAGTCGCGGCTGCTGACGGAGTCGGTGCCCGGGCAGCGGGTGGCGACCAGCGGTGAGACGGACGGCGTGACGACCGGCTAGGCCATCAGCTCCACCGATTCTGATTCGGCCCCCGAGGGATCCCCTCGGGGGCCGAACCCGTTTCATGCGTCATACGTACTGTGAGGTGAATCACGAATGGGCCGATGTAACGCAACCGCTTGCTCCCACCATCCGTCTAGTAGATAGCCAATAAGGAGATACGGGAGAAATTTCCCGTTGACGAGGGGGAAATGTGCCCGTGACGCAGCCTGATGTCACCGTGATCATCGGGGCGTACGAAGCCATGCCGTACCTGGTCGAATGCCTCGCGTCGGTCGAGGCCCAGACCATCGACCCGCAGCGCGTCGAGGTCATCGCCGTGGACGACGGCTCCACCGACGGCACGGGGGAGTGTCTGGAGGAGTTCGCCGCCCGCGCACCCATGGCGGTCACCGTGATCCGGCAGGAGAACTCCGGCGGCCCCAGCGGCCCGCGCAACGTCGGCCTCGCCAAGGCGGCCGGGCGGTACGTCTTCTTCCTCGACGCCGACGACCGGCTGGGCCCGGAGGCGCTGGAGCGGATGGTCGCCATGGCCGACAAGAACGGCACGGACGTGGTCCTCGGCCGGGTCGAGGGCATCAACCGCACCCCGCCCAAGTCGATGTGGGGTAGGACGCTGGACCGCACCGACGTCTTCTCGTCCAACATCAAGTTCACGCTCAGCGCGCAGAAGCTGTTCCGGCGTGAGCTGCTGACCCGGCACGACATGCGGTTCGACGAGTCGCTGTGGACCGGTGAGGACGCGCTGTTCACCATGGAGGCGTATCTGCGGGCGAACGGCGTCTCCGTCATCGCCGACTACACCTGCTACTACCTGGTGGGCCGCGAGGACGGCAAGCACGTCACCAAGAGCGGCGGTTACACCCTGCGCTTCGACTCCGCCCGCGCGCTGATGAAGCTGATCGCGGACATGGTGCCGCCGGGGGAGCGGCGTGACACGCTGATGGTGCGGCCGTTCCTCATCACGCTGCTGCCGCAGTTCGGGCCGAAGTTCCTCAAGGACGGCGACAAGGTGCGGCGGCACAAGTTCGAGCTGGCGAAGCCGCTGATGGACGCCTACTGGACCGAGAGCGTCGCCCGCCGCCTGAAGGTCAACGAGCGGCTGCGGCTGCACATGGTGGCCGAGGGGCGCCCCGACCTCCTGGTGGGCATGCTGGAGTTCCTCAAGTCCAAGAAGCAGGTCCCGGCCGTCCTGGAGAACAAGGGCCGCCGCGTCTACCTGGTCTACCCGTACTTCCGGGACCGCGAGGCCGGCCTGCCCGACTCCCTCTACCTCGCCGAACCCCGCGAGGCCCGCGACTACCAGGGCTACCGCGAACCCACCGCCACCGCCTCCTTCCTGCGCCGCGCGGTCCGCAAGGCCCGGCGTATCGTCCGGGGCTCACGGCGCCCGGGCGGGAAGAAGACGGCAGCCGCCTGAACGAGACAGGGCCGGCCCCGCGAGGCGGGAGCCGGCCCTGGTGTCGTCCGGAGGGGGGCGGTCAGCCGCGACCCGAACCCAGCGCCCGCCGCAGCGGGCGGCCCACCGCCCGGCGGGCGCGGCGGTAGACGGAGGTGGCGCCGGTGGCGGTCGCCTTACCGCCGGCCCGGGCCAGGTCCTTCTTCAACCGGGCGTTCTCCGTGGCCAGTTCCGTCATACGGCTCTGCAGCCAGCCGAAGCGGACGCCCAGGGCAGCCGGGTCGGCGTCGTTCCACGGGCGGACGCCGGGCGGGAAGGACAGCTCGCCCATCCGGGCGTCGAAGGCCGCACCGCCGTCGCCGTGGGTGAAGGTGTTCTCCAGGCCGTTGCGGGTGAGGAACCCCGTGAAGCGCTCGAACCGCTCCTGGTGACCGCCCGTCAGCGCCGAGAAGTCGGCCTCCTCGTAGAGCGTCGCCGGGTCCAGGTCGTTCGGCAGTTTGTCGATCCGCCGGTGCGGGATCTCGAAGTACCGGCACAGCTCCAGCGTCCGGGAGTCACCGCACAGCACGGTCGCCGGCGTCCCCGCCAGCAGCGCGGCGATGTTGCCGTGGATCCGGGAGCCGAAGGAGAAGTCGAACCCGCGCAGATCGTCGATCCAGGTGACCGGGTCGACGTAGACCCGCACCTTGTCCTCCCGGTACATGGGGTGGTCGGGATGCGTCGGCATCGCCGTCACCAGCGCGTTGGGGTCGGACAGGTCCCGCCAGTGCAGCTGCCGGGCGTCGCTGAGGTTCTGCCCGACGAACCGCAGGTTCGGGTAGCGGGCGTGGGTGCGGTCGATGATCCGGTCCAGGCCCTGCGACCTCACCGCGCTGTGCGAGCCGTTGATCGCGATCCGGGACGCGGGCGTCAGTTCCGGCTCCCGCTTCTGTACGGCGAGGTCCTTGCCGTACAGGAACAGCGACGGGCAGCCGATGACCTCGACGTCCCGGAAGCCCAGCTCCTTCAGGTACTTCTCGGTGCACTCGCCGCGCACCCCGATGGACGCGCTGCGGTCGAGCACCGCCGAGACGAACTCGCGGACCACGGGCTCCATCGGCTTCAGCCGCGCGGTGTTGTAGTTCAGCCCGGCCTGCGCGCCGACGCCCAGCACCACCACGGGGATCTTCAGCCTGCTGATCAGCCGGGTGAGCTGCTTCAGCCCGGACTCCCAGGAGGGGCGGAACGCGTTGGCGAGCGGGACGACGAAGGCGTCGTACTCCTCGTTGATCCGCCCGGCCTCGGACGCCACCATCCGCATGCCGTTCGACACGACCTCGGTCCCGGGTGTCTCGAGGATCTTGTGGGCGGCGTCGCTGAAGATGAGGTTCCCGGAGTTCGTCGCGATGACGTTCCGGTGGAGGGCCTCCTCGATGGAGAGGACGTCGTACGGGCTCTTCCCGGATCGGAGGAGGATGCGCCTGGGGCGCTGCGGGCGATGGTCTACTGCTGGCACGTTAGTCAACTTATGTTTGCCGATTCGTTTATTTCTATAAGCAACCAGTACAACCTTTTTCTCGTACGCGGGACGTGAGGGCGGCCTCACTCACCGTCCCGGCCGCCCGTCCGTCTGCTGGACCGATGCGCGCCGGCCGATCCGCTTCGCGTAGATTGCCGGGCGGGGCAGCCGAACCTACGCGAGGGGACAGAGAGCAAGGTGGCAGGGGCAAGGCAGGCCGTGCGCGAGGCCCGCAGGATCGTCGTCAAGGTGGGTTCCTCGTCGCTGACCACCGCCTCGGGCGGACTGGACGCCGACCGGGTCGACGCGCTCGTCGACGTCCTCGCCAAGGTGCGCAGCGGCGGAGAGAAGGAGATCGTGCTGGTCTCCTCCGGTGCCATCGCGGCGGGGCTCGCCCCGCTGGGGCTGCGCCGTCGGCCGAAGGACCTGGCCCGCCAGCAGGCCGCCGCCAGCGTCGGCCAGGGCCTCCTGGTCGCCCGCTACACCGCCTCCTTCGCCCGCTACGGCGTCCGCGTCGGCCAGGTGCTGCTGACCAGCGACGACATGAGCCGGCGGGCCCACCACCGCAACGCCTCCCGCACCCTCGACAAGCTGCTCGCGATGGGTGCGTTCCCGATCGTGAACGAGAACGACACGGTCGCCACGGACGAGATCCGCTTCGGCGACAACGACCGGCTCGCCGCCCTCGTCGCCCATCTCGTCCGCGCCGACCTGCTGGTCCTGCTCTCCGACGTGGACGGCGTCTACGACGGCGACCCCAGCAAGCCCGGCACCTCGCGGATCGCGGAGGTGCGCGGGCCCGAGGACCTGGCGGACGTGGAGATCGGCAGCGCCGGCAAGGCCGGGGTCGGCACCGGCGGCATGGTCACCAAGGTCGAGGCGGCCCGGATCGCCGCCGCCGCGGGCGTCCCGGTGGTGCTGACCAGCGCGATCCACGCGGCCGACGCCCTCACCGGCCAGGACACCGGCACCTACTTCCACCCCACCGGCAAGCGCTCCGCCGACCGGCTGCTGTGGCTGCAGCACGCCTCCACCCCGCAGGGCGCGCTGACCTTGGACGACGGTGCGGTGCGGGCCGTGGTGGAGCGCCGTACGTCGCTGCTGCCGGCCGGGATCGCCGGTGTCGAGGGCGAGTTCAGCGCGGGCGACCCGGTCGAACTGCGCGACGGCACCGGCCGGGCGGTGGCCCGCGGCCTGGTCAACTTCGACGCCAAGGAGATCCCCCGGCTGATCGGGCGATCGACCCGGGAGCTGGCCCGCGAGCTGGGTCCGGCGTACGAACGCGAGGTCGTGCACCGGGACGATCTGGTGCTCCTGCATCCGTAGGGGTGCCGCGCGCATCCGTGAGAGTGCCCCACGCATCCCTGAGGGTGCCGCGCGCATCCGTAAGGGTGTCCGCATCGAATCCGTAAGGGCATCCGCACAGAGCGTAAAGACATCCGCACGGGAGCCCGGATTGCGGTGAATCGTCCGCCTCGGGTGGTGGACGTTCCGCAAAAGTGCCACACGATCACCCGTGGGCTGCTCAACTTTGACTCAAGGCACGACGCGAACGCGCGACCCGAGGCAGAGTTCCGCACCCGTGAAGGAGGCCGTCGTGAGACGAGTACGCCCTGGGGCGACGGCGTCCCGCGGTGGTGCCGGCTCCCGTGCGGCCGGTGCGGACCGGACTCCGCTGACCAGCGTGGCCGCCGGGGACCGCTTCGAGGGCGAGGAGCCCGCCGACCTGCCCCGGCTGTGGCACGTCACCCTCAGCGTCTCCGGCGAGGCCGCCCCGCTGGCGGAGGTCCGGCGCGCCCTGGAGCAGCTCGCCCACGACCACCCGTTCCTGCTGACCAGCCGCTACGCGCCCGACCACGCCGAGATCCGCTACTGGGAAGAGGCCCGCGACCTGCACGACGCGGCGGCCGTGGCGCTGCGGCTGTGGGGCGAGCACCGGCAGACCGCCGGGCTGCCGCCCTGGGAGATCGTCGGCCTGGAGGTCATCGACCGGGCCACCTACCACCAGCGGATCGCCGAGGGCTACGGCCCGCCCCCGGCGAGCCCTGTCGGAGTTCACCCCTTTTGATCCGTCTCGGGGTGTGGAACAGGCGGTGAGCGCGCCCGTCCGGCGCACTACCCTTCCCTCATGACCACGCTCTCGCCGTACGACTCGATGTCCCCGGTCACCCAGGCCGCCTACCGCGCCAAGGCCGCCGCCGCCGACCTCGCGCCGCTGCCGCGGTCCGTGAAGGACGACGCGCTGCTCGCCATCGCGGACGCGCTGGAGGTGCGGACGAGCGAGATCGTCGAGGCCAACGCCAAGGACGTGGCCAAGGCCCGCGAGAACGGCACCAGCGAGGGCATGATCGACCGGCTCACCCTCACCCCCGAGCGGGTCCGCGCCATCGCCTCCGACGTCCGCGACGTGGCCGCGCTGCCCGACCCGGTCGGCGAGGTCGTCCGCGGCTCCACCCTGCCCAACGGCATCGACCTCCGGCAGATCCGGGTGCCGCTCGGTGTCGTCGGAATCATCTACGAGGGCCGGCCGAACGTCACGGTCGACGCCGCCGCCCTCTGCCTGAAGTCCGGCAACGCGGTGCTGCTGCGCGGCTCGTCCTCGGCGTACCAGTCGAACACCGCGCTGGTCCGCGTGCTGCGCGACGCCGTGGGCGGCGCCGGGCTGCCCGCCGACGCCATCCAGCTGGTGCCCGGCGAGAGCCGCGACAGCGTGCGCGAGCTGATGCGCGCCCGCGGCCTGGTCGACGTGCTCATCCCGCGCGGCGGCGCCTCGCTGATCAACACGGTCGTCCAGGAGTCCACCGTCCCGGTCATCGAGACCGGCACCGGCAACTGCCACGTCTACGTCGACGCGCAGGCCGACCTCGACATGGCCGTCGAGATCCTGATCAACTCCAAGGCCCAGCGGGTCGGCGTCTGCAACGCCGCCGAGACCCTGCTGGTCCACCAGGACATCGCCGCCGAGTTCCTGCCGCGCGCCCTGGACGCCCTCGCGGACGCCGGGGTGACCGTGCACGCCGACGAGCGCGTGATGGCGTACGCCAAGGACTCCAGTGCGACCGTCGTGGAGGCCACGCCGGAGGACTGGGAGACCGAGTACCTGTCGTACGACATCGCCGCCGCCGTCGTCGACTCGCTCGACAAGGCCGTGGAGCACATCCGGCTGTGGACCTCCGGCCACACCGAGGCCATCGTCACCACCTCGCAGCAGGCCGCCCGCCGGTTCACCCAGCTGGTCGACTCCACCACCGTCGCCGTGAACGCCTCCACCCGGTTCACCGACGGCGGCCAGTTCGGCTTCGGCGCCGAGATCGGCATCTCCACGCAGAAGCTGCACGCCCGCGGCCCGATGGGCCTGCCCGAGCTGACCAGCACGAAGTACATCGTCACCGGCGACGGGCACGTACGGCGCTGAGGCGCGCGACCCCGGCGCGCGCATCCGGGGTACGCGGTTGAATTTCCATACCGTCTGCCCAAATTGACCCCCCAGGTCTACTCTGGATCCGTGCCGGAGGACGTGGGGGGTTCGCCGTTCCCTGACGGCTGGGAGCCCGACGACGACCACGACCGCGGGGTGTCGGACGAAGAGTTCGCCTCCGTGGTCTTCGACGAGGCCTTCGTACGAGCGGCCGTGGTGCACGAGCCGACCGCTGTGGAGCGCCTCCTGGCCGCGGCCCAGGCCAGAGCGGAGGCCTCCGAGGCGGAGGCCCGCCGGGCGCACGGCCGCGGCGAGCGCTATGACGACGGGTACGGCGGCGACGAGCCGGGCGCTTTCGGTCATGATCCGGACTTCGACGCCCTCGACGACACCGACGTCCTCGACGGCCCGCAGCCCGGCACCTACGGCAAGCACGGCCGCTGGCACCGCCCTGTCGCCTGGCTGCTCGCCCTGGTGATGGGCGTGGGCATGGTCGCCCTGGCCTTCGCCGCCGTCTACCGGGGCGCCTCCTCGGGCCGCCAGGACCAGGTGCCGCCGCCCGCCTCCACCGGCCTGGAGCAGGGCGGCACGGCCGGCCCGTCGGCCTCCGCGGACTACTCCCGGCCGGCCGTCTCGGCGGTCCCGCGCACCCCCTGACGAGCGGCCGCGCACGCCCCGCGCAGACGGCTTCCCACCTGGTGAGCAACTGTCAGAAGTTGTCCAGTGACAGGGCGTTTACCGGGGCGCCGCGAGACCTACCCTGAAGATATGGGCGGGCCTGGAGACCCACCTGAGGGGACACCCGACGGCGCCCCCAACGGTGCAGACGACGAGTACCGATCCGTCGTGTTCGACGAGTCGTTCGTCCGCGCTGCCCGGCTCCAGGAGTACTCCGCGCAGGAGCGGATGGGCGACCACGCGCCCGCCGTCCGCCGCCGCCCCCCGACCCGCCGCGGGCTGCCCCGGCAGGCCCTGGTCCTGGTGCTGCTGATCGCCGTCGCCTTCGGCACCGCCGTCTACATGGGCGTACGCCATCCCTACCAGGCCGAGCGCACCGCCCGGCCGCCCGCCGTCGAGGCGCTGCGGATGACCGTCATCCCGCTCGCTCCCCAGGGCCCGGTCCCCGGCACCACCAACCTCGAACAGCTGTACGCCGAGAGTCCCGCCGCCCAGTTCCGCGTCGGCGCCGAGGGCATACCGCTGCCCGCCGCCCGGCGCACCGCGCACTTCTCCGACGGCCAGGTGCTCACCGCCCTCAGCACGGCCAAGGACTACGTCGTCCGCTCCTCGCTCTACCCCGAGGTGCTCTCCGGCGGGCAGGTCCGCCCCGTGCGGGTGCTCCTCGACCCTGACCAACAGGAGCAGTTCGACCGGAGCTTCGACCACCCGACGGCCGACGGACAGCACGCCGCGACCGGCTGGCTGGTCCGCTTCGACCCGGCCGTCGCCGAACTCGCCGACCCCAAGATCCGCGTCCAGGGCAGCCTGCACGCCGAGGAGGCCGACGCCTCCACGCTGGAGGTCACCGCGGACCACACCTTCGTGTACGCGCTGCGGCCCGCCGGGGGCGACGGCGCCGACGAGGCGTCCCTGTTCACCGTCCGCCGCGAGCTGCACTTCCGCTTCGACCGCGACGACCTGCGGCTGCACCAGGCCCAGCTGGTCGGCGCCCAGGTCCAGGCCGGGCCGCTGTCCTGCGCCGAGGACACCGCCGACCGGCTGCACCCGCTGCTCGCCGGCCAGACCGCCAAGGAGGGCGGCCCGGCCGGCACCGACCCCTACGCCTCCGACGGCGCCACGGCCCTGTGCGGCACGCTGGCGGACAGCGCCCAGCCGAAGGTCTAGTTCTCCTCCGGCACGTCGTCGGCGGGCCCGTCCTTGCGTGGCGGTGTGCCGGTGAAGCCGCCCCAGCCGCGGCGCACCCGGCCGCCCAGGTCCCCGGCGCCCCCGGCGATGTCCGTGACCAGCTTCATCAGCGGGTCCTTGGAGCCGCGCACCTCCGACGCGTAGTGCGCCGCCGACTCGCGCAGCGACTCGGAGACCTTGGTCTCCTTGTCCTCGTCCCGCTTCGGGTAGTGGCCGTCCATGAGCCGCTGGTAGTCCCGGGAGGCGGCCCACTTCTTCAGCTCGGCCGCGCGGACGGTGGCGAAGGGGTGGGAGCGGGGCAGCACGTTGAGGATCTTCAGCACCGAGTCGCGCAGATCGCCGCCCGCCTCGTACTCCTCGGCCTGCTCCAGGAACGCGTCCACGTTCATCTCGTGCAGATGGTTGCCGCCCGCCAGCTTCATCAGGCCGCGCAGCGAGGCCTGGAGGTCCTGCCCGACCAGCAGGCCCGCGCGGTCGGCGGACAGCTCCGACTTGCGGAACCACTCGCGCAGCGCGGTCACGATCGCCATGATCGCGACATTGCCGAGGGGTATCCAGGCGACCCGGAGGGCGAGGTTGGTCAGGAACAGCAGGATCGTGCGGTAGACGGCGTGGCCGGACAGGGCGTGACCGACCTCGTGGCCGACCACCGCCCGCATCTCCTCCTCGTCCAGCAGCTCGACCAGACCGGTGGAGACCACGATGATCGGCTCGTCCATGCCGACGCACATCGCGTTCGGCTGCGGGTCCTGCTGGACGTACATCGGCGGGACCTTCTCCACGTCCAGGATGTAGCAGGCGTCCAGCAGCATCGCGTGCAGATGCGGGAACTGCCGGTCCGAGACCCGTACCGAGTCGGACAGGAACAGCAGCCTCAGGCTCCGCTCGGGCAGCAGACCGCTGAGCGTCTTGAAGACGGTGTCGAAGCCGCTGAGCCGGCGCAGCGCGACCAGGGCCGAGCGGTCCGCCGGGTGCTCGTAGGCGCGCGAGGAGATCTCCGGGAAGCGCCGGCGCCGCCTGCCGGGCAGCTGCTCGGATCCGGTCTGCGGGTGGTCGTAGGACATCGGTCCCCCAGGTGCGTCGGTGTGCCGGTCCGGACGCCGTGCCCGGACCGCTGCCGGTCCGTGCCCCCGAGGCAAGGCCCAGCCTAGGCGGAGTTACCGTGGACGGGCAGCACAGCGAAGGAGTCCCACGTCATGGAGTACAACGCCGCGTCCGCCTGGCTCATGGCCGCCGAGCAGCAGGGGGCCGGGAATCTCCTCCGGGTCGTGCTGATCGTGATGGTGGTGGGCTGTGTGCTGACCGCCTGGTTCCTGCTCCGGGGGTACAGGCGGAAGGACGACTGATCGCGCGCGAAGGTTGCCCGGGAAGGGAGTCGGGGTGATCGCGGCGCGGTCGCCCGCATACGATGGGCCGACATCTTTATCCCGCCCACACGCGATAGGTCCTGACGACGATGAGCCTCCACACCACCGCCGCCCAGCTGGTCACCCTCGCCTCCGAGGGCGGGGAGCACGGCGGCAACCACGACAGCATCAACCCGCTGGTCACCGGGGGCGGTGCCTTCGTCATCCTGATGCTCCTGCTGTGGGTGACCACCCGCTTCAACCGGGACCGCTGACCCGGCTCCGACTCCGGCCGTCGGGCTCCACAGACCGGGCCGGTAGGGTCTGCACGCATGGGGAAGCAGGACATGCCTACCGGTCCGGTGAACGACACACCGCAGGACAAGAGCGGTGGCGGCAAGCGCCGCCTCGGCGTCATGGGCGGAACGTTCGACCCGATCCACCACGGCCACCTGGTGGCCGCGAGCGAGGTCGCCGCGCAGTTTCACCTGGACGAGGTCGTCTTCGTGCCGACCGGCCAGCCGTGGCAGAAGAGCCACCGCACCGTCTCGCCGGCCGAGGACCGCTACCTCATGACGGTCATCGCGACCGCCGAGAACCCGCAGTTCTCGGTCAGCCGTATCGACATCGACCGCGGCGGTCCCACCTACACCGTGGACACCCTGCGCGACCTGCGCGCGCTCAACCCTGACACGGACCTGTTCTTCATCACCGGCGCCGACGCCCTCGCCCAGATCCTCACCTGGCGGGACACGGAGGAGCTGTTCTCCCTGGCGCACTTCATCGGGGTCACCCGCCCGGGACACCACCTGAACGACCCCGGACTCCCCGAGGGCATCGTCTCGCTCGTCGAGGTGCCCGCCCTCGCCATCTCGTCCACGGACTGCCGTGCGCGAGTCGCCAAGGGCGACCCCATCTGGTATCTGGTGCCGGACGGAGTCGTGCGCTACATCGCCAAGCGCGAGCTGTACCGCGGCGAGTGAGCCGAGAGGGGCACCGGTGAACGACCGATACGACGCGGGCTACGGCGGCGAGGGCCAGTACGAGCTGGTCGGCTACGACGAGTACGGCCGACCCGTGTACCAGCAGGCGCAGCAGCCGTACGACCCCTACGCGCAGCAGCAGGCCCCCCAGGGCTACGGCTACGACCCGTACGCCACCGGCCAGCAGCCGCCCGTCCCGTCGTACGACCCCTACGGGACCGGTCAGCAGCCGCCGGTGCCCTCCGCGCCCACCGCACCCTCCGGGCCCTCCGCGCACGAGGGCTATGACGCCTACGACCCCTACGGGCAGCAGCACGCCCCCGCCGCCCCGCAGCCCCGGGTCGCCGAGCAGACGGCCTACATCCCGCAGCAGGCCGGGCCGGCGGACCACGAGGGCACCCGGCCCGCCTCCGCGCGGGACGACGACCGCGACTACCGCACCGAGCAGTTCGCGTTCGTCGAGGAGCCCGACGGCGACTCCGAGGACGTCATCGACTGGCTGAAGTTCACCGAGAACCGCACCGAGCGCCGCGAGGAGGCCCGGCGCCGGGCCCGCAGCCGGCTCATCGCCCTGGTCGTCGTCCTCGCCCTGGTCGCGGTGGGCGGCGTCGGCTACCTCTGGTACGCCGGGAAGCTGCCCGGTCTGTCCACCTCGGACGACAAGACGGGCACCACCGCGACCGGCGGCGCCCAGAAGCGGGACGTGATCGTCCTCCACCTGCACGACACCAAGGGCGGCGGCACCTCCACCGCCCTGCTGGTCGACAACACCACGACCAAGCAGGGCACCACCGTCCTGCTGCCGAACTCCCTCGCCCTGACCGGCGACGACGGCTCCACCACCACCCTCGCCAAGTCCGTCGAGGACGACGGCTCCTCCGGCACCCGCGAGGCCCTGGACACCGTCCTCGGCACCTCCATCCAGGGCACCTGGCGGCTGGACACCCCCTACCTGCAGAACCTCGTCGACCTCGTCGGCAACATCGAGATCGACACCAACACCGACGTGCCCGACCCGGACGCCAAGAAGAAGGGCGAGACCCCGCTGGTCAACCAGGGCCGGAAGCAGACCCTCAGCGGCAAGATGGCCGTCGCCTACGCCACCTACCGCGCCCCCGGCGAGGCCCAGAACGACCAGCTGGACCGGTTCGGGCAGGTCATGCAGGGCGTGCTGCGCAAGCTGACCTCGGACGCGCAGGGCGCGACCGTCACGGTGCAGACACTCGGGATGATCATCGAGCCGCCGCTCACCGACAAGGACCTCGGCGCCTTCCTCGCCGCCCTCTCCGACCTCGCCAAGAGCGGCGACTACAAGACCGCCATGCTGCCCGTCGAGACCGACGGCACCCTGACCGCGCAGGCCGCCGACAGCGTGGTCAAGAACGTCCTCGGCGGCACCGCCAAGAGCCCCGACCAGGGCGCGGCCGTCCGGGTCTCGGTGCGCAACGCCAGCGGGGTGAGGGACAACACCGAGAAGGCCCGCGTGGTCCTCCTCAACGGCGGCTTCACCTTCCTGGAGGGCGGTACGGCGGGCAGCGCCGAGGCGACCTCCAAGGTCACCTACGCCGAGGCCGCCGACAAGCAGAACGCCACCGAGGTCGCCAAGACCCTCGGCCTGCCCGCGAGCGCGGTCGCCAAGGGCCAGGTGTCGTCCAACGCGAACGTGTCGGTGGTCCTCGGCCAGGACTACGAAGGGTAGCCCCGCGCGGGCCCCGCGTAATGGCGTGGGGCCCGGTCGGTGGTCCGTGAGACCCTGGATGACAAACGCCCGCCGACGGAAAGCCGTGTAGTGACCGCAACCGACCGCTCCCTCGAGCTCATCACCACCGCCGCGCAGGCGGCCGCCGACAAGCTCGCGCACGACGTCATCGCCTACGACGTGAGCGACGTGCTGTCGATCACGGATGCCTTCCTGCTGGCGTCCGCACCCAACGACCGCCAGGTCAAGTCGATCGTCGACGAGATCGAGGAACGGCTCCTGAAGGAACTCGGCGTCAAGCCGGTGCGCCGCGAGGGCGACCGCGAGTCCCGCTGGATCCTGCTCGACTACGTCGACATCGTCGTCCACGTCCAGCACAGCGAGGAGCGCGTCTTCTACGCCCTGGAGCGGCTGTGGAAGGACTGCCCCGAGATCGAGCTGCCCGAGGACGCCAAGGCGACCCGCGGCAAGGCCGAGGAGCACGCCAAGCTCCAGGCCGCCGAGGAGGCCGCCCAGGCGGGTGAGTGGCGGTGAGCGCCACCGGTGAGGTGACCGCCGGTGGCAGAGGCCGGGGCCGCCGCGTCATCCTGTGGCGGCACGGACAGACCTCGTGGAACGTGGAGCGCCGCTTCCAGGGCACCACGGACGTCGAGCTGACCGAGATCGGCCGCGCCCAGGCCCGCCGCGCCGCCCGGCTGCTGGCCTCGCTGCGGCCGGACGCGATCGTCGCCTCCGACCTGACGCGGGCCGCGCACACCGCCGCCGAGCTGGCCGCGCTCACCGGCCTCGAGGTGGCCCACGACGAGGGGCTCCGCGAGACCTACGCGGGCGTCTGGCAGGGCCTGACGCACGACGAGATCATCGCCCGGTACGGCGACGAGTACGCCGCGTGGAAGCGCGGCGAGGCGGTGCGCCGCGGCGGCGGCGAACTGGAGACCGAGGTCGCCGACCGCGCGGCCCCCGTGGTGCTCCGGCACGCCGAGAAGCTGCCCGAGGACGGCACCCTCGTCGTGGTGAGCCACGGTGGCACGATCCGCACCACCATCGGCCGGCTGCTCGGCCTGGAGGCCCGTCACTGGGAGAGCCTGGGCGGCCTGTCCAACTGCTGCTGGTCCGTCCTCGGCGAGGGCGCACGCGGCTGGCGGCTGCTGGAGCACAACGCCGGCACCCTGCCGGAGCCGGTCCTCGGCGACGACGACTGAGCGTCGCGGGGCGCCCCGGGACCCGGATTTCACTTTCCGGCGGGTCGCAGGCTAAAGTTCTTCTTGTTCGCCCCGCCGAGCGGGGCGAATGAGAACATGCGGCTCCGCCGCGTGGCGCAAGGGGCTATAGCTCAGTTGGTAGAGCACCTGCATGGCATGCAGGGGGTCAGGAGTTCAAATCTCCTTAGCTCCACAGGACGGATCCCGTCCCCCACAGGGGGGCGGGATTTTTCGTGTGCGGTCTTGAACGAAGGTGACCGAAGAGGCGTATACCTCTGTGGTGGGTGGCGCGTCGGTGGTGCCGTGTCCGGACCGGTACCAAGGCGTCGCTGACCGTGTCGGTCCGGTCGTGGCAGAATCAAACGGCCGGAAGGGGGCGCGGCCCGACGGGAGGGAGTAGCGATGCCTTCGAGCATCCTCGAGGAGGTCGGCCACCTCCTCGGCGAAGCAGCGTTGATACGGAACACGGCCACCCGGCTCAGCTGCCCTTCCTGCGGTTCCGCGCACGTCGCCCAAGTCCTCGGCGACAACGGCGGAATCTCCTACGTGTGCACGGCCTGCGGCCACAGCTGGAGCTGATCGATGGGTGCACACAGGCGGAAGTGCGACTGGTGCGGCAGCGGTACGCCGATCGTCCGGGACATGGAACCGGTGAACCCCGACTACCAGTACTGGTGCGAGGAATGCGCGCGGGCGCTGATCATAAAGGGCGACCCCATCGAGACGTACCGCGAACTGGAGGGCGAACCGATCTACGGCCGCCTCCTGGAGGAGCACTGCACCCTCAAGCGGTTCTACTCGTTCGTGACAGCCTGAGCGCGGCGCACGCCAGGAAGGCGCAGCCGGTCGCCGCGTAGAGGCCGGAGAGCAGGAACTCGGGCCCGTTCTGGTGCAGTTCCGGCCGGGCTTCGCCGTGCGGCACCCACCACAGGGCGTACGAGCAGAAGACCAGCAGCGTGCCCGCCGCGGCCGCGCGGTGCCCCCGGGCGCCGAGCAGCAGCACCAGGGGCACACACCACACCCAGTGGTGCGACCAGGACACCGGGCAGATCAGCAGCGCCGTCACCGCGCACCCGAGCACCGCCCACGCCCGCTGTCCGCGCAGCTCCGCCGCGACCGCCGCGGCCAGCCCGGCGGCGCCGACGAGGGCCGCCGCGACCACCCAGGCGGCCCCCGGCTCCGGGGTGTGCAGCGCACGGGCCAGGACCCCGCGCAGCGCCTGGTTGGCGGTCTCCTCGGCGTGTCCGACCCGGCCCGCGCGGAACACCATGCAGCTCCAGAACCGCCAGGAGTCGTACGGCAGCAGGGCCGCCGCGAGCAGGGTGGCGCCGGCGAACGCGGTCACCGCCCCGCGCGCGTGCCGCAGCCAGGGCGCGCCGGTACGGCCCCTCCGGTGCGCGGCGACACCGGTGGCGAGCAGGAACACCGCGAACAGCGCCGGCGTCAGCTTCACCGCCGCGGCGAGGCCGATGCCGAGGCCGGCCAGGCGGTCGCCGGGGCGGCGGGTGAGGTCCCACAGGACGAGCACGGCCAGCAGCAGGTTGATCTGCCCGTACCGCACTGTCGTCCACACCGGCTCGCACCACACGGCCGCCGCCGCGACCCACCAGACGGTGTCCACGCGCGCGTGCCCGGCGAGCCGCAGCGACAGCCGGACGAACACGACCAGCAGGACGAGGTTCCCGGCCGTCGCCAGGGTGCGCAGGCCCGCGGTGTCGAACAGCGTCAGCGGGGTGAAGAGCAGGGCCGCGAAGGGCGGGTAGGTGGTGGGCAGTTGCGCCGCCGTGGTGCGCAGGGCGTACAGATCGCCGCCCGCGCGGACGGTCGCGCCCTCCGCGCGGTACACCATCACGTCGATCATCGACACCTGCGCGGCCCGCTGCGCGACCCAGAACGCGGCGAAGGACAACAGGCAGACCCCGAGGGCGGTCGGCACACGGCGGCGGACTCCGGAGAACGCGATCACGGTCACGGGGGCCGACGATAGCGCTCATATTCGGGCAGAACGGAAACGATTTGGTGTTCCGCCGGGGGGACCGTGTAATGTTCTCTGTGTCGCCGCGAGGGAAACCCGCAAGGGAAACCGAGGCGGACGGCACACCGCAAGGGGCTATAGCTCAGTTGGTAGAGCGCTTGCATGGCATGCAAGAGGTCAGGAGTTCAATTCTCCTTAGCTCCACAGCAGATCCCGCCGGGTCAGGACCGACCCGGCGGGATCTTTTTCGTCGGGGCCCACTCAGCGGCCGAGCGCGCGGCGCCCGCGGCCCTGGGACAGCACCGGCAGGTTGCGGGACGAGGTCCGCTCCCGCGGCGTCTCCTCCTCGATCCGCAGGGCGAGCGCCGGACAGCGGCGGACCGCGCGCAGCGCCTTCGCCTCGGCGTAGCGGGGCACGGCCGCCTGGGCGACGGTCGGGAAGCCGTCGGCGCCCAGCTCGAAGACCTCCGGGAGGATGTCGGCGCACAGGCCGTGCCCCCGGCACAGGGTCCAGTCGACGTAGATCTTCTGGCGGCTGGGGCCGTTCTCCTCGGCCGCTCCGCCGCCGGGGACGCCCGTAGGGGCCCCGCCCCCCTCGAAGAGTGGCAGAACGCCCTCCACGGGCCGTCCGCAGCCGTTGCCGAGGACGTGGGCGGCGAGGTCGTCGGTGAACGCCTTGATGGTCGACTCCAGGAACATCGCCGAGCCGTCCGGGTGCGAGCAGGCGCCGCGCCGCTTGACGTTCTTCGCGACCTGCTTCAGCGCCTCCAGGGCGGCCGGTCCGCCGCCGTTCAGGATGTCCTCCATGCCGCGCGCGGCGGCCGGCAGCCCGAGGTAGCAGGGGCCGCACTGGCCGGCGCTCTCCTCCGCCAGCCACTGCGCCACCCGCAGCGACTCGCCGAGCGGGCAGGTCTCCTGGCTGATCGGCAGGATCGCCCCGGCGCCCAGCGAACCGCCCACCGCGTCCAGCGAGTTGCGGGAGACGATCGCCTCGTTCACCGTCGCCGCGTCGATCCACTTGCCGTGGTAGCCGCCGGTCAGCACGCCCTGCGGGACCGGTGGGGCGCCGGCGAGCTGGAGGACGTAGCGCAGCGGCACCCCGGTGGGCACCTCGATCACCATCGGGCGGGCGACCGCCCCGGAGACCGTGAGCAGCACGGTGCCCGGCTCGTCGTACAGGCCGGTGTTGCCGTACCGCTCCGGGCCGATCCGCGCGGCGATGGCCAGCTGGGCGAAGGTCTCGGCGTTCGACAGGAGGGTCGGGGCGCCGCCGACTCCGCTGACCGACGCACTGATCTTGCGGCCGGGCGGGATCGCCGGGCCGCCGTCGATCGAGCGGATCAGGGAGGCGGCGGCGCCGGTGACCATGCGGACGGGATTGCGCTGCACGCGCGCGCGGAGCGCCGACCTTCGTCCGTTGCTCAGGCCGCGCTCGGCGAGCGCGGCCTCCATGGAGCGCTGGGTGGACTCCCGGGTGACCCCCACCACGAGCGTGCGGGCGCCCAGGGCCTCGGCGCACAGCAGGGCGCCGTCCAGGATCAGGTGCGGGGCGCGGTTGATCAGCACCGTGTCCTTGCGGCAGGCGGGTTCGTCCTCGCTTCCGTTGACCACCACCACCGGCCGTACGCCGCGGCGGATCGCCGACTCGGCGACCGACCGCAGCTTCTTGTGGAAGGGGAAGCCCGCGCCGCCGCGGCCCCTGAGATTGATGCGTTCGGCGAGCTGCGCGAGCTGCTCGCCGCCCAGGGGTTCGAGCGGCCCGTGCACCTTCAGGTGCATGGGCAGATCGAGTCTTTCGACAAGGTCGAAGCCCGACGTGAGCTGAGGAAGTCCGACCACGCGGACTTCGGGTACGTCGGGCAGGGCCTCGTTCACTTAAAGCCTCCGGAAGGCGTGTTCCAAGGTTCGCCCGAACCCGGTGCGTCGAAGTCGTAGGACGCACCGGGGAGTGTTTCTGTGGCGGGACCGCTGTTGTCGTACGTGTCGTTCGGGTTGTACGTGCCGTAGAGGGTGTTCGACTCAACCGTGTCGTACGCCGTGTCGTACGCCGTGTCGTACGCATCACCGCCGGCGTAGCCGCCGACGCCCGGATTGCCATAGGCGGGGATGGTGTGTCCGGTGTCCTGGAGGGGGTCGTACGCCGACGGGGGCGCCTCGCCGACCGGCGGCGGGGACGGGATCGGCCAGGAGCTGTCCACGCGGGGCAGCGATTCGGTGGGCTGGAGGTCCGGGGCGGGCCGCTGGGCCCTGCGGGGGCGGGACACCGCGCGGTAGGCGGCCGCGAAGCCGCCGGCCGGCTCGGCGGGGCGGTCGGCGCGTTCGAACGGCGGGAGCGGGTTCTCGTAGCCCGGCAGTGCCGTGGTGTCCGCGCCCGCCCGCGCGCGGCTCGCGTCCAGGTCCTCGCGGCCCGGCTGCTCCTGGCCGCCTATCAGGGCGGCGATCCGGTCGGCGACCTGGCGCTTGACCGGGCGGGGCGCCGAGCGCAGCGCCAGGGCCGCGATGACGGCGACCAGGGACAGGCCGTAGAGGAAGACGAAGACCGGCTTGGCCTGGCGGCCCGCGAACAGGCCGTGCAGCAGCGCCGCGCACCAGGCCGGGTAGGCCAGCATGTGCATGGTCCGCCAGCGGGCGGCGATCGGGGCCGGGGAGGCGAAGGCGCTGCGCAGGGCGCCGGTGAGGCCCACGAAGATCATGAGCAGTCCGGCCAGCGAGCCCAGCCCGATCAGTCCCGCGCTGCCGGTGACGCCGAGCGAGAACGGGATCAGCGCGGCGATCACGCCGACGTGGTCCAGCGCCACCTTGGTGATGATGTGCAGCAGCAGGAACGCGATCGAGGCGACCGCCGTCGTCCGGTGCACCGCCTGTCCGACGATCCGCTGGCGCGCGTTGAGGAAGATCCGGTCCTGGGCCACCAGGCCCCAGATCACCGAGCAGGTCAGGGAGACCAGGCAGAGCACGCCCGCGCCGAAGTTCAGGAACTCGCGGAGGGTGTCACCTCCGGCGAGCACGAGCACGGGTATGAGGACCAGCACGGCAGCCGACGCCGCGCCATAGGCCGACCGGCCCTGTTTGGCGAGCGAGCTGTTACTGCGACGAGGGTTCATGGGGGCGACTCCGAGCGGTTCGGTAAAGCGGTCCCGGGCCGCACTCTAGGTCGCGCCATACCCGTCGGTACGAGGTTTGAGTTATTGCGCTGTTATCAAATGACAATGCGGTTGTTGTGATGCCCCTTAGTGGCTGTTACGCGAAGTAATCCTTGACCTTGGTTCAGCTTTGGGCCGGGTCCGGTTCGGGTTCGGTGGGCCGTGGAACGTCGTCGCGGCCCCGTCCGGGCCTGCGGTACCCTGACGCCATGCGTGCCGTACGCCTTCTGCTTAGCGGGCCGCGCTGATCAGTCCCGGCCACCGGACGAGTCGAGTGGCCGGAATCGGCGCGGCGTCCCCTCCTGTGCGAGGGGATTTTTCGTTTCTCGACAGCCGTAGGCAGAGACGATCGATGGAGCTTTGAGGATCATGAGCGAGACGAACCCCGCTGCCGCCGCCGAGGTGGTGGCGCCGCACCGCTACACGGCCGCCATGGCAGCCGAGATCGAGGCACGCTGGCAGGACTTCTGGGACGCCGAGGGCACCTACGCGGCGCCGAACCCCAGCGGTGACCTGGCCGGCGACCCGGGGCTGGTCGCCAAGCCCAAGAAGTTCATCATGGACATGTTCCCGTACCCCTCCGGTGCGGGCCTGCACGTCGGCCACCCGCTGGGCTACATCGCCACCGACGTCTTCGCGCGCTTCCAGCGCATGACCGGCCACAACGTCCTGCACACCCTGGGCTTCGACGCCTTCGGCCTGCCCGCCGAGCAGTACGCCGTGCAGACCGGCACGCACCCGCGCGTGTCCACCGAGGCGAACATCGAGAACATGAAGGCCCAGCTGCGCCGGCTGGGTCTGGGCCACGACAAGCGCCGGTCGTTCGCCACGATCGACCCGGACTACTACAAGTGGACCCAGTGGATCTTCCTGCAGATCTTCAACTCCTGGTACGACGACGAGGCGAAGAAGGCCCGCCCGATCTCCGAGCTGGTCGCCCAGTTCGAGTCCGGTGAGCGCGAGGTGCCCGGCGGACGCTCCTGGAGCGAGCTGAACGCCGTCCAGAAGGCCGACGTCCTGGGCGAGTACCGGCTGGCCTACGCCTCCGACGCGCCGGTCAACTGGTGCCCCGGCCTGGGCACCGTACTGGCCAACGAAGAGGTCACCGCCGAGGGCCGCTCCGAGCGCGGCAACTTCCCGGTCTTCAAGGCCAAGCTGCGCCAGTGGAACATGCGCATCACCGCCTACGCCGACCGGCTGCTGGAGGACCTGGACGCGCTGGACTGGCCCGAGGCCATCAAGCTGCAGCAGCGCAACTGGATCGGCCGCTCCGAGGGCGCCCGCGTCGACTTCCCCGTCGACGGCGAGCACATCACCGTCTTCACCACCCGCCAGGACACCCTGTTCGGCGCCACCTACATGGTGCTGGCGCCCGAGCACCCGCTGGTCGACAAGGTCGTCCCGGCCGCCTGGCCCGAGGGCACCCACCAGGTGTGGACCGGCGGGCACGCCACCCCGGCCGAGGCCGTCGCCGCCTACCGCGCGCAGGCCGCCTCCAAGTCCGACGTCGAGCGGCAGGCCGAGGCCAAGGACAAGACCGGCGTCTTCACCGGCGCGTACGCCGTCAACCCGGTCAACGGCGAGCAGGTCCCCGTCTTCATCGCCGACTACGTCCTGATGGGCTACGGCACCGGCGCCATCATGGCCGTCCCGGCGCACGACACCCGTGACTTCGCCTTCGCGCGCGCCTTCGAGCTGCCGATGCGGTGCGTGGTCGAGCCGTCGGACGACCGTGGCACGGACCCGTCGACCTGGGACGACGCCTTCGCCTCCTACGACGCGCGGATCGTCAACTCGGCGAGCGACGAGGTCTCCCTGGACGGCCTGGGCGTCGTCGAGGCCAAGGCGCGCATCACCCAGTGGCTGGAGTCCAAGGGCATCGGCGAGGGCACCGTCAACTTCCGGCTGCGCGACTGGCTGTTCAGCCGTCAGCGCTACTGGGGCGAGCCCTTCCCGATCGTCTACGACGAGGACGGCGTCGCCCACGCGCTGCCCGAGTCGATGCTGCCGCTGGAGCTGCCGGAGGTCGAGGACTACTCGCCGCGCACCTTCGACCCGGACGACGCGAACACCCAGCCCGAGACGCCGCTGTCGCGCAACGAGGAGTGGGTCAACGTCACCCTGGACCTGGGCGACGGGCCGAAGCAGTACCGGCGTGAGACCAACACCATGCCCAACTGGGCCGGTTCGTGCTGGTACGAGCTGCGTTACCTGGACCCGCACAACTCCGAGAAGCTGGTCGACCCGCAGATCGAGCAGTACTGGATGGGCCCGCGCGAGGGGCAGCCGCACGGCGGTGTCGACCTGTACGTCGGCGGCGCCGAGCACGCCGTGCTGCACCTGCTGTACGCCCGCTTCTGGTCCAAGGTGCTGTACGACCTGGGGCACGTCTCGTCGGCCGAACCGTTCCACAAGCTGTTCAACCAGGGCATGATCCAGGCTTACGTCTACCGCGACAGCCGGGGCATCGCGGTGCCGGCCGCCGAGGTGGAGGAGCGTGACGGCGCGTACTACTACCAGGGCGAGAAGGTCTCCCGGCTGCTGGGCAAGATGGGCAAGTCCCTGAAGAACGCGGTCACTCCGGACGAGATCGCCGCCGAGTACGGCGCCGACACGCTGCGGCTGTACGAGATGGCGATGGGTCCGCTGGACGTGTCGCGGCCGTGGGACACGCGCGCGGTGGTGGGCCAGTTCCGCCTGCTGCAGCGGCTGTGGCGCAACATCGTCGACGAGACGACCGGTGAGGTCACCGTCGTCGACGGCGAGCCCGACGAGGAGACGCTGCGCGCCCTGCACAAGGCGATCGACGGGGTGCGCGGGGACCTGGAGGGCATGCGGTTCAACACCGCCATCGCCAAGGTCACCGAGCTGAACAACCACCTGACCAAGTCGGGTGGTGCCGTGCCGCGCTCGGTCGCCGAGGCGCTGGTGCTGCTGGTCGCGCCGCTGGCCCCGCACATCGCCGAGGAGCTGTGGCGCAAGCTGGGGCACACCGACTCCGTGGTGCACCAGGACTTCCCCGTCGCCGACCCGGCCTACGTGGTGGACGAGACCGTCACCTGTGTCGTCCAGATCAAGGGCAAGGTCAAGGCGCGGCTGGAGGTCGCCCCGGGCATCTCCGAGGAGGAGCTGGAGAAGGTCGCGCTGGCCGACGAGAAGGTCGTGGCGGCGCTGGACGGGGCCGGGATCCGCAAGGTGATCGTGCGGGCGCCGAAGCTGGTGAACATCGTTCCGGCGTGATCGGACGGTGAGTATCGTTCCGGCGTGATCGGACGGTGAGTATCGCTCCGGCGTTATCGGACGGTGAGCATCGCTCCGGCGTTATCGGACGGTGAGCATCGCTCCGGCGTGATCGGACGGTGAGCGCGGCTCTGGTGGGGCTGGTCCCCTAGGGGGTGTGCTCGGGGTTCGATGCGGGCAGGTTCGGGGTTGTCGTGGAACTCCGGGCCTGCCCGTTGCGTTTACCGTGGAAGAGCGTCGCGGTGGCTGCCGCGACGGGCACAGGGCGGCCGACCGGCCGGAGGAGGAGCGTCGTGGAAGCAGTGATCGCAGTGGTGGCCCTGCTCTTCGTGCTCTTCGTCGCGCTCGGGGCCTACGCCACGGTGAAGGTCGTCGGCGCCGCCAAACGCGGCGTGGACCGCACGATCACGCAGGCCCGGCGCACGGTCGAGGACCACACTCTGCGCGCCAAGTCCTTCGCCCAGCCCGGCCCGGTCGGCGAGATCGCCCAGCTGCGCCTGCGACTGCGCACCTCCATGCGCGCCACCCAGGACGCCCTGCACGCGGGCGCGGCCGAGGACGAGTCCCTCAAGGAGTCGCTGGGCCTCTTCCAGCGGCTCAGCGCCCACGGCCACGAACTCGACGCCGAACTGCGGCGCCTGGAGTCCGAACCGGACCGGACCGCGCTCGCCGAGCGGCTGCCCGCCCTGCGCGAACGCACCGAGCGCATCACGCGCTCGGCGGACGCCCTGCGCTGGGCCGCCCGCGACCGCGCCCGTCACTTCGCCGACGACGAGCTGGATTCCCTGAGCGCCCAGATCGACGTCGAGACCGGCGCCCTGCGGCACTGGACGACCGAGGACACCTCGGCGCCCGCCAACGCGACCCCGCCGCCCTGGCCGGAGGCCCCCGCCGCCGACTCCGCGGCGCAGCAGCAGACCTGGTCGGACACCCCGCAGGCGCGGACCGCCGAGGAGCCGGCCCGCCCCGCCATCACCCCGCCGGACCCGCGCCCCGCCTACCCGTGGCAGAAGAAGCCCCGCCCGGAGAGCACCACCTGAACCCGTCGGACGCGTCCCCGTTCCGGCACAGGTGAGAGGGCCGGGCTGCCGTCCGGGCGGTACGCCAGGTAACCTCCAGCTCATGTCCCGCCATGTCGCGATCGTCACCGATTCAACGGCCTACCTGCCGCCGCGGACGATGGAGCGCCACGGCATCACAGCGGTGCCCCTGACCGTGGTCCTCGGCGACCGGGCACTCGAAGAGGGCACCGAGATCTCGACCCGCTCGCTGGCCCAGGCGCTCCAGAAGCGACGCCCCGTCACCACCTCGCGTCCCAGCCCCGAGCTCTTCGCGGAGACCTATCGCAAGGTCGCCGAGTCGGGCGCCTCCGGGATCGTCTCCCTCCATCTCTCCGCCGAGCTGTCCGGCACCTACGACGCGGCGGTGCTCGCGGCGAAGGAGGCGCCGGTGCCGGTGCGGGTGGTGGACACCGGCATGGTCGCGATGGCACTGGGCTTCTGCGCGGTGGCCGCGGCCGAGGCGGCGGAGTCCGGCGGTTCCGTGGATGAGGCCGTTACGGCGGCGGAGAAGCGCGCCGCCGACACCTCCGCCTACTTCTACGTCGACACCCTGGAGTACCTGCGCCGCGGTGGCCGGATCGGCACCGCGCAGGCCCTGTTCGGCTCCGCGCTCGCGGTGAAGCCGCTGCTGCAGCTGGACGGCGGCCGGATCGACCTGCTGGAGAAGGTGCGGACGGCGTCCCGGGCGATCGCCCGGCTGGAGGAGATCGTCGCCGAGCGGGCGGCTTCCGCGCCGGTCGACATCGCCGTCCACCATCTCGCGGCGGCGGACCGCGCATCGGCGCTGGCGGAGCGGTTGCGGGCGCGGGTGCCCGGGCTGGCGGAGCTGCATGTGAGTGAGGTCGGAGCGGTGATCGGGGCGCACACGGGGCCCGGATTGCTGGGGGTCGTGGTCTCGTCGCGTTGACGGCTTCACGCGTGTGGGTGGCGGCGTTTTCCACAACTGGGTGGTAATCCCCGGGATTTGACCAAGATCATCGCGAGGGTGGCGGGCTGCCCGATCCTCGTCGCATGGCACTTCGATCACGCACACGCAGCACGTCCGCGACGAGTGGGCCGGGGCGGGGTCCTGCCTCGGACGGCCGTCTCCGGCACCGTCGTCCGCCCCTGCGCGGCAGGTCCGCCGCCCGGCAGCGGCACGCGTCCGCCGATGAACTCCGGCGGCGTGCGGAGCTGTTGTTCGGGGCGCGGGCCGTGGAAGGCGCCGAGGAGCGGCGGGAGTCGCGGGCGGGGCCGCCAGGGGAGGAGGAGCGGGCGCCGACCGAGGAGCGGGAGCGGGTCGAGGACCCGGGGCTGGCTGAGGAGCGGGGGCGGGCTGAGGAGCGGGAGCCCGCCGGGGACTGGCGCGATCAGGCAGGACTGGCCCTGCGCGAGCGGCTGCCGCTGTGGTTGCAGGCCCGGGCGGGGCTGGAGCGGCGGAGCGTACTGGCCCTGACGATGCTGCTCGTCGTGGCCGCGGGGTTCGCCGTGCAGCACTTCTGGAGCGGGCGGACCGAGCCGGTGAGGGCGCCGGAGGTGGTCGAGGCGGCGGCTCCGCAGCCGGAGCCGGCGGGTGACCCGGCTCCGTCCGGCGTCCCGACGGCTGTGCCGGGCGCCGAGATCGTGGTGGACGTCAGCGGAAAGGTGCGGGAGCCCGGGATCCACCGGCTGCCCCCGGGGTCGCGGGTCGTGGACGCGCTGGAGGCCGCGGGCGGGGTACGGCCGGGCACGGACCTCGCCGGGCTGAACCGGGCGCGGTTCCTGGTGGACGGTGAGCAGGTGGTCGTGGGCGGTCCCGCCCCCGCTCCGGCGGCGGGAACCGCCGGGGGAGGCCCGCCGGGTGCGGCAGCGGCGGGCCCCGTCTCCCTCAACACGGCCACCGTGGAGCAGCTCGACACCCTCCCGGGCGTCGGCCCGGTGCTGGCCCAGCACATCGTCGACTACCGCACCCGGCACGGTGGCTTCCGCTCGGTGGACGAGCTGCGGGAGGTCAACGGCATCGGCGACCGACGATTCGCCGATCTGCGGAATCTCGTACGGCCATGAGGGACGGGGAGGAGGCATCGGCCCGAGGCCGGGGCGAGGAGAGCGAGGGCCGGGTTCAGCGGCAGGAGAGCCACGGCCGGGTTCAGCACGAGGAGAGTCAGGGCCGCACGCAGCGGCAGGAGGGCCCGGGGCGAGTCCGGCAGGCCGTGCACGTGGCGTCCGGGAAGCGGTTGGGTGCGGCCCATCCACGTCAGGAGGGGCCCGCGGATCTGCGGCTCGTGGCGCCGGCGCTCGCGGCCTGGGCGACGGCCGCGCTGACGCTGGGGGCGCCGCCCGGCTGGACCGTCGGGGTGGTGGCGGGGTGCTCGGTCGTGGCGGCCGTGCTCCTGCTGGGCGGGGGCCGCCGGATCCGCCCGGCCCGCGCCCGGCCGACGGCATGGCCGCGGGTGTCGGTCGCGGCCGTCCTGCTCTGTGCCGCCGGGGCCGCCGCCTCGGCCGGATTGCACGGCGCGGATCTGCGCCGGGGCCCGGTACCGGCGCTCGCGCGGACGTACGCGACGGTGACCGCCGAGGTCGAGATCACGGCGGACCCTCGGATCTCCCGGCCGCGTGTCACGGGGAACCACCTGGCCAGAGCGTCCGTGCTGGTGCGGGGAGAGGTGCGTGGTGTGGTGGAGCCGACCGCCGCCGGGGCGACCCGGGGACAGCCGGGCCTGACGGCGACCCGGGCGCCGGTGCTGTTGATCGTGGACGCGGGACCCGGCACCGCGGCGGCATCCCGGGCCGGGCGGCCGCCGGCCTGGCTCGGCCTGCTGCCCTCCACACGGGTGCGGGTGACCGGGCGGCTGGCGCCGGCGGTGGTCGGCGGGGACCGGATCGCGGCGGTGCTCCGGGTGCGGGAGCGGGCGGCGCCGGTGGTCGTGGAGGAGCCGTCACGCGTCCAGCGGTTCGCGGGGCGGTTGCGGGCCGGGCTGCGGGAGGCCACCGACGGTCTGCCGGCCGATGCGCGGGCGCTGCTGCCCGGGCTGGTGGTGGGGGACACCTCGCGGATCGGCCCGGAGCTGGACCGGGCGTTCAAGGAGACCGACCTGGCCCACACGCTCGCCGTGTCCGGCAGCAACCTCACCATCGTCCTCGCCCTGCTGCTGGGTCCGCCCGGACTGGCCCAGCGGGCCGAGCGGCGCGGACTGGCCCCGCGGCTGGGCGTCTCGCTGCGGGGGACCGCGCTGCTGGGCGGGGTGCTCACCCTGGGGTTCATCGTGGTGTGCCGCCCGGACCCGAGCGTGCTGCGGGCCGCGGCCTGCGGGGCGGTCACTCTGCTCGCCCTGGCCACGGGACGCCGCAGGTCCCTGATCCCGGCGCTGGCGACGGCGGTGCTGCTGCTGGTGCTGTACGACCCGTGGCTGTCGCGGAGTTACGGCTTCCTGCTGTCGGTGCTGGCCACCGGGGCGCTGCTCACGCTCGCGCCGGCCTGGAGCGCGGCGCTGCGTCGGCGCCGGATGCCGCCGCGGGTGGCGGAGGCGCTGGCGGCCGCGGCGGCGGCGCAGGCTGTGTGCGCGCCCGTCGTGGCGGTGCTGTCGGCGCGGGTGAGTCTGGTGGCGGTGCCGTGCAATCTGCTCGCGGAGTGCGCGCTGGCCCCGGCGACGGTGCTGGGGTTCGCGGCGCTGGCGGCGGCGCCGGTGGCGATGCCGGTGGCCGAGGCACTGGCGTGGTGCGCGAGCTGGCCCGCCGGGTGGATCGCGGGGATCGCCCGCACCGGGGCGGCCCTGCCCGGCGCGGGCGTGGACTGGCCGGGGAGCTGGGCGGGCGCCGGGCTGCTGCTGTGCGTCACGGTGGCCGTCGCCGTGGCCGGGCGACGGCTGGTGCGGCACCCCTGGCTGTGCGTGGCGGGCGGGCTGCTGCTGGTGCTGGCGGTGGTGCAGCCGCCGCCGCTGACCCGGGTGATCACCGGGTGGCCGCCGCCGGGCTGGCGGCTGGCCCTGTGCGACGTGGGGCAGGGCGACGCGACCGTGCTCGCGGCGGGCGAGGGCACCGGCGTGGTCGTGGACGCCGGACCGGACCCGGCGCTGGTGGACCGGTGTCTGCGCGGGCTGGGCATCACCCGGATCCCGCTCGTCGTGCTCACCCACTTCCACGCCGACCATGTCGCCGGACTGCCCGGGGTACTGCGCGGGCGCACGGTCGGCGCGATCCAGACGACGGGGTACGCAGAGCCCGCGGACCAGGCGGAGTTCGTGCGAAGAGCGGCCGCCGCGCGGCGTATCCCGGTGACCCGGGCCGTCGCCGGGGAGCGGCGGCGCACCGGCGACCTCTCCTGGCAGGTGGTGTGGCCGCCGCCCGCGGCACCCGTGCCGGAGGGGCCGAACGACGCCAGCGTCGCCCTGCTCGTCCGGACGGCCGGGCTGCGGATGCTGCTGCTCGGCGACCTGGAACCGCCGGCCCAGCAGGCCCTGTTGCGAACCCCGGCGGCGGCGCTGCTGGGCCGCGTGGACGTCCTCAAGGTCGCCCACCACGGATCCGCCTACCAGGACCCGGAGCTGATACGCCGGACGGCACCGCGCCTGGCGCTGATCTCCGCGGGCGCGGACAACCCCTACGGGCACCCCGCGCCCAGCACGCTGGCGGCGCTGCGGGCCGGGGGCGCGGCGGTGCTGCGGACGGACCGGGACGGGGCGGTCGCGGTGGTCGGTGCGGGCGGGGAGATACGCGTGGCGCGAGACTGAGGGCATGAACTCGGCAGAGGTTGACGCGTATCTCCGCCGGCTGGGCGTCGCCCGCCCGGCTCGGCCCACCCTCGACGTCCTGCGCGAGCTCCAGCTGCGCCACTTGCAGACCGTGCCCTTCGAGAACCTGTCGATCCATCTCGGCGAGGAGATCGTGCTCGACGAGAAGCGGCTGCTGGACAAGGTGGTGGGCGCGCGGCGGGGCGGGTTCTGCTACGAACTGAACGGCGTGTTCGCCGCGTTGCTGGGCGCGCTGGGCTTCGATGTGACCTTGCTGGCGGCTCGGGTGTACGGCGAGGAGGGGCGGCTCGGGGTCCCGTACGACCATCTCGCGCTGCGGGTGCGGACGGTGGACGCGGGGGAGTGGCTGGCCGACGTCGGGTTCGGGGCGCACAGCCACTATCCGCTGTCGCTGGAGGACCGGCAGGAACAGGCCGACCCCGGGGGCTCGTTCCGGATCGTCGAGGCGGGGCCGGACGCGGCGGGGGTCCGGGGCGGCTCCGGCGCGGCGGACGCGGTCGACCTGGACCTGCTGAAGGACGGCGAGCCGGAGTACCGGTTGGAGCCCCGGCCGCGGGTGCTCGCCGACTTCGTGACCGGGGCCTGGTGGCACAGCACCTCGCCGGAGTCGCACTTCACGCGGAAGCTGGTGTGCTCCCGGGTCACGGAGGACGGCGGGCGGATCACGCTCAGCGGACGCAGGCTCAAGGTGACGGCGGCGGACGGCACGCGGGAGGAGCACGAGTACGGCGAGGGGGAGGACGAGGCGGTGCTGGCGGTGTACCGGGAGCGGTTCGGGATCGTGCTGGAGAGGGTGCCGACGGTGCGTAAAGCAGACGGGAGGGACTGATTCCGGCGGTAACCGGCAGTACACGACCGTACGGCTCGAAGAGGCCGTATCCCGCTGATCTGCCCCTGTGTTGCCTCGAAAACCTCACAAGTGATCGAATGGATCTTCGGTAACGAGTGATGTCAAGGCGCGCAGAGGTGTCGTGGATGATCGGCCGCTGGCTGGGAAGCCGGAGGAACCGGATACAACGGACGAGTCCCCTGGCGGCGGTGCGGACTCCGCCGCGGGCGGGGGTGCTCAGCTGCCGGGTGCTCGATCCGGTCCATGAGCCGGTTCCGCGCGCGGAGTTCGTGGTCAGCGACCACATGGGGCGCAGGGTGGTCGGCGGGGGCACGGACCCCTTCGGCTCGTTCGTGACGGCGGTGCCGGCGGGTGAGTACCGGCTGGCGGTCTCGGCCGAGGGGTACGCCCCGTTCCGGGCGGCCCTGACGGTGGAGGAGGGCACGCTCGCCTCGCTGGGGGACGTGACGCTTCAGACGGCCGAGCCGCCGGAGCCGCCCGCCCCGGGGGACTGGGAGATCGAGCCCATGCACTCCTCGATCGGGTTCACCGCCCGGCACATCGGGCTGGCGCGGATCCACGGGCGGTTCAACCACTTCGCGGGAGTGGTGCGGATCGCCGATCGGATGGAGCGCTCCGCGATGCACGTGGTGATCGACGCGGCGTCGATCGACACGAATGTGCGGATGCGGGACGACCATCTGCGGTCGGCGGACTTCCTCGACGTGGAGCGTTTCCCGACGATCGAGTTCTACAGCGACCGGTTCGTGCACAGGGGCGGCAGCCGGTGGGCGGTGACCGGGGCGCTGTCGCTGCACGGGGTGACCCGGACGGTCACGCTGGACACGGAGTATCTGGGGCTGGGCAACGGGATGGAGGGCGAGGTGCGGGCGGCCTGCCGGGCGACCACGGAGCTGCACCGGGACGACTTCACCGTCAGCTGGCAGACGATGCTGGCGCGGGGGATCGCGGTGGTCGGGCCCAGTGTCCGGATCGAGCTGGACGTGCAGGTCGTACCGAAGGCGGTCGGTGGGGTGGCGGCATAGCCGTGGCGGAGAATGTTGCCGTGAGTGATGTGAGACATGTGCTGGTGCTGCCCGACCGTGACGCGGCGGAGGAGGTGGCCGAGGCGCTGGGGGAGCGGTTCGGGATCGACGAGGAGCCGCGGCTGGTACGGGATGCGTTGGCCGGGGAGGACGACGCGGAGGACGCGCAGTGGCTGGTGGTGCTGCGGGATGAGGGCGGGGCGCTCGATCCTCGGGAGCTGGATGAGTTCGCGGGGGAGTGGGATGGGTGGCGTGAGGAGCCGTAGGTTGTGACGTGGCCGCCATGGGGCCGGCCGGGGGTGGGTACGCAGCCCGGCGTGACGGGGTGCCCCCGCGCCCACCCTCCCCCAAGCTCTCGGCTTCGCTCGAGCAGGGGGGACCCCCATCGCCCCAGGCGGCACGCATGCCCGCGGCTTGTGCGAGCCCAGCCCGCACCGCGTTGTCAGTCCCCCATGCCATCCTTGTCCCAATGGCCAGGAAGACTGCGAATGACGACCCTCTCGCCCCGGTGACGCTTGCCGTGGGCCAGGAGGACCTTCTGCTCGACCGTGCCGTGCAGGAGGTGGTGGCCGCCGCCAAGGCCGCCGACGCCGACACGGACGTACGTGACCTGACCCCCGATCAGCTGCAGCCCGGCACCCTCGCCGAGCTGACCAGCCCGTCGCTCTTCGCGGAGCGCAAGGTCGTGGTCGTACGCAACGCGCAGGACCTGTCCGCGGACACGGTCAAGGACGTGAAGGCCTACCTCGGCGCCCCCGCCGAGGAGATCACGCTCGTGCTGCTGCACGCGGGCGGCGCCAAGGGCAAGGGGCTGCTGGACGCCGCGCGCAAGGCGGGGGCGCGGGAGGTGGCCTGCCCGAAGATGACGAAGCCGGCGGACCGGCTGGCGTTCGTGCGGCAGGAGTTCCGGGCGGCCGGGCGGTCCGCCACCCCGGAGGCCTGCCAGGCGCTCGTCGACGCCATCGGCAGTGATCTGCGGGAGCTGGCGTCCGCCGTGTCGCAGCTCGTCGCCGATGTCGAGGGGACGATCGACGAGGCCGTCGTCGGGCGGTACTACACCGGCCGCGCCGAGGCCTCCAGCTTCACCGTCGCCGACCGGGCGGTCGAGGGACGGACGGCCGAGGCGCTGGAGGCGCTGCGCTGGTCGCTGGCCACCGGTGTCGCGCCGGTGATGATCACCAGCGCGCTCGCCCAGGGCGTCCGGGCGATCGGCAAGCTGTCCTCCGCGCGCGGCGGCCGGCCCGCCGACCTCGCGCGGGAGCTGGGCATGCCGCCGTGGAAGATCGACCGCGTGCGCCAGCAGATGCGGGGCTGGACCCCCGACGGGGTCGCCGTCGCGCTGCGGGCGGTCGCCGAGGCCGACGCCGGGGTGAAGGGCGGCGGGGACGACCCCGAATACGCCCTGGAGAAGGCCGTCGTGACGATCGCGCGGGCGGCGCGGTCCAGGGGCCGAAGCTGACAGGGGCCGAAGACGTGCCCCGGCCGTGATCCACTGGCCGCCGTGGCGGCCGCGAGGACAATCGTATGTGCAGCCTGAAATCGCCGTACATGGCCGACATGACGGAAGGTGGCGATCTGGATGGCTGAACACCCGCATGCAGCACTCGTCCGCAAGGGCTACGAGGCCTTCTCGCGCGGTGACATGGACACCCTGCGCACCCTGCTGACAGGGGACGCCACGCATCACTTCCCGGGCGATCACCCGCTGGCGGGCGACTACAAGGGCCAGGATGCGTGTGTCCAGATATACCAGCGGCTCTTCGAGGAGTCGGGCGGGACCTTGAACGTCGAACTGCGTCAGCTCTTCGTCGACGGCCGTGGGCACGTGATGTCCATGCACCATTCCACGGCCCAGCGTCAGGGCAAGCACCTGGAGCTGGACGGAGGCATCGTCTTCCGGATCGTCGGCGACAAGGTCAGCGACCTCGACGAGTGTGTCGACGACCTCGACAAGTTCAACGACTTCTGGTCCTGAACCGGCAACCACGGCAGTCCCCGCACGCCGAAGACCCCGCCGCCGGCCCTGGGGAAGGGCGAGGCGACGGGGTCCTCGGATCAAGCTGTTGAGTCCGTTCCCGCGTGGCGAACGCAGGCCGCGAACGGACTCGGGGTGCCGGCCGGGAGCGGATGAGAGAGGGCCCGCTCTGGGTCCTGCCGGCGGTCAGACCAGATAAGGGGTTCAGCCCTTGAGGGACGCGACCTTGGCAGCCAGGGCCGACTTCTTGTTGGCGGCCTGGTTCTTGTGGATGACGCCCTTCGAGACGGCCTTGTCGAGCTGACGCGCGGCGGCGCGCTGGTACTCGGTGGCCTTCTCGACGTCACCCGCGGCAGCGGCCTCACGGGCCTTGCGGATCGCGGTCTTCAGGGAGGACTTGACGGCCTTGTTGCGCAGCCGAGCCTTCTCGTTGGTCTTGATCCGCTTGATCTGGGACTTGATGTTCGCCACGAATGAGCCTTTTCAGGTTCAGGCACGGGGCCAGAGGGATCCCAGGGGATCCCGAGTCCCGTGCCAGGTGATTTCTTGGGGTCGTGCCTCGCGCTGAGAGGGCATGAGACACAGCCCCCTACACTACCAGCGGCCCTCCGAGCGGCCCAAACCGGTCGCCGCGCCCCACCCGTGGGACCATGGAAGCTACGTATCGATCCGACCCGAGGCATAAGGCGCCTCAAGAGACAGGACCCTGCGTGCCCGCGACCCCTAACAATGTGCCCGAGCCGAGCCGTACCGACCCGGCTCTGATCCGCAATTTCTGCATCATCGCGCACATCGACCACGGCAAGTCCACGCTCGCCGACCGGATGCTCCAGCTGACCGGTGTGGTCGAGCAGCGGCAGATGCGTGCCCAGTACCTCGACCGCATGGACATCGAGCGCGAGCGCGGCATCACGATCAAGTCCCAGGCGGTGCGTCTGCCGTGGGCCCCGACCCACGACAAGAGCAACACGCACATCCTCAACATGATCGACACCCCGGGGCACGTCGACTTCACCTACGAGGTCTCGCGGTCGCTCGCCGCCTGCGAGGGGACCATCCTCCTCGTCGACGCCGCCCAGGGCATCGAGGCCCAGACCCTCGCCAACCTCTACCTGGCGATGGAGAACGACCTCACGATCATCCCCGTGCTGAACAAGATCGACCTGCCGGCCGCGCAGCCCGAGAAGTTCGCCGAGGAGCTGGCCAACCTGGTCGGCTGCGACCCGAGCGACGTGCTGAAGGTCTCCGCGAAGACCGGTCTGGGCGTCGAGGCGCTGCTCGACAAGGTCGTCGCCGAGATCCCGCCGCCGGTCGGCGTCAAGGACGCCCCCGCCCGCGCGATGATCTTCGACTCGGTCTACGACTCGTACCGCGGCGTCGTGACGTACGTCCGTGTCATCGACGGCCAGCTCAACAAGCGCGAGCGCATCAGGATGATGTCGACCGGCGCCACCCACGAGCTGCTGGAGATCGGCACCAACTCGCCCGAGATGCTCCCGGCCGACGGCCTCGGCGTCGGCGAGGTGGGCTACCTGATCACGGGTGTGAAGGACGTCCGCCAGTCGAAGGTCGGTGACACCGTCACCAGCCAGCACAAGGGGGCCACGGAGGCGCTCGGCGGCTACAAGGACCCGAAGCCGATGGTCTTCTCGGGTCTGTATCCGCTGGACGGGTCCGACTACCCCGAGCTGCGCGAGGCCCTCGACAAGCTCCAGCTCAACGACGCCGCGCTCGTCTACGAGCCGGAGACCTCCGCGGCCCTCGGCTTCGGCTTCCGCGTCGGCTTCCTCGGCCTGCTCCACCTGGACGTGATCCGGGAGCGGCTGGAGCGCGAGTTCGGCCTGGACCTGATCGCCACCGCGCCCAACGTGGTCTACCGCGTGATCATGGAGGACGGCACCGAGGTCGTCGTGACCAACCCGAGCGAGTTCCCCGAGGGGAAGATCGCCGAGGTGTACGAGCCGGTCGTCCGGGCCACGATCCTCGCGCCCACCGAGTTCATCGGCGCGATCATGGAGCTGTGCCAGACCCGCCGCGGCACCCTGCTCGGCATGGACTACCTCTCCGAGGACCGCGTCGAGATCCGCTACACGCTCCCCCTCGCGGAGATCGTCTTCGACTTCTTCGACCAGCTGAAGTCCAAGACCCGCGGCTATGCCTCGCTGGACTACGAGCCCACCGGCGAGCAGAGCAGCTCCCTGGTCAAGGTCGACATCCTGCTGCACGGCGACAAGGTCGACGCCTTCTCGGCGATCACGCACAAGGACCAGGCGTACGCGTACGGCGTGCGGCTCGTCGCCAAGCTGAAGGAGCTGATCCCGCGGCAGAACTTCGAGGTGCCGGTGCAGGCCGCCATCGGCTCCCGGGTGATCGCCCGCGAGACCATCCGCGCCATCCGCAAGGACGTCCTCGCCAAGTGCTACGGCGGTGACATCTCCCGTAAGCGGAAGCTGCTGGAGAAGCAGAAGGAGGGCAAGAAGCGGATGAAGATGGTGGGTTCCGTGGAGGTTCCGCAGGAGGCCTTCATCGCGGTGCTCTCCAGCGACGACAGCGCGGCATCGGCCAAGGGCAAGAAGTAACCGCGGGTTACGCCGCCGAACACCGCCGGTCACCGGAAAAACGGACGCCTCGGGGCCCGTCGTACGAAAGTACGGCGGGCCCCGGCGTATGCGGCGGGGGTCTCTCTGGAATCCCTCTGGAGAAAGTGACAGGGCGCGGAGTCTTACGCAGCGGCCGGTCGGGCTCTACCCTGTCCCTGCTCGCTGGTTACTCGCGAGTTAAACAACGTCCTGTGAGTGAAAAAGCCGCACAGAGCCACACCGTAGCCACACTGATCCAGCCGCACCGCCGCGGGCCCGGAGGATGTCGTGACCGACACACAAACCCTGATCGAGAACCGTCCGCCGTCCGTCGCGGGCCTCTTCCTGGAGCGCGTGACCGCCACCCCGGATGCCGAGGCCTACCGCTACCCGGTGCCCCCGGCCTCCGGTGAGGGCCCCGACGACTGGAAGTCGCTGAGCTGGGCGCAGGCCGCCGAGCGGGTGCACGCCATCGCGGCCGGACTGATCGAACTGGGCGTCCAGCCGGAGCAGCGGGTCGCGCTGGCCTCCGCCACCCGGATCGAGTGGATCCTCGCCGACCTCGGCATCATGTGCGCGGGCGCGGCCACCACCACGATCTATCCGCAGACCAACGCCGACGAGTCGGCGTTCATCCTCGCCGACTCCGGCAGCCGGGTGCTGATCGCGGAGAACGCCGAGCAGCTGGCCAAGGCGCAGGAGAAGCGCGCCGAGCTGCCCGAGCTGACGCACGTCGTGGTCATCGACGGCACCGGCGTCGAGACCGGCGACTGGGTGCTCACCCTCGACGAGCTCCAGGCCCGCGGCGCCGCCCGGCTGGAGAAGGACCCCGGGCTGATCAAGCAGCGGGTCGGCGCGATCACCAAGGACCAGCTGGCCACCCTCATCTACACCTCCGGCACCACCGGCCGCCCCAAGGGCGTGCGGCTGCCGCACGACAACTGGTCGTACATGGCCAAGGCGATCGCCGCGACCGGCCTGGTCGGCCCCGACGACGTGCAGTACCTGTGGCTGCCGCTCGCCCATGTCTTCGGCAAGGTGCTCACGTCCGGGCAGATCGAGGTCGGCCACGTCACCGCCGTCGACGGGCGGGTCGACAAGATCATCGAGAATCTGCCGGTCGTCCAGCCGACGTACATGGCGGCCGTCCCCCGCATCTTCGAGAAGGTTTACAACGGCGTCGCCGCCAAGGCCCGTGCGGGCGGCGGGGCCAAGTACAAGATCTTCCAGTGGGCCGCCGGGGTCGCCCGCGAGTACGCCAAGGTCACCCAGGACAACTTCCGGCGCACCGGCACCGCCTCCGCCCCGTTCGGACTGTCCGCCAAGCACAAGGTCGCCGACACCCTCGTCTACTCCAAGCTGCGCGAGGCCTTCGGCGGCCGGCTGCGGGCCTGCGTCTCCGGCTCGGTCGCCCTCGCCCCCGAGATCGGCTACTTCTTCTCCGGCGCCGGCATCCACATCCTCGAGGGGTACGGCCTCACCGAGTCCTCCGCCGCCTCCTTCGTCAACCCCGGCGAGGCCTACCGCACCGGCACGGTCGGCAAGCCGCTGCCCGGCACCGAGGTCCGGATCGCCGAGGACGGCGAGATCCTGCTGCGCGGCCCCGGCATCATGGAGGGCTACCACGGCCTGCCCGAGAAGACCGCCGAGGTGCTGGAGCCGGACGGCTGGTTCCACACCGGCGACATCGGCGAGCTGTCCGCCGACGGCTATCTGCGCATCACCGACCGCAAGAAGGACCTGTTCAAGACCTCGGGCGGCAAGTACATCGCGCCGACCGAGATCGAGGGCTCGTTCAAGGCGGTCTGCCCGTACGTCTCCAACATCCTGGTCCACGGCGCCGACCGGAACTACTGCACCGCGCTGATCGCCCTCGACGAGGCGGCGATCCTGGGCTGGGCGAAGGAGAACGGCCTGGAGGGCAAGTCGTACGCCGAGGTGGTCGCCGCGCCCGTGACCGTCGAGATGGTCGACGGATACGTCAAGCAGCTCAACGCCGGGCTCCAGCGCTGGCAGACCATCAAGAAGTTCCGCCTGCTGCCGCGCGACCTCGACGTCGAGCACGGCGAGATCACCCCGAGCCTGAAGCTGAAGCGGCCGGTCGTGGAGCGGGAGTACAAGCACCTCATCGAGGAGATGTACGAGGGCACGCGCGAGGCGTGATCGTGGCAGTCGCTCAGTGGCCCGGTGCCCGGCCCAGTGCCTGGCCTGGGCCACGGGCATAGGTCAAACACTCGAATCCGTACGTCTACTGTCCGGATTCGACCAGGTGCGTAGCACGCTCCTCACTTATCGTGGCCCACTTCGGTAACTCGGCGCGTTCGGGCCGGGTCGGTCTGTCACCCTGTCGGGGCGACATGTCCGACTGCCCGGGGAGCTGGAGATGGGGGCCATACCGACGCAACGGGAGTCTCCGACGCACCCGGAGACCGAGCCCGTCGCCGCGCATCCGCCCGCCGCGCCGTGTGCCCAGGTACGGGCCACACTCGTCGGCGGCCCTCTCGCGCCGGGCGCCGCCCGCAGGCTGCTGCGCACCGCCTTACGCGAGTGGACCGACCTCGGGCTGCCCGGCGCGGACCGGACCGGCGAGGACGCGGCGGTCGTCGTCAGCGAACTGGTCACCAACGCCGTCGTACACGCCGGCACCGATGTGGACATCACCTGTCGGCTGGAGCCGGACACCGGCGCGCTCGTCGTCGAGGTCACCGACCGGCACCCCTCGCGCGCCCCACGCGACGGCGCCCCCGATCCCGGCCACGGCACGCCCGAGTACGGCCGTGGACTGCGCCTCGTCGCCGCTCTCTGCGAGTCCTGGGGCGTCACCTACCGCCGGGGCGCCAAGACGGTGTGGGCGCGGATGACCGGCGACGAACACCCGGACCAGGAGGACACCGGCGGCGACTCGCTGTCCGTCGCCGGACTGCTCGCCCCCGAGCCCCGGCGGGCCGAACGGGACCGGGAATGGCTCGGGCGCGGCGCGCTGTCGTTCCTCGCCGAGGCGTCCGACCTGCTCGCCGGGCAGCTCGACGAGGACCTGGTCGCCGCGCTCACCGGCCAGCTGCTCGTGCCCCGGCTCGCCGACTGGTGCGCGATCTGGCTGGAGGACGAGGCGATGGGCCGCGGCCGCCGGACCGACGGCGGCATCGGCGCCCCCGGCCCCCGGCTGGCCCGCGTCTGGCACACCGCCGAGGACCGCATGGAGGAACTGCGCCGGGTCCTGGAGAAGGAACCGCCCCAGCCCGGCGAGGAACCGGACGGCGGACCGGTGCCGTATCCGTGGCCGGGAGAGGCGCTGGGCGACGCGGAGTGGGAGGACCCCGTGGCCTACGGGTCCGAAGGGGCCTACGGAGCCGGAGGGGCGCAGGGGGCCGGAGGGGCCCACGGGGCCGAAGAGGTCGCCGGCACGTCCTGCGGGCCCGCCCCGGGCGCCGCCCTCGCCTTCCGGCTCGTCGCCGGCGGCCGGCCCCTCGGCACGCTCGTCCTCGGCCGCGCCGGGACCGCGCGCTTCCCCGACGAGGTCACCGGGCTGGTGGAGGACCTGAGCCGGAGGGTGGCGCTGGCCATCGGGGCGGCGCGGCAGTACGCCCGGCAGGCCACCATCAGCGCCGTACTCCAGCGCGGACTGCTGCCCGGCGCGGTCGCCGAGATCCCCGGCATGCGCAGCGCGCTCGTCCACGAGCCCTGCGACAAGGGCGGACCGAGCGGCGACTTCTACGACCTCTTCCCGGCCGGTGACGGCCGCTGGTGCTTCGCCGTCGGCGACGTCCAGGGCAAGGGGCCCGAGGCCGCCGTCGTCATCGGCCTGGCCCGCCCCTGGCTGCGGCTGCTGGCCCGCGAGGGCTACCGCGTCGCCGACGTCCTCGACCGCCTCAACCAGCTCCTCCTCGACGACGCCACCGAGGCCGCCGACGCCGCCGCCCGCGCCCTCGTCGGCCCCGTCGGCCCCGGCGACGGCCCGCAGACCCGCTTCCTGTCCCTGCTGTACGGCGAACTCGTGCCCCTGGAAGGCGGCGGCGTCCGCTGCACCCTCGCCTCCGCCGGGCACCCGCTGCCGCTGCTCCTCGGCCCCGACGGCGGCGTCCGCACCGTCGCCCGCCCGCAGACCCTGCTCGGTGTCGTCGAGGACGAGACGTACATCAGCGAGACCTTCGAGCTGGACCCCGGCGACACCCTGCTCTGTGTCACCGACGGCGTCACCGAGCGGCGCTGCGGCACTCGCCAGTTCGACGACGGCGACGGGCTGGCGGCGGCGCTGGCCGGCTGCGCGGGCCTGAGCGCGGAGCTGATCGCCGAGCGGATCCGGCAGCAGGTGCACGACTTCGGCGGTACGCCGCCGGAGGACGATCTCGCGCTGCTGGTGCTCCAGGCGGAGCGGCCGTCGTAGGACGGACAGTCGTAGGACGGGTCAGCGGTGCGGGACAATGGAGGACATGCCTTCCGCACTCCCCGACGGCGAGCCCGTCCCCGCCGACGGCGCGCTGCCCGCGTCCGCGCTCGCCGGGGCGGCCGACCGCCCCCTCGGGTTCTATCTGCACGTCCCCTACTGCGCGACCCGCTGCGGCTACTGCGACTTCAACACCTACACCGCCACCGAGCTGCGCGGCACCGGCGGCGTGCTCGCCTCCCGCGACAACTACGCCGACACCCTGATCGACGAGATCCGCCTCTCCCGCAAGGTCCTCGGCGACGACCCACGCGAGGTCCGCACGGTCTTCGTCGGCGGCGGTACGCCGACGCTGCTGGCCGCCAGTGATCTCGTACGGATGCTGGGGGCGATCCGCGAGGAGTTCGGGCTGGCGGCGGACGCGGAGGTGACGACGGAGGCGAACCCGGAGTCCGTGGACCCCGCCTACCTGGCGGAACTGCGGGAGGGCGGCTTCAACCGGATCTCCTTCGGCATGCAGAGCGCGAAGCAGCACGTCCTGAAGGTGCTGGACCGCACGCACACCCCCGGCCGCCCGGAGGCGTGCGTCGCGGAGGCCCGCGCGGCGGGCTTCGAGCACGTCAACCTGGACCTGATCTACGGCACCCCGGGCGAGTCCGACGACGACTGGCGGGCTTCCCTGGACGCGGCGCTGGGCGCCGGGCCGGACCACATCAGCGCGTATGCCCTGATCGTGGAGGAGGGCACGCAGCTGGCGCGGCGGATTCGCCGTGGCGAGGTGCCGATGACCGACGACGACGTCCACGCCGATCGCTACCTGATCGCCGAGGAGCGGCTCTCGGAGGCGGGCTACGACTGGTACGAGGTGTCCAACTGGGCCACCTCCGAGTCGGGCCGCTGCCTGCACAACGAGCTGTACTGGCGCGGCGCCGACTGGTGGGGCGCGGGCCCCGGTGCGCACAGCCACGTGGGCGGGGTGCGGTGGTGGAACGTCAAGCATCCGGGCGCGTACGCGGCGGCGCTGGCGGAGGGGCGTTCGCCGGGGGCCGGGCGTGAGGTGCTCTCGGAGGAGGACCGGCGGGTCGAGCGCATCCTGCTGGAGCTGCGGCTGCGGGACGGCGTACCGCTGAGCCTGCTTCGGGAGGAAGGGCTCCAGGCCTCCCGCCGGGCGCTGTCCGAGGGACTGCTTCAGGAGGGGCCGTACGAGGAGGGGCGTGCGGTGCTGACGCTGCGGGGGCGGTTGCTGGCGGATGCGGTGGTACGGGAACTGGTGGACTGAAGGTCAACGAGCGGCAGCCTTCAGGGCACGGTCACGTGATCGATGAGACGCTCGACACACCCCAGCAGCTCCGGCTCCAAGTCCTTGTAAGACCCCACCCGCTTCAGAATCGCCTGCCACACCGCCCCGGTGTTCTCCGACGGCCACCCCAGCGCCCGGCACACCCCCGTCTTCCAGTCCTGTCCGCGAGGGACCTCCGGCCACCCGGCGATCCCCAGGGACGACGGCTTCACCGCCTGCCAGATGTCGATGTAGGGGTGGCCGACCACCAGCGCGTGCTCGCTGGTCACCGAGTGCGCGATACGCCACTCCTTCGAACCCGGCACCAGGTGGTCCACCAGCACCCCCAGCCGCGCGTCCGGGCCCGGAGCGAAGTCCTCCACGATCCTCGGCAGGTCGTCCACGCCCTCCAGGTACTCCACGACCACGCCCTCGATGCGCAGATCGTCGCCCCACACCTTCTCGACCAGCTCGGCGTCGTGGCGGCCCTCGACGTAGATACGGCCGGCGCGGGCCACGCGGGCGCGGGCGCCGGGGACGGCCACCGAGCCGGAGGCGGTACGGGTGGGACGCAGCGGCCCGGAAGACGGTCGCACCAGCGTCACCACCCTCCCCTCCAGCAGGAACCCGCGCGGCTCCAGCGGAAACACCCGGTGCTTGCCGAAGCGGTCCTCCAGGGTGACCGTGCCCGCCTCGCAGCGGATCACCGCGCCGCAGAAGCCGGTCCCGGGCTCCTCGACCACCAGGCCGGGCTCCGCCGGGACCTCCGGGACGGGCTGGGGCTTCTTCCAGGGCGGGGTCAGGTCCGGAGAGTACTGGCGCATTCGAATGACGATATGGACAGCCCCGTACGCGTTCAGCGCGACACGCCGAAACGGGTCGCCAGGGCGTCGCGCTGGCGTCGTACGAAGGCCGCGTCGACCACCGCCCCGTGCCCGGGGACGTAGACCGCGTCCTCGCCGCCCAGCGCCAGCAGCCGGTCCAGGGCGTCCGGCCAGCGGGACGGGACGGAGTCCGGGCCCGCCTGCGGTTCGCCGGACTCCTCCACCAGGTCGCCGCAGAAGACGACCTCCGTCTCGCCGGGGACGAGGACCGCGAGGTCGTGGGCCGTGTGGCCGGGGCCGACGTTGGCGAGCAGGACCTGCCGGCCGCCGCCGAGGTCGAGGGTCCACTCGCCCGAGACGTGGTGGCGCGGGGCCACCAGGGTGTCGGCCGCCTCCGTGGCCGTCGCGAAGTCCAGACCGTTGCGGACCGCGTCCGACCGCAGCTCCTCCCGGGCCCGCCGGGAGGTCAGCGCCGCGTCCACGCCGACCGCCCCGAAGACCTCCGCGCCCGCCAGTGCCGCCGCCCCGAAGACATGGTCGAAGTGGGGATGGGTGAGCGCGAGATGGGTCACACGGTGCCCGGCCAGCTCCTCCGCCTCCGCGCGCAGCCGGGCGCCCTCCGCGAGGCTGGAACCCGCGTCGATCAGCAGCGCCGTGCCCTGCCCGAGGACCAGTCCCGCCGTGCAGTCCCAGCCGGGCAGACGGCACCGGCCGACCCCGGTCGCCAGCCGTTCCCATCCCAGCTCTTCCCAAGTCAGCGTCATACCGCGACGCTAACCGTGACGCCCCCGAGGTCACGACCTCGCAGGACCGGCCTTGCCCGGGGCGTACCCGACGGCCGTACACTGGGCCGGGTAAGGCTGGCACTCGCATGCGCCGAGTGCCAGGGGGAGCGCCAAGGGGACGAACCGCTGGAGGTGTGCGCGGATGCTCAGTGAACGACGGCTGCAGGTATTGCGCGCCATCGTCCAGGACTACGTCGGTACCGAGGAGCCGGTCGGCTCCAAGGCGCTCACCGAGCGGCACAACCTCGGCGTCTCGCCGGCCACGGTCCGCAACGACATGGCCGCCCTGGAGGACGAGGGGTACATCGCCCAGCCGCACACCAGCGCCGGGCGCATCCCCACCGACAAGGGCTACCGGCTCTTCGTCGACAAGCTCGCCGAGGTCAAGCCGCTCACCGCGCCCGAGCGGCGCGCGATCCAGAACTTCCTCGACGGCGCCGTCGACCTCGACGACGTCGTGGCCCGCACGGTGCGGCTGCTGGCGCAGCTGACCCGGCAGGTCGCGGTCGTGCAGTACCCGTCGCTGACCCGGTCCACGGTGCGGCACGTGGAACTGCTGTCGATGGCACCCGCGCGGGTGATGCTGGTCCTGATCACCGACACCGGACGGGTCGAGCAGCGGATGATCGACTGCCCGGCGCCGTTCGGCGAGACGTCCCTGGCGGATCTGCGGGCGCGGCTGAACAGCCGGGTCGCCGGCCGCCGTTTCACGGATGTGCCGCAGCTGGTGCAGGATCTCCCCGAGGGCTTCGAGCTGGAGGATCGCGGCACCGTGCAGACGGTGCTCTCCACCCTGCTGGAGACGCTGGTCGAGCAGACCGAGGAGCGGCTGATGATCGGCGGCACCGCCAATCTGACCCGCTTCGGACATGACTTCCCCCTCACCATCCGGCCCGTCCTGGAGGCGCTGGAGGAGCAGGTGGTGCTCCTCAAGTTGCTGGGCGAGGCGAAGGATTCGGGCATGACCGTGCGCATCGGTCACGAGAACGCCCATGAGGGACTCAACTCCACGTCGGTGGTGTCGGTCGGCTACGGTTCGGGCGGCGAGGCAGTCGCCAAGCTCGGCGTGGTCGGACCGACCCGCATGGATTACCCGGGAACGATGGGAGCGGTACGAGCGGTGGCACGGTACGTCGGACAGATCCTGGCGGAGTCGTAGGTGGCCACGGACTATTACGCCGTTCTCGGCGTGCGCCGCGACGCGTCGCAGGAGGAGATCAAGAAGGCCTTCCGGCGGCTCGCTCGCGAGCTGCACCCTGACGTCAACCCCGATCCGAAGACGCAGGAGCGGTTCAAGGAGATCAACGCCGCCTACGAGGTGCTGTCGGACCCGCAGAAGAAGCAGGTCTACGACCTCGGCGGCGACCCTCTCTCGCAGAGCGGCGCCGCGGGTGCCGGTGGCTTCGGCGCGGGCGGCTTCGGGAACTTCTCCGACATCATGGACGCGTTCTTCGGCACGGCGTCGCAGCGCGGGCCGCGCTCGCGGACGCGCCGCGGCCAGGACGCGATGATCCGGATCGAGGTCGAGCTCGACGAGGCGGCCTTCGGCACCACCAAGGACATCCAGGTCGACACCGCGATCGTCTGCTCCACGTGCAGCGGCGAGGGCGCGGCGCCGGGCACCTCGGCGCAGACGTGTGACATGTGCCGCGGCCGGGGTGAGGTCTCGCAGGTCACCCGGTCCTTCCTGGGCCAGGTCATGACCTCGCGGCCGTGCCCGCAGTGCCAGGGCTTCGGCACGGTCGTGCCGAACCCATGCCCGGAGTGCGCCGGCGACGGCCGCGTCCGCTCCCGCCGGACCCTGACGGTGAAGATCCCGGCCGGTGTCGACAACGGCACGCGGATCCAGCTCGCGGGTGAGGGCGAGGTCGGCCCGGGCGGCGGTCCTGCCGGTGACCTGTACGTGGAGATCCACGAACTCCCGCACCCGGTCTTCCAGCGCCGCGGCGACGACCTGCACTGCACGGTCACCATCCCCATGACGGCGGCGGCCCTCGGCACCAAGGTGCCGCTGGAGACGCTGGACGGCATGGAGGAGGTCGACATCCGCCCGGGCACCCAGTCCGGCCAGTCGATCCCGCTGCACGGCCGGGGCGTCACGCATCTGCGCGGCGGCGGCCGGGGCGACCTCGTCGTGCACGTCGAGGTGCAGACCCCGAGCAAGCTCGACCCCGAGCAGGAGCGCCTGCTGCGCGAGCTGGCGAAACTGCGCGGCGAGGAGCGCCCGCAGGGGCAGTTCCAGCCGGGGCAGCAGGGCTTGTTCTCGCGGTTGAAGGATGCCTTCAACGGGCGCTGAGGCTCGGTCGGGCCGGGGCGGAGCCGAGCGGGTGCCGGTGGTCTATGCCAGTTGGGCGCCCGGTTTCGGACTTGTTCGGAGGACGTGACACCATGCCGTCATGTCCTCCGCACTGACCGATCTCTTCCCCCACCCGATCGTGCAGGCCCCCATGGCGGGCGGCGTCTCCGTGCCGCAGCTCGCCGCGGCCGTGTCCGAGGCCGGGGGGCTCGGCTTCCTGGCCGCCGGGTACAAGACGGCCGACGGCATGTACCAGGAGATCAAGCAGCTGCGGGGGCTGACGAGCCGCCCCTTCGGCGTGAACCTGTTCATGCCGCAGCCGGAGTATGCCGAGCCCGCCGCCGTGGACGTCTACGCCCATCAGCTGGCCGGCGAGGCCGCCTGGTACGAGACCGAGCTGGGCGACCCGGACAGCGGCCGGGACGACGGTTACGACGCCAAGCTCGCGGTGTTGCTGGACAACCCGGTGCCGGTCGTCTCCTTCCACTTCGGGGTGCCCAGCCGGGACGTCCTGGACGCCCTGCGCCGGGCCGGAACGTTCACCCTCGTCACCGCCACCACCGCCGACGAGGCCCGCGCCGTCGAGCAGGCCGGGGCCGACGCGGTGATCGTGCAGGGCGTGGAGGCGGGCGGCCACCAGGGCACCCACCGGGACATCCCCGAGAACGACGGCTCCGGCATCGGGCTGCTGTCGCTGATCGCCCAGGTCCGCGAGGCGGTCCGGCTGCCCTTGGTCGCCGCGGGCGGCATCATGCGCGGCAGCCAGATCGCCGCCGCCCTCGCCGCGGGCGCGAGCGCCGCCCAGCTCGGCACCGCCTTCCTCGCCACCCCCGAGTCGGGCGCCCAGGCCGTGCACAAGCAGGCGCTGACCAACCCGCTGTTCACCCGCACCGAACTCACCCGCGCCTTCTCCGGCCGTCCCGCGCGCGGTCTCGTCAACCGGTTCATGCGCGAGCACGGGCCCTACGCCCCCGCCGCCTACCCGGAGATCCACCACCTCACCTCCCCGCTGCGCAAGGCCGCCGCCAAGGCCGGTGACGCGCAGGGCATGGCGCTGTGGGCGGGGCAGGGCCACCGCATGGCGCGCGACCTGCCCGCCGGTCAGCTGGTGGAGGTGCTGGCGGCCGAACTGGCGGCGGCCCGGACAGCGTTGTCGGCCGGAGGTGCGGCATGACGGCACCGGTGTTCGTGGTCGACCACTTCGACGCGGGCGGCGGCGGCCGCTACGTCCTCGACGGCCCCGAAGGACGGCACGCCGTCTCCGTGAAGCGGCTGCGGCCCGGCGAGGACGTCATCCTCACCGACGGCGCCGGACGCTGGGCGGAGTGCGTGGTGCTCGACACCGAGGGCAAGGACCGCCTCATCGTCCACATGGACTCCTACTCCGAGGAGCCCCCGCCGCAGCCCCGCATCACCGTCGTCCAGGCCCTGCCCAAGGGCGACCGCGGTGAACTCGCCGTCGAGACCATGACCGAGGTCGGCGTCGACGCGATCGTGCCCTGGCAGGCCGCCCGCTGCATCACCCAGTGGAAGGGCGACCGGGGCCAGAAGTCCCTCGCCAAGTGGCGCGCCACCGCCCGCGAGGCCGGCAAACAGTCCCGCCGGGTCCGCTTCCCCGAGGTCGCCGACGCGGCCACGACCAAGCAGGTCGCCGCGCTGCTCGCGAAGGCCGACTTCGCCGCCGTACTGCACTCGGACTTCGAGTACGGCAGCGAGCCGCTGGCCACCGCCGAACTGCCCACCGAGGGCGAGATCGTGCTGGTCGTCGGCCCCGAAGGAGGCGTCGCCTCCGACGAGTTGGCGCTGTTCCGGGAGGCCGGCGCCAATGCGTACGTCCTCGGCCCCACCGTGCTGCGCACCTCCACCGCGGGCACGGCGGCCGCCGCCCTGATCCTCGGCCGTACCGGCCGCTGGTCCTGACCCGCCCGGGAGGCACCGTGGAACTCGCCCAAGTCCGCCTGCTGGTCACCGACTTCGCCGCCTGCTACCGCTTCTACGCCGACGTCCTCGGCCTGAAGCCGCAGTCCGGGGCGGTGGACGGGCCGTACGAGAAGTTCAGTCCCGCCACGGGCTCGGCGGGCATCGCGCTCCAGGACCGGGCCGTGATGGCGGAGGTGCTGGACGAGCTGGGCGAGGCGGCGAACGGGCACCGGTCGCTGGTGGTGCTGCGGGTGGACGACCTCGACGCCTACTGCGAGGAGATCGTCTCGCGCGGCGCGACCCTGCTGCACGGCCCCGCCCCCATGACCGACCGGATGCGGGTCGCCCACCTCAAGGACCCGGAGGGGAACCTGGTGGAGCTTCAGGAGTGGCTGCTGCTGCGCGGTTAGCGGCGACGGCCCGCAGCAGCTCCCAGCCGTCCACCTCCCCGGCCCCGGGCAGCAGTCCGCGCCGCGTGGCCTCGTCGACGAGCGCGCGCACACTTCCCGGCTCGTTCAGGTTGAGACCGTTGTGGTGCTCGTCGATCACATATCCGCCGGGCTGGTAGCCGCCCGCGACGGGCCGGCCGGGCCCTTCCCGGAAGACGATCCGCGTGCGCACCCCGTCCCGGTGCAGGCTGACCACCTCCTCGCACGGCCGCCCGTCCCCGTGCCGGTGCCGGACGGTCCACAGATAGGTGGTCGCCTCGTCCACCACGAGCTTTCGCAGGCTGCCCTTCTTGCGCATACCGCCAGGCTAAGGGCTGTCCCGTCACCGGTCAGGCAAGTCGACAGCCCCCCGTCGAAGGGCGACGATGTGGGGATGGCCGAACGAATGGGCAGGGTGATCTGCGACATCACGATCTCGGCCGACGGGTACTCGGCCGGGCTCAACCAGACCGAGGAACGCCCGTTCGGCGACGACGGCGGCGACGGCACCGGCGACAGGCTGCACGCCTGGATGTTCGACACTCCCGACGAGAGCCGAGCCGAGGTCGAGCAGATCACCGCCGCGAAGGCATTCATCATGGGGCGCAACATGTTCGGCCCCGTGCGCGGCGAGTGGGATCGGCAGTGGAACGGCTGGTGGGGTGACGATCCGCCGTTCCACGCGCCGGTGTTCGTGCTCACCCACCACGCGCGCGAGCCGCAGCCGATGGACGGCGGCACCACGTACCACTTCGTCACCGACGGAATCGCCTCGGCACTGGCACAGGCACGCGCGGCGGCCGGCGACGGCGATGTCTCGGTCCTCGGCGGCGCGACCACCATCAACCAGTACCTCGCCGCCGGCCTGATCGACGAGCTGCGGCTGCACATCGTGCCGCTCACGCTCGGCGCCGGCACGCGGCTCTTCGAGGGCGTCCCGCCGCTGAGACTGGAGCAGGTGCGGTCGCGGTCAGCGAGTCTGGTCACGCACGTCACCTACCGCGTGCTGTCCTGAGCCGGACGGCGGGGAATACTGGGTGAGAAGCAGTGCGATGTCGTCGGTGCGGTTCGCCGAGTGGATGGCGCGGTGCAGGAGGGTGTCGGCGAGGTCGTCCAGTGATCCGGCACTCGCGTGGGCCAGTTGGGTGCGCACGTGGTCGATGCCGACGGTGATGTCCGTGTCACGGGCTTCGACCAGTCCGTCGGTGTAGAGGGCGAGGACGCAGCCGGGCGACAGTGTCAGCCGGGACTCCGGGAAGTCGGCGGTGTCGTCGATGCCCAGGAGCGGACCACCCGGCACTTCCAGGATCTCGGTGGTGCCTTCCGGCCGCCGCAGCAGCGGTGGGCAGTGGCCGGCGCGGACCAGGTGCGCGGTGGCCGCCTCGGGGTCGAGCAGGATGTAGCAGCAGCTGGCGAGCTGGTCGGGGCCGAGGTCGATGAGCACCCGGTTGGTCCCGGCCATCACCTCCGCGGGCCGGTGTCCGGCAGTGGCGAAGGCCCGTACCGCGCTGCGCAGTTGGCCCATGGTGGCCGCGGCGGCGACATTATGGCCCTCGACGTCGCCGACGACCAGGGCAAGGCCCCGATCGGTGCGGATGACGTCGTACCAGTCGCCGCCGATGTCCATCCAGTCCGTGCCGGGCAGGTAGCGGCCGGTGACCTGGACCCCGGGCTGGGCGGGCAGCCGGTGCGGGAGCAGCGCGTTCTGCAGCCCCAGGGCGAGGGCGGACCTGGCGTCGTACAGCCGGGCCCGCTCCAGCGCCTGTGCGATCAGACCGCTGAGCGCGGTCAGCATGCTGCGTTCTTCACCGGGGAAGGGGTGGGCCTGGTTGAAACCGAGGACGCAGACCCCGACCGGCCGGCTGGAGGCGATCAGCGGCAGGAACGCCAGGGAGCGGGAGGCGGCCTCGAACTCGGGGTAGGCCCGCGCGAACTCTTCGGGCGTTTCGATGAACAGCGGGCCGCCGCCGGCCAGTGCTCCGCTCAACGGTCCCCGGGAGTGCTGCAGGGGCGTGCCCTCGAACCGTTCCAGGAAGCTCTCGCGGTAGCCGCGCTGCGCCAGCAGGTGCAGGCGGCGCTCACGCACCACGTAGATCGCCATGCGATGCCCGCCGACGGCAGGCAGGAGCTGGTCGGCGACCACCTCGCACACCTCGCGCGCGGTCACCGCTTCGGTGAGCGCACCGCTCATCTGCAGGACGCGGTAAAGGGCGCCGGGACGCGTCGGCACGGAGCTCGCGGCGGCCGGGGCGGGTGAGGCCGTGGCGGCGGGTCCGGTGCCCGCCGGGCGGGGTTCCGCGGCCGGAGACACCCATCCGGTCATGTCCTGACCGTCCGGGCGCAGGGAGAACTCGAGCCATCCGTCCGGGCCCCGGGCCAGGAAGGAGACGGGCTGCTGGGAGATCCGGGCGGCCCGGAACCGATCCTCGCAGGCGGGATCGGACAGCCCCGGCAGGACCTCCCACGGGCGGTGTCCCACCAGGTCGCCCCGGCCGATGTGGACCAGCCGCACCAGGCGGTGGTTGGCGTAGGTGATCCGCCCGTCCCGGTCCAGTGCGAAGAAGCCGTCCGCGAGTCGCTCCAGGGCGGCGGCAGCGGCCATGCCGGAGCCGAGCTCGAAAACCCCGCCCACCAGATGGTCGCGCGCCTCCTGGCCGGCGCCGTGCTCCGGCAGCCGGCCCCACAGCTCGATGGTGCGGTGCCCGCCCCCTGTCTGCGGGATGCGCAGGCGTCGGGCCAGGACGCGGCCCTCCTTCCCCGCGGTACGCGCGGCGGCGTGGAAGGAGGGGCGGTCGCTCGGGTGCACCCGTGCCGCCAGCGTGGCCGCCCTTCCGTCGTACTCGTCCGGGGGCACGCCGAAGACCGCGCACACGGTGGTGTCCGCGGCGAGGGCGCCGGTGGAGAGGTTCCAGTCGAACAGGCCCACCCGCACCGCCGGGGCGGCCGGGGCTGCCACCTCCAGCGGAGCCTGTTCCCCGGCGGGCCCTGTCCCGACGCCGTGGGCCCGCAGGCGGATCAGTTCCGCGGCCAGGCGGCCGGCCGTGATGCGCAGGTGGCGCCGCCGTGCCTTGGACAGCCCGTGTCCGCCCTCCCGGACGGCCCACACCACGGCCATGGCCCCCAGGGTCTCCCGCCCCGTCGCGACCGGCACGGAGGCCGAGCCGAAGGGGTAGGGCACGGCGACAGAGAGCTGGGGAAATCTCCGCATGGTCGCCTCGGCGTCCGGCAGGTGGACCGTCCGCCCGGTACGGAACGCCTGCGCCACCGGGATGGCGCTGCTCACCGGGATACGACGCCAGCCGCCCAGCAACGACGGCGGCATCCCGGCCGCCGCGGCGAGGACCAGCGTGCTGCCGTCGGCCGAGGCCAGGAACACGCTCCCCGCGTGGGCCCCGGTCACCTCCACCGCCTTCAGGACCGCGTCCACCAGCGCATCGTCACGTTCGGCCGCCGCTTCGACGCTCGTCGTACCGATGGGGTGGGCACCAGGGGTGGTGCCGGTGGACGCCATGCTGACCCCGATCGCCGCACTGGTGGCGCAAGATACCCAGCCAGGTCATTTGTCCAATTCTCGTACGGATCGGGTCCCGGTCAAAGGTGGGGCCCCGCTCCGGCCGTCCGGAAGCCGAACAGCGTCATCCGCACCGTTCGGTCGGATCTCCACCGAGCGCGGGGTTTTCCGTGGGCACGAGCTGGACGTCCTCGCGGCGGACGGCGAACGCCTCCGGGACGTCCTTGCCGTAGCGGGCCGGGTCCCAGAGCCAGATCCAGTCGCCGGTGGTGCCGAAGGAAAGGACGGGGTAGGCGGTGGGGGCCGGGCCGTTCTCCACCGGGACCCGTTCGCCGGGGTCCACGGGCCGGAGGCACACCAGGCGGCCCCGCAGGCCGTAGTAGCCGGGCGGGTTGGTGCCGTCGAGGGCGGTCGTCTCGGCCGCCAGGCCCGCCGCCTTCGTCGCGCCGTACACGCTCAGGGTGACGGCGGTCAGCGTGTAGACCACCGCCAGGAGGGTGGCCAGGACCACCGCGAACAGCCGGAAGCCGCCGTCCCGGCCCAGCACATGGAAGTGCCGCAGCCACCCCACGACCGCCACGAAGAACAGCACGCTGCCCAGTGCCAGCGCCATCGGCTTGCCCGCGGCCAGATACGTGCCGAGCGTCGGCGCGGGCACCGTGGCGGCCCGGATGTCGAAGCGGTCCAGATACGCGTCGTGCATCTGCCCGCCCAGCCATCGCACCATCGACCACACCACCGGCACCGACAGCGGGATCAGCCAGGCGGCGTGCCGGGTGAAGAACGTCCGGCGCAGGGCCAGCACCACGCCGGTCCCGGTGAAGGCGGCGGCCGTCACGATCAGCAGCCCCGCCCACAGGGCCCCCGGGCCGCTGTCCCGGCCCACGAGAGCCCCGAACGCGGCCAGCGCCGTCGTGCCCGCCAGGCCCGCCGCCCACTGCGCCGGGAGCCCGCGGTCCCGGGTCTCCTTGGCGACCCGTCCCAGCGGCAGCGCGCCCGCCGTGCTGAGGACGGCGGGCAGCGGCTTCCACACCCCGTCCGCCCACACCACGTACATCCCGCAGACGATCGCCACCACGATCCCCACCGCGCCCGCGACCTGCCACGCCAGCCGGATCCGCCGCTCCTGCGCGGTCTCGCCGCGCGGCGGGTTCGCGTCGGAGTGGCCCGGCACACGCAGCCCGTGCCGTGCGGGGTCGTACGCGCGTCCGCCGAGCGCGCGGGCGGTCAGCTCGGCCTCGGCCGCCTGCCGGGAATGCGGGCCCGCCGGTACCGTCACGGCCCGCTGCTCGTCGGCGAGGCCGGACCAGGTCCAGGCCCGGCGCAGCCGGCCGCCGGACGGCAGCGCGCGGTGCAGGTGGTACGTCGTCCGGGGAGGCCGCTCGTGCTCGACCAGAGCCGCGTCCCGCACCCAGGCGCCCAACTCCGCCTGCTTCAGCAGGCGTTCCACTTCCGCCACGGCCGTACGGACCGCGCCCAGCCGTGCCCCGTGCAGCCGTACCTCCACGACGAGCGCGGTGCGCCGCGGGTCGGCGGCCGTGGCCCGCTCGGCGGGTTCCGCGGGGCGTACCGCCCAGGCCCGTTCCTCGAACAGGGCGGTGGCGTACGCGACTTCGTCGGGATGGTCGACGACGTCGACCAGGATCCGCACCCGGCGCCGGCGTGGCGGTGCGGGCGGTGCGGCGGCCGGGTCCGCGGCCGCCGGGACACCTTCGCCGGGTGGGTCCGGTGCGGGCGGCGCGGGCAGTCGGCGGGGCCGGATGCGGGGCGGCAACGGTCCTCCAGGGCGCGGCGGTTGGGACGACACCCGATTGTGACGCGGAGCGGTCACGCGTGGCCGTATGCGCCCTACCGCGCCCCGCGAGACAGTGGCAGCATGCCCTCCATGGGGGCATTGAGACGGTTTTGGGGTCGACCGAGAGGGCGCCGGGTGGCGGCGGTCGCGTCGCTCGCGGTGGTGGCCGTGGGTGGTGCCGTGGCCTGTGATCCGGGCGGGCTGAGCTCGGCGACCGTGGCGTACACCACCGACGAGACCGTGACCCGGGAGCTGGAGCGGCAGAAGGCGGACGTGCGGTGGCTCAGCTGCACCGCGGACTTCGGGGGCGACGGCCGCTCGACGCCCACCGCGAGCGAGGACACGGTCGCCGACGTCGAGTGCCAGGGGGAGACCACCGACGGGAAGGAGATCACCGTCAGCGGCAAGGTGACCCGCGCCGTGAACGGGCGCTGTATCCGCGGGGACATCGTGGCCAAGGTGGACGGCAAGGAGTGGTTCCACGTCAAGGGCCTCGGTGACTGCTCCGCCCCGAGCACCCCGCCCGCGAACCAGCCGCCCGGTGCCGACCCCGACCCGGACGTCACGGTGACCGTCACCAAGACCATCTGGTGCCAGCGCAGTCCCCAGTGCTGGCCCGAGGGCAAGTGATCGAAACCGCTGTCCAGGGGCGTCGCCGCTGCATAGGGTGATCGGGTGACACAGCCGACGCCGGGATACCTCCGATTTCCGCATCCGCACGGCGAGTTGGTGGCCTTCACCGCCGAGGACGACGTGTGGCTCGCCCCGCTCGACGGCGGGCGGGCCTGGCGGGTCAGCGCCGACAACGTGCCGGTGAACCATCCGCGCATCTCGCCCGACGGCTCCACCGTCGCCTGGACCTCCACCCGCGACGGCGCCCCCGAGGTGCACATCGCGCCGGTCGACGGCGGCCCGTCCAAGCGGCTGACCCACTGGGGCAGTTGGCGCACCCAGGCGCGCGGCTGGACCCCCGACGGGCGGGTCCTCGCCCTCACCACCCACGGCCAGGCGAGCCTGCGCCGCAGCTGGGCGCACGCCGTCCCGCTGGACGGCGGCCCGGCCACCCGGCTGCCGTACGGCCCCGTCGGCGAGGTCGCCCACGGCCCGCACACCGTGCTGCTGTCCGCGCCGATGGGCCGCGAGGCCGCCTGGTGGAAGCGGTACCGGGGTGGTACGGCGGGCAAGCTGTGGATCGACCGGGAGGGCGACGGCGAGTTCGTACGGCTCCACGAGGAGCTGGACGGGAACATCGAGTACCCGTTCTGGGTGGGGGAGAGGATCGCCTTTCTCTCCGACCACGAGGGGACGGGGGCTGTGTACTCCTCCCTCGCCGACGGGTCCGACCTGCGCCGCCACACCCCCCTCGACGGCTTCTACGCCCGGCACGCCGCGAGCGACGGCACCCGTGTCGTCTACTCCTGCGCCGGTGAACTGTGGCTGCTCGACGACCTCGACGGCGCCGAGCCGCGCCGCCTCGACATCCGGCTCGGCGGCCAGCGCACCGACCGGCAGCCGTACCAGGTGGACGCCGCCCGCTGGTTCGGGGCCGCCGCGCCCGACCACACCGCGCGGGGCAGCGCCGTCGCGGTGCGCGGCGCCGTGCACTGGGTCACCCACCGCTCCGGCCCCGCCCGCGCGCTCGCCGCCACGCCCGGCGTACGGGCCCGGCTGCCGCGCACCTTCCGGGTGGAGGGCGAGGAGTGGGTGGTGTGGGTGACGGACGCCGAGGGCGAGGACGCCCTGGAGTTCGCGCCCGCCACCGGCCTGGCGCCCGGCGCCACCCCGCGCCGGCTGGCCGCCGGGCGGCTCGGCCGGGTGCTGGGCCTGGCGATGGCCCCGGACGGCAGCCGGGCCGCGGTCGCCGCGCACGACGGGCGGGTGCTGCTCGTCGAGCGGGAGACCGGCGAGGTCCGCGAGGTGGACCGCAGCGAGCACGGCGATGTCTCCGGACTGACGTTCTCGCCGGACTCGGCCTGGCTGGCCTGGTCGCACCCCGGGCCCAGCCCGCTGTGCCAGATCAGGCTCGCCCACACCACCGACCTGACCGTCACCGAGGCGACCCCCCTCCGCTTCCAGGACTACGCGCCCGCCTTCACCCTCGACGGCAAGCACCTCGCGTTCCTCTCCACCCGCTCCTTCGACCCGGTCTACGACGAGCACGTCTTCGACCTGGCGTTCGTCACCGGCGACCGCCCGCACCTGATCACCCTCGCCGCCACCACGCCGTCCCCGTTCGGACCGCAGCGGCACGGCCGGCCCTTCGAGGCGCCGGACAAGGACGAGACCCCGGACAGCGAGGGCACCCCGGCCACCCGCATCGACCTCGAAGGGCTCGCCGACCGGATCGTGCCGTTCCCCGTCGAGGCCGGCCGCTACTCCAACCTGTGCGCCGCCAAGGACGGCGTGCTGTGGCTGCGCCACCCCGTGCAGGGGGTCCTCGGCGTCTCCCGGGCCACCCCCGACGACCCCGACCCGCACACCGAGCTGGAGCGCTACGACCTCGCCCAGCAGCGCCTGGAACACCTCGCCGCCGACGCCGACCACTTCCGGGTCAGCGGGGACGGCAAGCGGGTGCTGCTGTGGACCGACGGGCGGCTGAAGGTCGTCCCGAGCGACCGGCGGGCCTCCGGCGACGACGACAGCGACACCAACATCACCGTCGACCTGTCCCGCGTACGGCAGACGATCGACCCGGCCGCCGAGTGGCGGCAGATGTACGACGAGACCGGCCGGATCATGCGGGACCACTTCTGGCGGCCGGACATGAGCGGCGTCGACTGGGACGGCGTCCTCGACCGCTACCGGCCCGTCCTGGACCGCGTCGCCACCCACGACGACCTGGTCGACCTGCTCTGGGAGGTGCAGGGCGAACTGGGCACCTCGCACGCCTACGTCGTCCCGCGCGGCGGACACGGCCACGGCGACCGGCAGGGCCTGCTGGGCGCGGACCTCTCCCGGCACGCGGACGGCACCTGGCGTATCGACCGGGTGCTGCCCTCGGAGACCTCCGACCCCGAGGCCCGCTCCCCGCTCGCCGCGCCCGGCGTCGCGGTGCGCGCCGGGGACGCGATCGTCGCCGTCGGCGGGCAGCCGGTGGACCCGGTGACCGGGCCCGGGCCGCTGCTCGTCGGCACGGCGGGTAAGCCGGTCGAGCTGACCGTCTCGCCGGCCGGCGGGGGCGAGCCGCGGCACACCGTGGTCGTGCCGGTCGCCGACGAGGAGCCGCTGCGGTACCACGCGTGGGTCGCCGACCGGCGGGCGTACGTCCACGAGCGGTCCGGCGGGCGGCTCGGCTACCTCCACGTCCCGGACATGCAGGCCCCCGGCTGGGCGCAGATCCACCGCGACCTGCGGGTCGAGGTCGCCCGCGAGGGGCTCATCGTGGACGTCCGGGAGAACCGCGGCGGGCACACCTCCCAGCTCGTCGTGGAGAAGCTGGCCCGGCGGATCGTCGGCTGGGGCGTGCCGCGCGGGATGCGGCCGTACAGCTATCCGGAGGACGCGCCACGCGGGCCCGTCGTCGCCGTCGCCAACGAGTTCTCCGGGTCCGACGGGGACATCGTCAACGCGGCGATCAAGGCACTCGGGATCGGCCCGGTGGTCGGCACCCGGACCTGGGGCGGCGTCATCGGCATCGACAGCCGCTACCGGCTGGTCGACGGGACGCTCGTCACCCAGCCGAAGTACGCGTTCTGGCTGGAGGGTTACGGCTGGGGCGTGGAGAACCACGGGGTGGATCCGGACGTGGAGGTGGTCCAGCGGCCGCAGGACTACGCGGCGGGCCGGGATGTCCAGCTGGACGAGGCGATAACGCTGGCGCTGGCCGGGCTGGAGGAACGGGGAGCGAAGGTACCGCCGGCTTTGCCGTGACCGGAGTGGGGGCTGGCCGGGGGTGGGATGCGCAGCCCGGCGGAGCGGGGCGCCGCCCGCGCCCACCCTCCCCCAAGCTCTCGGCTTCGCTCGAGCAGGGGGGACCCCCATCGCCCCAGGCGGCACGCATGCCCGCGGCTTGAGCGAAACTCCCCAAGGGGCGCGGGGAACTGCGCGACCAGCCACGAACGACCCGCACCCGGCGACGATACGATGCCCCCAGAGACGATCACCCGCTCAACCCCCGGAGGGACCATGGCAGGGGAGCCACAGGACGACTGCCTGTTCTGCAAGATCGTCGCGGGTACCATCCCGGCGACGATCGTCCGCGAGACCGAGACGACCGTCGCCTTCCGGGACATCAACCCCCAGGCACCCACCCACGTCCTGGTGATCCCCAAGGCGCACTACCCGAACGCCGCCGAACTCGCCGCCGCGGCCCCGCAGCTCGCCGCCGACCTGCTGCGCGAGACGCAGACGGTCGCCGACGAGGACAAGCTGGAGAGCTACCGCATCGTCTTCAACACGGGCAGCGGCGCCGGCCAGACCGTCTGGCACGCCCACGCGCACGTCCTCGGCGGCCGCGGCCTGGAATGGCCCCCCGGGTAAGCGGTAACCGGTAAACCATCGTGTCCGTCCGTGAATTGGTGGTCCTCGGCACCGCCAGCCAGGTCCCGACCCGGCACCGCAACCACAACGGCTATCTGCTCCGCTGGGACGGCGAGGGCCTGCTCTTCGACCCCGGCGAGGGCACCCAGCGCCAGATGCTGCGCGCCGGCGTCGCCGCCCACGACCTGAACCGGATCTGCGTCACGCACTTCCACGGGGACCACTCGCTGGGCCTGCCGGGCGTCATCCAGCGGATCAACCTGGACCAGGTGCCGCACCCGGTCACCGCCCACTACCCGCGCTCCGGGCAGCGCTTCTTCGACCGGATGCGGTACGCCACCGCCTACCGGGAGACGGTGAAGCTGACGGAGGCCGCCGTCGACGCCGACGGTGTTCTCGCCCGCACCCCCTCCTACACACTGGAGGCCCGCAAGCTCTCCCACCCCGTCGAGTCCTACGGCTACCGCCTCATCGAGCCGGACGGGCGGCGGATGCTGCCCGAGCGGCTGGCCGCGCATGGCATCAAGGGCCCCGACGTGGGCCGCATCCAGCGCGAGGGCGCGCTCGGCGGGGTCACCCTCGAGGACGTCAGCGAGGTGCGGCGCGGGCAGCGGTTCGCGTTCGTCATGGACACCCGGCTGTGCGACGGGGTGTACGCGCTGGCGGACGGCTGCGACATGCTCGTCATCGAGTCGACCTTCCTGGACGACGACGAACACCTCGCCAACGAGCACGGCCATCTGACGGCCGGTCAGGCCGCCCGCGTCGCCAGGGCCAGCGACGTACGGCATCTCGTCCTCACTCACTTCAGTCAGCGCTACACCGAGCCCGAGGAGTTCGAGCGTCAGGCGCGGGCCGCCGGGTTCGAGGGGGAGCTGACCGTGGCGCACGATCTCCAGCGCATCCCCGTCCCGAAACGTAGATAAAGAACCCAGGTACAAGGGGCGTACGATTCCCGGATGCCCCTCCCCAAAGCAGAACTGCACCTGCACATCGAAGGCACCCTGGAACCGGAGCTGGCGTTCGAGCTGGCCGCGCGCAACGGGGCGTGGCTGCCGTACGAGACCACGGACGAGATGCGTAAGGCGTACCGGTTCGACGATCTGCCGTCCTTCCTGGACCTGTACTACGCGCTGATGACCGTCCTGCAGACCGAGCGGGACTTCGAGGACCTGGCCGACGCCTATCTCGCGCGCGCCGCCGCGCAGGGCGTCCGGCACGCGGAGATCTTCTTCGACCCGCAGGCCCATCTGATGCGGGGCGTGGCGATGGGCACCGTCGTCGAGGGCCTGTGGCGCGCGCTGGCCCGCAGCGAGGCGGACCACGGGGTCTCCACCCGGCTCATCATGTGCTTCCTGCGCGACGAGTCCGCCGAGTCGGCCCTCGCCACCCTGGAGCAGGCCAAGCCGTACCTGGACCGGATCACCGGCATCGGCCTGGACTCCGCCGAGGTCGGGCATCCGCCGGTGAAGTTCCGCGAGGTGTACGAGGCCGCCGCCGCGCTCGGGCTGCGCCGGGTCGCGCACGCGGGCGAGGAGGGGCCGCCGGAGTACATCAGCCAGGCCCTGGACGTGCTCGGCGTCGAGCGCGTCGACCACGGTCTGCGCTGCATGGAGGACCCGGCGCTGGTCGAGCGGCTGGTCCGGGAGCGGATCCCGCTGACCCTCTGCCCGCTGTCGAACGTCCGGCTGCGCGCCGTGCGCACCCTCGCGGACCATCCGCTGCCCGCGATGCTCGACGCCGGGCTGCTGTGCACGGTCAACTCCGACGACCCGGCCTACTTCGGCGGCTACGCCGGCGACAACTTCGACGCCGTACGACGCGAACTCGGCCTCACCGACGAGCGGCTGCGGGAGCTGGCCCGCAACTCCTTCCTCGCGTCCTTCCTGGAGGACGACGAGGAGCGGCGGGCGCGCTACCTCGCCGAGGTGGAGGCGTACGAGTTCCGGTAGGCCGGTGGCGTCAGCGGGACCCCGGTGTGGCCGTCGCCTGCCGGGGTCCCGCCGTGTCGTAGGCGGCCTGCCCGGCGGGGACGGCCGGGGTCTCGACGGGGATCTCGACGACCGGGATGTCCGCCGCGCCGGTCTGCCGCCGGCCCGCGCGCAGCGCGACGGCCGTCATCGGTACCGCGATCGCCAGCAGCCCGCAGGCCAGCACCAGGCCCATCCCCGGGAAGCCCGCCCGCTCGGACAGCAGACTGCCGGTCAGCGGGCCCGCCGCCGTGCCCAGCGAGGACGCCGAGCCGACCAGCACCGCCCAGCGGCCGCGCGGATCGAGGGAGGCGGCGAGGCCGATCACGTACGACAGCACCACCGGGTAGCAGGCGTTCCAGGCGATCTCGCCCGCCGCGAAGGCGGGCAGCGTGGTCGCGGAGGAGCTGAGTGCGATGCACCCGGCGATGAGCGTGGTGCCGGCGCCGATCGGCAGCGCCCGCCCGAACCGCACGCCGAGCGCGCCCGCGCCCAGCACGCCCAGCAGCCCCGCGCCGAGCGCCACGGCGAAGACCACGCCGACGGCCGCCTCCGACAGCTGCGCCTGGGTCAGTCCGATGCGGCCGCTGACGCCCCACAGGGCGTTCTGTGCGAGCGACCAGCAGGGCATGGCGGCGGCGAGGACGAGACCGGACCGCAGGTGGGGCAGCGGGGCCCGCTCACGCCGGGCGACGGGAGTGGCCGTGCCGGCCGGCAGCCGACCGGTCAAAGGCCACACGGCGAGCGCGGTCAGCGCGATCGCGGCGAGCGGCAGGCCATGGCCGGGACCCAGGTGCGGGATCGTCAGATACAGCGCGCCCGCGAGCGCGGAGACGCCGAGCAGACCGGCGGTGGAGGCGCGGTGCGGATCCCGCTGGGCGGCGATGCCGGAGGCGGCGACCGCGGTGATCGTGCCCGAGCCGAACCCGCCGAGGACCGCGCCCGCGACGACGGCCGGGACGGTGGTGGTCAGCGCGGCGCCGCCGTAACCGAGGGCGGCCACGGCGAGTCCGGCACGGGCCAGGGCACGGGCCCCGATCCGCTCCACGCGCACGGCCAGCGAGAACCCCGCCGACGCGGAGGCGAGCAGCAGCGCGCTGCCGACGGCGCCCGCCTGGGTGGCGGTCAGCGCGAGGCCCGCGTCCAGGCGGCCGACGGTGGTCGGCAGCAGATAGGGCGCGAGGTACCCGGCCGTGAACAGGGCGACGAGGGGCCAGGGGAGGGTGGTGCGAGGGGCGGACACGGGCGTTCCCGGGGCATGCGAAAGAAGCTGAGAAGGGGGGAGGGGCGCAGGCCGTCGACGGACAGGAACGCGCGGGCAATTTGTATCAAGCACGCGGATACGCGAACAGCGCGGGGGGCGTGATCCGGGTCACCTCTGGTTTGGGGTGGCGGGAGGCGGGTAGATGAGCGCGACTCCGCGGGTGAACGAGCGGCTAGCGCCAGTGCACGGCGCCCCCGGCCGCCGGTGCCGTCGCCTCGATCTTCGCCCGGATCTCCCGCATCACGGCGACGATCCGCTCCTCGTGCCCCGGCGTCAGCCGGGCCACTGGCACCGAGCAGCTGATCGCGTCCTGGGCGGGCGCGTCGTAGCGCAGCGCGAACCCGAAGCCGACGATCCCGGGCACGCCTTCCTCGCGGTCGACGGAGTAGCCGCGCGCCCGTACCTCGGCGAGGTCGGCCGCCAGGGACGCCCGGGTGGTGTGGGTGTTGGGGGTCAGCGCCTGGTACGGCTCCTCGGGGAGCCGGTCGTCGGGGCGCTCGGCGAGCAACGCCTTGCCGAGAGCGCCCGCGTGCGCCGGGAGCCGGCGTCCGACCCGGCTGATCGTGCGCAGGTACTCGTGCGACTCCCGCGTCGCCAGGTACGCCACGTCCCGGCCGTCCAGCCGGCCCATGTGGATGGTCTCGCCCAGCGCATCCGACGCCTCGTCGAGATACGGCCGGACGAGCCGCACGCGGGGGTCGGAGTCGAGGTAGCTGGTGCCGGTCAGCAGGGCGTGGATGCCGATGCCGTAGAGCGAGCCGGTGATGTCGGTGCGCACCCAGCCGCGCGAGATCAGCGTCTGGAGCAGGGCGTACATCGAACTGCGCGGGACGCCGAGCGCGTCCGCCAGCTCCTGGAGCCGCGCCGGACGGTCGCCGCGCGCGGCGAGCAGTTCCAGCAACTCGACCGTACGCGCGGCCGACTTCACCTCGCGGACACCACCGCCGCCGCCTGACTCGGACATGGGGCGATGGTAATGCGGCGGGGTCCCATCGCCGCTATCTTCATACGAGAACGTCGTCTACGTGGGGAGATGACCGTGCCCAGTGACTCCGTGACCAGTGGTCCCGTGCCCAGCCACCTCGCGCCTCGTGACCTCCGGATCGCCGATGTGACGCTGACCCCCGTGCTGGTCGCCGACCCGCCGCTGCTCAACACCCAGGGCGTGCACCAGCCGTACACGCCCCGGCTGATCGTGGAGGTGGTCACGGAGGACGGGATCGCCGGGCTCGGAGAGACCTACGGCGACACGAAGTACCTGGAGCTGGCCCGGCCGCTCGCCGCCCTGCTGAAGGGGCACCAGGTAGCCGACCTCAACGGGCTGTTCACCCTCGCCGGGCGGCTCGCCGTGGACGCCGCGCGGGTCGACGGCGCCGTCGACGTCGGCGGACTGCGCGGTGTCCAGACCGCCGACAAGCTGCGCCTGTCCGTCGTCTCCGCCTTCGAGGTCGCCTGTCTCGACGCGCTCGGCAAGGCGCTCGGCCTGCCGGTGCACGCCCTGCTCGGCGGCAAGGTGCGGGACGCCGTCGAGTACAGCGCCTATCTCTTCTACCGGTGGGCGGACCACCCCGCGGGCGTCGCCGCCGAGCCGGACGACTGGGGCGCCGCCCTCGACCCGCCCGGGATCGTGGCACAGGCGCGCCGGTTCCGGGAGCGGTACGGATTCGGTTCCTTCAAGCTCAAGGGCGGTGTCTTCCCGCCGGACGAGGAGATCGCCGCCGTACGGGCCCTCGCGGAGGCCTTCCCCGGGCATCCGCTGCGGCTCGACCCCAACGGCGCCTGGTCCGTCGCGACCTCGCTGAAGGTGGCCCGGGAACTGGAGGACGTCCTGGAGTACCTGGAGGACCCCACGTCCGGCACGGCCGCCATGGCCGAGGTCGCCGCCGGGACGCCGGTGCCGCTCGCCACCAACATGTGCGTGACGACGTTCGCCGAGATCAAGGAGGCCTTCACGCGGGACGCCGTCCAGGTGGTGCTCTCCGACCACCACTACTGGGGCGGGCTGCGCCGGACCCAGCAGCTCGCCGCCGTCTGCCGGGCCTTCGGCGTCGGCGTGTCCATGCACTCCAACACCCACCTCGGCATCTCCCTCGCCGCGATGACCCACGTGGCCGCCACCGTGCCCGGCCCGCTGCACGCCTGTGACTCCCACTACCCCTGGCAGTCCGAGGACGTCCTCACCGAACGGCTGACGTTCCACGACGGCGCCGTACGCGTCTCCGACGCCCCCGGCCTGGGCGTGGAACTCGACCGCGACCGGCTGGCCTTCCTGCACCGGCGCTGGGCGGAGGACGACGGCGCGCTGCGGGACCGGGACGACGCGGCGGCGATGCGGGCGGCGGAGCCGGGGTGGACGACTCCGGAGACGCCGCGGTGGTAGGCGCGAGGGCGATGAGCCCTCCGGTCCCCCTCTGGGGGGCACGCGGCGTGGTCACTTGACGTAGGCGGGTGGTGTCCGGGTGACCGGAGACACACTGTCAGTGGCGTGGTGCACACTGGCCTGACCCGCACCACGTTCAGGGAGTGCCACCGTGAACGCGTCCGCCGTATCCACCGCCTCCACCGTGTCGACCACGCCCGCCGCACCGGGCTGCCCGCCCCAGGTCGACCCCCTCGCCGCCCTGCGCGCCCCCGGCGACCCGCCGTGGGACGTCTATCTCACCGGCACCGTCTTCCTCGACATCATCTTCACCGGCCTCGACTCCGCGCCGGTGCGGGGGACGGAGTCCTGGGCGCGCGGCATGGGCTCCAGCCCGGGCGGTGTGGCGAACATGGCGACGGCGCTGGCGCGGCTCGGCCTGAAGACCTCCCTGGCGGCCGCCTTCGGCGACGACCACTACGGCGACTACTGCTGGGACGCGCTGGAACAGGGCGAGGGCATCGACCTCACCCCGTCCCGCACGGTCCCCGGCTGGCACTCCCCGGTCACCGTCTCCATGGCCTACGAGGGCGAGCGCACGATGGTGTCCCACGGCCACGAACCGCCTCCCGAGGAGCCGGCCCCCGACTGCCCGCCGCGCGCGCGTGCCGCCGTCGCCTCGCTCGTGCCCGGCACCTCGGCGCCCTGGATCGCCCAGGCCGCCGCCCAGGGCACCCGGATCTTCGCCGACGTCGGCTGGGACGACACCGGCGCCTGGGACCTGGCCGCCCTGCCCGACCTGGCGCACTGCGAGGCGTTCCTGCCCAACGCCGAGGAGGCGATGCGGTACACCGGCTCGACCTGCCCGCGCGCCGCCGCCCACGCGCTCACCGCGTTCGTACCGCTGGCCGTCGTGACCCTCGGCGCGGAGGGCGCGTATGCCGTGGACCGGCGCACCGGCGAGAGCGCGGAGGTCCCGGCCATCGAGGTCGAGGCGCTCGACCCGACCGGCGCCGGGGACGTCTTCGTGGCCGGCTTCGTCACCGGCACCCTGGCCGGCTGGCGGCTCGCCGAGCGGCTCGCCTTCGCCGGCCTCACCGCCGCCCTCTCCGTCCAGGAGTTCGGCGGCTCGCTCTCCGCGCCCGGCTGGTCGGAGATCGCCGCCTGGTGGCGCAAGGTCCGCTCCCTCGACGACCAGGACCCGGCTGCCCTGGAGCGGTACGCCTTCCTGGCGGACCTGGTCTCCGAGGAGCAGGTGCGGCCATGGCCGCTGCGGCGGGCGGTGCCGACGATCGGCTTCCGGCGCTCGGCCTGAGGCCCGCCGGACACGGCCTGGGCCGGGTGGCCTAGGCCCGGTCCAGCCGCAGCCGGTCCGCGCGCGGCAGACCGGCCACCACCAGGTCGTACGAGTCCTCGATGAGCTCCCGGACCAGCCGGTCCGGGAGTTCGCCGTCGACCGTGACGGTGTTCCAGTGCCGCTTGTTCATGTGGTAGCCCGGAGTGATCAGGCCGGGGTGCTCGGCGCGCAGCCGGATCGCGTCCTCCGGGTCGCACTTGAGATTGACCTTCAGGGGCCTGTCGTCGATCCAGCTCAGCGCGAACATCTTGCCCTGGACCTTGAAGACCGAGATCTCCGGGGCGAACGGGAAGTCCTCCACGGCCGCGTTGAAGGACAGACAGAAGGCGCGCAGCTCCCGCGGGGTCACTCCGGTTTCTCCTCCTCGGCCGGCTCGGCCGGGGGCACCGGCTCCACCAGCACCGTCACGATCTTGTTCCGGCGGCCGGCGGCGGCCTCGGCGGTCAGCCGCAGATCGCGGCCGTCCGGGAGGGGCACCCGGGCGGACGCCCCGGCGATCGGGACCCGGCCGAGGGCCTTGGCGAGCAGGCCGCCTACGGTCTCCACGTCCTCGTCGTCGTACTCGTCGAGGCCGTACAGCTCGCCGAGGTCGGTGATGTCGAGGCGGGCGGTGACCCGGTAGCGCTCCTCGCCCAGCTCCTCCACCGGCGGCAGCTCGCGGTCGTACTCGTCGGTGATCTCCCCGACGATCTCCTCGAGGATGTCCTCGATGGTGACGATGCCGGCCGTGCCGCCGTACTCGTCGATGACGACGGCGACGTGGTTGCGTTCCTTCTGCATCTCCCTCAGGAGGTCGCCCGCGTTCTTGGTGTCCGGGACGAAGAAGGCGGGCCGCATCGCCGTGGACACCAGTTCGCTCTCCGCGTCCCGGCTGATGTGCGTCTTGCGGGCCAGGTCCTTCAGATACACGATCCCGACGATGTCGTCCTCGCTCTCCCCGGTCACCGGGATCCGGGAGAACCCGGAGCGCAGGGCGAGGGTGAGGGCCTGGCGGATCGTCTTGTACCGCTCGATGACGATCAGGTCGGTGCGCGGCACCATCACCTCGCGGACCAGGGTGTCGCCGAGTTCGAAGACGGAGTGCACCATGCGGCGCTCCTCGTCCTCGATCAGCGACTCCCGCTCCGCGTAGTCGACCAGCGCCCGCAGCTCCGCCTCGGAGGCGAACGGGCCGTGCCGGAAGCCCTTGCCGGGGGTGAGCGCGTTGCCGATGAGGATCAGCAGCCACGGGATCGGGCCCATCACCCGGGCCAGCGGCAGCAGTACGTACGCCGCCGCCGTCGCCGTGTGCACGGGGTGCTGACGGCCGATGGTGCGCGGCGAGACCCCGACGGCGACGTACGACAGCAGGACCATCACCGCGATGGCGATGACCAGCGCCTGGGCGGTGCTGTCGAACTCCCGCAGACACCCGTAGGTGATCAGCGCGGCGGCGGCCATCTCGCAGGCCACGCGGACCAGCAGCGCCACATTGAGATACCGGGTGGGGTCGGCGGCGACCTGGGCGAGCTTGTCGCTGCCCCGCCGCCCGGACCGTACGGCCTCCTCGGCGCGGAAGCTGGAGACGCGGGCCAGGCCCGCCTCCGCGCAGGCGGCGAGCCAGGCCACGATCACCAGGGCGATCGCGCCGGAGACGAGCGGGAGAGTCATGACACGGTGGGCGCCGGGGACGGGCCGGTCAGGCCCTTCTCCGCACGCCAGCCGTCCACGATGGCGGCCTGGAGGCCGAACATCTCGGCCTTCTCGTCCGGTTCCTCGTGGTCGTAGCCGAGCAGGTGCAGCACACCGTGGACGGTGAGCAGCTGCAGCTCCTCGTCCATGGTGTGCTTCGTCGGCGCCTCGGCGCCCTGCTTGGCGGCGACCTCCGGGCAGAGCACGATGTCGCCGAGGAGGCCCTGCGGGGGCTCGTCGTCGTCCTTCGACGGCGGACGCAGCTCGTCCATCGGGAAGGACATGACGTCCGTGGGCCCCGGCAGGTCCATCCACTGCATGTGCAGCTGCTCCATGGCGTCGGCGTCCACGACGATCACCGAGAGCTCGGAGAGCGGGTGGATGCGCATCCGCGCGAGCGCGTAGCGGGCGATGTCGAGGATCGCCTGCTCGTCGACCTCGGTTCCGGATTCGTTGTTGACGTCGATCGACATGGTCGTGCTGGTCTACTTCCCCTTGGAGCCCTTGGCGCCGGACTTGCCACGGCTCTTGTGCGCGCCGTTCTCCGTGCCGTGCTTGCTGTCGTACTTCTCGTACGCGTCGACGATACGGCCCACCAGCTTGTGCCGTACGACGTCGTGGGAGGACAGCCGGGAGAAGTGGACGTCCTCGACGCCCTCCAGGATCTCCTGGACCTGACGGAGACCGGACCTGGTGCCGTCGGGCAGGTCGACCTGGGTCACGTCACCCGTGATCACGATCTTCGAGTCGAAGCCGAGGCGGGTGAGGAACATCTTCATCTGTTCGGGGCTCGTGTTCTGGGCCTCGTCCAGGATGATGAAGGCGTCGTTGAGGGTGCGGCCGCGCATGTAGGCGAGCGGCGCGACCTCGATCGTCCCGGCCGCCATCAGACGGGGGATGGAGTCGGGGTCGAGCATGTCGTGCAGCGCGTCGTACAGCGGGCGCAGATAGGGGTCGATCTTCTCGTAGAGCGTGCCGGGCAGGAAGCCCAGGCGCTCGCCGGCCTCGACCGCGGGGCGGGTCAGGATGATGCGGTTGACCTGCTTGGACTGCAGGGCCTGCACCGCCTTCGCCATCGCCAGATACGTCTTGCCGGTACCGGCGGGGCCGATGCCGAAGACGATCGTGTGCTTGTCGATCGCGTCGACGTACCGCTTCTGGTTGAGGGTCTTGGGGCGGATCGTGCGGCCGCGCGAGGACAGGATGTTCTGCGTCAGCACCTGGGCCGGGGTCTCCAGGCCGTCGCTCGTACCGGCCTCGCTCGCTTTCAGCATGGCGATCGAGCGTTCCACTGCGTCCTCCGTCATCGGCTGTCCGGTGCGGAGCACCAGCATCATCTCGTCGAACACGCGCGAAATGAGGGCGACGTCCACGGGGTCGCCGACCGCGCTGATCTCATTGCCCCGGACGTGGATGTCGGCCGCCGGGAAGGCCTTCTCGATCACACGCAGAAGAGAGTCGCCGGAACCCAGCACGGTCACCATGGGGTGCTGGGCGGGGACGGTGAACTGTGCTCTCGCCTGCCCCTGCGCGGGGGTGTGGGCTGTGGGTGTCTGAGTCATGGGCCGGCGCTTAAGGCCTGCGGTTCCTCCTCATCACGGCCGCGTAGCTGAGGGCGGCCTCGCGATTCCCAGGGTACGACGGAGCACCGACAACGCCGTAGGGCTTTTCGTATGAGCCGGACGCGTGATGCCGCGGCCACGGGCGGCTGGAGGCGGGGCGGACGGCGATCCGCTCGTCCTGGTTCACGGCTCCTGGGGTGACCACGACAACTGGGCCCCGGTCCTGCCCGCCCGCGCGGCGCGATTCCGCGTCCTCGTCTACGACCGGCGCGGACACAGCCTCAGCGAACGCCCGCCGGGGCAGGGGTCACGGTCCGAGGACGAGGACGACCTGGCCGAGCTGATGGAGACCCTGGGGTTCGCGCCGGCGTATGTGGCGGGCAACTCGTTCGGTGCCTCGATCATCCTCGGCCTGGCCGGCCGGCGCCCGGAGCTCTTCAGCGGGATCGTCGCCCACGAGCCCCCGCTCATGGGCGTCGTGAGCGACGACGCCGAGCTGGTGCCACTGATGGCGGCCACCGACGACAGGATCGCCGCCGTCCTGGCACGCCTTCGGGCAGGTGACGCGCACGGGGGAGCGCGGCAGTTCGTGGAAGAGGTCGCGCTCGGGCCCGGTATGTGGGAGCGGCTGCCGGACCGGCTCCGCGAGACGTTCCTCACCAACGCCCCCACCTTCGTGGACGAGCAGGCCGACCCGCACTGGGCCGACCTCGACCTCGCCGCCCTGCCGGGCTACACGGGACCGGCCCTGCTGACGAGGGGCACGGAGAGCCCGCCGTGGTTCGGTGCGATCACCGCGCGGCTGTCAGGGGCTCTGCGCCAGGCGGAGACGCATACCTTCGAGGGGGCGGGGCACGTTCCGCACATCACCCATCCCGACCTCTACAGCCGGCGGGTGCTCGCCTTCCTGGAGGCGGCCCGCCACCACGCGTAGGGCGGCGGGCCGAGCCGGGACGTCAGCCTCAGTCGTCCGGGTGAGCAGTCCGGGTGGCCCGTCAGGAGGTCCGGGCCGGGTGTGGCGCACGGCGCGCCGCTCGCAGCCCCACTCCGGCCACCACCGCCGTCACCAGCACGATCCCCGTGTCCAGCGCGATCACCGTGCGGACGCCGGAGAGCAGGTCGTCCGTGGTCGTGGCGAGAACGCCCAGCAGCGGGATGCCGACGGTGATGCCGACCTGCTGGGTGGAGGTGACCAGGCCGGTGGCCAGGCCCTGCTCCTCGTCGGGGACGCCGGAGGTGACGGTCAGGCCGTAGGAGATGATCGCGCCCAGGTGGCACATGCTGGCCAGGGACACGGCGGCCGTGGCGAGCCACACCGACCAGCCGCCCGCGCCGAGGCCGAGCAGCGTCGCGGTCAGCAGGCCCTGGCCGGCGAGGGAGACGACCAGCGTGCGGCGGGCGCCGAGGCGGGCGATCACCCTCGGGGTGTACGAGCCCGCCACCACCGACACCACACCCTGCACCCCGAAGACCAGACCGGTCTGGAAGGCGGACAGCCGCAGGACCTCCTGGAGGTACAGGGTCAGCACGAAGACCACCGTCGACATCATCGAGAAGGTGACCAGGCCGCCCAGGTTGCCCCACGCCACCGTGCGCCGCCGCAGCATCGGCAGCGAGACCAGCGGCGCGTCGCTGCGGGACTCGACGACGGCGAACACGGTGAGCAACACGAGCCCCGCGACCAGGGTGACCAGGACGTCCGCGCGGCCGAAGCCGTGGTCGGCGGCCGTGGACAGGGCGTAGATCAGGGCCAGCAGACCGCCGGTGACGGTGACCGCGCCGGGCACGTCCAGCCGGGGGCGCTCCGGGGTCCGCGACTCGGGCAGCAGCGCGGGCGCCAGCGGCAGCACGACCACGGCGAACAATGCGAGCAGGCCCATCGTGGAGCGCCAGCCGAGCAGATCGGTCAGCACGCCGCCCGCGATCATGCCGACGGTGAAGCCGAGCGACATCAGCGTGCCGGAGATCCCGAGGGCGCGGTCGCGGGCCGGGCCCTCCGCGAAGGTGGTGGTCAGCAGGGACATGCCGGTCGGCACGATCGCCGCCGCGCCCAGCCCCTGCAAGGCCCGCCCGGCCAGGAACGACGCCGGGTCCCAGGCGACGGTGGCGAGCACCGAGGCCGCGGCGAACAGGGCGAGACCGCTCAGGAACAGTTTCCGGCGGCCGTACAGGTCGCCGATCCGGCCGAACAGCAGCAGGAACCCGCCGGACGGCAGCGCGAACGCGGTCACCGCCCACTGCAGCGCGGACGGGCTCATGCCCAGGTCGGCGCCGAGCACCGGCAGGGCGACGTTCAGTACGGAGAAGTCCAGCGCGACCATGAACTGGGCCGCGCAGAGCACGAAGAGGACGAGTCTGTCGCGCGTCGGCATCCGGGAGGTGCCGGGTGCGCGGTCGACGGACGGGGTGGTGGAAGGTGGGGTGTCGATCGCCATGGGCACGAGCCTGCGGCGATCGGAATACGCCTGGGGAGTCGCTGCTTATGGTGGTGGTGGCACCACCAGCCAACAGCCAGTGGTACGAGGGGGATCCGTACGTGTCGGTGGACGCGTTGAACAGACATCGGCGGCACGAGCTGCGCGAGTTCCTGATGAGCCGGCGGGCCCGGGTCACCCCGGCCGAGGCGGGCCTGCCGGACGGCGGCGCCCGGCGCCGCACGCCCGGACTGCGGCGCGAGGAGGTCGCCGTGCTCGCCGGGGTGGGCGCCTCCTGGTACCAGTGGCTGGAGCAGGGCCGGGACATCTCCGTCTCGCCGCAGGTCCTCGACGCGGTCGCCCGGGTGCTGCGGCTGAGCAACGCCGAACGCCGGCATCTGTACGTGCTCGCCGGGCTCAATCCGCCCGCGCCCGAAGTGGCCCCGGAGAAGCGGGACATGTGCGACGGGCTGCGGCGGCTGATCGACACCTGGATGCCGTATCCGGCGCACATCATGGACATGTACTACAACGCCGTCCTGTACAACGACGCGGCCGCGACGGTGCTCGGCATGCGCCCGGACCAGACGCAGAACTGTGTCGTCGACTTCTTCACCGACCCGATGTACCGCTCCCGCGACCGCAGTTGGGAGCGCAACGCGCGCCCGGTCGTCGCCCAGTTCCGGGCCGCCTGCTCGGCCTGCCCCGACGACGAGGGGTTCCAGGAGGTGCTGGCGCGGGTGAAGGAGGCCAGCCCGGAGTTCACCCGGCTGTGGGAGGAACGGGACATCGAGGACGCCGGGCAGATCCGCAAGGAGCTGGACCACCCGGTGGTCGGCCTGCTGGCCCTGGAGTCCACCGCGATGAAGGTCCCCGCCCGGCCCGATCTGACGATCGTGCTGCACACCCCGCTGGACGAGGCGAACACCGCGGCCAAGCTGGAGTGGCTGTCCTCGCCGGAGGGGCGGCGCGGGGCGATGTACCCCGTGGCGGGCTGACGGCCGTACGTCTACGTATGCTCAGGTCATGACCGACAGCAGCGCGCTCGACCCCGAGGACCGCAAGATCGTCACCCTGGCCCGTTCCGCGCGGGCCCGCAACGGTGTGCCCGAGGGGGCGGCCGTACGCGACGAGACGGGCCGTACGTACACCGCCGGGACCGTGGCCCTGGACTCGCTGAAGCTGAGCGCCCTGCAGACGGCGGTGGCCATGGCGGTGGCGTCCGGGGCGACGTCGCTGGAGGCCGCGGCCGTGGTGACGGAGGCGGAGTCGGCGTCCGAGGCGGACCGGGCGGCCGTCCGGGATCTGGGCGGACCGGGGACGCCGGTGCTGGTCGCGGGTCCGGACGGGACGGTCCGGGCGACGGTGACGGCCGGCTGACCGTCCGTCGGGTACGGCTTTCGGCCGTTGGTCGAAGGCCGCCGGCTGAAGTCCGTTGGGTGAAGGCCGTTGATGGAAAGCCGTTGCTTGAAGGCTGGAAACACCCCTTGCCGTCGGCGGCTCCCCGGGGCATCAATGAATCCGTAAGCCCTGACGAACCGTCAGGAAACCGCTTGCGTGGCGCGTCCGCACCCGCGCCCGCGGCGGTCGTCTCTCCCGTCCAGCCCCACATGGCATTCCCCACGAGGGAAGGGAGCCCGAAGAAGATGAGAGGCAAGCGAACCGGAACAGGTGCGGCACTCGCGGTCGGGGCCCTCGCGGTCACCGGTCTGGCCTTCGCCCCCGCCGCCCACGCCGTGACCCCGCAGTCGGCGACGCTCACCGCGGACTGCGGCAGCTTCGGCGGCGGCCCGGCCACCCTCACCGCCACGCAGAGCGGCACCACCGCCACCATGACCCTGAAGTCCACCGCGATCACCGCGCCCATCGCGCTCTCGGCGGACTCCATCACCTCGACGCTCACCCTGGTGAAGGCGGGCGGCGGCACCACCGCCTTCACCGGCAAGAAGAACCCGGCGATGGCCGCCGGCGACCCCGTCACCGTCGGACCGCTCACCGGCACCGTCGCCTCCGGCGACCGGCTGGAGGCCTACGGCGGCTCGCTGAAGATGACGGTCTGGGGCATCACCATCACCTGCACGGCGACCGGACCGCAGTCACCGGGTCCGTTCGTGTTCGACTGAGCCCCCTGAGGGACTCGGCGGGCCGGGCGAGTGCTACAGAGCGTCCGGCCCGCGCTCACCCGTCCGGACGCGGACGACCGTGTCGACCGGCAGCGCCCAGACCTTGCCGTCGCCGATCTTCCCGGTCTGCGCGGCCTTCACGATCGCGTCGATCACGGCGTCGGAGTCCGCGTCCTCGACGACGACCTCGATACGGACCTTCGGCACCAGGTCGACCTGGTACTCGGCGCCCCGGTAGACCTCGGTGTGGCCGCGCTGGCGGCCGTAGCCGCTGGCCTCGCTGACGGTCAGGCCCTGGATGCCGAGTTCCTGGAGGGCGTTCTTCACCTCGTCGAGGCGGTACGGCTTCACGATCGCGGTGATGAGCTTCATGCCTGGGGCCTGACCTTCTGGGCGGTGGGGACGACGGAGTGGGCGACCGGGGCGCCGTGGCCCAGGACGCCGTGATCGTATGCGGTCTCCGCGTGCACCGTAAGGTCGAGACCGGTGTGCTCCTGATCCTCGCTCGCCCGGAAGCCCATCACCTTGTCGATGACCTTGCCGATGCCGTAGGTGACGGCGAAGGCGTACGCCCCGACGGCGACGACGGCCACCAGCTGCTTGCCGAGCTGGCCGAGCCCGCCGCCGTACAGCAGCCCCTCGGTGCCGCCGGTCATGGACTCCACCGCGAAGACGCCGATGAGCAGCGTGCCGATCACGCCACCGACCAGGTGGACGCCGACGACGTCGAGGGAGTCGTCGTAGTTCAGCTTGAACTTCCAGCTCACGGCGTACGAGCAGACCACACCCGCGGCGAGGCCCACGACGAGCGCGCCGAGCAGGGACACCGAGCCGCAGGACGGGGTGATGGCGACCAGGCCCGCGACCGCGCCGGAGGCGGCGCCCAGGGTGGTGGGGTGGCCGTCGCGCTTCTGCTCGACGAACAGCCAGCCCAGCAGGCCGGTGCAGCCGGCGGCGAGGGTGTTGAGGAACGCGGCCGCGGCGAGGCCGTTGGCGCCGAGGGCCGAGCCCGCGTTGAAGCCGAACCAGCCGAACCAGAGCAGACCGGCGCCGAGCATGACCATGGGGAGGTTGTGCGGGCGCATGGCGTCCTTCTTGAAGCCCAGGCGCGGGCCCAGGACCAGGCACAGGGCCAGGCCGGAGGCACCCGAGGTGATCTCGACGGGCAGACCGCCCGCGAAGTCCAGCGCGCCGAGCCTGTCGAGGATCCAGCCGCCCGGGCCCCAGGTCCAGTGCGCGACCGGAACGTATACGAGCAGCGTCCAGACGGGCACGAACACCAGCCACGCCCCGAACTTCGCCCGGTCCGCGATCGCGCCGCTGATCAGCGCGGCCGTGATGACCGCGAAGGTGAGCTGGAAGGTGGCGAAGAGGAAGGTGGGGACCGTGCCCTGGACGCTGTCGGGGGTGATGCCGCTCATGCCGAGGTGGTCGAGGCCGCCGATGAGTCCCCCGGCCGCGTCCTCGCCGAAGGCGAGGGAGTAGCCGGCCGCCAGCCACACGACCGTGACCAGGGCGATCGACACGAAGCTCATCATCAGCATGTTGAGGACGCTCTTCGTGCGGACCATGCCGCCGTAGAACAGGGCCAGGCCCGGGGTCATCAGGAGCACCAGGGCGGTGGCGGCGAGCAGCCAGGCGGTGTCGCCGGTGTCGACGCTTGCGGCGGCGAGGGTCACGGTCGTCTCCAACGGGGTGGGGGCTCGTCAGAGATTCACCGCTGTGCGTTTCCGGTTGTGTACCGGTGTGTTTCGGGGGCGTTTCATTGCGTGAGGGTTTCCGGAAGCTCACGGTGACGGGGGTGTGCGGACGGTTGTGCGGCGGGGGCTTGTCGATCAGGGAGAATGGGCGCCATGAGCGTTCGTAGCCAGTCATCCGAGCAGCCGGCAGAGGGATCCCACCGAGCCGGCTTCGCCTGCTTCGTGGGCCGTCCCAACGCGGGCAAGTCCACTCTCACGAACGCGCTGGTCGGGCAGAAGGTGGCGATCACCGCGAACCAGCCGCAGACGACCCGGCACACGGTACGAGGGATCGTGCACCGCCCGGACGCCCAGCTGATCCTGGTGGACACCCCTGGTCTGCACAAGCCGCGCACGCTGCTGGGCGAGCGGCTGAACGACGTGGTCCGGACGACCTGGGCGGAGGTCGACGTGATCGGCTTCTGTCTCCCGGCGAACGAGAAGATCGGTCCCGGTGACCGCTTCATCGCCAAGGAGCTGGCGGGGATCAAGAAGTCCCCGAAGGTCGCCATCGTCACGAAGACGGACCTCGTCGACTCCAAGGCCCTCGCCGAGCAGCTGATCGCGATCGACCAGCTGGGCAAGGAGCTGGGCATCGAGTGGGCGCAGATCGTTCCGGTCTCGGCGACCGCGAACAAGCAGGTCGACCTGCTGGCGGACCTGCTGATCCCGATGCTGCCCGAGGGCCCGGCCCTCTACCCCGAGGGTGACCTCACCGACGAACCCGAACAGGTCATGATCGCGGAGCTGATCCGCGAGGCGGCCCTGGAGGGCGTCCGCGACGAGCTGCCGCACTCCATCGCCGTGGTCGTCGAGGAGATGCTGCCCCGCGAGGACCGCCCGGCCGACAAGCCCCTCCTCGACATCCACGCCAACGTCTACATCGAACGCCCCAGCCAGAAGGGCATCATCATCGGCCCCAAGGGCAAGCGCCTGAAGGAGGTCGGCATCAAGTCCCGCAAGCACATCGAGGCGCTGCTGGGCACGCCGGTCTTCCTCGACCTCCACGTGAAGGTCGCCAAGGACTGGCAGCGCGACCCGAAGCAGCTGCGCAAGCTGGGCTTCTGACGTCAGCCCGGTGATGGGCTTCCGGCGTCAGCCCGGTGACGGCACCACCGTCTCCGTCAGCGTCGCCAGGCGGGACGCCAGGATCCTCGCCCAGGCGCGATAGCCGTCGGGTGAGGGATGGAAGCGGTCGGCGGCGAACCACGGGCCCGGGTACTCCGGCGGGGCACCCGAGGGAAGGTGGAAGACGGCGGCTCCCCTCGTGGCCGCCGTCTTCAGCTGGTGGTCCAGGAACCGGACGTAGAGGGCGAGCGGGAGCCTGACCCGGCGCGGGACGGAGTCCAGCGCCGTCAGGGTCGGCAGGCCCGCGAAGACCACCGGCACGTCCTCGCCCAGACGCAGGCGGATGTCGCGCACCAGCGCCTCCGCGTCCCGGCGGACGGCGCGCGGCCGGCGCAGCCGCATGGCGTCGTTCGTGCCCGCGACGATCAGGACCACGTCGGGGCGCCAGCGGGTCATCGGGTCGGTGAGACCGGACAGCAGGGCGCGGCGGGCGGTCGCCAGCGTCGCTCCGGCCTTCGCCGTCACCCGCCAGTCCACCGCCCGGCCCGTCAGCTGGGTCACCGCCCGGGCCAGGTGCCCGGCCATCGCCTCCCTGTGGTGCGCGGCCCCCACACCCGCCGCCACCGAGTCGCCGAGCACCGCCAGCCGCAGGGCCGGTTCCTTGCCCTCCGTGCTGCCCGTGCCGTCCCCCGCCGCCTCGGGCAGCAGTGTCAGCCGCTTGCGCAGGGCGTTCGCGAACATTCCGTGGACCTCCCCCGTCCTCGCCCCGTTCCCATAACGGTGTTATGGCTATAACAGCGTTATGCTCCCTCCGTGTCAAGCCTCACCGTCCGCCGCCGGCTCCTCGACGAAACCGCCCGCGTCCTCGCCGAGGAGGGTCCCGCCGCGCTCAGCGCCCGCCGGCTCTGCACCGCCGTCGGCGCCTCGACCATGGCCGTCTACACCCACTTCGGGTCCATGGCGGGGCTGGTGCGCGAGGTGATCCGGGAGGGGTTCGACCGGTTCCAGGCACGTGCGAAGGCCGTCGAGGCGGGGGCGGATCCCGTGTGTGAGCTGGCCCGGCTCTGCCGCGTCTACCAGGAGTTCGCCCGCGCCGAACCCGACGTGTACGCCGTGATGTTCGGCGGCTCCGCCATCGCCGGGTTCGAACTGACCGAGGAGGACCGGCAGATGGGGGTGCGGCTGCTGCGGTATCCGCGCGACGCCATCCGGCGGTGCGTGGGCGCCGGGCGGTTCCGGGCCGACGCCGACGCCGATCTCCTCGTACGGCAGTTGTTCGCTTCCATGCACGGCCTGGCGCAGCTCGCCCACGCGGGCTACGTCATCGGCGTGTACGGGCCCGACGACGTCCTCGCGGGCACGCTGCGGGACTTCGCCGTCGCCGCCGGGGACGAGGCGGGGCGGGCCGAGGAGTCCGTGCGCTCGGGCCTCGGGGGCGACTCCGCCGGATGACACGTCATCGCCGGTCCCGCAGCACCTCCCGGAACCAGTGGTACGACGCCTTCGGGGTGCGGGCCAGGGTCTCGTGGTCCACGTGGACCAGGCCGAAGCGGCGGGCGTACCCCTCCGCCCACTCGAAGTTGTCCAGCAAGGACCAGACGAAGTAGCCGCGGACGTCCACGCCCGCCGTCATCGCGTCGTGCAGCGCCCGGATGTGGCCGTCCAGGTAGGCGATGCGGTCCTGGTCGTCGAGCCCGTCGTACGAGCAGCCGTTCTCGGTGATGATCACTGGCGGGAGCCGGTCGCCGTAGCGGTCCCGGAAGGTGGTCAGCAGCTCGGTCAGGCCCTCCGGGACGACCGGCCAGCCGAAGTCCGTCGTCGGCCGGCCCTCGATCGCGCGGACCGAGAAGGGGAGTTCGGCGGGCATCCGCACCCCGCCGAAGTCGGTCTCCGTGCCCTGCGGGGCGCCCACCCTGCTCGGCGCGTAGTAGTTGACCCCGTACCAGTCGAGCGGCTCGGCGATCACCTTGAGGTCGGCCTCGACGTCCCCCGGCATCAGCTCGCCGAGACCGGCGGGGTAGGTGCCCAGCAGCAGGGGGTCGGCGAAGAGGCGGTTCAGCAGGATGTCGTAGAAGTCCGCCGCCTCCACGTCCGCGCTCTCCTCCGACGCCGGCCAGGTCGGGCCGTGCGAGTTGGCGATCCCGATGTCCGTGGCGCCTGCCGCGCGCAGGGCGCGGACCGCCAGTCCGTGGGCCAGCAGCTGGTGGTGGGCCACCGGCAGCGCGTCGAACAGCAGCCGCTGTCCCGGCGCGTGGACGCCCAGGGCGTGGCCCAGCAGGGTGTGTTCCGCCGGTTCGTTCAGGGTGATCCACTTCTTGACGCGGTCGCCCAGCCGGTCGGCGACGACGGAGACGTACTCGGCGAAGCGGGCGGCCGTGTCCCGGTCCAGCCAGTCCATGCCGAGGGGCAGGTCCCAGTGGAACAGGGTCGGGACCGGGCGGACGCCCGCCGCGCACAGGTCGTCCACGAGCCGGTCGTAGAAGCCGAGGCCCTTCGGGGACCGCACGCGCGGCCAGGAGATCGAGAAGCGGTACGCGTCCACGCCCAGGTCGGCCAGGAGGGCGACGTCCTCGCCGTGGCGGTGGTAGTGGTCGCAGGCCACCGCCGCCGTCGAGCCGTCCTTCACCCGCCCCGGCTCGGCCGTGAACGCGTCCCACACGGACGGCTCGCGCTCGTCCGCCGCGCCCTCGATCTGGTGGGCCGAGGTCGACGCGCCCCACAGGAAGCCGGCGGGGAACTGCGGTATCGGGTTCGTCGTCGCCATGGGCCGGATCATCCGTACCGTCGGTAACGGAAGTCAACGGCCCTGCGGGAAGCCGCGGTTACGCGCCCTCCTTCAGCACCCGAGTGATCAGAGCCCGCTGCTCGTCCGTCAGCCGTGGATCGCTCGCGTACACCGTCGTCCCGTCCACCGTGATCTGGTAGCTGAAGCCGTCCGGCACCCCGACCGGGGGCGTGCCCCGGCCGGCGGCCAGCGCCCGCTCGGCCAGGGCCTGCCACTCGGCGGCGTCCGGGCGGCCCGCGGTGTCGATCTCGGCGAACCGCTCGATGCCCGCGAACCCGCCCGTCCGCCTCACCTGAATTCGCATGGGTCCCTGTCTAGTACGGAACTACAGCGTGCGCACCCCGACCTGCTCCCAGGCCTTGCGCACCGCCTCGTGCTCGTCTCCGCCGTCGCCGTAGCGCTCCCGCGCCGCCTTGACGGTGAGGGTGGCGAAGTCCGTGAACATCGCCCGCTCGGCCAGCTCGCCGCCGGTCAGCACGTCGTACCAGATCTGGCCCGCCTTCTCCCAGGCGTAGCCGCCGATGGCGGTGGCGGCCAGGTAGAACGCGTGGTTGGGGATGCCGGAGTTGATGTGCACGCCGCCGTTGTCGCGGCCGGTGCGGACGTACTCGTCCATCGTCGCGGGCTGCGGGTCCTTGCCGAGCACGTCGTCGTCGTACGCGCTGCCCGGCTCCTTCATGGAGCGCAGCGCGTTGCCGGTGACGCCCGGGGCGAGCAGACCGGCGCCGATCAGCCAGTCGGCCTCGGCCGCGGTCTGGCCGAGCGTGTACTGCTTGATGAGCGAGCCGAAGACGTCGGACATCGACTCGTTCAGGGCGCCCGGCTGGCCGTAGTAGGTGAGGTTCGCCGTGTACTGGGTGACGCCGTGGGTGAGTTCGTGGCCGATGACGTCGATGGGGAGGGTGAAGTCGAGGAAGATCTCGCCGTCGCCGTCGCCGAACACCATCTGCTCGCCGTTCCAGAAGGCGTTGCCGTACTTCTCGTCGTAGTGGACGGTCGCGTCCAGCGGCAGTCCGTCGCCGTCGATCGAGTGGCGGCCGTAGATCTTGAGGAAGAGGTCGAAGGTGGCGCCGAGGCCGGAGTAGGCGCGGTTGACGGTGGCGTCCTGGCCGGGGTCGTCGCCCTCGCCGCGCACCTTCGTACCGGGCAGGTCGGTCTTGTGCTCGGCGTCGTAGATGGTGCGCAGCGGCTGGTCGGACGGGGCTTTCGCCTGCGGCGCGGCGGCGAGGCGGAACTCGGTCGTCACCCGGCGCCGGCCGCGGAGTTCGCTGTCGCGGACCAGTGTGCGGTGTGCCTGGTCGGCGACTGCGGGGTTGTCGGAGCGGGCCAGTTTGTCGAGGAGGTGGGGTGGGACGACGGTGCAGAAGACAGCGGTCATGCTCCGCACGATTGCACTCCGTTAGCTGTGTGTCACTGGGTGCAACCATGATTGGTGAAAATGTGGTCCGCGGGGCGTGGGGGGTGGTCCTGTGTGCTAGCGGCTGTCCGTTGTGTGTGGTTTCTCGCGCAGTTCCCCGCGCCCCTAAAGACCTCACAGTCCCGCATACTGATACAGGACCCCGCGTCTCGGAGTCGCTCGGCTAGCATGCTGCGCATCATGCGTTTCGGGCTGCTTCTTCTTAGCTGCCGCGGCGAGGGCCTGTAGTCCAGGTCGACTCCCTCCCCGCGGAGCTTGGCGTTGCCGTCGGCCGTCCTTCCGGACACCCCTAGGAGCCCCCGCATCATGGCCAACCGCCAGCAGCCCAGTTCCATGCCGATCCACAAGTACGGCCGCTACGAGCAGGTCGACATCCCGGACCGCACCTGGCCGAACCAGCGGATCACCAAGGCCCCCCGATGGCTGTCGACCGATCTGCGTGACGGCAACCAGGCCCTGATCGACCCGATGTCGCCGGTCCGCAAGCGGGCGATGTTCGATCTGCTGGTCAAGATGGGCTACAAGGAGATCGAGGTCGGCTTCCCCGCCTCCGGGCAGACCGACTTCGACTTCGTGCGCTCGATCATCGAGGAGCCCGGCGCCATCCCGGAGGACGTGACGATCTCCGTCCTCACCCAGGCCCGCGAGGACCTGATCGAGCGGACCGTGGAGTCCCTGAAGGGTGCCCGGCGCGCGACCGTGCATCTGTACAACGCCACCGCCCCGGTCTTCCGCCGGGTCGTCTTCCGCGGCTCCAAGGACGACATCAAGCAGATCGCCGTGGACGGGACGCGGCTGGTCATGGAGTACGCCGAGAAGCTGCTGGGGCCGGAGACCGAGTTCGGATTCCAGTACAGCCCGGAGATCTTCACCGACACCGAGCTGGACTTCGCGCTGGAGGTCTGCGAGAGCGTCATGGACGTCTGGCAGCCCGGTCCGGACCGCGAGATCATCCTGAACCTGCCGGCGACCGTGGAGCGGTCCACCCCGTCCACGCACGCGGACCGCTTCGAGTGGATGCACCGCAATCTGTCGCGCCGCGAGTTCGTGTGTCTGTCCGTGCACCCGCACAACGACCGCGGTACGGCGGTCGCCGCCGCCGAGCTGGCGCTGATGGCCGGTGCCGACCGCGTCGAGGGCTGTCTGTTCGGGCAGGGCGAGCGCACCGGCAACGTCGACCTGGTCACCCTGGGCATGAACCTGTTCTCGCAGGGTGTCGACCCGCAGATCGACTTCTCCGACATCGACGAGATCCGTCGTACGTGGGAGTACTGCAACCAGATGGAGGTCCACCCGCGCCACCCGTACGTGGGCGACCTGGTCTACACGTCCTTCTCCGGCTCCCACCAGGACGCCATCAAGAAGGGCTTCGACGCCATGGAGGCCGAGGCCAAGGCCAAGGGCGTCACCGTCGACGACATCGAGTGGGCGGTGCCGTACCTGCCGATCGACCCGAAGGACGTCGGCCGCTCCTACGAGGCGGTCATCCGGGTGAACTCGCAGTCCGGCAAGGGCGGCGTGGCGTACGTGCTGAAGAACGAGCACAAGCTGGACCTGCCGCGCCGGATGCAGATCGAGTTCTCCAAGATCATCCAGGCCAAGACCGACGCCGACGGCGGCGAGGTCACGCCCAAGGACATCTGGGCGATCTTCGAGGACGAGTACCTGCCGAACCCGGAGAACCCGTGGGGTCGGATTCAGGTCAAGAACGGGCAGTCCACGACCGACCGCGACGGCGTCGACACGCTCACCGTGGAGGCCACCGTCGACGGCGCGGACACCGTGCTGACCGGCCAGGGCAACGGTCCGATCTCGGCCTTCTTCGACGCCCTGCAGTCCATCGGGATCGACGTACGCCTGCTGGACTACCAGGAGCACACGATGAGCGAGGGCGCGTCCGCGCAGGCCGCCTCCTACATCGAATGCGCGATCGACGGCAAGGTGCTGTGGGGCATCGGCATCGACGCCAACACCACCCGCGCCTCGCTCAAGGCGGTCGTCTCGGCCGTCAACCGGGCCGCGCGCTGAACCGTCCCCACCGGGGGTTTGAGGGTCCCGTCCGCTGTTTTCCGGCGTTCGCCGGGCGGGCGGGACCCCGTCGTTTACCGGCCACCCACCCGTTCAGGTCACGGAGAGGTCTCGTCCTGGGTGCTGACTAGCCCTCATGGATGTGGCTAACATCACGCCAGCGCGGCGATGTTGCCGCGGGGTTACGGAGGTGCTGCGACGTGCTGCCAGGACGGGGACGAGACGGCCGTGTCACCGGGCTTTCGCGCATTCTGGGCACCCGTACCGCGTGGACGCCCGTGGGCGACGGGGACTTCTTCTGCCCCGGCTGCGGCGGCGACCGCAACTACCAGCGGCTCACCGGACGCCGCCGCTTCACCCTGCTGGGCCTGCCCGTGCTGCCGCGCGGCGCGAGCGCGCCCGTGGTCGAGTGCGCGGCCTGCCGCCGGCACTACGGCACCGAGGTCCTCGACCACCCCACCACCACCCGCTTCTCCGCGATGCTCCGCGACGCCGTGCACACCGTCGCCCTCGCGCTGCTCGCGGCGGGCGGCGCCGGATCCCGTACGGCGCTGGAGGCCGCCGCGACGGCGGTGCGCGCGGCCGGATTCGACGACTGCACGGAGGAGCAGCTGGCCGCCCTCGTCGAGGCGCTGGAGGCGGACACCGGCCGGATCACCGGCGAGCCCTGCGGGCCCGGGCTGGCCATAGAGCTGCACGAGGCGCTGGACCCGCTGGCCCCGCACCTCGCCCCCGCGGGACGTGAGTCGATCCTGCTCCAGGGCGCGCGGATCGCCCTGGCCGACGGGCCGTACACCACCGCCGAACGCGAGGTGCTGGCCACCGTGGGTGCCGCGCTCACCATCACGAGCGACGAGGTGAACCGGCTGCTCGCGGCGGCGCGGACGCCGTCCTGACACCCCCGTACTCCCCGGGGAGTAATCCGGCCGTCGGGTCACCCCTCGTCGTACCCCCGAACTCGCCCTCGCGCGCGACGAATCCGCCCTCCCGCGCCGGGAGTCTGGAACCGCATCCAGACATCCGCTCCGGAGGGAGGGCCCGTTCATGGGGGCCGGAGAGAAGACAAGCAGGCGGCGGGCCGTGCCCTGGCTCGTGCTCGCGCTGTGGATCGGCGTGCTGGCGATCGCCTCGCCGTTCGCCGCGAAACTCGGCGACGTCACGCACGACCGCGTCACCGACTATCTGCCCGCGAACGCCGACTCCACCCAGGTGGCCAAGCTCCAGGAGCGGCTGCCGGGCGGCGAGACCACCCAGCTCGTCCTCGTCTACACGCGGGACGGCGGTCTCACCCCCGCCGACCAGGCGACCGCCGAGCAGCAGATCGGCAGGATCGCCGACGAGCACAAGCTGCTCGACACCCCGCAGGGCGTGCCCTCCAAGGACGGCACGACGCTCATGTACCCGGTCACCAGCAACGAACCCGGTACCGACGAGAAGCTGCGGGACGAGTTCGTCAACGACATCCGCGACATCGCCAACTCCTCCGGCGGCCTCGACGTCGAGGTCGGCGGCCCCAGCGCGGTCCAGACCGACTCCGCCGAGGTGTACAACTCCCTCGGCGGCCCCCTGCTCTACACCACCGTCGGCGTCGTCGCCGTCCTGCTGATCCTCATCTACCGCAGCCCCGTGCTATGGCTGATCCCGCTCGTCGTCGCCGGCATGGCCGACTACCTGTCCATGGGCGTCGCCTACGGCCTCAACCAGGCGTTCGGCACCTCCATCACCGGCGCGGGCACCGGCATCATGACCGTCCTCGTCCTCGGCGCCGGAACCGACTATGCCCTGCTCATCGTCTCCCGCTACCGCGAGGAACTGCGCCGCGTCGAGCGGCCCTACGACGCCATGGTCGCCGCCCTGCGCGGCTGCGGCCCCGCCGTCATCGCCTCCTCCGGCACCGTCGCCGCGGGTCTGCTCTGCCTGCTCGCCGCCGACCTCAACTCCAACCGCGGCATGGGCCCCCTCGGCACCGTCGGCGTGCTGTGCGCGCTGATCGCCATGCTCACCCTGCTGCCCGCGATCCTCGTCCTGCTCGGCCGCCGCGTGTTCTGGCCGTTCATCCCGGCCTTCGGCAGCAAGGCCAAGGAAAGCCGCTCGCTGTTCGCCGCGATGGGCAGCTCCGCGGGCCGCCGCCCGATCACCGTCCTGGTCGCCGGCGCCGTCGCGCTCGGCGCGCTCGCCCTCGGCATGCTCAACCTGCCCGGCACCATCAAGCAGGAGGACTCCTTCGTCGACAAGCCGGAGTCCATCTCCGCGATGCAGACCCTGGCCAAGTCCTACCCCGAGATCTCCAGCCAGCCCATCACCATCATGACCCCGGCCGACCGCGCCGAGGCCACCGTGCGGGCCGCCTCCGGCACCGACGGCGTCGAGTCCGCCCGTATCGGCCGGACCGGCGAAGGCTGGACCGAGGTCTCCGTGATCGCCGCTGCCCCGCCGCAGTCGGACGCCGAGAACCGCACCATCGAGACGCTGCGCGACAAGCTCGACGGCTCCTACGTCGGCGGACCCAGCGCCCAGCAGATCGACCTGAAGGACACCCACGCCCGCGACCAGAAGGTCGTCGTACCGATCGTCCTCGTCTCCGTCCTGCTCATCCTGATCGTCCTGCTGCGCTCCCTGGTCGCCCCGCTGATTCTGATGTCCGCCGTGGTCGCGGTCTGGGCGGCGGCCCTCGGCATCGGCGGCATGGTGTTCGGGCCGGTGCTCGGCTTCGAGGGCACCGACGGCGGTCTCGGCCTGCTGTCCTTCGTGTTCCTGGTCGCCCTCGGCGTGGACTACGGCATCTTCCTGATGCACCGGATGCGCGAGGAGTCCCTGAACGGCGCCGAACCCGCCGCGGCCGCGCTCACCGCGCTGCGCACCACCGGCGGGGTCATCGCCTCCGCGGGCCTGGTCCTCGCCGCCACCTTCGCGGTGCTGATGAACATGGGCCTTGTCCAGCTCGTCGAACTCGGCTTCGTCATCGCGGTCGGTGTTCTCCTGGACACCTTCCTCGTCCGCACCTACCTGGTCACCAGCGCCAGCGTCGCTCTCGGCCGGAAGGTGTGGTGGCCGGGGCGGATGTCGCGGGCGCCGGAGCCCGGGCCGGAGCCGGTGGTCCGGGAGCCGGAGCGCGTCTGACGCGCGGGTCCTGAACGCCCCTCGACCCCCGCTCGACCCCATGGGCGCCCCTCTCTCCCGGAGGGGCGCCCTCCTCACGGAAGATGAGCCCGTGCCCGTGCCCGAAGCAGCCCTGCCCGACGCAGCCCGCAAACCCCGCATCGGCGAGCGGATCATGGCGGCGATCAACCGCGACCCGCGCACCGCCCCGCACGCCACCCGCAACGACATCCTGCTCGTCCTCGCCACCACCGCCCACGCCGTCGTCGTCGCCCTGGCCACGGACCCGGCCCGGCGTCCCGACGCGCTCGGCTGGGCCCTGCTGCTCGCCGGGCAGGTGCCGAACGTGTGGCGGCGGCGCCGTCCGCTGCTGGTGCTGGCCGCGATGGTCGCGCTGCTGCTGCCCTACCACGCCCTGGACAACAACCACACCGCCCCCGTCCCGGCCTCGTACGTCGCGCTGTACACCGTCGCCGTCACCTGCCGGCCCCTGTACACCCTGCTCACCAGCGGCGCGGCCCTGGCCCTGGCGATGGGCGTCATGATGGTCGTCAACAAGCACCAGGCCCTGGAGGCGCTCAGGATCTCCGGCTGGGCGATCGCCGTGATCTTCGTCGGCATCGACGTCCGCTACTACCGCCAGTACGTCGCCGCCATCGTCGAACGCGCCGAACGCGCCGAACGCACCCGCGAGGAGGAGGCCCGCCGCCGGGTCGCCGAGGAACGTCTGCGCATCGCCCGCGACCTGCACGACCTGCTGGCGCACAGCATCACGCTGATCGGCGTGCAGACGTCCGTCGCCGCGCACGTGCTGCACGCCGACCCCGACCGCCTCGACCGGGCCGCCGTCGCCAAGGCCCTCGACGACATAGCCGAGACCTGCCGCACCGCCCGCGGCGAACTGCGCACCACCCTGGAGGTGCTGCGCGACCACGGCGGACCGGAGGTGCGCGGCCCGCTGCCCGGACTGCACGGGCTGCCCGGCCTCGCGGACACCGCGCGGGCCGCGGGCGCCGAGGTCGAACTGTCGGTGCGCGCCGACGATGTGCCGCCCGCGGTCGGCGCCGCCGTCTACCGGATCGTGCAGGAGGCGCTGACGAACGCGGTACGGCACGGCGGACGCGGCGATCTCGCCGTGGGCGTGCAGGTGTACGACGACCAGGACGCCCTGCACGTCCGGGTCACCGACGACGGGGCGGGCGCGGGGTCGGGCACCCCCGGCTTCGGACTCGTCGGCATGCGGGAGCGGGCCCGCAGCGTGGGTGGCACCCTGGACGCCGGGCCCGGCGAGGAGCGGGGCTTCGAGGTGAGGGCCGTACTGCCGTTGAGAACCGGGGGAAACCGTTGAGAACCGGGGGAAACCGATGATCCGCGTCCTGCTCGCCGACGACCAGACCCTCGTACGGGCCGCGTTCGCGATGCTCGTCGAGTCCGCGCGGGACATGGAGGTCGTCGGCCAGGCCGGCACCGGCCGGGAGGCGGTGGAACTGGCCCGCGCCGCCCGCGCCGACCTGGTGGTCATGGACATCCGGATGCCGGAACTCGACGGCATCGAGGCGACCCGGCTGATCGCCGCCGACGAGGACCTGGCGGGCGTGAAGGTGCTCGTCCTGACCACGTACGACACCGACGAGCACGTGGTCGAGGCGCTGCGCGCCGGGGCCTCCGGCTTCCTGGTGAAGGACACGAAACCCGCCGAACTGCTGGACGCCATCCGCACGGTGGCGGCCGGCGAGGCGCTGCTGTCGCCCGGCCCGACCTCCCGGCTCATCGCCCGCTTCCTGCGCAGCCCCACGGCCACCCCGGCGGCGACGGCGGGTCCCGAGTGCCTCTCCGAGCGGGAGAGGGAGGTGCTCACCCTGGTGGCCCGCGGCCTGAACAACACCGAGATAGCCGAAGCCCTCGGACTGAGCCCGCTGACCGCGAAGACGCACGTCAGCCGCATCATGGGCAAGCTGGGGGCGCGGGACCGGGCGCAGCTGGTCATCGTGGCGTACGAGTCGGGGCTGGTGACGCCGGGGAGCATGTGACGGACAGTCATGTCCGCCGGCCCCCTTTCGGAGAGCGATGACTCCGCTGCGACCGATCCGCACCCTCCTCGCCACCGCCGTCCTCCTCACCGTCCCGCTCGCCCCGCCGAAGGCCGCGGCCGCCGCCCCCGGCTGCACCTCCTCCGTCCCCTATGTCTCCGGCCGTGGCGGCTACGCCACCTACCGCGTCCCCGCCGTCCTCACCACCCGGCACGGCACCGTCCTCGCCTTCGCGGAGGGCCGGCGCACCGGCGCCGGGGACAGCGGGGACATCGACGTCGTCCTGCGCCGCTCCACCGACGGCGGCTGCACCTGGGGCCCGCTGGCCGTGGTGGCCGCCGGGCGCGGCGACACCCGGGGCAATCCGGCCCCGGTCGTCGACTCCCGCACCGGCGCGATCGTGCTGCTGACCTCCTACAACGGCGGGGGAGTGACGGAGGCGCAGATCATGCGGGGCGAGGTGCCGCCGGAGCGCGGCCGCCGGGTGTTCGTGCAGCGGAGTACGGACGACGGACGCCGCTTCTCACCGACGTACGAGATCACGGCGGCGGTGAAACCGGCGCGCTGGCGCTGGTACGCCACCGGCCCGGGCCACGCCCTCGCGCTCACCCACGGCCCCCGCGCGGGCCGCCTGGTGATCCCGGCCAACCACTCGTCCGCCCCGCCCGCCGGCTCCCCCGACACCGGCCGGGAACCCCGCTACTACGGCGCCCACGCCCTCCTCAGCGACGACGGCGGCCACACCTGGCGGCTCGGCTTCGTCGACGACTCCTACGACGGCCACGCCAACGCCAACGAGAGCACGGCCGCGCAACTCCCCGACGGCCGCGTCTACTTCAACGCCCGCGACCAGCACGGCACCGTCCCCGGCAACCGCCTCGACACCCACTCCGCCGACGGCGGCGAAACCCTCACCCGCCCCTACACCGCCCAGCCCACCCTCGACGACGTCCCCGTCGTCCAGTCGTCCGTCCTCCACCTGCGCGACGGCCTGCGCCTGTTGTTCTCCGGCCCGTCCGACCCCACCGCCCGCCGCGCCCTCACCCTCTGGCGCAGCACCGACGGCGGCACCACCTTCACCAGGTCCCTGACCCTCTCCCCACACCGGGCCGCCTACTCCGACCTGACCCAGCTCGACCGTTCCACGGTCGGCGTCCTCTACGAGACGGGGCTGAACGGGCCGTACGAGACGATCGAGTTCCGGCGGGTGCCGGTGGCCGTGCTCTAGAGGAGTCCGGCTAGAGGAGTCCGGCCGCCGCCAGGAACTTCCCCACCCGTTCGACCTCCGCCTCCGACAGCGGCACCTGGGGCTGTGCCGTCGCCGGGCAGGCGATGACGCCGCGTAGGTGGAGGGCCGCCTTGAAGGCGCCGAGGGCGGAGGAGGACGGGCCCATGCGGGTGGGGTCGCCGACGTGGATCATGCCGAACAGGGCGCACAGGCGCTCCTGTTCGGTGCGGGCGCGTTCCGTGTCGCCGGTGCGGCAGAGGCGGTCGAGGCGGACGTAGCCGTGCGGGTCGACGTTGGCGAGGCCGGGGACGGCGCCGTGCGCGCCGAGGGCGAGGGCGGCGTCGACGAGGAGTTCGGAGCCGGTGAGGACGGTGAAGCCGGGGTGGGCGCGGGCGGCGGTGACGACCTCGCGGAAGGCGGCCAGGTCGCCGCTGGAGTCCTTCAGTCCGGCGAGGACTCCCTCGGCGGCCAGGTCCAGGACGAGGTCTGCGGGGAGCTTGGTGTGGACGGCGGGCGGGATGTCGTAGGCGAGGACCGGGACGGGGGAGGCGGCGGCGACCAGGCGGTAGTGGCGGGCGATCTCCGCCGGATGGGTGCGGGCGTAGAAGGGGGCCGTGACGACGACCGCGTCGGCGCCCGCCGCCGTCACCGAGGTCACGTGCTCCAGGACCCGGGGGGTCGTCATGTCGATCGCGCCTGCCAGGACCGGCAGTCGTCCGGCGGCGTGCCGTACCGTCTCCGACACCACCAGGGCGCGCTGGCGGTCCGTCAGGTACGCCGCCTCCGAGGTGGAGCCCAGCACGAACAGGCCGTGCACCCCGGCGTCCATCAGATGGTCGAGCAGCCGGTGCAGCGAGTCCACATCCACCTCGCGGTCCGGTGTCAGAGGCGTGCAGACGGGCGGGACGACACCGGTCAGCGGGGCGGGGATCGTCATGGCAGCTCCCTCGGCTGGCGGGACCGGCGGGCGAGCGCGCCGGTCGACTCAGTCTCCTCCACCGGATGGTGACAGCGGAAGCGGTGTCCCGGCAGGGCGCCCGGAGTGAAACCGGGCATCCGGGCCGCGCACTCCGCGACGGCCTTCCAGCAGCGGGTGCGGAACGGGCAGCCGCTCGGCGGCCGGGTCGCCGACGGCACCGGCCCGGTCAGCGGGATGGGCTCGACGGGGTGCAGCAGGCCGGGGGTCGCGGAGAACAGGGCGCGGGTGTACGGGTGCCGGGCGTGGTCGGTGACGGCGTGGGCGGGGGTCTCCTCGACGATCCGGCCCAGGTACATGGTGATCACGCGGTCGCTCATCCGCCGTACCGTCTGGATGTCGTGCGAGACGAACACCAGCGCGAGGCCCAGGCGGTCCTTCAGGTCCAGCAGGAGATTGAGGATCTGGGCGCGCACCGAGACGTCGAGCGCGCTCGTCGGCTCGTCCGCCACCACCAGGTCGGGGTCGAGGGCCAGCGCCCGGGCGATGGCCACGCGCTGGCGCTGACCGCCGGAGAGCTGTCCGGGGAGTGCGTCGGCGAGGGGGCGGGGGAGGCCTACCAAGGACATCAACTCGCGGACCCGATCGTCGCGTTGGGGCTTCGTGCCGCGTGCGTGTACATCCAGCGGGTCGCGCAGGATCCGGCGGACCGCGAGGCGGCGGTTCAGTGCCGTCGACGAGTCCTGGAAGATCATGCCGATGCCGGAGCCGACGGCCCTGCGGCGCTCGGCGGGCGGCAGTGTCCACAGGTCACGGCCCCGGAACGACACCGTCCCGGACGTCGGCCGCTCCACCCCCACCAGCACCTTCGCCAGCGTCGACTTGCCGCACCCGGACTCGCCGACCACGCCCACCGTCTCGCCGGGCGCGACGGTGAGGTCGGCGCCGGTCAGGGCGTACACGCGGTCCCGCCGCAGCAGGCCGCCGGTGCGCGCCTTGTGGACGACGTGCGCGTTCCTCAGCTCGACGAGCGCTGTCATGTCACCGCCTCGAAGGAGGTCAGGGGGAGTGCCGGGTGGTGGCAGGCCGCCGTGTGGGTGCGAGTGCCGCGCAGGGCGGGGGCGGTGGTGTGGCACAGGTCGGTCGCGGAGGGGCAGCGGTCGGCGAAGCGGCAGCCCGCCGGGAAGTCCGCCGGGGCCGGGACGACGCCCCGGATCTGCGTCATCCGCTCCGCCGCCGACTCCAGCGAGAGCACGCTGCCGAGCAGTCCGCGCGTGTAGTGGTGGGCGGGGGACTGGACGAGGTCGGCGGTGACGCCGGTCTCGACGATCTGCCCGCCGTACATCACCGCCACCCGGTCGGTGACGTCCGCGACCAGCGCCAGGTCGTGCGAGACGAGGATCAGCGCGAAGTCCAGCTCCGCGCGCAGCCGCAGCAGCAGTTCCATGATCTGCGCCTGCACGGTCACGTCGAGGGCGGTGGTCGGCTCGTCGGCGACGATCAGCCTCGGCTCGCGGGACAGGGCCATGGCGATCAGTACGCGCTGCCGCTGACCGCCGGACAGCTCGTGCGGATAGCTGCGCAGGGTGCGCTCGGGGTCGAGGCCGACGAGGGCGAGCAGTTCGGCGGGGGTACGGCGGCCTCCGCGCCGTACGACCTGTTTGAGCTGGGCGCGGATGGTCATCGCGGGGTTCAGGGAGGACAGGGCGTCCTGGTAGATCATCGCCATCTCGTGGCCGAGCAGCCGGCGCCGTACCCGCATCGGCTCGGCGAGCAGGTCGCGGCCGGCGAAGCGGACCCGGCCGCGCACCCGGGCGCCCTTCGGCGGCAGGCCCATGACGGTGAGCGCGGTCAGGGACTTGCCGCAGCCGGACTCGCCGACCAGGCCGAGGACTTCACCGGCGCGCACCTCGAAGCCGATGCCGTCGACGATGTCGACGCCGTGGTGCCGGTGCTCGAACCCGATGGCCAGGTTCTCCACCGCCAGCACCGGCTGTCCGTCGGGGAGCGGCCGGGCGCGGGAGCGCAGCCGCCGGGCCGCCTCGGTCAGGTCGGGGAGCGGTACGGCCTCGCCGGTCCCGTGCTCGGGGGTCGCCGGCCGGTCCTTCTCCGGCGCCCTGACCTCCCGCGCCGCCGGGGCCGCCCAGGCGTCCGAGACGCCCTCCGAGAGGATGTTCAGCGCCAGCACGGTGACCAGCATCAGCAGCCCGGGGAACACGGTCGCCCACCAGCCGCCGGTCAGCACCATGTTCTTGCCGTCCGCGATGACACTGCCCCACGACGGGTCCGGCGGCCGTACGCCCGCCCCGATGAAGGACAGCGACGCCTCGAAGACGATCGCCTCCGCCACCTGCACCGTGCAGAACACCAGCACCGGGGCGGCGCAGTTGACCGCCACGTGCCGGACGACGATGTGCGGGGTGCGGGCGCCGATGACCCGCTCGGCGGTGACGTAGTCCTCGCCGTACTGGTCGAGCACATTGGCCCGTACGACCCGGGCGACGGGCGGGGTGAACAGGAACGCGAGCGCGCAGATCAGCACGGTGACGCCGCCGCCGAACACCGCGATCAGCACGGCGGCCAGCGCGATCCCCGGGAACGCCATCACCACGTCCAGACAGCGCATCAGCGTCTCGTCGACCGCCTTGCGGGATGTGGCAGCGACCGCACCCAGCAGGGCTCCCGCGACGAGCGCGAGCGCGGTCGCGCCGAGCCCGATCGCCAGCGACCAGCGCGCCCCGTACATCAGCCGGCTGAGGATGTCGCGGCCCAGGCTGTCCTGGCCCATCCAGTGCCCGGCGGACGGATGCCCTGTGCCGTCGACGGGCGGCTGCTGGTCGAGCGGATCGTGCGGGGCGAGCAGCGGGGCGAACACCGCCACGAGGACGACGACGGCCAGGAAGCAGACGGCGGCCTTCGACAGCGGCGGCAGCCGGCGGTGGTTCGCGCGCGGGGTGGCGGTCATGTGGTCGCGTCCCTCAGTCGTGGGTTGACCAGCAGATAGAGGATGTCGATGACGAGGTTCACCACGACGAAGCCGGTCGCCGTCGTCAGCACCACGCCCTGCACGACCGCCGGGTCGCCGTTCTTCACGGCGTCGATCATCAGCTTGCCCATGCCGGGGAGCGAGAAGATCGTCTCGATGACGACGGCGCCGCCGAGCAGATAGCCGACGCGCAGGCCCAGGACGGTCAGGGGGTTGATGAGGGCGTTCCGCAGCACGTTGCGGCCCACCACCACCCGGGGTGGCAGCCCGCTGCCGATCGCCGTGCGCACGTAGTCCTTGTCCAGCTCCTCCACCACCGCCGTCCGCACGATCCGGGTCAGCTGCGCCGCGACCGGCAGGGACAGGGCGAGCGCCGGCAGGGTCATGGTCCTCAGCCAGCCGGTGAAGGAGTCCGCCGGGTTGATGTAGCCGCCGGCCGGGAACCAGCCCAGGTCGACGGCCAGGTACTGGATCATCAGCAGCGCCAGCCAGAAGCCGGGCGCGGCGACGCCGATCAGCGACACCACCCGGATGACCTGGTCCGCGAGCCGGTCGCGGTGGAGGGCGGCGGTGACCCCGCCGAGCAGGGACAGCACCACCGCGATGCCGAGGCCGAGGAAGGTGAGCTGGACGGTGAGCGGCAGCGCGGTGGCGATCTGGTCGAGCACCGCCTCGCGGGTGAGCGCGCTGGTGCCCAGGTCGCCGTGGAGGAGATCGCCGACGAAGGCGACGTAGCGCACGGGCAGCGGGTCGAGCAGGCCGTGCTCCTCGCGGAACGCGTGCAGTTGCTCGGGGGTCGGGTTGGCGCCCTGGAAGAACGCGGACGCCGGGTCGACGTCCGAGAACCGCATGAGCAGGAACACGAAGAGCACGATGCCGAGCATCAGCGGGACGAGCAGGGCGATACGGCGGACGAGAATCCTGGCGATGGCGACCACGGGCCGGCTCCTGTGCTGGTGACGCGGTGACGCGATGAAGTGGTTACGCCCACTTGGCCTGGAGGAGGTTGATCCCGGGATACGGCTGGGCCCTTATCCCCGCGAGCCGGGCCGGGTCCCAGGCGGTGATCAGCTCGTTGTGCACGACCGGGTAGAGGACGGCCTGCTCGGCGACGGTGTCGATGTAGTCCTGGATCATCGCCCGCTTGCGGTCCGGGTCGGGTTCACGGGTCGCCCGGTCCATGTCCGTGAACAGCCGCCGGGCCACCGGGTCGTCGGCCCAGCGGGCGTAGCGCATCCACAGGTTCTGCGGGCCGTAGTTGTAGTGCATGATCAGGTCGGCGTCGAGGCCGAACTGGTTGGGGTTGGAGGCGGCGGCGACGACCTGGTAGTCCCGCATCTGGTCCATCTTCGTGAAGACCGCGGTGGTCTCCTGCGGGGACAGCGTGGTGCGCACCCCGACGGCGTCCCAGGACGCCTTGACGGTCGGCAGACAGTCCATGATCCAGCTGACGTTCACGGCGAGCAGGTCGATCCGCAGTCCGCTCACCCCGGCCGCCTTCAGCAGCGCCCTCGCCTTCCCGGGGTCGTGGTCGTAGACCGTCTTCGCGCGCCGGTAGGCCGGGTTGGCCTCGTTGAGGAAGGAGGTCGACGGCGTGCCGTGCCCCTTCAGCGCGACCTCCACCATCTGCTCGGTGTCGATCGCGTAGTGCAGCGCCTGCCGGACCCGCACGTCGTCGAACGGCTTGCGCCGGGTGTTGAACATCAGGAACAGGTTGTTCATCCCGGCCCCGCCGCCGACCGTCAGCCCGGCGCGCTCCAGCTGTCCGATGTTGGCGTACGGGATGTTGTCCGCGATCTGCGCGCCCGCGCTCGCCCCGGAGATCCGGGCGACGCGCGGGGCCGCGTCCACGATCGTCAGCCAGTTCATCTTCCTGAAGGCGGGCGGGCGCGGGCCGTTGTAGTCGTCGAAGGCCTCGAAGGTGGTGTTGGACTTCGGGTGGTGCGCGGTCTGCCGGTACGGCCCCGAGCCGATCGCCAGGCCCTTGACCGCCTCGTCCCAGCCGCCCGGCCGGGAGAACACGTGCCTCGGCATGATCTTGGCGAGAGTGAGCCGCGAAAGCCCCTCCGGGAAGGGGAACTTCAGCCGCAGTTCCACGGTCCGCGCGTCGACCTTCCGCACCTCCCGCAGCCAGGGCGCGAAGAACCCCTTGGCGAGGGTCTGGGTGCCGGGATCGAGGATCCGGTCGAACACGAAGACGACATCGTCGGCGGTGACCGGCCTGCCGTCGTGGAACCTCGCCCCCTCCCGCAACGTGAACCGCCAGGCCGTGGCCCTGGGGTCCCCCGGGACTTCCGTGCCCAGCGCGGCATACGGCTCCCGGGAGATCGGGTCGGTGTCCAGCAGCCCTTCGTAGATGTGGTGGTTCGCGGCCATGCTGAACGCGGACGCCGTCTGCGTCGGATCCCAGCTGCCGTCGTTGCCGTACCCGATCACCGCGGTCAGCGTCCGGCTCGCCCCGCCGCCCCCGCCGCCGGTGTCGATCGTGGACTCCGGCCCGGCGGAGCACGCCGCCAGTGCGCCGGAGACGGCCGCCGCGCCGGTGTACTTCAGGAACGCCCGGCGGTGGGGCACCGGAACGTCCGGGGGCACGTCGCGCACGGGTCCTCCAGCGGAAGGGTGGGGGGGATGGAGGGGAGATACGACGTCCTACGTCCTGGCGTCAGCGTGACCATAGGAGCGGTGGTGGGGGCGGTCAAGGGAACGCGCACGGATGACGCCATACGAAGCGGGCGGCGCCGTTCCCGGCGCGGCGCCGCCCGCTGACGGGCTAGCCGAGGGCCTCGGTCAGCACCTTCGCCGTCTCCGCGATCAGGGCGTTCTCCCGGACCGCGGCCGGGTCGGACTTCCGCGACAGGATGGCCAGTACGACCGGGGTGCCGTCCGGGGTCCAGGCGATGCCGACGTTGTTGTTGGTGCCGTAGGCGCCGCCACCGGTCTTGTCAGCGACTGTCCAGGTGGGCGGGACGCCGGCGCGCAGCCGGTCGCCGCTGGTGGTGTTGTTCAGCAGCCAGTGGGTGAGCAGCTCACGGTCGGCGCCGGGGAGCGCGTCGCCGAGCACGAGCCGGGCGTAGGTGCGGCCGATCGCGCGCGGGCTGGTGGTGTCGGTGACCCGCCACGGCTCCGCCGAGTTCAGCTCCGTCTCCCAGCGGTCCAGACGGGTCACCGGGTCGCCGAGCGAGCGGGCGAACCGGGTGATCGCGGTGGGCCCGCCCAGCTCGCGCAGCAGCAGATTGCCCGCGGCATTGTCGCTGAACCGGATGGTGACGTCGCAGAGCTCGGCGACGGTCATGCCCTCGGCGAGATGCTTGCGCGTCTCGTCGGAGCCGTCCACCAGGTCGGCCTCGGTGTAGTGGATCCGGCGGGCGAGGAATTCCCCGTCCTGGTCCAGGTCGCGCAGGACGGCCGCGGCGGCCAGGGTCTTGAAGACGGAGCAGATCGGGAAGAGGTCGTCGGTGTGGTGCCGGACGGTGCGCCCGGTGCGGAGGTTGTGGGCGTAGACGCCCAGCTTGGCGTCGTAGCGCCGCTCCAGGTCGCGCAGGCGTCCGGTGACGCCGTTGGCCGGTCCGCCGGTGGCGTACGCGACGGCGGGAGTCAGCAGGGCCGCGGTGCCGGCCGCGCCGGCGGTGAGGAGGGTGCGTCGGTTTAAGGACATCTCGATCTCCTTCGTGATCGTTTCTCCCCGTGATCGACGCAGCCGCCTCACGCCGTGGTTGCGGCGCGGTACGGGCCGGTGTCAGAGGAAGAAACTGTCGTGCCGCACCTGGAACTCCCGCAGCTCCTCGCCTCCGCGCGCGGCGAACTCCGCGACCCGCTCGAAGTACTCCTCACGCGGCGCGCCCGGCGTGAACAGCATCAGCATGGACAGCGGTTCCTCGGTGTCGTTCTTGAAGGCGTGCAGCCCGCCGGGCGGGACGTACAGGAAGTCACCCTGGCGCCCGGTGACCCACCGCTCGCCGTCATACAGTTCCACCTCGCCCGACAGGACGTAGAAGGACTCGGAGATCGACCGGTGGAAGTGCGTCTTCGCCCCCGGCGCCTTCGGTCCCATGTCCACCTTGTAGAGCCCGAACTCACCGTCCGTGGTGGCATGGCTCGCCAGATAGTGCGTGACGGTGCCCCCCGGCGACACCACGTCGGGCGGCGTGTCGGCGCCTCGGAACACGGCGCTGATCTCCCCGTTCTCACCGAGGTATCGCGGCTCCGGGTAGGACATGTCGGGCCTCCTTGATCGGTCTGTTCTGTTCCCGATCACTCTCGCCTGCCGGAGCCGCGTCCGTCATCCGCCGGAGGACCGTGGCGGACGGCACATGGGACCTAGGGCGCGACGGGTAGGGCGGTGGGCGGGGCGTACGGGGTGAGCCGTGCCAGTCGCTTGATCTTCTCGCGGACGATGTAGAGAGGGATGATCCCGAACACTCCGAAGGACATGTCGATCACCGTCCACCAGAAGGGGATCCCCCGGATCGGCCCGCAGATCAGGGCGAGCGGGATGATGCCGGCGCAGGCGATCATGCCGAACTCGACGACCCAGATGTTGCGGACCGGGTCGCGATACGGCCCGTAGAAGGCGACCGCGATGACCAGGTGCGCGAAGGCCAGCCAGTCGGTGCCGTAGAGGACGAACGGGTAGCGCGCGTCGACGGCGTCGAGCCCGTCCCGCACGCGTTCGATCCAGTGCATCAGGCCGGGCAGATACTCGGGCGCGGACAGTGCCCGCAACGCGCTCTCCGTCCAGCGCAGTTCGTGCACCAGGGGGAAGGCCGTGGCGCCGCTGAGCACCAGACAGACGATGAAGAGGACCAACCAGGCACGGATGCCCTTCAGCAGGGCGGCTCTGCCGCTCGCATCGCTCATGGGGGCAGCGTACGCCTGGAGTTGAACGCGTTCAAAAGTGGGGTACGAGAGTGCGGTCGTAGCCTGTTTCGGATGTGGCCGTGGGGCCGCCCGCTTCTTTGCCAGTGTCGTGCTTCCACGGCCCGCATCAAGGGCGCTCCGCTATCGCTGCGCGTCGCCTTCGGCGATGGGCCTGCGGCCCACCCTTGACCCGGTCCGCTCCAGCACGGGGAAGAAGCGAGCGGGCGGCCCGGAAGAGCGGGGTGCCCAGGTGGGTTCGGGTGCGGTGGGCTGGCCTGCTGGCCGGAATCGGGGGCGCGTCAGCGCCGCAGGGGCACGCCGGGCCGGCTAAGCGGCTTGCCGCCGGTGGGCGGCCCCCACAGTGCGGATGAACTCCGTCCAGGCGGCCGGGCTCACGACGATCACTGGTCCAACCGGAACCTTGCTGTCCCGGACGGGCACGATGCCGGGGACTCCGTCGGCGACCTCGACGCACTCGCCGCCGTTGTCGTCGCTGTAACTGCTCTTGCGCCAGCGGGCGGCTCCGGGGAAGTCGTACGCGACCTCGACGCAGTCGCCGCCTTCGCCATTGCTGTAGCTGCTCTTGCGCCAGCGAGCGTTGCTCAGGTCGAACTCGTGCATCGTCTGAAGTCCTCAGCCGCCGACTCGATCAGGGCTAGGGACGCCGACGGCGACAGTGCGGCGACCCTGAGCAGATCGTATGCTCGCTGCGCTCGCTTCACCACAGCCGGATCGTCCACCAACGTCCCCGAAAACGACGTCTCTGTATAGGCGACTGGCGGCGCGTCGTGGAAGTCCATGAGCTTCAGCGACCCGGCCATGGACGCATGCTCCCCAGCCGCATACGGGAGCACCGTCACCCACGCCTTGCGCTCACGCATCAGCCCGGCGACGTGCTTCAGTTGCTCGATCATCGCCTCTGGCCCGCCCACCGGTACGCGCAGCACGTTCTCGTGGAGGGTCACCCAATACTCGGGCCTTGTAGCGTCCTTGAGGATCTCCGCTCGTTCCAGGCGGGCCGTGACCTTCTCCTCGATGTACTCGTCGGTCACGAACGGGTTCGCGGCGACGGTGACCGCCCGCGCGTAGTCAGCCGTCTGCAGCAGGCCCGGCACCACGGTCGCCGCGAACTCGCAGATCCGCGTCGCATGCCGCTCCAGCTCCACAACCCCGGCGAAGTACTCCGCGTACCTCCGATCATTGATGAGCTGTCTGCACAACCGCTCGAAAATACCGTCGGTTTGCAGCACCTCGTCGATCCGCTGGGCGATATCAAGCTGAGGCTTTCGAATGGCCTGCTCGAACTGACCGATATACGCGCCGGAGACGAATACCCGCGCCCCCAACTCCACCTGGGTGAGGCCCGCCTCCTCGCGGCGGCGCTTCAGCTCCGCTCCGAAGAACTCCCAGGCCGCCTGCCGTGAACCATTGGCCATGGCCAACCCCTTTGCCCTGCCCCGCACTTGTAGCGCACAAGCTCCTGCCGAGTGTAGGGGCAGCCGACCATGCTGGTGAGGGAAAGAGTGAAACCCGAATACGCAGGGGAGTCACGTGGAGGCACAGCGCCGATTGCAGGAAATGCGAACCGCACGAAAAGGCCGGAATCCAATGACACCGACGAAGCCGCCGATCGGCTCGTACGTCGTCGACACCCGCACCGGGAAGGTCGGCATCGTGATGGGTCACGAGGGGCCCTACGTACAGCTGAGACCGTACGGCGGCGGCAGGGAGTGGGACGCCGACCCCCGGAACGTACGCAACGCCACCCCCGCGGAGCGGCTCCGTGCCGCCACCGCGTACGCCAACGCGCGCAGCCGCGGGGAGGTCCCTTGACGTACCCGGATGGGGAGCCGCGCGCGTAGGCGAGAATGGGGCCATGAGTCTGTTCCGCGACGACGGCATCGTGCTGCGCACCCAGAAGCTGGGTGAGGCGGACCGGATCATCACGCTGCTCACGCGCGGTCACGGACGGGTACGCGCCGTAGCCCGGGGGGTGCGGCGGACCAAGTCGAAGTTCGGCGCGCGCCTCGAACCCTTCTCCCATGTCGACGTGCAGTTCTTCGCGCGCGGCAGCGAGCTGGTGGGGCGCGGGCTGCCGCTGTGCACGCAGAGTGAGACCATCGCGCCGTACGGTGGCGCGATCGTCAGCGACTACGCCCGGTACACCGCCGGGACGGCGATGCTGGAGACCGCCGAGCGGTTCACCGACCACGAGGGCGAGCCGGCCGTGCAGCAGTATCTGCTGCTGGTCGGCGCCCTGCGCACGCTCGCGCGCGGCGAGCACGCGCCGCACCTCGTGCTCGACGCGTTCCTGCTGCGCTCCCTCGCCGTGAACGGCTACGCCCCCAGCTTCAGCGACTGTGTGAAGTGCGGGATGCCCGGGCCGAACCGGTTCTTCTCGGTGGCGTCCGGTGGCTCCGTCTGTGTGGACTGCCGGGTGCCCGGGAGTGTCGTACCCTCGCCGCGGACCCTGGAACTGCTCGCCGCGCTGCTTACGGGAGACTGGGAGACCGCGGACGCGTGCGAGCCGCGGTATGTGCGGGAGGGGAGCGGGCTGGTGTCCGCCTATCTGCACTGGCATCTGGAGCGCGGGCTGCGCTCCCTGAGGTACGTCGAGAAATAGGCACGGTAAGAGGAGACGAGAAGCTCATGGTCGTACGCGGGTTCCTGGGGCGCCAGCGCCGCGAGTACAGGACGCCGGAGCCGCACCCGTCCGGCGCGCGGCCGCCGAAGCTCCCTGGTGAGCTGGTGCCGAACCATGTGGCGATCGTCATGGACGGCAACGGCCGCTGGGCCAAGGAGCGCGGGCTGCCGCGCACCGAGGGGCACAAGGTCGGTGCCGAGCGGGTGCTGGACGTGCTCCAGGGCGCGATCGAGATGGGCGTCGGGGCTATTTCCCTGTACGCCTTCTCCACCGAGAACTGGAAGCGCTCGCCCGACGAGGTGCGCTTCCTGATGAACTTCAACCGGGACTTCATCCGCAAGACCCGGGACCAGCTCGACGAGCTGGGTGTGCGGGTGCGCTGGGTGGGGCGTATGCCCAAGCTGTGGAAGTCCGTCGCCAAGGAGCTCCAGATCGCCCAGGAGCAGACCAAGGACAACGACCGGCTGACCCTCTACTTCTGCATGAACTACGGCGGGCGCGCCGAGATCGCGGACGCGGCGAAGGCCCTCGCCGAGGACGTGAAGGCGGGGCGTCTCGACCCGTCCAAGGTCACCGAGAAGACGCTGCAGAAGTACATGTACTACCCGGACATGCCGGACGTGGACCTGTTCCTGCGGCCCAGCGGCGAGCAGCGCACCTCCAACTATCTGCTGTGGCAGAGCGCGTACGCCGAGATGGTCTTCCAGGACGTGCTGTGGCCGGACTTCGACCGCCGTGACCTGTGGCGGGCGTGTGTGGAGTTCGCCTCCCGCGACCGGCGGTTCGGCGGCGCCATCCCGAACGAGGAACTGCTGGCCATGGAGGGCAAGCAGAGTTGAGCACCGCCCCGAGGGTCGTCCGCGTCGTCCGCGGGTGCGCGGCGGGCGCGGTGTTCGCGTTCGCCGCGCTGGTCGTGGCCTTCTCCTTCGGCGGCACGGTCGAGATGGAGTCGTTCCCGGGGCTGCAGGACAACATGGCCCCGGTGGTCGTCTGGATGCTCGTGTTCGCCGCGCTGGTCGCCGCCGGCGGCGTCGCGCTGGCCGGCCTGCGGTCGTACGCGGGGTGGATCGCCGTCGTCTGTCTCGGGGCCCTCATGGCGCTGCGGATGTGGACGCTCGCGCCGATGCTGCACTGCTGGTCCTACGACAGTGTGGGACGCGAGGACGGCGCGTACTACTGCGTCAACCGCGGCGACATGCTGCGCTGAGCCGCGGGCGCGGTCAGTCCTCCGTCGCCGCTCGCGCGCAGTCCTCGCAGGTGCCGAAGATCTCCACCGTGTGCGCGACGTTCACAAAGCCGTGCTCCGAGGCGATGGCCTCCGCCCACTCCTCCACGGCCGGGCCCTCGACCTCGACCGCCTTGCCGCAGACGCGGCAGACCAGGTGGTGGTGGTGCTCGCCGGTGGAGCAGCGGCGGTAGACGGCCTCGCCGTCGGAGGTGCGCAGCACGTCGACCTCGCCGGCCTCGGCGAGGGACTGGAGGGTGCGGTAGACCGTGGTGAGTCCGACGGAGTCGCCCTTGTGCTTGAGCATGTCGTGCAGGTCCTGCGCGCTGCGGAACTCGTCGACTTCGTCGAGGGCTGCCGCCACTGCGGCACGCTGCCGGGTGGCGCGGCCCTTCACGGGCGGTCCAGCGGTCGTCACCGGTTGCCTCCTCACGTCTTGCTGTGGTCCGGGCCATTGTGCCAGCCCGGACCGGCAACGGTCAGACGCCGATCTCGTCCTCGGTCCGGCGACTGACCGGAATTGTGCACTCCGCCGGATCCCCGGAGGGATGCGCGGCGGCCAGCGCCCGGGCCCGGCGCCGGGCCAGCGGGGCCGCCAGCGCGGTCAGCACCACGAACGCGCCGATGGTCAGCAACACGATCGTCGCACCCGGCGGCACGTCCTGGTAGTACGAGGTCACCGTGCCGCCGAGGGTCACGGCCACGCCGATCGCCACCGCGATCGCGAAGGTCGCGGCGAAGCTGCGGCTGAGCTGCTGGGCGGCGGCCACCGGCACCACCATCAGCGCCGAGACCAGCAGCAGGCCGACCACGCGCATCGCGACCGTCACCGTCACGGCCGCCGTGATCGCCGTCAGCAGGTTCAGGGCACGGACCGGCAGGCCGGTGACCCGCGCGAACTCCTCGTCCTGGCTGACCGCGAACAGCTGGCGGCGCAGGCCGAGGGTGACCAGCACCACGAAGGCGGCCAGGATGCAGATCGCCGTGACGTCCGATTCCGAGACCGTCGACAGCGAACCGAAGAGGTACGAGGTCAGGTTCGCGTTGGAGCCCGTCGGCGCGAGGTTGATGAACATCACACCGCCGGCCATACCGCCGTAGAAGAGCATCGCCAGGGCGATGTCGCCGCGCGTCTTGCCGTACCAGCGGATCAGTTCCATCAGGACCGCGCCCAGCACGGAGACGAGCGTGGCCATCCAGACCGGGGACCAGGACAGCAGGAAGCCCAGGCCCACGCCGGTCATCGCCACGTGGCCGATGCCGTCGCCCATCAGGGCCTGGCGGCGCTGCACCAGGTAGATGCCGACCGCGGGCGCGGTGATGCCGACCAGGACGGCGGCGAGCAGCGCCCGCTGCATGAAGTCGTAGTTCAGGATTTCCATCAGCTCAGCAGTCCCGTCCGGATCGGTTCGGCGTCGTGAGCCGCGTGCGGATGGACGTGGTCGTGGCCGGGCAGCGCGTGCTGGCCGACGGCCTTCGGGGGCGGCCCGTCGTGCAGGACGCAGCCGTCGCGCAGGACGACCGCCCGGTCGATCAGGGGCTCCAGGGGACCGAGTTCGTGCAGGACGAGCAGGACGGTCGCGCCCTGGGAGACCTGCTCGCGCAGGGTCGCGGCGAGCACTTCCTGGCTGGCCAGGTCGACGCCGGCCATCGGCTCGTCCATGATCAGCAGTTCGGGGTCGGCGGCGAGCGCGCGGGCGATCAGCACCCGCTGGTGCTGGCCGCCGGAGAGCGCGTTGACCGAGTCGCCCGCCCGGTCCGCCATGCCGACCAGGTCCAGGGCCCGGCGTACGGCCTCGCGGTCGGCCTTGCGGAAGACGCCGAAGCGGGTGCGGGACAGGCGGCCGGAGGAGACCACCTCGTTGACCGTGGCGGGGACCCCGCCCGCGGCGGTGGTGCGCTGCGGGACGTAGCCGACCCGCGCCCAGTCTCCGAAACGCCGGCGGGGCGTGCCGAACAGCTCGATCTCGCCGGCGCTGACGGGCACCTGGCCGATGACGGTACGCACGGCCGTCGACTTGCCTGAGCCGTTCGCGCCGAGCAGCGCGACGACCTCACCGCGGGACACGGTGAGGTCGATACCGCGCAGGACGGGGCGCGAGCCCAGCTCGGCGCGTACGCCGCGCAGGGATATGACGGGCTCGCTCACAATGTGGCCTCCGTAACGATCACTTGGCGCCGAGGGCCGTCTTCAGCGCGCTGAGGTTGGACTCCATGACCTGGAAGTAGTCATCGCCCTCGGACTTGTCGGTGATGCCCTCGAGCGGGTCGAGCACGTCGGTCTTGAGGCCGGCGTCCTTCGCGAGCGTCTTCGCGGTCTTGTCGCTGACCAGTGTCTCGTAGAACACGGTGGTCACGCCGTCGGCCTTGGCCTCCTCCTGGAGCTCCTTGATCCGGGCGGGGCTCGGCTCGGACTCCGGGTCGAGGCCGGAGATGGCCTCCTGGGTCAGGCCGTAGCGCTCGGCGAGGTAGCCGAAGGCGGCGTGGTTGGTGAAGAAGACCTTCGTCTTGGTGTTCTTCAGGCCGTCCTCGAACTGGGTGTTGAGGTCGTTCAGCTTGCCGACCAGCGCGTCCGTGTTCTTCTTGTAGTCGGCCGCGTGGTCCGGGTCGGCCTTCTCGAAGGCGGCGCCGACGCCCTTGGCGACCTCGGCGTACTTCACCGGGTCCAGCCAGATGTGCGGGTCGAGGGCGTGCTCTTCCTCTTCCGAGTGTTCCTCGGCGTGCTCCTCGCCCTCGTGCCCGTGCTCGTGCTCGACGCTGCCGTGGTCCTCCAGCTTGGTGAGGGACGCGGCGTCGATCTTGTTCTTCGCGCCGGACTGGGCGACGGCCTCGTCGACGGCGGGCTGGAGGTTCTTGAGGTAGAGAACCGCGTCGGCTTCCTGGAGCTGCGCGGTCTGCTGGGTGCTGAGCTCCAGGTCGTGCGGTTCCTGACCGGGCTCGGTGAGGGTGGTGACGTTCACGTGCTCCCCGCCGATCTGCTCGGCGAGGAACTGCATCGGGTAGAACGACGCGACGACATCGAACTTGTCCGTGTTGCCCGCGTTCGCGGTGTCGCTGGAGCAGGCGGTCAGGGCAGCGAGACCGAGGGCGGTCACCGCTGCGGTGGGTATGAGGTGTCGTCGTACGTTCATGAGAGTCATTTTCAACTAAAGTGGAAACGGTTGTCAACAAACGCCCGATCGGGCTCAGGGGGATCCCGATTTGGTTAAGGGGGAGTCCGCGCCGGTAACCTGAAGCATTCGCTGGAAGCATCTCGCTTCGTCGCCCGTCGTCGTAATGAAGAGAGCACCGTGGCCGCCGACAAGATCGACACCATCGTCAGCCTGAGCAAGCGCCGTGGCTTCGTATTCCCCTGCAGTGAGATCTACGGCGGCCAGAAGGCCGCCTGGGACTACGGCCACCTGGGTGTCGAGCTCAAGGAGAACATCAAGCGCCAGTGGTGGCGCTACATGGTGACGTCGCGCGAGGACGTCGTCGGTATCGACTCGTCCGTGATCCTGGCCCCCGAGGTGTGGGTCGCCTCCGGTCACGTCGCCACCTTCACCGACCCGCTCACCGAGTGCACCTCCTGCCACAAGCGGTTCCGCGCGGACCACCTGGAAGAGGCGTACGAGGAGAAGAAGGGCCGCGCCCCCGAGAACGGCCTGGCCGACATCAACTGCCCCAACTGCGGCACCAAGGGCCAGTTCACCGAGCCCAAGCAGTTCTCGGGCCTGCTGTCGACCCACCTCGGCCCGACCCAGGACTCCGGCTCGATCGCCTACCTGCGTCCCGAGACCGCCCAGGGCATCTTCACCAACTTCGCCCAGGTGCAGACCTCTGCGCGCCGCAAGCCCCCGTTCGGCATCGCCCAGATGGGCAAGTCGTTCCGCAACGAGATCACGCCGGGCAACTTCATCTTCCGCACCCGCGAGTTCGAGCAGATGGAGATGGAGTTCTTCGTCAAGCCGGGCGAGGACGAGACGTGGCACGAGTACTGGATGGAGCAGCGCTGGAACTGGTACACCGGCCTGGGTCTCCGTGAGGAGAACATGCGCTGGTACGAGCACCCGAAGGAGAAGCTCTCCCACTACTCCAAGCGCACCGCCGACATCGAGTACCGCTTCCAGTTCGGCGGCAGCGAGTGGGGCGAGCTGGAGGGTGTCGCCAACCGCACCGACTACGACCTCAACGCCCACTCCAAGGCCTCCGGCCAGGACCTGGCCTACTACGACCAGGACGCCCAGGAGCGCTGGACGCCGTACGTCATCGAGCCCGCGGCGGGTGTCGGCCGTACGATGCTGGCCTTCCTGCTCGACGCCTACGTCGAGGACGAGGCGCCCAACGCCAAGGGCAAGATGGAGAAGCGCACGGTGCTCCGCCTGGACCACCGCCTCGCCCCGGTGAAGGTGGCCGTCCTCCCGCTCTCCCGCAACGCGGAGCTGTCCCCGAAGGCCAAGGGCCTCGCCCAGGCGCTGCGCCAGCACTGGAACATCGAGTTCGACGACGCCGGTGCCATCGGCCGCCGCTACCGCCGCCAGGACGAGATCGGCACGCCGTACTGCGTCACCGTCGACTTCGACACCCTCGAGGACAACGCGGTCACCGTCCGTGAGCGCGACACGATGAAGCAGGAGCGCGTCTCCCTCGACCAGATCGAGGGCTACCTGGCCGGCCGACTGATCGGCTGCTGACCCTCCGCGCCACTCGTTTGGCCCCCGATACAGGCTCCTGATTGGACCTGTGCCGGGGGCCATCGTGCTTCCAGGGTGGGCTCATGAGCATCGCCTTCCTCCTCACCACCCTGATCGTCGTCGCCACCCCCGGCACCGGGGTCGTCTACACCCTCGCCGCCGGGCTCTCCCGGGGCCGCCGGGCGAGCGTCGTCGCCGCGTTCGGCTGCACCCTCGGGATCGTGCCGCACATGCTGGCCACCATCACCGGCGCGGCGGCGCTGCTGCACGCCAGTGCCACCGCCTTCCAGATCCTCAAGTACGCCGGTGTCGCCTACCTCCTCTACATGGCCTGGGCCACCCTGCGGGACAAGGACGCGATCAGCGTCGAGGGCGGGGCATCGCCCGTCTCGGCGGGCCGGACGATCGTCCGGGGCGTGCTGATCAACCTCCTCAACCCCAAGCTGACGATCTTCTTCTTCGCGTTCCTGCCGCAGTTCGTGTCGCCCGACGAGTCGCACGCGCTGGTGCGGATGCTGCTGCTGAGCGGCGTCTTCATGCTGGCGACCTTCGTCGTCTTCGCCGTGTACGGGGTCCTCGCCGCGTCGGTCCGCAGGCATGTCACGTCCCGCCCACGGGTCATGGCCTGGCTGCGGCGGGGCTTCGCGGGGTCGTTCGTGGCGCTGGGGGCCGGCCTGATGACGGCTGACGGATAAGGGGTGACGGACGGGCACGTGTGACAGCCGACAGGTAACAGACAACAGGCAACAGCTTACAGATGACAGCTGACAGATATTGAAATCTGTCAGCAGTCATGTCATCGTGGAGGCATGACGACACAGACCCGCACCCTCGGAACCACCGGCCCCCAGGTCTCCGCCCTCGGTCTCGGCTGCATGGGCATGTCCGCGCTGTACGGGGACGCCGACCGCACCGAGTCGATCGCGACCATCCACGCGGCGCTCGAAGCGGGCGTCACCCTGCTCGACACCGGCGACTTCTACGGCATGGGCCACAACGAAATGCTCATCGGCGAGGCCCTGCGCACCGCCCCGGCCGCCCGCCGGGAACAGGCGCTGGTCAGCGTGAAGTTCGGCGCGCTGCGCGGCCCCGACGGCAGCTGGTTCGGCTACGACGGCCGGCCCGAAGCCGTGAAGAACTTCGCCGCCTACTCGCTCCAGCGGCTCGGCGTCGACCACATCGATGTGTACCGGATCGCCCGGCTCGACCCCTCCGTCCCGATCGAGGAGACCGTCGGCGCCATCGCCGAACTGGTCGAGCGGGGATACGTCCGGCACATCGGCCTCAGCGAGGTCGGCGCCGACACCGTCCGCAGGGCCGCCGCGACCGCGCCGATCGCGGACCTCCAGATCGAGTACTCGCTGATCTCGCGCGGCATCGAGGACGAGATCCTGCCGACCGTCCGGGACCTGGGCATCGGCATCACCGCGTACGGCGTCCTCTCGCGCGGCCTGATCTCCGGCCACTTCACCGCCGACCGGCAGCTCGCCGCGAACGACTTCCGTGCCCTCTCGCCCCGCTTCCAGGGTGAGAACCTCCAGCACAACCTGCGGCTCGTCGAGGCGCTGCGGAAGATCGCCGAGCAGAAGGGCGTATCGGTCGCGCAGATCGCCATCGCCTGGGTGCTGTCCCGGGGCGAGGACATCGTCCCGCTGGTCGGCGCCCGCCGCCGGGAGCGGCTGACCGAGGCCCTGGGCGCGCTGGACGTGACGCTGGACGCGGCCGACCTCGCGGCGATCGAGGAGGCCGTACCGGCGGACGCGGCGGCCGGTGAGCGCTACCCCGAGTCCCAGATGGCACACCTCGACAGCGAGCGGTGATCCGCCCGCCAGGTACCGTCACCTCATGGCACCGACCAGCGAGACCCTGACCGCCGAGCGCATCCTCGAGGCGACCGAGGAGGTGCTGCGCCGTCACGGCCCGGCCAAGGCCACCGTGGTGGACGTGGCCCGCGCGCTCGGCGTCAGCCATGGCAGCGTCTACCGGCACTTCCGCACCAAGGCGGCCCTGCGCGAGGCCGTGACGAAGCGCTGGCTGGACCGTACGTCCGAGGCGCTGGCCGGCATCGTCGCCGAGGCGGACCGCGATCCGGAGGAGCGGCTGCGCGCCTGGCTGCGGGCCCTGTTCGACGCCAAGCGCCGCAAGGCGGGCGACGACCCCGAGCTGTTCGCCACGTACATGGTCCTCACCGGCGAGAGCGGCGAGGCGGTCCCCGAGCACATCGCCGACCTCACCGCCCAGCTGACGGACATCATCCGCGCCGGCCTCGACGGCGGTGCCTTCACCACCCCCGACCCGGCCGCCACCGCCCGCGCCGTCTTCCACGCCACCGGCCGCTTCCACGACCCCTGCTACGCCAAGGAGTGGGAACGGCCCGGCATAGAAACGGAGTTCGAGGCCGTGGTGGAGCTGGTGGTGCGGGGGCTGCGGGCACGGAACTAGGAAAGCGGCGAGCGACCGGCCCCAGCCCCCACGGCGTTGTCCTGCCGCACCTCCAACCGCTCAGCGGCCCGTTCCGCCGTCCGTCGGGCCCACCGGCCGCTCGACAGGATCCCCACCACCAGCACCGCCGCGCCGCACGCGGTGAGGATCCACCAGCCGGGGGCGGCGGCGGAGACGAAGGACTCGCGGTACGTCGACGCCCCGATCCCGGCCGCCAGGACCGCGCCCACCACGGCGACGCCCAGCGTCTGGCCCAGCTGCCGGCTCGTCGACGCGACCGCCGCCGCGACGCCCGCCTGGCTGCGCGGCATGCCGGACACCGCCGTGTTGGTGATCGGCGCATTGACGAAACCGAACCCGATGCCGAACAGCGCGTACCCGAGGAGGAGGGTCACGTTCGACGTCTCCGCCTCGAACGCCGCGAAGAGCACCGCGCTCGCGGTCATCGCCACCCCCGCGATCAGCAGCGGGAGCCGCGGGCCCCGGCTGCCCACCAGCCGTCCGGACAGGGGTGCGCACAGGAACGTCGGTACGGCCATCGGCAGCATCCACAGGCCGGCGTGCAGGGCGTCCAGGCCGCGCACGTTCTGGAGATACAGCGTGGACAGGAAGAGGAAGCCGCCCAGTGCGGCGAACGCCGCGATCGCGATCACCGTCGCGCCGCTGAACGGGGCCGAGCGGAAGAAGCGAAGGTCGATCAGGGGGTCCGTCCGCCGGGGTTCGTACAGCAGCAGGCCCAGTAGCGCCGCTGCCGCAACCGCCGCGAACGGGAGGACCGTCGCGAAGCCGGCCGCGGGCGCCTCGATGATCGCGTACGTCAGGCCGCCGAAGAGGAGGATGACCAGCACCTGCCCGAGCGGGTCCGCCCGGCGGGGCTTCGCCGCGCGGGACTCGGGGACGTACCGGAGGGTCAGCAGCAGGGCGGCCAGTCCCACCGGCAGGTTGATCCAGAAGATCGCCCGCCAGCCGACCGACTCGACGAGCAGCCCGCCCACCAGGGGGCCCGCGGCCATCGAGATGCCGACCACCGCGCCCCAGGCACCGATCGCGCGGGCCCGTTCCCGCGGGTCCGTGAAAGTGTTGGTGATGATCGACATGGCGACCGGGTTCAGCATCGAGCCGCCCACCGCCTGGACCATCCGGAACGCGATCAGCGCGTCCAGGTTCGGCGCCATGGAGCACAGGGCCGAGCCGACGGTGAAGACGACCAGTCCCGCCAGGAAGACGCGTTTGCGGCCGATGCGGTCCGCCGTCGACCCGGCGAGCATCAGCAGCGAGGCCAGCACCAGTGTGTAGGCGTCGATCGTCCACTGGAGTCCGGACGTGGTCGCGCCGAGGTCCTCCTGCATGGAGGGGAGCGCCACGTTCAGCACGGTGTTGTCGAGGCTGACGATCAGCAGGCTCATACAGCAGATCGCGAGGACGAGCAGACGTCGGCGATGGCTGAGCTCGGGCATGCCGCCATCGTACGCCGATTTCGATAGTGCGACTAACTAAAGAATTTTACCAACTCATTGCGCTGCACAATGGAGGAATGTCCACGCCCACGCAGCCGCCCGCGCAGCCGCTCCAGATCGGTCCGCACACCGTTCAGCCGCCCGTCGTCCTGGCCCCCATGGCCGGGATCACCAACGCGCCCTTCCGCACCCTGTGCCGGGAGTTCAGCGGCGGCAAGGGACTGTTCGTCAGCGAGATGATCACCACCCGGGCGCTGGTCGAACGCAACGAGAAGACCATGCAGCTGGTCACCTTCGACCCCACCGAGCAGCCCCGCTCCATCCAGCTGTACGGCGTGGACCCGGCGACCGTCGGCAAGGCCGTCCGCATGATCGCGGAAGAGGGTCTCGCCGACCACATCGATCTCAACTTCGGCTGCCCCGTCCCCAAGGTGACGCGGAAGGGCGGCGGCTCCGCCCTGCCCTACAAGCGCAACCTGCTCCGCGCCATCCTGCGCGAGGCCGTCAGCGGCGCCGGGGATCTCCCCGTCACCATGAAGATGCGCAAGGGCATCGACGACGACCACATCACCTACCTGGACGCCGGCCGGATCGCCGTCGAGGAGGGCGTCACCGCCATCGCCCTGCACGGCCGTACCGCCGCCCAGCACTACGGCGGCACCGCCGACTGGGACGCCATCGCCCGGCTGAAGGAGCACGTCCCCGAGATCCCGGTCCTCGGCAACGGCGACATCTGGTCGGCCGAGGACGCGGTGCGGATGGTGCGCGAGACCGGCTGCGACGGGGTAGTGGTCGGGCGTGGGTGCCTGGGGCGGCCGTGGCTGTTCGCCGACCTCGTCGCCGCCTTCGAGGGGCGCCCGCAGGACGTCGCGCGCCCCGCCCTCCGCGAGGTCGCCGACGTCATGGTCCGGCACGCCCGGCTGCTCGGCGAGTGGATCGGCGACGAGTCCAAGGGCGTCGTCGACTTCCGCAAGCACGTCGCCTGGTATCTGAAGGGCTTCGCGGTCGGCTCCGAGATGCGCAAGCGGCTCGCCATCACCTCCTCCCTGGAGGAGCTGCGCGCCGGGCTCGACGAACTGGACCTCGACCAGCCCTGGCCGGCCGGCGCTGACGGGCCCCGGGGCCGTACCTCCGGCAACAACCGGGTCGTCCTGCCCGACGGCTGGCTGAAGGACCCGTACGACTGCGCGGGGATCAGCGAGGACGCGGAGCTGGACACCTCCGGCGGCTGATCAGTCCGTCTTCCGCCTGGGCGTCGAGCCGTACGCCGTCAGGAAGCGGTCCCGGAACGCGCTCATCTTCCACACCGGCGCGTCCCGGGCCGGCTCCAGGCCGTCCGTCAAGCCCCAGCCGGCGATCTTCTCCAGCACCTCCGGGTCCTTGGCGACGATCGACACCGGTACGTCCCGGCTCGCGCCGTTGCCGCTGACCCGGGCGATCGGCTGGTGGTCGCCGAGGAAGACCAGGACGGTGTCCTCACCGCCGTAGCGCCGCAGCCACTGGGTGAGGCTGGTCACCGAGTACTGGACCGACCTGCCGTACTCGGTCTTCGAGCGGTCGGAGCTGGCGACGACCTCCGCCGGGTCGGCGCCCTTCTCCTCGATGCCCTGGAAGATCCGCCCGTCGCCCAGTTCGTCCCAGCCGACCAGCTCGGGGATCGGCGCCCAGGGCTGGTGGCTGGAGGTGAGGATGACCTCCGCCATCAGCGGCTTCTCCCGCTTCTTCCCGTGCTCCAGCCGCTGGAACGCCTCCAGCGCGTACTGGTCCGGCATCGTCGACCAGCTGAACTTCGGGCCGCGATAGCCCAGGTGGAAGGCGTCGTAGACGTGGTCGAGGCCGTAGAACTCCGCCTCCGGCCAGGCCTTCTGCACCCCCGGCATGACCCCGACCGTCCGCCACGCCCCCGTCTTCTGGAAGGCCTTGGTGAGGGTGAGGTGGTCGCCGGAGGTGACTGTGCGGTACCGCTGCTGGTTGGCGATCCACAGGCCCGACAGGAACGTGGAGTGGCCGAGCCAGCTGCTGCCGCCGTACGTCGCCGAGGTCAGCCAGCCGCTCTTCGCCCGGAACCCGGCCTTCGCCAGCGCCTCGGTGCTCGACTCCAGGGTGCGGTGGACGCCCGGGCGGATCGCCGGGTCCTCGATGGCGCTGCGGCCGTAGCTCTCGATGAACGTGAAGATCACGTCCTTGCCGCGCAGATCGGGGACCAGCTGCCCGGGCGGGGTCGCCCCGAACGCGTCGGCCTTGGCCTCCCTGGCGAACGCCGCCTCGTCCCGCAGGGTGGCCCGCACCCGCTCCGTCTGGATCCGGACCAGCGCCGACGCGTGGTCGGAGGCGACCGGCAGTCCCGCGAGCTGCACGCCCAGCGCGGCGGTCGTCGTCCATACGACGGCGGCGGCGAGCGTGGAGCGGACGGCGACCGTGCGATGGCGGGCCAGCAGCTCGCCCAGCCGGACCGTGGCCAGCGTGAGCAGTGCGCACAGCAGGAGGACGAGGACGATCACTCCGGCGGCCAGACCGAGCGCGCCCGCCGCGCCCATCGTGTCCCCGGCGTACGACTGGGCGTCGTCGAGCAGTTCCCAGTCCAGGACCAGGTTGAAGCCCCGGCCCAGATACTCGTGGAACCCCATATCCAGCAGGTTCAGCACCGTCAGCGCGGACAGCACCAGCCCGGCGGACACCGCCACCGCCAGCCGGGGCCGGCGCGGCAGCGCCAGCAGCAGCGCGGCGCCGATGATCGCCTCCACCGGGATCCGCAGGAACTTGCCCGGCGTGAGGGTGTGCAGGGTGTTCGGCAGCAGCAGGGCCAGCAGGACGAGCAGGGCGGACAGGACGGTGAGCGTCCGGCTCAGCACCCGCGCGGCGGTGGGATGGGCGGTGCGCCAGCGGGCGAGGACAGACACCCGGGGTCCTTCCGTACGGGGCTGGTCTGGCGGCGGACCCGGCGTGGGGGAACGGGTCCGCCGCCATGTCGTACGGCCGGACCCGGTCCAGCGTTCACGTCAAGTCCCGAATCTCCGTGCCGTGACCCGGGCTGCCGCCCTGGGGCTGAATGGAGGAGTCCCCTCCCCGAGCGTGCAAGGACCCCCTCCCATGACCCTCGCGAGCCCCCGACGCTTCGTCCTCCTCATGGCCGCCACCGTCCTGGCCGCCGGAGCCACCTCCCTCTCCGCGCCGGCGTTCGCCGCCACACTGGGCCAGGACCCCAAGGTCCCCGACACCTGCGGATGGATACTGACCGACGACGGCTACAACGTCTGCACCTACTCCGGCCCCTCCGACGCGACCGGTGGCGACACCGACTTCGGCGAGGCGTCCGACGGGGATCCCTCGGTCGCGACCGGCGGTGACACCGACTTCGGCGAGGTGCCCGACCAGGATCTCTCTGTCGTGACCGGCGGCGACACCGAGGCGCCGGCCGGGGGCTCCTCCGGCGCGGCCGGTGGTGACACCGAGCCGCCCAACGGGAGTTCGTCTGCCGCCACCGGCGGCGACACCGAGCCGCCCACCGGCGGCGGTCCCGGCCCCCGCGACGACATCGACTACGGCGGCTACACGCCCCCCATCGACTCCGGTCCCATCGTCAAGTGATCCCGGCCTCCGTCTAGGCGCCGCCCACCGCCGTCAGCAGGGCGAGCGGCGCCGCCGCCGACCGCGACTCCCGTACGCACGCGTGCGGGTACGGCACCGGCTCGGCGTGGGTGTCGCGGCCGTAGCCCGCCAGCACCTCCGGCAGCCGGTGCCCGGTCGCCGTCGCCGCGTCGACCAGGGCGTGCGCGACCGTGCGGGCCTCGTCGTGCAGGCCGTAGCGGGCCAGGCCCAGGGCGATCAGCGCGTTGTCGTGCGGCCACACCGAACCCCGGTGGTACGACAGCGGGTGGTACGCCGGCTGGCCCGCCGCCAGGGTGCGTACGCCCCAGCCGGAGAAGAAGTCCGGGTCGACGAGGCGCCGCCCGACGAGTTCCCCGTACTCCTTGTCCAGCAGCCCGGACCACAGCAGATGCCCGGCGTCGGAGGCCAGCGCGTCCACCTGGCGGCCGTCGCCGTCCAGCGCGAGCGCCGGGAAGGACTGCTCCGGCATCCAGAAGTCCCGCTGGAAGCGGTCGCGGAGATCCCCGGCCGCCTGTTCCAGCAGCGCCGCGTAGGTCTCGTCCGCCCAGACCGTACGGGCGAGCTGGGCGGTGCGGCGCAGGGCGTCGTACGCGTACCCCTGCGCGCCCGCCGCCATCACCGGGCCGCTCGGGCGGGTGCCGTCGGCCCAGCAGATCGCGCCGGGGGAGTCCTTCCAGTTCTGGTTGGCGAGACCGCCCTGGTCGGCGCGGTAGACGAGATAGCCGCGCGAGGTCAGTCCGCCGTGGTCCAGCATCCAGCCGACCGCCGCGCGAGCGTGCGGCTCCAGGCGGCGGGCCAGGGCCGTGTCCCCGGTCTGGTCGACGTACGCGCCGAGCAGCACCAGGAAGAGCGGGGTGGCGTCCACCGAGCCGTAGTACCGGCCGAACGGCACCTGCCCGAAGTGCGCCAGCTCGCCGTACCGCACCTCGTGCACGATCTTTCCGGGCTGTGCCACCGAACCGGGGTGCGCCTCGGTGGCCTGGGTCGCGGCGAGCGCGGGCAGGGTCGCGGCGGCCAGCTGGGGCCGGTAGGGCAGCGCGAACAGGGCGGTGAGCAGGGCGTCGCGGCCCAGCAGCGCCAGGAACCAGGGCGCTCCGCCCGCCGGCACGCGCAGATCCTCGCCGTCGGGGCCGGTCGCCGGGATCTGCAGCGAGGCCAGGTCGGCGAGGCCGCGGGCGCAGGCCGCCGCCAGTTCCGGCCAGCCGGTGGGGAAGGCCACGCCCTCCATGAACCGGCCCTCCCGCGCGAGCTGCCGGTCGCCCACGGCGGCCGGGGAGCTGGGCACCCGCAGCGCCCGCTTCTCGCCGTGCGGCCGGGCCATCACCCGCAGGGTCAGCTCGGCCGTGCCGTGCGGTTCGAGGTCGAGGGTCCACACCAGGCGGCGGGCCCCGGTGCCGGTCTCCTCGACGGCGTCCGGGGCGGGCTCGGCGGTGACCGTCGTGGAGGACCGCCACTCGCCGCGCTGGTAGGTGAACTCCAGTCCGTGGTCGAGGACCTGGCGGCGGCGGACGGCGCCCGGCTTGTGGTACGTGCGGTGGTCGGAGCGCAGCTCGAACTGGTCGGTGAAGTCGGCGTCGGCGGTGATGGCGAGCCGGACCGTGGTCGGCACCGGGCGGTTGCTGGTGACCCGCAGCCGCTCCACGAACGAGCTGTCGCCGACGGCCTGTTCCCGGAAGATCGTATACGCGGGCGGCTCCTGCCGTCCGCCGCGCGGGACCAGCACACAGCGCGCGGTGTCCCCGTCGGCCACCGGCGACAGGGTCTCCGGCACCGCGCCGTCGACGGTGAGCTGCCAGCGGCTCAGATGCCGGGCGTCGCGCACGAAGAGCCCGTCGGGCAGGCCCGGCCGCCCCGCCCCGCCGGTCCGTACCCCGCTGATGTCGCCGCCGTCGCCCACGGCGGCGAACGTCCCGCCGTGCACGAGCGGATGATGCCGGTCCGTCATCCCCGGTCCCCTCCCCTGAGGTCACTGCTGGGCTCACTGCTGGCGGTCTGGTCGGTCTCTTCCCGGTGGTCCGGATCGAGCTGGTGGTCCAGATCGAGGGCGAGGGCGGCGGTCCAGCCGAAGCCGGTCGCGCCGCAGGCCTCGCCGGTGTACGGATCGACGTACTCCGCGAACCCGGAGGCGTCCGCGAGGTCGAGGACCGCCGTGCGCAGCGCGTCGGCCCGCTCCCGCTCGCCGTGCGTGCGCAGCCCCCGCTCCACCAGCCAGCTCGTGTTGAACCAGGCCGGGCCGCGCCAGTACCGGTGCCGGTCGAAGGACTCGCCGAGCAGGTCGTAGCTCGGCACCAGGCGGGTGGTGTCGCCGAGGCCGAAGTGCGGGCCGGTGAGGGTCCGCACCAGGGCGCCGGCGAGGTCGCGGGGGAGGGTGGGCAGCAGCAGCGGGATCAGGCCGGAGACACCGCGCTCGGGGACGAGTTCGCCGGAGCGGACGTCACGGCAGAAGAACATCCCCTCCCGCTCGGCGTACAGGCGGTCGATCAGCACCCCGGTCAGCCGCTCGGCGCGGGCGTGCCGGGCCGTGCCGGTCGCGCCCAGTTCGCGGGCGATGCGGGCGAGGGCGTGCTCGGAGGCGATGAGCAGGGCGTTGAAGGCGGGGTCCTCGACGGCGAAGTCGCTCTCCCCGTCGGCATATCCCCGGTCCCGGTAGTCCGTCGCCAGGCGCACATACCGGCCGTAGTCCAGATCCGTCGGGCGGTCCTCGGGCGCGCCGTGGTCGAGGTCGGCGCGGCGGAAGGAGCGGGCCGGGGCCGGGGTGACGCGGGCGAGCGGGGCGTCCCAGCAGGGGCTGTTGTCCATGCCCTGCTCCCACGGGTGCACGACCGAGGCGAGCCCGGCGCCGCCCAGGTCCCGCCGGTGCAGCAGATAGCGGTGCCAGGCGGCCAGCCGCGGATACACCCCGGCGAGGAAGCCGCGCGCCCGCGAAAGACCCGGGTCGGCGCGGTGCACCAGCCAGGCCGCGAGCGCGTGCACCGGTGGCTGCACGATCCCGGACGTCTGTACGGTGCGCGGGGCGCCCGCGGCGCGCCCGGCGGTCGAGGAGCGCCAGAAGTCGGGGCTCGGGAAGTACGCGTCGAGCGGCACGGAGGGGTTGAAGACGATGTGCGGGATCCGCCCGTCGCCCCACTGGGCGGCGAGCAGCGTCTCCAGCTCGGTCTGGGCCCGTAACGGCGACAGGTGCCGCAGGCCGATCGCGATGAACGCGGAGTCCCAGGACCACTGGTGCGGATACAGGCCGCGGGAAGGCACGGTGGAGGTGCCCGTCCAGTTGTCCTCCAGCACCTGGGCGGCTCTGACATGCGGCGAACCAGCCGCGGGAGGCGGATCGTATGCGATGTCACGCTCGGCGCGACGGACTGTGAGCTGGGCAGTGCGATCCACTCGGGGCTCCCCGAAAGGCGTCCGGCCGACCGGTTCGGTCATGGCCACCGTAGAGTTACGTCTATTTAACACGCAAAACTCAATATGTAATGCAAGCTTGAGAAACACAAGGGGGTGCGCATGACCGGACGGCCGGGAAGGACCGGAAAGAGCGGCGGCCAGGCGAGCGCCGGCGAGCTGCTCGAACTGGTGCGCAGTGGCCGCGCCACCACACGGGGCGCGCTCCAGCAGGTCACCGGGCTGTCCCGGGCCACCGTCGGCCAGCGCCTGGACCGGCTCTTCCGCGCGGGCTGGCTGCGCGAGGGCGCCGGCGGACCGGTGGACTCCCCGCTGGGCGGCCGGCCCTCCATCACCCTGGAGTTCGACGACGAACACGCGGTCGTCCTCGCCGCCGACCTCGACACCCGGCACGCACGAGCGGCCGTCCTCTCGCTGACCGGCGAGATCCACGCCGAGCACTCCGGCACCCTCGTCATCGAGGACGGCCCCGACGCGGTCCTCGGCGAGCTGGGCCGCTGGTTCGCCGAGCTGCTGGAGAAGGCCGGACACCGCGCCGAGGAGGTCTGTGGCATCGGACTGGCCGTACCGGGCCCGGTGGACAACGGCACCGGCCGGGTCGTCCAGCCGCCGATCATGCCCGGCTGGGACGGCTACGACATAAGGGGCCGCCTGGCCAGGGCGTTCACCGACCACACGGGCGCCGGCGAGGTGCCCGTGCTGGTGGACAACGACGCCAACCTGATGGCGTACGGCGAACAGCGCACGTCGTACCCCGACTGCTCGGCGTTCGTCCTGGTGAAGGTCTCCACCGGTATCGGCGCCGGTGTCGTGGTCGACGGCTCGGTCTACCGGGGCATCGACGGCGGCGCCGGGGACATCGGCCACATCCGGGTGCCGGAGGGCTCGGGCGCGCTGTGCCGGTGCGGTTCCTACGGCTGTCTGGCCGCCGTGGCCAGCGGCGGTGCCGTCGCCCGACGGCTGGCCGAGAGCGGGGTGCCGGCGGCGTCCGGCTCGGACGTACGGGACCTGCTCGCGGCCGGGCATCCGGAGGCGGTGGGGCTGGCCCGGGAGGCCGGCCGCCGGGTCGGCGACGTCCTCGCCACGGTCGTGACCCTGCTGAATCCCGGGGTGCTGATGATCGCGGGGGATCTGGCCGGAACACCCTTCCTGACGGGTGTGCGGGAGCTGCTGTACCAGCGGGCGCTGCCGCGTTCCACCGCTCATCTGGAGGTCGTGACCTCGCGGCTGGGGGAGCGGGCGGGCCTGGTGGGGGCGGGGGCGCTGGTCGTGGAGCACCTGTACGCGCCCGAGCGGGTGGAGGAGCGGCTGCGGGCGATGGGGGTCTGAGAGACCCTGGTGTGACGGCCGGGTGTGACGGCTGGATTTCCATCTCGGGACGCGTCCGGATGGTGAAATCCGGCAGCTCGTGGCAGCGTGATTCTCGCCACCCTTGATAAGGGTTGCGCTCAGATGAGCGGATCATGGGCGACTGCACTTCTCCAAGGGGTGGCACTCAGTGCCACCCCTTGATCGTTCACCGATCGAACTCAGGCGTGCTGGAGTCCGCTCATGTGAGCACCAAATCCGGTCTACGGGCGTTGTTGCGTTCAAGAAGTGAAAACATGACCCGTCGGCGGCTTACCAAGCCTTGACTTTCGATCCGCTGGCGGACGACTGGTTACAGGCGCATGACGCGCAAGTAGACGTACCCAGCGGCCTTCGATCTGGGTATGTTCCTCGCCGTCAGGGCAGCCACCGCGTCCTCGAGGAGTCGAGACCCGTGTCGGAAAACAAAGATCCCCAGGTAGCCGAGCAGGGCGGCAGTGTTGAGGGCGTGAAGTTCGTTTACGACTTCACCGAGGGCAACAAGGACCTCAAGGACCTCCTCGGCGGCAAGGGCGCGAACCTCGCCGAGATGACCAACCTGGGCCTTCCCGTCCCGCCCGGCTTCACCATCACCACCGAGGCCTGCAAGGTCTACCTGGAGAGCGGCGAGGAGCCGGCGGCACTGCGTGACGAGGTGAGTGCGCACCTCGACGCGCTGGAGCAGCGGATGGGCAAGAAGCTCGGTCAGGCCGACAACCCGCTCCTGGTCTCGGTCCGCTCCGGCGCCAAGTTCTCCATGCCGGGCATGATGGACACCGTCCTGAACATCGGTCTGTCCGACAAGTCGGTGCAGGGCCTGGCCAAGCAGGCCGGCGACGAGCGGTTCGCCTGGGACTCGTACCGCCGCCTCATCCAGATGTTCGGCAAGACCGTCCTCGGCGTCGACGGCGACCTCTTCGAGGAGGCGCTGGAGAAGGCCAAGGAGGCCAAGAAGGTCACGGTCGACACCGAGCTGGAGGCCGCGGACCTGAAGAAGCTGGTCACCGCCTTCAAGAAGATCGTCAAGAAGGAGGCGGGCCGCGACTTCCCGCAGGACCCGCGCGAGCAGATGGACCTCGCCATCAAGGCGGTCTTCGACTCCTGGAACGGCGACCGCGCCAAGCTGTACCGCCGCCAGGAGCGCATCCCGCACGACCTCGGCACGGCCGTCAACGTCTGCTCGATGGTCTTCGGCAACCTGGGCCCGGACTCCGGCACCGGTGTCGCCTTCACCCGCGACCCCGCCTCCGGCCACCAGGGCGTCTACGGCGACTACCTGCAGAACGCCCAGGGCGAGGACGTGGTGGCGGGCATCCGCAACACCGTCCCGCTGGCGGAGCTGGAGACGATCGACAAGAAGTCGTACGACCAGCTGATGCAGATCATGGAGACCCTGGAGAACCACTACAAGGATCTCTGTGACATCGAGTTCACCATCGAGCGCGGCCAGCTCTGGATGCTCCAGACCCGCGTCGGCAAGCGCACGGCGGGCGCGGCCTTCCGTATCGCCACCCAGCTGGTGGACCAGGGCCTGATCGACGAGGCGGAAGCCCTCCAGCGTGTCACCGGCGCCCAGCTCGCCCAGCTGATGTTCCCCCGCTTCGACGACAAGGCGAAGGTCGAGCAGGTCGGCCGGGGCATCGCGGCCTCGCCGGGCGCGGCGGTCGGCAAGGCGGTCTTCGACTCGTACACCGCGGTGAAGTGGTCGCGCTCGGGCGAGAAGGTCATCCTGATCCGCCGCGAGACCAACCCCGACGACCTGGACGGCATGATCGCGGCGGAGGGCATCCTGACCTCGCGCGGCGGCAAGACGTCCCACGCGGCCGTCGTCGCCCGCGGCATGGGCAAGACCTGCGTCTGCGGCGCGGAGGAGCTGGAGGTCGACACCAAGCGCCGCCGGATGACGGTGCCGGGCGGCCACGTCGTCGAGGAAGGCGACCTGATCTCCATCGACGGCTCCAGCGGCAAGGTGTACCTCGGCGAGGTGCCGGTCGTGCCCTCCCCGGTCGTGGAGTACTTCGAGGGCCGGATGCACGCCGGCGCCCAGGACGCCGACGAGCTGGTCGAGGCCGTGCACCGGATCATGGCGTTCGCCGACCGCAAGCGCCGCCTCCGGGTGCGCGCCAACGCCGACAACGCCGAGGACGCGCTGCGCGCCCGCCGGTTCGGCGCCCAGGGCATCGGCCTGTGCCGCACCGAGCACATGTTCCTCGGCGACCGGCGCGAGCTGGTCGAGCGGCTGATCCTGGCCGACACCGAGGAGGAGCGCGAGGAGGCCCTGCAGCAGCTGCTGCCGCTGCAGAAGAAGGACTTCGTGGAGCTGTTCTCCGCGATGGACGGCCTGCCCGTCACCGTCCGGCTGCTCGACCCGCCGCTGCACGAGTTCCTGCCCGACATCACCGAGCTGTCGGTCCGCGTGGCCCTCGCCGAGTCCCGCCAGGAGCCGCACGAGAACGACCTGCGCCTGCTCCAGGCCGTGCACCGCCTGCACGAGCAGAACCCGATGCTGGGCCTGCGCGGCGTACGCCTGGGCCTCGTCATCCCCGGCCTGTTCACCATGCAGGTCCGCGCGATCGCCGAGGCGGCCGCCGAGCGCAAGAACGCCAAGGGCGACCCGCGCGCGGAGATCATGATCCCGCTCGTCGGCACCGTCCAGGAGCTCGAGATCGTCCGCGAGGAGGCCGACCAGGTCATCGCCGAGGTCGAGGCCGCCACCGGCACCGAGCTGAAGCTGTCCATCGGCACGATGATCGAGCTGCCGCGCGCCGCGGTGACCGCCGGTCAGATCGCCGAGGCCGCCGAGTTCTTCTCCTTCGGCACGAACGACCTGACCCAGACGGTGTGGGGCTTCTCCCGCGACGACGTGGAGGCCTCGTTCTTCACGGCGTACCTGGAGAAGGGCATCTTCGGCGTCAGCCCGTTCGAGACCATCGACAAGGACGGCGTCGGCGCGCTGGTCAAGGCGGCGGCGAAGGCGGGCCGCGAGACCCGCCCGGACATCAAGCTCGGCGTCTGCGGCGAGCACGGCGGCGACCCGGAGTCCGTCCACTTCTTCCACGAAGTGGGCCTGGACTACGTCTCCTGCTCCCCGTTCCGCATCCCGGTCGCCCGCCTCGAGGCCGGCCGCGCGGCGTCCACCTCGGAGGGCAGCGACCACCGCTGACCTCCCCCGGCCACCGGAGTCGCCGCTTGTCACCCGACCCTCACCGATCGGCGACGACTCCGGTCTCTTGAGAGAGGGCGGCACCCTTGTGCGGGGGTGCCGCCCTCTCGGTTCAGATCGGTACCGCCACCGCGTTGAACGTCGTCTCCGGCGTCTGCGGAGTCGTGAAGCGGGCGTTGACCAGGTAGAGGCGGTCGCCGTGGCGGGCCGCCGTGGTGGGGACGTCGAAGCGGGGGTCGGTGATCGTGGTGTGGAGGGTGGCCGCGGTGCCGGTGGAGTCGAGGTGCCAGACCGAGATCTTGTTCAGGCGGTTCTGGACGACGTACAGGGTGCGGCCGATGCGGTACAGGCCGTCGCCGTTGACCACCGTGTCCTGGCCGGAGAGGGTGATCTCCACGGCCTCGCCGGTCTTGAGGGAGACGTTGTACAGCTTGCCCGGCGTGCTCTTCACGACGATCAGGCCCCGGCCGTCGGGCGTGGTCACGATGCCGTTGGCGTTGATGATGTCGGGGAGCTGTTCCCAGGCGCCGGTGAGGGGCAGCTCCCGGACCTCCCCGTCGCCGCCGCGCGGGACGCCGTGGAGGATCGGGGCCCGGGAGTCGGTGAACCAGGCGCGGTCCTTGTGCAGGATCACGTCGTTGATGAAATGGCCCGTGGGGGAGGTCAGTTCGTACGTCCGCTGCACCGTGCCCGTTCGGGCGTTCACGATCTTCGCCGTGCCGCCCGCGCCTCCCGCCACGTACAGCAGCCCGTCCCGGTCCAGTTTCAGGCCGATCGCCGCCGTGCCCGGCGTGCCCGCGTGGACGATCTCGCTCGTGCCGGTGCGCAGGTCGGTGCGGAGGATGGCGCCGTTGGCGCGGGAGCCCATGTAGGCGTACGGCTTGGCGCCGATGGTGATGCCTTCGGGGAGCCAGCCGTCGGGAAGCGGGAACTCGGCCGGCCAGGTGGGGTGGGGGGTCGCGGCGGCCTCGGCCGTGGTGGCCACCGTGAGCGCGGCGACGGCGGCGGCGCCGAGGAGGGTGCGCCGGGAAGGGTGGGGGTGGTTCCGGGGCATGGGTCGGCCTCCGTGAGAGTGAGGCGTGCAGGGGCGGTGGGACTCGATGAAACGTCATTGCCGCGGCCGGCTCGACCGGTGCGGGGAAGTCGACAGCAAGTCGACAGCCCATGACGGTTCCGTCGGGTCCCACCTTGTCCGCGTCCGGGCGCTTACGCGCGGAACGGGCCCGTCACCTCGTACGTGATTCCGCCGGACGAGCTGCCCGTCGTACCGCGCTGGCTGGAGAAGTACAGGCGCCGGCCGTCGGGGGAGAACGCCGGGCCGGTGATCTCGGAGCCGGTCTGGCCGTCGATGCGGAGGAAGGGGGCGATGACGTCGTCGGGGGTGATGACGCAGATCTCCATGTTGCCGCCGTCCTCGGCCACGTACAGGTCGCCGGAGGCCGCGCCCGTGACGTTGTCGACGCCCGTCAGGGGGGCCGTGCCGCCGGTGACGAGGGAGTCGTCGTAGGCGAGTTGGATGGTCTGCGTCGCCGCGTTGTACTGCCAGACGCGGTTGTCGCCCTTCGTCGTGAACCAGCAGGTGTCGTTGGCGTAGTAGCAGCCCTCGCCGCCGTTGAAGCGCTTGGCGCCGGAGACCTGGCTGCGGGTGGCGGTGGCGCCGGTGGGGTCGGGGACGCGGGCCCAGGTGACCGGGCCCGAGGTGCCGGTGCCGGCGACCAGCACCTCCAGGGTGCCCGACGACAGGTCGCCCCAGGTCGTCGGCCTGAAGCGATAGAAGCAGCCGTCCGACACGTCCTCGGTCATGTAGATGACCTGGCGGACCGGGTCGGCCGCTGCCGCCTCGTGCTTGAAGCGGCCCATCGCGTCGCGGCGGATGGCGGCCTTGGTGCCCCAGGGGTCCGTCTCGTAGACGTAGCCGCGGTCGACCTCCTCGCAGGACAGCCAGGTGTTCCACGGAGTCTTGCCGCCCGCGCAGTTGGTGCGGGTGTTGGAGAGGATGCGGTACGCGCCGGTGATCGCGCCGGTGGACGAGAACTTCACCGCGCTCGCGCCGCCGCCCGGGTTGATCTCCGAGTTCGAGACGTAGATCCAGCCCGTGCCGTCGGCGTAGCAGGCGCCGCCGTCGGGGGCGTTGTGCCAGGTGTACGAGGTGCCGGCCACGCGCTGGCCGGAGCGGGCGATGACGCGGCTGGTGAAGCCGCTGGGGAGTCTGATGCCGTTGGCGTCCGGGCTGCCCAGGGGGCCGTACGGGCCGGTGCCGGGCTGGGCGGGGGCCGCGTACGCGGCGCCGCGCCACAAGGTTCCGCCGAGCGCGGCGGAAGAGCCGCCGATCAGGGCCGCACGCAGGAGGCTACGACGTTCCACTCTCACTCCAAGAGTGCCGTGTCCGCCCCGCCGCCGGTCGGTGGCGGGGTCGTGCGTTCCGGGACCTTAGAGGAGGCGGGTGGACGGGTCATGGATATGCCGTGACGGGTCGGCGTATACGGGGATGGCGCGTCGGGGGAGGAGCGCGGCAGGCGGTTCCGCCGAGCGCAGTCGTACCACCGCGTCCAACCCGCCCGTCGCCGCCGCCCGCAGCGTGATCTCGCCTCCGCTCGCCCGGGTCAGGCGCTGGACCAGGGACAGCCCGAGGCCGGTGCCGCCCTTCGGGGCGCCGGGAGCGCGCCAGAAGCGGTCGAAGGCACGGGCGCGCTGCTCGGGGGTCATGCCGGGGCCCTCGTCGGTGATGTGGAGGTCGACCCAGCAGGGGCGGCTGTCGCGCAGCGGGCGGCGGGTGGGCGTGTGGAGGCGGAGCTCCACGGTGACGGTGCTGCCGGCGGGGGAGGCGCGCAGCGCGTTGGAGAGGAGGTTGTCCAGGATCTGCTCCACCGCGCCGGGGAGCGCCAGGACCGGGCCCACGCTGCCGGCGAAGAGGACCAGGGAGACGCCCTCGCGGACGAACAGCGGGTGCCAGGCGCTGTGGCGTTCCGCGCAGACCGCGCCGACGTCCACCGGGGCCGGTGTCGCCGCCTGCTCCTCCAGGCGGGCCATCGCCAGCAGGCCCTCGATCATGCGGGCCAGGCGGTCGGTCTCCGTGACCGCCGACGTGAGGGTGGCGCGGGCCGGAGGGGACAGGGACGGTTCCAGGGTCTCCAGGCGCAGGCGCAGGGCCGCCAAGGGGGTCTTCAGCTGGTGGGAGGCCTCGCCCGCGAAGGCGTGCTGGGAGGTCAGCAGGTGTTCCAGACGGGCGGCCGTCTGGTGGAAGGCCTCCTCCAGCGTGCGGAGGGGGCCCGCCGCCCAGCGGGCCAGGGCGATCGCCGACGCCGCGGTGAGGAGGAGGGCGAGCGCGCCGGGCGTGCCGTGCGCGTGCGCTCGCGCCAGGATCCATCCGGCCGCCGCCCCGCACAGGTGACTTCCCAGCAGGCGGCGGGTCATGACGGGGTGTCGTCGCGCTGCGGGCGGACCGCCAGACGGAAGCCGACGCCGCGCAGGGTCTGGATCCACGCCGGGTCGCCGAGTTTGCGGCGCAGGGTGGCCACATGGACGTCGAGGGTCTTCGTCGGGCCCTCGTAGTGCTCGTCCCAGACGCGGTCCAGGATCTGCTGCCGGGAGTAGACCGCGCCGGCGTCCTCGGAGAGGAGGGCCAGCAGGTCGAACTCCTTGGGCGTGAGGGCTATCGGGGTCTCGCCCACCCACACCTGGCGGGTACGGCGGTCCACGACCAGCGGACCCGGCGTCTCCTCGCCGCCCGGCTCGCCCTCGTGCGCCGGCGGCCGCCCGTGGCGGCGGTGCACCGCGCGGATACGGGCCACCAACTCCCGTAGGGAGAACGGTTTCGCCAGGTAGTCGTCCGCGCCCAGCTCCAGGCCCAGCACCCGGTCGGCCTCCTCGCCCCGCGCGCTGAGGATCACGACGGGGACGTCGGAGGTCTCGCGGATGGCGCGGCAGACGTCGATGCCGTCCATGTCGGGCAGGCCCAGGTCCAGGAGCACGACATCGCCGTAGGGGCCCTTCAGGCCTTCCTCGCCCGTGGCCACGCGGTGCACCGTCAGGCCGTAGTGCCGCAGTCCCTCGGCGAGCGGTTCGGCGATCGTCTCGTCGTCCTCGATGAGCAGCACTTGTACGCCCATGGCGTTCTGTCTCTCCAATGAAAAGGGGGAGGGGAGTGGCACGCTACTGGAGACGGTGCTGTTTTCGGGCCCGATTCCGGAGTTTGTGAAAAGGGCCTCAGAAACCGCTTGCAATTCCTCGCTTTGGTCTTCGCTTAACCTTTCTCTGGTCTGCCCTCCCCTACGTTCTCGATGCGTCGGAACCGAAGTCAGGAGGCATGATGAAGGCGTTGCTGGATCGCGCACGATCGTTCGGGCGGCGGGTCGGATTCGAGAGCGACACATACCGGAAACTCGCCGTCGGGCAATTTCCCGAGGCTCTGTTCATTTCCTGTTCCGATTCACGAGTGATTCCCGCGCTCATCACCGGCGCACGGCCCGGTGAGATATTCGAGCTGCGCAATGCGGGCAACATCGTGCCGCCCTACGGCGCGCAGGGGTCCGCCTGCGGCGCGGCCGCCACCATCGAGTACGCGCTGGACGTGCTCGGCGTTCAGGACGTCGTGGTGTGTGGCCATTCCCACTGCGGGGCGATGGCCGCGCTGCGGGACGGGGCCGATCTGTCGGGGCTGCCGGCGGTGGCCGCGTGGCTCGACCAGGTGCGGGGCGGGCTGACTCCGGTGACGGGGGAGCTGGCCGACGTCGTGCAGGCCAATGTCCGCAACCAGCTGGACGCGCTGCGCGGCTACCCCGCCGTCCGGCGGCTGGCGGACGAGGGACGGCTGCGGCTGCACGGCTGGTACTACGAGATCGACACCGGCGTCGTCCACGAACTGGGCGACGACGGGCGGTTCCGGGTGCACGCCTCATGAGCGGGGCACACGCGCGCAGGGGCGCTTCCCCGAGGAGGAGCGCGGGCGCCGCAGGCACCAAGCCGGGTCCCGGCGGGGTCGACCTCGTCAACGAGATCACCGCCTCCCTCGTCGTCTTCCTGGTCGCGCTGCCCCTGTGCATCGGGGTCGCGGTCGCCTCCGGTGTCCCCGCCGAGCTGGGGATCATCTCCGGGGTCGTGGGCGGGCTGGTGGTGGGCGCGGTGCGCGGGAGCACGCTGCAGGTGAGCGGGCCGGCGGCGGGGCTGGCCGCGCTGGTCGCGGAGACCGTGCGGGAGCACGGGGTCGCCATGCTCGGGGTGATCGTGCTGTTCTCCGGGGTGTTGCAGATCGTGCTGGGGGTGGTGCGGCTGGGGCGGATGTTCCAGGCGATCTCCCTGGCCGTGGTCCAGGGGATGCTCGCGGGGATCGGACTGCCGCTGATGTTCGGCCAGTTGTATCCGATGGCGGACGCGAAGGCGCCGGGCACGCCGTTCGAGAACATCGCCGGGGTGCCGGGGCTGGTCGCCCGTACCGTCGCCGACGGGCAGGCGGTCGTCGCGGCGGGGCTGGGGATCCTCACGATCACGCTCGCGTTCGTCTGGAAGAAGGTCCCGGGGCCGCTGCGGAAGATCCCGGCCGCGCTCGTCGCCGTCGGCGTCGGCATCGCCGTCGCCGCCCTCCCCGGCGTGGACGTCAGGACGCTGCGGGTCGGTGACCTCGCCGACTCCGTCGACGTGCCGGGGCCGGAGCAGTTCGCGGGGCTCGCCGACGCCGGGATCCTCACCGCGATCCTCACCTTCACGGTGATCGCCTCGGCGGAGAGCCTGTTCACCGCGGCCGCCGTGGACCGGATGCACACCGGACCGCGCACCCGCTACAACACCGAACTCGTCGCGCAGGGCGCCGGGAACACGGTCGCCGGTCTGCTGGGCGCGCTGCCCGTCACCGCCGTCGTCGCCCGCAGCTCGGCGAACGTCCAGGCCGGGGCGAAGACCAGGATCTCCCGCACCCTGCACGGCCTGTGGCTGCTGGCCTTCGCGCTGCTGCTGCCCCAGGTGCTGGCGCTGATCCCGGTCTCGGTGCTGGCCGGGGTGCTGGTGCACAGCGGATGGAAGCTGTTCGCGCCGGAGGAGTTCCCGAAGATGTGGCGCCAGGACCGGGGCGAGTTCGCGGTGATGACCCTCACCACGGTCGTCATCATGGCCACCGCGCTGCTGGAGGGCGTGCTCATCGGGCTGGCCGCCGGAGTGGTGCTCGCCGCGCTGCGGATGTCCCGGGCGGTCGTACGGCAGGACGTCGCGGACGACACCGCGCGGGTGGTGATGTCCGGCAACGCCACCTTCCTGCGGCTGCCGCGGCTGATCGAGGCGCTGGAGGCCGCGGCGGCGTCCGGCAGGCCGCGGATCCGGCTGGACCTGCTCGGCGTGACCCACCTGGACCACGCCTGCCGGACCCAGATCGAGGAGTTCACGGCCCAGCAGCGGGGGGCCGGGGTGCGGGTGGAGGTGCTGATGCCGGATCCGGGCGTGCCGATGCCGGATCCCGGCCGGGCTCCGCGGGCACCGGCCGAGGCGCCCGTGCCGGGGCCCACCGCCGAGTGGTTCCAGCTGGACGCACGGCCCGTGGACGGGGCACGGGAATGGCCGGAGCCGTCCCGGAGTTGAGGGCCGGTCAGTGACCGTACGACCTTCAGGAGCCCCGATGTCCGACGCCCCCGCCGTCCGCGAACTGCGCCTCGTCGTCACCGCCGAGGACTACGACGCCGCACTCCGCTTCTACCGCGATGTCCTGGGCCTGCCCGAGCGGGCGGCGTTCAGCTCCCCCGGGGGCCGGGTGACCATCCTGGAGGCCGGGCGGGCGACGCTGGAGATCACCGACCCGAACCACGCGGAGTTCATCGACGAGGTGGAGGTCGGGCGGCGCGGCGTGGCCGGGCACATCAGGGTCGCCTTCCAGGTGGACGACTCGGCGGCGGCCACCGAGCGGCTGGCCGCCGCCGGGGCGGAGGTGGTCGCCGAGCCGACCCGCACGCCCTGGAACTCGCTGAACTCCCGGCTCGAAGCCCCGGGCGCCCTTCAGCTGACGCTGTTCACCGAGCTGGAGGACGGCTGACCGGAGTCCGCGCGCTGGACGTGGAGTTCCGCGCGGACCAGCTCCAGCAGCCGGCCCGTCCAGTTGCGCCCCCGGCCCCCGTTGTCACCCCAGAACTCGGAGTCGATGTCGTCGTAGACGAGCGTCGCGTCGCCCGTGTCCAGCAGGATGCGGGCGAGGTCCGGATGCTGGGTGTACTTGGCTCGCAGCAGGCGGGTCATGACGGCTGTACGGGTGTGCTCCCAGCCCTCGCGGCAGCCGGCCGCGACGGAGAGGTCCCGGGCGGCGGTCCAGGGGGTGTCGGCGTCCGCGATCGCGGCCCGCGCGGCGGGGTCGTCGGTGGCGAGGGCCCAGTACGCGTGGACGACGGACGGGTAGGTGACGCCGTCGATGTCGACGGGCGCCGGATAGCCGTTGCGCAGAGCCTTCTTGCCGGGGTCGGCGGAGGGCTTCAGCGGGTAGCTCTGGGGGAGGTGGAGCGCCGGGGCGACCGGCGTCGCGGGGCCGTCCGGCGGTACCCGCTTCGGCCGATCGGCGAGCCACTTCGCGCGGTCCTCGAAGTAGGCGACCGCCGAGTCGTACTCCTCCTGTGTGAGGGGCTCCTCCGGCCGGGACTCCATCCGTCCGCCGGGCCCCGCCACCAGCGCCTTCAGCGGCCAGTCCTTGCGGTCCATGTCCCCGAGGGCATAGCGGCGCCGTGTCTCCGGGATGGCGAGGTACGCCTCGCGGGCCGCCGCCCGCTTCTCCTCGGTGCGGTCGGCGAGGAAGGCATCCACGGCGGCCAGGCAGCGGGCCGTCGCATCGGGGCGGCCGTTGAGCTGGTCGATGGTGTCGCGGACCTCGGCGAGCAGCAGCTCGGGGGTGAGCCCGGTGTGCGCCTCGGCGAACCTCCACCAGGCGAGGTCGTGGGCGGACGCCAGGGCGCCCTCGGGGAGTTCGGTGGCGACCCAGCCGCTGCGCAGCTTCTCCTCGAACTCCTCCAGGGTCACCAGGCCCCAGCAGTCGACGAGGCCGTCGGCGTAGATGAAGAGGTCGGTCAGGAAGTAGTCGCCGTTGCGGATGAAGGCGTGCCGCCAGGTGCCGGGTATCCGCCTGCCGTCCGCCGTGCGGTGGATGATGCGTCTGCCGATCATGCGGGCATTCTTCTCGCGGGAACGCCGGACCGCCACCGTTCACCGGGCCGGGGCAGGGCAGGCAGGGTTGGCCGGTGAGCGGTGGCGGTCGGGGTGGGGCGGCGGTGTCGGCTCAGGCCGCCCGCACCTCGTACGCCGTCACACGTACGGTCTCGTCGTCCAGGCACTGCCCGGACAGCAGGTCGAACCGCTGCTTCAGGAGAGGGGAGGCGACGAAGGGGCGTCCCTGGTGAGTGCCCGTCAGGCCGCGGGAGAGGACGGCCGCGCCGGTGAACGGGTCGCGGTTGTCGATGCCGTACAGCTCCCCCTTGCGGTCGCGGAAGAGGGCCACCTGGCGGCCGTCCGGCAGCAGGGCCGCCACTCCGCGGCCCGGCATCAGCACGTGCAGGTCGCAGACCGTGAACCAGTCGTCGTCCGCCAGCCGGAGCTGGACCTTCAGGTCGGTCGTCTCGGGTGCCAGGGTCATCGCTGGGCGCTTCCTTCCAGAACGTCTTCGCCGGTGGGGCGCAGGCCGATCGACAGCAACGGCAGGTCCGGCTTCATCTGGTCGCGCTCGGGGACGAAGCCGACCACCGGGTCGGGGGTGTCGGGCGCGTTGATGAAGGACACGAACCGGGCGAGCTTCTCGGGGTCGTTGATGGTCTCGGCCCATTCGTCGCGGTAGTGCGAGACATGGGCGGCCATCAGGTTCTCCAGCTCCTCGCAGATGCCGAGGGAGTCGTGGACGACCACGTCGCGTACGTGGTCCAGGCCGCCGGGGATCCGCTCCAGCCAGGTGGAGGTGCGCTCCAGGCGGTCGGCGGTGCGGATGTAGAACATCAGGAACCGGTCGATCAGGCGGATCAGTTCGGCGTCGGAGAGGTCCTGGGCGAGGAGGTCCGCGTGGCGCGGGGTGGCGCCGCCGTTGCCGCCGACGTAGAGGTTCCAGCCGTTGGAGGTGGCGATCACGCCGAAGTCCTTCGACTGGGCCTCAGCGCACTCGCGGGCGCAGCCCGACACCGCCGACTTCAGCTTGTGGGGCGACCTGAGCCCCCGGTAGCGCAGCTCCAGGTCGATCGCCATCCGGACGGAGTCCTGGACGCCGTAGCGGCACCAGGTCTGGCCGACGCAGGACTTCACGGTGCGCAGCGACTTGCCGTAGGCGTGACCGGACTCGAAGCCCGCGTCGACCAGGCGGGCCCAGATCGACGGCAGCTGCTCCACGCGCGCGCCGAACATGTCGATCCGCTGGCCACCGGTGATCTTGGTGTAGAGGCCGAAGTCCCGGGCGATCTCCCCGATCACGATCAGTTTCTCCGGGGCGATCTCACCGCCGGGGATACGAGGGACGACGGAGTACGACCCGTTCTTCTGGAGGTTGGCCAGAAAGTGGTCGTTGGTGTCCTGGAGGGCCGCCTGCTCGCCGTCCAGGACATAGCCGTCGGCGCCGATGGTCGGGGCGAGGGAGGCGATGATCGAGCCGACCGTCGGCTTGCAGACCTCGCAGCCGTCACCGCCGCGCGCCTCCTCGCGGCCGTAGCGGTCGAGCAGGTCCTGGTAGGAGGTGATCCGCAGGGCGAGGACGATCTCGTACAGCTCCTCGCGGGTCTGCGAGAAGCAGGCGCACAGGCCCTTGTCGACCTCGACGCCGCTCGCCTCCAGCTCGGCGGTGACCAGCTGGCCGAGGACCTTGACGCAACTGCCGCACGTCGTACCGGCCTTGGTGCACTTCTTCACCTCGGGCACGGTGGTGCACTTGTGCTCGGTGACCGCCTCGCGGATCGTGCCCTTGCGGACGTTGTTGCAGGAGCAGATGATCGCGTCGTCCGGCAGCGACGTCGGGCCGAGCTGGACGGGCGCTCCGGCACCGGCCGGCAGCACCAGCGCCTCGGGCGAGACCGGCGGGACGGAGCCGGTGAAGGCCTTCAGGGTGCCGTAGGCCTCCGCGTCGCCGACCAGGATGCCGCCGAGCAGGGTGCCGTCGCGGCCGATGACCAGCTTCTTGTACAGGCCGGAGCGGGAGTCGGAGTAGACGACGTCGAGGCAGTCGTCGGCGGTGCCGTGCGCGTCGCCGAAGGAGGCCACGTCCACGCCGAGCAGCTTCAGCTTGGTGGACAGGTCGGCACCGGTGAAGGACGCCTCGTCCGCCGCGATGGTGGCCGCCGCCGTCTCGGCCTGCTCGTAACCCGGCGCGACCAGGCCGTACACCCGGCCGTCCGCGGCCAGCGCGCACTCGCCGATGGCGAACACGTGCGGGTCGGTGACGGTACGGCACTGCTCGTCGACGGTGATGCCGCCGCGCTCGCCGACCGCCAGGCCGCAGTCGCGGGCCAGCTGGTCACGCGGGCGGACACCGGCGGAGAAGATCACCATGTCGGCGGCGAGTTCCGAGCCGTCCGACAGCTTCATGCCCGTGACGACGCCCGCGGCGTCGGCCACGATCTCCTGCGTGCCCACGCCCGTGTGGACGGACAGGCCCATGTCCTCGATGGTGCGCAGCAGCGCCGCGCCGCCGCCCTCGTCGACCTGCACCGGCATCAGCCGCGGCGCGAACTCCACGATGTGCGTCTCGACGCCGAGGCCCTTCAGCGCGCCCGCGGCCTCCAGGCCGAGCAGACCGCCGCCGACCACCGCGCCGGTCTTCGCCTTCGTCTTCGCGTACTCCTCGATCGCGAGCAGGTCCTCGATCGTGCGGTAGACGAAACAGCCGGTCGCGTCCTTGCCGGGGACGGGCGGCACGAACGGGTACGAGCCGGTGGCCAGGACGAGGATGTCGTAGTCCACGACGAGACCGGAGCGCGCCGTCACCTTGCGGGACGCGCGGTCGACGGTCTCGGCCGGGTCGCCGATGTGCAGCTCGATGCCGTGTTCCTCGATGAACGCCATGTCCGTCATGGACAGGTCCTCGGGCGTCTTGCCCGAGAAGTACGAGGTGAGCGCCACGCGGTCGTACGCGGGACGCGGCTCCTCACAGAGCACGACCACGCGGTGCGTGGCGGTCAGGCCGCGCTCGGCGAGCGCCTCGAGGAAGCGCTGGCCGACCATGCCGTGGCCGACGAGCACGATCGAGGGGCGGTCCCCAGCAGGTGCGGTCGTGGACATCAGGAGCCTCCGTCGTTGGTGAGCAGGTGGAGCAGGGGGCCGCCGTCCGAGGGGAGCGGCTCTGCTCCCTCCCAGGCGCGGGCGAGCGCGCCGACGGTGCCGAGTTCGCCGACGAGGACCCCGCCGATCAGGCGGTCGTCGCGGACGACGACCTTGCGGTAGGTGCCGCGGGTGGCGTCGGTCAGCTGCACGACGTCGTCGCCGGGGCGGGGTTCCGTCTCGCCGAACGCGGCGAGGTCGAAGGGGGCCTGACCGGAGAGGGTGAGGCGGGTGAGGGAACGGGTGCCGGTGTAGCGGGCGCTGTCGTTCCCGGTGAGCAGGGCGGCGAGCACGTCGGCCTGTTCGAGGGCGGGCGCGGCGAGGCCGTACACGTTCCCGTCGTGCTGGGCGCAGTCCCCGATCGCGCGGATGTGCGGGTCGGAGGTGCGCAGCTCGTCGTCGACCAGGACGCCCTTGTGCACGGCGAGCCCGGCGGCCTTGGCGAGGCCGACGCGCGGGTGGACCCCGCAGGCCAGGACGACGAGGTCGGCGTCCAGGGCGTATCCGTCCGCCATCTCCACGGAGCGGACCGCGCCGCCGACCACGCGGACGTCCCGCACCCGGCACTCGGTGTGCACCTCGACCCCGAGGTCGATGAGGTGCCGCCGGACCAGCTTGGACGCGGCCGGGTCGAGCTGCCGCTCCATCAGCCGCTCGGACTGCTGGGCGAGCACGACCTGCGCGCCGCGCATCGCGAGGGCGCGGGCCGCGGAGACCCCGAGCAGGCCGCCGCCGATGACGACCGCGCGCACGCCCGGCCGGACCGCCTTGGACAGGCCCAGGCAGTCGTCCATGGTGCGGAAGGCGTGGACGCCCTCGGGCAGTTCGTGGTCGGGGGTGAACAGTCCGCGCAGCGGCGGCAGCACCGGGTTGGAGCCGGTGGCCAGGACCAGCGTGTCGTATGCGATCTCCGAGCCGTCCGCGCAGCGCAGGCTGCGGCTGTCGCGGTCTATCTCGGTCACTCGCGCACGGGTCAGCTCCGCGGGCGCCGGGAGGGCGATCACATCGGGGCTGTACCGTCCGGCCAGCACTTCGGCGAGCAGCACCCGGTTGTACGGCCGGTGCTCCTCCTCGCCGATCAGCAGCGCGGGCGTGCCGAGCTCACCGAGCCGCCGGGCGAGCCGTACGCCCGCGAGGCCGGCGCCGATCACCACCACACGCGTATTCGAGGTCATGCTCCTGAGCGTGCGGTGTGGGTGTTACCCGGCCGCATCACGTCTGTTTCACCCGGGGAACTCTGCCCTCAGCGGAGGCGGAGGAGGGGTGTGAGGGTTGCCGGAGGGCGGGGGCGGGGCGCTGTGAGGTGCGGAAGCCGAGGGGGCGGGGCGCTGTGAGGTGCGAAAGCCACGGCGGCGGGGAGGGCGCCCGGGTTCCGCTGACATGATCCACTCCGCCGCGTTATGCTCCGGCGCCGCCCTGTCGTGAGGCGGTGGCGCTGGGGAGCGCCGGATCGACGGAACAAGGGGGGCGACATGGCCGAGGGCGACGACAGACCGCGCGGAAACCGGGTGCTGCCGTGGGCCGGACTGGTGGTCCTGGCGGGGGCGGTGCTGGGGCTCGCGGCGGAGTACCACTACCTGGGATGGTCGTCCATCCCCGGCAACTCCTGCGGCGGGCGCTACAGCCCCTGCCCCGACGGCACCACGCCGACCATCCTGCTGGCCTTCCTCTGCTCCTTCGCCGGCGTCGTCGCGGCCCTGGTCGCCGTCGGCGGGTTCACCCACCGCCGCCCCGGCAAGGCACTGCCCCCCGTCCTCCTCGTGGTGGGCGCGCTGCTCGTGCTGTGGCCCGGCTGGCAGGGGTATCTGGCGATGCGCGGGCCGGTGCTCGACCTGGCCTGGAAGGCCGTACCGGACCGGCCCGCCTCGGTGCGCGGGCTCGGCGTGTGGAGCGTCGGGGAGGACGCCGGGACGGTCGTCCGGGCCCGCGGTGACGCGCTGATCGCATACGACTCCCGGGGCGGCGACCGCCGCTGGGTGCTGCGGGCGCCGGTGCGGGAGTCGGTGTGCGGGATGAGCGACACCGTCGTCGACGGCATCGGCCTGGTCGCCTTCGGCCGGCACGAGAAGTCGTGCGACACGGTGTGGGCGGTCGATGTGCGCGACGGCCGCAAGGTGTGGGAGCGGCACATCGACGGCGTCACGCTCTTCACGTCCGCCAGTGACGGTCTGCTCGCGGCCGACGCGGGCACGGCCGTCGCCCTCGCCGACGGCGCCGTGCACGGCTACGGGCTCGCCGACGGCGCCCCGCGCTGGACCACGAAGCTGACCGAGCCGAAGGGCGTCAAGCCGCCCGCCGACGAGGACGTGGAATGCGGGCCGAAGGTGGCCTCCGCCGCCGGCGGCACCACCCGTGTCGTCGTCGGCTGCGAGACGTTCAGCGAGTTCCGGTCCGCGTGGCTGGTCACGTTGGACAACGCCACCGGCGAGGAGCGGGCCCGCCGGCAGCTGCCCGTGGAGAGCGCCGTCAGCACGGCCATGGTGGTCGCGGCCGAACCGTTCACCCTGCTGCTGACGGAGGAGGACGAGCGAGGCGTGTCCGCCGTGCTCTCCTACCCGGGCGACGGCGACCCGGTCCAGATCCCGCTCACCGCCGACGAGGAGGACCTGACGATCGTCGGCGACGGCTTCGGTGCCCGCCCGGCACTGGCGGCCGTGGTGCGCGGCGAGGCACTCGTCGTCGCCGCCACCAAGCCCGGGGCCGACTCCGCCGAGCGGGTCGTCGCCTACTCGCTGCGCGATGGGCAGCGCCTGTGGCACGCCGACCTGGGCATCCCGGTCGTCGCCCTGGCCCCTGCGGGCGACGGTGACGTCGCGGCGCTCGGCGGCAACCAGCGGCTGTGGACCTTCGACGCGGCCGACGGCAAACGGCGCGGCGAGAGCGACGGCACGATGATCCGCGAGGCCGGCGGACTGATCGAGAGCAGCGCACAGCTGGTCAGGGCAGGCGACACCTGGGTCGTCGCCAACGCCGACGGTGACGGCCACCCGCCCCTGCTCGCGGTCAGGCCCTAGGCCGTGTCCGCAAAGTCCCGCCCTCCGGGCGGACGACGGGACTTTACGGACACGACCTAGCGGGACCGGGACGCACGGCGAGGAGGTCGATCACCCCGGTGGTGTCCTCGTCGCCGTGTCCCTCGTCCAGCCGGCGCTTCATCAGGTCCAGGTACGGCCGCAGCAGCTCCTGGCTCACGCCCTGCTCGTCGGCCGTGCGCAGCAGGGTCCGCTGTCCGGCCTGCACCTGCATGGCGAGGTTGGAGACCACGTCCTTCGTGTAGTCGCCGGTCGTCAGCTTCTCGGCCGTCTCGTGCACCGCGCCCGCCATCGCGTTCAGCCAGCCCGCCAGCAGCGGGGCGAAGTCCTTCGGCGCGATGTCCTCCCCGCGGATCAGCGCGAAGGCGTGCGCGATCCCGGAGAACATGCCGTACATCCCGCTCAGCAGCGCCACGTCGTGCAGCGCGGCGAAGCCCGGGTCCGTGCCGACGAACCGGGCGTCCGCCGGGACGGCGAGGGTGGCCCGGTGCTCCTCGAACAGCTCGGCCGAGCCGCTGTAGAACACATAGGCCCCGGAGTCCGGCTGCCCGATCATCGGCGGTACGGCCATGATCCCCGCGTCCAGGAAACGGGCGCCGCGCGCCTCGGCCCAGGCGGCGCGGGAGCGGCCCTCGGCGGGCGTGCCGGTGGTCAGGTTCACCACGTCCCGCCCGGACAGGTCGGCGCCCTCCAGCGCCTCGCCGACCGACGGGTCGTCCAGCAGACAGGCGATCACCAGCCGGTTGGCGGCGACCGCCGCGGCCGCGCTCGCGGCGACCGTCGCGCCCTCGGCGGCCAGCGCCTCGGCGCGGGCCGGGGTGCGGTTCCAGACGGTCACGGGATGCCCGGCGGCCAGCCAGGCGCGGGCCAGGGCGGTGCCCATGGCGCCGGTTCCGAGGAGGGTGAGGGGGGTGAGGTCGGCGCGGGGCGCGCGGGGGCTCGGGGAAGGGGTGGTGTCGGTCATGGCGCTTAGCCTCGTAGAGGGTCAACCGCCTGCTCAAGTACGCACTTCGGAGTGGGTGGTTACCACGAGGGAAGCGTCGAGGCAGCGGACGAGAGGCGGGGGTCGGACATGGCGATCGGACGGCGGGCGGGGGCGTACACCTGCGGGGTCGACGCGGCGATGGACGTGATCGGCGGGAAGTGGAAGGTGCTCATCCTGTGGGCGCTGGGCGAGCGGCCGCACCGCTTCGGCGAGTTGCGCCGCGCGCTTCCCGGGGTCACGGAGAAGGTGCTGGCCGCGCATCTGCGGGAGCTGGAGGCGGACGGGATCGTGCACCGGGAGGAGTACGCCGAGGTGCCGCCGCGCGTGGAGTACTCGCTGACACCGCGGGGCGTCACGCTCAACGAGGCACTGGAGCCGCTCGGCGTGTGGGGGAAGGCGAACGTGCTGGGCCAGGCGCCGGAGCCGGTGGCGTGACCGGAGTCAGCGGCTGCCCGTCAGATGGGCGAAGACGACCACGTTCCCCTGGTAGCCGGTGGTGCGCGAGTAGCCGCCGCCGCAGGTGATCACCCGCAGTTCGGGCCGGCGGGCCGGGCCGTAGACCTTCTCGTCGGGGAAGTTCTTCGCCTGGTAGACCTCGACGGCGTCCACCGTGAACACCGCGACCGAGCCGTCGCGCCGGTCCACCTCGATGGTGCTGCCGCGTCCGAGGGCGCCGAGGCGGTAGAAGACGGCGGGTCCGTCGGTGTTGTCGACATGCCCGGCGACGATCGCGGTGCCGCGCTCGCCGGGCGTGGTCCCGGCCTCGTACCAGCCGGCGAGGTTCGGCCGGTCGGGCGGCGGTGCCTCCAGGCTGCCGGACCGGGTCAGGCCCAGGCCGGTCAGCGGGGCGTCCACCCGGATCGCGGGGATGCGGATGCGGTCGGGCGGGGACGGCGGCAGCGCCGGGGCCGCCGAGCGCTCGGCGGCCGGGTCGGCCCGCGCCTCGGCGGCCGACGGCTGCGGCGGGGCCTGCGTCTCGGCGCCGTCGCTCAGCAGCCAGACGCCCGAGCACAGGGCGACGGCGGTGACGGTGGCTATGGCGGTGTCGCCGCGCCTGCCCATGGGAGCCTCCGTGGGACCGAGGGAACGGGGTGGGGCCCCGGTATCCCCCTCCGGGCCGCGAGGGGCGTCGGACCCGGAGGGGGCGGGGCGTGCGGTACCGGCGGACGGACAGCGGAGGGTGTCCGTCAGATCCCGTCGCCTCTCGCCCGGCGATGCAGGAGCCAGGTACCGCCCGCGGCGGCGACGGCGAGAGCCGCCACGCCGGCCGCGGTCTGCACGGGATCGGGGCCCAGTGCGCCGCCGACCCCCGTCTTCACACTTCCCCGGGGATACGCCGGCTGCGCCGCGGTCAGCGTGACCACCAGGTCGCCCTTGACCTCCCGGCCGTTCCCGGAGCACCGCGCGACGATCTCGTACGTCCCCGGATGCGCGCTCGGCGGCACCCGGAACTGGCCGATCGCGTCGTTCTCGTGGCTGCTGGGCGCCAGCGTGAAGGGCCCGGCGCCGACCGCGCTGGCGTCGCCCTCGGCGGCACCGTCGGCACCGCACGCCGCCGTGTTCACGCTGACCAGGCCGCCGGGCACCACGGAGGACGGATACACCTCAAGGTCGCCGGTGTCGTCGCCGTACGCGGGCGCGGCGGACAGACCCGCGGCGGCGACGGCGAACGCGGTACCGCTCAGCAGCCGGGCGATACGTCGCATCGGGTTCCCCCTCGATCGAGTGGAGCTGTCGGTGCAGTGCTCTTTCGAGGTAAGTGGCAGCGACGCGAGCGCGCTTCCTGATGTGCCGTCAGAAATACGGTGAACGGGTGCTCGCACGGACCGCCGAGCCGGCGCTTCACGGCTCGTTTCAGCAGGTCACCGGCGTGTGGCGAGCTGTCGGGGAAGAGGACCCGAAGGAAGCACGGTGAAGGTGTGAACGGGTGACCGGACCGCCGGGCGGGTCCGACTTGACCTCAATCAAACTTGAGGTACGAGCCTGTGCGGCATGAAGAACACAACCGCTCAGACCCCCCTCCACGTGACCGTCGTCATCGGCAGCAACCGCCACGGCCGGTTCGGGCCCGTCATCGCCGACTGGCTGCTGGACCGCGTCCGCGAACGGGACGACCTGGTCGTCGATGTCGTCGACGTCGCGGACGTCGCGCTGCCCACGACCATGGAGCCCGCCCCGCAGTCCGCCGACCCGGTCAGCGCGCGGCTCGACGCGGCGGACGCGTTCGTGGTCCTCACCCCCGAGTACAACCACTCCTACCCCGCCGCGCTCAAGAACCTCATCGACTGGCACTACACCGAATGGCGCGCCAAGCCCGTCGCCCTCGTCTCCTACGGCGGCATCTCCGGCGGCCTGCGCGCCGTCGAGCACCTGCGCCAGGTCTTCGCCGAACTCCACGCCGTCACCGTCCGCGACACCGTCTCCTTCCACAACGCCGGCGCGTCCTTCGACCGCGACGGCCGCCTGAAGGACCCGACGGGCCCCGACGCGGCGGCGAAGACGATGCTCGACCAGCTGGTGTGGTGGGGCAGGGCCCTGCGGGAGGCGAAGGAGCGGCGGCCGTACGGGGGTTGAGCCGGTCCGTGCGGCCGCCGCCATGGAGACCTGGTGGGATGACCTAGTTCACGCCCACCGCACTCCAGGCCGCCCCCACCGCCCGGTACTCCGCGCTGCCGGTGCCGTACAGGTCGCGGGCCGCGTTCAGGGTCGCGGTGCGGGCTCCGGCGTACGTCGTGGACGACGTCATGTAGACCGTCAGGGCCCGGTACCAGATCGCGCCGAGCTTGGCCCGGCCGATGCCGGTCACGGAAGTGCCGTTGCAGGTCGGCGAGTTGTGCGGGACGCCGTTGATGGTCTTCGCGCCGCTGCCCTCGGCCAGCAGGTAGGCGAAGTGGTTGCCGATGCCGGAGGAGTAGTGGACGTCGAGGGTGGCGACCGTGGGGCTCCAGCAGTCGGGGGAGTCGCCGTCCTTCGACGGGCGGTCCATGTACCGCAGGGCGCTGCGGCCGAAGCCCGAGCGGACGATCTTCTCGCCGATCAGCCAGTCGCCGGGGTCCTTGGTGTTCGCCGCGTGGAACTCCACCAGCGTGCCGAAGATGTCGGAGGTGGCCTCGTTCAGGCCGCCGGACTCGCCGGTGTAGGTGAGGTTCGCCGTCTTGGACGTGACGCCGTGGCTCATCTCGTGACCGGCGACGTCCAGCGAGACCAGCGGGCCGAACGTCGTCCCGTCACCGTCGCCGTACGTCATGCAGAAGCACGTGTCGTCCCAGAAGGCGTTGTTGTAGCGGGTGCCGTAGTGCACCCGGCTGTACGAGCCCTTGCCGTCGCCCGCGATGCCCTCGCGGCCGTGCTTGCTCTCGAAGTAGTCCCAGGTGACGTCGGTGCCGTACTGCGCGTCCACCGCCGCCGAGGCGCGGTCCGCGGTCGTGCCGTCGCCCCAGTGGTTGTCGGCGTCGGTGAACACCGTGGAGGGGGCGCGGCTGACGCAGAGGGTGCCCAGCAGGCACAGGTCGACCTGGTTCGCCGCGTCGCCGGTGTACGTGCCGCCGCGGGTCGGGTCCTTCAGCGCGTACCCCGATCCGGTCGGCGTCGTCTGCAGCGGGACCGTGCCGCCGTACAGGGAACGCCCGTCCCCGGACGCCGACTCCAGCGTGTCCCAGGCGTCGATCTGCGCCCCGGTCCGCGCGTCCGTCAGCACGGTCCGCGCCACCGGGTTGCCCTGCGCGTCGAGCGCCGCCGCCTGCGTCCGCCAGGCCAGCCTCGGCGTCCCGTGCAGGGCGTCGACCACCAGCTCCGGCTTGGCCGTCAGACGCTTCAGGGTCTCGCCAAGGTGCAGGGCCCGCAGCGCGTTCGCGGCCACGTCGGCGGCCTTCGGGGCGGACAGGACGGGGGTCACGCTCGGCAGGGAGACCGGCGCCGTCGTCGCGCGGTTCACCCCGTGGTAGCCGCCCTCGGGCGTCACGTGGAGGACGAAGTCGCCGCCGAGGACGGGGAGGTCGCGGTAGGTGCGGTCGTAGCGGATGTGCTGGGTGCCGTCCTCGTCGATGACGACGTCCCGGACCTTCGTCTCCTGGCCGGCGCCGAGTCCCAGGCTGCCCGCCCGGTCGGCGAGGATCGCGGCGGCGTTCGCCAGCGCGGTGGCCCGCGTGGGCCGGTCGGCCGCTCCGGCGGTGGGGGAGAGCGCCGTGGCCAGCAGGGCGGCGGCGGTCGTGGCGGCCAGGGCGTACGGCCGTATCCGGCTCATGGGTCTCCTTGAACTGATCACGCTGAGGGTGATCAAGATTCAAGGGGGCGTGCACATGCCAGGGCCAGGGGGAGGACGTGGAGGTGTGTGTGGGGAGAGAATCGCTTCTGTGAGTTCTGTGCGGTCCCGTGTCCAACTCCCCTTCTTCGTCTACGGCACCCTGCGCCCCGGCGAGCCCAACCACGACCTCTTCCTGCGCGGCCGGACCCACGCCGAGGAGCCGGGAGACCTCCGCGACGCGGTGCTCTACGACGGTCCCGGCTACCCGTACGCGATCGAGGAACCGGGCGGTGTGGTGCGCGGGGAGCTGGTGACCGCGCTGCCCGAGGCGTACGACGAACTGCTCCTCGTCCTCGACCGGCTGGAGGAGTGCACGACACCGGGCGACCCGCGCAACCTCTACGAGCGGGTCGCCCGTGACATCGTCCGCACCGCCGACGGGGCCGCCGTACGGGCCTGGGTGTACCTCGCCGCGCCCTCCGTCGCCGCCCGGCTGCGCGCCGGGGGCCGGCGGATCGAGGGCGGCGACTGGCGGACGCGGCGGACTTCGCCGTCGTAGCGCGAGACTCGGGTCAGTCCTCCGCGGTGACCGCCTCCACCCGCACCGCGCACGCCTTGAACTCCGGCATCCGGGACGTCGGGTCGAGCGCGGGGTTGGTGAGGGTGTTGGCGCGGCCCTCGCCCGGCCAGTGGAACGGCATGAACACGGTGTCGGGGCGGATCGCGTGGGTGATGCGGGCCGGTGCCACGGCCCGGCCGCGCCGGGAGACGACGGCCACCGGGTCGCCCTCGGCCGCTCCCAGCCGGGCCGCCAGCCTCGGGTGCAGTTCGACGAACGGGCCGGGCGCGGCGGCGTTCAGCTCGTCGACCCGCCGGGTCTGCGCGCCGGACTGGTACTGGGCGACCACCCGGCCCGTGGTCAGCAGCACCGGGTACTCGTCGTCGGGCTCCTCGGCCACGGCCCGGTGCGAGACGGGCACGAACCGCGCCCGGCCGTCCGGGGTGGCGAACCGGTCGAGGAAGAGGCGCGGGGTGCCGGGGTGCACGTCCCGGACCTCGGCGTCCTGCGCGGGGTCGTCCGGCGTCACGTCCAGCGAGGCGTCCTCGGAGTCCACCAGGGCCTGCGGCGCCGGGCACGGCCAGAACACCCCGTTCTCCTCCGCGAGCCTGCGGTAGGTGATCCCGGAATAGTCCGCGGGACCACCCGCGCTGGCCCGGCGCAGCTCCTCGAAGACCTCCTCGGGGTCGGTCGGGAAGCCCTTCTCCACGCCCAGCCGCGCGGCCAGCTCGTGCATGACCTCCAGGTCGCTGCGCACGCCCTCGGGCGGGGTGATCGCCTGGCGGCGCAGCAGCACCCTGCCCTCCAGGTTGGTCGTCGTACCGGTCTCCTCGGCCCACTGCGTCACCGGCAGCACCACGTCCGCCAGTTCGGCCGTCTCCGACAGGACCACATCGCAGACCGCCAGGAAGTCCAGCGACTTGATGCGGTCCTCGATGTGCGCGGCGCGCGGCGCCGACACCACCGGGTTGGAGCCCATCAGCAGCAGCGTCCGGATGTCCGTGCCGAGCGCGTCCAGCAGCTCGTAGGCGCTGCGCCCCGGCCCCGGCAGCGAGTCCGGGTCCACGCCCCACACCTCGGCCACGTGCCGGCGCGCCGCCGGGTCGTCCAGCTTGCGGTAGCCGGGCAGCTGGTCGGCCTTCTGGCCGTGCTCGCGCCCGCCCTGCCCGTTGCCCTGGCCGGTGAGGCAGCCGTAGCCGCTGTACGGCCGCCCCGCCCGCCCGGTCGCCAGGCACAGGTTGATCCACGCGCCGACCGTGTCGGTGCCCTTGGACTGCTGCTCGGGCCCGCGCGCGGTGAGCACCATCGCGGACTCCGGCTCGCAGAACATCCGTACGGCTTCCCGCAGTTGGGGCACGGGCACGCCGGTGATCCGCTCCACGTACTCCGGCCAGTGCGCCATGGCCGCCGCCCGCGCGTCCTCCCAGCCGCTGGTCCGCTCGCGGATGTACGCCTCGTCGGTGCGCCCCTCGGCGACGACCAGGTGCAGCAGGCCCAGCGCGAGCGCGAGGTCGGTGCCCGGCCGGGGCGCGAGATGCAGATCGGCCTGCTCGGCGGTCTTCGTGCGGCGCGGGTCGATGACGATCAGGGTGCCGCCGTTCTCCTTCAGCTCGGTGAAGTAGCGCAGCGAGGGCGGCATGGTCTCGGCGAGATTGGAGCCGACCAGGATCACACAGCCCGTCTTGGGGATGTCCTCCAGCGGGAACGGCAGCCCGCGGTCGAGACCGAAGGCCTTCATCCCGGCGGCCGCCGCCGACGACATGCAGAAGCGGCCGTTGTAGTCGATCTGCGAGGTGCCGAGCACGACCCGGGCGAACTTGCCCAGCGTGTACGCCTTCTCGTTGGTCAGCCCGCCGCCGCCGAACACGCCGAGCGCGTCCGCGCCGTGCTCCGCGCGGGCGCGGCGCAGCGCCCCGGCGATCCGGTCCAGGGCCTCGTCCCAGGTGGCGGGCACCAGCGTGCCCCCGGAACGCACCAACGGGGAGGTCAGGCGCACCCGGGACGAGAGCACCGCCGGCGCCGTACGGCCCTTGCCGCACAGCGCTCCCCGGTTCACCGGGAAGTCGGCGCGTTCCCGCACCTCGACGCCCCCGTCCGGCGAGGGCGACAGGTTCATCCCGCACTGCAGGGCGCAGTACGGGCAGTGGGTGGGCGTCGAGGTGCTGTTCATGCCCTTCAGGGTGCTTCGGTCGTGTTACGTGCGAGACGGCTCCCTGTTACACATGCCGCACGGCGACCTCCCCGGGGGTCCGGCGGCACCGTGAGGCGTCGCCACGCGGCCGCACCGTGAGGCGCACGGCGCCCCCACCCCTAAGTCGCCGCGCGCCGGGTCCGGAGTTGCCGCTGTGGCGGAAGTCGTCACATGTGGCGCATTCCGCCACCTTTCTTGGCCGACCGCACCTGCTTGAGAGCTGAACGACCGCCGCTACAGTCGAGCATCACGCGACTTCGCACCGTCGCGGCGCGACTCCGTACGGCGTTCGACTCCCCGGGCATGCCCGCCGCTCCTTTCCGGACCGGCACACCGTCACCCGAAACAGCCAGGAGGCCCCCCGACCATGCCCCTGCGCCACCTCACCCCCCGTGACCAGCAGCTCTTCTGGCAGTACGGCCGCGGCCCCGCCGTCGCCGTCCCCGATCCGCTGCTCCACCACGCCGTCGAACGGCACGCCCGCACCGCTCCCCACACCGTCGCCGCCGAACACCAGGGCGCGACGCTCACCTACGGCCGGCTCGACCACGCCGCCGACGCCCTCGCCGCCCGCCTCCGCGCGGACGGCGTCCGCCCCGGCGACCACGTCGGCCTCTTCGTGCGCCGCTCCCTCCCGATGCTCGTCGGCCTGCTCGGCATCCTGAAGGCGGGCGCCGCCTACGTCCCCCAGGACATCGGCCTGACCCCGGCCGCCCAGCTCGCCCACGTCATCCGCACCGCCCGCACCCGGGTGATCCTCACCCAGCGCGCGTACGCCCCGCGCGTCCCGCTCCCCGACGGCCACCGCCTCCTCGCCCTCGACGACGCCCTCGACGCTCCGCAGCCGTCCGCCCCCACCGTGCCCCGGCCCGCCGTCCACCCCGACGACGGCGCCTACGTCCTGTTCACCTCGGGCACGACCGGCCGCCCCAACGGCGTCAAGGTCACCCACCGCAACCTCGCCAACATCCTCCTCACCGCCCCCGGCGACCTCGGCATCCGCCGCGGCGACCGGGTGGCGCAGCTGCTCAACGTCGCCTTCGACATGGCGGCCTGGGAGATCCTGGGCGCGCTCACCCACGGCGCCACCCTCGTCATCCGGGGCAAGGACATCGCGGCCACCGCCCGCACCGCCACCGTCCTGATCGCCACCCCGACCGTGCTGTCCGGCCTCGACCCCGCCGCCTGCCCGCGGGTGCGCACGGTCGCCGTCGCCGGGGAGCCCTGCCCGCGCCCGCTCGCCGACGCCTGGGCGCGCCGGGCCGTCTTCCACAACTGCTGCGGCCCCACCGAGACCACCATCGTCAACACGATGCGCCGCCACGACCCGGCCGCCCCGCTGCTCACCATCGGCCGCCCGACCCCCAACAACACCGTCTACGTCCTCGACGCCCACCGCCGGCCGCTGCCCATCGGCGAGGTCGGCGAGATGTGGGCGGGCGGCGACTGCGTCTCCGCCGGCTACCTCGGCGACGACGCCCTCAACGCCGAGCGGTACGCCCCCGACCCCTTCCTCGGCGGCGGCCGCCGCATGTTCCGCACCCGCGACCTGGGCCGCTGGACCCCCGACGGCGAACTCGAACACCTCGGCCGCACCGACGACCAGGTCAAGGTCCGCGGCTTCCGCGTGGAACTCGACTCCGTCTCCTCGGTCCTGGAACGGCTGCCGGGCTGCGCCCGCGCGGTGACCCTGAAACGCGACGCCCGCACCCTGGTCTCCTTCGTCTGCCCCGCCGACGTCGACCCGGAGGCCGCCCGACGCGCGGTCGCGGACGCCCTGCCGTACTACTGCGTCCCGGAGCGGGTGCTGCCGCTCGCCGCGCTTCCCGAGACCGACCGCGGCAAGATCGACAAACGGGCGCTGCTGCGGATGGCCGAGGAGCGGCCGGCGGTGGCCCGATGACCACGTCACTCGACCGGGATGTCGAGCTTCCTCCGCTCACCCCTGGTGCGCGCCGCCTGTGGAAGCACCCGCGCCTGATGCACTACAACCGGCTGGCGGCGCTGGTGATCGCCGTCAATGCCGCTTTCGCGGCGGCCAGTTGGCCTCTCTCGACGCCGACACTGGGCCACACGGCCCTCGCCAATGTCACTCTGGCCGTCCTGGTCCGTCAGCAGTACGTCATCAACCTTCTCTTCCGGCTGGCCACTTCGGCGCCGACGAGCTGGCCGCTCAAGGTCCGCTGGACGCTGGGCAAGGTGTACCACTTCGGCGGACTGCACGTGGGCGGGGCGCTGGCGGGCACGGCCTGGTACCTGGCGCTGACGATCGTGACCCCGAACGGCCCGCTCAGGGCGGTGGGCTGGACCCTGCTGACTCTCCTCGCCCTGATCGTCGCCACCGCCCTGCCGCCCTTCCGCTCCCGCCACCACGACCACTTCGAGCGGATCCACCGCTTCGGCGGCTGGCTGGCCCTCGCCCTCTTCTGGACCCACACCCTGCTCGGCGCCCCGGGGCCGGTCCCCGTGACCGTCCTCGCCCTGGTCACCCTCAGCGTCGCCCTGCCCTGGCTGCGGCTGCGCAAGGTCGACGTCCGGATCGAACGCCCCTCCCCGCATGTGGCCCTGGCCCGCTTCGACTACGGCGAGACGCCCTTCGCGGGCTCCTCCACCGCCATCAGCCGCAGCCCGCTGACGGAATGGCACTCCTTCGCCAACGTGCCCGCCCCCGGCCGGTCCGGCTTCCGCCTCACCGTGTCCCGCGCGGGGGACTGGACGGGCTCCTTCATCGACGACATGCCCTCCACGGTGTGGGTGAAGGGCATCACCACGGCCGGGGTCGCCAACATCGAGGTGCTGTTCAAGAAGGTGGTGTACGTCGCCACCGGCAGCGGTATAGGCCCCTGCCTCCCGCACCTCCTCGCCGCCGAGGTCCCCTCCCGTCTGGTCTGGGCGACCCGCGACCCCCGCGCGACCTACGGCGACGCCCTGGTCGACGAGATCCTCGCCGTCCAGCCGGACGCCGTCGTCTGGGACACCTCCCGGCACGGCAAGCCCGACATGGTCCGCCTGGCGTACGCCGCGTACCGGGACTTCGGCGCCGAGGCGGTGATCTGCATCTCCAACAAGAAGCTCACCTGGCAGGTGGTGCACGGCCTGGAGCGGCGCGGGATCCCGGCGTACGGCGCGATCTGGGACTCATGACGACTCGCCGGAACTCCTCACCCTGGAGGAAGCCCATGAACCACCTCAAGCTCGAACGCGACGGCGCCGTGGTGACCGTACGCCTGCACCGCCCGCACGTCCGCAACGCCCTCAGCTCCGCGCTGCTCGCAGAACTCCTGGACGTACTACGCCCCTTGGACGCGGACCCGGAGACCGGCTGCATAGTGATCACCGGCTCCGACACCGTGTTCGCGGCGGGCGCCGACATCAAGGAGATGGCCGACCGCTCGGCCGTGCGGATGGCCGCGGAGGACTACTTCGCCGACTGGGAGCACTTCGCCGATCTGCGCACTCCGAAGATCGCCGCCGTCCACGGCCACGCCCTCGGCGGCGGCTGCGAACTGGCGATGATGTGCGACCTCGTCATCGCGGGGGAGTCGGCGGTCTTCGGCCAGCCGGAGATCAAGCTCGGCGTGATCCCGGGGATCGGCGGCACCCAGCGCCTGACCCGCCTGATCGGCCGGGCCAAGGCGATGGACCTGGTCCTCACCGGCCGCCCGATGGACGCGTGGGAGGCGGAGGCGAGCGGCCTGGTCTCCCGGGTCGTCCCCGACGACCAGGTACTCCCCGAGGCCCTCCGCACGGCGGCCACCATCGCCTCCTACGGCCGCGCCGCCGTCCGCGCCGCCCGCGAATGCGTCGACCACGCCCTGGAAACCGGCCTGCGCGACGGCATCCGCTACGAACGCCGCGTCTTCCACGCGTTGTTCGCCACGGAGGACCAGAAGGAAGGCATGACGGCCTTCCTGGAAAAACGCCCCGCCCACTTCACCGGCCGCTAGGACCTGCCTCCCGGCTCATGCCGACGTCGTGGGGTCCGCCCCTGAACCGGCCCCCACGGCCGCCGCCGGGCGGTCACCGCGGGCAGCGGGGCAGCGGGGCGGCGGCCGAGAGGCGGCTTGGAGCGGTCGCGCGCCCGCCCGCGCTGCCGCGCTGCCGTGCCCGCCCGCGCTGCCGCGCTGCCGTGCCCGCCCGCGCTGCCGCGCACCGGCCGCGCAGTTGGCGCCCGCCCGTTTCTCCGGCCGCTAGCCCGGCCCCTGCGGTCGTCGCGGCTGGCGCCGGGCGGTCGCCGGGGGCAGTGGGTGGTGGCCGAGCGGCGGCTTGGAGCGGCCGCGCATCGTCGGCGCTGCCGCGCACTGGCCGCGCAGTTGGCGCCCGCCCGCTTCTCCGGCCGCTAGCCCGGCCCCTGCGGTCGTCGCGGCTGGCGCCGGGCGGTCGCCGGGGGCAGCGGGTGGTGGCCGAGCGGCGGCTCGGAGCGGCCGCGCACCGTCGGCGCTGCCGCGCACTGGCCGCGCAGTTGGCGCCCGCCCGCTTCTCCGGCCGCTAGCCCGGCCCCTGCGGTCGTCGCGACTGGCGCCGGGCGGTCGCTGCGGGCAGCGGGCGGCGTCCGAGCGGCGGCTTGGAGCGGCCGCGTACCGCCCGCGCTGCGGCGCACCGGCCCGCGCTGCCGCGCACCGGCCGCGCAGCGGCGCCGGTCCGCTTCACCGGCCGCTAGGGCCTGTCTCCCGGGTCATGCCGGGGTCGCGGGGTCTGGCCTTAGCTGGACCTTGCGGTCGCCGCGGCTGGCGCCGGGCGGTCGCCGCGGGCAGCGGGCGGTGTCCTGGCGGCGGCCCGGACTGGCCGCGCACCGCCCGTGCTGCTGTGCACTGGCCGCGCTGCCGTGCACCGCCCGCGTCGCCGTGCACTGGCCGCGCTGCCGCGCACCGCCCGCGCTGCCGCGCACCGCCCGCGCCGCCGTGCATGCACTGGCCGCGCTGCCGCGCACCGGCCGCACCGCCCGCGCTCGCCTCATCGCCCCCCGGCCAGCGCCCGCTCCACCCCCGGTTCCTCCGGCCCGAGGAACCGGGGATCCGGCTCCAGGACCGCGTCCAGTGCCGCCTTGCCGCTCGCGAAGACCTCCCGGACGCCGCCGTAGTACCAGGTCGCGTCCCGCTTGGCGTAGACCCCGACGCCGTACGACTCCACGCCCGCCTCCCGGCACAGCGCCACCGCCCGCCGGATGTGGAAGTCCTGGCTGATCAGCACCGCCTCGTCCACGCCGAAGATCTTCTTGGCGCGGACACAGGAGTCCCAGGTGTCGAAGCCCGCGTAGTCGCTGACGATCCGCGCGTCCGGGACGCCGTGCCGGGTCAGATACGCGCGCATCGCGTCCGGCTCGTCGTAGTCCTCCCGGCTGTTGTCCCCCGTCACCAGGACCACCTCGATCCGGCCCGCCCGGTACAGCTCGGCCGCCGCGTCCAGGCGGTGGGCGAGATACGGCGACGGCTCGCCGTTCCACAGCCCCGCCCCGAAGACGACGGCGACCTCGGTGCGCGGCACGTCGGCGACGGTCCGCAGCCGGTCGCTCGTCGACACGTACAGCCAGGTCGACGGCAGCAGCGCCAGCACACACCCCGCCATCACGGCCTGCACCAGCCGCCGACGGCCGGTCCGAGTGCGCGGGAAACGGGGTCGTACGATCTTCATACCGAAAGGGACGGAATGTGAGGCGCCCTGGTTGCGTGCCCCTCACACACCCCCCGCCCCCCGCCGTGAACCCACGGAAAACGCCCGTGACCCCCACGCAACGGCTCGGCAACGTCCTCCCGGCACCCTCGATACATGGACAGCCAGCTCAGCCACCGCCCCGGACCCCCCGCGCTCGTCGTCGTGGCCCACGGCAGCCGCGACCCGCGCGCCCTCGCCACCGTCCGCGCCCTCCTGGACCGGGTCCGCGAGCTGCGCCCCGGCCTGCCGGTCCACCTCGGGCACATCGAGCTGAACGAACCCCTGCTCCCCGACACCCTCGCCGCCCTGGGCGACCGCGAGGCGATCCTGGTCCCCCTCCTCCTCAGCCGCGGCTACCACGTCAAACAGGACATCCCCGAGATGGCCGCCGCCACCCTGGCCCGCACCCGCCTGGCCGCCCCCCTGGGCCCCCACCCGCTGCTGGTCGACACCCTCCACACCCGTCTGACGGAGGCTGGCTGGCGCACCCCGGTGACGGAGACCGAACGCCGCACGACCGCCGTGATCCTGGCCGCCGCGGGCTCCCGCGACCCCGACTCGGCAACCGACACCGGCCGCACGGCCGCCCTCCTCGCCACCCGCCTGGGCGTCCCGGTGATCCCCGCCTACGCCTCGGCGGCGGCCCCCACGGTGGAGGCAGCCGTCCGCTCCCTGCGAGCACGGGGCCGCCACCACATAGCCGTGGCCTCGTACTTCACGGCACCGGGCCGCTTCGCAACGGAATGCGCCAAGGCCGCCCCGGATATAGCGTCGGACCCCCTGGGCGCCCACCCCTTGATGGCGGAACTCCTACTGCACCGCTACGACGAGGCAATGGCAGCAACGAGGAATCGGGCGCTGGCTGCGACTTCCTAAGGGGCGCGGGGCTGTATCGATGTGCGGCTCCGCCGCGTGGGCGCGACCAGCCCAAAACAACCCGCACCCGCAAACCAACAACAACCCGGCAGACGCATCTGCGCTTACTGTCAACACATGGAAGGCAACGCATACCCCGCATCCGCAACCGAACGCTGGGCCCCCGAGCCCGACAAACGCCCCGGCCGCACCGCCTTCCAACGCGACCGCGCCCGCATCCTGCACTCGGCCGCACTCCGCAGACTCGCAGGCAAAACGCAAGTCGTCACTCCCGGCACGACAAGCCAGGCGTGGGACCCCAGTCCCCGAACCCGCCTCACCCACTCCCTGGAGTGCGCCCAAGTCGGCCGCGAACTCGGCGCGGCCCTGGGCTGTGACCCCGACCTCGTCGAGGCCGCCTGCCTCTCCCACGACCTCGGCCATCCCCCCTTCGGCCACAACGGCGAAGAAGCCCTCAACGAGTTCGCCGAGGACTGCGGCGGCTTCGAGGGCAACGCCCAGTCCCTGCGGCTCCTCACCCGCATCGAGCCGAAACGCTTCACCCCGGAAGGCTCCGTAGGCCTCAACCTCACCCGCGCCACCCTCGACGCCGCCACGAAGTACCCCTGGCCGCGAGGCGCCCACCCCACCAACCCGGCGTCACCGAAATTCGGCGTCTACGAGGACGACCGCCCGGTCTTCGACTGGGCCCGCAAGGACGCCCCCGGCACCCGCACCTGTTTCGAGGCCCAGGTCATGGACTGGTCCGACGACGTGGCGTACTCCGTGCACGACGTCGAGGACGGCTTGCACGCCGGCCATATCGACCCCAACCTCCTGCACGCCGAGCCGGAACGCCAGGAGATCTTCCGCGTCGCCATCGGCCGGTACGTCCCCGCCGACACCGACCCGGCCGAACTCGCCGCGGCCCTGGACCGCCTCCAGGACCAGGAGTGGTGGCCGCACGGCTACGACGGCTCGGCCGTCGCCCAGGCCCGGCTGAAGGACGCCACCAGCCAGCTCATCGGCCGCTTCTGCCTGGCCGCGGAGGGCGCCACGCGGGAGGCGTACGGCGGCGGCCGGCTCACCCGGTACGGCGCCGAGCTGGTCGTACCGCGCGAGACGCGGATGGAGTGCGCGGTGCTGAAGGCCGTCGCCGACTGGTACGTCATGCAGCGCGCCGAGCAGACCCGGCTCCGCGCCGACCAGCGGATCGTCGTCGCCGAACTCGCCGAGGCGCTCACCGTTCGTGCCCCGGACGGCCTGGACCCGCAGTTCCGCGCGCTGTTCGACCAGGCCCCCGACGACCGGGCCCGCAAACGGGTGATCGTCGACCAGATCGCCTCGCTCACGGACGTCTCGGCCCGTTTGTTGCACGCGAGACTGACGGGACATATGTGACACCGATGTGACCGTGCGTGGCCTGATCGGGTCACCCCCTCTTCCCCCCTCACGCTCCGTGCGGGAGGCTCGCATCTGGCGGCACAGTGACGAGGAGGCATCAAGTGGTCGACGCGGATCAGACATTCGTCATCGTCGGAGGAGGACTCGCCGGCGCAAAGGCGGCCGAGACGCTCCGCGCGGAGGGCTTCACCGGGCGGGTGATACTGATCTGCGACGAGCGCGACCACCCGTACGAACGCCCTCCCCTCTCCAAGGGCTTCCTGCTCGGCAAGGAGGAGCGGGACAGCGTCTTCGTGCACGAGCCCGCCTGGTACGCGCAGCACGACATCGAACTCCACCTCGGCCAGACCGTCGACGCGATCGACCGGGCCGAGAAGACGGTCCGCTTCGGCGAGGACGGCACGATCGTCCGCTACGACAAGCTGCTGCTGGCCACCGGCGCCGAACCCCGCCGCCTGGACATCCCGGGCACCGGCCTGGCCGGCGTCCACCATCTGCGCCGCCTCGCCCACGCCGAGCGCCTCAAGGGCGTCCTCCACCACCTCGGCCGGGACAACGGCCACCTGGTGATCGCGGGCGCCGGCTGGATCGGCCTGGAGGTCGCGGCGGCGGCCCGGGAGTACGGCGCCGAGGTCACCGTCGTCGAGCCGGAGCCGACCCCGCTGCACGGGGTGCTCGGCCCCGAGCTGGGCCAGCTCTTCGCCGAGCTGCACCGGGAGCACGGGGTGCGCTTCCACTTCGGCCTCCGGCTGACGGAGATCGTCGGGCAGGACGGCGTGGTGCTGGCGGCCCGTACGGACGACGGCGAGGAGCACCCGGCGCACGACGTGCTGGCGGCGATCGGCGCGGCACCGCGCGTCGCTCTCGCGGAGGCGGCCGGGCTGGAGATCGCCGACCGGGCGCACGGCGGGGGTGTCATCGTGGACGAGCGGCTGTGCACGTCGGATCCCGACATCCACGCGGCCGGGGATGTCGCCGCGTTCCCCCACGCGCTCTTCGGCACGCGGATGCGGGTGGAGCACTGGGCGAACGCGCTGAACGGCGGCCCGGCGGCGGCGCGGGCGATGCTGGGGCAGGACGTCGTCTACGACCGGGTGCCGTACTTCTTCTCCGACCAGTACGACCTGGGCATGGAGTACTCGGGGTGGGCGCCGCCCGGGTCATACGACCAGGTGGTGATCCGCGGTGATGCCGGGAAGCGGGAGTTCATCGCCTTCTGGGTGAAGGAGGGGCGGGTGCTGGCCGGGATGAACGTGAACGTGTGGGACGTCACAGAGCAGATCCAGCGGCTGATCCGGTCCAGGGAGCAGGTGGACACCGAGGCCCTGGCGAACCCGCACGTTCCGCTGGAAAGCCTCGTCCCGTGACTGTCACACCACCCCCGTAGAATTCATCCGTGGCAGGACGGATCAACGACGAGGACGTGAAGGCGGTACGGGACGCGGTCCCGATCGACGCCGTGGTGTCCGAGTACCTCCAGCTGCGCAACGCGGGCGGCGGCAACCTCAAGGGGCTGTGCCCGTTCCACGACGAGAAGTCGCCGTCCTTCCAGGTCAGCCCGAGCAAGGGACTCTTCCACTGCTTCGGCTGCCAGGAGGGCGGCGACACCATCACCTTCGTGATGAAGGTCGACCACCTCTCCTTCTCGGAGGCGGTCGAACGCCTCGCCGCCCAGGCGGGCATCACCCTGCGCTACGAGGAGGGCGGGTACAACCCGTCCCACCAGCGCGGCGAGCGCATCCGCCTGGTCGAGGCCCACAAGATCGCCGCCGAGTGGTACGCGGAACAGCTCGCGACCTCCCCCGAGGCCGAGACCGGCCGGATCTTCCTCGCCGAGCGCGGCTTCGACCAGGCCGCCGCCGTCCACTTCGGCGTCGGCTACAGCCCGCAGGGCTGGGACCACCTCACCCGCTATCTGCGCGGCAAGGGCTTCAGCGACAAGGAGCTGCTGCTCTCCGGGCTGTCGCAGGAGGGCCGCCGCGGCCCGATCGACCGCTTCCGCGGCCGCCTGATGTGGCCCATCCGCGACATCGGCGGCGAGGTGGTCGGCTTCGGCGCGAGGAAGCTCTACGAGGCGGACAACGGGCCGAAGTACCTGAACACCCCCGAGACGGCGATCTACCGCAAATCCCAGGTCCTCTACGGCATCGACCTGGCGAAGAAGGACATCGCGAAGTCCTCCCGCGCGGTCGTCGTCGAGGGCTACACGGATGTCATGGCCTGCCACCTGGCCGGGGTGACGACGGCGATCGCGACCTGCGGCACGGCCTTCGGCGGCGACCACATCAAGATCCTCCGGCGTCTGCTGATGGACAACGGCTCGGCCCGCGTGATCTTCACCTTCGACGGCGACGCGGCCGGCCAGAAGGCGGCCCTGCGCGCTTTCGAGGACGACCAGAAGTTCGCCGCCGAGACCTACATCGCCATCGCGCCGGACGGCATGGACCCGTGCGACCTGCGCCTCGCCAAGGGCGACGAGGCGGTGGCCGACCTGGTCGAGCCGCGCACCCCGCTCTTCGAGTTCGCCCTGCGCCAGATCGTCTCCCGCTACGACCTGGACACCCCGGCGGGCCGCGCCGCCGCGCTGGACGAGGCGGCGCCCATCGTCGCCCGCATCAAGAACAGCGGCGCCCAGCACGAGGTCGCCGTCCAGCTCGCGGGCATGCTCGGCATCCTCGACACCCAGTTCGTGGTCAAGCGGGTCGCCCAGCTGGCCCGGTGGGCGCGTGACCGGGGCGGCAAGGGACAGGGCGGCGGCCCGTCACAGCAGCGCGGCCCCCAGCCGTCGTACGACGCCGCCCCCCGCCCCACCACCGCCGGCCCGGCGCTCAACCTCCGCAACCCCGTCTACGCCACCGAACGCGAGCTGCTCAAACTCGCCCTCCAGCGCCCGGAGCTGGTCTCCCCGGCGTTCGACGCGTACGGCGTCGACGAGTTCACCGCCCCGCCCTACGCCGCCGTGCGCCAGGCCATCCTGGACGCGGGCGGCGCCGAGTACGGCACCCAGGACCCGCAGGAGTACCTGGTCCGGGTCCGCGAGGCGGCCCCCGACGACACGGTCCGCGCCATGGTCACCGAGCTGGCCGTCGAGGCGATCATGCGCCGCACGGTCGACGAGGCCTACGCGGGCGAACAGCTGGTCTGGGTCCGCCGCCGCGCCGTCGACCGCCGCATCCAGGACATCCAGTCCACCCTCACCCGCCTCGGCACCGGCGGCGACCCGGCCCAGCTGGCCGCCGTACAGAACGAGCTGTGGGTCCTCCAGCAGTACGGCCAGGCGTTGCGAGAGCACGGCGCCGCCGCGCTCTGACCCCTCGGACGTCCGCCAGGGTAACCACGCGGTCACGCACCGGACTCAAAAAGTCCACGCACGCCCCTCGTGGCGGAGATGTGTCTTACCCCACACTGGGGGGCGGTGCCTGAGTCCTCGGAGCGCGGCCGGTCCGTCCCCCCACGGGTCCCTCCCCGCGGTTCCGCCACCTCAGCAGCGATCACCCTGGAGGTCGCCCCCGTGCAGACCCAGACCCTCGTCCCTACCGACAGCCCCACCACCGCGGAACCCGACGCGGAGCCGGACGTGCTGGTGGCCGTGCCGCCGCAGAGCCGTGCGGCGCACCACCCGGAGACGCGGCCGGAGACGGAACCGGAGCCCGGGCCGCCGCCCGAAGCCGAGGCCGAAGCCGAGGCCGAAGCCGACCCCGCGACCGAGCCCGTCGAGCCGCCGCCCGGACGGGTCGTCGACACCGGCGGTCCCTCCTCCGACCTGTTCCGGCAGTATCTGCGCGAGATCGGACGGATCCCGCTGCTCACCGCCGCCGAGGAGGTGGAACTCGCCCGCCGGGTCGAGGCCGGACTGTTCGCCGAGGAGAAGCTGCTCAACACCCCCGACCTGGACAGCAGGCTCGCCCACGACCTGGACCGCCTCGTCGTCATGGGCCGGATGGCCAAGCGCCGGCTGATCGAGGCGAACCTGCGGCTGGTGGTGTCCGTCGCCAAGCGGTACGTCGGCCGCGGGCTGACCATGCTCGACCTCGTGCAGGAGGGGAACCTGGGCCTCATCCGGGCCGTCGAGAAGTTCGACTACGCCCGCGGCTACAAGTTCTCCACCTACGCCACCTGGTGGATCCGCCAGGCCATGTCCCGCGCCCTCGCCGACCAGGCCCGCACCATCCGCGTCCCGGTGCACGTCGTCGAGCTGATCAACCGGGTGGTGCGGGTGCAGCGCCGCATGCTCCAGGAGCGCGGCTACGAACCCACGCCCGAAGAGGTCGCCGCCCATCTCGACCTGCCGCCCGAGCGGGTCGGCGAGGTGCTGCGGCTCGCCCAGGAGCCCGTCTCCCTGCACGCCCCCGTGGGCGAGGAGGACGATGTGGCGCTGGGCGACCTGATAGAGGACGGCGACGCCGCCTCCCCCGTGGAGTCCGCCGCGTTCCTGCTGCTCAAGGAGCACCTGGAGGCGGTCCTCTCCACCCTCGGCGAGCGCGAGCGCAAGGTCGTCCAGCTGCGTTACGGCCTCGTCGACGGACGTCCGCGCACCCTGGAGGAGATAGGCCGCATCTTCGGGGTGACGCGGGAACGGATTCGCCAGATCGAGTCCAAGACCCTCAACAAGCTCCGCGACCACGCCTTCGCGGACCAGCTGAGGGGCTACCTGGACTGAGAGGAGGGGCCGCTCCCACGGCGAGAGCGGCCCCATATCGCTAGTCGACCTCCGCGACCGCCTGCGCGAACTGCGCCTTGTACAGCCGCGCGTACGCCCCGTCCGCCGCCAGCAGCTCGCTGTGCGCGCCCTGTTCGACGATCGAGCCGTTCTCCATCACGAGGATCGTGTCCGCGTCCCGGATGGTCGACAGCCGGTGCGCGATGACGAACGACGTACGCCCGTGCGCCAGTTTGGCCATCGCCTTCTGGATCAGCACCTCGGTACGGGTGTCGACCGACGACGTCGCCTCGTCCAGCACCAGGATCACCGGGTCGGACAGGAACGCCCGCGCGATGGTGATGAGCTGCTTCTCACCCGCGCTCACGCCCGAGCCCTCGTCGTCGATCACCGTGTCGTAGCCGTCGGGCAGGGTGCGGATGAACCGGTCCGCGTGGGCGGCCCGCGCCGCCTCCTCGATCTCGCCCCGGGTGACCTTCCTGGACGCCCCGTACGCGATGTTCTCCGCGATGGTGCCGCCGAACAGCCAGGTGTCCTGGAGCACCATGCCGATCCCGGCGCGCAGTTCGTCCCGGGACATCGTCGCGATGTCCACGCCGTCGAGGGTGATGCGCCCGCCGGTCACGTCGTAGAACCGCATCAGCAGGTTGACCAGCGTGGTCTTTCCGGCGCCGGTCGGGCCGACGATCGCCACCGTCTGGCCCGGTTCCACGGTCAGCGTCAGATCCTCGATGAGCGGCTTCTCCGGGTCGTACCGGAAGGACACCCGCTCCAGCGCGACCCGCCCGCGCAGCTCCTCCGGCCGCACTCCCGGCACCGGATCCGCCGACTGCTCCTCCGCGTCGAGGAGTTCGAAGATCCGCTCGGCGGAGGCGACACCCGACTGCACCAGGTTGGCCATCGAGGCGATCTGCGTCAGCGGCATCGAGAACTGCCGCGAGTACTGGATGAACGCCTGCACGTCACCGATCGACAGCGACCCGGACGCCACCCGCAGCCCGCCGACCACCGCGACCAGCACATAGTTCAGGTTGGACACGAACATCATCAGCGGCTGCATGACACCGCTGTTGAACTGCGCCCTGAACCCGGCCTCGTAGAGCGCCTCGTTCTGCTCGGCGAACTGCTTCGCCGACTCCTCCTGCCGCCCGAACACCTTCACCAGGGTGTGCCCGGTGTACATCTCCTCGATGTGCGCGTTGAGCGTGCCGGTGGACCGCCACTGCTGCACGAAGTGCGGCTGCGACCGCTTCCCGACCCACGTCGCCACGTACAGCGACAGCGGGACCGTCACCAGCGCGACCAGCGCCAGGATCCACGACACCCAGAACATCATCGCGAGCACGCCGATGATGGTCAGCAGCGAGTTGATGAGCTGGCCCATCGACTGCTGGAGGGTCTGCCCGATGTTGTCGATGTCGTTGGTCGCCCGGGACAGCACCTCGCCGCGCTGCCGCTTGTCGAAGTACGACAGCGGCAGCCGGGACAGCTTCGTCTGCACGTCCTCGCGCAGCCGGTACATCGTCCGGTTCACGGCCCGGTTCACCAGCCGGGTCGCCACCGCCATCAGCAGTCCGGCGACCACGAACACGGCGAGCGCGACCAGCAGGACATTGCCCACGGCGGTGAAGTCGATGCCCTCGCCGGGCGTGAAGTCGGTGGAGCGGAGCATGTCGGCGACGTCGCCGTCACCGCGCTCCCGCATCCCGTCGAGGACCTGCTCCTTCGAGGCGCCCTCGGGCATCTGCCGTCCGACGACGCCCGCGAAGACCAGGTCGGTGGCCTTTCCGAGGATCCACGGCCCGACCGAGTTGAGGCTGACGCTGATCACCACGCACAGCAGCAGCGCGTAGATCGTGAACCGCTCCGGCCGGAACTGGGCGACGAGCCGCCGGCCCGACCCCCTGAAGTCCAGCGAGCGGTGATCCGGTCCGGTCCCGGCCATCATCCGCCCCATGGGCCCGGCCATCAGGCAGCCTCCGCTTCCGTCAGCTGGGAGAGCACGATCTCCCGGTAGGTCTCGTTGTCCGCCATCAGCTCGTGGTGCCGTCCGGTGCCGACCACCCGGCCCTCGTCGAGGACGACGATCCGGTCGGCGTCGCGGATGGTCGCCACCCGCTGGGCCACGATCACCACGGTCGCCTCGGCGGTCTCCCGGGCGAGCGCGGCGCGCAGGGCCGCGTCGGTGGCGTAGTCGAGGGCGGAGAAGGAGTCGTCGAAGAGGTAGATCTCCGGGCGCTGGACGAGGGTGCGGGCGATGGCCAGCCGCTGCCGCTGACCGCCGGAGACATTGGTCCCGCCCTGCGCGATGGGGGAGTCGAGCCCGTTCTCCAGCCGCTCCACGAAGTCCCTGGCCTGCGCCACCTCCAGCGCGTGCCACAACTCCTCGTCGGTGGCGTCCGGATTGCCGTAGCGCAGGTTGGTCGCAACCGTGCCCGCGAAGAGATACGGCTTCTGCGGGACCAGTCCGACGGTCTTCGCCAGCACCTTCGGGTCGATGGTCCGTACGTCCTCGCCGTCGACGAGGACCTCCCCGTCCGTCGCGTCGAACAGCCGGGGGACCAGGCCCAGCAGGGTGGACTTGCCGCTGCCGGTCGAGCCGATCACCGCGGTCGTCTCGCCGGGGCGGGCGACCAGGTCGATGGCCTTGAGCACCGGCTCCTCGGCACCCGGGTAGCGGAAGCCCGCGCCCCGGATCTCCAGGTGCCCGTGCCGGCGCAGCTCGGTCACCGGCGCCGTCGGCGGCACGACGCTGGACGAGGTGTCCAGCACCTCCTGGACGCGCTCGGCGCAGACCTCCGCGCGGGGCACCATCATGAACATGAAGGTGGCCATCATCACGGACATCACGATCTGCATCAGATAGGCGAGGAACGCGGTCAGATCACCGATCTGCATCCCGCCGCTGTCGATCCGGTGCGCGCCGAACCACACCACCGCGATCGACGACAGGTTCACCACCGTCATGACGATCGGGAACATCAGCGCGAGCAGATTGCCGGTGCCCATCGCCATGCCGGTCAGCCCGGCGTTCGCCTTCCGGAAGCGCTGCTGCTCGTACTCGTCGCGGACGAAGGCGCGGATCACCCGGTTGCCGGTGATCTGCTCGCGCAGCACCCGGTTCACCGTGTCCAGCCGCTCCTGCATGGTCCGGAACAGCGGCCGCAGCCGCCGCACGATCAGCGTCACGGAGATGCCGAGCACGGGCACCACGCCGACCAGCACCCCGGACAGCGGCACATCCAGCCCCAGCGCCAGCACGATGCCGCCCACGCACATGATCGGCGCCGACACCATCAGCGTGAACGTCATCAGCGCCAGCATCTGCACCTGCTGGACGTCGTTGGTCGTCCGGGTGATGAGCGAGGGAGCCCCGAAGTGACCGACCTCACGCGCGGAGAAGGACTGCACCCGGTCGAAGACGGCGGCCCGCACGTCCCGGCCGAGCGCCGCGGCCGTACGGGCGCCGTAGTACACCGCACCGATGTTGCAGACGACCTGGGCCAGCGAGATGCCGACCATCAGGGCGCCGAAGGAGAGGATGTAGCCGGTGTCCCCGGTCACGACACCGTTGTCGATGATGTCCGCGTTCAGGGTCGGCAGATAGAGGGTCGCGCAGGTCTGCAGGAACTGCAGCAGCACCAGCAGGGCGATGGGTTTTCGGTAGGGCCTGAGATAGGTCCGCAGGAGTCGTATGAGCACGCTGAGGTCTCTCGGTGGTCGGCGGGAGGGGCCGGATGGTTGCCCCTGGCCCCTATCGTCGGACACTCCACCCGCGTTACCTCAACCGATTAACCCGACGGGCGGTCGCTACGACCGGAACGCCCCTGGATGGGTCTGCTCCCGTACGGACACGAACTGCTGCCGTACCGCCTGCCCCACCGCGAGCTCCTCGCCGGGCTCCAGCACCTGCGCCACCGCCCCCTGCCAGGCCGGCGGAGTGCGCGGGTCCAGGCCGCCCTGCGACACCCCGAGCGCCCAGGCGGCCTGCCGGGCGGCGCCGATCGCCGCGTAGTCGGCGGGCTGCGGTACGACGACCTGCGCGCCGAACAGGGACGGCGCCGCGGCCTGCACGGCGGGCAGCTCGGCGGCCGGGCCCAGCAGGAAGATCCGCCGGACCTCCACGCCCCGCCCGCGCAGCACGTCGAGCGCGTCGGCGAGCCCGCACAGCATGCCCTCGAACGCGGCCCGCGCCAGATGCTCCGGCTTCATCGACTCCCGCCGCAGGCCCGCCAGCGTGCCCGCGGTGTGCGGCAGCGACGGCGTCCGCTCGCCCTCCAGATACGGCAGCAGGACGAGTCCGTGGGCGCCCGGCGTCGACTTCAGCGCCAGGTCGGACAGGCTCTCCAGATCCGGCAGACCGAGGAGTTCGGCGGTGCCGCGCAGGGTGCGCACGGCGTTCAGCGTGGTCACGACCGGCAGATGCATCCCGGTCGCGTCGGCCAGGGAGGTGATCGTCCCCGTCGGGTCGTGCAGCGCCTCGTGATGGACGGCCATCACGGACCCGGAGGCCCCGAGCGAGACGACGGCGTCACCGAACCCGAGCCCCAGCCCGAACGCGGCCGCCATGGTCTCCACGGTCCCGGCGGAGATCAGCAGTCCCTCCGGCGTCGTACCGGCCGCGTCCGACGGTCCGATCACCTCCGGCAGCATGGCCTGATGCCCGAGCGCCAGCTCCACGAGATCGGGCCGGTAGCCGCCGGTGGCGGCGGACCAGTAGCCGGTGCCGGAGGCGCCGCCGCGGTCGGTGGTCCGGCGCACCGGCCGGCCGAGCAGCTGCCACACCAGCCAGTCGTGCGCCTGCAGCAGCACGGCGGTGCGCGCGGCGGCCTCCGGCTCGGTCTTCGCCAGCCAGCGCAGCTTGGTCACCGGGTGCGCGGCCTGCGGCACACAGCCGACGGCCTGCGCCCAGGCCTCCCGGCCGCCGAGCGCGTCGACCAGGTCGGCCGCCGCGACCTGGGCGCGCTTGTCGCCGCCGACCATGGCCGGGCGGACGGTGTTGCCCTGCGCGTCGAGCGGGACCACCGCGTTCGCCTGCGCGGACACGCCGATCGCCTGGACGCCCTCGAGCAGGCCACCGCCGGCTGCCTCGCCGAGGGACAGCAGCCAGGCCTGTGGATCGATGTCGCTGGGCCGGCCGCCGTCGGGGCTCTCCAGCGGATGGGGGGCATATCCCTGCCTGAGCACGGCCCCCGTCTCCGTGTCGCAGACGACGATACGAGTGAAATCAGGCGCACTGTCCAGCCCGGCGACTATCCCCATGGAACAGATTGTGCCGTAGCGCCGCGCTTGCTCGAGCCGGGGCGCATGGGCGCCCTCAGGGAGCGGCAGTCGCCTGCGATCAAGAGGAACCGCTACGTGGCGCTCGTGCCCCAGTCGTCGTCTCGGCCGTTGTGGCGGAAGCGGTCGGGCATGCGGTCGCCGACCTTCTCGCTGACCTTGTGGTAGGCCTTGCCGGCGTACTGGCGGCCCTGCTGGGCGGCGGTCTCCGCGGTGTTGCGGACGGCCGGGTTCTGCGCGACCCGCTGGGCGGACTTCTTCAGCTGTTCGTAGCGCTCGCGCCCGGCCCGTGTGCCCAGGACGTAACCCAGAGCGAGTCCGACGACGAACGTGAGCCGGTAACGCATGGCGGCCACCCTTTCCTTGCGTAGTCCCTGGCACGGTTCCGGTGCGGCATCGGGCCCGGGGGTACCGATTGGCGGAGCACCCCCCTGCTTGCGCTAATGTATGTGTCGCAGCGAGCGAGCGCCCCCTGGCGGATACCCAGGTAGGTACGTTCGATGCAACGAGGCATTCCTCCGTAGCTCAATTGGCAGAGCAGCCGGCTGTTAACCGGCAGGTTACTGGTTCGAGTCCAGTCGGGGGAGCTCGGTCCTCCGTAGCTCAATTGGCAGAGCAGCCGGCTGTTAACCGGCAGGTTACTGGTTCGAGTCCAGTCGGGGGAGCATGCTGAACGAGGACCCTCCGGGGTCCTTTTTCATGTTGGTTCACGCCCGGTTTCCTGTCCGGTGGAACCACTCGGGCCGTGGCGGAGTCCTCATGGTCGTGCGAAGCCGACCATGCCGGAGCAGGAGATCGTATGAGCGGCTATGCTGCGGCAGACGGCGCGCACAAATGTGCGCGACGCGCCGCGAGGGGCGGTAGCTCAGCCGGTTAGAGCAGCGGACTCATAATCCGTCGGCCGTGGGTTCGAGTCCCACCCGCCCCACCTCTGCGGGTCGGTGCAGGAACGTTTTCACCTGCACCGACTGTGCGCCCCGCATCCTGCAGACGCGTGTAGCGACACGCCGTAGATCGTTAGCTCGCTCAACGCTCGACCGAAGCGCAGGCGATCAAGACATGGAGCGGCCCGGTCGGCGTCGGGGGCGCTGGCCGGGGGCGCGGCTCAGCGGCGAGCGGAGACGATTCTGGACGCCGGCTTCGGGCGGAGCCTGACGGCACCACCATGGCCCATCCGCAAGCGCCCCAGCCTGCAGATGGTCACCGAGACGGTGCGGCAATGATGTGCGGGTGTTCTACGAAGATCTCAGCGAGTACGACTACCAGGACGAGGACGAGTTCACGGACAGGGAGTCAGGCTTCTACGCGCTCTGGTATCGCCCCGCATACACCCGCCTGAGTGTCGGGTGGCTGGAAGCCGGCAAGCCGTACTCGACAGGAACGGTCCCCGCGGGGTTCGTGGAGAGGCTGAGGGCTGTTCAGGAGATCCAGTGGGTGAACGTCTGCCTCGGGGTGCACGAGTGCGACCTGTGCCCTGAGGCGGTCGCTCCGGAAGGGAACGGGGAGGTACGGATCCCGGGCAAGCCCGGCCTCACCTATGCCGCTCCGTTCCTGATCACCCACTACATCACCGCCCACGGCTACCGACCGCCACAGGTCTTCATCGATGCCGTTCTCGCCGTCGATCTCGATGCATGGGCGGCCGCGCGATGGCCCGACGTTCCCTTCCCCTGGGTTCCGGATGACGCGGAACGGGTGCTGGGGTAGAGGCGGGCGAACCTCACGCGCGCAGCGTTGATGGTCACGTGATGACGTGGGAGTGGTCCGCGGCCAGGTGCTCCTCGAACCGCTCCTTCAGGGTGGACAGGTCGCGCGCGGTTTTGCCGACCTTGCCCTCGGTTCGGTGGACGCCGTCCTTGATCGATTCGCCGCCGTTCGGCGTCAGCTCCTGCACCGCGTTCGCGATGACGACGATCCGCCGGTTGATCCGCCACACGCCGCGGGCGAGCGCGCCGAGGGCGAGCAGGTCCATGGGCGCCCAGCTCCCGGTCGACGCCCGTGCCGCTGACGACGTACTCGATGATGTACGCCGCGCTGAAACCGTTCGCGGTGGCCCGGTGGGCCCGGTACACCCATGCGTACAGCCGCGCGGGGCGGACATCGCGGGCTACCACGCGCCGCTCGTCACCGACCGGCCCGTGAGCGTGTGGCTGGAGGATGTGACGTTCACGCCGCCACCACTCGCCCGGGCAGGCCGTCGCTGTCCCTGAGCTTCTGTCAGCCCCGGACGCGGGCCACCGCCGTGCGCAGCGCCCGGTCCACCTTCTCCGGCGGTGTCGCGGACGCGTCCTCCGTGCTCGCGGTGACCGTCGCGGCGACCGTGCGGAGCTTGGTGTTGGAGAGCTGGGAGGCCTCGCGCAGGATCTCCCAGGCCTCGTCGGAGGTGCAGGCGTGGGTGGCCATGAGGATGCCGCGGGCCTGGTCGATGACCGGGCGGGTCGCCATCGCCCGGCGCAGCTGCTCCACCTCGCGGCACAGCTCCCAGAAGTCCCGCGGCTGGCCGCGCCAGTTCACCGCGGCCACGGGGATCATGTGGCGCTCGCCGAAGTCGCGCAGCAGGTCCAGGAAGCCGCGGCCGGCCGTGTCCATGAAGTCCACGCCGGACATGTCGACTTCGATGCGGCGGGTGCCGGCGGGCAGCCGGGCCAGGGCCCGGGCCAGGATGCCGGCGCAGCCGTGGACGAGTTCGCCGCGCGCGGTGAGCAGCGCCCGGCCGGAGTCGTCCGTACGGCTCTCGATGGTCAGCGGGTTCGACTCGGCAGTCTTCACAACCGTCCTCGACTTGGGCCGTTATCGGTGTCGGTCCTCGCGTCACCGTGCGCCTTCCCGGTGCGCGGCGTGGTACACCCGCTCCGGCGCGGGCGGCCGGGAATGACCTCCGCCCGCCGGGGGTACGTGCGTTGACATCCGAAGGAGAGAGCGCGGAGACGGTGTGCAGCTGACGGTGTACCCGCTGGCCGAGCGGAGCGGGGTGCGGGCGGCCGGAGAGATCGGCCTGGCCACGCATCCCGTCTGGGAGCGCACGCTGGAACGGATCGTCCAGGACGGCGAGGAGGTGTGTCATCTGGAGCTGTCCGCCGTGACGTTCGTCGACGTGGCGGGCGCCGGTGCGCTGGTGGCCGCCGCCCGTCGGCTGCCCGGGGGGCGACGCCTCGTGTTGCACAGGCCGCCGGCCGCGCTGTGCCGCACCCTGGAACTGTTCTGGCCCGACCTGCCGGCGATCGAGGTGTCGATGTCATGAGTGCCGATGCCGTGCCCAACGATGTCGTGCACCACGCCGACGACCCGTTCGTCCACCCCGCCCTGTTCTACCGCGACGACCGGGAGTACCTGGCGGGGACCGTCCCCTTCGTCCTCGACGGTCTGACCGCCGGGGAGCCGGTCGCGGTGGCGGTGCCCGGGGAGCGGCTGCGGCTGGTGCGGGACGGGCTGGGCGACGCCGCCGCCGAGGTACGGCTGCTGGACATGCGCGAGGCGGGCCGCAACCCTGGCCGGATCATCCCCGGCGTGCTGCGCGCCTTCGCCGACGCCCAGCCGCCCGGCCGCCGGGTGCGGATCATCGGCGAACCCATCTGGGCGGGCCGTAGCGCCACCGAGTACCCGGCCTGCGTCCAGCACGAGGCGCTGATCAACGCCGCCTTCAGGGGCCGCCCGGTGACCATCCTGTGCCCGTACGACCTCAGCCGCCTCGACGCCGACGTGCTCGCCGACGCGTACGCCACCCATCCGACGGTGGTGCACGCGGGCACCGGCCCGTCGGCGGAACAGGTGGAGCGGGTCAGCGAAGCCTACGACCCCGACGGGATCGTCGCCCGCTACAACCGGCCGCTGCCCGTCGTCCCCGGCGCCCTGTCCTTCGCGTTCGACGCCGGATCGCTGCCCGCCGCCCGGCACACCGTCACCGCCGAGGCGGAGCGCCTCGGCCTCACCGGCGCCCGGCTCGCCGACCTGGCCCTCGTCACCGCCGAACTGACCACCAACAGCGTGGTGCACGGCGGCGGCACCGGCACCGTGCGGGTGTGGGCGGAGGACCGGTACGTGGTGTGCGAGGTGCGCGACAAGGGGCGGCTCGCGGACCCCCTGGCCGGGCGCCGGCCCGCTCCACAGGAGCAGCGCGGCGGGCGCGGGCTGCTGCTGGTGAACCTGGTGGCCGACCTGGTGCGGCTGCACACCGGGGACACGGGGACGACGGTGCGCTGCTGGTTCGCGGCCTGACCGGCGCCGCGCCCCGGGGGTTCTCGGGAGCGCGCCGGTGGCTCAGGTGGCCAGCGGGTCCAGTACCAGCGGCTCGATCTTGCCCTCCAGCATCGCGCCGAGCCCCTGCACCGCGCACACGTCGGGTCGTTCGGCGATGTGCACCGGCATGCCGGTCGCCTGCCGCAGCATCTGGTCCAGGCCCGGCAGCAGCGCGCTGCCGCCGACCATCATGATCCCCCGGTCGGCGAGGTCGGCGACCAGGTCCGGCGGGCAGTCCCGCAGCACCTTGCCGATGCCGTCGAGCACCGCGGTGAGCGGGGTCTGGATGGCGTCCCGCACGGCTGCGGTGTCGACCTGCACGGACCGGGCGAGGCCGGTGGCCACGTCCCGGCCGTGGATCTCCGTCGAGGCGGGTCCCTGCGGGGTGAGCCCGTTCCCGGACAGGGCGAGCTGCAACGGCCGTACGGACTGACTCGGCAGCATCAACTCGTGCTCGTGGCGCAGATGCTGCACGATCGCGTGGTCGACCGCCTCGCCGCCGACCGGGATGCGCTCGGCGGTCACGATCGACCCGAGGGACAGCACGGCGACCTGCGTGGCGGCCGCGCCGCACACCAGCACCATCGTCGCCTCCGGCTGCTCCACGGGCAGTCCGCAGCCGACGGCGGCAGCGATGAGGGTGTCGACGAGTTCGACCCGGCGGGCGCCGAGACCGACCAGGGTCTCGACGGTCGCCCGCTGGGCCAGCGGGTCCGCGTCGTGCGGGGTGCAGGCGGCGGCCCGCAGCCGGGGCTTGCGACGCAGACTGCGGCGGATCTTGTCACCGAGCAGATGACGCAGCATCCGCTGCGCCATCTCGATGTCGACGACCGTGCCGCCGGAGACCGGCCGTACGACACGGATGTAGCCGGGGGTACGGCCCGTCATCTTCTCCGCGAACTCGCCGACCGCGATCAGCGCTCCGGTCTTGGTGTTCACGGCGGCGGCGGACGGCTGGTCGACGACGAGCCCGGCGCCCTTGACGTACACCCGCGTCCTCGCCGCGCCCAGGTCGACGGCGAAGTGGCAGCGGCGCAGCTGCTCCAGACTGGCGGTCATGGCAGGGTCCTCCCGAGAGCACAGACCGTGGGCCGCCGGGCGGCGGGCCTCTGTTCGCATCGTGCGCGGGCCGGGGGCGGGGGCGCCTTTTGTGGGGGGCCGGGCGGGGCGCGGCTGAATGGGCGATTCGGGGGTGGTCGTGGTCCGGTCACAGCTCCCGGGCGGCGTCGAGGAGCGGGCGGAGCGCTTTGGGCAGGAAGGGCGCACCCGCCGCGCGCGCCGCCTGTTCCTCGGCGGTCGTCGTGCCGACCACGAGGCACTCGGCGGGCGGTACGCCGAGCCGGACGATGGCCCGCCGCACGGTGTCGGGGTCGGGTGGCAGCGGGGTACGACCGGTGTCGCGGCCGTGGACACCGCCGTCGAAGGAGTCCAGGAGGCCGCGGCGCTCCAGGTAGGCCGTCGCGACGTGCGGTGCCGTGTCGGTGACCACGGCCAGCTTCTTGCCCTTGTCGGCGAGCGTGCGGACGACCAGGTCGGCGTTGGGGGCGGGCATCGCGGCGCGGGCCGCCACTCGTTCGGCCGCCGAGAGGCGGATGTGCAGTGCGTGGGCGTGGGGGCTGTCCCTGAAGGTCCGGAGGAGGTCCAGGGGGTGGAGGCGGTGACCCTGCGGTGTGACCTCGACCCCCGGCGGCAGCAGGGGGCGACCGGTGAGGGCGTCGTCCGGGCTTCTGTTCTCGGTGAGGAGCCGGGCGAGGTCGCGCAGGGTCTCGGAACGGCTGTCCTCCGTGTAGAGCCGCGTCAGCGTGCCGTCGAACCCGAAGATCACGGCCTCCGCAGCGCGGAGTGCCCGGGCGGCGGTGGTGTCGGAGCGGCGGGGGAGGGCGGGGGCGGGGGTGAAGTTGGCGGTGAGGGAGACGGCCCAGCGGACTTCGTGGCCGGGTACGGCGAAGTCGGCCAGGCCCTCCTGGAGGGCCGTGTGGGCCTGGGTCGCGCTGGTGGGAGGGTAGTGAAGCGTCAGCCGGCGCAGCTGGGCGGCGACATGCCTCCGCACAAGGTCGCCGACGTCCTCCGGTCCCTCGAGGGTCGCTTCCTCCAGGTCGGAGACCCACCAGACCGCCTCGCCGCGCGCGGTGAAGACAGGGAGGCCGTTGACCGCCGGGCCGGTCTCGTCGAGCTCCGTGTGGTGGTAGGCGATGACGGGGCGTGTCTCTCTCAGCTCGCTCAGGAGACCGGGTTCGATGCGGATCAGGCCCTGTACGGTGTCCAGGCCCTGCCGGGTCGTCTCCTCCTCGTCGGACATGCCCTGCCCCGGCGCGGACCGGTAGGTGACGAACAGCCGGGTGCCGTGGAGATTGGTGAGGAGTTCGGGGAAGCGGTCCCTGAGGGCCCGGAACCTGTCCGGTGTGGTGGGCATGGAGTAGCCGACGTCCCGCCTGATCAACGGGTACTGTTCCGGACCCCGGCCGTTCTCCGTCTCCCATCGCGTGATCGTCCGCGCCAGCAGCCGGTGGGTCTCGGCGTCCTGGGGGCCGTCCGCGAACTCGAAGTCGGCCCACCTCCGCTCCTCCGGGAACAGACTCTCCGGCACCTCGTCCCGCGGCAGCGGCCTCTCTTCCTGCGACTCCTCGTCCTGTGCGAGCAGCGACGGCAGGTCCTCCTCCGTGGGGAAGGAGCCGGCCGGCAGGTCGTCGGGTTCGGTGAGGTTGTCCTCGTGAGTCGCCTGCTCGGTCTCCTCCGGCGGCTCGCCGAACTCCTCGCGCAGCTCTTGTCCCAGGGCCAGCAGCTCGGGGCTGGTGCCGCCGGAGAGTTCGTACTCCTCATAGGCCTCCAGGGCCTCCTCTATACGGCCCTGGCGGCGCAGGGCAATGAGGTAGAGGCGGCGGAAGTCCTCCCGGGACGGATAGGCGTGGACGAGGTTGGCGAGGTCGTCCGCGGCGCGGTCCACCTCGTCGAGGTCCAGGTCGAGTTCGGCGCGGGTGCGCCACAGATTCAGGCGGAGCTGGAGCAGGCGGGTGCGGGCGGTCTGGGCGGCCGGGCCGGAGACGTCCTCCAGCGCGGGTCCGCTCCAGAGGTCCAGCGCGGCGGACAGATGGCCGCGCGCCCTCTCGGTATCACCGGCGGCGCGTGCCGCCTCGGCCCGGGCGACCAGCTGCTGACAGTCCAGCAGGTCGACGTGGTCGGCGCTGGTGTGCAGGGCGTAGCCGCCGGGCAGCGCGGCCAGCACCCCGGGACCCAGCGCGTTGCGCAGCCGGGAGGCGTAGGTGCCCAGCAGTTCGGCGGCGCGTGGCGGGGCCTGTTCGCCCCAGATGCCGTCGACGAGCTTCGCGTGGGACACCATGCGTCCGTGGGACAGGAGCAGCATGCACAGCATCGCCCGCTCCTGCGGTGAGCCCGTGGCGACCGGCTGTGCGGCGCCACGGGTGACGGCGGGGCGGCCGAAGAGGACGTAGCGAAGCGGAACGTGGTCCGCTCGTGCCAGGTCGAGCAGGGTACGGCGCTGCAGCCGGGCCGCACCCTCCCGCTGCCGGGTGAGGCTTCCGGACAGAGTGTCGGCGAGCGCGGCGCTGTAGAGGCCGCGCAGCGCGGACGGGAGCGCGGACAGCCGGTCCGCGGTGACACGCGTGCCGGGCTGGAAGGGGCTGCCCGACGACAGCTGCCAGAGCAGCGCCCCGAGGGCGTGCAGGTCCCGCGCGAATGCCTCCGGGCCCGACTGCTGCCCGAGGTCGGACAGCGTCAGCTTCGCCGTCCCGTCGGGCAGGAGCACCACGCGTGTCAGGTCGAGGGCTCCGTGGACCGCGTTCGCCCGGTGCAGGGCGATCAGGGCCCGGGCGAGCTGGCTCCCGATCGACACCACGAGGAGGGCCGGGAGACGAAGCCCTCCCGGGGAACCGAGGGCGTCCAGGCGGATGCCGTCCAGGTACTCCGTCACGACGTACGGCATGCCGTCCCGGAGGCCGTGGTCGAGGACGGCGACGATGTTCGGGTCGTCGAGCCGGGCCAGGGCCTGCGCGTCCCGCAGGAAGGCCTGGCGGCGCTCCGCGGTGACGGGTGCGGAGGCGAGCCGCACCATGACCTGCCGGTCCCTCTGTGTGTCGTGCGCCTGCCACAGCGAGCCACCCGGTCGCACGGGCTTCAGCAGCCGGTACCGGTCCCCCGGGCCCACCGGCGCGGGCACGGTCCCCGTCAGCCGCCGCACGCTCTCCTGGCTGACCGTCGCGAACGCCTCCCCCTCCGCCGCGGTCCCCGTACCGCCCTCCGCCGGAGTCGCCGCCAGGAACTCGCCCGGTGCCCTGCCCGCGCGGGTGTCGATCAGGCCGCCGACCCGCTCCAGGAGTTCCGTCGTGCGGCTGCGGGCCGTGCGGGGCAGGCCGCGGAGCAGGAGGTCGCGTACTCCGGGGCGGAAGGCGTACGAGCCCGGCGGGCCGGGGACCGTCGTCAGCAGGCCGCTGAGGATGACCTCGGCCAGGTGCCGGGGGCGCGGGTCGGGTTCCACCGCCGCCTGGACCAGGCGCATCACCGGCAGGTCGGGGCGGCCCACCGCCACATGTGCGGCCAGGCGGAAGGCCTCCGGGGAGGCGGTCGCGCGGAAGCGGAGGACCAGTTCCTCGGGGGTGAGGAGGGCCAGGTCCGTGCGGGCGTCCGGGGGCGGCGGGGTGGTGGTCAGGCGGGCCACGGCCGCCGGGTGTTCCGTGCCGCCGGTACTCGCGGTCAGGCCCGCCCAGTTCGCCAGCCAGTCCGGTTCCGGTTCCAGGACCGGGAGGGGGACGGCGGCGTCCCACTCGTCCTCCCCGGGTCCGTCGTACGGGGTGAACAGCAGTGAGGCCGTGGGCGCCGCCGGGGCCGGTGCCGACAGGCGGCCCGGCGTCGTCGGCAGTGCCGTGTCGCGCCACAGGTGTTCGGGCAGGGGCTGGATGACCGCCAGCGGCATCCGGTGCGCCCAGCGGTGCAGTGTGGCGTACCAGCGGTCGGCCGCCGGGCCCTTGCGCCACTGCGGGCCCATGCAGTCGCTGACGAGCAGGGTGACGGTGCGTCCGTCGGCGGGGGTGTGCGCCGTGTCGCCGGGCACCGTGCCGTCGGGGTCGGCGCGGTGCAGGGTGACCGTACGGAAGATCCCGGACTGGGCGAGCGCGGTGTGCAGTTCGCGGATCAGGGGGCGCCAGACGGGCATGGTGGGGCCGGTGTCGTGCACCAGGCGCAGGCGCAGCCAGCGTTCCCGGGCCGGGCGCAGGACCGGCAGCCACCAGTCGGGGTCCGCGCCCAGGCGGGCGATGTGCTCGGCGGTCGCCCGCTCGTCCAGTTCCTGGCCGTACGGTGCGTCGGTACGGCGCTTCAGGGGGCGCAGGGCGCGTTGCAGGGCCAGCGGGTGGCGCAGCATCGGGGGTGCGGGGGCCAGGAGGGAGGCGTGGCGGGGTCCCGGCCGGTCCTGGGCCGCCGTCGTGGTCGAGGACGGCAGGTGGAGTGGGGCGCGTGGGGTCTCCGGCCGCTGCTCCTCGGGGTCGCGCGGCGGCGGCGGGGGCCGGTCACCGGCCTGGGGCCCGGCCTTCCGTGCCTGCTCCCGCTCCCCACTCGGCTGCTCCGGCGCGGGCTCCATCCGCCCCGCCAGCCACAGCAGTTCCGCCAGTTCCCGCGGGGTGGGGCGGTCGCCGGAGGACGCCTCGGCGAGGAGGCCGGCGAGGCGCGTCAGCGCGTTCTCAGAAGGCATCGGGCTGCGGGGCCTGGCCCAGGTACGGCATCAGCTGTTCGGCCAGCTCGTCCAGGGACTCGGCGCCCAGGTCGGAGGCGCGGGCCAGGTAGATGGCGTTCAGAAGTTGGTCGGTGGCCAGGTCGCCGCCTCCCACCCTGGACAGGAACCGCTCGATCAGACGCTGGGCGTAGTCGTCCGGCTCGCCCAGGTGGGCGCGGACGATGTCGGCGAGGTGCCGGTCGTCGGGCTGGCGCAGCCGCAGGGTGACGCAGCGGCGCAGGAACGCGGGCGGGAACTCGCGTTCGCCGTTGCTGGTGAGGACGACGAACGGGAAGGCCCGGCAGCGGACCCGGCCCCGGGTGACCGGTACGCGGGCGTCGGTGCCGTCCGCCAGGACCTCCGCGACGGGCGTGTGACGGGCCGCGCGCACCAGCTCGGGGATCTCGTACTGGCCCTCCTCCAGCACGTTCAGCAGGTCGTTGGGCAGGTCGAGGTCGCTCTTGTCGATCTCGTCGATCAGCAGGGCGCGGGGGCGGGTGTGGGGGAGGAGCGCGGTGCCCAGGGGGCCCAGGCGCAGGTGGTTCTCGACGCCGGACTCGCCGGGGCCGCCGCTCAGGCTCTGCCGGGCGGCGTACAGGCGGGAGAGCGGGTCGTACTGGTAGAGGCCGTCGTGCAGGGTGCTGCGGCTGGTGATGTTCCAGCGCAGCACCGGGCCGAGCCGCAGTTCGCGCGCCACCGCGTACGCCAGCGAGGACTTGCCGGTGCCGGGCGGGCCGGTGACCAGCAGCGGGCGGCGCAGATAGAGGGCGGCGTTGACCAGCTGCACGGTCTCGGGCGTGGCCTGGTAGGTCTCCGCGCGGTGGGTGCGGTCGGGGGAGCCGGCGGAGGCGTCGTCGGCGTCCGACGGCGGATCGAGCACCGGGCCGCCGTCGAAGGCCCGCCAGGGCGGCGGCGGGGGCAGCTTGAGGATGCCGTCGTGCGGCTCGTTGGTGCCGGTGTAGACGGGCCACAGGGGCATGACGGGTCCTTCTTCGCGATGAGTGGTCAGGCTACGGGCGAGTGCAGGCAGGCGGTCGGCTCGGGGAAGCAGCGCGGGTCGTCCCACATCAGCTGCAGGTCGCGGGCCCAGTGCCGGTCGGGTTCGTCGGCGGCCTCCGCGGTCTCGCGCAGGGTGCGGACATGGCGGGGCAGGTCGGCGGGCGGGACGCCGGTGACGGACTCGGTGAGCTCGTCGAGGAAGGCGTCGCCGTCGCAGGGGCCGTCGTGGGCGGTGCCGGGGCAGCCGGTGCGCGGCCACAGCAGGACGGGGACGGGCACGTTGAGGCCGACCTCGAAGTGCTGGCGTACGGCGGTGGGCGGGGCGGCGTAGGCCGCCAGCCCGGCGTCGTGGTCGCGCAGCCGCTTGCGCAGGCTCGGGGGGCGCTCCGGGGTGCCGCAGCCGATCCGGTGCGGGGGCGTGCCGCCGCAGACGTCCAGCTTCTGCCACTTCTTGGCGAGCTGGTGGCGCAGCCGGCCGCTGCGGTGCCGGGCGCGGTCGGCGACGACGAGGGGATAGGCGCAGCCCAGCGGGGTGGGGTCGTCGGGGCTGCACTCCCAGCGGGCGACCGGCTCGTTCAGCCACTCCCGCGGCAGCACGAAGGTGATCAGCTCCTCGGCGTCCGGCGCGAGCTGGGTGAACGCCTCGTCGATGCGCTCCTGTACGTAGGCCCGCACCCCGGTGCGCGGCAGGCGGCGCGCGCCGACCGGGCGGCGGTGGCCGTCGCGGTACGCGGAGACCTCGACGGTGACCTGGTCGGCGCCCGCGCCGCTGTGCTCTATCTCGACGACGATGGGCGACCAGCCCACGGGCGCCGCCGCGGGCTCCGCGGGCCGCGGCGCCAGCAGGTCCGCCAGCCGGTCCGCGAAGCGCGTCACCGCGTCCGGGTCCGGCACCTCCCACTGCACATACGCCGCCGCCCGTGCCAGGGAGCCGAAGCCGCCCTCCGGCAGCGGCGGCCCGAAGGCGCCCACCGCGTCGACGTAGAGCCGGTTCGGGTCGCACGGCAGGCGGGCGTCCTCCGCCTGCCGGAGCAGCGCGTACAGCCGTCCGCGCGTGTCCGCGCCGTGCCCGGGCGTGGGCACCAGTTCGCCCAGCCCGTCCCAGTAGCGGGCCATGACCTCGGTGGGCAGCATCCGGCCCACCCGTACGGCCCGGTCGCCGGCGATCGCGGACACCATCCCGACCACCGTGCCGTCCGCCAGGGTCACCGCGGCCCCGCTGAACCCGGCGGCCAGCGGCTGCCCGTGCGCGGTCAGGGCCTCCAGCTGGACCCACTCGCCGGAGATCAGCGGCCCGGGCAGCGCCCGGTACTCGGCGAGCATGCCCTCCTCGTACCCCTTGGGAAAGCCGTACGCCACCAGCTGCGGGCTGCCCTGCTCGGCGCCGGGCGGGGCGAAGGCGGCCGGGGCGACCGGCACCTCCCGCGCCAGCTCCAGCACCGCGAGATCGCCGGGATCGGCGGCGCCGCCCCGCCAGCCGCCGTGCACGGCGACGGTGGCGGTGACGGCGCCCAGGTCGCGCCGGCCCGGGAAGGTGACGGTGATCTCCGCGGTGTCGCTGAACCGTACGACGTGGGCGCAGGTGAGCACCCGGCGCGCGGAGACCAGGAAGCCCGCGCCGACTTCCCTCCCGCACACGATCCGGGCGTGCCAGGCGGACGTGCTCATGCCTGCCCGGCGGCCTGCTCCGGCGTCCAGCTCAGCCGGACGAGGATGTGTCCTTCCGCGGCACCCTTGGCGATCACCGCCCCGGTCTCCGCGCTGAGCTTGATGCCGAACTCCAGCTCCACCGCGTCCGGTTGGAGCGAGCCGTCGCGGAACACCCGCAGCGCGGACTCCGCCGCCGCGCGTACCCCGCCCAGCGCTCCCTCGAAGGTGCGCGTCGCCTGCGCGGGTCCGTCGCCGCGCGAGACCAGCCGGGCGCCGGCCTCGTCCTCGACGCCCTCGACGACGATCAGCGCGCCCTCCTCGGTCTTGAACTCCACCAGGCCGTCCATGCGTTGTGCGCTCCCCCGTGTGTGGTGCGTGTGACCTCGACGAACTCCATTGTTGCCGAGCGCACTTCGGGATGTCCGCCCTTCCGGAACGCGCTCTTCGTCGCGCTGGCGGAAACCCGCCACAGCGCGAACCCGCCACGTCCGGTCAACTCACTTGCAACACAAGCCCCCTGACACTCGTCCCAGCACTCCACCGAGAGGGGCTTGGGATGATCAGAGGACCAGTCGGACGCGGGGCGATCCTCCTGGCGGCGGGGCTCGTGCTCCCGCTGCCGCCGACCGCGCAGGCGGGCGCGGCGGACACCACGGACGGTGCGGCGAAGGCCCCGGCGGCCACCCGGGCGGCGAGCGCCGCCCGGACCGTCACCCTCGTCACCGGCGACAGGGTGACCGTCACCGACCTGGGCGGCGGGAAGAGGACCGTCGAGGTCGAACGGCCCCGGGGCGCCACCGGGACGGTGCGGACCCAGACGTCGAACGGCGCCGTCACCGTCGTACCGGACGAGGCACTGCCCTACCTGCGCGCGGGCAGCCTCGACGAACAGCTCTTCGACGTCGACGCGTTGATACGGCAGGGGCTCGCCGACGACCACGCGGACGCGCTGCCGCTGATCGTGACGTACGAGAAGGGCATGCGGGCCGCCACCCCGCGCGGCACCGAACGGACCCGCGCGCTCCCCTCCGTGCGCGGGGCCGCCGTCGAGGCGCACAAGGGGCGTGACTTCTGGCGGGAGTTCACCCGGCGGGGCGCCGGGATCGACGCGGTCTGGCTGGACGGCCGGGTCACCGCCGACATGGCCGAAAGCAATGCCCAGATCGGGACCCCGACGGCCTGGGAGGCCGGGCTCACCGGCAGGGGTGTCACCGTCGCCGTCCTCGACACCGGCGTCGACGCGAGCCACCCGGACCTCGCCGGACGCGTCGCCACGAGTCGGAGCTTCATTGAGGGGGAGAACCCGGAAGAAGGCGCCGCCGACCGTAACGGTCACGGCACGCACGTCGCCTCCACCGTCGGCGGCAGCGGCGCCGCCTCCGACGGCCGGGAGCAGGGCGTCGCGCCCGGCGCCACCCTCGCCGTCGGCAAGGTGCTCGGCGACCAGGGCTCGGGCAGCGAGTCGCAGATCATCGCCGGCATGGAGTGGGCGGCCCGCGAGGTCGGCGCCGACATCGTCTCCATGAGCCTCGGCTCCACCGAACCCAGCGACGGCACCGACCCCATGGCACAGGCGGTGAACACCCTCTCCGCGGAGACCGGCGCCCTCTTCGTCGTCGCGGCCGGCAACACCGGCGCCCCCTCCTCGATCGGCTCGCCCGGCGCCGCCGACGCGGCCCTCACCGTCGGCGCCGTCGACTCCGCCGACGAGGCCGCGTACTTCACCAGCGGCGGACCCCGGTACGGCGACAACGCCCTCAAGCCGGACCTGTCCGCGCCCGGTGTCGGTATCCTCGCCGCCCGTTCCTCGCTGAGCGCGGGCAGCGGCGCCTACACCTCCATGAGCGGTACGTCCATGGCGACCCCGCATGTCGCGGGCGTGGCCGCGCTCCTCGCCGAGCGGCACCCGGACTGGACGGGCGCCCGGCTCAAGGACGCGCTGATGTCGACGTCCACGCCGCTGGACGCCTCCGCGTACCGGCTGGGCGCGGGCCGGGTCAGCGTGCCGGACGCGGTGCGGGCGCGGGTCACCGCGACGGGCAGCGTGGACCTGGGCTTCCACCGCTGGCCGTACGAGTCGAACGAGCCGGTGACGAGGACCGTCACCTACGCGAACTCGGGTGACGAGCCCGTGGAGTTGAGCCTGTCGGTGGAGGGCGGCGACGGGGTCGCCACCCTCGCCGACTCCACCCTCACCGTGCCCGCGCACGGCACCGCGTCCACCACCGTGACCGGGGACGGGGCGAAGGCGCCGGTCGGGAACACCAGCGGGCGGATCGTGGCCGCCGTCGCCGGCGTCCCGGTCGCGCACACCGCGTTCGGGCTGGTCAAGGAGGAGGAGCGATACACGCTCACGGTCCACGTGAAGGACCGCGACGGCGCTCCCACCCCCGCCGACCTGGTCGTGCAGCGGCTCGCCGAGGGTGCCGACCCGGCCCGGGCGTACGTCGGCGACTCCGGCACGCTGCGGCTGCGGCTCGCGCCCGGGACGTACGGCGTGACCTCCTTCCTCGACGTGCGCGGCAGCCATGGCGCCGACTCGCTCGGCCTCGGCTTCCTCGCGGACCCGGAGATCGTCCTCGACCGGGACACGGAGATCACGCTCGACGGCCGTGAGCTGCGGGAGATCAGGGCCGACGTCGACCGGCGCACCGAGAGACGGCAGCTGCTCATGGAGTACGACCGCCGCGCGCACGGCGCCGAACTGTTCGGCGCGGCGCTGGTGCCGGTGAAGTACGACAGCGTCTTCGCCGCGCCCACCCGGAAGGTCACCCAGGGCGGCTTCGAGTACCGGACGGTGTGGCGGCTCGGCAAGCCGCTGCTGGAGGTGAAGGGCGTCCGCGAGGCGCTGGCCCAGCCCGGCAGCACGCTGCTCGACGGGCGCACCCGCCTGCCGCTGGTGGACGTCGGGGACGGACCGCTCACCGGCGACCTCGCGGGCCGGGCGGTACTGGCCGAGCTGACCGAGGGCACGGAGCCGGCCGCGCTCGCCCAGGCCGCCCAGGAGGCGGGCGTGAAGGCGCTGTTCGTGACGGACGACGCGCCCGGCCGGCTGAACGCCTGGTGGGGCTCCGACGACAACGGCGACCGTCCCTTCCCGATCGCCACCCTCGACGCGGCCGACGCGGCCCGGCTGCGGGACGCCGGGAGCGTCGACATGACGGGCACGCGGAACACGCCGTACGTCTACGACCTGTCGAAGGGCTACCCGGGCGCCGTCCCGGACCGCGATCTCACCTACGCACCCGCACCCGACGACCTCGCGGCCCTGCGGACCCGGTTCCACGCGCCGAAGCCGGTCTCCGGCGGGGAGTTCCGCTACTCGATCACCGACACCTTCCCCATCGGCGTCGGCTTCAAGGAGCGCGTCGACTATCCGGCCGAGCGGACCGACTACGTCTCCACCGGCCCCGGTCAGCTGTGGCACGAGTCGGTGGACCTCGGGGACGGGGAGCTGGAGCAGCGCAGCGGCCTCGTCCGCTACCGGGGCGGCACGCGCCCCGCGCTGAACTGGTTCAGGCCGGTCTGGCACCCCTGGCTCGGCACCGGCCTCGGCTGGGGCCAGCAGCGCACCGGCAACCAGCTCCAGTTCAACACCCCCGGCTGGGGCGACTCCGGGCCCGACCACACCGGCTTCGGCGACGTGTGGAGCGAGGAGACCGGCATGTCCCAGACCACGGAGGTGTATCTGGACGGGGAGCTGGTCGACCGGCGCAAGAGCAGCGCCGCGTATGTGTGGGACGCGCCCGCCGAGGAGCGCACCTACAAGGTGGTCACCGACACCGCGCTCGACCCGGCCCACTGGGACCCGGCGACGAAGGGCTACACCGAGTGGACGTTCCGCTCGGCCGAGACCCCCGAGGACCGGCGCACCTTCCTGCCGCTGATCAACCTCGGCTTCGACGTCGGCACCGACCTCGCGGGGACGGTGGGCGAGGGACGGCTGCCGGTCGGGCTGTACGCCGAGTACGTGCGGGGCGCGCCGGACACCGGGACCCTCGGTGGCGGGAGGCTCGAAGTGTCGTACGACGAGGGGAAGTCGTGGCGCGAGGTGGCGCTCACCGGGGACGGTCCAGCCGCCTGGCGCGGCACGCTGACCGTGCCGGAGGGCGCCGCGTACGTCTCCCTGCGGGCGTCGGCGCGGGACGACCGGGGCGGCTCGGTGGTCCAGGAGATCATCCGGGCGGTGGGCGTGCGCTGACCCTGGCTGTTCGGCACGGACGGCGTCGCCTCCCCGTGAAGACGGGGAGGCGGCGCCGTCGTGCGTTCCTCAGGGGCTCTTGTCACCCGGCTGCTCGCCTGTCCGGACCCGGGCGACCCCGAGCCGCTCCAGGTCCTGGGGGCGGATGAGGAGTTGATCGGCCGTGGCCTTCGTCTCCGTGGGTGGCCTCTTGAGGATCGCCGCCGCCAACTCCGGTGCGATGACGGAGAAGTAGCTGTCCGGGGTGGCCCAGGTGTTGCCGGGCGCCGCCAGAGCCAGCGCGCCGCCCGAGCCGCCCTCGCCGACCACCAGCGTGGTCACCGGCGTACGCGCCCCCGCCACCGCGCCGAACAGCTCCGCGATCGCCGCTCCCGCCCCTTGCCGCTCCGCCGCCGCGTCATTGGCGGCGCCCGGGGTGTCGACCAGCGTCAGCACCGGGATGCCCAGCCGGTCGGCGAGCCGGATCAGGCGGGCGGCGGTGCGGTATCCGGCGGGGCGGGTCGCCGTGCCGGTCTGGGCGGCGTAGGCGATGGTCCGGCCCTCGTGCGTGCCGAACCCGCAGAGCATGCCGTCGTCGGTGCCGCCGCAGCGGTCGCCGCTGATCGCGGCCCGGTCGGTGAAGTAGGCGTCCAGATAGCGCTCGGCGCGCGGGCGGTGGGGTGCGCGGGCGCGCAGCACGGCGTCCCAGCCCGTGGCGGGCAGCTCGGCCGCACCGAGCGGGAGGGGCGGGGGAGCGGGCTCGGCGGACGGGGAGGTCAGCAGTCGCAGCCAGCGCCCCAGCGTCGCCCGCAGCTCCTGCGGCGGGACGACCGCGTCCGCCGCGCCCGCCGCGACCTGGGCCTCCGCCGTGTACGCCGCCGGATCCGCGTCCGCCGGGCGCACCCGGGAGCCCGCGAAGCCGACCTGGGCGCCCGGCAGCGCGAGGACCACGTCCGCGCCCGCGCCGAGGGTGGCCCAGCCGCCGCCCGTGGTCGGATCGCGCAGGACCGCGATCTGCGGCAGCCCGGCCTCCCGGGTGAGCACCGACTGGCGGGCCACTCGCTGGAGCTGGGTGAGGGCGAGCATGCCTTCCTGCATCCGGCTGCCGCCGGTGGCGATGAGCGGCACGACCGGCAGCCGGTGCTCGCGCGCGTACGTGTACGCCGCCTCCAGCCGGTCCCCGGTGCGCTCGCCGAGGGAACCGCCGAGGAAGCCGAACTCGAAGGCGATGAGCACCGTGCGCGTGCCCTCGATCTCGGCGGTGCCGCACACCACGGACTCGTCCTCGCCGGTGCGCTCGGCGGCGCGGGCGCGGGAGGCGTCGTAGCCGTGCCAGCCGAGGGGGCCGTCGGGCGGGGAGTCCCGTATGGGACAGGGGAGTTCCCGGAACCCGTCGGTGACGAGGGCGATGACCGCGCGGGCGCCCGGACGCTCAGCCACGGCCCAGCGCCCGCTTCATGATCTTCCCCATGTCGTTCCGGGGCAGGACGTCGAGGTGGTGGACGACCCGGGGCCGCTTGTGCGGGGCGAGCCGCCGGGCCACATGCTCGGCCAGCTCGTCGAGCGTGGGCGGCCGTTCGCCGTCGCTGGGAACGATCCAGGCGACGATCCGCTCGCCCAGATCCGGATCGGGCTCCCCGGTGACGGCGGCCTCCCGCACCCCGGGGTGCTCCAGCAGCGCGTTCTCGATCTCCCCGGCCCCGATCTTGTACCCGCCGCTCTTGATCAGATCGGTGGCCTTGCGCCCCACGATCCGGACATAACCGTCCGGGTCCCGCACGGCCATGTCCCCGGTCCGGAACCAGCCGTCGGCGGTGAACGCGGCGGCGGTGGCGTCGGGCCGGTTGAGGTACTCGGTGAACAGATTCGGCCCCCGCACCTGGATCTCCCCGACGGTCTCCCCGTCGTACGCCGTGATGGCGGTGCCGTCCTCCTCCACGAGCCGCAGCTCGACGCCGGGCAGCGGAACGCCCACGGTCCCGGCGCGGGCCTCGCCGTCGGCGCGCACGCTCGTGTTCATCAGCGTCTCCGTCATGCCGTACCGCTCGATCACCCGGCGCCCGGTCGCCGCCGCGATCCGCTCGTGGTCGTGCACGGGCAGCGCGGCCGACCCGGAGACCAGCAGCCGGGCGCCCGCGAGCGCCTTGACCAGCTCGGGATCATCGGTCAGCGCCTCGGCGATCCGGTGATACATGGTCGGGACTCCGAAGAGCATGGTCGCGCCGGCGTTCAGCTCCCGCGCCACGCCCTCAGGGCTGAACCGCCCGAGATGCCGCACGGCCCCGCCCCGCCGCAGCGGCCCGAGAATCCCCAGCACCAGCCCGTGCACATGGAACAGCGGCAGCCCGTGCACCAGCACGTCGTCGCCGGTCCACTGCCAGGCGTCCGCCAGCGCGTCCAGGGTGGCGGCGACGGCGCGACGCGGGATGACGGCGCCCTTGGGCGGCCCGGTCGTACCGGAGGTGTAGACGATCAGGGCGGGTTCACCGTCGCCGGCGGTCTCCTCAGGGGCGGCTCCGGTGGCGGTGACGTCGACGTCGATCCGCTCAAGCCCGGCGAGCGGGGCGGGGAGCTGCTCACCGGGCGCCGCCAGCACGGCGGCGGGCGCGCTGTCGCCCAGGATGTGCCCCAGCTCCTTCTCCCCGGACTTCGGATTCAGCGGCACCACGGGCACCCCGGCGAGCAGCGCGCCCACCACCCCGACGGCCGTCTCCAGCACCGGCGTCGCCCACACGGCGACCCGCCCACCGCCCCGCACCCGCTCGGCCACGGCACCGGCGGCGGAGGCGAGCTGCGCGTAGGTCAGCGAACGGTCACCGAATCGAAGAGCAGGACGTGCACCGGCCGCACCGTCGGCGAGCGCGGGGAAGGGGGAGGACACGCGGCGTACTCCTTAACCGTCGGGACAGGCTGTCGGGGTCGACATCCCCGTTCCTATCAGGCGACCACCTCGCCCGCGTCCGCCACCGCACAGCCGACGTCATCCGGGCTGCCGCCGCCGAGGGTCTCGCTCGGCCTGTTGACGCCAACCGGAACTCCGCCGCGGCCACCCTGCTCCTGACTTGAGGCTCCCCCACTGCCGCGGCCCTGTCACCGGAGGGTTGTTAGCCTGCGGGTCGATCGGCTGTTCGTCCAGCCGGATGCCGTACGAGGAGGAAGCCCGCCGTGTCGCCCCGTATCGCCCTCGCCACATGCCGGCCCGGGCCCGAGATATCCGTCGACCGTGATCTGCCCGTGCTGGAGGCGGCCTTGCGGGACGCGGGGGCCGAGGTGCGGGTGGTGGTCTGGGACGATCCGGAGGTCGAGTGGGCGGGGTTCGATCTCGTGCTCATCCGGTCGACCTGGGACTACAGCTGGCGGGCCGGGGAGTTCCTGGAGTGGGCGGAGAAGTGCCAGGCGGTGACGCGGCTGGCGAATCCGGCGGAGGTGGTGCGGTGGAACGCCGACAAGCGGTATCTCGGGGAGCTGGCGGCGGCCGGGGTGCCCACCGTGCCCACCCGGTATCTCGCGCCCGGTGATCCGGTCGAGCTGCCCGAGGGGCGGGAGTACGTGGTGAAGCCGACCTCGGGCGCCGGTGGGCGGTTCGCCGCGCGGTACGCGCCCGGCGAGCGGGAGGCGGCCGTACGGCAGCTGGGGCGGATGCACGCGGAAGGGTTCACGGCGATGGTGCAGCCGTATGTGCGGGCCGTCGACGTCAGCGGGGAGCGGGCGCTGCAGTTCTTCGGCGGGCGGCTGCTGCACGCCAGCCGGAAGGGGGCCGTGCTCGCGCCCGGGACGCCGTACGACGCGCGGAAGGTGGCCCACCCGGGGCTGGAGGTCTGGAAGCCGACCGACGCGGAACTCGCCGTCGCCGAGCGCGCGCTGGCCGCCGTGCCGGACCCGTCCCGGCTGCTCTACGCGCGCGTCGACCTCGTCGACGGGGAGGACGGGCGGCCCGTGGTGATGGAGCTGGAGCTGGTCGAGCCGAATCTGTTCCTCGGGCTGCACCCGGAGTCGGTGCCGCGGGTCGCCGAGGCCGTCCTGGCCTGGCGGAACTCGCCGGAGAACAGGGGGAGTTGACCTCCGCCCGGATCGCCTGGGACGCTCTGGCTTCCACAGGGGCAGGGGCGGCAGGACGGTCAGCGGTCGATGGCGACGGTCTTCATCAGTCACAGCAGGGCGGGCGACGAGGAGGACCGGGAGAACGCCGAGGCCGTGCGGGCGCTGCTCAAACAGCGGCTGCGGGACCGCCAGTGGGTGGTCCGGGTGGACGAGGACGATCTGCACGGCGGTGAGCGCTGGCGGTCGGTGCTCTTCCACTGGATGGCGGAGTGCGACGCGGCGTTCATCCTGGTGACCCGGCGCGGGCTGCGGTCGGCCTGGCTGAAGCGTGAGACCAATCTGCTGCTGTGGCGGCAGGAGCTGGGCGCCCGGCTGACGATCGTGCCGGTGCTGCTGGCGGGCGTACGGTCGAAGGACGTACGGGAGTCGGAGATCCCGTACCTGGCGGATCTGCAGTCCATCGTCATCCAGGACGAACTGGGGTGCGCGGACCGCGAAGGGGTCGTGGAACGGATCGCCTCCCGTGTCGCGGACCTGGCGACGACGGCCCCGCTGCCCGACGACACCTCCGCCATGCGCCACTGGCTCCTCGAGATCATTCACTGTCTGGACGCGGTGAAGGACGAGCGACCGCTGCGCAACGCCGCCCGGGAACTCGGCGCGGACGACGACTGGTCCTTCCCCACCCCGTGGGAGGGCCGCCGCTATCTCGCCCACCAGTTCGTCGGCCACGTACCCACCCAGCGGACCCGGCGTGCGCTGAAGCAGGTGTGCACCTTTCTCGGCCCGGACCGGCTGCGCGGGCTCAGCAGCCTGGTGCTGCCCACCTGGATCGATCCGGAAGCCGTCCGCGAACTGCTGCCGAACGGCGAGCAGGTCGTCGCCACCCTCAACAGCAGCCGTTCCGGCACGGCCGAACAGCACCTCTCGCGGGCCACCTGCTTCTCCCTGGACTACTGGTTCAAGACGGTCACCCTGGTGGCGGGCGAGGGACAGCAGCGGGAGTTCCTGCGGGACTGCCTGGACGCCGTGCGCTACATGATCCACCTGCCCGACGACGAACCGCTGGACAAGGACAGCGGGCCGTCCGACGGAGAGGTGGTCTTCCTCGTCATCGATCCCTGCGGCGTCGCCCTGCGCGACGTCGGCACGCTGGTGGGCGAGCTCGTCCGCCGGCTGCCCTGGCTCAACGTCGTCGTCCTGGCCGGCGAGACGGACCCGGCCGAGCTGGGGCGGCAGAACAACACCCGCGCCCTGCATGTGGTGCTCAACCCCGCCGACGAGAAGGAGATGCGGCGCACCGCGGTGGCGCTGGCCCATCTCGTCGAACGGCTGGAGTCCCGAGGAAAGGACCTGACCACATGACCGGCGACCCCCATGCCGAACGCCCGCTCGACGCCGGCGACGCCCCCGACCGCCCCGACGGCCGGGCGTACATCGTCCGCGGCGACCTCGGCCTCGCCGTGGACGTCGCCCTCGCCACCGGACGTCCGCTGCTGCTGCGCGGCGACCCCGGCTCCGGCAAGTCGTCGTTCGCCGCGCACATGGCCCGGACGTGGAACTGCGCCTACCACGAACACGTGGTGACCTCTCGCACCCAGGCGCAGGACCTGCTGTGGTCCTTCGACCAGGTGCGCCGCCTCGCCGACGCCCAGGCCCAGCAGCTGCGCTACATCGACGACTACGTCGAACCCGGCGTCCTGTGGAAGGCCTACGCCCCGCGCTCGGCCCGCGAGCACGCCCGCCGCCGGCAGCAGGAGCCTCTCTGGGAGGACGCGGCCGACGAGTCCGGGCGGTGGGCCGAGCGCTCCGTGGTGCTCATCGACGAGATCGACAAGGCCGACCCCGACCTGCCCAACGGACTGCTCGTGCCGCTCGGCTCCCGGCGCTTCACCGTTACCCACACCGGGGAGCAGATCCAGGCGGAGCCCGGCACCGAGGTCCTGGTCGTCATCACCACCAACGAACAGCGCGAACTGCCGGAGGCGTTCCTGCGCCGCTGCCTGGTCGTGGTCCTGGAACACCCCGACCGGCACGAGCTGGTCCGCGTCGCCCGCGCCCATGTCGAGGCCTACGACGGCCAGTTCGGCGCGGAGGACCAGGAACTCGCCTACGAACTGGCCGTCCTGCTGGACGAACTGCGCGCCGACGCGGCCCGCGCCGCCCACCGCATGCCCAGCACCGCCGAGTTCCTGGACGCCTTCCACGCCTGCCGCCGCCTCGGCATCCGCGTCGGCGGCGAACGCTGGGACGCGCTGAGCCGGATGGCGCTGCTGAAACGGGACACCGTGTCGTGAGCGGGGGTCGGTTCGGGGGGTGGCTGAGTGGGGATCGGCCAGGGGGACGGCTTAGCGCGGATCGGTCCGGTGCGTGGCTGAGCGCGGGCGGGCCGGGGGTGTGGCTCGGGGACGCCGGTGGTGGTGTCCGCGCCGCGCTGGAACGGAGGGTGGTGTGGTGAGCGGGGGCGTGCCCGAGGTGTGGCTCGGGGATCTGGTGCGGGCGCTGGAGGCGGTCGGCGACAGCCCGGCCCGCCGCGACCGGGTGGCCCGGCTGCTCGGCCTCGCCGCCACGCCGTCCCGCGCGGCCGGCCCCGGCCTCGCCTCCGGCCGGCCGCCCGTCGTGCCGCCCGCCGCCCCCGAGCCCGCACCGGCCGGACCGCCCGCCGAAGCCCCCGCCGAGCAGCCGTCGTCCGCGGGGGAGCCCGGACCGGGGGCGGGGGCGGGTACGGGGACGGGGACCGGCACGGGCACCGCGAGTGGCACAGGGACCGGCACGGGCCCCGCTCCGGCCCGGATCGGCGATCTCCCCCTCCTCCGGCCCGTCCGCACCGACCCGCCGCCCGCCGCCACCGACTGGGCCTCCGTACCCTCCCTCGACCCGGTCACCGACGGCCATCTCGAAGCCCGCCCGCCGCTGGAGCCGCTGCTCGCCCGGCGGTCCTCCGCCGCGCTGCTCACCACCGCGCTGACCACCACCGTCCCCGACGGCGAACCCGACATCGACACCCTCGTCGACGCGTTCGCCCACGCCACCCCGCTGACCCGGCTGCCCCGGACCCCGCGCCCCACCCTGCGGTTCGGCGTCCAGCTCCTCGTCGACCTCGGCGACGGCATGCAGCCGTACCTGCGCGACCAGCGGGAGCTGGTGCGGCAGATCACCGGCCTGGTCGGGCCCGAGCTGACCCAGGTCCGCTACTTCGCGGACGTCCCCACCCGGGGCGCCGGACCGGGCGGCCGGCGCACCTGGCAGCCGTACCGCACGCCCGGCGCGGGCACCCGCGTGCTGATCGTCTCCGACCTCGGTGCCGGCGGGCCCGTCTTCCGTCCCCGCCGGGCCTCGGCCGCCGAATGGCATGCCGTCCTCGAGGAGATCGCCCGGGCCGGCTGCACCGCCCTCGCGCTCGTTCCCTACCCGGCCGCCTGGGTGCCCCCGGACCTCACCGGACTGCTCTCCGCGCTCACCTGGGACCGTACGACGACGGTGAGCACGGTGGCCGCGCTCGCCGGGAGACGGCCCTGATGGGCGGCCCGGAGCAGGGGCCGACGGCACAGCGCGTCCGCGCACTCGCGACCGCGCTCAGCGTCGCCGTCCGTATCGAACCGGAACTCGTCCGGTCGGTGCGGCTCGCGCTGTTCCCGAGGTTCGGCGTGGAGACCGAGGCCGCCCTGTGGTTCAGCGACCTCGTCCGCTCCCACGGGCCGCGCGGCATCGTCCTCGACACCGGGGAACGCCGGGCGCTCCAGGACGAGCTGAGCCGCTGGCTGCGCGAGCAGCCGCCCGGCGCCCCGGTGCACACCCTCTGGGACGTCGTGGAACGCGCGCACGCCGCGCTGTCCCCCGCGCTGCTGCTGGAGGAACGCGTCACCTGGCTCGCCGTCGCCGGCCGCCGCGCCGAACTCGACGACGCCCTGGCCCCCGCCCTCAAGGCGGTCACCGTCGAACGCCGGGAAGGCCTGCGCCGCTGGTTCGCCGCCGCGTGGGACCGGCTGCCCCGCTCCGTCCAGCAGTCCGCCGCGGGCTGGCAGCTGGCCCAGGCGGCCCGCCCGTACTTCGCCCCCGGCAGCTTCCCGCTGGCCACGCCGCGCGCCCCCGTCCCCAACCGGCTCCTCGGCGACCTCGCGGCCCTCCTCGACGACGTCCACATCACCGTGCGCCGGGACGGCGACCACCTGGAGATCGACGGCGCCCCGGTCGACCCCGCCGTACGCACCGAGATCCCCCCGGACACCTACGCCCTGACGGTCCCCGACACCGCCCCCCGCACCCTCACCGTCCTCGGCGCCGGTCCCCGGGGCGCCGACCGGGAGCTGTCCGTGCCGGTGAACTGGCAGGTGCGGGTGCCGGTGCGAGCGGGCGCGGCGCAGGTGCGCAACGCCCGCGGCGAGGTGTTCGTGGTGCCGGAGAGCACGGTGGGGGAGGGGTCGGGCGGCCGGGGGCTGCGGGGGCGGTTCCTCGCGATCACGGTGGAGCGGTACGACGACCCCGGACTGGAGGTGACACCGGGTGCGCACGAGGTGGGGCGGGCGATCGGGGCCGAGCTGGAGGGGCAGTACGTCACGGAATACGTCCGCGATCCGACGTTCTTCGAACTCCGGCGGCAGTTGCGGCGGTTGGTGGCGCCGGGCGCGCCGTTGGTGGTGTACTTCGCGGGCCATGCGGTGCCCGACGCCGACGAGGGGACGGTCCTGCTCTTCGCGCGGGACAGCGATCCGCGGAATGCGGACACTCTCTTCCGTAGGTCGGAGCTGATTCGAGCCTGCGCCGCGTCGGGTGCGTCGCAGGTTCTGATCGTGGTCGACGCCGCGAACCCGTCGGATGTCGGAACGTTCGCCGAGACAGAAGAGCTGCACGTGCTGCAGGGGACGGAGTGGTACGGCCTGGTCCGCTCCGGCTCCACCCGCGACGCCCGGCCTGCCGACGGAATCGGCGCGCTGCTGGCCCGCGTGCTGCACCACGGGCCGCAGGAGCCCACAGTCCGCCAGAGCTGGTCGCCGGAGCGCAAGTTCGTGCGTGGAGACGATCTACTGGATGCCTTGGCCGAGTCTGACCCGGAGGCCAGGTGGGTCAGGGTCGGCACCGCTGCCGACCTCCTCCCCAACCCCCGCTACGCCCTCCGCGCCTTCCCGGACGACGTCGACCCCGCCGGCTTCGGCGAGGCGTACACGAACCAGGCCGGCACCTTCCTCCGCCAGATCATCGCCGACCCCGACACCCTCGCCGAGACCCGCGACCGCGCCGTCACCAACATGCTGCTGCTCGGCACGGAACAGGGCATCCAGGCCGGCCGTGCCCTGCACGACCTCGCGACCCGGTACGCCCGCGCCGGGCGCCGGACGGAAGCCGTCAGCACGGGCCAGGCCGCCGTCGCCCTGCTGGGTCCGCTCGTCGACCTGCGGCCGTCCGCCGCCCTCCCCGCCCTGGGCATCGCCCTGGACGGCCTGACCACCTGGCTGCTCGAGGCGCACCGCACGGCCGACGCCGTCGGCACCGGCCAGGAAGCCGTACGGGTCTGGCGCCGCGCGGCCGAGGCGGAGCCGTCGAACCGGCTGCTGGTCGCGGAGAGCCTGCAACGGCTCGCGAGGGTGCTGCTGGCGGCCGGGCAGCACGTGGACGCGTTCAACGCGGCCGACGAGGCCGTACGCGAATACCGTGCGCTGCCCTTCCCGGCGGGACTGGCCGACGGCCTGTCCGTACTGGCCCGGGTGCAGGGAGCGCTGGGGCTCGACCAGGCGGGGCTGAGCGCGGTCACCGAGGCCGTTCAGCTCCGGCGGCAGCTGGTCGCCGAGGACGCGCCGCTCTCCCGTGAGCGCCTCGCCCAAGCACTGCGCCAGCTGTGGAACTGGCAGCGCGACGCCGAGCGACCCGCCGCCGCGTACGCGACGATCAGAGAATGCGCGCAGCTCCGCCGGGACCTCGCGGCCCAGGACCCCGAACCGCACCGCGCCGACCTCGCCGACACCCTCACCTGCCTGGCCATCAGCGAGGCCGACGAGGGACGTATCCGGCAGGCACTGGCGGTCGGACAGGAAGCCGTGGACCTCTACACCGACCTGGCGGCGACGGACCCGGCCCGGGACTGGCGCCCGGCGCTCGCCCTCAGCCTGCGCAACCTGTCGGTCTGGCTGGGCTCGGCACGGCGGACGGAGGCCGCCCTCACCCGCATCACCACCGCGGTCGACCTCTACCGCCGCCTGGAAGCGGAACAGCCGGGCCGCCACCGCGCCGGACTGGCCGCCGCGCTGGAGGGACTGGCGCACTTCCGGACGGAGTCGGGGGACGTGGCGCAGGCCGTCGACACAGTCCGCGAGGCGGTGTCCCTGTACCGCGCGCTGATGGACGACCACCCGGCCGAGCACCGACTGGCCCTGGCCCGCGCCACCAACACCCTGTCGATCGGGCTGGACGCGCTGGGCCGGCGGCGGGAGGCGGCCGAACTGCGCGCCGAAGTACAACGCCTGATCATGGGCGGGAACGGCGGCGGCACGCGCTAGCCGGGCAGCCGGGCCGCCGGCCACCAGGAGGCGGTCGGCGGTTGTCTCTCCTAGCCCAGCCACTCCCGCAACAGCCTCTCCCGCTCCGCGCCCCGAGGTGTCCCGTCCTCCCGCGCACGGCCCCACTCCGACATCGCCGTCAGCGTCGTGGCCATCGTCGCGGCGCCCTCCGTGAGGCGGGACAGGAGGGCGCGGGAGAGATCCACCTCTGTCGGGGAGTAGCCGACGGCAGCGGCCACGTAAGCCGTCAACTCGTGTTCACCGTCGGACGACGCCACGCGCACCGTCATCATCGGCGGGGCCTCGTCCGTCGTGACCGGACCGATGGGCAGAGCCAGGTTCACCACCGCGTCCACGGCCAGGTCCTTCACCACGCCGACCTGCCGCCTGAGGGACTTCACGGGGACGTCCGCCACCGTCAGGGCACGCACGTCCTCCCAGAGGTGAAGGCCGGACTGCCCGTCGCCGAGCGCCACCACGCCCTCAGGGGTCAGGCGTACCCCGGGAGCCAGACCGGACGGCTTCGCGCCCACGTACACATCGCCCTCGGCGATCCAGAACAGGCCGACCATGGCCATGAGTTGCTCACTTCCCCCGTTGACGGCACCGCCGCCGGGTCACACATCAGACGATCAGGTCGTCCCTCGCAACGCGCGAAGGAGCCGGGAGGTTCCCGGAGTTCCCCGCCTCCCGGCACGGCACCGTGCGAGGGCGTTGCCGGATTCACCGGACCCCTGCCGCATCGGCGGATTACTGTACGGATGCGCCACGTCACCCACCGCGGTCGGACGAGGAGGAAACCCTGTGTCGTCGTCGCCCTGTGACCCCCAGCACGCTCCCGCCGGCGATGTGGGCGCGGCGCTCATGATGATCGACTCTCGGCTCAAGGCCATCTACGACGGCAGGACCGGGCCCGACCCCGAACAACAGGCGCTGGTCGACCAGTTCGCCGCGTCCCTGGGCCCCAGGGGAGTGGATGACCTGCTGGACGGCACCTGCACCCTCATCTACATGTTCATGCAGTGGCTGCGGATGGCCTACGAGGACCACGACAAGGACGTCATCGAGTACGTGGTGCCCAACCTCGTCGCCACGATGCGCATCATGCCCAAGAGTGTCCGTCCCGAGGTCATCCCCACGATGGTCGGCCTGATCGTCGCCGCCGGTACCGGCCTGAGCCCCAGCCTGTGGCGCCGGCAGTACGGAGACTGGACCCAGGACGAGATGACGTCCCTCGAAGCCACCGCTCTGCTCCTCGCGGAACACATCAACCGCATCACCGACGACCGCGACTTCGCCACCCGCATGATCACCCGAGCACTGTCCGGGCCTGGCAAGGACTGACGTGCCGCATCCTCCGCGAGAGCCCTTGCAGGCCGCGGCACGGCCTAGCCCGGCAGCAGCCGCTGGAACAGCCCCCAGGTGAACTCAGCCACCACTTCCCGCCCGTCCGGCCCGGTGAGCGCGAGCCCCCAGCGCGTCGGCGCCGTGCCTTGGAGGGGCCGGGCGGGGGAGAAAGCCCGGGCGGCCTCGTCCACGGTGCAGCACCAGGGAGTGAGATCGTCGATCGCGCGCAGCTCGGGCCCCGCCGCCCCCGGCGCCCGTACCAGCCACTCGTTCCATACGGCCCGGCCCTCCCCGACCAGCACCTCGAACCGCAGATCCGGCCACAGCGGCACCGGCCACTGCCAGGCCTCGCACTCCAGGTCGCCGATGCGGCGGGGGATCTGGGACTCGGGTGTGCCGAGGACGGAGCGGTACCGGCCGGCGGCCGAGCGGGCGCGTGGGGAGCGGAGCATCGCCTGCCAGCGCTTGTTGGCCTCCCGCATGTCGGTCAGGGAGACGCCGAGCGTACGGCGGGCGTCGGCCACCAGGTCGGGGTTGTGGTCGGCCATGCGGCGCAGGAGGACCAGCTGGAAGTCGAGGGGGGTGAAGGGGCGTGGGGGACCGCTCATGGGGCGAGTGTCGCAGAGCCATGCGAACGGCTCCCGCTGGTCGTGACGCATGGCGCGTAGTGTGGTGATCATGACTGGCGAGACTGATCTGCGGAAACTGCTGAGCGGCATGCGTCCGGAGCTGAATGCGGGCCGCTATGTGTTCACCACGGTCGAGGGCGGTGTGCCCTCCGGCGTCACTCCGGTGGTCACGGTGGCCGAGGAGGAGGGTCTGACCCTGGTCGTACGGAGAGAAGAGGCGGACGCGGCGGGGATGGCGTACGACTATCTGGCCGGCTGGATCACGTTGCGCATCCACTCCGCGCTCGAGGCGGTCGGGCTGACCGCCGTGGTCGCGCGGGAACTCGCCGACGCCGGCCTGAGCTGCAACGTTGTCGCCGGGTTCCACCACGACCACCTGTTCGTGCCGTACGAGCACGCTGACCGCGCGGTGGCAGTCCTGGAGGACCTGGCGCGGCGCTCCGCCTGAGCTGACGGGATTGCGCCGGTCACAGTCGGGCAGCCCGATCACGCCCCGGAGCCGGTGGCGACGCCGGGATTGGTCGTGTCGAAGCAGACCCTGTCGGTGTCCGGATCGAGAGAGAAGGCACCGGGGTACGCCCCGCCCGTCACCCCGGCGTGCCGCCGGAATCCGGTCCGGAGTCTCCGGCCGGAAGTCCCGCCGCGACGCCCTCACGATGGCGGCGACCGCGCCCGCTCTCAGCTGGGCGGTTCCCACCACGCGGACATCGGTGGGGCCCGGAGCGCCTGTCGTCTCCTGCCGTCTAGCGCCGGGACCGGCGGAGCCGGGCAGGGCTCCCGGGGGCTCCCGGTGTCCGGCCGTCCGGCAGGAACAGGACCGAGTTGATGTACCGGGGGCGGTTGCCCACGGGGAGGACTCGGCGGAGGAGGCCGTGGGCGGCTACGTGGGAGGTGGCCGCCTGGTGGGTTTCCAGGGGGAACGTGGAGAGGGGGACCCAGGTGGTCGTGGGGAGGACCCAGCCGGCGTAGCCCAGCAGGGACAGGTATGTGACCACCGGGTTGATCGGCTGGATGCGGGATTCCAGTTCCACGAAGAGGGCCGGGCGGTCGCGGGACAGGAGGGCTGTCGCGCCGCGGAGGACCGACAGCTCGCTGCCGTCCACGTCGATTTTGATGAAGCCGACGTCCCTCAGGGCCAGGTCGTCCAGGGCCACGCAGTCCACCTCCACGGCGTGCGCGTGGATGTCCCGGCGGATCAGGGACGAGACGCCCCGGGTGCCGGTGTCGTCCGGCGGCAGCCACAGGCGGGCGGTGCCGGGGCGATCCGCGGCGGCGGCCCGGATGACCCGGACGTTGGCGGGGGCCGTCGCCGTCAGGAGGTCCGCCAGGTGCGGGACCGGCTCCACGGTCACCACCCGTCTGGCGCGGCGGCTGAGGCGGCGCGTCCAGGGGCCGTACCAGCCGCCCACGTCGACCGCCGTGCCGCAACCGGGCGGGCACAGGTCCGCGAGTCTCGCCAGCTCCGGTTCGAAGCGGGGATAGACCGCGCGGGCCGTCGCCGCGATCAGGCGGGCGGGGAGGTGGGGGGCCAGGCGGGCCGCGAGCGTCGTCATGGGGACACCTGGGCGCTGCCGGGTCCGTCGGTCATCCGCTTCAGCAGCTCCTCGTGCTCCTCCTCCGACACCTGCTCGCCGGACGCCGGCAGCAGCTGCGGTATTCCGTCGACGATCGGGTAGCGGCGGCGCAGTCGCGGGTTGTACAGAGCCGGCGGCTCCTCCTGGGGCAGCAGGTGCAGCGGGCCCTTGTCCAGGGGGCAGGCGAGGATCCGCATCAGGGGGTCGTCGGGGGTCATGGGGTCAACTCCTTGCGCGCCGAGGTCGATTGCGGGGCCGTGTCGTGTTTCGGCATCGTCAGCAGGACGGCGACCGCCAGCGCCGTACCCGACAGGCGCAGCGCCAGCCGCAGCGGGTCGTCGGGGAGGGCCTCGCCGAACGACAGCGTGCCCAGTACGGCCGTGTAGAGGCAGGTCACCGTCGTGCACACCGGCACGATCAGCGAGGCCCGGCAGCGTTGCAGCGCGGCCTGGGACATCACCAGGCCGAACGCGCCGGTGAACAGCAAGAGATAGGGATACGGGGAGCGCAGGACCGCGGTGAGCGTGCCCAGGAGGTCGCTCGACGCCCAGTAGCCGGAGACTCCCTTGATCGCCAGCGAGCTCACGCCGTACAACAAGCCCACCGCCACGCCGTACTCCACGCCCGTCGTCGGCAGGCGGTGGCGGCGCAGGGCGCGGCGCTCGGCGGCGCGGTAGAGCCAGACGCCGGCCGCCAGGGACGGTACGCACAGCAGGAGCAGCAGGGGGTAGGGGGCCGCCTGGCTGACCGTGTCCGTTTTCTCGTCCAGCGACAGGACGACCATCAGGAGCGCGGCGAGGATCGCCGTCAGCGCGTACCGCTCCCGACCGCTGGTCTCCTCGCCCAGCAGCCGCGCCGACAGCAGCACCAGCAGGACCAGTCCGGACACGAACAGGCCCTGCGCCGCAGCGATCGGGAGCGTGCGGTAGACCACCAGCTGGGCGGCGAAGCCGGACGCCAGGGCGAGCGAACCGGCGATCCACAGCGGGCTGCCGAGCACCAGCCGCAGCAGCCGCGCCGGCTCGCGCACCGTCACCTCCGGCAACCCGGCCAGCGCCCGCTTCTCCAGCACGAAGCCGCCGCTGTAGAGGACGTTCGCCAGCAGCGCGGCGGCCACTCCCCACCACACGGCCTACGTCCTTCGCGCGTGGAGGAGGAGGATCGAGGCGAGGGGCGGTCTCGCGCAGGCCAGCCGGTCGAGCGCGCGCAGCGGGCGCGGTACGCCGTGGAAGGGGGCCCCTGCCAGGCGTACGACCTCGAAGCCCGCCGCCGCGACGAACTGCCGGAGCGCGCGGGCCGTGTAGAGGCGCAGGTGGCCGACGACCTCCCGGCCCGGGCGGCCGTGGATCGCGCGCAGGCTGACCTCGGAGAACACCGGCTGCACGCCGACGGCCAGCAGACCCCGGTTGTACCAGGCGGCCAGGTTCGGGGTGGACAGCATGAGGTGGCCGCCGGGGCGCAGCACCCGGCGGATCTCGTCGAGCGCGGCGTCCGGGTCCACCAGATGTTCCACCACCTCGCTGAACAGCACGGCGTCCACCGCCGCCGAGCGGAACGGAAGGCCGCCGTCCGTGAGTTCGCCGCGGATCGTGTACGGCAGCCGGGTCCGGGCGCGGGCGAGGGCGTCCTGGGACCAGTCGACGCCGACGATGCGGTGGCCGGGGAGGAGGGGTGCGGCGGTCGCGGCCGCCGTGCCGTCGCCGCAGCCGATGTCGAGGATCGTGCTCCCGCCCCCGGGGCCCGCCGGGCCGAGGGCGGCGGCCAGCATGCGGGCCTGGCGGAGCGAGCGGGGGGTGCCGGAGGCGACCGGGACGGCGGGGTTCTCGTAGAAGTCGCGCAGGCCGGCGGGCTTCTCGGGCGCGGTCGTCATGGGGCCGGGACCTCCGTCGCGTGCAGGTGGTGTGCGAACAGGTCCCGCAGGCGCGCGCCGTCGCCCTCGCCGAGCAGGGCGCGGGACCAGCGCAGGGCCAGGTGCAGCCGGCCGGCCGTGGAGGCGGTGGTGACCGTCAGGCCGCGCGGCATCCGGGCGGGCGCCGAGAACCACACCGCGTGCGCGCGGCCCGCCTCCGCGCCGAAGTCCAGCGGGTACGGGATCCGGCCGATGTTGCTGAGCAGGGTCGTCGACGTCCACGGGGACGCCGCCCGGCGCAGCGCCCGGGTGGCGGCGGCCCGCCAGGCGACGGGCGCCACGGGTGCCGTCAACAGGGCGGCGCCATGACCGAGTTGGGGGCGGGGAAGGGACTTCAGGGCGCGGGTGCGGGTGGCGGTGCGACGCAGCAGAGCCGCCATGTCGGTGTCGGCCCCGCCCGCCAACTCCTCATCCGCGAACGGTACTTCCACCAGTCTCGTCCCGTTGCCGATGGGCATGGTGAGGTCGCGGGGGCGGTCGTCGACGGGCATGGTGATGCGCAGCGGGCGGGGACGGGCACCGTGTTCACGGTTCCAGTGGGCGATCGTCAGCGCGGTGGCGACCATGAGCTGGTCGTTCACCGTGTACGGGGCGCCCTTGGGGCGGTGCGGGAGGGCCAGTTCGGCGACGAGCATGCCGTTGCCGGGGGACGCGTCCGGGGTGCCGGGGGCGACCCGGGCGGGCCGGGCCCAGTTGGAGGGCGTGTCGGCGGGGGCCTGCGGCGGCTCGACGGCCCGTACCGGCGCCGGGGTGGCGGGCGAGTTGTCCCGGCCGCCGTACAGCTCCGCGGCCGTCGCGACGACCCGGAGGCAGGCCGGGCCGTCCAGAGCCGTGTGGTTGAGGGTGAGCAGCAGCACCGTGCCGCCCGCCTCCGGCACCGCCTCCAGCCGCACCGGCGGCGCCAGCGTCAGCGGCGGCGCCTGCGTCAGCGCCCGTCTCCGCGCGTCCCGCACCGCGTCCGGCCCCGGCGCCGGGAACGTCACCACCTCCCCGTCCGGCTCCGCCGCCAGCTCCCACTCGTACCGCCGCCGGTACCAGCGCCCCGGAGCCTCCCGCATCAGGATCCGCGGATGCCGGCGCAGCGCCTCCCCGAAGGCCGCCCGCAGCCGGGCCGGATCGACCGGACCCGGCAGATGCACCTCGATGTGCACCGTCTCCGGCTCCTCGTCCTGGAGACAGTGCCGGGCGATCTCGTCCACGACCGGGAACGGCACACGCCCCGCCGGGCGGTGGCGGTGGTGGTGCGGGCCGGGGCGCGCCGGCCGCTCGACTGCGGTCATGTGCGGTCGCCTCCCGGCGTGTCGTCGAGTGCGTCGGGCTTGCGGAAGGGGGCCGAGGGGTCGGCGGATCGGGGACGGGGGTGCCGGGGCCGCGCGCGGTGAGGGTGGGGCCGGTGTCGGGGTGTCGGCGGGGCAGCGGTTCGGTGGGTGGCTCGGGAGTGGTGGGCGGCAGGCCGCCGCCCGGGACCGGCGGCAGCACCGCCGTGGTGCCCGGCTCCCCGGAGCCGTCCCGCGCCCGCACGCTCACCAGCGCCGCGAACAGGCCCAGCAGCGCCAGCAGTTGGGCCGTACGGCCGAACGCGCCCGCCCCGTCCGCCACCGGCTCCCCGGCCCCCGCCGCAGCGGCGAACCCTGCCCCCGCGAGCGCGAGGAACGCCACCGGCACCAGCAACGTGTGCCGTCGGTAGGCCAGCACCGCCAGCGCCGGGACCAGCAGGGCGAGCCACCCCGCGATCACCACGGCCACCACGGTCAGCGCCACCGTGCCCAACCACAGCCCCGGCGCCGGCGGAACCGGCTGCGGTGGGTCGGGGTTCGCGGCGCGGCGGCGCCACAGCGCCAGGCCCGCCAGCACGGCCAGTCCGACGCCGCTGCCGATCAGCGCGGCCTCGTAGGTCGTCGACGGCTCGTACGACAGCCGGATGACGCCCCCGGCCCCGGCCGGGACGCGCCAGCCCTGCTGCCAGCCGTCGAGGCGGACGGGGGTCAGCTCCTCGCCGTTCAGGGTGGCGCGCCAGCCGTCGTTGTGGTTCTCGTACGTCGTGAGGTAGGTGGCCGCCCCGGAGCCGACCGTCAGTTCGCGGCGGTCGCCGAGCCAGTCCCGGACCCGCAGGTCACGGTCGGCGGTGACCGGCCGCGGGGCGGTTCCCCGGGTGAGGGTGACGTCGGTGACGACCAGGGGGCCCGCGTCGCCCGCCTCGACCCGGTGCGCACCGGAGGTCAGGTCCAGGCCGTCCGTCCCGCAGAGGGTGACGTCCACCGGGCGCCGTTCCGTCAGGTCCCGCACGGTGCCGCGCACGCTCGTCCGGTACAGCTCCCCGTCCACCGCCAGCACCGGTCCCTTGCCGCACGGCAGTGTGAAGGTGCGGGAGGGGTCGGGCTGCGGGGTGCGGTAGCGGTCCAGGGACGGGACGTACGCCTCCGTGAGGCCGACCGGGAGTTGCAGGTCCTCGTCGACGACCGGGTTGTAGAGGGTCAGGGGAGCGGTCCTGGTGATGGTGATGTCCAGGCGGTCCGTGGTGATCGGCGGGAAGCGGACCCAGCCGTTCTCGTCGACCGAGGCGATCGCCGCGCCGTCCGGGGAGCTGAGGTGCACCTCGGCCGGCCGGGACGACAGCCCGCCCGCCGCGGCCAGCACCAGCTCGTCCACCGGCTGTTTGTCCGGCCAGCGCAGATGGAAGGTCGGCCGGTCGCCCGCGATCCACGCCGTGGTCAGGTCGCCGTCGGTGAGGTTGCGGGCCGCGAGTCCGGTGCCGAGGCGGGCGGTGGAGTCGGCGGTGGCGGTGATGCGCTGCCGCTGGTCGGGCGCGATCTCGTACAGCAGCCGGTCCAGTTCCGGGCCGGGCACGGCCACCGCGCTCGCCGAGACCTCGTACGTGCCCGCCGTGCCCGTGGTGAAGCGGCGGTGCAGCCCCGGTTCGGTGCCGGTGGGGGACATCCCGGCGGGGTCGGCGACCCGGTGCAGGGAGACGATCTCCGTGTCAGCGGTGGTGCGGGCCGCGTCCGTGGGCAGCCGCAGCATCCGCGTGACCTGCACCCGGGGCAGGTCGATCTCGGCGAAGCCCGCGCCGAGCAGCCCGGCGCGCCGCGCCACCGAGTCGACGATGGTCAGCTTCATCCAGCGCGTCTCGCCCTTCGGCGCCTTCACGGTCTGCGTCGCGCCGTCCGGGCGGAGGTGGCTGGTCACCTGCCCCCGCTCGGTCTCCACCCGCACCCGGGTCGGCGCCGACCGCACGCCCTCCTGCGGCAGCGGCGTCACCTTGAACGAGGACGGCATCGCATAGCTGTCACCCGTGAACGCGATCCTCAGCCACTCCCCGTCCGGTGAGCCGTCGGAGCCCTCCGTCCAGACGGTCTCCGGGTTGCCGTCGAAGGCGTTCACCGGGTCGAACTGCGGCAGGTGGAAGAACCAGCTGCCGTACGAGGACGCGCTCACCGACCGCGCGCCGCGCAGCTCGGCCACCGTCTGGTGGTCGAGGCCGGTCACCGGCAGGATCTGGTGCGGCGGCTCGCCCGCGTCCTGGTGGGCGCCCGGCGCGTTGCGCTCGTCGCGGGTGTACGGGTACGAGGTGTTGGCGTTGACCAGCCCGAACCGGGTGTCCGCGCGGCGCAGCCCGTCGCCGGTCACCTGGAGCTTCGGAGAGCCGAGCCCGGGGTGGTGGTCGCCGGTGAGGACCGCCGCCCGGCCGCGCAGCTCGGCGGCGAGCGGCAGCAGGGCCTCGGGCCCGCCGGAGACCTGGGCGGTGTCGGCGACCGGCCGCAGTGCCGCCTGCCCGGGGCGGGGCACGTCCGCGTCGGCGGGCCGGTAGATCTCCACCGCCCGCTGCCTCGGATACAGGCCCTCCACCTGGAGCGGGGTGTCGTCGGCGATCCGGCCGCCGGTCATGACGGGCCCGAGTCCGGTGACCCGCTCGTAGCCGGACTGCTCCAGGGCGCGTTTGACGGTGGTGGTCGGGGTGTAGCCGATCTGGTCGGGATCGAGGTCGTTGCGGACGACGACGTAATGGATCCCCGCCCGGCTCAAGTAGTCGGCGAGGCCGGGGACTTGTCCTCCGGTCCGCAGCGCCTGCTCGACCGCGTCCATGGCGCGCCGGTTGCCGGGGGTGCCGAAGGGGACGTAGTCGCGCTGCGCCCAGCGGGAGTCGGCGAGCACGTCGAGGGGCTGGTCGATGGTCGAGCCCCAGGTGTACACGCCGTGCGCGGTCGCCGGGACGACGAGGGCGCGCGAGTCGGGGGAGTACTTCTCCAGCCAGTCGGCGGTCGCCCGCCAGTACTTCGGGATCTCCTGGAAGGACCCGGGGTTCAGGATCGACCCGTTGAGATACGGCCACACCAGGCCCGGCAGCACCAGCACCGCCGCGATCAGCGGGGCGTACCGGCGCCCGCGCACATGACGCGCGCCGCGCGGCTCGGCGGCGACCGCGACGAGATGCGCGAGCCCGAGGACCAGCGCCAGCGCGAGCCCCGTCTGGAATTTGTAGATGTTCCGGAAGGGCGCCAGCCAGCCGTTCAGCCAGTCCTGCACGGTCGCATGGAAGGGCGCCCCGAACCCGCCCGCGTACCCGGCGAGCAGTACCAGAGCGCACACCAGCACCGTCAGCACCAGCCAGCGCCGCTCCGGCATGTCCCGCCGCGCCAGCCCGGCCAGCCCGAGGCCGGCGGCGAGCGCCGAGCAGAGGATCACCACCGCCGAGGCGGCCACCGTCCACCCGGCGGGCAGCCACGCCTCGCCGAAGTGCAGATACGCCACCCAGTTCCCGGCGCCGCGCAGTGCCTCCGTAGCCGACATGGTGGCCGTGGTCGTCTGCGAACTCTCCACGTAAGGGAGGAAGTTCTCGCCGTAGACACCGAGCAGCAGCAGCGGGATCCACCACCAGGCCGTGGCGACGATCACTCCCGGCGCCCACCAGGCGATCAGCTTGCGCTGCCGGGGCCCCGGCGGCCGGGACAGCAGATAGAGGCCCACCGGCAGCAGCGACGCCAGCGTGGACGCCGCGTTCACGCCGCCCATGAACGGTACGAGCAGCGCCGAGCGCAGCGCGGCGACCCGGGCGCTGTACCGCTCGTCCGCCAGCGGCAGCAGCACCCACGGCAGGAACGCGCCGGGCAGCGCGGCGGCCGAGGTGGAGCCGACGACCGTGGTGAACACCGGCCACAGCGCGTACGCCACCGCCGCGAGCAGCCGGGTCGCCGGGCTGCCGACCCGCAGCCGCTCGGCGAGCCGCAGCGCGCCCCAGAAGGCGACGGTCACCACCAGCGACAGCCACAGCCGCTCGGCGATCCACACCGGGATCTCCACGGTCCGGCACAGCCAGTGGAACGGCAGCATCGGCCACAGATAGCCGACGTACTGGTCCTGGATGCCGCCGAACCCGGCCCGGTCGTGCCACAGCTGCCCGAGATCGGCGAGGAACCGCCCCGGGTCGACGGTCACACCGAGCTTGGTGTCGAAGGTCTGCCGACCGGGCCGCACGGCCAGGAACAGCACCAGAACCACGGCCCAGAACCCCAGCAGCCAGCGCCGCGACCGGGGGCCCTGGGGCGGACCCGCGGTGGTCGCGGTGGTGGGGACGGCTGCCGGGGGAGGGGCCTGGACCGTGGTCGTCATTCGGGACACCGCCGGAGGATGAGGAGGAGGTTCCAGGTGGCCACCTCACGCAGGCCGGGGACCTTCACGATCGCCTCGGTGAGGAACGGCCAGTAGCGGGAGCGGGCCGAGACGAGCGTGACGTCGTCCCGGGCGCGCACCTGCCGCAGGGTGGGGCCGATGTGCACGGCGAACAGGTTCTCGCCGAGGGTGTGCTTGGCGGGCCGCCCGGTACGCCGCCGGTAGCGCGCCCGCGCCCGTTCGGCACCCAGGTAGTGCCAGGGCGCCCACTCGTGACCGCCCCACGGGGACAGCCAGTTGGTGAACGCCACGTAGATCAGCCCGCCGGGCCGGGTGACCCGCGCCAGCTCGCTCAGAAAGGTCTGCGGGTCGGCCACGTGCTCCAGCACATTGGAGGAGAACGTGACATCGGCGACCCCGTCGGACAGCGGCAGCAGATACCCGTCCGCCACCACCGCCCCCTCGGGCGGCTTCTCGCCCAGCTCCCGCACGTCCGGCTCGAAGAGATACGCGTGCGCACCGCGCCGCCGGAACTCGGTGGTGAAGTACCCACTGCCGCCACCGACGTCCACGACGGTCCGTCCGGCGACGGGACCGTCGTAGGCCTCGACCTGATCGACGGAATAGCGCGCGAGCAGCGAATAACAGGCATCCGGATCCTCCTGCTCACGCAGAAAGGCACGGAACAACTCAAGGGACGGATGCGTAAAGAAGGGGCGCGGGGCTGTGACATTTGCGGCTCCGCCGCGTGGGCGCGACCAGCCACGACGGACTGGCACTCGCGCGACGGCGTTACGCACACGGCGCATAGGCGTCACCGAACCGCTTCAGCCGCAACGGCCCGAAACTGCTGAACCGTCCGCTCCCACCGATACCGCGCGGCACGATCACGCGCGGCCTTACCCATGATCTCCCGGCGCCGGCCCGACAGGGCCAACGTGCACCACGCCGCGGCAAAGGACGACTCCCCGTGCGCGAGCACACCCGTCTCCCCGTCCACGACGGAATCCCTCAACCCAGGCACGTCGAAGGCGACAACCGGCGTCTCCCGAGCAGCCGCTTCCGTGACGACGAGCCCCCAGCCCTCCACGGCCGACGGATGCAGCAACAGCCAGGCCGCGCACAGCAGCCGGTGCTTCTCCGCGTCGGAGACATGGCCGGTGAACTCGACGCCCGGACCGGCGAGCCGTTCCAGCCGCTCCCGTTCGGGCCCGTCCCCGACGACGACGAGCCGCCCGCCGGTGACCGGCCGCACCCGCTCCCACAGCCGCAGCAGCAGATCGATCCGCTTGTACTCGACGAGCCGGCCCACCGCCACGAACAACGGCTCCGGCGACCGGTCGGCGCGCGGCCCGGGGTCCTCGACCCCGTTGTGCACGACCCGGATACGCTCCCGCTCGACGCCGAGCGCGCGCAGCGCGTGGGCCGTCGACGGGGAGACGGCGACCAGCAGTCCGCGGGCCCGCGCCCCGGCCAGCGCCCAGTGTTCGAGTCTTCGGCCGATCCGGGCGGCGGGCGCGAGGGGGCCGCCGAACCGCATCTTCCACAGGTCGGTGTGGACATGGTTGACCAGGCACAGGGTCGGCCCGCGATGCCACAGGGGCGCGAGGTACGGCATGCCGTTGCAGACCTCCACCAGCAGATCCGTCTCTCCCACCTGGCGGGCGAAGGCGGACCGGGCGCGCAGATAGTGGTCGTAGGTGCCGCCCGCCGAGACGACGCGGTAGTCGCGGTAGGACGCGGGCCCGCCGCACAGCAGCGTGACCTCGTGGCCCAGCCGGGTCAGCCCCTCGGCGAGCCGGTCGACGAGCAGTTCGGAGCCCCCGGCGGCGGGATTGCCGAGGTCACGGTGGGCGAGGAAGACGATCCGGCGCGGGGGTGGGGGGAGCGCCGAAGGGTGGCGCTGCGGCGGCCTGGGGAGAGCTGCGCGCAGCGGGGGCACGTGCTGGGGCATGGGTGCTCCAACTCGTCTCGGGGTGCGGAACGCGGTGTGGGGGAAGGGGTGTTCCGGTGGGGCGTCGCGGCGGAGTGTTGCGGGGGGTGTTGCGGTAGGGCTTTGCCGGGAGGCGGTGGGTTTCCTGCGAAGCGTGCGTGGGGGCTGTGGACAGGCTGTGTCCGGGGTGGGTGGACAGTTTTGGCCCAGCGCATCGCCACGGCTACTCACGGGGATGACAATTTCGGCGGTTGTTATAGCTGACGTCACGTCATTTCGTGAGCCTCGTTCGGCACCTTCCCTTGACGCGGCGTCAACACCTTGTCGACACTGAGCAGCGACAGGCAGGGGCGGGACACCCGGGGTGGGACGACCTCCGGAGCATCTCCGGACTTCGGACCAGAGAGGCAGACCCCGCATGTCCAGACTGCTCGCCGCCACCCTCACCGTCGTGGCCGCCGCCGCGCTCGCCGTCGGTGCCGCGTTCGGCGTCGTCGCGCTGCTCGAAGCCACCCCTGACCAGCCCAACGCCCCGCTGATCACATACGAGGAAGCGGGCCGGGGGAGCCGGCCGTGACCGCTCACCCGGCGGCGACCGTCCCGCCCCGCTCGGCCTGGCACGACGTCCCCCGGCTCCAGGTGCGCCGGTTCGCCGCGATCGCCCTGGCCGAGGCGCCCGCCCTCGCGGAGGAGATCCTGCGGGAGATCCGCCGCGAGTACCCGCACCTGCCCGTCGTGCTCGACGAGAACGGCGAGCCCATGGCGCTGGTCGGCATCCGCCGGGCCATCGAGTCCTTCGTCCAGCACCTCGAACACGCCCATGACTCGGCGGGCCGCCCCACCGTGCCGCCCGGCGTCTTCGAGGACTTCGGCCGCGGCGAGGGCCTGAACGGCCGCAGCCTGGACTCCCTCCAGGCCATCTACCGGATGGGCGTACGCCTGGCCTGGCGCCGTTTCGCCGACATCGGCCAGCGCGTGGAGATCCCGCCGCCCGCGATGTACGAACTCGTCGACGCGGGCTACGAGTACCTCGACGGCCTCGTCGACCAGTCCGTGCGCGGCTACGCCGAGGCCGCCGCCCGCCAGGCCGGGGAACGGCTGCGCCACCAGCGCCGGCTGCTGGAGGTGCTGCTCGCCGAACGGCACCGCGACGACCCCGCCGACGCCCTCGTCGAACGGGCCGCGCGGATCGGCTGGCCGCTGCCGGAGAAGGTCGCCGTCGGCGTGCTGCTCCGCCCGGCCCGCGAGGCGGTCGCGCCCGCCGTCGCGGAGGGCGTGCTGCTCGACATGGAGTACGAGCGGCCCCGCATGGTCGTGCCCGAACCGGACGCCGCCGGCCGCCCCGAACTGCTGCACCGGGCGCTCACCGGCTGGGCGGGCGCCATCGGCCCGCCCGTACCGCTCGCCGAGGCCGCCAAGTCGCTCAGCTGGGCGGAGGCCGCCGTAGGCCTGATGGAGCGGAGACTGCTTCCCGCCGGAGAGGTGCTGTTCTGCACCGAGCACACCGAGGCGCTGGTGCTGCTCCAGCCCGAGGAGCTGATCGACGACCTCGCCGTACGCTGCCTCGCCCCGCTCGCCAACTGCGGCCCCGCCCACGGGCGGCGCCTCGCGGAGACCCTGCTGGCCTGGCTGGAGACGAGGGGCGGGGCGCCCGAAGTGGCCGCTCGGCTCGGCGTACATCCTCAAACCGTCCGCTATCGGTTACGCCAGATACGGGAGTTATGGGGCGACGGCATCGACGACCCCGACCGCCGCTTCGAACTGGAACTGGTCCTGCGCGCCCAGCGCCTGCGCGGCGAGATCGGCCGCACCGGCCCTCAGCCGCGCCGCGCCGCCCGCCCCACCGGCAGGCGCACGAGATCCCGCCCCACGACGACCCGCCCCGAGTAGCCCTTCTGCACCTTGGCGAGCCAGGTGGTGTCGGGCACGATATTGATCGCGCCGGGCACGAGATGACTGAGCACCAGCGTGCGCACCCCGGCCCGCTCGGCCAGCGGTCCCAGCCGACCGGCATCGGTGTGACTGATCTCCATGTGCCGCAACTGGGCGGGCTTGAGCCCGCCGAGCTTGAGCGTGGCGAGATCCATGACCTCGTGCACCAGGAGGTCGGCCCCTCTCGCCAGCCGCTCGACGTTTCCACAGGGGGCCGTGTCCCCGCTGAACACCACGGACCCGTCGGCGGTGTCGAACCGGAAAGCGAAGGACGGAAAGACCGGCGGATGCTCCACCAGCACGGCCGTCACCCGCACCCTCTCATCCCGCATCACCTCGAACGGCTTCATCGGCGGCGCCATCAGCCGGTCCGGCCCGGCCCCCTTGGGCATCCGGAACCGAATGTCATGGGGAACGATCAACTCCCGGATGTCCGGCCACCCCTCACTCCGCATCCGTACGTTGATGTCGTACGCCGTCCCCTGAATGTGCCGCCGCAGCAGCTCGGCGGTCCCGGGCGCCGGCGACGAGGGGCTCACGGTGTCCACGTCCCGCCCGGCCGGCCACACCTCCGGCAGCTCGCCCGCCGACCCCGGCCCGTACACGTGCACGGGCCCGCCCAGCGGCTGGAACCCGCCGAACCGCAGCCACAGCAGGGCGTACAGGTCGGCGAGGTGATCGGAGTGGAGATGGGTGATGAACACCGACCCGAGTTGCCCTGCGGTCAGCGCGGCCTCGCCGTACCGCCCGAACGCCCCGGGCCCGCAGTCCACCAGGTACACCCGCCCGTCCACGACCAGCGCGGACGAGATCCCCGCCCGTCCGAACATGGGCACGGGCCCGCCACTGGTGCCGAGCAGCACCAGCTCGGTCCGTGAGCCGCCCGTGGCCGCGGCGGGGGTGGGCCGCAGGGTCAGCGCGGCGGCGGTCAGTCCGGAGGCCGCGGCGGCGGTGCGGAGAACGGTACGACGGCTGGGCGAAGAGGCGGGGGCTGCGGCGGAATTGGGCATGGCGGATCCCGAGGGGTGAGGGGGCGTACGGACTGCGGGTACGCGGTGGGGACGCGTCGACAGGTGCTGTCTGCTGTTCTGCTTGCTGTTCTGCTGTTCTGCTGTTCCTGTCAGCAGTCAACGGCGCCGACGCCCCTCGGGCTTTGGTCTCACCGCCCAAACTCCGGGCGGTGTTTGGGATCGGCGTACATCATCGGACGCGATGCGCTAGGCAGTTCCGGCGGCGGGACCTACGCTCGCGTGAAGCCGTGGCTGCGTTCCACTTTCGCCACGTGCAGCGTGTAGCTCTGGTACCACTCGGCTCGCCCGCGCTGTTGCGCCGCGCGGTGCTCGGCGTTGGTCCGCCACTGCGTGAGGGCGTCGGCGTCGCGGAAGTAGCTGACGGTGATGCCCAGCCCGCCGGGAGTCTGCGCGTGGTCCATCCCCAGGTAGCCGGGGATCTCCTTCACCAGGTCTTCCAGGCGTGCGTCGGTCTCGCTGAAGCCGCTCTGGTCCTGGGTCCGCACCGTGGTGAAGACAGCCACGTAGTAGGGAGGTTCATAGGCCGCGACGGGCATGACGGGCACGACGGGCGCTTCCGAGCGCTTGCTCACGGCGCCACCGTGAGGCGGGATGTGCCGCCGCGCGTACACCTCTATTTCGATCTTCATCCGCGGGTCGGCGAGACCGCACATGAGCATCGTGGCGGCCGGCCGGACATCGCCGAAGTAGCGGCGCAGGACCGGCCAGCAGGGTTCGAAGTCCTCGCGGTCGGGCAGGAGGTAGCGCACGCGCACCACATCGGCGAGGGTGCACTTCGCCTCGGCCAGTGCGGCCTCGATGTTGCGCAGGCACTGCTCGGCCTGCTCCACCACATCGTCGGAGATCGTCATGGTGGCGTAGTCGAACCCGGTCGTCCCGGACACATGCACCCAGTCGCCGTCGACCACAGCACGGGCATAGCCGATCTGCTCCTCAAAGGCCGAGCCGCTGAGAATCGCACGTCGCTCTGTCATGCGCCGAACGCTAAAAGACCAGCACTGATACGTCTAATACGGCCACACGCATGACCTGATATCTCTGGGCGTATGGAGCGCCCCGAACTCCCCCTACCGCAGCTGCACGCCTTCGTCGTGCTCGCAGAGGAACTTCACTTCGGCCACGCGGCCGCCCGCCTGGGCATAGCCCAGCCGCCGCTGAGCCAGCAGATCCGCCGCCTGGAGGACAAGGTCGGCCACGCGCTGTTCACCCGCGCCCCAGGGCGCGTCACTCTCACGCCAGCCGGCAGCGAACTGCTGCCCGCCGCCCGGCGGGCGCTCACCGACCTCGCGGACGGCCTGGCCGCAGCCCGGGCCGTCGGCAGTGGCCGGGCCGGCTGCCTACGGATCGGCTTCGCCGCCTCCCTGGCCCTGACGATCCTGCCCGGCCTGCTGCGCACCTTCCGTCACCGGTCTCCCGGCGTGCACCTGGACATCCACGAGATGACCACCGCTCCGCAGATCGCCGCCCTGCACGACAAGACCATCGACATCGGTCTCCTGCGCGAACCCCCAGCCGACGAGCCAGAGCTCGGCTTCAGGACGGTACTCAGCGAGCCTTTCGTGGCCGTGCTGCCGTCCACCCATCCTCTGGCCACCCAACGGACCGTACAACTGGCACAGTTGGCGGACTCGCCCTTCGTGCTGCTCCCCCGCACGGTCGGCCCGCCCCTGCATGACCAGATCATCGGCCTGTGCACCGCGGCAGGGTTCACACCGCAGGTGGTCCAGCACGCGGTGGAGTGGCAAACCGTGTGCGCCCTCGTGGAAACCGGTCTGGGCGTCTCCCTGGCCCCGGCGAGCATCCGACGCATCCGTCTCAAGGGCGTCGCCTTCCGCAGGATCGAGCCCGGTACCGCCCGCACACGAGTGGCCGTCGCCTGGCGCGAGAACGACCATAATCCCCTGGTGACACGCCTGCTGGCGACCATCAGCCAAGATCCGCCGGACAGGCCCTAGCTCGGCTCGCTGGGGTGGGGTGCTCACCGAGCTGCCAGAAGAGCCGGTTGTCCAGGCATTGGGTCAGGTAAGGGACGCCATCGGTGTAACCCGATCCATGCGCGCTCCCGAGCATGCGCGCGGCGAGGCTTCGGTGGGTGGACTTCCAGCGCTGGTGCCTGTCCTCCAGCCGGCCGAGAGAGGCATCGAGGAGATTCCACTCGGCCTCGCCGAAACAAGCCTCGCGGCGGAGGTCGAGATATGCGCGCGCGACCGTGTCATGACCGTGTTCCTCCGCTTCGGCCTGTACGGCGGGCACACTCGTGAAGGCCGCCGACCGCAAACGCGGGGCGGGCGGGACGCCGCACAGAATCTCGAACCGTTTGTACTGTTCGGACTGAATGGCACTGGCGCCCTGAGTGAACTGCCGGAACTTGGAGAAATGCACCGGCCGCATTGTCGCGACCATCCGGAACAGCGCTGCTGCCCGGTCGAACAGGGCAGCAGCCTGATCTACATATTCAGCCGCTGCTGCCGGTCCGCTGGTGCGCAACGCGGCGATCGCCTCCCGCATATCCGTCGTGATCGCCGTGAAGAGCATTTCGTGGGCCTGAAGGGCGCGGATGAAGAAGTATTCGTCATGCAGCACGTACACGGGCTGGACCGTCACGTCGAACCAGCGGCCGGCCTTTGTCGCCGGGGGCCGCGGAAGGAGGTCGGCGATGTCTGCCCAGCGGGACAGAGACATGTGGTCCGCTCTGGACGACGTCATGTCATCGGCGTCCCATCCGCCGAGGTCGTGGGCCACGAATCGCAGAGCGTGACGCAGTCGCTTACGCAAGGTGACCGGCCCGGGCGGATCCCGGTCCTCGGCTGCCTGTGACGGGGCTGTCGCCTGGATCTCGAAGCGTACGACGTCGGATATGAGCAGGGTGGCCATGTGGTTCGGCCCCAGTCCGTGATCAGGTTCCTCCAGGAGGAGTTCCAGCAGCGGGAGGGCAACGTAGGTCCGATTCCAGTAACGCCCGTCGTGCTTGTCGAGCAGGCAATCGAGAAATGCCCGGAGGAAGGAGCGGTGGCCCGTGGCGTGGCGGCATCGAATATCACTGAGGCGAAGCAGGAGGGGCTGCGGCAGAAAATGCTTTCCGGTCCGTCGCACCTCTTCCGTGACCGTACGGGCCAGATGTATTCCGTCCATTTCCCCATTCGCCTCCTCGGTCCGGGGGCCTCACACCGTCCGAGTGAGGCAGAGGCTTTAAGTAGGCATGATCGAAACCCCTCACGTCATGGCTCGAATATTCGTGTCTTGACAATGCGCGGCCGCGGTGGTTGATCAGGCGGCGGCCTGTGGAGTGGCGCGCAGCGGCGCGAGCGCGGTGCTCCAGGCGACGATCTGGTCCAGCAGTGCGTCCAGGGCGGTGGCGCTGCGGTCGGCCGGCTTGAGGGTGGTGTAGTTCTCGAACTCGGTCATCAGGGACAGCGTGACCTGCCGGCCCACGGTGGCCATCTGCAGCGTGCCGCAGATCGCCCGTAGTTGTTCGGCCGCCCGGGCGCCGCCGAGGACGCCGTAGGAGACGAACCCGACCGCCTTGTTGTTCCATTCCGCGAAGAGGTAGTCAAGAGCGTTCTTGAGCACCCCGGGGGCGGAGCCGTTGTACTCGGGAGTGACCATGACGAACCCGTCGAACGAAGCGATCCTGGCCGCCCAGGCCCGCGTGTGCGCGTGCTGATAGTGACCGTGCATGGCCGCCTGCGGCTCGTCCAGGTGAGGCAGCGGGTGGTCACACAGATCGATCAGCTCGAACTCGGCGTCGGTGCGGCGCGACGCCGTGTCATGGACCCACTTGGCGACCTGTTCGCCGTTGCGCCCCGGGCGGGTGCTGCCAATGATGATGCCGATCCTGATCATGTTGTCCGGTTCTCCTGTCCTGTGTGTGGTGCGACGAATCCGTCAGCAGGCGTCCGTGCCGCGCGGGGGCACGGAGCCCGTCAGGGGACTCTCATCGAGGTACCGGATCTCGTAGACGCGTTCGGTGAACTTCCAGCCGTCCGGGGTGCGCCGGTAACGGTCGTGATAGATGGCGTAGTTCACCCCTGACCGGCCGTCGCGTCCGCGCCCGATCTCGGACATGTACGCACGGCCGGACGCGGTGTCGCCGTCGAGCCGGATCATGCCCGGATGGGTGTTCTGCACCAGGAAGTCCACGAGATCCGGCACCTTTCGGCCCCACGCGCGGATCTGCTCCTGGCCGGACATCTCGGCGGGGATGTCGGGCATCCGCCACACGCCGTCCGGTGTGAACAGCGACGCGACACGGTCGTAGTCGCGCATCATCGCCGCGTCGGTGAACTCACCGCGCAGCGCCTCGATCTCGACCCGGTCCGCGATCGCCTGAAAGTCGCTCATCGTTTGGTTTTCCTCTCTGCCACATCCACGGGGGATGCTGTGCCGGTCTCAGCGGTACGACGACGCAGCTCCCGGAAATGTCAGGTGAGACGCCGACCTCACATTCCGGCGCGTTGTCTCGTCGGTCCGGTGAGTGCAGATCCGGCCGACGCAGGGCAAGGGGAGGACCGTGACCACCGGAGACGATCAGAGCCTGGGCGCGATCATGAGCGAGCGGCGTCAGCTGATCAATCTCGCCTACCGGCTGCTGGGCTCCCTGGCCGAGGCAGAGGACGCCGTCCAGGAGACCTACGCCCGCTGGTACGCCATGTCCCGCGAACAGCAGGACGCCATCGAGTCCCCCGGCGCCTGGCTGACGAAGGTCGCGGGCCGCATCTGCCTCGACCTGCTCGGCTCGGCACGGGCCCGGCGCGAGCGATACGTAGGTGAATGGATCCCCGAGCCGCTGCCCGAACCCACCCAATGGACCACCGAGCCGGCAGGCGGCGCCACGGCCGACCCTGCCGACCGGGTGACCCTCGACGAGTCGGTCAACATGGCCTTTCTCGTCGTGCTCGAATCGATGACCCCGGCCGAACGCGTCGCGTTCATCCTGCACGACGTCTTCCGCTACTCCTTCGCCGAAGTCGCCGAGATCGTCGGCCGCACACCCGCGGCCTGCCGTCAGCTGGCCTCCTCCGCCCGCCGCCGCATCCGCTCCTCCCGGACGCCCGCGACCCCGGCGGCCCACCAGGCCGGCATCGTCAGGGACTTCGGACAGGCATGGCAGGCCAAGGACATCAATGCCCTCATCGGCCTTCTCGACCCCGACGCCACAGTGATCGCCGACGGCGGCGGCCTCACCAGAGCCTCACTCCACCCCATCGAAGGCGGCGAGCGGATCGCGCACTACCTGACCGACCTCGCCGCGAGCGCCTCCGACTCCCTGACCGTCGTGGAGCGCACGGTCAACGGCCGGCCCGGCCTGGTCGCTCAGCAGGACGGCCGCACCGTGGCGGTCTACGCGTTCGACATCGCGGGCGATCAGATCACCCACATCTGGGCCGTACTCAATCCCGAAAAGCTCCGCCTCTGGACAACGGGCTGACCCGCGGCCGGCCGCCACGCAGTGCGCGGCCGAGCTCGATCATCGAGTCGTACTGCAGAACGGGTTCCGCAGGCAGACTGACGAGTCAGCGAACCTTGCTCTTCGTTCCGACGCCTTCGAGTCCGGTCGGTGTTCCGCCTGGGGCAAACGAGCGGTGGAAGGTGAAGGCGTACGGCGCGGAGCCGTATTCGTGGAGGTGCTCCAGCCTGGAAACCCCGTCCTGCCAGGTAGGTATCGCGCCGTCGGCGACCCACCAGAACACGTAACTCGGGTGTCCTGTCCGCTCGAACCAGTCGTAACGCCTGTTGAGCGCCACGCGGTGCAGACCGGTGTAGATGGCATCGAAGGCGGATCGCAGGTCGCTCCAGAGTGAGAGGGTCGCGGCCAGGGCGGTGGTTTCCGCACTGAGGCCTTTGCCGTACCAGGCCGGAACAACAAACTCTCCCCATTCACCCCAGTCCGCATCGAAGAGTACGCCCTGGATGTGGTGTGCCGGTTCAGCATGAGCGATGTATCCGGGGTGCCGGCGGATCTCCCGGTAAACGGCCTCACCGCTCTCGTAGAACTCCCGCACAAGAGGTGCGGGATCGGTGAGGGGTAACTTCAGGACGCCGAACGTGTAGAGAGCAAGATGGGGCATTCGTATCTCCCTGGCCGAGTGGGCCTGATCGACTCAGCCTGATGGAACTCCTATGCGACTGCGGGCGCCGCCGAATGGCAGGTGACGATAGCCACCTCCGCAGACTCTGTCGAAGTTGCGTTTTCCCTCTTCAAGTGGCCTCTCGCAGAGGCCTGCCGCCGACGTTTGGTACGTCCCCGGGACTGCACCTCGGCGATCATCGACGTGTCCTCCGTCGTCAGGGTTTGTCCGGCGGTCCCAGCAGGCGGGTGATTTCCAGGGCCAGGCGGATGTCCAGGGGGTCCGGGTCCAGGGGGCGGCCCAGGAGTTGGGTTGCGCGGCGGACTCGGTAGGTGACCGTGTTGCGGGCGATGAAGAGGCGTTCGGCGGCGCTCTGCGGGCTGCGGCCTTCGGCGAGGTAGACGCGGAGGGTTTCGCGGAGTTCGGCTACCCGGGGGTTGTCCGCGGACAGAGGGCCCAGGACTCCCGCGGCGTACCAGCGGGCGTGTTCGGGGTCCGCGGTCAGGAGGGCGGCCGTGCCGACGTCGGCGTAGTCGCAGAGCCAGCCGGTGTGGCCCAGGCGGGCCATCCGTTCGGCCTCGCGGGCGCCGCGGTGGCTGCGGCGGAAGCCCTCGGGGCCGTAGGCGACGGGGCCCACGGCCACCTTGAGCGGTTTGCGTTCGGGGAGCAGGCGGGGGAGGCGGGTCAGGGCGTCCCGGGGTGGGCGTGCCGGCCAGCTGGTCCAGGCCCACAGCTCCGTGCCGCCCGCCGCCACCGTCAGGAGGGCCTCGGCGCCCGCCGCTCGGGACAGGTTGGTGGCCAGCAGGCGTAACGCCCGGTCCGAGGAGTCGGGAATGGCGGAGGTGATGATGAACGCGGCGTGGTGGCGGGCCAGGTCGTAGCCGAGGGTGCGGGCCGCGACCGCGCTGCCGCCGACCGGGCGGCCGGCGAGCAGGTCGTCGACGATGCGGCGGCGGGCCGCCTCGGTGCTGCGCCGCCAGCGGTCGCGTTCGGCGACGTACTCCTCGGCGAGGCGGCTGGCCTGTACGTCGGCGTAGATGAAGAGGAGTTCGCTGATCCGGTGGGTTTCCTGGGTGCGGGTCTCCTCCGGTTCGCGGTTCAGGGCCTCCATCAGGCGTCCGTGCAGGTGGGCGTGGCCCAGTCGGACGCCCCGGAGCACGCGGTCCAACGGGACGTTCCTCCGGGCCAGTTCGGCGTTGCCCGCGACCGCCTCCGGTGGGACCAGTTCGGCGGTCGGCGAGGGTTCGGTGAGCAGGCCTCGTAGTGCGGTCAGGACCGTCGCCTCCACCGCGCGGTGGAAGGGCGGGAACGCGCCGGGGGTGCCGTGCTCCGGCACCTGGTGGACGATTTCTGTTGCCATGTCTCTGGCAACCTGGATCGCCCAGCCGACCGGGCCCCGCCCGAGCTCCGCCTCCGCCGCCGCCAGTGTCTCGGGTGGGCAGGCGGCTTCCGGGGGCACGCCCTCGGGGGCGAGGCGCAGGAGCCAGGCCTGGGCGGCGGAGTCCGCGGTCGTCGTCATGTCGTCGAGTAGAGCAGTGTGTTGTCGAGTTGAGCAGAGGGGGGCGATGGGAGGCGGAAGCGCCCCGGGCGGCCTCAGGGGGTGGGCCGGGCCCGGGGCGCGGTCAGGGACGGGCGTCCGCCAGGCCTCGTCAGGGGCGGGCGCCCGCCAGGCCCCTGGAGCGCAGCACCCGGCGCTCCAAGGGGGCGAAGAGGAGAAGGTCGACGGCGACGCCTACGACCAGGATCTCCCCGATGGTGGCGAGGACCAGGGCCATGTCCTGGTACGAGCGGGCGTTCTCCAGGAGCTGGCCCAGGCCCAGACCCAGCTCCGGCGAGCTGGCGATGAGTTCGGCCGCCATCAGCGAGCGCCAGGAGAACGCCCAGCCCTGTTTGAGGCCCGACAGGTAGCCGGGCAGGGCGGCCGGCAGGAGGATGTGGCGGACGCGGGCGGCCCCGGTGGCGCCCAGTACCCGGCCCGCGCGCAGGTACAGCGGCGGCACCTGGTCCACGCCCGCCAGCAGCCCGTTCGCGATGGACGGTACGGCGCCGAGCAGGACGACGGCGTAGATCGTGGCGTCGGTCAGGCCGAACCACACCACCGCGGCCGGCACCCACGCCACCGACGGCAGCGACTGCAGGCCGGACAGCACCGGGCCGAGCGCGACGCGTACGGGACGTACCGCGCCCAGCAGCAGGCCCAGCGCGGTGCCGATCAGCACGGCGGCGGCGAAGCCGAGTGCGCCGCGTTCCATGCTGGTCCAGACGGTGGAGAACAGGGTGCCCTCGTACCACTGGTCCGACAAGGCTCCCCACACGTCCGCCGGCGCGGGCAGCAGGTAGTCCGGCTTCAGCTCCGCCTCGTACGCCGCCTGCCACAGCAGGAGCACGGCCACCACGGCCACCACGGGCGGTAGCACCCGCTGCCGCAGGATCCGCCGCAGCGGGAGGCGGCCGGCGCCCGAGGGTGCGCTGTCCAGCGCGTCCAGGCCCGCTCCGACCGCCGCGGTCTCGGCGCCGCCCTGTGCCTTGGTCGTGATCGTGTCACCGGCGCCCATGGCGGCGTATCTCCTCCCGCAGGGCGTCGGTGACCTGGGCCGTCAGCGCGGCCTCCGGGGTGCCGGGGTCGGCGGCCCACTCGCGGACCACCCGGCCGGGGCGCGACGACAGCAGCACCACCCGCTGGCCGAGCCGGACCGCCTCGCGCACGTTGTGGGTGACGAACACGACCGAGAGCTTGTTCTCCGACCAGATCCGGGTCAGCTCCTCGTGCAGCACATCGCGGGTGATCGCGTCGAGCGCGGCGAACGGCTCGTCCATCAGCAGCACGTCCGCGTCCTGCGCGAGGGCCCGCGCCAGCGCCACCCGCTGGCGCATACCGCCGGACAGCTCGTGGACGCGTTTGCCGTACGCGTCCTTCAGCCGCACCAGCTCCAGCAGCCGCCGTGCCTCCTCCGGCCGCTCCCGCCGGGGCACCCCGCGCAGCCGCAGGGCGAGTTCGACGTTCCGTCCGGCCGTCAGCCACGGGAAGAGGGCGTGGTCCTGGAACATCAGCGCGGCCCGCCGCCCGCCGGGCACGTCGATGGCCCCGGCGGACGGCCGGTCCAGGTCCGCGACCAGGTTCAGCAGAGTGGACTTGCCGCACCCGGAGGCGCCGAGGACGCACAGGAACTCGCCGCGGTCCAGGGTCAGGCTGATGTCGTCGAGGACGGTCTGGCGCCGGCCGCCGTTGTCGAACCACTTGGAGACATGGGTGAGGCGTACGGCGGGAGGCTCCGCCCCGGCCGGGGCGAGCGCGGGGCGAGCCGGTGCGCCGGCCCGCAGCACCGTTTCTGACATGTGATCAAATCCTTTGCTTCATCGGGAGCCGGTGGTCTTGAGCCGGTGGTCTTGAGCCGGTGACTGGAGCCCTTGTCAGGTGCCGTCCGGTACGCCGAGGCCCACGTCGTCCACCGCCGGTTCGCCCCGCTGGGCGCGCACCCGGTTGAGCACGCGCAGGTCGAAGATGCCGCGCAGGGCCGTGGAATCGCCGCCCAGCAGGCCCAGCCGGTCCGCCCGGCCGGCCTCCTCGGCGAGGGTCGCGGCGAGCGGGTCGGCGGTGAGGCGGACGTTCCGCCAGGCCGCGTCGAGGACCTCCGGCGGCAGCGGTCTGCCGGTCGCCGCCTCGATGGCCGCGTTGACGCCGGCCTTGCCCTCGCGGGGACTGCGTGCCAGCCACCGGTTGGTCTCCAGCGCACCGCGCAGCACGGCCTCCACCACGTCCGGGTGGTCGTCGAGGAACGACTGGGAGACCACCACCAGCGCGGTGACGAACGCCCCGTCCCGCCACAGATCCGCCTCGTCGACGAGCACGCGCCCGCCCGCCGCGACCAGCTGCGCGGCCACCGGTTCCGGCACCCACGCGCCGTCGATCGCGCCGCGCCGGAAACTCGTCGGGATCTCCTTGGAGGACTGGCGTACGACGGTGACGTCGCCGCGCCCGGTGCGCGGGTCGACGTCCCAGCCCTGCTCGCGGATCCAGTGCAGCAGGGCCACGTCCTGGGTGTTGCCCGCCTCCGGGGTGGCGATCCTCAGGCCCCGGATGTCGGTGCCGCGCACGTCGGCGTCCTTGTCGACGACCAGCGAGACCCCGCCGGACGCGGCGCCCGACACGATCCGCAGCGAGCGGCCCCCGGAGCGGAGGTAGCCGTTGACGGCGGGCGACGGACCCATCCAGGCGATGTCGACCGCGCCCGCGTTCAACGCCTCCAGCGCCGACGGGCCGCCGTTGAAGATCTGGGTGCGCAGCCGGGTGCCGCCCAGCTCCTTGGTGAAGAAGCCCTTCTGGACCCCGGCCAGCGGGGTGGCGTGGGTGACGTTGGCGAAGTACCCGAGCGTGACCGACTCCGCCGACAGCGGCGGCCCGCTGCCGACGGCCGGCGCGGCCGCCGTCTTCGGTGCCCGCGACCCGTAGCCGCAGCCGGCCACCCCGAGCACCAGGAGCAGCAGGAGCACAGGTGTCAGGACAGCACGCGTGCGCTCACTCAGGCGCATGGGCCGTGCCGATCATGCCCGCGGTGAGGGTGGCGCCGTCGGCCGGGTCGATCAGGACGAAGGAACCGGTGCGGCGGCTGTCCTCGTAGCGGTCGTACGCCAGTGGCTCGGCGGTGCGCAGTTCGATCCGGCCGATGTCGTTCAGGTCCAGATGCCCGGCACCGCCGATCCGGCGGACCACCGCGCGCACCGTCCGCGTGGTGTGCCGCAGCAGGACGTGGTCGCCGGGGCGCAGCGGCTTCTCGTGCAGGTGGCACGCGGCCGCCGTGACGTCCCGCGCCATCGTCGGGAGCGCTCCCGACGGCACGATGACGTCGCCTCGGGAGACGTCCAGGTCGTCGGCGAGCCGCAGCGCCCCCGACTGGGGTGCGCCGATCCGGTCGGCGGGGGTGCCCAGCAGGTCGATGCCGGTGACGGTGGTGGTGCGGCCGGACGGCAGTACGGTCACCTCGTCGCCGGTCCGCAGCACGCCCGCGGCGAGCTGACCGGCGTACAGGCGGACGTCCCCGGACCGGATGACGTACTGCACCGGGAAGCGCGCCCCCACCCCGGACGTCTCCTCGGCGACCGGCACGGTCTCCAGGTGCGCGAGGACCGTCGGGCCGCCGTACCAGTCCATCCGGGTGGACGGCTCGACGACGTTGTCACCGGCGAGCGCGGAGATCGGGATCGCGGTGACGTCGGGGATGCCCAGGCCGGCGGCCAGGCGGGCGAACTCCGCGGCGATCTCCGCGAACACCGGCTCCTCGTAGCCGACCAGGTCCATCTTGTTCACCGCCAGCACCACGTGCGGCACCCGCAGCAGCGCCGCCACCGCCGCGTGCCGCCGGGTCTGCTCGACCACGCCCTTGCGGGCGTCGACGAGGATCACGGTCAGCTCGGCGGTGGAGGCGCCGGTGACCATGTTGCGGGTGTACTGCACATGGCCCGGGGTGTCGGCGAGGATGAACCGGCGGCGCGGGGTGGCGAAGTAGCGGTAGGCGACGTCGATGGTGATGCCCTGCTCGCGTTCGGCGCGCAGGCCGTCCGTCAGCAGCGCCAGGTCGGGCGTGCCCTGCCGGGACACGGACTCCAGCTGGTCGGCGAGGACCGACTTGGAGTCGTGCAGCAGGCGTCCGACGAGGGTGGACTTGCCGTCGTCGACCGAGCCCGCGGTGGCCCAGCGCAGCAGGTCCGGCTCGGCCGCCGGGCCGGTGGGGGACACGGCACGGTCCTGGGTGAGGTGGGGCATGGGATTCGGGTGTCCCTCCTGTACGGCGGCCGCGGCCCCGGTGGTCAGCCGGGACCTGGCCTCCTGGAAGATGCCGCGCATCATGAGGGCGGCGGTGACATGCGGGGGGTGGCCGAAGGCCGACAGGTCTGCCGTCATGTCAGAAGTACCCCTCGCGTTTGCGGTCCTCCATGGCGGCCTCGGAGAGCCGGTCGTCGGCGCGGGTGGCGCCGCGTTCGGTGAGCCGGGACGCGGTGATCTCGGCGATCACCGCGTCGACGTCGGCCGCCTCGGAGAGCACCGCGCCGGTGCAGGACATGTCGCCGACGGTCCGGTAGCGCACCCGGCGCCTCTCCACCGGCTCGCCCTCCTTCGGGCCGCCCCACTCGCCGGGGGCCAGCCACATCCCGGAGCGCAGGAACACCTCCCGCTCGTGGGCGAAGTAGATCGACGGCAGCTCGATCCGCTCGCGGGCGATGTACTGCCACACGTCCAGCTCGGTCCAGTTGGAGAGCGGGAAGACGCGGACGTGTTCGCCCGGCAGGTGGCGGCCGTTGTAGAGCTGCCACAGCTCCGGGCGCTGGCGCCGCGGGTCCCAGGTGCCGAACTCGTCGCGCAGCGAGAACACCCGTTCCTTGGCGCGGGCCTTCTCCTCGTCGCGCCGCCCGCCGCCGAACACCGCGTCGAAGCCGCCGCCGGTGATGGCCTCCAGCAGGGGCAGCGTCTGCAGCGGGTTGCGCGTGCCGTCGGGGCGTTCGCGCAGCACACCGCGGTCGATGTAGTCCTGTACGGAGGCCACATGGAGCCGTAGCCCATGTGCGGCCACCACACGGTCGCGGTAGTCCAGCACCTCGGGGAAGTTGTGCCCGGTGTCCACGTGCAGCAGCGCGAACGGCAGCGGCGCCGGCGCGAACGCCTTCAGCGCCAGATGCAGCATGACCACCGAGTCCTTGCCGCCGGAGAACAGCAGCACCGGCTTCTCGAACTCCCCGGCCACCTCCCGGAAGATGTGGACGGCCTCCGACTCCAGGACGTCGGTGTGTGTGAGGAAGCCCGCGGCGGCCGTCACAGCAGCCCCCGTTCCGCCATCAGCGCGTGCAGGGTGTCCACCGACTCGGCCACGGACTGGAGCTGGGTCTCCACCCGGGCGTCCGGCGCCTGCGGCGGCTCGTACGGGTCGTCGACGCCGGTCAGCCCGGAGAGCCGGCCGGCGCGGGCCTGTGCGTACAGGCCCTTCACGTCGCGGACCGCGCACACCTGGAGCGGGGTGGCGACGTGCACCTCCAGATACGGGGTGCCGCTCGCCTCGTGCCGTTTGCGCACCGCCTCGCGGCTGTCGGCGTACGGCGCGATCACCGGGACCAGGACGAGGATGCCGTTGCGGGCCAGCACCTCCGCGACCAGCCCGATGCGCTGCACGTTGGTGTCCCGGTCCTCGCGGGTGAAGCCGAGGCCCGCGCTGAGGAAGGTGCGGATCTCGTCGCCGTCCAGCACCTCGACCCGGTGTCCTTCGCGGGTGAGGCGGCTGGCCAGCGCCTGCGCGAGCGTGGTCTTGCCGGAGCTGGGCAGCCCGGTCAGCCAGACCGTGGCGCCCTGGGTGGGCGGAGTCCTCATGCGCCGCTCCTCACGGTCGAGGCCGTCGTACCGGCCTGGGGCACCACACCGTGCGCGGCGAGCACGGAGAACCCGGCGGCGCACGCCTGGTCCAGCTCCTCGCGCTCGGCGTCGGGCAGATCGCGCCAGGTGGAGGAGGGTGCGCCCACCTTGGCCGCGGCCCGGCTCTCCCAGTCGGCGTCCACGAAGTCCGGGCCGAGGAACTCGGCGATCCGGTGCAGCTGCTCGCCGGGCTCGGCGAGCAGGTCCTCGTACCAGACGTGCAGCACGTTCTCCTGCGGCAGCGCGGACATCGCCTCCATGCCGCGCTTCATCTCGTCGGCCCAGTAGGTGCCGAACAGCGACACCGGCAGCCGGTAGTCGCGCACCGCCTCGGCGTCGAAACGTTCCGGCAGGAACGGCAGCAGCTCCTCCGGTACGAAGCCCAGGTCGCGCTCGGTGTCGCCGGCCGGCTCCTCGGCGTACGGGTCGTGGCCCAGGGTGAGGTGCAGGGCCATCACCACCGCGGCCATCCGGAAGCCGTTGTGGCGGCTCATCGACAGCGCGGTGTCCCGGCCGTCGCGCACGATGTGCAGATAGCGGGCGTCGGGGAAGTGCTCGCGGAACTGCCCGGCGAGGATCAGCGAGCCGCCGCTGCGCTCGGCCCACAGGGTCTTGCCGAACCGGGCGCACAGCCAGGAGAACAGCCGCGCGTAGTGCTCGCCGATGCCCGCCTCCGGGAACTCGGCGACGGCCGCGCCGAGTTCGTCGTACAGCTCGTCGGGGGTGTCGGTGAGGTGCGGCAGGGTGGTCAGCAGGACGGCCGGGATGCCGGTGTCGGCCTGGAAGCGGGTGGCCGGCGACGGGCGGTAGAGGACTTCCTTGGGGGCCAGTCCGTTGGCGGTCAGCAGACGGTTGACGGTGTTGCGGGAGGACAGGACCCCCCAGAACTCCTCGGCCGTGACCGGGCCTTCGGGGAAGACCCGGGCGGTGAGCCGGTACATGTCCGTGAGGTGGTTGAAGAGCTCCGACAGGCTGAGCACCTTCGGGTGCTCGCGCAGCAGCTCGGAGACGAGCGTCGAGCCGCAGCGTCCGGTGCCGGTGACGAAGACCTGGCCCGGCTGGGTCGGGTTGGGCATGGCGCAGCTGTTCCTTCCGTGCGTCCGTCGGTCGGGCGTGGAGGGTGTTGCTCGGTCGGCTCGGTCAGGAGGAACGGCGCAGCAGGGCCGCGTACAGGGTCAGGCCGGGGCCGAAGGCCATGGCGACCACCGGGCCGTCGGTGCGGGGCAGGCGCTGCAACACCATCAGGACGGTGGGGGAGGAACAGTTGCCGCACTCGTCGAGGACGCCGTACGAGGCGTCCAGGGCGTCGGCCGGCAGGTTCAGCCGCTCGCCGACGACCTCCAGGATGCGCTTGCCGCCGGGGTGCACCGCCCAGCCGGTGACCTCCTCGGGGGTGAGCCCGTGCGGGGCGAGCAGCTGGTCGCGGACCACCTCGCCGACGTACTGCCCGAGCACATCCGGCACCTTGGGCGACAGGCCCATCTTGAAGCCGAGGTCGGTGATCTGCCAGCTCATGTGGTCGGCGGTGGAGTGGTCGGTGACCGCGACGACGTCGATCACCTCGTAGCCGCTGCCCGCGTCGGGCTCCAGGACGACCGCGGCGGCGGCGTCCGCGAACAGCGCGTGCGCCACGATCTGTTCGATGTCCTTGGAGGGCGGCTGGACGTGCAGCGAGGTGAGTTCGAGGCAGAGCAGCACGGCCGGCTTGCCGCGGGAGGCGACGAAGTCGGAGACCGCGCCCAGCGAGGGGACGGCGGCGTAGCAGCCCATGTGGCCGATGAACAGCCGCTGGACCCTGCTGCTCATGCCGAGTTCGTCGGCGAGCCGTAAGTCCAGGCCGGGCGTGGTGTAGCCGGTACAGGACGCCACCGCCAGCAGGCCGACGTCCTGCGGGGCGAGGCCGGCCGACTCCAGGGCCTGGGAGACGGTGCGCTTGCCGAGCGGGACGGCCTCCTCGATGTAGCGCTCCATCCGCTGCCCGGTGCTCCACCGGGAGACTTCCTTCTCGGCACGCGGGTCGACGGCCGTGGAGCGGGAACTGATTCCGGAATTCTGGAATATCCGGCGGGCCAGCGGAAAGCCGTCGTAGTGCTCGTGGAAAAAGTCCTGCCACAGCTCGTCCTGGCTGCTCCGGGTGCCCGGAAATGAATGGGCCGAGCCGGTGATGACGGGCCGGGCGGCGGCGCGCAGACCGCGCGGAGCAGGGGCAATCTTTTCTTCGATGTGCATGCGTGATCCCTTTTCTTCGGGCGTGGAAAACAGCCGCAGGAGGGTAGGAGGGGAATCGTGCATGAAGGCGCGAAAACAGCGCCTGGAAAACCCGATGCCGCGCGACTTTGCGCAGGTCAGATCGGGTGGTCGAGGTTTCGTACCCTCAGTCAAACACAGGTTCTCCGGTGGAATCAAATATTCCGGAGGTAATTTCCTTGACGGAAACAACGGACGGCTTGAAAATGACGGCCCGCCTCCCGGTGGAACCGGAAGGCAGGCCGGATTTCTATGTTGGTAATTCAGCCAGTGGTGTCTTGCTTTCAGTCGGCGGTGACGTGGCTCACGGTTACTTCGTGGGGTGTTTCACTTTTCTCCGCGGGTGGCTCGCGGTGCTGCAGCCGCGCCCCCTCGATGTCCAGATCCGGCAGCACCCGGTCCAGCCCGCGTGGCAGCCACCAGGCGCCGCGCCCCACCATCGCCAGCACCGCCGGCACCAGCGTCATCCGGACCACGAAGGCGTCCACCAGCACGCCGAACGCCAGAGAGAAGGCGATGGGTTTGACGATGGCGTCCTCCGTCGTCACGAAACTCGCGAAGACGAAGAACATGATCAGCGCCGCCGCCGTCACCACCCGCGAGGCGTGCGCCGCCCCGTCGATCACCGCGTCCCGGGCCCTGCGGGTGCGGACCCACTCCTCCCGCATGCTGGACACCAGGAACACCTCGTAGTCCATGGCCAGTCCGAACAGCACCGCCATCAGCACGATCGGCAGGAAACTGACCACCGGTCCGGTCCGCGCCACGCCCAGCGCGTCGGCGAGCCAGCCCCACTGGAACACCGCCACGACCGCGCCGAACGACGCCCCGACCGACAGCAGGAAGCCGGCCGTCGCCTTCACCGGCACCACCAGCGACCGGAAGACCAGCAGCAACAGGATCAGACACAGCCCGACGACGACCGCCGCGAACGGCAGCAGCGAGGCGCGCAGCCGGTCGGAGACGTCGATGCCGATGGCCGTCGTACCGGTCACCGACACCGTGGCGCCGGTCTCCCGCTCGATCGTGTCCGCGTCGGCGCGGATCGCGTCGACCAGGTCCTGGGTGGCCTCGTCCTGCGGGCCGCCGTCCGGGACCACGGAGATCACCGCCCGGCCGGACTCCGGCGCGTACTGCGGCTGGCCGACCTTCACCACGCCCGGCAGCTCCTTCAGCCGCGCGGCCACCGCTCCGGCCTGCCGCTGCCCGGCCTGCCCCTCGGTGTTCGCCTCGGCGAGGATCAGCAGCGGCCCGTTGAAGCCCGGGCCGAAGGCCTCGTCGATGGTGTCGTACGTCTCGCGCTGCGGGGTGTCGTGCGCGGCGGTGCCGTTGTCGGGGAGGGCCAGGCGCAGGTCGGCGGCCGGTACGGCCACGGTCACCAGGGCGGCGACCGTGGCGAGGAGGAAGAGGAGCGGACGCCGGGTGACCAGACGGGCCCAGCGGCGGCCCATGACCGCGGGGGGCCGCTTGCCGTCCGGAGCGTCCGCTTCCGAGTCGGAAGGCTCGGAAGAGTCGTCAGAGCCGTCCGCGTCGTACGCGGTGGCCGCGGCCCGCCGGGCCGCCCGGGAGCCCGGCCGCGGGGCCAGCCGGGCGCCCGCGAAGCCGAACAGTGCGGGCAGCAGGGTGACCGCCACCAGGACGGCGACGAGCACGGTCGCCGCCGCGCTGAGGCCCATCACGGTCAGGAACGGGATCCGTACGACGGCCAGCCCGACCAGCGCGATGATCACCGTCGTACCGGCGAACACCACCGCGCTGCCCGCCGTGCCGACCGCCCGCCCCGCCGACTCGCGCGGATCCATGCCCTGGGCGAGCTGGGTGCGGTGCCGGGAGAGCACGAACAGGGCGTAGTCGATGCCGACCGCGAGCCCGAGCATCAGGGCGAGACTCAGCGCGGTGGAGGAGACCGTCACCGCGGAGGACACCGCCAGCAGGCCCACCAGCCCGGTGCCGATCCCGACGAACGCGGTCAGCAGCGGCATCCCGGCGGCGAGCAGCGAGCCGAAGGTGATGGCGAGCACGGCCAGCGCGACGACCACGCCGAGCAGTTCCAGGACGCTCGGGGTGAGGACGCCGTTGCCGTACGCCTGTCCGCCGACGGAGACCTCCAGGCCCGCCTCCTCGGCGGCCTTCGTCGTGTCCTCGAGCGCGTCGAGCGTGCCGTCGTCGAGGTCGGAGCGGGTGACGTCGTAGTTCACCTGGGCCAGGGCGGTGCGGCCGTCGGGGGTGACGGTCCCGGCCTTGTCCGGCGGGATCACGGCGGCGACCTGGGGGGCGTCCTGGGCGGCGGCGAGGGTGCGCTGGACGGCCTGGGCCGCCGCGGGATCGGTGACCTTCGACCCTTCCGGCGCGGTGAACACGATCTGGGCGCTGGTGCCGGCGGCGGCCGGGAAGTCCTCCGCCATCGTGTCCTGCGCCTGCTGGGATTCGGAGCCGGGAATCGTGAACTCGTTGTCGAGTTTGCCGCCGACGGCCATCAGCGTGCCGACGGCGGCGGCCAGGACCGCCAGCCAGACGGCCAGAACCAGCCGTCGGCGACGGTGGGCGCCGAGCCCGAGCCGATAGAGCCAAGTCGCCACGGAAACGCTCCTCGTGCAGTAGTGGCAGGTGCGGGGGAGAGGGCCGGGGAGGGGGAAGGAGGGAGGGGGCGGGGAGTCAGGCCTTCACGGTCGCCGGGCCTCCCGTCAGCTCCAGCCGGAGCCCGTCCGAGGTGACCGCGACACGGTCCGGCTCCAGCCCGAGCGGCAGTTCGGACAGGTCGAGCTCCTGCGGGGTGTCCCCGAGCACCTGGGAGGCAAGGGAGTCCGGCAGGACCCGGTCGCCGATCCGTACGCCGGTGCGCTCGAATCGGATGCCGTCCTTCTGGAGCACCGGCCGGAATCCGACGGCGATCCGCCCGGCGGGCCCCGCGTGCACCACCAGCTCGTGCGTGCCCGGGTCGGTCGTCACGGCCGCCTGGCCCAGCGCGCCGCCGGTCATGGTGCTCACCGCGTCCGCGAGCGCCGCGTCGGTCAGTTCGGCGCTCACCCGGCTGTCCCGCACCGACAGGCCGTCGCCGGTACGGACCACGTCGGCCAGCTCGGCGTGCAGGTCCACCCCGCTGAACCGGCGGAACGTGGCGCCCTCGCCCTCGACCTCCACGCGCGGGAAGGAGCCGCGCGCCAGCTGATAGGTCACCGGCGTCGGGCCGAAGCCCACGTCGAGCCCGGTGTGCAGGCGCTTTTCCATCCGGTCGGCGAAGCGGTCCGCCGTGTAGTGGCGGGCCACCGCCTCCGTGATCCCGCCGACGGCCAGCACCGCGCCGACCGCCGCGAGGGCGACGAGACGCGCTCTGCGGGACGCGAGCCGGGACCCGGGCCGGGGCGCGGTTCGAGCCCCAGGCCGGGCGCCAGGCCGGGACACACGCCCCCTCCGTAAAAGTGTCATGACTGACAGCATAGCGAAAGTGTCAGGACTGACAGATTCTTTGCCGTCGGTTTTGAGCCTGCGATACTCCTCGCATGGCAACCCTCGACACCCCCGCCGCCGAGCCACGGGGCCGGCGCGAGGCGCACAAGGCGGCGACCCGCAAGGCCCTCCAGGAGGCGGCCCACCGCATGTTCGAGGAGCGGGGCTACGCGCAGACGACCGTGCGGGACATCGCGGCCGCCGCCGGGGTCACCGAGCGGACCTTCTTCCGCTACTTCCCGTCCAAGGAGGACCTGGTCCTCGACGAGATCCTGGAGCTGATCCCGGTCGTCCAGGCCAAGGTCGTCGCCCGCCCCGCCGCGGAGGACCCCTACGCCGCCGTCCTCGGCGCCGCCCTGGAACTCACCGCCGCCGGCGGGGTCGGCCTGATGTTCAGCGGGCCGCCGCAGCGCTTCCCCGGTCAGCAGGTACGCCAGTTCCTGCCCGTCCTCAGCAGGTTCGAGACCGGCCTGGCCGACGCCCTGCTGGAGCGGCTGACCGCGCGGGACCCGGAGACGGCGACGCCGCTGCGCGCCGCGGTGCTCGCCCGGGCGGCCGTCGGCGCGATGCGCTCCGCGCTCTTCGCGTACACGGCCCTGCCGGAGGAGGAGCGCAGCCCCGCGGACGCCCGCGAGCTTCTGCTCACGGCCTTCGCGCACCTCCGCGAGAGCTGACGCAGCACCATTGCCCCGCCGAAGACTCCATGAGTAGCCTGTGTTCGCCATTCCGATCGTCAGTTGAAATTTCGAACACAGGGAGGGGGCCGGCCGTGGGACGCCTCGTACCTGCCGTGACCCGGGCTCTCGACATCCTGGAGCTCTTCCTCGACGGGGACGGGACGCTCTCCGCCCCCGACATCGTGCGCAAGCTCCAGCTGCCCCGCACCACCGTGCACGAGCTGGTCACCACGCTCGCCGCCCGGTCGTACATCGTTCCGGTGCCCGGCCAGCCCGGACGCTACCGGCTCGGCGTACGGCCGTACCAGCTCGGCAGCCGTTACGCCGAACAGCTCGACCTGGCCGCCGAGGGCCAGCAGGTCGCCCGGTCCGTCGCCGAGACCTGCGACGAGACCGTGCACGTCGCGATCCTCGAAGGCACCGACGTCATCTACATCGCCAAGGTCGACTCCACGCACGCCGTGCGCATGGTCTCCGCGGCCGGCCGGCGGCTGCCGGCCCACTGCACCTCCGTCGGCAAGATGCTGCTGGCCTCCCTTCCGGAGCAGGAACTCGCGGCCCGCGTCCCGGACGACGCCGAGCTGGCCGCGATGACGCCGAACAGCATCACCGACCCGGGCGCGCTGCGCGAGGCCCTGGCCGAAATCCGCCGCCGCGGGATCGCGGTGGAGAGCCGGGAGTCCAACCCGGACGTCAGCTGTGTGGCCGCGCCGGTCCGTGACCGCACCGGGCAGGTGGTGGCCGCGCTCTCCATCTCCGTGCCGATGATCCGCTGGAGCGAGGAGCGCCGCGGCGAACTGGAACAGCTCGCCGCCAAGGGCGCGGCGGAGCTCTCGGAGCGGCTCGGTTACCGGAGCGTGGCATGACGGCGTACGACGTCGCGGTCCGCGCGGAGGCGACCCTGGGTGAGGGCCCCACCTGGGACGCGGCCCGGGGCCGCCTGCTGTGGATCGACATCCTCGGCTCCCGCATCCACACGTACGATCCGTCGACGGGCCGCCGCACGGTCCGTACGACGGAGCAGCACATCGGCGCGGTGAAGCCGCGCGCGGGCGGTGGGCTGGTGATGAACCTCCGCGACGGCGTGGCGCTGCTCGACGAGGACGGGTCGTTCCGCTGGCTCCACCACGAGCCGGTCCCCGGCCGCCGCGCCAACGACGCGGCGGTCGCTCCCGACGGCGCGCTGTGGGCGGGCACCATGCGCTACGACGAGGCACCGGGAGGTGGCACGCTGTCCCGGCTGACCGGCGAAGGCTCGGTGGACGTGGTGCTGGACGACGTCGCGGTGAGCAATGGCACGGGCTGGAGTCCCGACGGCCGTCTGATGTACTACATCGACTCCCCGACCCGTCGCGTGGACGTCTTCGACGTCGAGGGGCCCCGGGTGACGAACCGCCGTCCCTTCGCGGAGATCGAGGAGGGGGCGGGCTTCCCGGACGGCCTTACGGTCGACGCGGACGGCTGCGTCTGGGTGGCCCTCTGGGACGGCGGAGCAATCCGCCGCTACACGCCTTCCGGCGCCCTGGACCGCGTCATCGACCTGCCGACGCAGAGGGTCACAGCCTGCGCCTTCGGGGGCCGGGACCTCACGGACCTCTATGTCACGACAGCGAGAGTGGGCCTGACGGCCCCGCATCCCCTGTCGGGTTCGGTGCTGGTGATCCCGGGGGTGGGGAAGGGGCTACCGCAGCCGGCGTTCGCTGGTTGAGGCGATGCCTGCGGCGGCCTGCGCGGGTCCGGTGGGGGTTGTTGTAGCGCCTACGGTTCGTGGGGGGGGCGGGGCCGCGCCGGGGGTATCCGTCCTCGGTCTGGCGCGGTTGCCGTATCCACGGCTGTGCCCCGTGCCGGACGCGCCAGCCGCTGCGGGCGGACACCCCCGCCCCGTCCCCTCCTCGCCGTGGGCGGGTGCAGCCGTCCTGTGGTGGCTGCGGGCAGCCGTGCCGCCCATGCCGCGGGCAGCTCGTCCGCCGAAGCCGCGGGCCGTGCGTCCGCCAAGCCGCGGGCCAGTGCCTCCGCCCAAGCCGCGGGCATGCGTGCCGCCTGGGGCGGCACGGGTGGGCGCGGGCGGCGCCCCGTCAGCGCCGGGTTGCGCGACTCCCCCGGCCCGACGCCGGGTGCCTACGGCAACCCCGCCAGCTTCCGTTCCTCCACGCTCAGTGGTGGCGCGGCCAGCGGTTGTTTCACCGGTCCCACCGCCGCGGCCAGCAGCGCGCCAGGTCGCAACAGTCGCGTCGGGGCCGCCGTCATGCTCGTCACGTCCCAGACAGCCGTAGCCGCGCGGTACGAACCGGTCGTGGCGCGCATCATGCGGCGGGTGTAGCGCTTCATCAGGCGGTCGGTGAACGCCGGCGTGCCGCCGCGCGTTCCGGGGAACCAGATGTCCTGGCCGACCGCCATGGTCCAGGCCGCCTCGACCGCCGCGGCGGCCCCGCGCTGCACCCGCCGGGCGAGGCCGGGCCCGGTGAGGCCGGCGCCGGCCAGCTCCCGGTTCAGGACCCGCGCACCGAGCGCCGCCACGGACATGCCCTGCCCGTACGCGGGGTTGAAGGTGGCCAGCGCGTCGCCGAGGACGACGAAGCGTTCGGGCCACTGCCGGGACTTCTCCGCATAGCGGCGGTGGTTGCTGGTGGAGCGGCTGACATGGACGCCGGTGAGCGGTTCGGCGCCGGAGAGCAGGCGGCCGACGATGGGGTGCGGGAGGTCCAGGGCGTACTGGAGGAAGGCGTCGGGGTCGGACGGCGGCTCGCCGCCCCGCGTGCCTGCGAGGCTCGCCATCCAGCGGCCGCCCTCGATGGGGAGGACCATGCCGCTGCGGCCCGGTCGCGACCCGTACGGGTCGGCGTTGACGATCGTGAGGGGGAAGTCCTCGGCGCCCTGGGGTATGCGGTAGATCCGTGTCGCGTTGACCAGGCCGGCGTCGATGGTCCGTTCGCGGACGTCCGTGATGCCGAGGGCCTTGAGCCAGCCGCTCACCCTCGAGCCCCGGCCGCTCGCGTCGACCACGAAGTCGGCCCCCACGTCCTCGGCGCCGTCCGGTGTCGAGACGCGTACGCCCTCGATCCGACGGCTGTCTCCGGCCAGTTCGAGCACCTGGCCCTTGCGGACCCGCACGCTCGTGGCGGCCAGTACCGCGTCCCGTACCGCCCAGTCCAGCAGCGCCCGGCTGCACGTCAGCATCTCCGGCCCCGGACCGCGCCAGCGCCGGTACCAGCCCTCGGGGCCCAGGGACACCATGCCCGAGGCGAGGGAGACCTCACGGGCGCCCGCCGCGAGCAGTCGCTCCCGCATGCTCACGCCCGACAGCAGGTTCTCCATGGCAGCGAGGCCGCCTGCCATGAGGAGGTGCGCGTGGCGGCCCTGCGGCAGCCCCTTGCGGTGCTCCGGGCCGTCGGGCAGGTCGTCGCGGTCCCAGACGACGACGTCGTCCGCGACGGTGGACAGGGCCGCCGCGGCCAGCATGCCGGCCAGACCGGCACCGATGACGACAGCTCTTCGAGCTCTACGCGACATGGGGCTCCTCGCACTCAGCCGTGAGGACGGCACGCACTCAGGCGATCAGTCCTGAAACCGATCAGTCCTGAAACGCTCTCACCGTACCTTCACGCGCCGTTCCCACGGCGGGAGTTCGCCCCAGTGCCTGCGCCAACTCCACCAGCCCACCGGCACCGGACACCTCCGTGGCGTGCAGCCGGTAGGTGCTCGGAGTGCTGAGCGGCGCCTCGCGGGCGGCCGCCCGGTGCGCGGCCGCGTCGAGCATGGCCGCCTCCGCGGCGACCCGCGCCTCGTGCGGTGAGCGGCCGTCCCCGAGGGCGGCCGACAGCGCCGTCCGCCGCACCCGGTCGTCGAAGTACGGCGCCAGGGCGAGCAGCGCGTCGTGGATGGCCACCTCGCGCCAGTGCAGCCGCTCCAGCGGCAGCTGCCACCAGGACACGGGCGGCTTGGGAGCCGTGGACACGAAGGCGACGCGGGACCACAAGGGGCCGAGACGCCAGTAGTCCCGCAGGCCGCACCAGTGCGCCACGGCCGCGGGCAGCAGCCGCGGCAGCACGAAGCCGGCGGAACAGACGAGGGCGCCGAGGGAGGCCATCGGCGGGGCGACGGTCGTGGAGAGGAAGTCGAGGTCGTGGCCCGTCCACCGCGCCACCACGGCCGTGTACTTGGCCAGCTGGAACCCCACCAGGTCCAGCAGCGCCCCGGCCAGGATCAGCCGCAGCCCGGCGCGCAGCAGCCCGGTGACCTCGCGGCCCCACTTCACGCACACGACGCACATCGCCACCATGGCTGCGGTGTGCCCGAGCAGATAGAGCACGATCATCTCGCGCATGAACGGCGTGTTCGCGTAGTAGGTGTCGAGATCGGTCAGCCGCTCGGTGCGCGCGTCCGCGAGCGCGAACAGCACCACGATGGCCACGATCAGCAGGCCGTAGGCGGCCATGCTGTCCCGGATCAGCCGCCGCACCCGCTCCCGCGCCCCGCCCCGCCAGTTGACCAGCAGGATCAGCAGCGAGCAGCTGTACGCCGAGAGCATGCCGTAGGTCAGCGGCGCGCCGAAGTTGGGGGTGCCGGTGAGGTCGTTGACGGCGGCCAGGGTCACCGGCGCCGAGCAGCAGAACACGATCGCGCCCAGCAGGATCGCCACGCAGGTGGACACGGTCAGCGGGTTGCGTACGGGCGTGCGCGGCCGGCGGAACAGCACGACGGCGGAGAGCGCGAGCGCCACGGCCGCCACATAGACGACGAGGCTCATGAGCGAGCGCCCCGTGCGGCGGTCACCGGCAGCGGCCCGGCGGCGCCCCGCGCGAGCGCGGAGGTGACCAGGGCGTCGGCGATGTCCACCAGCGCGGCCGGGTCGGGCGCCCGGTCCGGGAAGCGGTCGGACACGTCGAGGGGGCGGGCGCCCTCCGGGTCCGCCGCCTGCCGCACCGCCGCCGCGATGACCGCCGCCCACGCCACGGCCGCGGCCCGCTCCGGATCGCCCGTCGTGCGCAGCGCGGTGCGCAGGGTCTCGTCGTACAGCTCCCGGTCGACGTACGCGTCCAGATAGCTCAGGGCGTTGTGGATGCTGGTCTGGCGCCACACCAGCCGGGTGGCGGGCGAGGCCCAGCGCGGGCGCGGCAGGCGCAGGGAACGGCGGGCGAGGATGTCGTCCAGTTCGCGCTCCAGGGGTGCGAGGCGGAGGTAGGCGCGCCGGGCCCGCCGCCATTCCGTGAGCCGGGGGCCGGCGAGCGGGACCAGGATGCCGGCGACCGTCAGGAGCGCGCCCAGACCGGCCGCCGCCGGCGACACGCTGCGGTCGAGCGCCGACCAGTCGTGGCCGCCCCAGCGGGCGGCGACGGCGACGAGCTTGGTCCCGCTGTACCCGGCGCCGCACAGGATGCCGAGGCCCAGCGTCACCAGGCCGGTGCGCAGCCAGCCGTCCACCCGGCGGGCCCAGCGCAGGGCCGAGTACGTGGTGACGGCGACGGAGGTGAGATGCGCGAGCAGATAGAGCAGGATCATCTCGCGGATGTACGGCGTGTTCGCGTAGTAGGTGTCCAGGTCGGTACGGCGCTCCACCGGGGCGTCGCCGAGGGCGAACATGGCCACGATGCCGGTGACGACCGCCGCGTACGCGAGGATCCAGCGCCGGGTCGTCCGCCGCACCCCGGGTCCGCCGCGCCAGCGGACGACCAGCACCTGGGACGCGGCGCTGTACGCGGTGATCGCCACGTAGGTCACCGGCGCGGCGAGGTTGGGGATGCCGCTGATCCGGTTGACGGCGCCGACGGTGGGCGGGGCGCCGAGGACGAAGCAGAGGGCGGCCAGGGCCAGGACCGTGCAGATGGAGCGCAGATAGGGGTCGTGCCGGTGGCGGAACAGGTCCGGCGACTTCATCAGCAGGCCGAACCCGAGGACGCCGGCGCTGAGGTAGTTGGTCAGTGCGTTCATCGCCGGGTCCCGCGGTAGTTGAGCGCGGCCCCGATGCGGCCGGCGAGGTCCTGTGGGGCATGGCCGCGGTCCGCGTACACGGAGTCCGCCGGGGCTTCGAGCCAGGTGCGCAGCCGACGGCCCATCAGTATGCCGAACCGGTCGGCCTCCTGCTCGTCGGCGAGGGTGAAGTCGGTGCGCGCGGCGGCCGCCCTGCCGTCCTGCCCCGCGGCCGTCTGCCGCTGGTGCATGTGCCACACCTCGTGGCAGAAGATCACGATCTGGTGCCATACGGCGGCCCGCTTGTCGACGACGACGTCGTCGTGCGTCTCGCCCTCCAGCCAGAGCCCGCTGGCGGTGTGGGGCGGGAAGACCGCCCGGTGCACCACGATCTCCCGTCCTCGCCATTTGATGGCCGACTCGACGACGGCCTGGAACATCACCTCGGGATCCGCGGGAACCGGCACTCGGATGGGGTCGATGAGGGCGTCGGCGAGGCGACGCATCTCCCTGTTCGTACGCACGGTTCTCCCCGTGGCTGCGCGGGTGTTCGATGCAGCAATATGCCAAGAGCGGCGTCGCTTCAGCCACCTCTCGCCGCCCGGGCGCGGGGCGGCAGGGCGGGAGAAACGCGGGTGTAACGGACGAAGACGGTCGGGGTGGCGGACAACAATGGCCGAAAAGCTGGTCAGTTGGAGACGCGCAGATCGTCCTCGGCGGCGGTCGCGCGGAGCCGTATCTCCCGCAGGGCGGCCTCCTGCCGCAGGGCCCGGGACACCGCCCCGATCTCCCGCAGCAGCTCCGCGGTGTCCACGGGGTCGCCGGCGCGCTCGCGGGTGCGGCTTCTGAGCTCCACGGCGTCCAGGATCGTCACCGCGGCGGCCAGCGCCCTGGCCCGGTCCGCCGGGAAGCCGAGGCGGATCGCGGCGGCGTGGGACCGGCGACGCCTGTCCTCGTCGGCGAACCTGGCCAGTGAGAGCAGCGCGTCACGAATGAACGTCTCCCGGCGGATCAGCCGCAGTTCGGGGGTGGCCCGCAGGGCGCGCGGGACACCGTCGCCGTTGACGTTCCTCAACAGCAGGTACAGCGGGCGCAGTTCGCGGTGGGCGAGCCGGACCCGGCGACGGTCGTGCAGGTACTGTCCGGCGTGCGGCAGGATGAAGCCCACCGCCACGAGGACGGCGGACAGGGCGGCGATGGGCGGTGCCGCGACCGTGTTCAGCCAGTCGAGGTTCCGGCCGGTCCGGCGGGCCGCCACCGCGGTCAGCTTGACGGCGTCGAAGAGCAGCTGGAGCGCGAAGCCGGCGCCCAGGAACCTCAGGCCGGCGTGCAGCCAGATGTCGAGGCCGTCGGCGCGGACCCAGTTCCAGACCAGCCGGTTGATGACCAGCCCGGTCGCGGTGTGCGCCAGCAGATAGAGCAGGATCATCTCCCGCGCGTACGGAGTGTCGGCGTAGTACGTGTCCAGGTCCCGTAACCGCTCCTCGGGCATCTCCGCGAGGAGGAACAGACCCCAGATCGCGGCGATCACCCCGGAGCAGCCGGTGGTCACCCAGCGCAGGGCGCGGCGGGTGCGTGCCCTGCGGCCGGCCGGGCCGTCGCGCCAGGTGATGATCAGCCGCAGGCTGGAGCCGCACAACGCGGTGAGCAGGGAGTACGCCCAGGGCGCCGAGATGTTCGGCACGCCCGTGACCCGGTTGCCCCAGCCGATGGTCGACGGCGCCACGAAGACGCACACGGCGCAGGCGAGCAGCAGCAGGCCGCCGACCGAGCGCAGCACCGGGTCCCTCCACAGCCGGAGGATGCTGGGCAGTTTGATCGCCAGGGCGGCGGCGAGGATCCCGGCGGGAATCCACCAGAGGGCGGGATAGAAGCCGTGGACGTACTCGACGGGGTTCAGCTCCGGAGGTGTGGCGGCGGCCGTCACCGGGCCGTCCCTCGGCGTCCGCGGTAACCGAGGGATCGCTGCATCGGGTCGAGGGGTGCGCCGTCGTCGCCCCCGCCGGACACCAGCGGCCGGAAGACGGCGGCCAGCCGGTGCCCGAAGTCGTCCGCCTCCGCCTCCTCCCGCTCCCGGGAGCCGTCGCGGGCGGCGACGGTGAGGGCGATGTCGCGCCAGCCCGTCCTGGCGGCGATCGCGTGCGCGGCCGCCGTGCCGGACAGGTGGTGATGGCCGTGCCCGGCGTGCATGTGCCACAACTCGTGCCCGAGGATCACCAGTTGCTGGACGGCTTCGGCCCGCTCCTCGACGATGACCAGGTCGAAGTCCTGGAACTCCACCCACAGGCCGGTGACCTCGATCTCGTCGGGGAACCGCTCGAAGCGCAGCTCCACCGGCCGCCCGCCGCGCCGTGCGCCCATCTCCTCGCACACCGCCCGGCACACCTGACGGACGTCCGTGGGGGGTTCGGGCCGGGCCCGCAGCGCGGCGCCGAGCTGGGCCGCCAGCTCGCGCATCGCGGCGCCGGTCCGCGCGCGCCGCAGCGCCGTGGCGATCCGGCCCGCCCTGGGCCGCGCGCCCGGGTTCTCCATCGTGCCCCCTTCTCGCCGCCGCCTCACCGCTGCACGGCGACGCGTCCGAGAGTACGCGGCGGGGTCCGGGGACGACCACGCCTGTTTCGAAAGATTCGCGCGCGACCCATTGACGTGCAGACGCTTCGACCTTACGGTCCGTTCGAAGTTACGAGCGGTATCCGAAATTTCGAACAACCACCTTGATTCTTACTGACGTGTCTCGATAGAACTTCAAGAGCAGGGGCAGGGAATGGGACAACCTGGCCTGAACCGCAGGCAATTGCTGGCCACCCTGGGCGGACTGACGGTCGCGGGAAGCTTCGGCTTCGCGGCGCTCGGCACCGGGGCCGACGCGCTGGCCTCCGGCGCGGACACCCGGGTGCGTTACTGGAACCTCTTCAGTGGCGGCGACGGCGTGAACATGATCGCGATGCTGGACGCCTTCCGTAAGGACAACCCCGGCATCGACGTGAAGGACTCGACCCTCCAGTGGGGCAACCCCTTCTACACGAAGCTGGCGATGGCTGCCGCGGGCAACCGCGCCCCCGAACTCGGTGTCATGCACCTGGGCCGGGTCGCGGGCTTCTCGCCGGGACGTCTCCTCGACGCGTGGGACATGGATCTGCTCGCCAAGTACGGCGTACGCAAAGAGGACTACAACCCCGCGCTGTGGAACCGCGGCGTCATCGACGGCAAGCTCTACGCCCTGCCGCTCGACATCCACGTACAGCTCTGCTTCTACCGCAAGGACGTGCTGAGGAAGGCGGACCTGCTGGGTGACGACGGCCGGATGGTCCCGGTGACGTCCACGACCGAGTGGTTCGACGTTCTGAAGAAGGCCAGGAAGGTCCAGAAGAAGGGGCTGCAGACCATCGGCCTGTGGACCAACGACCAGAACTTCCAGTGGTGGTTCTTCGTCGCCTTCTACACCCAGCTCGGCGGCACCTGGTTCAACGACGCCAACACCGAGGTCACCTTCGACGTCGACAAGGCCACCCAGGTCCTGGAGTTCTTCCGGCAGCACGTCACCGACGGGTACGTCATCCCCGGCGCACCCACCGGCGAGCAGTTCGTCAACGGCGCCCCGTTCACCTGGGAGGGCAACTGGTCGGTGCCGGTCTTCTCCGGTGCCAAGCTCGACTACGGCGCGACCCCGCTGCCGCCCGTCTTCGGCAAGCCGGCCACCCACGCCGAGTCGCACGCCTTCGTCCTGCCCCACCAGGCCGACCGCGGCGGCGCCGCCAACGAGGCCGCGCATCGGCTCGCCGCCTACATCGTCCAGAACGCCCAGGCCTGGGCGGGCGGCGGCCACATCCCCGCGTACACGCCCACCCTGTCCACGCCCGAGTACCGGAAGCTCGCACCGCAGAACGAATACGTGAGCGCCATGGACCACCAGGCCACCGAGCCGAAGGTGTGGTTCGCGGGCTCCACCGGTGTGCTCGCCCAGGACCTCGGCCCGATCGTCGTCTCCTCGACGATGGGCTCCGCCAAGCCGGCCGCCGTCGCGGCGCGGATGAAGTCCCGGCTCACCACACTCCTCGCCTCGAAGAACCCGATGGACGGCACCACCGCCGCGCAGGGAGGTGCGGTCGCATGACGACGACCAGCGCAGAGACCGTCATCGCACCGGCCCGCACGAAGACGGCGGCGGCGAGCGCCACCATCCGCCGCAGGCAGGGCTTCCAGCACGGCGGCTGGTTCGTCGCCCCGTTCCTGGCACTGTTCGCGCTGTTCGTGATCTGGCCGCTGCTGCGCGGCGTCTACCTCAGCTTCACGGACGCCAACATCTCCGGCGAGGGCGCGAGCTTCGTGGGCCTCGACAACTACCGCGAGGCCCTCGGGGACCCGCAGATGTGGGACGCGCTCGGCCACAGCGCGTACTTCACGCTGCTGGTCGTCCCCTGCATCACGGTCCTCGCCTTCCTGCTCGCGATGCTCGCCCACAACATCGAGCGCGGCAAATGGCTGTGGCGCCTGTGCTTCTTCGTGCCGTTCCTGCTGCCCTCGACGGTCGCCGCCAACATGTTCCAGTGGCTGTTCACCCAGGGCATCGGCCTGATCAACGAGACCTTCGGGCTCGACACACCCTGGCTGACCGACAAGTCGTACGCGATGCCCGCCATCGTCATCGAGACCCTGTGGTGGACGGTCGGCTTCAGCTTCCTGCTCTACCTCGCCGCCCTGCAGGGCATCCCCGACCACCTCTACGAGGCCGCGAAGCTCGACGGCGCGAACGCCTGGCACCGCATGGTCCACATCACCCTGCCGATGCTGCGCAACATCACCGGGCTGGTGATCGCGCTCCAGATCCTCGCCTCGCTCCAGCTCTTCGACCAGGCCGTCGTGATGATGGACTTCACGCCGGGACCGGAACTCAGCACCCGCTCGTTCGTCCAGTACACCCTCGAACAGGGCTTCACCAGCTACCGCGTGGGCTACGCCTCCGCGATGTCCATCATCTTCTTCCTGATCATCGCAGTCGTCGCCCTGGCGCGGATGTGGCTGCTGCGCAACCGTGAGGAGGGCACCCGATGAGCAGCACCCAGATACGGCTCAAGCCCCGCAGTTCCTGGACACCCAGCCAGATCGTCCTGACGGTGCTCGGTGTCGCCGTCTCCGCCGTCTTCGTCGCGCCGATCGCCGCGGCCCTGCTGACCTCGTTCAAGTCCGAGGCCGAGGCGGCCCAGATCCCGCCGCACTGGCTGCCGACGGAGTGGACCGGCCAGGCGTGGAAGGCTCTCTTCGAGACCGGCAACATCACCAACTGGTTCGTGAACTCGCTGGTCGTCTCGGTCTGCGTCACGACCATCGTCCTGATCGTCAGCGCCCTCGCCGGCTACGGCTTCGCCCGCACCGAGTTCCGCGGCAAGAACGTCCTGCTGGGCGTGGTCATGGCCGGCCTGATGATCTCGCCCGCCGTGCTCGGCGTCCCCCTCTTCACCACCGTCCAGCAGATGGGGATGGTCGACACCTACTGGGGCATGATCCTGCCCCAGTGCGCGCCCGCCGCGATGGTCTACATCCTCTACAAGTTCTTCCAGGGCATCCCGCGCGAACTCGAGGAAGCTGCCTTCATCGACGGCGCGGGCCGCTGGCGGGTCTTCTTCACCATCGTCGTCCCGCTGGCCCGCCCCTCCCTCGCCGCGGTCGGGATCTTTACCTTCATCGCGTCGTGGAACAACTTCCTGTGGCCGTACATGGTCACCAACAACCCCGACCTGATGACCATGCCGAACGGCATCGCGACCGTCATGAACTCCTACGGCATCCAGTGGGCCCAGCTCATGGCCGGCGGCCTCATGGCCGGCCTGCCCCTGATCATCGTCTTCGTCTTCTTCCAGCGGCAGATCGTGGCGGGCGTCGCCCACACGGGATTGGCAGGACAGTGACCGTGCGCAGAACCCTCGCCGCCGTGGCGACGGCGACGCTGATGGCCCTGCTGCCCACCACGGCGCAGGCAGCGGAAAGTTACCCGGACCCGCGGCCCATCACCGGCCAGCAGATCATCCACGACCCCACGGTCATGCGCCTGAAGACGGGCGGCTACGTGGCGTACTCGACGGGCGGCATCATCGGCGCCCGCCTGTCCACGGACGGCAAGCACTGGGACGACGCGGGCAACGCCTTCGCCGAGCCGCCGCGCTGGTGGTACGAGTACAACGACAAGGCCGACCCGTGGGCCCCCGACCTCTCCTACCGCGACGGCAAGTACTGGCTCTACTACGCCGTCTCCTCCTGGGGCAGCAACCACTCGGCGATCGGCGTCGCCACGTCGGAATCGGGCCGCCCCGGCACCTGGACCGACCACGGCAAGGTCTTCAGCTCCGAACGCACCGACACCTGGAACGCCATCGACCCGGCGCTCATCAAGGCCGACGGCAAGCTGTGGATGTCGTTCGGCTCGTACTGGACGGGCATCCGCATGGTCGAACTGGACCCGGAGACGGGCAAGGCGGTGAAGGACGCCCCGGTCCACCACCTGGCGACCCGCCCCGACGCTCCCTACGCCGTCGAAGGCCCGTACATCGTCAAGCACGGCCGCCACTTCTACCTGTTCGCCTCGTACGACGCCTGCTGCTCGGGCGTGAACTCCACGTACAAGATCAAGGTCGGCCGATCCACCTCTGTGACGGGCCCGTATGTCGACAGCACGGGCAAGCCCATGCTTGAGGGCGGCGGCGACCTGCTCCTGGAGGGCCACGGCCGGTTCATCGGCACGGGCGGCCAGTCGGTGTTCAAGGACAAGGGCAAGGACTGGCTGGCGTACCACTACTACGACGCCCAGGACGAGGGCACGCCGAAGCTGGGCCTGAACAAGCTCGACTGGTCGAGAGACGGCTGGCCGAAGGTCTTTTAGGGGCGCGGGGCTGTGCCCGATATGCGGCTCCGCCGCGTGGGCGCGAGAAACCACAGACAACCCGCACCCGCCAACGAATGACAAGCCACGCACATGGAAAGGCGCTCATGCGAACCGCCCGCTTCACCCTCGACCCCGCCTTCACCATCGGCAAGGTCGACCCCCGCCTCTTCGGCTCCTTCGTCGAACACCTCGGCCGCTGCGTCTACACCGGCATCTTCGAACCGGACCACCCCACCGCGGACGAGGCGGGCCTCCGCCAGGACGTCCTGGATCTGGTGAGGGAACTCGGCGTCACAGCGATCCGCTACCCGGGCGGCAACTTCGTCTCGGGCTACAAGTGGGAGGACTCGGTAGGCCCCGTCGAGGACCGCCCCCGCCGGCTGGACCTGTCCTGGCACTCCACGGAGACGAACCGCTTCGGCCTCTCCGAGTACATCGCGTTCCTGAAGAAGATCGGCCCGCAGGCCGAGCCGATGATGGCGGTGAACCTGGGCACGAGGGGCGTGGCGGAGGCCCTGGAGCTCCAGGAGTACGCCAACCACCCGTCCGGCACGGCGCTCTCCGACCTCCGCGTCTCCCACGGCGACAAGGACCCCTTCGGTATCCGCCTGTGGTGCCTCGGCAACGAGATGGACGGCCCCTGGCAGACCGGCCACAAGACGGCGCAGGAGTACGGCCGTATCGCCGCCGAGACGGCGCGTGCGATGCGCCAGGCTGACCCGACGGTCGAACTGGTCGCCTGCGGATCCTCGGGCCAGGCGATGCCGACGTTCGCGGAGTGGGAGGCGACGGTCCTCCAGGAGACGTACGACCTGGTCGACTACATCTCCCTGCACGCCTACTACGAGCCGGTCGACGGGGACGTGGACTCCTTCCTGGCCTCAGCCGTGGACATGGAGTCCTTCATCGAGAACGTGGTGGCGACGGCCGACCACATCGGTGCCAGGCTGAAGTCGAAGAAGAAGATCAACCTCTCCTTCGACGAGTGGAACGTCTGGTACCTCTCCCGCTGGGAGGCGCAGGCCAAGACGTTCGAGCAGCACGACTGGCCGGAGGCGCCCCGCCTCCTGGAGGACAACTACAGCGTCACGGACGCGGTGGTCTTCGGCTCGCTCCTGATCGCCCTCCTCCGCCACGCGGACCGCGTGACGGTCGCCTGCCTCGCCCAGCTGGTGAACGTCATCGCCCCGATCATGACGGAGCCCGGCGGCCCGGCGTGGCGCCAGACGACCTTCTTCCCGTTCGCGCAGGCGTCGAAGTACGGCCGGGGCGAGGTGCTGGACGTCCGCGTCGACTCGCCGACCTACGAGACGGCGAAGTACGGCGAGACCGACCTCCTCCACGCCACCGCCGTACGCGCCGAGGACGGCACGGTCACCGTCTTCGCCGTGAACCGCAGCCGCACCGAGGCGCTTCCGCTGGAGGTCGCCCTGGGCGCCCTCGGCCTGACCCGGGTCGTCGAGCACAGCGCCCTCGCGGATGCCGACCCCGACGCCCGCAACACCCTCGACGCCCCCGAGCGGGTCACCCCGCACCCGGTCGAGGGCACGTCCCTCGAGGACGGCCGGCTGACCGCCGTACTGGAACCCCTGTCCTGGAACGTGATCCGCCTGGCCTGACCCGGAAACGAACCCCACCGACGGAGCCGCCGAAGGGACTCACCCTCCGGCGGCTCCGCCCTGCTCTCCCCAGCTGAACAGATACCGATTCCGCTCCCGGTCGAACGTAAGGCCGATATCGACGCCCCTGATGCCATGGTTCTGCTGCAGACACTCGATCACGGCCGCGGCGGCGACCTCCTCCTGGTAGTCGGCCGGCATCGGCTGGTCCCAGGCGAGCACCCGCACCAGCACGGCGTCGCACCCGCCCCGGAGCCCGTCGAGCTGGTCGGCCACCAGTCCCAGCCCGAACCGCATCCACTCCTCGTCCACCGGCACGATCCCCGGCGGCGGCACCCACCACACAGATGAGCCGCCGATCCTCTGCGCCCCACGCGGCACCTCACCCAGGCCCTGCACCTCGAGGGAGACCCGGGCGACGAGCCCCCAGGGTCCGATGCGCTTCTTGTACATGTGCGTGTTCAGGGCGTCGCTCATCGGGCGGCCGCCTGGGCCAGCCTCCGGTCCAGCTCGCTGTCGAGGTCCTGCTCCTGAGCGGGTGTCGGTGCGTAGCCGTTCCACTCCCTGAGCGTGGCGCGGGCCTGCTCGGCGCGGGCGGCCCGCTCTTCCGGCGTGATGGTGCTGTCAGGCATCAAAGCTCCCTCCCACGCCTAGGGTATGGGTACGTACCCGTGCCAGCCGCGCACGAGCGGGCCGCTACCGTGGCGGGCATGGCGGGGAGCAACGTATGAACAGGCGGCGGCAGAAGAAGCTGAGTGCGCGGCTCGTGTCGGCCGCGAGGCTTGGTGAACACGGGGATGTGCGGGCGCTGTTGCGGGCCGGGGCCGATCCGCGGTTGGCCGACTCCGAGGGGACCACGCCGCTTTACGCCGCCGCCGTTCATGGGGCCACGGACGTCGTCCGGGCGCTGTTGGCGGCCGGTGCCGTGCCCGATGTCGAGAGTGGGCACGGGAGTGAGGGAACGCCCCTGTGTGCCGCTGCCTGTTGGGGGCATACGGAGACGGTTCGGGAGCTTCTCGCTCATGGGGCCGATCCCCATCTGCGCGAGGACGGCGGGACCGGTCTCAGCCCGTTGGCCTGGGCCCTCAACGGGCCGCACCCGGAGACCGCCGACGTGCTGCGGGCCGCGGGCGCCGTGGCGTAGCGGGCGGGGAATGCCGCGGCCCCCGGCGGGGGAAGCCGGGGGCCGGGCGTGGGAGGTGGCTCAGAAGGTCAGCGACCAGCCGTTGAGGGTGCCGGTGGCGCCCCCGGAGATGTCCTCGACGCGGAGCTTCCAGGTGCCGTTCGCCGGGGAGGCACTGGCGTCGACCGTGTAGACCTGCTGGATGGTGCCGCCGGTCTCGGTCGCGGAGTCCGCCTTCACCAGGTACAGCTTGCCGTCCGGGGCGACCAGGTTGATCTCCAGGTCACCGCGCCACTCGTGGGTGGCGTCGACGTACACCTTCAGCTTCCTGGGCGCGGCCCCGGTCAGCCCGCTCACCGCGACCGGCACGTCCACGGTGCCCGGGTCGGGCAGGCTGTGCTTGGTCTGGTTCTCGTATGAGGGGAACGTCAGGGACCAGCCGTTGAGCGTGCCCACGGCGCCCGTCGAGGTGTCCTGGACCTGCAGCTTCCAGACGCCGTTGGCCGGGGAGGCGCTCGCGTCGACCGTGTACGTCGTCTTGATGTCGCCGCCGTCCTCCGTCGCGGAGGGCGACTTCAGCGGGAGCGTGGTGCCGCTCGGGGCGACCAGATCGATCTTCACGTCACCGCGCCACTCGTGCACGGCGTCCACGGACACCTGCAGCGCCCCCGGCGCGTTGCCGGAGATCCCGGCCACCGTGATCTCGGACGTGAGGGTGCCCGCGTCCGGGACGGCGACCGCACCGGTCTTCTCGAACGGGGTCGGGAAGGTCAGCGACCAGTCCTTCAGCGTGCCGACGGCGCCCTCCGAGGTGTCCTGGACCTGGAGCGTCCAGACGCCGTTGGCCGGGGAGGTGCTGGCGTCGACCGTGTAGGTGGTGCTGAGCGTGCCGCCGTCCTCGGTCCCGGAGGGAGACTTCAGCGGGTACAGCCTGCCGTTCGGGTCGGCCAGGGAGATGGACAGGTCACCGCGCCACTCGTGCGTGGCCTCCACGTGCACCTGGAGGTTCTTCGGCGCGTTGCCGGAGAAGCCGGCCACCGTGATCGGCGACTGGGCCGTTCCGGGGTCCGGGACGGTGTGGTCCGTGTTGTTGACGATCACGGACGGCCGGGGCTTGGCGGTGGGCGCGGGCTCCGGCTCGGGCTGCGGCTGAGAACCGCCCAGCGCCTTGCCCAGGTCGATCCGGGGAGTCGTGGCACCGGTGTACGTGATGGTCTTCCCGGAGGTCTCCAGGAGCGACTCCAGCTCCCCGACGCTCTTGGTCGGGAACGCCTCCCGCAGGACCGCGAAGGCACCGGCCACGTGCGGCGCGGCCATCGAGGTGCCGTTCTTCGAGCCGTAGCCGTCGCCGGGCACGGAGGAGATGATCCCGGTGCCGGGGGCGAGGACGTCCAGCAGCGCGCCCCGGTTGCCGAACGTGGACAGCTGGTCGTCGTCGGTGGAAGAGCCGACCGCGATGGCGGAGGAGACACAGGCGGGTGCGCTGACCGCGTCGCCGTAGCCGTTGTTCCCGGACGCGACGACGGTGGCGACACCGGCGTTGAACAGGTTGTCGATGGCCAGCTTGCGCGGGTCCTTCTCACAGGCGGCGTTGTACCGCCCGCTGCCGAGGCTCAGGTTGGCCGCGACGACCGGCGTCCCGGCCTGCCGGAGCTTCAGCACCTTCTCCAGGCCCGCGATCTGGGCGCTGGTGAAGCTGAGGACGCAGGGCGCGGCGCCGGGGCCGCAGAAGTCCTCGGAGGTGAACTTGCTGAACACCTGGATGGCGACGATGTCGGCGCCGGGGGCGACACCGCGCTTGGGGGCGCCGGCGAGGCCGGTGCCGTCACCCGCGGCGATACCGGCCACATGGGTGCCGTGGGAGCACACGGCGGCACCCATGGTCGCGCACCCACCGGTCTCCACGTCGGCGGTGCCCGGACCCTCCTGGGCCGCGGTGCCGTCGGGGCAGAGGCTGGTGGCGGAGTACTCGGCGTCGGCCGGCGAGTAGCAGGCCTCGGCGATGACCCGGCCGTCCAGGAACGGGTGGCCGGTGGCGACGCCGGTGTCCAGGACGGCGATCGCGCTGCCCGCGCCGGTCTTGCCGGCCGCGGTGGCCGCGTCGCCGCCGATGAGCGGCACGCTCTGGTCGAGCGTGGGCGGCACCGGCACGTCCTCGGTGACGCTGACCACGCCCGGCTGGGCGGCCAGTTCGTCCAGGCCGCCGCGGTCGACCCTGAGGGTGACGAGCGGCAGGGTCTCGAAGGTCTGCACCGTCTCACCGGCGCTGGCCGCGCCGGACAGGTCCGTGCGGTTCTCGGTGACGACGTTGACGCGGACGGTGCCGCCGTCGGCGGTCCCGTCGTACAGCGGCGGGTCGACCGGGCCGCTCTCCGCCGTGGTGGCGGTGGGGGTGTTCAGCGGTGCGGCGGTGGCGAGCCCCGCGCCGAGGGACACGGTGACCATCGCCATGACGACCGCGGACCATATCGGTCTCTTCAATTTCTCTCCAACAGGGAGGCGGGCACGGCATGCCCGTGGGGAGGCGCGAAGCCAGGGGTGGGGTGGGACGCCGAAGGCCGGATGGCTGAGAAGTCCGCCGTCCGGCCTTCATGCCCGAGTCGCGTTGTCCGTCAGCGGGTGCTGCCGGGGACCAGGTCGATCAGGTGGCGTTCGCGCCGTTCTTGGCCCGGCCGATGGCCGCGACGAACACGAAGTACGTGTCGGCGAGGGAGCGGCAGGTGCTGGCCCAGAAGTAGGCCTGGCACGTCTTGACGTAGAGCGAGGTCCAGAAGACGCCGTCCACGTTCAGGCCCTTGTTGCGGGAGAGGTACTTGTAGTAGCCCTTGTACGAGTTGCCGATGGTGCCGTAGCCGTAGTCGTGCTGGTCACAGGCCGGGCGGAAGTCGTAGCCGAGGGGCCGGTCGGGCGCGGTGGTGCAGTGGTCCTCGAAGATGCCGCGCACCCAGGTGCCGTTCGGCAGCTTCTTCCACGAGGGGTAGTGCCAGCCGTAGTGCGCCACCTTCGTGGTGCAGCCGGACTTCGTGTAGTACATCCAGCTCGTCGCCGTGTCGCAGTGCGACGGGTACGACGCCGGACCCGACAGGTCCTCGGAGACGAACTCGGAGGCGGGCGGCGTGTCGGCGGCGGTGGCGTCCGGGCTCGGGGCGTCGCCCTCGACGGAGGCGCCCGGGGTCGGCACCTCCCCGTTGGGGGTGGCGTCCGGCAGCGCGGACCCGGACGAGAAGTCCAGGTTCCAGCTGCCGTTGGTCGGCGAGGTGAGGTCGGTCAGACGGTCCGCGGCGTCGTAGGCGTACGTGGCCAGCGGCTCGCCGGACTCCGCCGGGTTGGTCACGGTGCGCAGCAGGCCGGACGAGTCGTAGGAGTACCGGGCGAGGGTCTGCGTGGTGGCACCCTCGGTGACGGTGATCTGCTTGACCCGGCCCGCGTAGTCGCCGGGCGAGGAGGACGTGGCCGTGGTGGCGGTCGCGTAGCTGATCACGGAGGTGCTGGCCGGCTTCTCGCCGATGGCGGGCCTGTTGATCTCGGCGACGCGGCCGTGGGTGTCGTACTCGACGCCGGTGGCGTAGGTGTTGTTGCCGACGCTGATGACCCGCCAGGTGTCGGCGCCGGTCGCGGCCTGCTCCCACTTGTAGGTGGGCTTGAGGTTCGCGGCCGCGATCGGCTGGCCGGACGCGTCGGTGAAGGTGTCGTCGCCGGCGACCGTCGCGGTGAGGTCCACGTTGATGACCTCGACGATGGAGGTGTCCAGGGTCCCCGTGGTGTCGTTCCACTTGGTCGTCTCGGTGATCTGGAACCCGTCCGCGGTCGCGTACTTCTTCACGCCGCCGCCGCTCGGGTACTCGATGCTGGACTTCAGCTCGTACCGGAGCGTCTCGTTCACACCCAGGTCGGTCACCAGGATGACGTCGCCCTGCTGCTCCAGCTTCCGGTTGAGCTGACCGCCGACGAACTCGGCTTCCCAGCTGGGGCCGAAGACGCCCATGTCGGCACGCGTGGTCGGGGCGTCCTCGGGCGAGGCGACGCCGTCGGCCTGGGCGCTCACCGAGTGCCGGCGGTTCATCAGGATGCCGGGCACGTCGGTCTCGGTGACCTGGAACTCCTGGGTCCCCGAGAAGTACAGGCCGGGACCGACGTCCTGGATCGTTCCCTCGGCAAGCGGTTGGTCGACGGTCTCCGCCGCGACGGCCTGATGCTGCGGGAGCAGCAGCGAAAGCCCGAGCACAGCAGCGACAGGCAGCGCAGTTCTGCGCACAAGTCCCCCCTCGATGTAGATCATCTTGAGTGATCGCTGCGGACACTAGGGCGCTGTTGATCACGCCCACAAGGAGTCAGAAGAGGAGCTTCACCCTCCACTTGGCTGGCGGGGCGTGATGGCTCAACTCCCTTGCGTTGCAGGGGGGAAGAGGTTGTCGGGGGCATGCATATATCGGCGGCGTTCATGCTTCTGGCACATGCCACGTGCAGATGCGCGGAGCCTGCGATCGGTCCGTTCCCGTACGTGAAGGAAAAGTGGCGGCCATCCGTGTCGTGTGATCCAGATCACATCAATTACGCCCGCATGCTGGGAACCGAAAGGTGGCCGGCGACATCGGGTCACTTCCTCCTGAGGTCGACGAAATCGGACCGCGTGGGCTGGAGTTGACCGAGTCGGTGGAGTCTGCGGAGTCGGTGGTGCCTGGGGCGGGTGGCGATCACACTGGGCTGTGAGGCAACGGCCGGCGGGACGACGAGGGGGAGGCGCTGTGGAGGTTCGGATCGCGGTCGCGGAGGCGGAGCGGGACACCGCGCTGATCGATCTGTATCGCTGGCTGCGCCGAGACGCGGACGTCCATCGGCACACCACCGTGGGACTGGCGCCGAGCTCGCCGGGCAGCGGGAGCATGGGCGCCGTCGACGTGATCGAGCTGATCGTGGGACAGGGCCTCACCGCCCTCAACCTGGCGCTGTCCTACGCCGCTTGGCGCAGAACCCGTCCCTCCGCGCCGCCCGTCACCATCCATGTGAACGGCGGTTCCCTCACCGTCCATGACGCCTCCGAGGAGACCATCCGCCGGATCGTCGCCGAACTCACCGCTCCGGAAGAGGGAGAGGACGGAGAGCCGCACGACGACGGACCGGGCGCCGCCTGATGCCGCTGCCCGATCCCGCGGCGTCGCGAGCCGTGATCGTCGGCGTGGACACGTACGAGAAGCTCGACGATCTGCCTGCCGTCGCCAACAACATCGAGAGACTCGCCTCCCTCCTCACCGCCGAGGACGTCTGGGGCCTGCCCCCGGAACACCTCGCCGTTCTGTCCAACCCGACGAGCAAGGACGAGGTCCTCGACGCCGTCCACACCGCCGCCACGGAGGCCGAAGACGCCCTGCTGGTCTACTTCGCCGGACACGGCCTGCTCACCGCGGACGCCGAACTCCGCCTCGCCCTGCTGCACACCGACGCCGAGCGGCTGTACCGAGGCGTGGCCTACGACGACGTACGCGACCTGATCGTCGACACCGGCCGGGCGCTCGCCCGGGTCGTCATCCTGGACTGCTGCTACAGCGGCAGCGCGCTGACGGGCTACATGGGCGCCGCGACCGGCATCGCCAACCGCACGATGGCCGAGGGCACCTACGTGATGACGTCCTCCGCCGAGACCAAGCCGGCCATGGCGCCGCCGGGCGAGAAGTACACCGCGTTCACCGGCGAGCTGCTGCGCGTGATCGAGGAGGGCGTACCCGGCGGCCCCGATCCGCTGCCCATGGACGTCCTCTTCACCGAGGTCCGCGACCGCCTGGCCGCCCGCACGGGCATCCCGGCGCCGCAGCAGCGCGCGCGCAACGGGGGGCACGCGATCGCGCTCGTCCGCAATCGGTGGGAGCCGCGTTCCGCCGAGGAGAACGTACCGGCTGAGGGAGGCGCACCGGACGAGGAGGAGATCCCTCCCGTACGTCCCCCTGCCCTCGGCCGCTTCGCCAGGCTGCTGCACCCCCTGCTCGTCATGGCGGCCGTCGTGAGCTTCCCCTTCGTCGCTGTTCCGACCGCGCTGCTGGGCGGCGACGACCCGTGCGCGAGCCTGAGCGCGCACGAGGTGACGCCCGAATGCGGCGGAGTGTCCGACGGGCGCCACTCCTTCATGCCCGAACTCAAGTCCGTCTCCCGGGCGATCGCGGACGACAACGCCCACATCCCCGACGGCAAGCCGTTCGTCACGATCGCGCTGCTCGCTCCGCTGATCGCTGACGACGCCGCCGCCAAGGAGCGGATCCTGCACCAGGTCCAGGGTGCGTATGCGGCGCAGCGCCGGACCAACGAGGGGGGCGACTCGCCGTACGTCCGTCTCGTGCTCGCCCATCCGGGCAGCCGGTCGTCGCGCGTGTCCGACCAGCTGGTGGACATGGCGCAGTCGGAGGAGCACAACCTGCGCGCGGTCGTGGGGTTCGACGTGAACCATGCTTCCGTCCGTCACGTCGTCCAGGACGTCACGGACTGGGGAGTGCCCGGGGTCGCCGGCTCCTTCACGCCGAACTCGCCGCCGCGCGACTACGGGCTGAGCAACGGCAGCATCGCCTGGATCATGCCCAGCGCCGACGATCAGGTCTCCGCCCTGGCGTTGATGAAGAAGGAAGCGGCCACGGAACGGAGTGGCGTCCTCGTCCACGAGAGGGACAAACAGGGGTACGTGCGGGACTTGCGCAACGCCTTCCTCAAGCGGTGGGCAGCCCTGCACGAGACGGTCATCTACAGCTCGGCTTTGGACGAGGAAGACATGGAACGGCAGTTCCGGAACCTCGCCTTCGACATCTGCGCCCAGCCCGCCGATGTCGAGAACGTACTCTTCGCCGGCGCCTCGGAGGACCTGCGTCACCTCGTCCACGCGCTGGGGGACCGGCCCTGTCAGGACCGCGAGTTCACGGTCCTCAGCGGCTCCGGAGCCTCCGCCCTGTACCGGGACCCCGAGCTCGACTGGGGCGCCCTGCGCAGGAGCATCACCGTCGAGTACACCTCCGGGGCCCACCCCGATGGGGCTAAAGGGCGCGAGATGGAGAAACTGGAGGAACTCGTCCGACGTCTGCGGCCGTACATGGGCGCGGTCGACCTCGCCGACGGCGAGACCATCTCCGCGTACGACTCGACGCTGACGGCGGCCCAGGCGATCCGGCGGATGGCTCAGCCCTACAAGGTGCCCAACACCAGCGCCGTCACCGCCGGGTTCCTCACCCTGCGGTTCGAGGCCGCCACCGGCCGGATCTGCCTCGACGACCAGGGCTACGCGTCCGGTCAGGCGGTCTCGGTCCTCCGGCTGGACCCGGCGGACAGGGCGCCGAAGCTGGTCGCTACGGCACCTCCCCGCGAAGGCGAGTGTGGCTGAGGCAGGTCGATCTGCCGGGTTGGTTCCGTCTGTTCCGTGCATGACAGGGCGATGTCTGCGTAAACCGTTGACGCGCAAGGGGTTCGATTCTACGTTCCCGTTCGCAGTGGCGATCGATGTTCGAAATACAGAACAGGAGCGACCCCCACATGAGCCGCACCCGCACCGCCCTTCTTGCCCTGCCCGCCGCCGCCCTCCTCGCCCTGGTCCCCTCCACGGCGTCGGCCTACCCCAACCCCGGCTACGTCACCGGGTCCACCGTCGTCCACGACCCGACGATGATCCGCACCTCGTCGGGGCAGTACCTGCTGTACGCCACCGGCGGCGGCATCGCGAACAAGACGTCCACCGACCGCACCGCCTTCCGCGCCGGCGCCGACGCGTTCTCGACGCGGCCGAGCTGGTGGTCGAACTACTCCTCCGTGCCGGAGGCGTGGGCGCCGGACATCTCGTACCACGGCGGCAAGTACCTGATGTACTACTCCGTCTCGAAGTTCGGGTCGAACACGTCCGCCATCGGTCTCGCCGGCTCCACCACCGGGCAGCCGGGCAGCTGGACCGACTACGGGATCGTCTACACCTCCAACTCCTCCAGCGACTACAACGCCATCGACCCCAACCTCTTCGTCGACAGCGACGGCAAGTGGTGGCTGTCCTTCGGCAGTTGGTGGACCGGGATCAAGATGATCCAGATCAATCCCAGCACCGGGAAGCAGCTGTCCACCAACACCACCCGCTACTCGCTCGCCTCCCGGCCCACCGGCACGAAGGCCGTCGAAGCGCCGTTCATCGTCAAGCGCAACGGCTACTACTACCTCTTCGCCTCGTACGACACCTGCTGCGCCGGCACCAGCTCCACGTACAAGGTCAAGGTCGGCCGGGCCACCTCCATCACCGGGCCGTACTACGACAAGAACGGCGTCTCGATGATGAACAACGGCGGCACGCCGGTGCTGGAGTCGCACGGCAGCATCATCGGCCCGGGCGGTCAGTCGATCATGAACGACGTCGACGGCGACCTGATCGTCTACCACTACTACGACGGCAACGACAACGGCACGCCGAAGCTCGGCATCAACCTCCTGAACTGGAGCAGCGGATGGCCCGTCGCCTACTGACCCTGCTGGCCGCGCTGGTCTTCGTCCTCGCCCTGGGGCAGACCCCCGCCAGTGCCGCCTCGTTCGCCAACCCCGTGAAGTCGGTCAAGGGCGCCGACCCCTGGATCTCGTACCACAACGGCAACTACTACCTGATCACCACCAGCTGGACCGACGCGATCACCATCCGCAAGTCCGCCACCCTCGCCGGGCTCTCCACCGCGCCCAGCGTCCAGGTGTGGAAGGGCGACGCCGCCTCGCGGTGCTGCAACATCTGGGCGCCCGAGCTCCATTTCGTCAACGGGCGCTGGTACCTGTACTACGTCGCCGGGCAGAACGTGTCCGACTACAACCCGACGCAGCGCAGCCACGTGCTGGAGAGCGCCGGGTCCGATCCCATGGGGCCGTACACCTACAAGGGCCAGCTCAACAGCGCGTGGATGCTGGATCCGAGCCTGCTGAACGTGGGTGGCCGGCTGTACATGCTGGGCAGCGCGATCACCGAAGGCACGCAGAACCTCGTCATCGCGCCGATGTCCAATCCGTACACCGTCAGCGGCTCGTACTCGACCATCTCCAGGCCGACGTACGACTGGGAGCGGCAGGGCGGCACCGTCAACGAGGGAGCGGAGGTGCTGCAACGGGGCGGCCGGACGTTCCTCATCTACTCCGCCAGCGGCTGCTGGACCCCCGACTACAAGCTCGGCCAGCTGGAGCTCACCGGCTCCAACCCGCTGTCGGCGTCCTCCTGGACGAAGAAGTCGACGCCCGTCTTCCAGCGCAGCGACGCGAACGGCGTGTACGGGCCGGGGCACAACGGGTTCTTCACCTCGCCGGACGGGCGTGAGGACTGGATCGTCTACCACGCCAACGACAGCGCGAGCGAGGGGTGCGACAACGGGCGTACGACGCGGGCGCAGAAGTTCGGCTGGAACGCGGACGGTACGCCGAACTTCGGTACGCCGGTGCGGCTGGGCGCGTCCCTTGCCGGGCCCTCCGGTGAGCCCTCCACCGCCTCCACCACCTACACCCTCACCAACCGGAACAGCGGGAAGTGCCTGGACGTCTCGGGTGGCTCGACCGCCGACGGGGCCAACGTCCAGCAGTACGCCTGCAACGGCGGCACCAACCAGCGCTGGCGCCTCGAGGACCTGGGCGACGACACCCACCGGCTCGTCAACGTCGCGACCGGCAAGGTGCTCGACACCCAGGACTGCTCCGCCGCCGAGGGGGCCGATCTGCGGCAGTGGTCCTGGCTGAACAACACCTGCCAGCGGTTCCGGTTCCTGGCCACCGACAGCGGTTACGTCCGGATCGTCAATCAGGCCACCGGCAAGGTCGCGGATGTCGCGAACTGTTCCACCGCGGATGGCGCCGACGTACGGCAGTGGACGTGGCTGAACAACGGCTGCCAGCAGTGGAGGCTGAACCCGGTGTAGGCCGGCTACGCGGATGCTGTGCCCGGCCAGCCGCCCGGGCTGGGCCAGCCCGTCGCCGGGGCCGGGGTCAGGCCGTCGGTGCCGCGTACCTGGGCGGCGGTGAGGCCGCCGCGCGCGGGGACGCCGGGCGGGGTGGGGCCGGCCGCCGCCGGGGCGGGTACGGGCACGGGCTGCGGGGGCGGCTGGGGCATCGGCTGAGGCGCCGGTATCGGCTGGGGGGCCGGTACCGGCTGCGGTGCGGGCATCGGCTGGGGTGCGGGCATCGGTACCCCGGCGGGCACGCCCGCCCCGGCGGCCGCTCCGGCCGTCAGCCCCGCAGGGAGCTGCGCTCCCGTCCCGTTCGTCGCCCCCACCAACCGGTCAACCGCCGCCGTGCCCGAGCTGTAGCTGGTCCCGGTGCTCAGCTCGGGCACGGCGGCTCCCCTCCTGGTCCCGTAGAGCACCTGTTCCAGGCCGGACACCAGGCGACGCACGTCGACCTGGGGGCGCACCACGAGTCGCAGGAAGCGGCTGGACGAACCGATCTTGTTGCCGCACTCGCGGACCAGGATCCGGTGCTCGGTGAGCAGCCGGTCCCGGACCACGGTGCCTTCGGCGCCGACGGGGAGGCGGACGAAGAGGAAGTTGCCCTGGGACGGGTAGACCGTCAGGCCGGGCAGAGCCGACAGCGCGCTCGCCATCTCCAGGCGGTCCCGGCGTACCTGCTGGAGGCTCTGCGCGTACTCCGGGCCGTGCTCGCGCAGCATGAAGACCACATGCTCCGCGAACGAGTTGAGGTTCCACTTCGGGAGCATCGAGCGGACCTTGCCCGCCAGCGCCGGATTCGCCACCAGGTAGCCGAACCGGATGCCGTGCAGGCCGAAGTTCTTGCCGAGGCTGCGCAGCACGATCACGTTCGGCCGGAGCATCGCCTCCTGGGCGACGGACGGTTCCGTCTCGGCGTCGCAGAACTCGAGGAACGACTCGTCGACGATCACCAGGTCCCGGTCGGCCATCGCGTCCAGGAACTGCACGACCGCGTGCCTGTGGAGGTAGCCGCCGTCGGGGTTGTTGGGGTTGCAGAGGACGGCCACCCTCGTGCCGCGCGTGCGGATGAAGTCCGCGTACTGCGCCAGATCCAGGGCGAAGCCGCTCGACTCCTGGAGCGGGAACATGTCGACCCGCTTGCCGGTCTCCATGGGCTGGTCGGTCCAGCGGCCGAAGGTGGGGACGGGAATCGCCAGGGACTCGCGGACCAGGAGGTGGTCGATCCAGGTGATCAGCTCTGTCGAGCCGTTGCCCATGGCCACGCACTGCGGCGGGAGCTGGAGCAGGTCGCAGAGTTCGGCGGTGATGGTGTCGGCGCCGCTCGGGTAGTACGTGAGGATGTCCCGCAGCTTCGCCGCCATGTCCTCGAACATCGCCGGGGTGGGGAAGTACGGGTTGCAGGGGATGCAGAAGTCCAGCGGGCCGGCCCCGTCGCCGCCGCCCTGCCGTGCCAGCGCCGCCATCGACGGGCTGTGCGCGGCGCCGCTGCGGAACAGGGCGGTGACGTTGTCAGCCATGGGGCCGGCCAAGGGAACCTCCGTCTGTGGGTGGCCCGCGCGGGGGAGCACGGGCCGCCCTTACATACGGAGGCCCACGGGGAGCCGTTCAACTCCCGTGAAGAGAAAGCGCGTTTACGCGCTGAACGAGTGCACCGTCGTCGAGCGGTACGTCTGCCCCGGTCGCAGCGTCGTCGACGGGAACGACGGCTGGTTCGGGGCGTCCGGGAAGTGCTGGGTCTCCAGGCAGAGCGCGTCGCCCTGGCGGTAGATCGCGCCGCCGGTGCCGACGAGGGTGCCGTCGAGGAAGTTGCCGGAGTAGAACTGCAGGCCCGGCTCGGTCGTCGCGATCTTCATGGTGCGGCCCGAGGCGGGGTCGCGGAGCGTGGCGATGTGCTCCGGGCGCGCCGTGATGCCCTTGTCCAGGACCCAGTTGTGGTCGATGCCCTTGCCGTACAGCAGCTGCTGGTGGGCGACCCGGATGTCCTCGCCGATGGTCTTCGTCCGGCGGAAGTCGAAGGGAGTGCCCGCCACCTTCGCCAGCTCGCCCGTGGGGATCAGGCCCGCGTCGACCGGCGTGTAGCGGGAGGCGGCGATCCGCAGCTCGTGGTCGTAGATCGTGCCGCTGCCCTCGCCCGCCAGGTTGAAGTAGACGTGGCTGGTGAGGTTGCAGATCGTCGGTTTGTCGGTGGTGGCCTCGTAGTCGATGCGCCAGTCGCCGGTGCGGGTGAGGGTGTAGGTCACCTTGGACCTGAGCGTGCCGGGGTAGCCCATCTCGCCGTCGACGCTCGTGTAGTGGAGGTGCAGGCCGACGTCCGAGCCGTCGACGAACGGCTCGATGTCCCACACCCGCTTGTCGAAGCCCTGCGCGCCGCCGTGCAGGCTGTTCTCGCCGTCGTTGACGGAGAGCTGGTGGGCCTTGCCGTCGAGGGTGAAGCGGCCCTTGGCGATGCGGTTGCCGTAGCGGCCGATCAGTGCGCCGAAGTAGGGGCTGGAGGAGACGTAGTCCTCGATGTTGTCGAAGCCCAGCGACACGTTCGCGTAGCGGCCGCGGCGGTCCGGGATCTCCAGGGACTGGACGATCCCGCCGTAGGAGAGGACCTTCATCCGGGTGCCGCCGTTCTCCAGCGACCAGCGGTACACCTTGGTGCCGTCCGCGAGTTTGCCGAAGAGTTCCTTCACCGGCTTCCTGCCTCCCGTGGCGGCCTCAGCCGTGCCGCCGAGTGTTGTCGCGGCGAGGCCCGCCGCGGCTCCTGCGATGACCGTGCGTCTGTTCAGTTCCATAGGTGCGGCTCCTGGGAAGGAGAGAGGGCCCCGCACCGAGTGCGGGGCCCGAGCTGACTCACGAACCGGACTTGCGCTTGTTCCATACGTCGAACCCGACCGCGGCCAGCAGGGCGAGCCCCTTGATGACCTGCTGCCAGTCGGTGCCGACGCTGAGGAGGTTCATGCCGTTGTTCAGCACGCCGAGGACGAGGCCGCCGATGATCGCGCCGAGGACGGTGCCGACACCGCCGCTCATGGACGCGCCACCGATGAACGCGGAGGCGATCGCCTCGAGTTCGTAGTTCAGGCCCGCCTTCGGAGACGCCGCGTTCAGCCGGGCGGCGATCGCCAGACCCGCCAGGGCCGCGAGCACGCCCATGTTCAGGAAGACCAGGAAGGTGACCTTCTTGTCCTTCACACCGGACAGCTTCGCCGCCGGCAGGTTGCCGCCGATCGCGTAGATGTGCCGGCCGAAGACCGAGTTGCGCATCAGGTAGCCGTAGCCCACGACCAGGGCGCCCAGGATGAGCAGGATGATCGGCGCGCCCTTGTAGCTGGCGAGCAGCAGGGTGACCGTGAGGAGCGCGGCGGCGATGGCGACGAGCTTGAGCAGGAAGAGGTTGAGCGGGACCACGTCCAGCGCGAACTCCTGCTGGCGCTTGCGGTCGCGCAGCTCCTGGAGGACCACGAAGGCGATCAGGACGAAGCCGAGCAGCAGCGTGATGTTGTGGTAGTTCGTCTCCGGGCCGACCTCGGGCAGGAAGCCGTTGCCCATCTTCTGCAGGCCGTCGGGGAACGGGCCGAGGGTCTGGCCCTCCAGCAGGATCTCCGTGACACCACGGAAGACCAGCATGCCGGCGAGGGTGACGATGAAGGACGGTATGCCGAGATACGCGATGAAGAAGCCCTGCGCCGCGCCCGCGACCGCGCCCGCCAGCAGGCAGAGCACGACCGCGACCGGCCACGATATGTCGTGCTGCACGGTCAGCACGGCCGCGAACGCGCCCACGAACGCCGTCAGCGAGCCGACCGACAGGTCGATATGGCCGGCGATGATCACCAGCATCATGCCGATCGCGAGGATCAGGATGTAGCTGTTCTGCAGGACCAGGTTGGAGACGTTGCGCGGCAGCAGCAGGTCGCCGTCGGTCCACACGGCGAACAGCGCCACGATCAGACCGAGGGCCAGCAGCATGCCGTACTGGCGCATATTGCGTCGCAGGCCGTCCAGCACCAGGTGGAGCAGGCCCCCGCCGGAGGCCGATCCGGTGCCGCCCGGCGGCGCCGGGGCCGGGCTCTTGGCGGTCACTTCCGTGCTCATCGGGTTACCTCTTTGTCCTTCGTCATCTGGCGCATCAGCGATTCCTGCGAGGCCTCGGCCCGGGAGAACTCACCCGTCAGCCGCCCGGCGGCCATGGTGTAGATGCGGTCGCACATGCCGAGCAGCTCGGGCAGCTCGGAGGAGATGAAGACGACCGCCTTGCCCTCGGCGGCCAGCTTGTCGATGACCGTGTAGATCTCGTACTTCGCGCCGACGTCGATACCGCGCGTCGGCTCGTCCAGGATCAGCACGTCCGGACCCGCGAAGATCCACTTGCTGAGGACGACCTTCTGCTGGTTGCCGCCGGACAGCTTGCCCACCGGTTCGAACACGGTCGGCGCCTTGATGTTCATCGACTTCCGGAACCGCTCGGCGACCTGGCGTTCCTCGTGCTCGTCGACGACGCCGCGCTTCGCCACCTTGCTCAGGGCGGTCAGCGAGATGTTCCGGTTGATGGTGTCGATCAGGTTCAGGCCGTAGTGCTTGCGGTCCTCGGTGACGTACGCGATGCCGTTCTGCACCGCCTCCGCCACCGTCTTCGTACGGATTTCCCTGCCGTCCTTGAGGACGGTGCCGCCCGCGTAGCGGCCGTAGGTGCGGCCGAAGACGCTCATCGCCAGCTCGGTGCGGCCGGCGCCCATCAGGCCCGCGATGCCGACGATCTCCCCGCGCCGGACGTTGAGCGACACGTCATCGACCACCTTGCGCTGCTGGTCGATCGGGTGGTGCACGGTCCAGCCCCGGATCTCCAGCGCGGGGGCCGTGCCCTCCTCCGGGTCGTGCGGGGTGCGCTCCGGGAAGCGGTGGTCGAGGTCGCGGCCGACCATGCCGCTGATGATCCGGTCCTCGGTGGTGCCCGGGTCCTTCACATCGAGCGTCTCGATCGACCGGCCGTCCCGGATGATCGTCACCGAGTCGGCGACCTTGCGGATCTCGTTCAGCTTGTGGGAGATGATGATCGAGGTGATGCCCTGGTTCTTCAGCTCCAGGATCAGATCGAGGAGCTTGTCGCTGTCCTCGTCGTTCAGAGCCGCGGTCGGCTCGTCGAGGATGAGCAGCTTCACCTTCTTGGACAACGCCTTGGCGATCTCCACCAGCTGCTGCTTGCCCACGCCGATGTCGGCGACGCGGGTCTCCGGGTGGTCGCTCAGCCCCACCCGGCGCAGCAGCTCGGTGGCGTGCCGCAGGGTCTCGTTCCAGTTGATGAGCCCGCGGGTGGCGTGCTCGTTGCCGAGGAAGATGTTCTCGGCGATCGACAGGAACGGCACCAGCGCCAGCTCCTGGTGGATGATGACGATGCCGTGCTGCTCGCTCGCCCGGATGTCCTTGAACCGGCAGACCTCTCCCTCGAAGAGGATCTCGCCCTCGTAGCTGCCGTGCGGATGGACGCCGGAGAGGACCTTCATCAGGGTCGACTTGCCGGCGCCGTTCTCCCCGCAGATGGCGTGGACCTCGCCCTGCCGGACGGTCAGCGTGACGTCCGACAGCGCCTTGACGCCGGGAAAGGTCTTGACGATCGAGCGCATTTCCAGGACGGGTCCCGCCATGGTCGTGCCTTCCAATCCTTAAAGGGCGCGGATTACTTGAGGTCGCTTTCCTTGATGTAGCCGGAGTCGACGACGACCTTCTGGTAGTTGGCCTTGTCGACGGCGACCGGCTCCAGCAGGTAGGCCGGCACGACCTTCGCCCCGTTGTCGTAGGTCTTGGTGTCGTTGACCTCGGGCTTCTTGTCGTTGAGCAGCGCGTCGACCATGTTCGAGGCGACCTTGGCCAGCTCGCGGGTGTCCTTGTAGACGGTCATCGACTGCTCGTCGGCGATGATCGACTTCACCGAGGCGACCTCGGCGTCCTGACCGGTGACGACCGGCAGCGGCTTGCTCTTGGAGCCGTAGCCGTCCGACTTCAGCGCCGAGAGGATGCCGATGGAGATGCCGTCGTACGGCGAGAGGACCGCGTCGACCTGGCCGCTCTTGTAGGACTTGGTGAGGATGTCGTCCATACGGCGCTGGGCGGTGGCGCCGTCCCAGCGGAGCGTGGTGACCTGGGTCAGCTCCGTCTGGCCGGACTTCACGACGAGCTGCTTCTTGTCGATGTAGGGCTGCAGGACGTTCATCGCGCCCTGGAAGAAGTAGCGGGTGTTGTTGTCGTCGTTGGAGCCGGCGAACAGCTCGATGTTGAAGGGGCCCTTCTCGCCGCCGTCCTTCAGGCCGAGCTGCTCGACGATGTAGGTGCCCTGGAGCTCGCCGACCTTCTCGTTGTCGAAGGACGCGTAGTAGTCGACGTTCTCGCTGCCGAGGATCAGGCGGTCGTAGGAGATCACCGGGATGTCGGCGTCCTTGGCCTGCTGCAGGACGTTGTTCATCGACTTGTTGTCGATGGCGGCGATGATCAGGGCGTCCACACCCTGCGTGATCATGTTCTCGATCTGCGAGACCTGCTGGTCGGGGTCGTCCTCGCCGTAGACCAGCTTGGTCTCGTAGCCCTTGTCCTTCAGGTGCTGGACAACGTTGTTGCCGTCGGCGATCCAGCGCTCGGAGGACTTCGTCGGCATGGAGATGCCGATGGTGGCACCTTCGCTGCTGTCCTTGCCCTCCTCGCTGCCGCCCTCACTGTTCTGGCCGCAGGCGGTCAGGGTGAGGGCCAGGGAGGCGGCGGTGGCTATCGCGGCGACTGCGGCTCTGCGGTTGCGCATGGTCATCTTCCTTGACGTCGGTGTCCAGCGGGGTGGGGATGTGTGGGATTCTGTTGGGCTCCGTCCTCTTCTGTGAAGAGGGAGTCCGAAAATTTATGAATGTGTTTCGAACCGCTGGAGCTGCCCGGGCAGTCGCGAGCCGAGTGGTGCCATGTCCGCGTCAGCGCCATGCCGCGCCAGCAGGTCCAGCGCCAGCCGGCCGCGCCGCACCCGCTCCTTGGCCGTGGCCAGGGTGAGATCGCGCAGGTGGTGGCCGTAGGGGTAGATCCCGGGAGCCTTGGACAGGCCGAACTTCAGATAGAGCGGTGCGCCGCGCCGGATCAGCTCGGCCACCTCGTACATCCGGACGTAGCCGCCCAGGTCGTCCGGCGCCTCGATGTACATGTCCATCGGCGCGCCCGACACCCGGCGAATCTCGGTGAGGTGATCCAGCGTCAGATCGCTGGGCACGTTGACGGAGTCGGCGCCCAGCCGCTCGTACACCGCGTACGCGGCCGGGTTGACCGGGCCGATCAGCGCCGAAACTTTCAGCGTGGTGTCGGCGGGGATGATCCCGGCCTCGCGTGCCCGGTGCAGCGTCCACAGCACGCCCTCGTCGGCCACGAGCAGGCACTTGACGCCCAGCTCGGTGGCGCGCACGGCGTCCTCGACGCAGCCGGCGACCGCGTCGTGGCCGCGGGCGCGCAGTCCGGCGCCGCGGGAGTCGGTGCGGGTCGAGCCGCCGATGTCCCAGGTGCCGCGCGGGCCGGTGAACAGGCAGAGCTCGATGTCGCGTTCGGCGGTCGCCTCGACCATCTCGGTGATCTCGGCGTCGGTCAGCATCCACACGCCGCTGCCCTGGCTGATCCGGTGGATCGGCACATCGAGGCGCGAGGCCTCCTTGAGCACCACGGCCAGCGCCTCGGGACCCTCGCACGAGGGGATCTCGGTGCGCCAGCGGCCGCCGCCGGGGAAGGAGTGCGGCGAGGCGTCGGCGGGGTCGAGGGTGGGCGCGCCCAGTCCGAGTGCGGCGAGCGCCTGCTCACCGGGTCGACGGGCTGCCGGGGCGGAAGCGTCGGTCACAAGCTGTCCTTTGTGTTCGATATTTCGGACGAAGTTCGCGGCTCAAGGCGTACGGGGTCCGCGACCCAGGGCGTACGGGTTGGAAGTACGCCGGTACGGGGGCCGTCAGGAAACCCCCGTACCGGCGTACGGCTGGGGTGGCCGGCGGTGACTAGGGACGCAGCAGCACCTTGCCCACCTTCGGATCGCCGGCCCCCACCAACTCGATGGCCTGCGAGAACTCGGCGAGCGGCAGCTCGTGCGTGACCAGCGGCACCGGGTCGAGCAGCCCGGCCCCGAACACCCGCACCGCGTGCGACCAGGCGTCCGGCGGTGCGCCGAAGACGGTCTGCACCTCCAGCTGCCGTACGACGAGATCGGTCGGGTCGAGACCGTCCGCGCCCGGCGCCGGGATGCCCGTCAGGACCAGCCGGCCGCCGCGCCGCAGCAGCGCCGCCGCGTTCCGGGCGGCGTCCGCGGAGCCCGCGGTCTCGATGACGACGTCGAAGTCGTCCGGCAGCTCCTCGTCCTTGGTCCGGAAGTCGGTCGCCCCGAACTGCCGGGACAGCGCCTCGCGGTCCCGCCGGGTGCCCACCACCAGCAGCTCGGCCGGGGACGCGGCGCGCAGGAACTGCACGGCGAACATGCCGAGCGTGCCGGTGCCGACCACGGCGACCCGCTCACCCGGCCGCGCGTTCGCCTTCAGCGCGGCGGCCGCGATACAGGCGGCCGGCTCGAGCAGGGCGGCGGCGGTCAGATCCGCGTCGTCGGGCAGCACGTGCAGCAGCCGGGCCGGGAGGGTGAGGGTCGGCGCCATCGCGCCCGGCTGGGTGAAGCCGGTCTCCTCGTAGCCGTCCGTGCACAGGGTGGTCTCGCCCGCGTGGCAGCGGTGGCACACCTGGCAGTTGCGGAAGCCCTCGCCGACGACCTTGCGGCCCACCAGGGACCGCGGCACCCCGGCGCCGACCGCCTCCACCGTCCCGGACCACTCGTGGCCCGGGGTCAGCGGATAGCGGACGTACCCCTCGGGCCGGTTGCCCTGGTACACCTCGCGGTCGCTGCCGCAGATCCCCACGGCGTGCACCCGCACCAGCGCCTCCCCGGCCTCGGGGCGGCGCGGGGTGTGCTCCACCAGCCGGTGGTGTCCGGGGGAGTCGACGACGACCGCGGTGCTCACTTCGTGCCCTTCGGCTTGCGCTGTTCCCAGCCCTCGGCCCACAGGTCGAACCGGGCCTGCTGCTGCGGGAACTCGGCGGCGGCGTCCACGTCCAGTTCGACACCGAGGCCGGGGGCGTCGGAGAGGTGGAAGTACCCGTCGATCACCTGAGGGGCACCCTTGACCACCTTCTTGATCTCCGAGTCGGCGAAGTCGTTGAAGTGCTCGAGGATCTTGAAGTTGGGGGAGGTGAAGCCGACCTGGAGGGAGGCGGCGGTCAGGACGGACCCGCCGACGTTGTGCGGGGCGACCAGCATGTAGTGGGTCTCGGCGGTGGCGGCGAGCTTCCGGGTCTCCCAGATGCCGCCGATGTGGCCGACGTCCGGCTGGATGATGTCCACGGCCTGGTTGTCGAACAGCTCGCGGAACTCGATCCGGTCGTGGATCCGCTCACCCGTGGCGACCGGGATGTCGACCTTGGCGGCGACCTTCTCCAGCGCCTTCAGGTTCTCCGGCGGGCAGGGCTCCTCCAGCCAGGCCGGCTTGAACGGCGCCATCTCCTTGGCCAGCCGGACGGCGGTGGCGGGGGAGAAGCGGCCGTGCATCTCCAGCATCAGCTCGGCCTCGGGGCCGATGGCGTCGCGGACGGCCTCGATGAGGGAGACGGCGTACAGGGTCTCCTGGTGGTCCAGCTCGAAGTGCCCGGTGCCGAAGGGGTCGATCTTCAGCGCCTTGTACCCGCGCTCCATGACCCCCTGGGCGGCCTTGTGGTACGCCTCGGGCGTCCGCTCGGTGGTGTACCACCCGTTGGCGTACGCCTTCACCTTGTCGGTGACCTTGCCGCCGAGCAGCTGCCAGACCGGCACGCCCAGGGCCTTGCCCTTGATGTCCCAGCAGGCCATCTCGATGACGGCGATCCCGGACATGACGATCTCGCCGGCCCGCCCGTAGTCGCCGTACTTCATCCTCTTCACGAGGTCTTCCACGGCGAACGGGTCGGAGCCGAGAATGTGGTTGATCTCGGCTTCCTTCAGGTAGCCGAGGAGGGCGTCGGTGTGTCCCAGCATCCGGGTCTCGCCGACTCCGGTGATGCCCTCGTCGGTGTGCACCTGGACGTAGGTCAGGTTGCGCCACGGCGTCCCGACCACGTGTGTGCTGATTCCGGTGATGCGCACGGCAGTTGCCCCTCGTGAAGCGTTCGGCTCTGTTCGAAATTTCGTCACACGTTCGAAATGCTGGCGTGACAGTAAGGACGGGGCGGCGGGGGTGTCAATGGGGCGAACGGATAACGGTTTCGGCACTTTCGAAACTCCGCGCCGAAAGTCGCTTTCGGTCGAAGCGGGAGGGATGCCTGAGGTGTCCTCAACTCGCCACGCCGGAAGGGGCTGTTCCCCACAGAACATTCACAGGGGCGACTAGGCACGTTACCGACCCGGAACTTAATCTTCCCGCGTCATGGACTACTGCCACCCGTGCCGACGGCACCTGAACGGCGCCCTCGCCTGCCCGGGGTGCGGCATGCCGGCCGAACAGCTCCGCGCGTACGCGGAGGAGGACGTCGTGCACGCGTACGACGCCCCGCCCGCACCCGAGGAGGACGCCGCCCGCCCCGGCCGGGCCGCGGCCCGCCGCGCCCGGCGGGCGGACGGGAGCCCGGCCGACGGGGAGGCGGCTCCGGGCGGCGACGACCGGCGGGCCGACGCGAGCCACCCGGACGGCGAGGTGGCTCCGGGCCGCCGTGGTCGGCGGGGCGCGGGGGGCGACGCCGGCGGCGAGTCCATCTCCGGCCGCCGCGCCCGGCGGGCCGGCGGAAGTCCTGCCGACGACGAGGCGGGCGACCTCGACGCCGAGCCCGGGCCGGGCCGTCGCGGTGGACGCAAAGGGGACCTGAGCCGGCGCGACCGCAAGGCCGCCGCGCACCGGCGGCGCCGTCGCCGTGCCCTCCTCGTCACGGCCGGGTTCGTGCTGGCCGCGGGCGGTCTGAGCCTCGCGGAACTCGGTATGGACGCCCCCGGGTCCGCCCCGGCTCCTTCGGCGGCGGGCGATGCCTCGGCGGACGGCGGCGCGTCGGAGGAGGCGGGCGAGTCGGCGGACCCGCTCTCCGGCACGACGGCGGCACCCGGCGCGGGCGGGGGCGCGGGCACGACGGCATCCCCCTCCGGCTCGGCCTCCCCGTCCTCCTCGGCCTCGAAGGAGTCGGACGAGCCGAAGGACAAGGCCACCCTGACCAAGGACCCCCAGTCCGCCCCCGCCGACACCCCCCAGGACACCGCCCCCAGCACCACGGCGGCCCCGCCCGCCCCGGACCCGACCCCCACCCCCACGTCGAACCCGACGACCGCCGTCCCGGACCCCGAGCCCGAGCCCTCGGAGACGTGCGACCGGTTCCTGTGGTGGTGCACCTGACGCTCCCGGCCGGAGGGGGCAACCTTCGCGGGGGCCGCGGCGACTTGTGGCCGAGTTGCCGTCGTCCCCCACACGCGAAGGAGTTCAGCATGCCCAGACCCCAGGCGTTACCCCGGTACGTCGCGCGGTTGCTCACCGTGCTCGCCGTCCTGGCGGCGCTCGTACCGGCGACCGGTGCGGCCGCCACCCGCGCGCAGGCGGCCGACACCTGGAATCCGCCCGCCCACCTGGTGCAGCCGCTCGGGGAGGTGTGGAACCACGTCGAGTCGACGTACCCGGACCTCTACGGCTTCCGCAACTACGGCTGGGACCAGGTCATGGCCAACAAGGGCAGCGTCAACTACTGCGTGCGCTGGGAGTCCGACGCCCCCGTCAGCGCCGCCCTGCGGGACCGGATCCACGCCGCGCTGAAGAAGCAGTTCGGCAAGTGGATGGCGGCCATGGTGGACAACGGCGTGGGCCACAACGCCTGGCCGTACACCAACGTGTCCGTCAACATCGTCGGCTGGGCCGTGAAGAACCGCTCGAGGCTCCAGTGGACCGACAACTCCGTCGACATCCACACCGGCATCCTCGACGGCGGCGGCGCCCCGCAGTGCGCGCCGGACTGCGGCCGCTTTTTCCACCAGGACGGGGACTACTCGAAGTGCCCAGGCGGCGCGGCACGCCACTACGACCAGTCACTGTGGCTGACCAAGGGCTTCCAGGGCGGGGCCGGCGGCGACTGGGGGCAGCGGCTCGGACAGGAGTACTTCACCGGCGCGCTGGCCCAGGAGAACATCCACATCTATCTGCACGAGGTCGGCCACACCTTCGGCCTCGACGACTTCTACGACTGGACGCCGACCGGCCAGTGCTGCTTCCTGATGAAGGCGGGCAGCGCCACGCAGATCACCGAGTTCGACAAGTGGATGCTGCGGGACTTCTGGCGGCACCTGAAGAGCCGGTACGGCTACTGATCAGCCGCTGATCCGCTGATCGCGCAGCCGGCCGGTGCTCACGCCGGCTCCGACCCCGATTCCACCATCCGCCGCAGCAGATCCCGCAGCGCCAGCCGCTCCTCCTCGCTGAGCGCGGCCAGCGGCTCGCGGGCGAAGCGCAGGGACTCGCGCAGGTCGCGGGCGACGCGGCGGCCCTCGTCCGTGACCGCCGCGACCTTGATGCGGCGGTCGGCGGGGTCGGGTCGGCGTTCGACCAGGCCGCGGGACTCCAGGCGGTCGACGATCCCGGTGACGTTGGACGGCTCGCACCGCAGCTTGTGGGCGAGCTTGCGCATGGGCAGCGGGCCGAGGGAGAGCAGGATGAGGAGCTTCGCCTGGGCGCCGGTGAGGGCGTGCCCGGCGGCGGCCTCCTCGAATTCCGCGTGGTAGCGGGCCACGACCGCGCCGATGAGGTCGACGACTTCCAGGGTGAGGTCATCGGGGCGGCGGGTCGGGTGTGAGGTGGTGGCCATGGCTTCCAGGGTACCGGGTTGCTTGACATCCTGAAATATTCAGGCGCATGGTTGTTTCAGGTCCTGAAACATCCGAGAGGTGCACCTGTCATGTCCGACACCCCCACGCTTCCCGCCGTCAACCGTGAATGGCACCTGCTGAGCCGCCCGGTCGGCTGGCCCAAGCCCGAGGACTTCGCCCTGGTCGAGGCGGAGGTTCCGACCCCGCGCGAGGGTCAGGTGCTGGTGCGGAACCTGTACCTCTCCGTGGACCCGTACATGCGCGGCCGGATGAGTGACGCCAAGTCGTACGTCGCCCCCTTCGAGCTGGGCAAGGTCATGCAGGGCGGCGCCGTCGGCGAGGTCGTCGCCTCCAACGCCGAGGGCTTCGAGGCCGGCGACCACGTCCTGCACTTCCTCGGCTGGCGCGAGTACGCCGCCGTCAGCGCCGAGCACGCCGTCAAGGTCGACCCGAACGCCGCGCCCCTGTCCACCTACCTCGGCGTCCTCGGCATGACCGGCCTCACCGCCTACGCCGGCCTGCTGCGCACCGCCGCGTTCAAGGAGGGCGACGTCGTCTTCGTGTCCGGCGCGGCCGGTGCCGTGGGCAGCCAGGTCGGCCAGATCGCCAAGCTCAAGGGCGCCTCGCGGGTGATCGGCTCCGCCGGGTCCGCGGAGAAGGTGAAGCTGCTGGTCGAGGAGTACGGCTTCGACGCCGCCTTCAACTACAAGGACGGCCCGGTCGCCGAGCAGCTGCGCGAGGCCGCGCCCGACGGCGTCGACGTCTACTTCGACAACGTCGGCGGCGACCACCTGGAGGCCGCCATCGGCTCCCTGAACGAGGGTGGCCGGATCGCGGTCTGCGGCATGATCTCGGTCTACAACAACACCGAGCCCGCCCCCGGCCCGAGGAACCTGGCCCGCCTGATCCAGACCCGCGGCCGGATCGAAGGCTTCCTGGTCGGCGACCACTACGACCTCCAGCCGCAGTTCGTCCGGGAGGTCGGCCCCTGGGTCGCGTCGGGCGCGCTGAAGTACCGCGAGACCGTCGTCGAGGGCATCGAGAACAACCTGGAGGCGTTCCTCGGCGTGCTGCGCGGCGACAACACCGGAAAGATGATCGTCAAGCTGTAGGGCTGTTGCTGAATTTTCGGCATGCGGTAACTTCTTTCCGAAACCGCCGTCGATCGTGGGCGCGAGTCGAGGCGGACGAGGAGGAAGACCACCGCATGCCCATTCAGCAGTCCGACGTCCTGTACACCGCCGTCGCCACCGCCGAGAACGGCCGCGACGGCCGGGTCGCCACCGACGACGGCAAGCTCGACGTCGTCGTCACCCCGCCCGTCGAGCTGGGCGGCAGCGGCACCGGCACCAACCCGGAGCAGCTGTTCGCCGCCGGTTACAGCGCCTGCTTCCAGGGCGCCCTCGGCGTCGTAGCCCGCCAGGAGGGCGCCGACGTCTCCGGCTCCACCGTCACCGCGAAGGTCGGCATCGGCAAGAACGACGACGGCTTCGGTCTGATCGTCGAGATCTCCGCGACCATCCCGAACGTGGACGCGGAGGCCGCCCAGGCCCTGATCAAGAAGGCCCACGAGGTCTGCCCGTACTCGAAGGCGACCCGCGGCAACATCACCGTGACGCTGGTCTGACGCCACTCGTTGCGTACGACGAAGGCCGCACCCTTGGACGTGGGGTGCGGCCTTCGCCTCTGCGGTCATGCCGCCAGTGCCGCGCTGTGCACCGCCCGCACGAACCGTTCGTTCTCCGGCGCCGCGCCGCCCGGGTAGGCGAAGCGGCGCCGGGTGTAGCCGTAGGCCAGGCCGGAGCGGGGGTCGGCGAAGCCCTGGGAGCCGCCGGCGCCGCTGTGGCCGAAGGTGCCGGCCCCCAGGAACGGGTACGCCACGGCGGCCGTGGCCTGGAAGCCGAGGCCGAAGGCGCGGAAGCCCTGGGACACCAGGTCGTGGCCGGCGGAGTGGATCTGGCCGACCTCGGCGATGGTGTCGGGCTTGAGCAGCGGCGGCCGCCCGTCCAGCTCGCCGATGGCCGCCGCGTACATCCCGGCGATCCCGCGCGCGGCCGCCACCCCGCCCGCGGACGTCGGCCCCTTGGCCCGCACCAGCCGGGAGTTGGCGTGGTCCACCAGCGTCCCGGCGCCCGGCGCATGGGCGTTGAACGCGATGGAGCCCAGTGAGTGCGGCCCCGTCGGCTCCGCGTCCAGCTCCGCCTGCTGCTCCGGCGTCGGCGCCATCGGCAGCACGTTGCGGAACCGCGGCTCCAGCGCCTCGGGCAGCCCGAGGTGGAAGTCCAGGCCGTACGGCGCCCGCACCCGTTCCTCGAACAGCTCCTGGGTGGTACGGCCCGTGGCCCGCCGCACCACCTCACCGGTGAGCGCGCCGATCACATACGCGTGGTAGCCGAACGCCGCACCGGGCCGCCAGAACGGCCGCTGATCGGCGAGCCGTTCGGCGATCGCCCGGTCGTCCGCCAGCTCCTCGTGGCTGAACCCGGCGTCCAGCCCCACCACACCGGCCCGGTGCGCGAGCAGATCCCGCAGGGTCACCGCACCCTTGCCCTCGGCGCCGAACTCCGGCCAGTAGTACGTGACCTTCCGGTCCAGCTCGAGGGTGCCGTCCTGCACGAGCAGCGCGACCACGAGGTGTGCCGCGCCCTTGGTCGTGGAGAACACGCCGTACAGGGAGTCGGCGCGCACGCCCTCGCCGGCCCACAGGTCGACGACCTGTCTGCCGTGCACATACGCGCACAACTGCCCCTCGTAGTCCGGCCGTTCCTCCGCCACGAACGCGGCGAACTCCTCCCGTACCGCCTCGTAGCCGTCGGCGACGGTGCCGTGGATCTCCTGCGTCATCCGCTCTCCCTCGTCTTCGTCGTCGGCTCAGCCCCTGCCGGTCTGCTCCATGGTCAACAATGCCCTGGCCACCTGCGAGAACACCCCCTTGGGGTGCGCCCGGAACAGCGGCTCGGTCCCGAACAGCACGGCCTGCGGGCCGCTGACGACCGAGGCACGCCCGGCCGCCTCCGCCGGACCGCCGGCGCCCGTCTCACCGGCCCGCCAGTGCCCGGACAGCAGCGGGTCGCCGCCCGCGTACGACTGCTCCACGCGCACACCGGGGCCCAGATCCGTGAACCACACCGGCGCGTAGACGAAGCTGTGGGACGGCGAACCGGCCGTCAGCGGACCGGAGTTCACCACTCGCACCACGCCGTTGGCGTCCCCGTTGCCCTCCACGGCGTGCGCCTTCAACAGCCCCGTCGCCTCGCTCAGCGCGGCCCCGTCGGCCCCGCGGCCGACCAGCCCGTGCCCGGCGGCCAGGAACGCCTCCAGCGCCTCACGCGCCGCCGGGGTCAACGCGCGGTGGTCCAGCCCGGCCGACACGAACAGCACATCCACGCCCGACCAGTCGAAGCCCGCGTTCAGCACACCCGTCGAGACCGGCGTCACCTCGAAGCCCATCTCCCGCAGCGCGAACAGCTCACCCGGCGTGACGGCGGCGGCGACGCGGACGCGCTCCAGCGGAGCGGTGCCCCGGGCCGTCGTACCGTCGAACGCCACGTCGTACGTCCGGGCCGCCTCGGCCGCCTGACGGCGCGCGGACCCCGGCACGATCGCACTGCCGTCGGCGGACCGCCGTACCGTCACGCCCTGACGCAGCAGGGAGTTGAGGGCCGCGATCTCGCGCGGGTCGTCGAGGCGGAGCCGCAGGTCACCGTGCGGGGCGACGTGAGCCACGGGCGAGGCGGCGCGCACCGGGCGCAGGACGGCGTACGGAAGCCGGCCGTCGGGCACGGGCCGCACCTCGGCCCCCCACAGCCGGCCGAGGCTCCAGCCGGAGATGTCGTACATCACCGACACCTTGTCGCTGATGTCCCGCCCGTCCGCGAGCAGCGCGTTGGCGAGCCCGCGCCTGGGCTGGCGCATGTCGACGACGTACGAGCCCTTCGGATAGCCGGGGACGGCGTGGGCGACGCGGGTGACGCGGACCTCGTTGGCGACGAGGTGGTCGACGAGGCGGGCGGTGGCCGGGCCGCCCGGCGGGAGGACGTAGGCGCGCGGGAAGGTGGTGGTGTAGACGTCCTCGGGGCCGATGCCGGGGACGCCCGGCACGGTCCGCTCCGAGACCGGGACCTGCGCCGCGCCGGCCGCCCCGCGCCGGAAGACCTCGATCTGGTCGGCGACGAGAGCGCCGCGGTGCCGCTGGACGTGGCCGAGGGTGGCGGTCATGGCCGCCTCCGCGACCGCCACGTTGATCGCCGACCGGCGGCGCAGCTCGCTCACCGGCAGGGTGTCGTAGGAGGCGTTGTTCACCCGCAGCGGGATCTCCACCGTGTGCGCGGCGACCGCGCCGTGGAAGGCGGCGTACTGCGGGGTGAAGATGGGCGGCCAGTCGTCCCAGCCCTCCTCCTGGTCGCGGAAAGGTATCTGCGCGGGCTGCACGCCGTCCTTCTCGGCGGTGTAGCCGAGGCCGTTGACGGCGGCTTCCATGTCGAGGGCGTTGGCGTAGGTGTTCTTCAGGAACAGGTCGTACTCGTAGTTCTCGCCGTGCGGCGGGGTCGTGGGCTCGATCAGCGTGCCGTTGACATAGCCGTGCAGGTCCAGCATGACGACCGGCTGCTTGTCCAGCATGATCTGCCGCATCGCCCGGGTCTCCGGCTGCGAGGCGGTGACGAAGTCCCGGTTCAGGTCGAAGCCGTTGGCGTTGGCGCGGGTCCCGGCGATCCGTCCGTCGGGGTTCGCGGTGATGTTGAAGTACAGCCGGCTGTGCGCGAGCAGCTCCTTCGTCCTCGCGTCGTTCGCGGTCGCGAGGCGCTCGATGAGCCGGAGGGAGGCGTCGGTGCCCTCCCACTCGTTGCCGTGGATGTTGTTGTTGAAGAAGACGGGGGCCTTGTACGCCGCCTTCAGTCGCGGGTCCTTCGCCGCGGTCGCCGGGGCCCGCTCGATGAGCTCCCGCATCCGGTGCTGGGCGCGGGCCTGGGACGCGGTCTCCGGGGCGGTCACGGTGACGAGATAGAGCCGGTGACCGCCCGCCGAACGCCCCGCCACCTCGACGCTCACCCGGTCGCCCAGCTCCTGGAGGGCGTTCAGCCGGGAGGCGATGGCGTGGTACGGGACGAGGCCGAGCTTGGGGGACTTGTCGGCCGGGTTCTCGGGATCGGGGGTGAGGGTCTGTTCGCGGGGGTAACCGCGCATGTCGGCCGCCGCGGGGGCGGGTGCGGCCGCGAGAGCCCGGCGGGCCGCGCTCTCCGGGGACATGGCGGCCCGGCTGCGCTCGACGGCCGGGGACTCCCTCGTCGCGGGGACTGTCTCCGCACCGGCGGCGCCGGGTTGGACCAGCAGAAGGGAACTCGCCGAGGCGAGGGCGAGGGTGGTGATCAGGACGGGTCTCGCAGCGGTGGTTCTCGTGGTGCGCACGCGTACCTCCTCCGGGCTTCCTGAGATCGGTACGGCGAGGTGTACATGTTCGACTCATCCGCAACAAGAGGGACTTGCCGTCACCCGAGGCCGCATCCGCCACCCGATAGAGTTCGGCCATGCGCGATCTCGGGGTTGGCTTCGGCTATCTGATCAAGGGCCAGCGATGGGTGGCCCGGCACGGCAGGCAGTTCGGGTTCGGGTTGCTGCCCGGGCTGATCACCCTGGTGCTGTACGCCGCCGCCCTCACCGCGCTCGCGCTCTGGGGCGCCGACTCCGTCGCCTGGGCGACGCCGTTCGCGGACGACTGGTCGGACCCGTGGCTGGGCCTGTTCCGCGGCCTGCTGACCGTCGTCCTGTTCGCGCTGTCGCTGCTGCTGGCCGTCGTCACGTTCACGGCCGTGACCCTGCTGATCGGACAGCCCTTCTACGAGAGCCTGTCGGAGGCGGTGGACCGGGACGTCTCCCCGGACGGCACCGCCCCCGAGTCCGGCCTGCCGCTCTGGCGGGAACTGTGGATCTCCGGCCGGGACAGCCTGCGGATCGTCGTCCGGGCCGCCGTGTGGGGTGTGCTGCTGTTCGCGCTCGGTTTCATTCCGGTCGTGGGGCAGACGGTCGTCCCGGTCCTCGGCTTCTTCGTCACCGGCTTCTTCCTCACCGAGGAGCTGACCGCGGTCGCCCTCCAGCGCCGCGGAGTCGTGCTGCGCGACCGCCTCGCCCTGCTCCGCTCCCGCAAGACCCTGGTCTGGGGCTTCGGCACGCCCCTCGGCGTGGCCTTCCTGGTCCCGTTCGTGGCGGTCTTCCTGATGCCGGGCGCGGTCGCGGGCGCCACGCTGCTCGCCCGTGACCTGCGCGGGGAGGAGACCGCCGGGGACGACGGCAACGACCGGCAGCACGAGGGTGCCGTCCGCTGACCCGGGCGGCCCGTTCAGGGCCGACCGGTCGCGACGGCCACGATCGACCGCACCTGCGCGATGATGTCCAGCCGGTTGCGGACGAACTCGGGGTCGGTGATCTCCGTGGTGTTCCCGGCGGCGAACTGGAGCACGGGCGTGTGGACATGGCCGCCGGGCAGGGTGTCGCGCAGCCCCAGCCGGTCCCGCAGCAGCGTCGCCCGGTAGGCGATCTCGTTGGAGAGGTAGTCCCCGCCGCCCCCGGCCCGCGCCGTCGATCCGGGCGTCGGCCCGTCCGGCCGTACGACGGGCTCGGCGCCACCCGCCGGTATCTCGGTCACGGCGGTGTTGTCGCGGACCGGGAAGCGGCCGGTGTCCGCCGCCACGATGTCCTTGTACGGCAGCGTCGTCGACGTCCACTGCGGCTGCGTGGCCGGGTCGGCGACCGGGACGGTCTCCGCGCGGCCGGTGTTCTCGTTGTCGGCGAAGCCGCCCCGCCACGCGCCGTTGGTCCGCTCGAGGTCGAACCGCCCGATCCGGCCCTGGCTCACGGTCGCGAACAGGTCGATCCGCGGCAGGTGCGGCCGTAGCGTCCGCTCGACCGTCCCCTCGGTGAAGTCCCGCCAGCGCACCGGGAACACCGCGGTCTCCACCCGCGCCGGCCCGTCCGCCGTCTCCACCACCGTGCCGTCGAGGGCGAGCGCGGCGGCCCCGGACGGGTTGGAGATACGGATGTCCCGGTCGAGGGTGAAGGGGTCGAAGCCGGTGACCAGGACGCGCTTGAGGCCCCTGTCGTCGTTGTGGGGGTAGCGGAGGTCGGCCTGCCCGCGAGAGGTCCGCTCCAAGGCGTCCAGCAGCGCGGCCCGTTGCGGCTCGGAGAGACCGAACTCCGGCTGCCAGGCCCGCACCTCCCGAGTCATCCCCAGCCGCGCCCAGTACAGCGGCCGGTCGTCGTCGCGGCTGAGATCCCCGCCCAGCGGCCCCCGCCCCTGCGCCCGGTCGACCGCCCGCCGCCACAGGGCCGCCCCCTGGCGTACGACGACGGCGCGCGCCTGGCCGTAGGAGCGTGCCGCGCCCAGCACCTCGGCGAACTCCGGTGCCACGTCGGCGAATCCGGAGCGGCGCAGGATCTCCTGCGGGACGGCGCGGTCCAGCCGCTGTTCCTCGACGGTCGCGGCGGTCGTGCCGGTGGTGGCGGTGGCCGGGGCGGTGAGGCCGGTGACGAGCGCCAGTCCGAGGAGAGCGCCGATCCGGACACGTACGGATATCACGGCGGTTGGGTTCCTTCCGTCGCCGGGAGAGCATGGTGCGGGACGGCGGAAGTCTCCCCGAGACACGTGTGGTCTACGCGGTCACTCCTCGCCCAACAGGCTGAGGAAGTCCCGGAACGCCCCGGCATGTCCACCGAGTCCGGGTCCAGCTACTCGGCGCGCAGGACCTCCGCGGTCGCTGCCGCCAACCTGAACACCGCCCCGGCCGTGCCCGTCGAAGAGGTCGTCGAGATTCCGCGCCGGGCGTTCGAGATCTGGGACGAGACGACCAACTCGTGGTCGTTTGTGAAGGGTTCGTACGAAATCCAGGCGGGGCGCTCGAACGCCGACCGCGGGATCACCGCGACGGTTAACGTCTGAGGCGGGACGACTCGTCCTGCCGAGCAGCCCCGGTCCGGCACCTGACCCCGGACCGGGGCTCGTCCCTGTCGGGCCCCGGTCGAGAAGTCAGCCCCTTGTCGAGAAGCCGTAGACGGTCTCCGACCGGAAGGTCTCGCCCGGCCGCAGCACCGTGCTCGGGAACTCGGGCCGGTTCGGCGAGTCCGGGACGTGCTGGGTCTCCAGCGCGATTCCGGCGCCGGGGGAGAGGGGGCCGTCGAGGTGGTCCGCGGTGTACAGCTGGAGGCCGGGCTCGGTGGTCGCCACCGTCAGCACCCGCCCGGACGCCGGGTCGTACAGCTCGGCGACCTCCTCCGCCGTCGCCGTGACGCCCTTGTCCAGCACGAAGTTGTGGTCGTACCCGGAACCGGTCGGCCGCGCCTTGCGGAAGTCGAACCGGGTCCCGGCGACCTCCGCCACCCCGGTCGGGATCAGCTCGCCGTCGACCGGGGTGTACCGCGAGGCGGCGATCCGCAGCTCGTGTCCGCCCGCGGGGCCGGACCCGGCGCCGGCGAGGTTGAAGTAGCTGTGGTTCGTCAGGTTCACCACCGTCGGCGCGTCCGTGACCGCCTCGTACCCGATCCGCAGCGCCCCGTCCGCGTCCAGCGTGTACGTCGCCGAGACCGTCAGCCGCCCCGGGAACCCCTCCTCGCCGTGCGGGCTGACCCGGCTCAGCCGCAGCCCGTGCTCGACCGGCGTCACCTCCCACACCCGCCGGTCGAAGCCGCGCTCGCCGCCGTGCAGCGAGTTCGGACCGTTGTTCGGCGCGAGGGCGTACGTCAGCCCGTCCAGCTCGAAACGGCCGCCCGCGATCCGGTTGGCGTAGCGGCCGACGAGCGCGCCCAGATACGGGCCGGGGTTCTTCAGGTAGCCGTCCAGCTCCTCGAATCCCAGCACGACGTTCGCCGTCCGGCCGTCCCGGCCGGGCACCTCCACCGACTGCACGATCCCGCCGTACGAGAGAACCCGCACCCGCACGCCGGCCCGCTCCAGGGTCCAGCGCCGCACCGGCGTGCCGTCGGGAAGTGTGCCGAAGTGTTCGTTCATGAGCGGAACCCTAGGTCACCGGCCTAGGAGGGCGCCTCGCGGGCCGTCACCGTGCGATAGGCGATCTCCGCGAGCCGCGCCTGGCCGTCCTTGCTCGGATGGAACCAGTCCCAGGGGCTCAACTGCTCGCCGTCGAACCGATATTCGAACACCGCGCCGCCGTCGGAGCGGCAGTACCGGTCCTTCGCGCACACCTCGCGCAGCACCTCGTTGTACGCCTCCACCCGCTGCTGCACCGTCGACCGCCGCAGGTTCGCCGCCGCGTCCAGGGCGTCCGCGTCGTCCAGCATCGACGGGCAGATGCCCAGCTTCCACACCTGCTTGCCCAGCGCGCTGGTCCGGCCCTGCGACCACAGCCGCTTCAGATCCGGCACGCTCGCCACGTACACCTGCGCCTTGGGCGCGCTTCGGCGCAGGGTGCGCAGGGCGTCCGTGAAGTCGGCGCGGAAGTCGGCCACCGAGGTCATCGCGTCCGTGGAGGCCCGGCAGGCGTCGTTCGCGCCCGCCATCACCGTCACCAGCTCCGGCTTGCGGGCCGCCGCCCGTGCCATCTGCCCGGGCAGATCCGCCATCCGCGCCCCGGTGGCCGCGTAGTTCCAGCTGTGCGAGGCCGCGCGGGCCCGCCCCAGCAGCCGTACGGCCAGACTGTCCACGTCCGGGCTGGTGCCGGTCGCCCAGGACACCTCGGGGCAGTCCGACAGGACCGAGCAGGCGTCGAAGCCGCGGGTGATGGAGTCGCCGACGGCGGCGATCGAACGCGGGGTGGAGTCCCAGGCCGGCGTCGGCGTGGGCGACGGCCGGCGCGACTCGCCGCGCGACGGGCCCGGCGAGGCGCTGCCCACGGCGTCGCAGCCGGTGATCCCCAGCACGGCGGCCGCGGTCAGGGACGCGAGGACGGCCCGTGAACGATGGTGCCGGTTCCGCAGGTTCCGCATGCCCTGGTCCATCCCCTTGTCACCCGTGATGTCGTGTCATGTTCCCCAACCCATGACAACGCGCCAGGGTTCCCGGCGCACCCCATGCAACGGGTCACACCCGCACAGGCGTCCTGCCGGGTGAATGGCGGACGTTTCCCGGTACCGGGACCGACGGTACGTCACACTCCTTGCGCCGCCGCACGGTAGCCTCGCCATCAACGTGGCCTGCCCGGCCACCACCGCCCGCCCATCCGCACCCTGTCCCGCTCTGCCCGGAGGTCCCGGTGACGACACGTGGAGTTCTGTACGTGCACTCCGCGCCGCGCGCGCTGTGCCCGCACGTCGAGTGGGCCGTCGCCGGGGTGCTCGGCACGCGCGTCAACCTCGACTGGATCCGGCAGCCCGCCGCCCCCGGCACCTGGCGCTCGGAGTTCTCCTGGCAGGGCGAGGCGGGCACCGCGTCCAAGCTGGCCTCCGCGCTGCGCGGCTGGCACCTCCTCCGCTTCGAGGTCACCGCGGAACCCTGCCCCACCGCCGAGGGCGAGCGCTACAGCTGCACCCCCGACCTCGGCATCTTCCACGCCGTCACCGGCATCCACGGCGACATCCTCATCCCCGAGGACCGCCTCCGCGCGGCCCTGCTCCGCAGCCGGCGCGGCGAGACGGACCTGGAGGAGGAGATCGCCAAGCTCCTCGGCAAGCCCTGGGACGACGAGTTGGAGCCGTTCAGGTACGCGGGCGAAGGTGCCCCGGTGCGCTGGCTCCACCAGGTGGTGTGAGTTTCCCGTCCACGCCGAAGGGCCCCCACCGCGCGGTGGGGGCCCTTCAGGTTCGTACAGAAGCGTCCTACGGTGCTCAGACCGTGCGGAACGCCAGGACCACGTTGTGGCCGCCGAAGCCGAACGAGTCGTTCAGCGCGGCGATCCGGCCGTCGACCGGCAGCTTGCGGGCCTCACCGCGCACGATGTCCGCGTTGGCCTCCGCCTCCGGGTCGAGGTTCTCCACGTTGATGGTGGGCGGCGCCACGCGGTGGTACAGCGCGAGGATGGTCGCGACGGACTCGACACCACCGGCGCCACCGAGCAGGTGACCGGTCATCGACTTCGTCGCCGACACCGCGAAGTGGTCGGCCTCGTCACCGAACACCTTCCGCAGCGCCTTCAGCTCGGCCACGTCACCGGCCGGCGTCGACGTGGCGTGCGCGTTCACGTGCACGATCTCCGCCGGGTCCAGGTCGGTCCGCTCCAGCAGGTTCTGCAGCGCGTGCGCGATACCGCGGCCCTCGGGCTCCGGCTGCACGATGTCGTGGCTGTCGGCGGAGATGCCCTGCCCGACCGCCTCGGCGTACACGCGGGCCCCGCGCCTCGCCGCGTGCTCGGCGGACTCCAGGACGATCACACCGGCGCCCTCGCCGAGGACGAAGCCGTCACGCGCCACGTCGTACGGCCGGGACGCGCCCTGCGGGTCGTCGTTGTTCTTGGACATCGCCATCATGTTGCCGAACGCGGCGATCGGCAGCGGGTGGATCGCCGCCTCCGTGCCACCCGCGACGACGACGTCGGCGCGGCCCGTGCGGATCATCTCGATGGCGTAGCCGATGGCCTCGGCGCCGGACGCGCACGCGGAGACCGGCGTGTGCACGCCCGCGCGGGCGCCCACGGCCAGACCCACGTTGGCCGACGGGCTGTTCGGCATGAGCATGGGGACGGTGTGCGGGGAGACGCGGCGGACGCCCTTCTCCTTCAGCACGTCGTACTGGTCCAGCAGGGTCGTCACACCGCCGATACCGGAGGCGATGACGGCGCCCAGCCGGTCCGGGTCGACGGAGGAGTCCTCGCCGGCCTTGCCGGTGAAGCCCGCGTCGGCCCACGCCTCCTGGGCGGCGACCAGTGCGAACTGCGCCGACCGGTCCAGGCGGCGGGCCTGCGGCCGGGGGATGACCTCGGTGGGCTCCACGGCCACGGGCGCGGCGATACGGACCGCCTGCTCGGCGGCCCAGTCCTGCTCGAGGGGCTTGACGCCGGAGCGCCCGGCGATCAGGCCCTCCCAGGTGGAGGCTGCGTCGCCACCCAGCGGTGTGGTTGCGCCGATACCGGTGACGACCACGGTGCGATTGGTCGGGCTCACGGGAATTCTTTCTCCAGATAAGAGGGATTCAACGGCGCCACCGCCGGGTGGCGGGGCAGGCAACGAGCCTGAGGATCAGGCCTGGTGCTTAAGGATGTACTCGGTAGCGTCGCCGACGGTCTTGAGGTTCTTGACGTCCTCGTCGGGGATCTTGACGTCGAAGCGCTCCTCGGCGGCGACGACGACCTCGACCATGGACAGCGAGTCGACGTCCAGGTCGTCGGTGAAGGACTTGTCCAGCTGGACGTCCTCAACCGGGATGCCGGCGATCTCGTTCACGATGTCGGCGAGACCGGCGACGATCTCTTCCTGAGTGGCGGCCATGTTGGCGCTCCTTCGTTGATTTTCCAGAGGGTGTGGCGGTGGACTCCGTAGCGGACCGGGTGATCCGGCACGGAGTGCCTAGGGGAGGGTAACGACCGTGGCGGCGTAGACGAGACCCGCCCCGAATCCGATGACGAGCGCGGTGTCGCCGCTCTTCGCCTCGCCGGTCGCCAGAAGCCGCTCCATCGCGAGCGGAATCGAGGCGGCCGAGGTGTTGCCGGTGGTCCGGACGTCACGGGCGACCGTGACGGACTCCGGCAGCTTCAGGGTCTTCACCATCGAGTCGATGATCCGCTCGTTGGCCTGGTGCGGGATGAAGACATCCAGGTCGGCGGCGCTGATCCCGGCCGCGTCCAGCGCCTGCTGGGCGACCTTCGCCATCTCGAAGACGGCCCAGCGGAACACCGCCTGGCCCTCCTGCGTGATCGCGGGGAAGCGCTCGACGTCGCCCGTGCGGTAGTCCGTCCACGGCACGGTCTGCTTGATGGTCTCGGACTTGTCGCCCTCGGAGCCCCAGATGGTGGGGCCGATCGCGGGCTCGTTCGAGGGGCCGACGACGACCGCGCCGGCGCCGTCGCCGAACAGGAAGGCCGTCGCCCGGTCCTCCAGGTCGGTCAGGTCGCTCAGCCGCTCCACGCCGATGACGAGTACGTGCTCTGCCGAGCCCTCGACGATCAGGCCCTTGGCGAGGGTCAGGCCGTAGCCGAAGCCCGCGCAGCCCGCCGAGATGTCGAACGCGGCGGCCTTGTTCGTGCCGAGCTTGTCGGCGATCTCGGTGGCGACGGCCGGGGTCTGCTTGAAGTGTGTGACGGTGGAGACGATCACCGCGCCGATCTGCTCGGCGGTGATTCCGGCGTCCGCGATGGCCTTGCCGGACGCCTCGATGGACATCGCGGCGACGGTCTCCTCGTCGTCCGCCCAGTGCCGCGTCTGGATGCCGGACCGCGAACGGATCCACTCGTCCGAGGAGTCGATCGTCTCGAGGATCACCTCGTTGGGCACCACGCGGGTGGGCCGGTAGCCGCCCACGCCCAGGATGCGGGCGTACGGGGCGCCCTTGGCGGGCTTGATCTTCGACATGTGTCGGTCGGCTCCTTAAGCCTCAGGCGTGCTCTGCGATGAGCTCGCGGGCCGCGTCCAGGTCGTCGGGGGTCTTCAGAGCCAGCGTCTTCACGCCGGGCAGCGCGCGCTTGGCGAGACCGGTGAGGGTGCCGCCGGGGCAGACCTCCAGCAGGGCGGTGACGCCCAGCTCCTTGAAGGTCTCCATGCACAGGTCCCAGCGGACCGGGTTGGCGACCTGGCCGACCAGCCGGGAGACGACCTCGTCACCGGTGGCGACGGCCCGCCCGTCCTTGTTGGAGATGTAGGTGACCTTCGGGTCGGCCGGCGTCAGCTCGCGCGCGGCCTCGGCCAGCTTGTCGACCGCGGGGGCCATGTGGTGCGTGTGGAACGCGCCGGCCACCTTCAGCGGAACGATCTTGCGGACGCCCTCGGGCTTGTCCTCGTTCAGCGCGGCCAGCTGCTCCAGCGTGCCCGCGGCGACGATCTGGCCCGCGCCGTTGACGTTCGCCGGGGTCAGGCCCAGCTTCTCCAGGTGGGCGACGCTCACCTCGGGGTCGCCACCGAGCAGCGCCGACATGCCGGTCGCGGTGATCGCCGCGGCCTCGGCCATGGCCAGGCCGCGCTTGCGGACGAGGGTCAGGGCGGCGGTGTCGTCGAGGACCCCGGCGAACGCGGCGGCGGTGATCTCACCGACGCTGTGGCCCGCGACCGCACCCGGCTGGATGTCACCGAGTGCCGTGGCCGACAGGATGCCGGCGGCGACCAGCAGCGGCTGGGCGACGGCGGTGTCGCGGATCTCCTCCGCGTCGGCCTTCGTGCCGTAGTGGGCGAGGTCCATTCCGATGGCGTCCGACCAGGCCGCGACACGGTCGGCGGCGCCGGGCAGTTCGAGCCAGGGGGTCAGGAAGCCGGGCGTCTGGGCGCCCTGGCCGGGAGCGACGAGTACGAGCACTCTCACACTCTCTCTTGGGGACGGGCACGGCCGCCCGTGGGGACAAGGACGAAGAACAGCAAGGGGTTTTGTGGGCCCCTCACAAAAGCCTAGGGCTGGAGATCCCCGTCGGCCAGACGCCCCAGGATCAGCGCGATCCGCAGCGTGAACGCGGACCGTACATCGGAAGGCGACCAGCCGGTGACGTCAGTCACACGTCGGAGCCGGTAGCGCACGGTGTTCGGGTGAACGAAGAGCATCCGGGCAGCCCCCTCCAGGCTGCTCGCCTGCTCCAGATAGACGCTCAAGGTTTCCAGGAGCGCCGACCCGGCCTCCTCCAGCGGTCTGTAGATCTCCTCCACCAGCTGCTCACGGGCGCTCGGGTCTCCGGCGATCGCGCGCTCCGGCAGCAGATCGTCCGCCAGCACCGGCCGCGGGGCGTCCTGCCAGGCGGAACACGCCTTGAGCCCGGCCGCGGCCGCCTGCGCGGACCGGGTCGCGGCCAGCAGATCCGGCACGATCGGCCCGGCCACGACGGGCCCGGCGGCGAACGGCCCGATCAGCGACTTGGCGACGGCGAGCGGATTGTCGCTACCGCCCGCGATCACCACCAGCCGGTCCCCGAGCACCCCCGTGAGCACCTGGAGCTTGGCATGCCGTGCCGCCCGCCGGATCGCCTCCACGGTCAGCTCGGAGTCACCGTCGGGTGCCGTGCCCAGCACCACACACACATGCTCGGGCGAGTTCCACCCGAGGGCGGCGGCGCGGCTGACCGCCCCTTCGTCGGCCTCCCCGCTGAGGACGGCGTTGACGACCAGCGACTCCAGCCGGGCGTCCCAGGCACCGCGTGCCTCGGCGGCCTGGGCGTAGACCTGGGCGGTGGCGAAGGCGATCTCGCGGGCGTACACGAGGAGGGCTTCGCGCAGGACGGACTCGTCGCCGGGAGCGGCGACCTCGTCGATCGCGCTCTCCATGACCTCGATGGTGGTGCGCACCATCTCCACGGTCTGGCGCAGCGTGATGGCCCGGGTCAGCTCGCGCGGCGCGGTCCCGAAGACGTCGGTGGAGATCGCCTGCGGCGCGTCCGGATGCCGGAACCACTCGGTGAAGGCGGCGATACCGGCCTGCGCGACCAGCCCGATCCAGGACCGGTTCTCCGGTGGCATGGCCCGGTACCACGGCAGGGTCTCGTCCATCCGTGCGATGGCCTGCGCGGCGAGGGATCCGGAGGACTTCTCCAGCCGCTTCAGGGTCGCGGAGTGCGGATGGACGGCGTGCGCTGCGGCGTCGGACTTGCTGGTTTCGGGTTCGGGCACGGGACAAGACTGCCTTATCGGGACGTGAGCCTGCGCCGCCGGGTCCTCACTGACGTCTACGGTGGGATCCGTGATGGACATACGGCGCGCCGGCGAGCGCTATACCGGAGGGGACCCGGAGGCGGGGATCGTATCCCGGCACGCCTTCTCCTTCGGCCCGCACTACGACCCCGACAACCTGCGCTTCGGCGCGCTGATCGCCTGCAACGAGGAGCGGCTCGCCCCGGGCGCCGGCTTCGACGAGCACCCGCACAGCCACACCGAGATCGTCACCTGGGTCGTCGAGGGCGAACTCACCCACCGCGACTCCACGGGCCACGAGACCCGGGTCCGCCCCGGAGACGTCCAGCGCCTCAGCGCCGCGGCCGGCGTCCGCCATGTGGAACGCAACGACGGCGCGACGCCCCTGACCTTCGTCCAGATGTGGCTGGCCCCCCTGACCCCGGGCGGCGACCCGTCGTACGAGATCGTCCCCGGCATCGCCGACTCCACGCCGTACGCGGTCCCGGAGGCGGGCGCGATGCTCCACGTCCGCCGCCTGACGCCCGGCGAACGCACGGCGGTCCCGGACGGGGCCTACGTCTACGTCCATGTGGTCCGCGGGGAGGCACGGCTCGACGGCGAGACGCTCGGCCCGGGTGACGCGGCGCGGATCACGGAGGCCAAGGACCTGGAGGCGGAGGGCGTGACGGAGTCGGAGCTGCTGATCTGGGAGATGGCGCCGTAGCCGGGCGCGGCTACGCCCGCTGCCGCGACTCCGCCAGCACCGCATCGGTGAACGGCGGCCACGCTTCGACGGCCCAAGGCCCGAAGGCCCGGTCGGTCAGGGCAACGCAGGCGATGCCCGCATCCGGATCGATCCACAGAAACGTCCCGGACTGCCCGAAGTGTCCAAAGGTTCGCGGCGAGGACGAAGAGCCCGTCCAGTGCGGGGACTTCCCGTCCCGGATCTCGAACCCCAGCCCCCAGTCATTCGGGTTCTGATGCCCGTACCCCGGCAGCACCCCCTTCGTCCCCGGGTACTGCACGCTCATCGCCTCACCCACCGTCCGCGGATCCAGCAGCCGCGGCGCCTGCACCTCCGCCGCGAACCGCAGCAGATCCGCGACGCTGGACACCCCGTCCTTCGCGGGGGACCCCTCCAGCGAGGTCGACGTCATGCCCAGCGGCTCCAGGACCGCCTGACGCAGATACTCGGCGAAGGGAATGTCCGTGGCCTTCGCCACATGATCGCCCAGCTGCTCGAACCCCGCGTTCGAGTACAGCCGCCGCTCCCCGGGCGCACCCATCACCCGATGCTCGTCGAAGGCCAGCCCCGAGGTGTGCGCCAGCAGATGACGCACCGTCGAGCCGTCGGGCCCTGCCGGTTCGTCCAGCTCGATCGCGCCCTCCTCGTAGGCGACCAGCACGGCGTACGCGGCCAGCGGCTTGGTGACCGAGGCCAGCGGGAAACGCCGGTCGACGGGGCCGTGGGTGCCGAGGACGGTCCCGTCGGCCCGTACGACACCCGCCGCGGCGGCGGGGACCGGCCAGTTCTCGATCAACGCAAGGCTGTTCAGCGACATGCCGTCGAGCCTAACCCGTCCCGTTCCCGACCTTTTCGCTTGCTTGGAGCGCACTCCAAGGTCATAGCGTGGAAGCCATGACGGTGATGCAGACCATGCCCGCGGCCACCGAGGACAAGCCCACCAGGACCGACATCTGCTCCGCCGCGCCACCCCGGCACCCGCGCCCCGACGGCCAGGACCGCTACACGATCAGCGAGGTCGTCGCCTTCACCGGCCTCACAGCCCACACCCTGCGCTGGTACGAGCGGATCGGCCTGATGTCCCACATCGACCGCTCGCACACCGGCCAGCGCCGCTACACCAACCGCGACCTGGACTGGCTCGACCTGGTCGGCAAGCTCCGGCTGACCGGCATGCCGGTCGCCGACATGGTCCGGTACGCCGAGCTGGTGCGCGAGGGCGACCACACCTACGGCGAACGGCGCGAGCTGCTGGAGGCGACCCGCCGGGACGTCGTCGCCAGGATCACCGAACTCCAGGACACGCTCGCCGTACTCGACCGGAAGATCGACTTCTACTCGGAGAGGACCCGATGACCGACAGCACCATCCCCACCGTCCGACTGGGCGCGGAAGGCCCCGAGGTGGGAGTGCAGGGCCTCGGCTGCATGGGCATGAGCTTCGCCTACGGCCCGTCCGACGCCCAGGAGTCCAGGGCCACCCTGGAACGCGCGCTCGAACGCGGCGTCACCCTGTACGACACGGCGGACGCGTACGGCGACGGCGACAACGAACGCTTCCTCGCGCCCTTCGTCAAGGCCCACCGCGACGAGCTGACCATCGCCACGAAGTTCGCCCTGTCGATCCCGCCGGACGACCCGACCCGGCGGATCATCCGCAACGACCCGCCGTACATCCGCCAGGCCGTCGAGGCCAGCCTCAGGCGCCTGGACATCGACGTCATCGACCTCTACTACATGCACCGCCGCGACCCGGCCGTCCCCATCGAGGAGACCGTCGGTGTCATGGCGGAGCTGGTCCGCGAGGGCAAGGTCAAGCACCTGGGCCTGAGCGAGGTGACGGCTTCGGAGCTGCGCGCCGCGCACGCGGTGCACCCGATCGCCGCCGTCCAGTCCGAGTGGTCCCTGTTCAGCCGCGACATCGAGAAGAACGTCGTCCCTGCGGCAGCCGAACTGGGCGCGGCCCTGGTCGCGTACTCCCCGCTCGGCCGAGGCTTCCTCACCGGCTCCTTCGCCCGCGCCGAGGACCTCACCAGCGACGACTTCCGCCGCCAGCAGCCCCGCTTCACGGGCGACAACGCGGCGGCCAACGCGGCCCTCCTGACCCAGATCCGCAAGATCGCCGACAGTCACGGGGCTTCCCTGGGCCAGATCGCCCTGGCCTGGGTCCACCACCAGGCCACGGTGCACAACCTCCCGGTGATCCCGATCCCGGGCACCCGCAAGCCGACCCGGGTGGATGAGAACACGGCGGCGACGGGAATCGTCCTCACCGAGGAGGACCTGGCGGCCCTGGAGCCCATCGCATCCCAGGTGGCGGGAGACCGCTATGCAGACATGACGTTCACATCGGCCGGACGTGAGTAGAGACACCTCTAGGGGCGCGGGGAACTGCGCGACCAGCCACAAACAACCCGCACCCACAAGAAGACAGCAACCCGGCAGACGCTAAAGCTCCGCCAGCAACTCCGCCTTCTTGACGGAGAACTCCTCATCCGTCACCAGCCCAGCCCGATGCAGTTCCCCGAGGTGACGGATCCGCTCGGCGATATCCGCGGGGTCGCGGCGCTGTACCGACGCCACCGGTACAGCCGCCGCCACCCCGCGGGAGCGCACCGCCTCCAACACCGCCGCAGCGAACGGCAGTGACTCGTGCACGGGCCCGTACCCCAGCCCGAACACCACCGCCGCCGGATCCTGGTCGGCCTGCGCAGGCTGATCCGCCGGCTGCTCGGAGCCGGAACCCTCCCGCCGCAGCAGCCGCAGATACCCCTCGAACAGCTCCGGCGACCGCCACTCGACGCCCCCCAGCTCGGCGACGGCGAAACTCTGGTCCCCGGCCTTCCACTTCGCCGACGACGCCCCGGTCCAGAACCACCGGAACCGCACGGTCGTCCCGTCGAAGGAGGCCTTCCCGTCGTACGCCTTGAACGACAGCGGAGCGTCAGGCGCGGCCACGAGAAACCGATCAGCCGGCCCCGACTCGGTCAGCTGCGCGCGCAACTCCTCGGCGTAGTACTCCGCGAGCGTCTCCTTCTCGGCCGGCAGCACCAGCCGATACGGATCCCCGTTCTCCTTGAGCTGCCCGTCCGCCGCCTCCAGCAGCGGATCGGCCCCCGGCCGCACCTCCGCGCGCAGGACGACGGTCCCGCGCCGACCGGGGCTCAGCGACACCCCCTGCAGCGCCGCCAGCGGCACCCTGCGCTCACCGAGCGCCTGGAACAGCTTGGGTGTTCGAATCCCCCGTTCGTAACGGATGAGCACGGAGTCGGACTCGAACTCCCAGGCGGCATGAAATCCGGCCAGTACGTCACCCATGCGGCTCATCGTATGCGGCACGCGCTCTTTCGTCCCCTCCCTGCGCATACCGCAGTTTCTCCGCGTCTACGCGCGTCCGGCCGTCATCGTGCCGGACAAACCCGCCCGGCACATGCCCTGATCGTCGGCGCAGTCCACCGCGCGGTACGCGCCAACCCCGATCTCGGCGAGGTTCGCGAGGCTCTCCGTGCCGGGTTCGAAGTACCCGGCGTGTCCCTTGGCGCCGCGCGCCGACAGCAGCCGGGCGCCGAAGGAGGCGGACATCGGGTCCGCGCCGTGGCCCAGGCCGCCGAGCTCGAGGTACGGCACGTCCTGGATCCAGTCGTCGGCGTCCCGCATCGCCCACACATGGGCGGAGGTGTCGAGGTGCGCCGCCGTGGCGGCCCGCATGCCGGGGCTGCCGGCGACGGCTATGTCGGTGACCCGCCGCGGCAGCGCGGGCGCGGCGACGCCGCAGACCACGGAGCCGTAGCTGTGGCAGAACAGGGAGACCGGCGCCTTGCCGGGCAGCGCGCGCACCAGCGCGGTCAGCCGTACGGCGCCGTCCTCGGCGCGCCGCGCGGTGGCCGCGTCCATGCCGACGCCGCTGGGGGCGGTGTAGTCGGCCCAGGCGATGACGGCCGTACGCGTGCCGGGGCTCGCGGCGCGTTCGGCGGCGTAGAGCGACTTCGCCATGCCGACCGGGGCCGAGTACTTGCGGTAGGTGCGCTGGAAGGTGAGCAGGTCGGTGTCGACGCCGGGGACGACGACGGAGACCCGCTCGGCCCGGGCGAGGTTCCCGAAGACCTCGGCGACCCGGCCGGAGCCCTCCGGGTCGAAGGCGAGGATGTGGCGCCCCTCGCGCATCAGCGCCTCGAAGCGGTGCATCCGGCGGCCCGCCTCGTGCTGGCCGGCCGGGGTGAGCCGGCTGTCGTGCATGCGGTCGCGCTCGACTCTCAGGGCCTGGCCGAGGGCGATGCGGTTGGCGCGGTAGCGCAGGCCGACCGGGGCGCCGTTCATGTTGCCGACCGCGAGCGGATAGCGGTGGGCGAGCCGGGCGCGCTGGGCGTCGGTGAGCGAGGCGAAGAAGCGGGCCAGCCGGCCGGGGCCGGAGTCCGGGTCCGGTAGCCGGTGTCCGTCGATCCGCCCCCGCTCCCAGGCGGTGAGGGAGGCCTGCATCGGGGTGGTCTCCCGATGGGCCTTCAGGGCGGTCCATCCGGTGGTCGCCAGCATCACGAAGACCACCGCCAGCGCGAGCAGCGCGCGCCAGAGGTTGAGCTGCGGGGAGGTCTCGAAGGAAGTCACTGGGAGGACACACTAGGAGAACGGGAGGGTCTCGCGTGAACCGTGTGACAGGCATCACGTTTCGATCACGGGCTGTGGATCAGGGCGTGCGCCAGTTCCCCGCGAGCGCCGGTCCCACCTGATCGAGGTAGGTCGCCGTCAACGTGCGCAGCGCCTCCATGCTGAAGTCGCCCCCGGCGCTCCACAGTCGCTCGCTGACCCGGATCACCCCGCCGAAGACGGCCACCGCGACCCTGGGCCGCGGGTCGGTGTCCACCTCCAGGCCCTCCCGCTCGGCGATCAGCCGCGCGATCTGCTCCTCCGTCTCCGTGGACCGGCGCAGATACGCGGCGAGCAGCACCGGCGTCGACTCGATCACCCGGTACATCCGCAGATAGAGATCGACCGGTACGACGGACTCGACGACCTCGTGCAGGTTGTCCCAGCCGTCCTGCACCGCCCGGCGCATCGCCTCCAGCGGCGGTTCGTGGGCGGGGCGGGCGCGCAGGGTGGCGACGAAGTGGTCCACCGCCAGTTGCTGGGCGGCGAGGGCGGCCTCCTCCTTGCCGGCGAAGTACCGGAAGAAGGTGCGCTGGGAGACGTCGACGGCCGCGGCGATCTCGTCGACGGTGGTCTGCTCGTATCCCCGGGTGGTGAACAGCTCCAGAGCCGCCCGGATCAGCGCGTCCCGGGTGCGCTGTTTCTTGCGCTCGCGCAGGCCGGGCGGTGTCGCCGTGTTCATCGCACCTCTTCTCTGAACTGTTCTCCCAGTTCAGACCCTACGGGAGTGACGTGACAGTTACCGACACGTGAAATGGTTTGTCAACTGTCAGTGGCTGTCATTAGCCTCGAACGCATGACTAGTCAGACCACCATCGACAAGACGGGGCCGGGGGACGGCGCATCGTCAGCCCCGTCTGATCCGACGCCGGCCAAGGGGCTGCGCGGGCACCCGTGGTTCACCCTCATAACCGTCGCCGTCGGGGTCATGATGGTGGCCCTCGACGGCACCATCGTGGCCATCGCGAACCCGGCGATCAAGGAAGACCTGAACGCGAGCTTCGCGGACGTCCAGTGGATCACCAACGGCTACTTCCTCGCCCTCGCGGTCTCCCTGATCACCGCGGGCAAGCTCGGTGACCGCTTCGGCCACCGGCAGACCTTCCTCATCGGCGTCGTCGGCTTCGCCGTCGCCTCCGGCCTCATCGGCATGTCCGGCAGCATCGCGCTGGTCGTCACCTTCCGGGTGCTCCAGGGCCTGTTCGGCGCGCTGCTCATGCCGGCCGCGCTCGGCCTGCTGCGGGCCACCTTCCCGGCCGAGAAGCTGAACATGGCCATCGGCATCTGGGGCATGGTCATCGGTGCCTCCACCGCCGGCGGCCCGATCCTCGGCGGTGTGCTCGTCGAGCACGTCAGCTGGCAGTCGGTCTTCTTCATCAACGTGCCGGTCGGCGTCCTCGCCGTCGTCCTCGGCGTGATGATCCTGCTCGACCACCGCGCCGAGAACGCCCCGCGCTCCTTCGACCTGCTGGGCATCGCCCTGCTGTCCGCCGCGATGTTCTGCCTGGTCTGGGCGCTCATCAAGGCCCCGGAGTGGGGCTGGGGCGACGGCCTGACCTGGACCTACATCGGCGCCTCGGTGCTCGGCTTCGCCCTGTTCGCCTTCTGGGAGACCAAGGTCAGGGAGCCGCTGATCCCGCTGGGCCTGTTCCGCTCGGTCGCGCTCTCCGCGGGTGTGGTCCTGATGGTCCTCATGGCCATCGCCTTCATGGGCGGCCTGTTCTTCGTGACGTTCTACCTCCAGAACGTGCACGGCATGAGCCCGATCGACGCGGGCCTCCACCTGCTGCCGCTCACCGGCATGATGATCGTCGGCTCGCCGCTCGCCGGCGCGATGATCACCAAGCTGGGCCCCCGGATCCCGCTGGCCGGCGGTATGGCGGTCACCGCGCTCGCCATGTGGGGCATGTCCACGCTGGAGGCGGACACCGGCAGCGGTCTGATGTCCCTCTGGTTCGCCCTGCTCGGCCTCGGCCTCGCGCCGGTCATGGTCGGTGCGACCGAGGTCATCGTCGGCAACGCCCCGATGGAGCTGTCGGGCGTCGCGGGCGGTCTCCAGCAGGCGGCGATGCAGATCGGCGGCAGCCTCGGCACGGCCGTCCTGGGCGCCGTCATGGTCTCCAAGGTCGACAGCGACCTCGCCGGCAACTGGGCCGACGCGGGCCTCCCGCCGCTCGACCCCGAGCAGCAGGAGCAGGCCGCCGAAGCCGTCCAGGCGGGCGTGGCACCGGTCCCGCCCGGCACCCCGGCGGAGATCGCCGCGAAGATCACCGAGGTCGCCCACGACACCTTCATCTCCGGCATGTCGCTGGCATCGCTGGTCGCCGCGGGCGTCGCGGTCGTGGCGGTACTCGTCGCGTTCCTCACCAAGCGCGGGGAGAACGCCCAGGCGGGAGCGGGCGCGGCGCACATCTGACGCCTCAGCCGTCCCGGGCGTCGTTTCCCCTATCAGGGTGACAACGCTAAAGATTCCTCCCACCCCACCAGCGCCACAGGTCACAGTGGCTCCAGCCCTCCGTACGGCATGTTCCCTTGGCAAGTTCGTACGGCGAGCAGGGCACCGACCTGTGGCGCGCCGCTGGAGGGGGGCGGCGCGCTCGCAGGTCCAGCCCCCGGGCAACGGTTAACGCGGCTGCTCCGAAACCCCCCGCAACGCCGCCACCTCCGCCCGCAACGCCCGCACCTCCTCCGTCAGCGCCGCGATCGCCTCCGTCTGCCGCCGCTCCTCCGCATCGTCACTCTCGAACCGCGAGATGAACCACGCGGCGATGTTCGCGGTCACCAGACCCAGCAGCGCGATCCCCGACAACATCAACCCCACCGCCAGCAACCGCCCCACCCCGGTCGTCGGCGCGTGATCCCCGTACCCCACGGTCGTCATCGTGGTGAACGACCACCACACCGCGTCACCCAGCGTCCGGATGTTCCCGCCCGGCGCCTCCCGCTCCACCGACAGCACGGCCAGCGAGCCGAACATCAGCAGCCCCACCACGGCCCCGGCGACATACGTCGTCAGCCGGATCTGCGAGGCCATCCGCGCCCGCCGCCCCACCAGCAACAGCGTCGACACCAACCGCAGCAGCCGCAACGGCTGGATCAGCGGCAGCGCCACCGCGCACAGGTCGAGCCAGTGCCGCCGTACGAACTCCGCGCGCCGCTCGGCGAGCGCCAGCCGCACCAGATAGTCGACGGCGAACGCCCCCCACACCGTCCACTCGACCACCGCGCACGCGAACGTCACCGACTCGCTCGCCGCACTGTCCACGATCGGCACGGCGTAGGCGACGGCGAAGGCCACGGCCAGCGCCATCAGGGGTTTCTGGCTGCGCTGTTCCCACCGGACCTGCGCGGACTGTTCCTTCATGCCGGGCATCGTAGGAAACGTGAAGGGGCGGTGTACGCGCAGGTACACCGCCCCTCACCACCACACGCGTGCTACGCGTCGCCGCCCGCGACCCCCGGGTCCGCCGCCGACACGTCGAGCAGCTGGTACCGGTCCACGGCCTGCTTCAGCACCGACCGGTCCACCTTCCCCTCCTTCGCCAGCTCGGCGAGGACCGCCACCACGATCGACTGCGCGTCGATGTGGAAGAACCGCCGCGCCGCCCCGCGGGTGTCGGCGAAGCCGAACCCGTCCGCGCCGAGCGACTGGTACGTCCCCGGCACCCACCGCGCGATCTGGTCCGGAACCGACCGCATCCAGTCGGAGACGGCCACGAACGGCCCCTCGGCGCCGTTCAGCTTCCGCGTCACGTACGGCACCCGCTGCTCCTCCTCCGGGTGCAGCAGGTTGTGCTGCTCGCAGGCGACCGCATCCCGCCGCAGCTCGTTCCAGGAGGTCGCGGACCACACGTCGGCCCGTACGTTCCACTCCTCGGCGAGGATCCGCTGCGCCTCGACGGCCCAGGGGACGGCCACACCCGAGGCGATGATCTGCGCCGGGATCTGGCCGGCCGTGCCCTCGCCGAACCGGTAGAGGCCCTTGAGGATGCCCTCGACGTCCACGTTCTCCGGCTCGGCCGGGTGCTGGATCGGCTCGTTGTAGACGGTCAGGTAGTAGAAGACGTCCTCGCCGTGCGGGTGCTCCTCGCTGGCGCCGTACATCCGCCGCAGACCGTCCTTGACGATGTGCGCGATCTCGTACGCGAAGGCGGGGTCGTACGCCACACAGCCCGGGTTGGTCGAGGCGAGCAGCTGGGAGTGGCCGTCCGCGTGCTGCAGACCCTCACCCGTCAGGGTCGTGCGTCCGGCGGTCGCACCCAGGACGAATCCGCGCGCCAGCTGGTCGGCCATCTGCCAGAACTGGTCGCCGGTGCGCTGGAAACCGAACATCGAGTAGAAGACGTACACCGGGATCAGCGGCTCGCCGTGCGTGGCGTACGCCGAGCCCGCCGCGATCAGCGACGCAGTACAGCCGGCCTCCGAGATGCCGTCGTGCAGCATCTGGCCGGTCGGCGACTCCTTGTACGCGAGCAGCAGATCGCGGTCGACCGCCTCGTACTGCTGGCCCAGCGGGTTGTAGATCTTCGCACTCGGGAAGAACGAGTCCATGCCGAAGGTGCGGTACTCGTCCGGCGCGATCAGCACGAACCGCCTGCCGATCTCCTTGTCCCGCATGAGGTCCTTCAGCAGCCGGACGAACGCCATGGTCGTCGCGATCGACTGCTGACCGGAGCCCTTCTTCACGGTCGCGTACGTCTGGTCGCCCGGCAGCGTGAGCGGCTTCGAGCGGACGACGCGCGTGGGCACGTACCCGCCGAGCGACTTGCGGCGGTCGTGCATGTACTGGATCTCCTCGGAGTCCCGCCCGGGGTGGTAGTACGGCGGGAGCCCGCTCTCCAGGTCCTTGTCGGCGATCGGCAGGTGCAGCCGGTCCCGGAAGCGCTTGAGGTCGTCGACCGTCAGCTTCTTCATCTGGTGGGTGGCGTTGCGGCCCTCGAAGTTCGGGCCCAGCGTCCAGCCCTTGATCGTCTTGGCCAGGATCACGGTCGGCTGGCCCTTGTGGGCGCGGGCCGCCGAGTACGCCGCGAAGATCTTCCGGTGGTCGTGACCGCCGCGCCCCAGGTGCAGGATCTGGTCGTCGGTCATGCCCTCGACCATCGCGCGCAGCCGGTGGTCGTCGCCGAAGAAGTGGTCGCGGATGTACGCGCCGGACTCGGTGGCGTACGTCTGGAACTGGCCGTCCGGCGTGGTGTTCATCTTGTTGACCAGCACACCGTCGCGGTCCTGCGCGAGCAGCGGGTCCCAGCTGCGGTCCCAGACCAGCTTGATCACGTTCCAGCCGGCGCCCCGGAACACCGACTCCAGCTCCTGGATGACCTTGCCGTTGCCGCGCACCGGGCCGTCGAGCCGCTGCAGGTTGCAGTTGACGACGAACGTCAGGTTGTCCAGGCCCTCGCGGGCGGCGATGGTCAGCTGGCCGAGCGACTCCGGCTCGTCCATCTCGCCGTCGCCCAGGAACGCCCAGACGTGCGACTTCGAGGTGTCCGCGATGCCGCGCGCGTGCATGTAGCGGTTCATCCGGGCCTGGTAGATCGCGCCGATCGGGCCGAGGCCCATGGACACGGTCGGGAACTCCCAGAAGTCCGGCATCAGCCGCGGGTGCGGATACGAGGACAGCCCGTACGGCGCCTTCGACTTCTCCTGGCGGAAGCCGTCCAGATGCTGCTCGGAGAGCCGGTCCAGCAGGTACGCGCGCGCGTAGATGCCCGGCGAGGCATGGCCCTGGAAGAAGACCTGGTCGCCGCCGTCGCCCTCGTCCTTGCCCCGGAAGAAGTGGTTGAAGCCCACGTCGTACAGGGACGCCGAGGAGGCGAAGGTGGCGATGTGGCCGCCGACGCCGATGCCCGGGCGCTGGGCGCGCGAGACCATCACGGCGGCGTTCCAGCGGGTGGCGTTGAGGATCTTGCGCTCGATCTCCTCGTTGCCCGGGAAGAACGGCTCGTCCTTGGTGGCGATGGTGTTGACGTAGTCCGTGCTGCGCATCTCGGGCACGGCCACGCGCTTCTCGCGGGCCCGCTCGATCAGCCGGAGCATCAGATAGCGGGCACGCTCACGGCCCCGCTCGTCGATGGCGGCGTCGAGGGAGTCGAGCCACTCCCGCGTCTCCTCGGGGTCGAAGTCAGGAACCTGACTCGGAAGGCCGCCAATGATGATCGGATTGCGATCGGATCCGGGAACCACGCTGGTCCTTACCTGTCAGAGGGCTGATTGAGGGCTGTTTGAAGCCTTTTTCCGCATGCTTGCGCCGTTCCCCATCGTGTACCTCACGGCGCCAAACGTCACCTCTACCGAGAGGTAACCGCAGTACGTTCGAATCTCGCACCCGTGCATGATTCCCAAAGGTGCAAACAGGGCAGATAGGTGTGGTGTGTGTCACCTTGGCCTGAGAGCGGGTGCCTGGAGTTGCGGCGACACGGCCGGGATCGTCACCGTTTCGGCGGTCTGAACCGCCGGGTACTTGCGCGATCCGCCCCGCCCGTGTGGACTACGGCCAATGCTTCGCGCACGCGCGTGGCTGAGATATTCCCAAGACATGATCAGGAGGCAACCCGTGAGCGCGACCGCGGACCACGCGGAGGAGCGGACGAACCCTGCCGCCAGGCTGGGGTTCCAGCCCGGGCAGGTGGTCCAGGAGATCGGCTACGACGACGACGTCGACCAGGAGCTCCGCGAGGCCATTGAGGAAGCCATCGAGGGCGACCTGATGGACGAGGACTACGACGACGTGGCCGACGCCGTTGTGCTGTGGTTCCGTGACGACGACGGCGACCTGACGGATGCGCTGGTGGATGCCACCACGTACATCGAGGAAGGCGGCGCGATCCTGCTCCTCACGCCGAAGACCGGCCGTGCGGGGTACGTGGAGCCGAGCGACATCTCGGAAGCCGCGACGACCGCGGGTCTGACGGCGTCCAAGAGCGTCAGCGTGGGCAAGGACTGGAGCGGCAGCCGCCTGGCCACGCCCAAGGCCGCGAAGGCCGCCACGAAGAAGCGGTGACCGTCCGCTGAACAGCCGGACACGGACGGGCTGACATCGCTCAGCCCGTCCGCAGGCTTCCCCTGACCGCTGCGTAAGGTGTCATCCGTCCGAACGGCCCACCGAAGGGATGACACGACGATGGCGATCCAGGTCGGCGACAAGGCGCCCGACTTCGAGCTGAAGGACAACCACGGCCGCACCGTGAAGCTCTCGGACTTCCGCGGCGACAAGAACGTGGTGCTGCTCTTCTACCCCTTCGCCTTCACCGGTGTGTGCACCGGCGAGCTGTGCGAGGTGCGCGACAACCTCCCGAAGTTCGCCGACCGCGACACCCAGGTGCTCGCCGTCTCCAACGACTCCATCCACACCCTGCGGGTCTTCGCCGAGCAGGAGGGCCTGGAGTACCCGCTGCTGAGCGACTTCTGGCCGCACGGCGAGGTCAGCCGCGCCTACGGCGTCTTCGACGAGGACAAGGGCTGCGCGGTGCGCGGCACCTTCGTCATCGACAAGGAGGGCGTGGTCCGCTGGACGGTCGTCAACGGCCTGCCGGACGCCCGTGACCTGAACGAGTACGTCAAGGCCCTCGACACCCTGTGAATCTTCGGCCCCAGGGCCTGCGGGCCACGGGAACCCGTCACTAGGATCGACTCGTTTGATCCGATACCAACGCACGACGGGGCTCCCCGCCCCTGGACACCAATGGAGGACTCGTGGGAGTCAGCCTCAGCAAGGGCGGCAACGTATCGCTGACCAAGGAGGCCCCGGGCCTGACCGCGGTCATCGTCGGTCTGGGGTGGGACGTGCGCACCACGACCGGCACGGACTTCGACCTCGACGCGAGCGCGCTGCTGCTGAACAACGCAGGCAAGGTCGCCAGCGACCAGCACTTCATCTTCTTCAACAACCTCAAGAGCCCCGACGGCTCGGTCGAGCACACCGGTGACAACCTCACCGGTGAGGGCGAGGGCGACGACGAGCAGATCAAGGTCAACCTGGCCGGCGTCCCGGCCGACGTCGAGAAGATCGTCTTCCCGGTCTCGATCTACGACGCCGAGAACCGCCAGCAGTCCTTCGGCCAGGTCCGCAACGCGTTCATCCGCGTGGTGAACCAGGCCGGCGGCGCCGAGATCGCCCGGTACGACCTCAGCGAGGACGCCTCCACCGAGACCGCCATGGTCTTCGGTGAGCTGTACCGGCACGGCGCGGAGTGGAAGTTCCGCGCCATCGGCCAGGGCTACGCCTCGGGTCTGCGCGGTATCGCGCAGGACTTCGGCGTGAACGTCTGAGCGAACGTCTGAGCCGTCTGAAGGTCTCTGTCCGGCGTCGCACGGTTTACGTGCGGCGCCGGACGCGCAGGACAGCCAGAGAAGCAGCGCATCACCTCGGGGAGGGACCAGCATCATGGGTGTCACGCTCGCCAAGGGGGGCAATGTCTCCCTGTCCAAGGCCGCACCGAACCTCACGCAGGTGATGATCGGGCTCGGCTGGGACGCGCGCTCCACCACCGGAGCCCCCTTCGACCTCGACGCCAGCGCCCTGGTGTGCGGCAACGGCCGGGTGCTCGGCGACGAGTGGTTCGTCTTCTACAACCAGCTCAAGAGCCCTGACGGCTCGGTGGAGCACACCGGTGACAACCTCACCGGCGAGGGCGACGGCGACGACGAGTCGATCCTGGTCGACCTGTCGAAGGTGCCGGCCCAGTGCGACAAGATCGTCTTCCCCGTCTCGATCCATATGGCCGACGAGCGCGGCCAGACCTTCGGCCAGGTCAGCAACGCCTTCATCCGGGTCGTCAATCAGGCCGACGGCGTCGAGCTCGCCCGGTACGACCTCAGCGAGGACGCCTCCACGGAGACCGCCATGATCTTTGGCGAGGTCTATCGCTACCAGGGAGAATGGAAGTTCCGGGCCGTGGGCCAGGGGTACGCGTCGGGTCTTCGGGGCATCGCTCTAGACTTCGGAGTCAACGTTTCGTAAAGCCGGGTGCGGCGCGGGGGAGACCCGTACACCCCGTACACAAGGGATTGGGTAGCCAGTGGTTCTGAAAACGTTCGGCTGGTCGTTCGCGGTCACCGCGCTCGGCCTCGTCGCGGCGGTCTTCTACGGGGGGTGGACCGCCTTCGGTATCGTGGCGATCCTCTCCGTCCTCGAGATCTCGCTGTCCTTCGACAACGCGGTGGTCAACGCCGGAATCCTCAAGAAGATGAGCCCCTTCTGGCAGAAGATCTTCTTGACGATCGGCATTCTGATCGCCGTCTTCGGTATGCGACTGATCTTCCCGGTCGTCATTGTCGCCGTCAGCGCCCAGCTGGGGCCGATCGAGGCCGTCGATCTCGCGCTCACCGACAAGGACCGCTACCAGGAGCTGGTCACCGACGCCCACCCGGCGATCGCGGCCTTCGGCGGCATGTTCCTGCTGATGATCTTCCTGGACTTCATCTTCGAGGACCGGGACATCAAGTGGCTCGGCTGGCTGGAGCGCCCGCTGGCCAAGCTCGGCAAGGTCGACATGCTGTCGGTCTGCATCGCCCTGATCGTCCTGCTGATCACGGCGATGACCTTCGCCACCCACGCGCATCTGCACGCCGGGCCCGCCAACAAGGCGGAGACGGTTCTCCTCGCCGGCGTCGCCGGCCTCATCACGTACATGATCGTCGGCGGTCTCTCCGGCTACTTCGAGGACAAGCTCGAGGAAGAGGAGGAGCGCGAGCACGAGATGGAGGAAGAGGCCGAGCGCGCCGGCAAGCCGCGCCCGGCGATCGTCCTGGTCGGCCGCGCCGCGTTCTTCATGTTCCTCTACCTCGAGGTCCTGGACGCGTCCTTCTCCTTCGACGGTGTCATCGGCGCCTTCGCCATCACCAACGACATCGTGATGATGGCCCTCGGCCTCGGCATCGGCGCGATGTACGTCCGGTCGCTGACCGTCTACCTGGTCCGCCAGGGCACCCTCGACGAGTACGTCTACCTGGAGCACGGCGCGCACTACGCCATCGGCGCCCTCGCGGTCATCCTGCTGGTAACCATCCAGTACGAGATCTCCGAGCTCATCACCGGCGGCATCGGCGTCGTCCTGATCGCCGCGTCCTTCTGGTCCTCCGTCCGCCGCAACCGGGCGCTGGCGGCGGCCGAGGGAAAAGCTGACTCCCCGGGCAAGACAGAGGTCTCGTCCGGGGTGTGACGCCCCTGCGGGTGAGGAACGCTCTGAGCGGGGCGGTCGTCGAGGACGTACGTGTCCTCGGGGCCGCCCCGCCGTGTTGTGCGACAGCTGAATCAGCCGAATCAGCTGAATGACAGGGGGCGGGAATGGGCTTGCTGGACGGGTTCTGGCGCGGGCGGGCGGCCGAGTTCGACTCGGGCAACGCGGCCACGAACGCGATCGAGCTGACCAAGCGGCACGGTCAGGTGTCCCTGACCAAGCAGGGCGCGGCCACCGGGCATCTGCGGATCAACCTGGCCTGGCGGATGCGCAGCTCCGACATCGGGGGGCCGCAGCGGGAGAGTCTGCTGCGGCATCCGTTCAAGGCGCTGAAGCCGCCGGAGGTTCTCGGGCACACCCAGAGCATGGTCAATGTCGACCTGGACCTGGGGTGCCTGTACGAGCTGCAGGACGGCACGAAGGGCGTGGTGCAGCCGCTGGGCGGCTACTTCGGGGACGTCAACGCGCCGCCGTATGTGAAGCTCACCGGGGACGACCGGTTCGGGTCGGGGTCAGGGGAGACGCTGTACGTCAATCTCGATCACCGGGAGTCGATCAAGCGGTTGCTGGTGTTCGTCTACATCTACGACCAGACGCCGGCGTTCGACCGCACGCAGGCCGTGGTGACGCTGTATCCGAGCAATGGGCCTCGGGTGGAGATCCATCTGGACGAGCGGCATCCGCAGGCGCGGTCCTGTGCGGTGGTGATGATCGAGAACGTGAAGGGGGAGATGATCGTTCGGCGTGAGGTGAAGTTCGTGTACGGGTTTCAGGCCGAGTTGGATCGGTTGTATGGGTGGGGGTTGCAGTGGGGGCGGGGGCACAAGAGCAAGGCGGAGCGTTGAGGTTGGGTGCGGTGCCTACTGGCTCGGGTGGTTCTGTCGTCTTGCGGCTGCGGGTTCGTTGTGGCTGGTCGCGCAGTTCCCCGCGCCCCTGGGTATCTGAGCCTTACCGGCCGATGAATTGTGGGCCTTGGGGTGGCATGCGGAATTCCTGCGGGGTTGGCTGCGGGTAGCCGTAGGACGGGGCGCCGCTTGTCGGCTGGGGGTAGCCGTAGGCCGGTGCGGTGGCCGGGGGCTGCTGGGGGTAGCCGTAGGAGGGCTGTGGGGGGACCGTCTGGGTGGGCTGTTCCGGGGGGAGGGGCTGGGAGACCTCCGATGTCGGCGGGGCCGGCTCCTCCTGGGCCTCCGACTCGTCCACCGAGATGCCGAAGTCCGTGGCCAGGCCCTTCAGGCCGTTGGAGTAGCCCTCGCCGAGCGCGCGGAACTTCCAGGTGTCGCCGCGGCGGTACAGCTCGCCGCAGATGAGGGCGGTCTCCTCGCCGGTCTCCGGCTTGACGTCGAAGTACGCCAGCGGCTCACCGTCCGGGGCGGCGGCGTCGTACAGCAGGATGCGCAGATCCCGTACGCGGTCGAAGGTGACGCCGTCCGCCGAAGCGACGAGGAGAATCTGTCCGACGCCGGGCTCGACACCGGCCAGATCTGTCTGGATCGTATCGGTCAGGCCTTCGGCGATCCGCTTCTTGCCGAGCCGCCAGACCTTGCCGGAGGGGTGCCGGGGCTGGTTGTAGAAGACGAAGTCCTCGTCGGAGCGCACACGACCGTCGGGGCCGAGGAGCAGCGCCGAGGCGTCGACATCCGGAACCCCCTGCCCGGGCGTCCAGCGCAGCACGGCGCGCACCGTCGTGGCTTCGAGCGGGACGTTCGACCCCTTCAGCATGGCGTGCGTCATGCGGTCATCCTGCCTTCTCCGTCCTGGTCACGACAACGCGGGGTGGGGTGTCGCGGAGCGCGTCGTGTGGAGACCCCGTTACCTGAAATTCATGCCCGGCGGGAACCCCGGACATGGAGTTCTACGTACTATTACCGGCCACCTGTCACAGTTTTCCGGGCACACCTCTCGACACACCATCGGCCAGTCCCGCGCCACGGGGGAGTTTTATGCGTCATTTCGGGCACATCGCCCCTGAGGTGCGGCAGCGCCTCTTCCACCAGGAGCCGTGCGAGTTCTCCGCCGACTCCCCGGCCCGGCTGCTCTCCGCGGCCCTGGGCGCCACGCTGTACAGCCCGGCCACCCGGCCGCGGCTCGCCGACGACATCCTGAAGCAGACCGGACGCGGCGTGGTCTCGATGGTGCTGTGCCTGGAGGACTCGATCGACGACGCGGACGTCGGCGCGGGCGAGGAGAACCTCGTCCGGCAGTTCACGGACCTCGCCGGCCGCTCCGGCGCGGCCGAGCCGCCGCTGCTGTTCATCCGCGTCCGCACCCCCGAGCAGATCCCCGACCTGGTGCGCCGGCTCGGCCCGGCGGTGCGGCTGCTGTCCGGTTTCGTACTGCCGAAGTTCACCGAGGAGCGCGGCATCCCGTTCCTGGAGGCCGTGGCGACGGCCGAGGCGGCGAGCGGGCGGCGGCTGTTCGCCATGCCGGTGCTGGAGTCGCCGGAGCTGCTGTACCGGGAGTCGCGGGTGGAGACCCTGGAGGGAATCTCCCGGGCCGTCGACAAGTACCGGGAGCGCGTGCTGGCGCTGCGCCTCGGCGTCACCGACTTCTGCTCCTCGTACGGCCTGCGCAGAGCGCCCGACATGACGGCGTACGACGTCCAGATCGTCGCCTCCGTGATCGCCGACGTGGTGAACATGCTGGGCCGCGCCGACGGCACCGGGTTCACCGTGACCGGGCCGGTGTGGGAGTACTTCCGGGTCCCGGAGCGCATGTTCAAGCCACAGCTGCGGCGCAGCCCCTTCCTGGAGGGGCAGGCGGAGGAATTGCGCGAGAGACTGATCGAGCACGCCATGGACGGGCTGCTGCGGGAGATCTCCCTCGACCAGGCCAACGGCCTGCTCGGCAAGACCTGCATCCATCCCTCCCATGTGCTGCCCGTGCACGCCCTGTCCGTGGTCAGTCACGAGGAGTTCAGCGACGCGCAGGACATCCTGCGGCCGGAACGCGGCGGCGGGGGTGTGCTGCGGTCGGCGTACACGAACAAGATGAACGAGGTGAAGCCGCACCGCGCGTGGGCCGAGCGGACCCTGCTGCGCGCCGAGGTCTTCGGCGTGGCGCACGAGGACGTCGGCTTCGTGGATCTGCTGGCCGCCGGGATTCCGACCTGAACCGGCCGCTCAAGGCACGCAGGAACCTCTACTCAAGGGACGCATGAACAAGGCAGTGAACGACGGGGTCTGGTCCGGCAGCTGGGTCGCCCAGCGGCTGGGTGTCGAACTCGAGGGCGACGAGACGCTGACCGAGCTGCTCGGCCTGGCGCTGCGCCGCAACCCCAAGCGGGCCCATCTGCTGGTGTCGAACGTGCTGGGCAAGCACGTGCCGCAGGCACCGTCCGTGGTCTACGGCCACGGCTTCGCGCTCGGCCGCCGGGTGCGCGAGCTGCTGGGGGACGACGCGGCCCGCGAGGCGGTCGTCCTCGGCTACGCGGAGACCGCGACCGGCCTCGGCCACTCCGTCGCCGACGGCCTGGCCCTCGCCCCCTACCTGCACTCCACCCGACGCCCGGTGGCCGGGGTCGCCCAGGCCGGCGGCTTCGAGGAGTCCCACTCGCACGCCACCTCCCACCTGCTGCTCCCCGAGGACCCGGCCCTGCTGGCCGGCTCCGGCCCGCTGGTCCTGGTCGACGACGAGTTCTCCACCGGCAACACGGTCCTCAACACGATCAGGGACCTGCACGCCCGCTACCCCCGCGACCGGTACGTCGTGGTCGCCCTGGTCGACATGCGCTCGGCGGCGGACGCGGGCCGCCTTGACAACTTCGCCCGCGAGATCGGCGCCCGCGTGGATCTTGTGACGGCGGCTTCGGGCACCGTACGGCTGCCGGAGGGAGTGCTGGAGAAAGGGCAAGCGCTGGTCGCCGAGTACGACACCCAGCCAGGGGCGCGGGGAACTGCGCGACCAGCCCCCACCGGCCCGCAGACGCCAGACGACCACGCCACCCGCGTCGATCTGCGCTGGCCCCACGGCCTGCCGGACGGCGCCCGCCACGGCTTCACCCCCGAGCACCGCACCCGCCTGGAGGCCGCCCTCCCCTCGATGGCGGCGCGACTCGCCGAGGCGCTGCCGAAAGACGCACGCCGCGTGCACGTCCTCGGCTTCGAGGAGCTGATGTACGCCCCCCTGCGCCTCGCTCGCGAGCTGGAGCAGGTCCTCCCCGGCACGGAGATACGGTTCTCCACCACCACCCGCTCACCCGTCCTCGCCGTAGACGACGCGGGCTACGCGATCCGCACCCGCCTGGTCTTCCCCGCCCACGACGACCCGGCCGACGGCCCCGGCGAGCGCTACGCCTACAACGTCGCGGACGCCGGCTTCGACGCCGTCGTCGCCGTCGTCGACTCGGTCGCCGACACCCCCGCGCTGCACGCCCCCGACGGCCTGCTGGCCCGGCTCGCCGAGCACACCCCGCACGTCCTGCTGACGGTCGTCCCGTCGTACGTCCCCGGGGCCGCCGAGGCCCCCGAAAGGCACAACGCCATGCTGCCCGAGCCCCTCCGCGGCCCCGCCTTCTCCTCGTACGCCCCCGACGAGGTCGGCTGGCTGCTCCAGGACCTGTCGGACGTCACGCTGGAGGCGCCGACCGAGGAGCGCGAGGAGGCCATCCAGAGCGGCGGCGCGCACTACGCCGAGTCGCTGCCGGTGGAGTACCAGCCCAGCGAGGAGTACCAGCGGCTGTTCCACGCCGCGCTGGACGCCTCCGCGGCCCGTATCGCCACCGCCGTCGGCGTGGTGACGGAGACCGTTCTCGCCGAACGCTCGCCCCGCCCGGTCCTCGTCTCGCTGGCCCGCGCGGGCACCCCGATCGGCGTCCTGATGCGCCGCTGGGCGCGAGACCGGCACGGCCTGGACCTGCCGCACTACGCCGTCTCCATCGTGCGCGGCCGCGGCATCGACGCCAACGCGCTGCGCTGGCTGGCCGAGCACCACGACCCGGCCGACGTCGTGTTCGTCGACGGCTGGACCGGCAAGGGCGCGATCACCCGGGAACTCGCGGTGGCCCTGGAGGAGTTCGAGAAGGCGGAGGGCGTCACCGGCTTCGACCCGGAGATCGCGGTGCTCGCCGACCCGGGCTCGTGCGTGCGGACGTACGGCACCCGGGAGGACTTCCTGATCCCCTCCGCCTGCCTCAACTCCACGGTCTCCGGGCTGATATCCCGCACCGTGCTGCGCGCCGACCTGGTCGGTCCGCACGACTACCACGGCGCCAAGTTCTACCGCGAACTGGCCGGCTCCGACGTCTCGGTGGCCTTCCTCGACGCGGTCTCCGCCCGCTTCACCGAGGTCGGCGACGCGGTGGACGCGCAGGTCAAGGAGCTGCTGGCCGCCGACCGCGCACCCACCTGGGAGGGCTGGGCGGCGGTGGAGCGGATCAGCGAGGAGTACGGCATCCACGACGTCAACCTGGTCAAGCCGGGCGTCGGCGAGACCACGCGCGTGCTGCTGCGCCGGGTACCGTGGAAGATCCTCGCGCGCGCCGGGGCGGGCGCGGACCTCGACCACGTCCGGCTGCTGGCCGAACAGCGCGGCGTGCCGGTCGAGGAGGTCGCCGAACTGCCCTACACCTGCGTGGGGCTGATCCATCCCAAGTACACGCGCGGCGCGACGGGCGCCGACGGAAAGGCGGTGGCCCTCTGATGCCGGTGCTCGTGGCGAGCGACCTGGACCGAACGTTGATCTACTCGTCGGCGGCCCTGTCGCTGACCATGCCGGACGCGCGGGCGCCCCGGCTGCTGTGCGTGGAGGTGCACGAGAGCAGGCCACTGTCGTACATGACCGAGACCGCGGCGGGGCTGCTCGGCGATCTCGGCGACGCGGCGGTGTTCGTACCCACGACCACCCGGACCCGCAAGCAGTACCTGCGCATCAACCTGCCGGGCCCGGCGCCCACCTACGCCATCTGCGCCAACGGCGGGCATCTGCTGGTGGACGGCGTCTCCGACCCCGCCTGGCACGCCCGGGTGACCGCGCGGCTCGCGGACGAGTGCGCGTCGCTGGACGAGGTGCGGGGGCATCTGCTGGCCACGGCCGACCCGGTGTGGGTGCGCAAGCACCGGGTCGCCGAGGACCTCTTCGCCTACCTGGTCGTCGAGCGGGAGCTGCTGCCCGAGGACTGGGTGAAGGAGCTGGCGGTGTGGGCGGAGAACCGCGGCTGGACGGTCTCCCTGCAGGGCCGCAAGCTCTACGCCGTGCCGAAGCCGCTCACCAAGAGCGCGGCCATGCACGAGGTGGCCCGCCGCACCGGCGCGGAACTGACGCTGGCCGCGGGCGACTCGTTGCTCGACGCCGACCTCCTCCTAGCCGCCGACCGAGCCTGGCGCCCCGGCCACGGCGAACTGGCCGACACCGGCTGGACGGCCCCCACGGTCACCGCTCTGTCGGAGCGGGGAGTACTCGCGGGGGAGCGCACACTGCGAGAGCTGCTGAAGGCGAGCCGGACTGCAACTCCCTAGGGGCGCGGGGCTGTGTCAATATGCGGCTCCGCCGCGTGGGCGCGACCAGCCCCCACGCACCCGCAGCCGACAGCGCACCGACCGGCCTAGCCGCAACAGCCGCCCCCGCAACAACCGCCCCCGCCGCCCGCACGGGCCGTCGCGGGGGCGCTCGCGGTGCCCCCCACGGCCACCGTCGACAACAGCTTCACCGTGTCCTCATGCCCCGCAGGGCACTCCGCGGGCGCGGCGGACTCCGCCATCGGACGGCTCAGTTCGAACGTGTCACCGCAGGTCCGGCACCGGTACTCGTAGCGTGGCATGCGCCCAGGTTAACGCTCGGCCTCCGGCGGCCGCAGCGGCTTCGGCCGCAGGTGCGCACGCCGGACCCGGTCCTCGTCGACCTCCGTGGCCAGCTCCGGATGACGCGCCCGGAAGTACGGGTTGTCGCGGGGCAGCGCCGAGCTGACCCGCCCGTACATCCCGAAGGTCATCAGCACCACGCCGTACACGAAGCTGAACAGCACGTTCTGAATCCGGAACGCGAGGAAGTTCTGCTCGGTGTCCAGCAGACCGAGGTTCAGGAACCCGCTGAGGATGAACGCCAGGCCGACGATCATGTTGAGCGTCGAGGCGAAGTTGCCGCCGATCACCATGCCGACGAAGAGCAGCAGCCCCACACAGATCGACAGCACACTGAGCGCTCCGTTGGTGTTCAGCCCGGCGACCTCGTCTCCGCGCGTGTCGAAGAAGCCCACCTTGTCGATCAGGCCGAGGATGCCGAACGCGATCAGCACCAGGCCCATCAGACCCGCGCCGATCCGGTACACCATGTTCAGCCGGTGGTCGACAGGCAGATGGTCGTTGAAACTGATCCGTCGCCGCGATCCCCTGTGCACTGCGTGTGCGGCCATATCCGCCTCCCTAGGGCGTCAGCGGTCGGCTCATACGTCCCTTTCGTTCACCAATATCCGCCTGCCCCGGATCAGGCGCCACCAAAACAGGTCAGTGGCCGGCCCCGGCGCCGCGCTCCTCGCGGATCTGGGCGACCACCCGCGCCACCGTCTGCCGCACCGCCTCCGTCTCCGTGAGGAAGTGCCAGTAGTCGGGGTGGCGGCCGTCCAGCGTGGCGACGGCGCGCTCCAGACGGGCCACGGAGTCGTCCAGCGGGCGGGCGTGCCGCGGGTCGGGGGTGTGGCGGCCGGCCATGGCGAGCCGCTGGGCGTCCCGGATGGCGAACCGGGTCCGTTCGATCTCCTGCTGCGGGTCCTTCTGCACGGCGTTCAGCCGCCGCAGCCGGTCCCCGGCGGCGGAGACCGCCTCGTCGGTGGAGTTCAGCAGCGCCCGCGCCGTCGACAGCAGCGCGGTGGCGTCCGGCCAGCGCTGGGCGTCCCGCGCGGCCTGGGCCTCGCGGAGCTTGGCCTCGGCCTGCCGGAGGCTCTCCGCGGCCTGGTCGGGCACCCGCTGGAGGTCCTGCCAGCAGGCCAGCGTGAAGCGCCGGCGCAGTTCGCTGAGGATCGGCTCCACCTGCTCGGCGCGGGTGGTCAGGGCCTCGGTGCGGGTGCGCAGGGAGACCAGCCGGTGGTCGATCTCGGCGGCCCGCTCCGGCAGCCGCTCGGCCTCCGCGCGGATCGTCTCGGCCTCCCGGGCGACCCGCTCGGCGCGCTCCAGGGTCTGCGGCACGCCGTGCTGTCCGGCGCCCTGGTTCAGCCTGGTCAGCTCGGGGGCGAGGGCGGCGAGCCGGGCGGCGAGGTCGTCGGCCTTCAGCCCGGTGCCGCGGACGGTGTCCAGCGCGTTGGAGGCGGCGAGCAGCGCCTGCCGGGCGCGCTCGACGGCCGGGGCCAGCCGGGCCAGCTGGGTCTCGGCCTTGCCGAGCAGCGGGCCGAGCCCTTCGGCGAACCGGTCCAGGTCGTCCTTCACCCGGCCCAGCTCGTCCTTGGCGGCGGTCAGTTCGGCGCGGGCGCGGGCGGCGGCCGAGGCCTCCAGGTCGTCGCGGTCGAGGTCATGGGCGTCGACCGCCTGGATGTACCGGTGGCTGGCCTCGTCGATACGCAGGCCGAGCGCCTGGAAGTCGGCGGCGGCCCGGCGGGCGGCGGGGGAGTCGTCGACGGCGGCGATGGTCTCGATGGAGATACGCAGATCCCGCTGAGCGGTGTCCAGCTCGTAGAACGCGGCCGCGGCGGCGTCCTTCGCGGCCTGCGCCTCGGCCCGCTGACTCTCCGCCCGCCCACCGAACCAGCGCCGGGTGCCGCCACCGGCGAAGGCGGCGGGCAGCGCGAGCGCGGCGACCAGCGGCAGGGTGATCAGGGTGAGGACGTCACGGATGGCGGCGGAGCCTGGGGCTCTCTGTGGGGTGGCACGGTGGTGGCCGTGCGGCATCGACGGCGAGTACGGCTGCTGCGGTGTCGCCGTCACATCCCTCTCCCGTGCTGTCATCCGCCCTGCCCGGTGTCATTCTCCCACCGGTTAAGGACGAACACACGGGCCCGTTAGTTCGCCGTACGGACCGTGACTTTGCCGTCGCCGGTGCGGGCGGAGACCACGTGGTCGCTGGACGCGTCGCGCGGGACGGACACGTCCACCGCGCCGTCGCCGGTCTCGGTGGCCACCCGGTAGGTGGCGCGAGGCAGGTCGATGGTGACGGAGCCGTCGCCGCTGCGGGACTCCACCAGGTCCGGTACGGCGCCCAGTTCGAGCCGCACCGAGCCGTCGCCGGTGCGGGCGCGCACCTCGCGGGAGTCGACGTCCGCGTGGATGGAGCCGTCCTCGGTGTGCATCCGGAGCGGACCGGTGGCGTCCTCGACGCGGACCGAGCCGTCGCCGGTGCGCAGGTCGAGCGGGCCGGTGGAGTCGGTGACACGGACCGAGCCGTCGCCCGTACGAATGGTCAGCGCGTCCTCGAAGCCGCTCGCCCGGACGCTGCCGTCACCGTCCTCCACCTTCACGGTGACCCCGCGCGGCACCTCGATGCGGTGCTTGGAGGAGCAGTCGGCGATGAAGCCGGAGCACTCCTGCCGCAGCACCAGCCGGTCGCCGTCCTCCATGGCCCAGGTCGTCCGCACGTCGCCGCCCGCCACGACCGAGCCGTCGAACCAGCGGGTGACCTCGATACGGCCCTCGGCGTGCTCGTCGGCGGCGACGATCTCCAGCGCGGAGTCGTCCGAGTCCACGGTCAGGGTGGTGCCCTCCAGGGCGAAGGACCGCTTCTCGGGGTCCTCGTCGTCACCGGCCGAGGAACAGGCGCCGAGCCCCGCGACGAGCAGCGCGACGGCGCTCACGGCGAGGGCGGTGCGCGCGTGGACGGAACGACGGGCCATGACGGTCTCCCCCTGGGCCGGGCCGCGAGGCGTGGACTGCGCTGCGGCTGCGATGTGCTTCGACCGTACGGATCCCCGCCCGGCTGGGGGATCCGGGACGCTCCAGGATCCGCGGTGGGGATAACCCCCGGATCTCCCCGAGCCAACGGGTTTGCAGGACAGTGCCCCGGGCAAGGTAGGCTGTCGACTCGTTCTCGGGTGCGTAGCTCAGGGGTAGAGCGCCTGCCTTACAAGCAGGATGTCGGCGGTTCGAAACCGTCCGCGCCCACCGGTCGTTAAGGCCCAGGTCAGGATCCATTTGGCGGCCCCTCGGAAGACTCTCCGGGGGGCTCGTTGTCGCGACCAGGACATCGAAGCAGGCCCCCGGCGGAGGCGCCCCCGGCCGCTGGCTTCGTATCGTCGGCCGGAGTCGCGTTGTGCGTAGCAGTCAGGCTCTGGCCTGCACGATCAGCGTGCCGATCGTGCGTGGGCCAGGCGGCGCCGGCAGCACCTCCGCGTGCACGTCGGTGAAGCCGTGCCGGGCGATCAGCTGCTCCCACACGGTCGGCTCGTAGTCCCACCGCTTCACGACGAGCGGGTCCTCGTCGGCGCCGCGGGGAATGTAGGAGGCCTGGCAGCCGTAGCACCCCTCGACCGGGGGCCGCTGCGAGAACACGAGCCGGCCGCCGGGGCGCAGCCGCTCACGCACCGCGGGCAGCAGGCGGGCCGGCTCGGTGAACCACAACGCCCCGTACACCGAGTACACCGCGTCGAACCGCTCCGCCGTGCCCTGCAGGAAGCTGACGGCCTCCGCCTGGTGCAGCTCCAGGTCGTGCGTCCGCCCCCAGCGCTCGCGTGCGGCAAGCAGCTGCGCGGCCGAGATGTCGATGCCGACGGCTCGCATTCCGAGGGCGGCCAGGTGTGCGGCGTTGCCGCCCTTGCCGCACCCGAGGTCCAGGGCGTGGCCACCACGGGACAAGCCGAGAAGTTCGGCGCCGGGCCCGTGATCTTCGTACTGCGTCCAGTTGAACCAGGTCGTCTCACCGGCCGCGTTCGTCGGTCGGCGCGCAGGGCGCTGCCGCGAGTAGGTGTCCCAGGCGATCTCCGTGTCTGTCACGTAGTGCTCCGCTCGTAGGGGCAGCCGCCCGGCTGTGACACCGGACGGTTGGAGTGTCGTACAGGTGATGCTGGGAGGTCAGCCGCTGTTCGGACTGTCGGTGCATCCGGCGTGGCACTGGGAGCAGGAGGACGAGTCCCCCCACAGCTCGGAGTCGACCGTGTACCCGGCGGCGCGGATCGCGGTGAGGGTGCGCTCCCGGGTGGCCTGCGGACCGCCGGGCGTCTCGTCGGTCGGGACGTGGTGGACGAAGCGTCCGACGACCCGTTCACAGAACGACGCGTAGTCGACGGTGTGCAGGATGAACGCGTGCCAGCCGTGGTCGACCAGCTGGCTCGGGGCGAGGGACCGTCCGGGCTGGTGGCCGGACGCGGCGACGAACGCGGCGGCCTGGCCGACGATGCGGCGCGCGGTCGCCTCGTCGATGCCCGGGTGGTCGAGGGTGATACGGCGGGCGAGCCGGTCGGTCACCTCAGGGTCGACCAGGGTGAGCGGATCGGTGGTGTCCACGGGACGCTCTAACGCGATGGTCACGTCGTTCCTCCTTGTGGATGTGTGCCTCCGGTTGGAGGCGGCGGAACCCGCCCGTCCCGACTGGTCACGGGGTTCGGGGCGGGCGGGGGTCTGGGTGGGGTGGGTCGCGGCGGCCACCCTCGGGGGCGGGTGGCCTCATCCGCTACCGGTGCGGTCGGCGTCGCGGCCGGTAGCGGGGTCATCGGGACGCTGGCACTGGCCGTCGCGGAGTTCTACGGGGTGGATGGCGCTGACGGTCATGCCCGGCCCTCTGCCGACCGCGCCTGCCAGTAGGCGTGGTACAGCTGTTGGGCGTCCGTGCACGGCAGTTTGGCGTTCACGCCGGCATCGTCCGTGGTTGAGCAGGTGACGCACTGGATGCAGTGGGTCCACCAGTGGAGGAGTGCGGCCTGCCTCTCGTCGAGGATGTCGGGCTGCTCGCGGCTCAGGTTCTCGTAGTGGTCGCACAGGGCGTTGACGGATCGGGCGAGCCGCTGTGCGTGCGCGATTCGCGCGGGCAGCGAGCGGCCGGGGTCCAGGCCGAGACGGGTGCGGGCCTCCCCGACGCCGGCGTGCGCGCAGGCGCGCGGCACGTCGTCCTCGGGGAAGCGCTCGGCCAGCGCCTCGACGACCGGGATGGCGAGCATGAGGTGTCCACGCAGCTGGAGGATCAGCGTGTTCAGCTCCTCGTCGGAGGGCAGTTCGGCGTCCTCCGCAAGCAGGCTGCGCGCGGTCCCGCGCATCACAATGACGTCGATTGGGAGGCGCTGTTCCACATCCAAGGCGCCAATCTGGCTCTTGGTCATGCTGGCTGCCGTCCTTTCTGGAGCGCGATCGCGAGCCGCAGCGCAACATCAGCACGGACCCGCCCGAGGTCGACGAGGCCCAGCTGAGGCGTCGCCAAGTCCGCGGCGAGGCACGGCAGAAAGATCCCGGCCTGGTCGAGGGCCGCGTGGAGGGACTCCACGGCGGAGAACGGGTCGACGTCGGTCGACATCTGCGGGTTGGCCATGGCTCGGACCGTACGGAGGCTGTGGCGGCCGTCACCATGCTGTGTTCTCGAATGTTCTCAACAGGTGGCCGGATGTTCTCTCGTGGTCTCACCAAGGTGAGTGCACGCTGTATTACCTGGCGCCTGGGGTGGCGATGCTGAAGGCCGAGAACAGCTACGGAGGGGACCCGCCATGGCGCGACGACTGCGGTTCAACGGCACCGACAGCAAGAACGGCAGCTGCCCGGCCGTGCACGAGGACGTGGACAGCGGTGAGATCATCGTGCAGGGCCAGCCGGTCACCGACCCCGACGAGCTGCGCCAGCTCCAGCACTTCGGGCCCGGCGACGCTGCGGTCGTCGTGCCCCGCGAACTGCTCGTGAATCACGGCCCGAAGGAGATGCGCCGCGTGCCCAAGCTGGTGGACCTGGAGGAGTTTGGGCGGCTGTTCCACCACTTTGAGCACTCGGCGTGGCACCTGGAGACCCGCCGCGGGTACGCCTCAGACCGGGAGGACGAGGGCTACGCGCAGTTCCTGGCCACGGGCCAGGCGCCGATGGACTTGGACAGCGAGTGGTGCCAGAACATCCTGCGGCAGACGCAGGCGGGGAAGTATGTGGGCCGGGTGCGCGTGGTCGACAACCCGCCGACCGAGGGCCAGCAGTTCCTGCTCTCGTACGCGCGGTGCAACGCGGCCACGGGCGAGGACGCCAGGTGCGTCTGGCGTGAGGACGCCGAGCGGGTTCGCCTTCCGGAAGAGGACTTCTGGGTCTTCGACAGTCGCCTTGTCGCGATCCTCCGCTTCGACGACGAGGACGTCTTCCACGACGTCGAGATCACCACCGAGCCCGCGGAAGTGCTGCGGTACTGCCAGGTGCGGGACGCCGCCCTCCACGCGTCCATCCCGTACGACGAGTTCGCCGCCCAGCTCGACACGAAGGGCTGACCGAACGCAGGTGAGCACGGACTACCAGCAGGCCCGGGAGGCGCTCGGCGTGCGGCTGCGCGAGCTGCGTCTCTCGGCTGCTGGTGGTCGCCTCACCGGACCCCAGCTCGCTGAGCGCCTCGGTTGGGTCCACTCGAAGGTCTACAAGCTGGAAGGCGGCCGGCAGACCGCGACCAGCGATGACCTGCGCGCATGGGCTGAGGCAGTCGGCCGGCCCGACGTGACCGAGGAACTCCTCGCCCGGCTACGCGGCTTCGAGTCGCACATCCGGTCCTGGCGGCGCCAGCTCGCCTCCGGTCACCGGCCCGTGCAGGACACCTGGAACATAGCCGTCGACCGGGCCCGCACGATCCGTGCCTGGGAGGAGGCCGTCATCCCGGGCATGCTCCAGACCGCCGACTACGCGCGGCACATCTTCCTGCGGTACGCGAGCCTGCACGGCACGAAGCCGGACACGGAGGAGGCGGTGCGGTCCCGGATGGAGCGGCAGGCGTGGCTGTACCGGGGCGGCCAGGCCTTCCGGGCTCTGGTCTGGGAGGCTGCGCTGCACGCGCTGGTGTGTCCGCCGGCCGTGCTCGTCGCCCAGCTGGACCGGCTTACCGGACTGGTCGGGATGGACACGGTGGAGATCGGCATCGTCCCGCTCGGTGCGTCGCTGAAGATCCCGACGGCCAACGGGTTCTGGGTCCTGGACGAGCAGCTCGTCATCACCGAGGACTGGCACGCCGAGCTGTGGCTTGACGACGCCGAGACGGTGGCGTCCTACATGCGGGTGTGGGAGACGTTGGCCGAGTCCGCGGTGTACGGCACGGACGCGCAGAACGTGATCGCCCGCGTACGACGGTCGCTGAATCCCCGCTGAGGCCGACACGACGAAAGGGCCCCCTCCCGCCGCAGGCGAGGGGGGCACCGTTTCAGCGAAGGAAGAGGGCTGCTGCGCCAGTCGCTGTCCCGACCACGCAGGGAGAATGCTTACGGTCTGGAGCGGTCAACGCCGGTTCTCCAAGGCCACCAGGCACTGCTCGTGTTCGGTCAGGGGCTTGTCGGTCTGCTCGCTACGCTGCACGAGGAGCGCGAGCTGGCCGTCGACGCGCGTGAATCCCACCTCCATCGTCCGCTGAAGCTCGGACAGTTCGAGGGCGATCTGCCTCGACTCAGCGTCACCGCAGGGTCCCCCGCCCTACTGCACAGTGCTGGCCACGCGCTGGGCGAAGGCCTCGGCTTCGAACTGGAGGCGCACGCTTAGCGGCACGGTGGTGGGCTGGACGTACTGCGGCCGCCTGGCCCAGCAGCAGACCGGCCACCACGGGAACGACCGTACGCGTGAGACTCGTGAACAGGTTGGGCATGGGTCAGTCCTTCACGTCGAAGCCGCGGCGGCGGCCGAGCTTGGTGAGCGATGCGATACCTGGCACGCCGTCGGCGTCCCGGCCGGTCCAGCCGCAGCGGCGCCGTCACGCGGCGTACGCCTCGCGGGTCGCGGTCCCGAAGCGGCCGTCAGCGAGCGACCGGGCGAGGAGCCCCTCGCGGACGAGGGCGTCCTCCACGACCTTCACGCCCGCGTAGCTCACGGGTGTGCCCTTCTTCGGAGGTGCTCGATCGCGTCGCGCATCGCGTGCAGCAACTCGTCCGTCGGCTCGGTCACGCCGCTGGAGCTGACCAGGCCGAGCACGGCGTAGTGCGCCCGGTTGAGGGTCTGGTTGCCGTTGGCGCCGGTCCGGTGTCCGGTGCCGCGGCCCTCGAGTACGTAGCCGTGGACGCAGGTCGGCGCCTCCATGAGCGACCCGGCCACGCGGACGACGACCGTGCGGGTAGGCGCGAACAGCCTATCGGGCTGGACGGCGTGGGCGACGCGCAGCGACTGCGGCCCGGGCGGCCCGTTCAGGGTGAGGACTTCGCCCTCCCACAGCGCGCACAGCGGGCACTCCAGCGGGCGTCCGACACGATCACGAGCCCTACGCCGATCTCGGCCGGGGCGTCGATGTGGCCCTCGACCACGGCCCGGGCGGTGACCGACCGTACGGCCATCTCCGCGTATGGCGACGATCCGCCGGTGCGCGTCGATGACCGCGCGAGTGATCCGCTGCGCAGTGAACCTCCCTGGCTCGCTTGGCTAAGACGCAGGAGCGATCACCGTCTCCTTCGTCGGCGCGAAGGTGTCCACGTATGTGCTTTCGGGGCCATTGCGAGCGAGACTCTCCTCGACGTCCACTCCTGAGCATTCGATTCCAGGGAAAGAGGCGCATTCGTTTTCTCGCGCCAGGGCAGCAGTCCAGGTCACCGTCGAAGCTTCGGGCACCGTAAATTTAGCTGTCCAGGTTTTACTTCGTTTATTGATTGTTGCTTTCTGTACATCCCAGGGCGGGTAAGTACCCGACGCGGCTTTGTGGATTTCCAATTTTCCGAGCGCGTATATGGTCCATCCCTCTTGCAGTCCGTCGTAGTCCCCGGCGAGTGTCACGACCACCGTGTTGGCTTCGCTGGAGGCGCGATCCTCTGTAATCGAATTGACATGGACGAAAGGACCTGACGTGACGACTGGCGAGGGTGATTTAACGGTCGACTCCGAACCGCTGCCCCCGTCGCCTCCGCTCTGCAAGAGGGGCACGGCTATGGCTGCTGCCGCCGCGACCAGCGCCGCGAGGAGCGTTTGCCATCCATGCGAGGCAGCCAGTGCCCGGCGTGCTCGGCCTGTTTGCCGGGCTGCAGATTGGTTGGGCTGCGAGGGAGGACTTCTATGCGATCGTGAGGGTGACATGTGAACCCCTCAATGGGTTGCACTACCAGAGTCTCTCGCATTTGGATTGAGTGCATTCTCGAAGCCCTCTGCACCTCTGCCTGGACCTGTTCCTTGGTCCCAGTCGGGGTTCTCGTCTCGACGAGGGTCTTGGTCGATGCGACCTTGGGCCGGTGCAGCAGCTCGGCTGGGCGTCCTCGGTCATCGACGTGTCGAAGGTGAGGCCGATTTCGGCGGCGATCACGGACACGGTGCGCGACCGATACAGCGGGCGATCTCGTTCCGGCCGTGGCCCTGCGCGTGCAACTCGGCGACCGGGCGGTAGTCCTGGTGGGTGACCGGGCGGCCGCACTGGTTCGGCATCGTCACCTCGCGGGTGATGCTGGCAGGGGCCGGGGAGGCATCCTCGGGCGGGGCGGCGGCGTCCTGGGTGGGCTGGGGTGTCGCGGGTGTGGGGGCGGGCGGGTGGAGGCTGAGTACAACCGCGAGCGCGAGCCAGGTGGCGACGCAGACCGGGAGGGCGACATCCCAGCCGGGCCAGCCGCGGAGGAACCCGGCCGCAACGGCCGGGGTCTTCGTCGTCCTACGCCGTCCTGCCGTCTCAGCTCTCCTCCGGCTCCCCGGCACCCCCATGCGCGTGCTTCAGTTTGGAGCGGGCGTCGACGCGGTCCGGGCCGGACAGTTCCGACCAGTAGCGGTGGGTGCTGACGAAGACCGCGAGTTCGTGTTCGCGGCGGCGCAGTTTCTCGACCTCGGCCTGTTCCTCGGCCGACCAGCCGGGGGAGGCGGGGCGCTCCACCTTGCGCCAGCCGCCGTCGTCGCTGAAGCCGTCCAGGGGCTCGACCGACCAGGGGAGCCGCTTCAGCAGGGCCGACAGCTCGGCCCGGACCTGATGCAGCTCCTCCTGACCGGCGAGGAGGTCGCTGGGGAAGTCATAGGTCGTAGCCACGCGCCAATGCTACGCCTGTTCGATTTTGGGTCGCGAGTGACTTCCCCCGTTCGGGGTAGCAGTGGCGGCGGTGCGGCTGTCCTCCTGCGCAGAATCAGGGCACATCCCTTCCTTTCCGACAAAGGAGAACAATCGTGCGCATCACCGCGAGGATCGCCGTGACCGTCGTCGCCGGCGCCGCCCTGGCCCTGGCCGGGACCACCACCGCCACCGCCACCGACGACGACACCGACACCGGCACGGGCATCTGCGACGACGGCGGCGCCTGCGCCGTCGGCGTGGCCGCCAACTCGCCCGGCGTCCTGTCCGGCAACCTCATCCAGATTCCGGTCGACCTGGACCTGAACGTGTGCGGCAACTCCATCGGCGTCCTCGGGCTCGGCAACTCCGCGACGGGCAACTACTGCGAGAACTGAGGCATGGAGGGGGACCCGGTCCCTCGTACGGCCCGAGCCGGGCCCGTTGTCAGTGCCGGCGCCTAACGTGGTCGGCATGGACAGCGAGGTGCGGCTCGTGCCGTGGGGGGAAGACGACTTCTGGCTGCTGCGCAGGAGCAACAGCCCGGAGATGACGGAGCACTTGGGCGGGCCGGAGAGTGAGGAAAAGCTGGCCGACCGGCACCGGCGGTATGTGGCGCTGAGAGTGGGGCGGATGTACCGGGTGGTGCTCGCGGACGGGGGCGAGACGGTCGGCTCGATCGGCTTCTGGGAGCGCGAGTGGCGGGGCGGGACGGTGTGGGAGACCGGCTGGTCGGTGCTGCCCGAGTTCCAGGGACGCGGCCTGGCCGTGCGGGCGGCCCGCGCCGTCGTCGAGGAGGCACGGGCCGCCGGGCGGCACCGCTGGCTGCACGCCTATCCGAAGGTGACGCACACCGCGTCCAACCGGGTGTGCGAACGGGCCGGGTTCACCCTGCTCGGGCCGGTCGAGTTCGCATACCCGAAGGGGAACCGGATCACCTGCCACGACTGGCGATACGACCTGACCGGCGAGGACGGCTGACCCGGCGCCGCACGGGGGGCGTCAGTGGCCGGCGTCGCGTAGGTCGCGTACCACCCTTTCCGCGACCGGCACGGAGATGCCGTGGCGGTCCGCCGCGCGCAGCAACGCCCCGCCGATCGCGTCCAGTTCGAGTGGGCGGCCGGACTCCGCGTCGCGCTGCATGGAGGACTTGGTGGCGGGCGGGAAGGCGTCGTAGCGGGCCAGGGCCTGTGCCGGGTCGGCCGGGCCGCCGCAGGCGTGGCTCACCGCGGCGGTCTCCTCGACCAGGGCGGTCAGCTCCGCGCGGTGACGGGTGCGGACCTCGCCGAGCGGGACGGCGTACCGGGTGGTGAGCAGGGCGAAGGGCGCCAGGAAGGACATCTTCGCCCACAGCGTCGCCGCCTCGTCGTCCAGCACCCGGGTGGCGGGGCCGGCCGCCGCGAACGCCGCCGCGAGGGCGTCGAGGCGGGCGCGCGGGACCGGGTCGCCGGTCAGGTCGATCTCGGCGAACGGGCTGGCGTGCTCGATCTCGCCGGGCGCGACCCGGGTCGACTCGACGCGGATCGCGGCCGGGGCCACCTGGCCGGGGCGGTAGCGGTCGCGGAGCAGGGAGGGGTGTTCGACGCCGTTGAGGAACGGCACGAGCAAGGTGTCGCCGAGGGTTTCCGGGTCCGCCGGGAGGCGGGTCAGGGCGGCGTCGAGGGCGGTGTGCTTGACGGTGATCAGGCATGCGTCGACCGGTTCGCGCAGTGCGGTGTCGGCTTCCACGGGTGCGGTGAAGTCGCCGAAGCGGGCGCTGCGGACCCGGATGCCGGTGGTGCGCAGGGTGCGCGCGGTGTCCTCGCCGGACAGGCAGATCACGCGGTGGCCGGCGCGGGAGAGCAGAGCGGCGAGCAGGCCGCCCACGCCGCCGGGACCGAGCACGGCGATGGTGTGTGCCACGAGGTGGCTCCTCTCGTTGGTCGGCCCCGGGGTCGGTGGCCGCCTGGTGTGGATCATGGCAGGCGGGGCGGGGGTGCGGACAGCGGGGGTTCGAAGGGCGAGACGTGCGAGGCGGGAGAGGGGGAGACTGGGACCATGTGCCGGAGTATCAAGACGCTACGTCCGCCCGTGTTGCCCGAGGAGGCGACCGAGGAGGACATTCGGGCCGCCGCGTTGCAGTACGTACGGAAGGTGTCCGGGTTCCGGGCGCCGGCCGCGCACAACCGCGAGGTCTTCGATCACGCCGTCGACGCCATCGCCGAGGCCACGGCCGAGCTGCTGGCCGGGCTGGAGGTACGGGGGCAGCCCGCCCGCAAGGCCGGCTAGCCGGGAGGCGGTGTCTCCGTGACCTACGGCCGTACCGTCCCCGTGACCCACGGCCACCCAGCGTCACGGCACAACGTGCGATACGTGGACGCTTGGCACAACCTGTGACGTATGACCCGAGCCGAGGCCGCGGACGGCCCCGCCAGGACGTCGCACACCGCCAGGCTGACCCTGCCCACGCTGACCGCCATGGTCGTGGGCTCCATGGTGGGCGCCGGGGTGTTCTCCCTGCCCCGCCGGTTCGCAGAGGAGACCGGCGTCGCGGGAGCGCTCATCGCCTGGCTCGTCGCCGGGACCGGCATGCTGATGCTCGCCCTGGTCTTCCAGACCCTCGCCGTCCGCAGGCCCGACCTCGACGCGGGCGTCTACGCGTACGCCAAGGCGGGCTTCGGCGAGTACCTGGGCTTCTTCTCCGCCTTCGGGTACTGGGCGAGCGCCTGCGTCGGCAACGTGACCTACTGGGTGCTGATCATGTCGACCGTGGGCGCCCTGTGGCCCGCGCTCGGCGAGGGGGACACCCTGCTGGCGGCGGCGCTGTCGTCGGTCGGACTGTGGGGGTTCTTCCTGCTCGTCCGGCGCGGGGTGAAGGAGGCCGCGGCGATCAACAGGATCGTGACGGTCGCGAAGATCGTTCCCATCCTGGTCTTCGTCGTGCTGGCGCTCTTCTACTTCGACGCCAAGGTCTTCGCCGACAACTTCGGCGGCGCCGACTACGCCGGATCCCTCTTCAGCCAGGTCCGCGGGACGATGCTCGCCACCGTCTTCGTGTTCCTCGGCGTCGAGGGCGCCAGCGTGTACTCGCGGCACGCCAAGCGCCGGGAGGACGTGGGCCGGGCGACCGTCCTGGGCTTCCTCAGCGTCTTCGCCGTGTTCGCGTCGGTGACGATCGTGTCGTACGGGCTGATGCCCATGGCCGAGATCGCCGAGCTGCGCCAGCCCTCCATGGCCGGCGTACTGGAGCACGCGGTCGGCACCTGGGGCCAGGTCTTCGTCAGCGTGGGTCTGATCATCTCCGTGCTCGGCGCCTATCTGGCCTGGACGCTGATGGCCGCCGAGGTGCTCTTCGTGGCGGCCAAGGACGAGGACATGCCGCGCTTCCTGCGCCGCGCGACCGCCGACGACGTGCCCGTGGCGGCGCTGCTGATGACGACCCTGCTGTCCCAGGTCGTGCTGATCGTCACGCTGTTCTCCGACGACGCCTTCGCCTTCGCCCTCGATCTGACCAGCGCGCTCTCGCTGATCCCCTACCTGCTGGCGGCGGCCTTCGCCGCGAAGATCGCCTGGCAGTGGCGCCGACTGCCCGACGCGGCCGGGGGCGGCAGGACCGGGGAACTGGCCGTCGGCGTGGTCGCCACCCTCTACACGGCGTTCCTGCTGTACGCGGCGGGCCTGAAGTTCGTGCTGGTGTCCTTCATCCTCTACGCCCCGGCGACGATCCTCTTCGTCAAGGCGCGCCGCGAGCAGCGCAGACGCCTCTTCTGGCCACGTGAAGTCGCCGTCCTCTGTGTCTCGGTGGCCGGCGCGCTGCTCGGGATCGTCGCGCTGGCGGTGGGCTGGATCGAGTTGTGACACGCTCCCGGAAAGGCAAAGGCAATCGATATGACCGCGCAGGACAACGCATCGCAGCCCGCCTACGGCGTCCACTCCGAAGTCGGCAGACTGCGCAAGGTGCTGGTGTGCGCGCCGGGTCTCGCGCACCGCAGGCTCACCCCCACCAACGCCGACGATCTGCTCTTCGACGACGTGATGTGGGTGGAGAACGCCCAGCGCGACCACGCCGACTTCGTGAACAAGCTGCGCGGCCGTGGCGTCGAGGTGGTCGAGCTGCACGAGCTGCTCGCCGAGACCATGGCGATCCCGCAGGCGCGGGACTGGCTCCTCGACCGCAAGATCGTCGCCAACGAGGTCGGTCTCGGTCTGATCGACGGCACCCGGTCCTTCCTGGAGACGCTCGCGCCGCCCCGGCTCGCCGAGTATCTGATCGGCGGCCTGGCCGTGGCCGATCTGCCGGAGGAGTTCCGCTCCGGGTATGTGGCCCTGGCCCGCGAGTCGACGGGCGTGCGCGAGTATCTGATGCCGCCGCTGCCCAACACCCTCTACACCCGCGACACCACCTGCTGGCTGTACGGCGGGGTCACCCTGAACCCCCTGTACTGGCCCGCCCGGCACGACGAGACCCTGCTGATGAAGGCCGTCTACACCTTCCACCCGGACTTCAAGGGCGCGACCGTGTGGTGGGGCGACCCCGAACTCGACTGGGGGCAGGCCACGTTCGAGGGCGGCGACATCATGCCCGTCGGCAACGGCGTGGTGCTGATGGGCATGAGCGAGCGGACCTCACGGCAGGCGATCACCCAGGTCACGGCGGCCCTGTTCGCGCAGGGCGCGGCGGAGCGGGTCATCGTCGCCGGGATGCCGAAGCTGCGCTCGGCGATGCACCTCGACACCGTCTTCACCTTCGCCGACCGTGACCTGGTCACGCTCTACCCGCGCATCATGGACGGCGTCCACACCTTCACCCTGCGCCCCTCGGACCAGGCTCCCGGCGTCGACATCACCGACGAGGGCGCGCGGCCGTTCACCGAGGTCGTCGCCAAGGCGCTCGGGCTGCCCGGGCTGCGGGTCGTCGAGACCGGCGGCGACGTCTACGCCTCCGAGCGCCAGCAGTGGGACAGCGGCAACAACGCGGTCGCCCTGGAGCCGGGGGTGGTGTTCACCTACGACCGGAACACCCAGACGAACACCCTGCTCCGTAAGGCGGGGGTGGAGGTGATCACCATCGTCGGCGCGGAACTCGGCCGTGGCCGGGGCGGCGGGCACTGTATGACCTGCCCGCTCGTCCGCGACCCCGTCGACTTCTGAATGCCGGCCCCCGGATGAGCCCGGCCTTCGGATGAGCCAAGCCCCCGGATGAAGCCGACCCCCGTCTCAGGCCCGCCGCATCAGATACGTCGCCGCCGCGCCCGCCCCGAACAGCGCCAGCAGGGACACCCCCGTCGCCAGCCAGGTCGCGCCCAGCCAGTGGGCGCCGAAGTAGCCGAGGGCGACGCTGTAGGTGGCCCAGGACAGGCCGGCCAGGGCGGACCAGGGAAGGAAGTCGCGGGCCCGGCGGTGGGCGGCGCCGGCGCCGAGGGAGACGACCGAGCGGCCGGCGGGGGCGAAGCGGGCCAGGACGACCAGGGCGCCGCCGCCCCGGGCCAGCGCCGCGCCGAGACGTTCCTGCGCGAGGCTGAGGCGGGGCGAGCGGGCGATCGCGCGGTCCAGCCGGTCGCCGCCGCGCCAGGCGAGGCGGTAGGCGACGAGGTCGCCGAGTATGGACGCGGTCGTGGCGCACAGCGTCAGCATCAGGATGTCGGGGACGTCGCGGGGGACCTTTCCGGTCGCCGCGCCGGTGCCCGCGGCCGCCGCGGTCGCCGCCATGATGACCAGCACCCCGCTCGGCAGCACCGGCAGGAACACGTCAAAGAGGACCGACGTGGCCACCACCGCGTAGATCCATGGACTGCCTGCCAGCGACCCCAGATTCTCGAGCACCGTTACTCCCCGTTGTCCCCCGTGTGCCCTACGAGGGTACGCCCGGGGTGTGACAGGGGGGTCGCAGGGGGCTCGTGTGTTCGACACGAGCCCCCGCGGTGTCAGACCGTCACGCCGCCACCGGCGTCAGTCCGTCACGCCGCCACCGGCGACTTCCGCGCCGCCGGCTCCGCCTCGGCCTCGGCGGACCGCTTGGCGAACAGCCGGTCCAGGCCGAACGCGCCGGAGCCGGTGAAGACCAGCAGGAAGAAGGCCCAGCAGAACATCGCCGAGGCCTCGCCGCCGTTCTCCATCGGCCACAGGGCCATGGACTGGTGGACGTCGAAGTAGGCGTACGCCATCGACCCGGAGGCGATGAACGCCGCCGCGCGGGTGCCGAGGCCGAGCATCACGAGTGCGCCGCCGACCAGCTGGATGACGGCCGCGTACCAGCCGGGCCAGGTGCCGGCGGGGATGGTGCCGCCGGCGCCGCCCGCCGCACCGCCGAGCACGCCGAACAGGGAGGCGGCGCCGTGGCAGGCGAAGAGCAGGCCGACCACGATCCGGAACAGGCCGATCACATAGGGCTGTGCGCTGTTGAGACGTGCGGTCATGTGGGGGGCTCCTTCGGTCGGGCGGGTCCGGCGGACCCGTCGGGGACAGAACCGAGTGGAGCACCCACGTTAGGCGGACCTAATCAATGCTTGCAAGTTCAACATTTAGCCGTTGCTTACGTTCCGCTTGCGGTCCCGCGTCCGCCCCCGGCGCCGTCCGGCCCTCCTCCGCCGCTTTCCGCAGCACCGCCCGCGCCATCGCGTCCGCGTCCGCCAGCGTCACCGAGTCCACCCCAGGCCGGGCCCCTGCGGCGGTCACCCAGTGCACCCCTTCCGTGGGCACCCCGAACGCCAACCGGCGCTCGTGCGAGCGTCCCTGACGGTCGATCAGGAGGTACGGCCGCGGCGACACGTCCAGCCCTCCGGTTTCGTACCCGTCGACCGTGTGGGGGCGCGCCTGCCCGCTCTCCAGCAGCCCGGCGAGCAGGTCGTCGGCGGTCCGCCGCAGGTCCGGTTCCGGCAGCCGGGCCTCGACGAGCGTCGTCACCCGCACCTCCGACCCCGGCACCAAGGGCGACCGCGCGATCCAGGCCCCGTCCGCGCACCGCACCTCCAGCCGCGGGCCCAGCACCTCCACCACGCCCGCCGCGATCAGCGCGGCCAGTTCCTCGATGCGCCGGCGGGGCGGGCCGATGGAGAGGAAGGCGTTGAGCGGGGTGTACCAGCGGTCGAGGTGGTCCCGGCGGGAGGCGCCGGTCAGCCCCGCGTGGTCGACGATCAGCCGTATCTCGTTGCGCAGATCGCGCAGTACGTCGAGGGCCGCCTTGAGTGGCCCGCGGACGTTCCCCAGGGCGGCCTGCGCGGCGTCCTCGCGCAGATGGCCCAGGAGCCACGCCCGCCACTGCCCCGGACCGGCGAACTCCCGCTCCCCGTACGGCCGGGATATTCGCTCCCAGGACCAGCGTTCGCCCTCCGGCACGCCGAACTCGTCGAGCAGCCGCGCCTCTTCCAGATCCCCGTGCGGCACCGCGAGGAAGCGGTCGGCGAAGTCCGGCCGCCGCAGCAGAGCCGTGTAGTAGACGGTCTCCACCTCCTTCGCCACCAGCGGCCATATCTCCGCGAGGAAGTCCGGCGCGTCCCCCGAGTCCGCGCGTTTGCGGAAGCCGGAGATCATCTCCGGGGTGAGCACCAGCGGGGTGTGCCGGCCGTACGGCCCCTTGGCGTTGTCGCCGCGCGCCTGGTACGGCACGCCGCGCCGGGACCCGGCGTACAGCCGTGGCTCGTGGCCGGAGGGGACGTAGCGCAGCTCCTCGCCGGCCCGCTCGAAGCGACCGCCCCGGCCGGTCGTCAACAGGGCCATGTGGTCGAAGAAGTTGAGGCCGAGCCCGCGCAGCAGTACCGGTTCGCCGGGTGCCACGGCGGCCAGGTCCACGTCGGCCGGATTGGCGGGCGGCACATGGCGCAGACCGTGCGCGGCGGCGTACGACGTCAGGCGGCGCTGTTCCGCGTCGGCGGTGACCGGCAGATGGCCCTGGGCGAGGACGACGGCGCTGAGGCCGGTCAGCGCGCGGCCGTCGTCCAGGGTCAGGGTCTGGCGCCCGTCGGGTCCGTCCGCCAGCCGTACCGCGCGGGCGCGGTGGGTCTCGACCCGCACGCCGGGCGGCGCCTCGCGCACCACCTTGGCGAACACCCATTCCAGATAGCGGCCGTAGTGGGCGCGGGTCGGGTAGTCGTCCGGGCCCAACTCGCCGTCCGCCCACTCGTACAGGCTCGGGCCCGGGCGGATCGGGCCGGAGCAGTCCACGCTGTCGTCGGTGAACAGGGTCACCTGCGAGGCGACCGTGTTCATCAGCAGCTCGGGGGACTGGTCGGTGCGCCAGACCCGGCCGGGGCCGGGCGGTGCCGGGTCGACGACGTGCACCGTCAGCCGGGTCCCGGGCGGCAGGAGGGACGGGGCGGAGGCGCAGAGGCGTTCCAGGACGCTGGTGCCGCGCGGACCGGCGCCGACCAGGGCGACGTTCGCTGTAGACAAAAGGGTGACTCCCGGGCGTGTGGGGCGCGTTGGAGCAAAACGTCCGCAGGGAGCGGACGACGGACGCCCGCAGGAAGCGGACGGTCCGCCTCATCGACGCCTCATCATGCCGTCGGCCGCCACCCAAGCCAACGCGCGCCCCAACAGATCCCGGAGATCCCTGATGTCCCGTAAACAGGCTTCATGGACCGGTTGAACAGGCCTTATGGGCCGGTCAGCACCGACTCCTGCACCGTCGTCAGCCGGGCCCCGCCGCGCCCGTTCGCCCGCGCCTGGTCCAGCCGCAGTACGGCCGAACGCCCGCGCAGGGTCAGCGTCATGAGCTGGTTGCCGAACCAGGGCCCGCCGGTCCGCCGCCAGTCCAGCGGCGGGCGCGGGATCCGCCCGTGCCCGGCGAACCGGCGCCCCAGGAACCGCGCGGCACCGCTCCAGCCGAACCGGAAGCCGAGGCGGATGGAGAGCGGGATGGAGTTGTGGACGGGGGAGCAGGTCAGTTGCAGCACCCGGGCGTCGGGGCCGCGCCCGGCCGGCCACTCCGGCTCGGCGACGTAGGCGTGGTGCACGTCCCCCGACAGCACGGAGATCGTCGCCGGCGCTCCGGGCCCCGAGCCCGCCTCGGCGATCAGGTCCGCCAGCTCCGCGAAGGACTCGGGGAAGGCGGCCCAGTGCTCCAGATCGGCGGCCCGGCGCAGCCGCTCCCCGAACCGGGCCCAGCGCGGGCCTTTCTCGCCCCGGCACAGCGCCGCGTTCCAGCCCTCGGCGTCGTGTACGAGGTGCGGCAGCAGCCAGGGCAGGGAGGTGCCGATGAGCAGGTGGTCGCAGGAGCCGGGGTCGGCCAGGGCCTGGTCGCGCAGCCAGGCGGCCTCGCCGGGGTCGAGCATCGCGCGGGCGCCCTCGTCGAGGACGCGGGCCGCGCGGGTGTCGACCATCAGCAGCCGGACCCGGCCGAAGTCGCGCCGGTAGCTCCAGCGCACGGAGGCAGGGTCGGCGTCGGCCTCGGCGGCGAAGGCGCGCAGCACGTCGGTGGCGTCGGGGGTGGCGCGGACGGCGGCGTAGAGCGGGTCCTCGGCCAGCTCCTTCGGGGTCAGGTTCCCCAGGTGCTGGTAGACCCAGTACGACATCAGCCCGCTCAGGACGCGCTCGCGCCACCAGGGCGTGGCCCGCATGTCGGCGAGCCAGGCGGCGGAGGTGTTCCAGTCGTCGACGACGTCGTGGTCGTCGAAGATCATGCAACTGGGGACGGTGGAGAGCAGCCAGCGCACCTCGGGGTCGAGCCACGACTCGTCGTAGAGCCGGGTGTACTCCTCGTAGTCCGCGACCTGGTCGCCCGGGGGTTCGCGCAGGTCACGGCGGGCGGCGAGCCAGCGGCGGGTGGCCGGGGAGGTCTCATCGGCGTAGACCTGGTCGCCGAGCAGCACCAGTACGTCGGGTCGCTCGCCGTCCGGGTCGGCGGCGAGGCAGGCGGCGAGGGTGTCGAGGGCGTCCGGTCCGACCGGGTCCGGCTCGCCGGCGGGAGGCGCGGCCCAGCGGCAGGAGCCGAAGGCGACGCGCACCGGGTCGTCCGCGAGGCCGGTGCGGATGACCGAGGGCGGGAAGCGGGAGTCCGGCAGCGGCCACACGCGGGTGCCGTCGAGGAGTACCTCGTACGCCGTCGACGTGCCCGGTGTGAGTCCGGTCACCGGCACCAGCGCGTAGTGGTGGCCCGCCACCTGGAAGGTGCGGGCGGTGCCCCGGGAGCCGTCGGCGCAGCGCACCTCGGCGGTGCACGGACGGCTCGCCTCGACCCAGACGGTCGCGGTCGCGCCGTCGGCGTACCTCAGCAGTGGCCCGAGGCGCAGTCCCGCCATGCGATCACCCTCCTCCGTCGCCCCGTACGGTACGGAACGACGGAGGCCGGCGGGGAGGTTCCGGACGGGAAGGATCAGCAGGCAGCCAGGTGGTTCTGCAGCGCGCTCTTCTCGGCGGAGTCCACGGAGAGGCCGTAGTAGTACTTCACCTGCACCCAGGCGCGGACGTAGGTGCAGCGGTAGGTGGTGCGGGACGGCATCCAGGTGGCCGGGTCCTGGTCGCCCTTGGCCTGGTTGACGTTGTCGGTGACGGCGAGCAGCTGCGGGCGGGTCAGGTCGTTGGCGAAGGCCTGGCGGCGGGAGGTGGTCCAGCTGTCGGCGCCGGAGTCCCAGGCCTCGGCGAGCGGCACGAGGTGGTCGATGTCGACGTCGGAGGCGGCGGTCCAGGTGGCGCCGTCGTACGGGGAGTACCAGCTGCCGCTGACGGCGGCGCAGGAGGAGTCCTGGACGACGTTGGTGCCGTCGCGCTTGAGGACGACCTCGCGGGTGTTGCAGGTGCCGGACTGGGTGATCCAGTGCGGGAAGAGGTCGCGGTTGTAGCCGGTGCGGTCCTCGGTGGCGACGGGGAGGGAGGCGAGGTAGGTGCGGGCGGTGGCCGCGCTGACGGGGGTGGGGAGGGCGGCGGAGGCGGAGGGGGCGTTGAACAGCGCGACGGTGGCGATCAGGGCGCTGAACGCCGCGACTATGCTCAGCCGTCGACGCGCGTAGAACCGGGCCATGCGAACTCCCTTGGAATGTGGGGGTGTTGGCGTGCGAGCGTGGGAATGCTCGCGGTGGGGTGTTGCGTACAGGTGTGCGTTCGGTAAGAAGCTAGTGACGCGTACATGACACGACAAGGTTCAGGGTCGAACTTCTCTTCGCGTACGATGGACGGCGCAGAAGGGGAGTAGCTCTTCGCCGGACCGTCGACATACTGCTCAGCTCAGCTGGGCCGGCGCCCGGAGCCGGGTCTCACGGATTCCTCGTGGACCGGCCAGCGAGACCTTCGGCAAGCAGTGCACGCCCGTGCCGCACGGCACGGGTGCCGAGTGCACTGCCCTTGCCGAGGTGTCGTGTCGAAGGGACTCAGCACTCTCGGTGGGGGCAGTCCCGACCGATTGAGGAACCTTGATCAGCCTGACCGTCACGGCGCTCGTCTTCGGCGTCGTCTTCCTCGCCGAGCTGCCCGACAAGACCGCGCTGGCCGGCCTCGTCCTGGGCACCCGCTACCGCGCCTCCTACGTCTTCGCCGGCGTCGCCGCCGCGTTCGCGCTGCATGTCGCGCTCGCCGTCGCGGCCGGCAGTGTGCTGACCCTGCTGCCGCAGCAGATCACGCACGCGCTGACCGGTGTGCTGTTCCTGGGCGGCGCGGCGATGCTGCTGATGAAGAAGGACGAGGACGAGGAGCACATCCGCAGGCCGGAGAACCAGTCCTTCTGGAAGGTCGCCGGGTCCGGCTTCATGCTGATCCTCGTCGCCGAGTTCGGCGATCTCACGCAGATCATGACCGCGAACCTCGCGGCCCGCTACGACGATCCGCTCTCCGTCGGCCTCGGTGCGGTGCTCGCGCTGTGGGCGGTGGCCGGGCTGGGCATCGTCGGCGGAAAGGCGCTGATGAAGCGGGTTCCGCTGCGGCTCATCACCAAGATCGCGGCGATGGTCATGCTGGTGCTGGGCGTGTGGAGCCTGTGGGAGGCGGTGGCCGGCTGAGCCCCCGCCGGGCGGCCGCCGAGTTGAACGGCGGGTGAAGGTTTCGCCGGGGCGCTGGCGGGATGCCGGAATTGTTTTGTACCGTGGAGGAACAAAGTGGCTCCCGCCCGTTTTCCCTGACCGGCGGGCGGGGCCGCTCTGTTTTCCCGGGGGCCACCATCCCTGTGCCCCGCCCCACGTCCTGGAGCTGCTGCCGATGACGGCCACCACCGTGCTCACCGCCCGCGCCCTCCTGCTCGACATGGACGGCACCCTCGTCAACTCCGATGCCGTGGTCGAGCGGATCTGGCGCCGCTGGGCCGACCGGCACGGGCTCGACGGCGACGAGGTGATGAAGGTGGTGCACGGCCGCCAGGGCTACGCCTCGATGGCCGTCCTGCTGCCGCACCGGCCCATGGAGCAGAACCACGCGGACAACGCGCGCATGCTCGCCGAGGAGACCGCCGACCTGGACGGCGTTGTGCCGGTCCCCGGCGCCCCCGCCTTCCTCGCCGCCCTGACCGGCGTCCCGCACGCCCTGGTGACCTCGGCGGACGTTGCCCTCTCCACGGCCCGTATGGCCGCCGCCGGCCTCCCGCTGCCCGACATCCGCGTCACCGCCGAGTCCGTCGGCGCCAGCAAGCCCGACCCCGAGGGCTTCCTCAAGGGCGCCGCCGAGCTGGGTGTCGCCCCCGCCGACTGCGTCGTCTTCGAGGACTCCGGCGCGGGCATCTCCGCCGGCCGCGCGGCCGGCATGCGGGTGGTCGGCGTCGGCCCGCGCGCCGCCGTGCACCGGCCGGACGTCCTGGTACGGGACCTGACCGAGGTGCGCGTGGAGAACGCCGGGGACGGCACGATCCGGCTGCACATCACCACCGCCGGTCGCTAGAGGCGCCCGCTCAGGGCTCCCGGGTCTCCGACTCCAGCATCTGCCGCGTCTTCGGCCCGTACACGCTCAGCTCGTCCTGGAGACCCCGGGACCACTGGTAGTTGCGCAGGGCCTGCTCGACGGGCTCGTTGAAGTTGCCGTGCGCCTCGTCGTTGTAGAGGTACAGCTGCCGCAGACGCAGCTGGAGCTCCGTCACCTCCGGGCCCCGGTCGCCGCGCCGGAGCACGGGGGCGGCCTCCGCCGGGGCACCGGCCGACGCGGTCGCGCGGGCGGTGGTCGCGGACTGGGTCGGCGTGGGTGTCGGGGTGGGCGTCGGCGTCGGGGAGGCGCTGGACGCCGACGGGCTCGGCGACGCGGACGCGCTCGCGCTGACCGACGGGGACGGGGCGGCGGACGTCGGGGACGGCGAGGCGGTGCTCGGCGTCGGGCCGGCGGACGCCTCGCTGGTCCGGGCGTCCGGTACGGCCTCCCGGACGTCCTCCGGCAGCGCGGTGTCCCGCGACGGCGTGTCGTACGAGAAGAGCCCACTCGCCAGCCCCGCCGCCGCGACGACGGCGACCACCGCGCCGGACACCACGAGCGCGACGGTACGGCGACGGCGCGGACGGTCATCCGCGTGCGGCCCGCCGGTCGTCCCGTCCTGCGGGGCGTCCTCGAACAGATCCAGGTCGGTCGTGCTGGGCGCGGCGGCCGGGGGTGCCAGTGGGGTGGGCAGTACGGCGGTGACCGGCTCGGGCTCCACCGGGCGCAGCGGCATCGTCGGCTCCGCGTCCGCGGCCGCGGGTGCCGGGGGCGTCGCCGGGGCGCCGGTGCCGTCCAGGTCGACGTACGGGCGTATGCGCAGCGGGTCGAAGTCCTCCGCCGCCGCCTGCTCCGCCGTACGGGCATCGCGCAGCGCCTCGGACGCCCGCTGCCCGCAGCCGCACGACGGGGTGTTGCCGGCCCCCCGGGCCGCCCCGCACTCCGGGCACGCGTGCCCCTTCGGCTCCGCCACGGGTTCGTCCCCTCCCCTTCGCGAACTTTCGCGATCTTTCGCGAACTTCGGTCCCCCTCGCGAACTCCAGTGATTATGCAGATTCCGTGGAGGCCGCGACCGGGAGTCCGGTCAATCCATAGGACTCGACAGGCCATAACGGGACACACCGATCACGATGGAATGGTGTCGACTCACCACGGCAGGCGTCGACCGAGCCTCGGGAGGTCCCATGGCCGAGGATGCGCGCAGCACAGCGGCTCAGGCACGCGGCCCGCAGCGCGGGGTGAGCACCCAGGAACACGTCTCCGGCGACGTCCTGGTCTCGATCGGGGCCCTGCTCCTCGGCATGCTGCTCGCCGCGCTCGACCAGACCATCGTCTCCACGGCGCTGCCCACCATCGTCAGCGAGCTGGGCGGCATGGAGCACCTGTCGTGGGTGGTCACCGCCTATCTGCTGGCGTCGACGGCCGCGACCCCGCTGTGGGGCAAGCTGGGCGACCAGTACGGGCGCAAACGGCTCTACCAGGCCGCCATCGTCATCTTCCTGATCGGCTCGGCGCTGTGCGGCATGGCGCAGAACATGGCCGAGCTGATCGCCTTCCGCGCGCTCCAGGGCCTGGGCGGCGGCGGGTTGATGGTGCTGTCGATGGCGATCGTCGGCGATCTGGTGCAGCCCCGCGACCGGGGCCGCTACCAAGGTCTCTTCGGCGCGGTCTTCGGCGCGACGAGCGTGCTCGGCCCGCTGCTCGGCGGCGTCTTCACCGAGCATCTGAGCTGGCGCTGGGTCTTCTACATCAACCTGCCGGTCGGCGTGGTCGCGCTCGCCGTGATCGCCGCCGTGCTGCACATCCCGCGCAAGGCCACGCAGCACGTCATCGACTACCTCGGCACCTTCCTGATCGCCTCCGTCGCCACCTGCTTCGTCCTGGTCGCCTCGCTCGGCGGCACCACCTGGAGCTGGGGATCGCCGCAGATCGTCGGCCTGGCGGTGCTCGGCGTGCTGCTCGCGGTCGCGTTCGTGGCGGTGGAGCGCAGGGCGGCGGAGCCGGTGCTGCCGCTGAAGCTGTTCCGGATCCGCACCTTCACCCTGTCCGCGATCATCAGCCTGGTCGTCGGCTTCGCCATGTTCGGCGCGATGACCTACCTGCCGACGTTCCTCCAGGTCGTACAGGGCGTCTCGCCGACCATGTCCGGTGTCCACATGCTGCCCATGGTGCTGGGCCTGCTGCTGGCCTCGACCGTGTCCGGGCAGATCGTCAGCCGCACCGGCCGCTGGAAGGTGTTCCCGATCGCGGGCACCGGCATCACCACGCTCGGCCTGCTTCTGCTCCAGGAACTGGACGAGCACAGCTCGGACACCCAGATCAGCGGCTTCTTCTTCGTCTTCGGCCTCGGTCTCGGCCTGGTCATGCAGGTGCTGGTGCTGATCGTGCAGAACGCCGTGTCGTACGAGGATCTGGGCGTCGCCACCTCCGGCGCGACCTTCTTCCGGTCGATCGGGGCCGCGTTCGGCGTGGCCGTGTTCGGCACGATCTTCGCCGGACGCCTCGGCGACAAGCTCACCGACGCCCTCCGCGGCGCCGAACTCCCGCCCGGCGTCTCGGTGGACGCCCTGGAGGCCGACCCGCGCGGCCTGGCCCAGCTGCCGCCGGAACTGCGCCCCGCCGCGCTGCACGCGTACGCGACGGCCATCACCGACGTCTTCCTCTACGCCGCCCCGGTCGCCCTGGTCGGCTTCCTGCTGGCCTGGTTCCTCAGGGAGGACCGGCTGCGCGGCTCGGTCACCGCGCCCGACGTGACGGAGACGCTGGCCAGCAACCCGGTGGAGCGGTCGTCGTACGACGAGGTGTGCCGGGCGCTGTCCGTGCTGGGCACCCGGGAGGGCCGGCGCGAGGTGTACCGGAAGATCACCGCGCGGGCGGGCTACGACCTGCTGCCCGCGGCGAGCTGGCTGCTGCTGCGGATGAAACGGTACGGCTGGGTGGAGCCCGGGGTGCTCGCCGAGCGCAGCACCGTGCCGCTGGGCGCCATCATGGAGGCCGCCCGCCAGGTCGAGGAGCGCCGGCTGGCCACCCGGGACGGGCTGGACCTCTACCTGACCAAGCAGGGCCGCGAGGTCGCCGAACGGCTGGCACACGCGCGCGAGGAGTCCCTGGCGGAGCTGCTGGGCGACTGGTGGGGCCCGGACCGCCCGAGGGACCTGCGGGAACTGGTGCGGGAGCTCAACGACGAGCTGTGCGGCTCGGACCGCGAACAGCCGCACGACGGCCGCCCGGCGTCGAGGTTCAGCTGAGGCCGAGGCCCTCAGCCGAGGTCCTTCCCGAACCAGTGCTCGGCGTACGGCGCGTCGTTGTGCGGCGCGGTCTCCTCGTAGCCGAGCCGCGCGTACAGCGCCCGCGCCTCCACCAGGTCGCCGCGCGTGTCCAGCACCAGCCGTTTCGCGCCCAGCGCCCGGGCGGCGTCCTCGGCGGCGGCCACCAGCGGCGCGGCGCCGCCCTTGCCGCGGAAGTCCGGCAGCAGGAAGACCCGCGTCAGCTCGGCGACGGCCGGGTCCGCGGTGCGTCGTATGCCCGCGGTGCCGGCGGGCACACCGCCGTACCGCGCGACCATCAGCCGCCCCCCGGGCGGGGTGAGCCCGCCCTCCGCCCCGGCCGCGATCTCCCGCTCCAGTTCGTCCGGGTCGGTGCGGCGGCCCTCGTACAGCAGGTACCAGCGGTCGCTGACCTCCGTGTAGTACGCCCGCCAGAGCGCTGCGGCGTCGGGAGAGGCGACGGGTTCGGATGTGACGGTCCAGGACGTTGCCGGTGAGGTCATGCCGGCCATTCTCGGGGAGGGGGCGTCGTTTGGGCCAAGGCCGTGGGGCAACCCGGTCAGCGATCCGAGGCCCGAAACCAGGAGGGCGACCCAGATGGACACAGGCTTGATCATTGCGTTGATCGTGATCGGGGCGGTCGTCGTCATCGCCGCGGCTGCCCTGATGACCCTGCGGCGGCGCCGGCACGCGACGACGGGACGGGACCTGAAGCGACGCTTCGGACCCGAGTACGAGCGGGCCGTCGCCCGGCACGACGGCGACAGCAAGGCCGCCGAGCGGGAACTCGCCGGGCGCCTGGAACGCCACGGCGGCCTGCACGAACGGCCGCTGGAGCCGGAGCGGCGCCGGGAGTACGAGGAGCGGTGGCAGGCGGCGCAGGAACGGTTCGTCGACTCGCCGCGCGACGCGGTGACCGAGGCGGACCGGCTGCTCGCCGAACTGGCCGGGGCACGCGGCTTCCCCGACGGCGGCCACTACGAGGAGCAACTGGCCGCGCTGTCCGTGCACCACGCGGACCACGTGCACGGCTACCGGCGCGTCCACCGCATCGCCCGCGCGGACGGCGGTGCCGACGGGCAGCCCGAGCAGGCCGCCACCGAGGAGATGCGCGAGGCCATGGTCGAGGCCCGCGCCCTGTTCGACGACCTGGTCGCCCCCGCCCGCCAGGACACCGGCGACTCCGGCGACCGCCGACCCCCGTCCCACGCCCGCCGCGGCCGCACCCACCTGCCGTGGGGGTTCACCAGGCATCACGCGAAGGGGAGTTGAGCCAGATGACCGACACACCACGGCCGAGCGAGGACGACCTCCGCCGCCCGAGGGGCGGCGAGCCACCGCCGACGCGCTCGGCGCCGGGCGAGGAGGGGCTGCGCTCCGCGCCGGGTGACGAGGCCGTACGGCCCGCGCCGGGCGGCGTGGCGATGGGCCGTGGCGCGGGCGCCGAGGACGCGCCTGGCGGGGCGGGGGTGGGACCGGGCCCGGAGGGTGAGTTCGGGCCGAGCGGGCGGACTCCGCCGGTGGCAGGCGATGCAGAGCGCCGGGCCTCGGGTGACGAGGCGGTGCAGCCCGCGCCGGGTGGCGGGGCTGTGCCCGGCGGGGCGGAGGGGCGCCCGGGGCTGGGCGGTGAGGCCGGGCCCGGTGGTGAGGCCGGGCCGGGTGGCCGGACCCCGCCTCCGGCTCCTGACGCCACCCGCCCCGCCCCCGGCGACGAGGCCATGCGGCCCGCGCCCGGCGGGCAGGTGCCCGGCGTCGCCGGGCAGGTCCCCGGTACCGCTGGTCCGGTGCCGGGCGTTGCCGGTGACGTGCCGGCGGGCACCCGCCCCGTGCCGGGGATCTCCGACGAGGCGCCGGGGCGTGGTGCCGAGCCGCCCGAAGTGCCCACGGAAGCGGGGCGTACCGCTCAGCCCACGGAAGCGGAGCATGGTGCGGAAGGCGCCCAGCGTGAGGTTCCTCCGGCGGGCGGCGAAGCGGCGACCGGAGTCGAGTCGGGGCGTGCCCGCGCCGAGAAGGCCCCCCATCTCGCGCCGATCCTGCCGCACACCGAGTGCGACAAGCTCTCCGAGCGGATGCAGCACGCGGTGTCCCGGTTCGTCGACGGGCCCCGGGCGGCCGTGGAGGAGGCCGATCATGTGATGGAGGACATCGCGAAACGGTTCACGGACGCGGTGACCCAGCGGCGCCGCACCCTGCGCCGGTCCTGGGAGATGACCGACGAGGCCACTCCCGCGACGACCGACACCGAGCAGCTGCGGCTGGCCCTGCGGGACTATCGCGAGCTGGCCGACCGGCTCCTGCACCAGTGAACCGCCTCAGGCCTGCGCCCGGCCCTCCCGCCATTGGCGTACGACCTCCTCGACGTCGTACGGCTTCAGCCCCAGCGGGGGGCCGGGCGGCGGCTTGAACATCATGTCGCGGATCTTGACGTTGACGGTGTCGATGATCTTGCGTACCAGCCGTTCCGACGGCGCCGAGAGCGCCGCCAGCAGCGCGTCCTCCGCCTCCTTGCGCAGCGCCAGCGTCGGCGGCAGCACCGAGACGCCCTCCCGGGCCAGCTTCCGCCTGATCCACCACTGTTCGTCGTAGTCGGCCTCGATGTCGGCCGGCAGTGGTTTCCCCGCGCCCGGCAGCCGGTCGAACTCGCCACGGGCCTTGGCGTCACGGATCTGTTTGTCGGTCCAGGACTCGAAGCTCACGCCGGGTGGCTTTCGCTCGGTCATGCGGCCATTGTGCCGGACGCCGCCGCTCGGGGCGATTTATCATGCGGCGGCGGCAGGCCAACCGGGCCGTCGCACAAGGGCGTTACCAGACAACGAGGAGCGGCACGTGCTCGAACTGACCATGGCCTCCGTCTCCGGCGCGGACGCGGGCGCCACGGCCGGCATGCTCATGGCCGACGCGCCCAGCGCGCCGGGAGCCGTGCTGCGGGTGGGCCGCGACAAGTCCATGTGCCGGCTGGCCACCCCGGACGACTGGCTGTTCGTCTCCCGGGTGCACCTGGAGTTCGCCTGCGGCCAGGACGGCGCCTGGCACGTGACCTGGCTACGCGGCTCGCAGGCCGAGCCCTCCTCCGAGGTCCGCCTGATGGTCGGCGAGTACGCCCAGCCCCTCGCCTACGGCGGCACGATGCCGCTGCCGCGCGGCGGCAACGGCGAGGTCGTCATCCAGGACCGCACCGCCCCGCGCAGCGTCAACGTCGGCTTCTATCACGAGGTCTGAGACCAAGAGGTCAAAGAGGTCAAAGAGGCCAAAGAGGCCTGAGCGTCCGGGACAAAAGCGTCCGAGACAAAAAGGCCCCGGACCGCCCTACGCCAGCACCCGCGCCAGCGCGAACCCGTCGTACCCCTTCGTCCCCACCGTCTGGATCGCCGTCCCGCTCAGCCTCGGGTGGGAGGCGATCAGTTCGATGGCCGCGCGGGTGCCCTGGACGTCCGGCTCGTCGCTGACCGCGTTGGCGATCCGCCCGCCCCGCACCACGTTGTCGACGACGATCACGCTGCCCGCGCGGGTGAGCCGCAGCGCCCACTCGACGTAGTGGGCGTTGTTGGCCTTGTCGGCGTCGATGAAGACCAGGTCGAAGGGCGGCGGGTTCTCGTCGGCCAGCTGGGGCAGCGATTCCAGCGCGGCCCCCACCCGTACCTCGACGATCTTGTCCAGGCCCGCCCGGGCGATATTGCGGGTGGCGACCTCGGCGTGCTTGGGGCTGTACTCCAGCGAGATCAGCCGGCCGTCGGCGGGCAGCGCGCGGCCCAGCCAGATGGTGCTGTAGCCGCCGAGCGTGCCGATCTCCAGGATGTTGCGCGCTCCCTGGATCTCGGCGAGGAGCTGGAGCATCTTCCCCTGGGGCGCGGTGACGTTGACCCGCGGCAGGTCGGCGGCCTCGCTGTCACGCAGGGCCGCCCGCAGCGGCTCGTCGTCGGGGGAGAGGTGGGCGGAGAAGTACTCGTCGACGGTGTCCCAGATCTGCGACTCGCTCATGTGATCAGGCTCTCACGCCGGGACCGCCGTACGGCGAATACCACCCCGGCCGTGATCGCCAGGACGGCCCCGCCCACCGTCACCAGCCACGCCGGCACCCCGGCGATCCTGCGCAGTTTGTCGTCATAGACGACCTGCTGGAACGTGGCGTCGGTGGGCGTGCGCCGCAGTTCGTGGTCCCCGGAGATCTGCGACGGCACCGGGAAGTCCTGGGTGACGGCGGTCAGGAACGGGGTGCCCTCGGCCAGCTCGGCCAGCGGACCGGACGCCGGACCGGACGACTCCTCGACCCGCCCGGCGTACGTCACCCGGGGCGCGCCGCCGCCGATGCCGTCGCGCGGCTCCATCCGGTGGTCGGCGAGCACGTACAGGCCCAGCGACTGCGGGGTCGTCGCCAGCCGGGACAGCCGCATCGGGTAGACGGGGGCGTCGGCGGCGAAGCTGAGATGGAGGGGGTCGAGGGTGCCGGTGAGGGCCGTTCCGTCGGCGGCGTCCGGGGCGAGGCGGACCGCGACGTACTCCCAGCGCTGCTCCACGTACGGCTTCAGCGCCTCGCGCAGCCGGTCCGGGAAGGTGAACCCGTTCTCGCGGAGCCAGGTGTCCAGCGCGGCCGGGTCGGTCGCGGTCAGCCGGGCCACGTCGAACGAGCCGAGCCGCTGCCGCCCGACCACGCCGACGCCCGACCCGGCGCCGTCGCCGGGCATCGGCGCGCCCACCATGTCGCCGTCGCCGATGTTCAGCGGCCAGTCGCCGTTCCGGGGCCAGAAGTAGTACCGGTCCCGGTGCACGGGCGCGGTGACGTCCCGCACCTCCTCGAACAGCTCCGGGTCACCGAGCTTCACGGTCGCCCGGTTCGGCACCGGCATGATCCACGCGGCCCGCTGGGCGTCCCCGTCCACGGTCAGGCTCATGACGATCTGCTCGCGCCGCCCGTCCCACCGCACGACGGACTCCTCGCGGCCCACGCTCATATGCCGCTGGTCGTCCGGCAGCATCGCCCCGCAGCCGCACGCGTACGCGGGCGCGATCAGCAGCGAGCCGAGCTGGAAGCCGAGGAGCGCGAGGACGACGGCGACGACCCGCCCCCGCATGCGTGACCTGACTGATCTGGCGGTGTTCATGCCACGTACCGACGGCGGGGCGGACCGCCCGGTTCCGCCGAAACCCGCAGCGTGATCGATGTGTGATCGATCTCCCTCCTTATAGAGGCAACCGAACCACCGCCCCTATATCGTCTTCCGGACAAAAGGAGATCGGACGCCAGGTGAAGCGGGGGTGGCCTGCGTCTTCCTCCGGGGGTGCGCGAGCCCCCACGGTTCGCACGGCAGACGGGCCCACGTACGGGACACGTGGGACGAATGGGGCGGGAGGCCGACGGGGCGTGGTGAATGCGGAGCACACTGGGCGACCGGCGGGAGCCCTGGGAGCGACGACGGTCGGCGGGGCCGGGACCGGAGCGCGGGTGCTGGCCGCCCGCGTGGCCCTGTGGCTGGTCGTCGCGGTCCTCGCCGTACGACAGCTGGCCGTGGTCCTCGGCACGCCCCGGGGCGAACGCCTGACCGACCTGGAGACCTGGGTCGGACCGAACGGCGTGCTGCACGTCGAGGGCTCGCTCTACGACTCGACGCGCTTCACCGGCACCCCCTTCGGCGGCCTCGTCCTCAAACCCCTGACCCGTGCGGCAGAACAGGCCCTCGGCTGGGGCTGGACCTTCGGCACGCTCCTGCTGGTCGTCGGCCTCGGCCTGGTGGCCGCCCGCGCCCTGCCGAAGCCGGTCAGCCGCCGTACGGCCCTCTTCGCCGCCCCCGCCGCGATCAGCCTGCTCATGCTGTCCCTGCCGGTCCGCAACGCCTTCTGGCTCGGCCAGACCAGCATCATCCCCGTCCTGCTCGTCCTCCTCGGCTGCTTCGCCGTGCGCGGCGAACGGGCCAGCGGCGCCCTCATCGGCCTCGCCGCCGCCCTCCAGCCCACCGTCCTGCTCTTCGCCCCGCTGCTGTGGTTCACCGGCCGCCGCCACGCCGCCGCCTCCCTCGGCACGGCCTTCGCCGGCTGTACGGCGCTGGCCTGGGCGGCGATGCCGCACGACTCGTACACCTACTGGGTGCACCACCTGGCCGGCACCGGCCTCGGCGGACCCGCCGACGACCTCGCCAACCAGTCCCTGCACGGCGCCCTGCTCCGCCTCGGCCTGACCGGCCCCCTGGAGATCGGCCTCTTCCTCGTCCTCGGCACGGGCGTCGCCGTCCTCGGCGTGCGCCGCGCGGTGCGCTACGCCCGCGACGGCCAGCTCCTGCTCGCCGTCGCCATCACCGGCTGCGCGGCGATCGTCATCTCCCCGACCACCTGGCAGCACCAGCTCCTCTGGGTCCTCCTGGCCGTCGTCGGCCGGGTCGGCAAGCGAGCCGCCGACCGCCCGGTCTGGCCGGTCGCCGTCATCCTCGTCATGACCCTCCCGGCGAAGATGATGCTGCCGGACATGGGCTTCCTGCACCCGCTGCGGGACAACATGATCCTGCTCGCGGCCGTCCTCGCCGCCACGGCCGTCCCCTTCCTCTCCCGCACCTCCCCGAACTACCGCTCACCCATCCCCACGGACTACGCCGCCCCGGCCCCGGCCCGCTTCCAGCGCATCCCGCTGCTGCCCTTCCTGCGCCGGGTGTTCGCCCGCCCCAACCTGCTCCTGGAACTGCTGCTCATCCGCGTCACCTACGCCGCGTACTCCCAGGTCCGGCTCGCCGCGACCGGCGGCACGATCTCCGGCGGCCGGGAGCGCGCGGAACACCACGGCGAGCAGATCCTGTCGATCGAACGCTTTCTCCACATCGACATCGAGCGCGCGGTCAACCACGCCGTCGTCAAGATCGACTGGCTGCGCGGGTTCTTCGACTTCTACTACACGTCCTTCCACTTCGCCGTCCCGCTGACGGTCCTCGGCGTCCTGTACTGGCGCCGCCCGGTGGACTACCGCTGGGCCCGCTCCACGCTCGGCCTGACCACGTTGCTGGCCCTGGTCGGCTTCTGGGCGTACCCGCTGGCGCCCCCGCGCCTGATGCCGGACCACGGCATCATCGACACCGTCCACGGTGTCCAGGACTTCACCCAGCCCGACTACGGCACGCTGACCTCGCTGACCAACCAGTACGCCGCCATGCCCTCGCTGCACTTCGGCTGGTCCCTGTGGTGCGGGCTCGTCATCGCGATCGTCGCCCCCAAGCTGTGGATGAAGGCCCTCGGCCTGCTCCACCCGCTCTTCACCGTCATGGCCATCGTCGCCACCGGCAACCACTGGGTCCTCGACGCGGTCGGCGGCGCGGCCGTCGTCCTCGCCGGCTTCGGCCTCGCGTACGTCCTTCAGGGCCCGAGGGCGTCGGTCGCTGCCGCGCACTCGAACCAGACCGTTTTGCCTCCGGCGCGGGAGGAGTCCACGCCCCACTTGTCGACGACGGCGTCCAGCAGCAGGAGTCCCCGCCCCGTCTCCGAGTCCAAGGACACCTCACTGGAGAAGGACGGCAGCTGATCCGAGCCGTCGCTGACCTCCACCCGGACCGCCGCGGTCTGCCGTAGCAGGACGACCGTGCAGCGGCGGTCCGGGACATGCCGTACGACGTTCGCGACCAGCTCGGTCACCCCCAGCTCGGCGGCGTCCGACAGCTCGGGCATGCGCCACTCTTCGAGGAACGAGCGGACGATCCTCCGGATGTGCCGCGCGGAGTGCTCTCCGACGGTGAGGCTCATGCGGTACTGCGGGGTGCGTGGCCCCAGGAGGGGCGAGAGAAAGTAATCGTTCATGGGACGAGGCTGACGTGCCGTAGCTACGCTGGGCTACCGAACGGATACAACGGGTCCCCGCGTGGGCGGAGTTGACCGAGTTGTCAGAGAGGGGCCGTGCGTGCACATCAACGTCCTGGATCCGGGTGCGTCGCCGCTTGATTACTACGGCTTCGAGTTGCGTCGGCTGAGAGAGGCGGCGGGACTGACGCAGCGGCAGCTCGGGGAGATCGTCAACTACACCGGTTCGCTCATCGGTCAGATTGAGACGGCCAGGAAAGTGCCCACGGTGGAGTTCAGCGAGCGGGTGGACGCGGCGCTGGGGACGGATGGGTTGCTGTCGCGGCTCGTCACACTGGTGCTGCGCAGCCAGCTTCCGGCGTGGTTCCGGCAGGTGGCGGAGCTGGAGGCGCGGGCCATCGAGATCAGCACCTTCCAAATGAACATGGTGCACGGTCTCCTCCAGACCAAGCCGTACGCGCGCGCTGTCCTGGGCGTGTTGGACGAGACCGACCTCGACGACCGCACCGCCGTCCGGCTGGCCCGCCAGCAGATCTTCGAGAAGGAGACGCCGCCGGTGTTCTGGGCGGTGCTGAGCGAGGCCGCGCTGCATCAGGAGATCGGTGGCCGGGAGGTCATGCTCGGGCAACTCGAGCGCCTGTTGTCGTTTGAGAGGAACCCTCGGATCAACATCCAAGTGCTGCCTTACGAGGTTGGTGAGCACGCGGGGCTTACAGGCTCATTCACCCTCTTCCAGTTCGCGAGCGACCCGGCCATCGTCTACACAGAGGGCTATGGCAGCGGCCATCCCAGCGCCAACCCGGAGACCGTCAACGACTGCTCACTCCGTTACGATCATCTGCGAGCCGCCGCCCTCTCCCTCAGAGATTCGGCGGAGCTGATCCGACGCGTGATGGAGGAACGCTATGGGGAGCAACGCGATTCCGGCGGGGGTCCAGTGGCGTAAGTCGAGCTACAGCAGCGATCAGGGCGGCGAATGCATCGAGGTTGCTGAGCTCCCCGCTGTCGTAGCCGTACGCGACTCCAAGAACCCCGGCGGGCCCGTGCTGACGCTCGCGCCCGCCGCCTTCTCCGAGTTCGTCTCCTGGACGACTACAACCGCTGAATGATCGTCCCGGTGGCCAGTCCGCCCCCGGCGCACATGGTCACCAGCGCGAACTCCTTGTCCGCGCGCTCAAGTTCATGCAGTGCGGTCGTGATGAGCCGGGCCCCGGTGGCCCCCACCGGGTGCCCGAGCGCGATCGCACCGCCGTTGACGTTGACCTTCTCCAGGTCCTGCTCGAAGACCTGGGCCCAGCTCAACACAACCGACGCGAACGCCTCGTTGATCTCGACGAGGTCGATGTCCTTCAGGGACATGCCCGCCTTGCCGAGGACCGCCTTGGTCGCGTCGATCGGACCGTCGAGGTGGAAGTGCGGGTCCGCGCCCACCAGCGCCTGGGCCACGATCCGCGCCCTCGGTTTCAACTTCAGCGCACGCGCCATCCGCTTCGACGCCCACATGATCGCCGCCGAGCCGTCGGAGATCTGCGACGAGTTGCCCGCCGTGTGAACGGCCGTGGGCATGATGGGCTTCAGGCCCGCCAGGGCCTCCATGGAGGTGTCGCGCAAGCCCTCGTCACGGTCGACGAGTCGCCACATGCCCTGCCCGGCGTACTGCTCCTCCTCCGTTGTCGGGACCTGGACGGCGAACGTCTCGCGCTTGAACCGCTCCTCGGACCAGGCCATCGCCGCGCGCTGCTGGGACAGGAGGCCGAGGGAGTCGACGTTCTCGCGGGTGAGGCCCCGGTGGCGGGCGATGCGCTCGGCGGCCTGGAACTGGTTGGGGAGGTCGACGTTCCACTCGTCGGGGAACGGCTTGCCGGGGCCGTGCTTGGAGCCGGAGCCGAGCGGGACGCGGGACATGGACTCGACGCCGCACGAGATGCCGACGTCGATGACCCCGGCCGCGATCATGTTGGCGACCATGTGGGAGGCCTGCTGGGAGGAGCCGCACTGGGCGTCGACGGTGGTCGCGGCGGTCTCGTAGGGCAGGCCCATGGTGAGCCAGGCGGTGCGCGCGGGGTTCATGGACTGCTCGCCGGCGTGGGTGACGGTGCCGCCGACGATCTGCTCCACGCAGTCGGCGGGGATGCCGGTGCGGCCGAGCAGCTCGCGGTAGGTCTCGCCGAGCAGGTAGGCGGGGTGGAGGTTGGCGAGCGCGCCGCCGCGCTTGCCGATGGGGGTGCGGACGGCTTCCACGATCACGGGTTCGGCGGCCATGGGGGGCGGGTCCTCTCGGGGGGCGGGAACCAGCACGGGAACTAGTACGTGTTCTAGTTCCTGTGGGCAGTGTGCTGATGTGACGTACGCCACCGCAAGGGTCTTGCAGCCTTCAGGGCATTGAACTACCTTCCCCGCAACCCATTTCTGATGAACCGTCAGATGGCTGGAGCCGCCGTATGCCCTGTCCAGCGCTGCCCGACGGGTTCGACTTCACCGATCCCGACCTGCTTCATCACCGCGTCCCCCTCCCGGAGTTCGCCGAGCTGCGCCGGGCCGAGCCGGTCCGCTGGATACCGCAGTCGGGCAATGTGGCCGGCTTCCAGGACGCGGGCTACTGGGCGGTGACCCGCCACGCCGACGTGCGCTACGTCTCCACCCACCCCGAGATCTTCTCCTCGACCGTGAACACCGCGATCATCCGCTTCAACGAGCACATCGAGCGCGACGCGATCGACGCCCAGCGGCTGATCCTGCTGAACATGGACCCGCCGGAGCACACCCGGGTCCGCCAGATCGTGCAGCGCGGCTTCACGCCCCGGGCCATCCGGGCGCTGGAGGGGCGGCTGCGGGAGCGGGCGCGGGCGATCGTGGCAGGGGCGCGCGCCCGCTCCGGGCCGTTCGACTTCGTCACCGAGGTGGCGTGCGAGCTGCCGCTCCAGGCGATCGCGGAGCTGATCGGGATACCGCAGGACGACCGGGCGAAGATCTTCGAGTGGTCGAACCGGATGATCGCGTACGACGATCCCGAGTACGCCATCACGGAGGAGGTCGGCCGGGAATCGGCCACCGAACTGATCGCCTACGCCATGAACATGGCCGCCGACCGCAAGCAGTGCCCGGCGCACGACATCGTGACGACGCTGGTCGCGGCGGAGGACGAGGGGAATCTCGGGTCGGACGAGTTCGGCTTCTTCGTGCTGATGCTGGCGGTGGCGGGGAACGAGACGACGCGCAACGCCATCACGCACGGCATGCACGCCTTCCTGACCCACCCCGAGCAGTGGGAGCTGTACAAGAGGGAGCGGCCGGGGACGGCGGCGGAGGAGATCGTGCGCTGGGCCACTCCCGTCGTCTCTTTCCAGCGCACCGCCACCCAGGACACCGAGCTGGGCGGGAAGCGGATAAAGAAGGGCGACCGCGTCGGTCTTTTCTACGCGTCCGCGAACCATGACCCCGAGGTCTTCGAGGCGCCGGACGTGTTCGACATCACCCGCGACCCGAATCCTCATCTGGGCTTCGGCGGCGGGGGGCCGCACTACTGCCTGGGTAAGTCCCTGGCCGTCCTGGAGATCGACCTCATCTTCAACGCCCTCGCCGACGCGATGCCGGGCCTCCGGCTGGTGGACGAGCCCCGGCGGCTGCGGTCGGCGTGGATCAACGGGGTGAAGGAACTGCGGGTCGAGGCGTGAACGCCCGAAGGCGGCGGCCCGGGGATCGGGGCCGCCGCCTTCAGGCGTGCGTGCGGGTGCCCTTTCGGAGGAAAGGGGCCGGCAGGTTCGGCTCAGTACCAGCCGTTCGCCTGCCAGAAGTTCCAGGCGCCGGCCGGGCTGCCGTAGCGGGAGTTCATGTAGTCCAGACCCCACTTGATCTGGGTCTTGGCGTTGGTCTTCCAGTCAGAGCCGGCGGCGGCCATCTTGGAGCCCGGCAGGGCCTGGACCAGGCCGTAGGCGCCGGAGGAGGGGTTGGTGGCGTCGACGTCCCAGCCGCTCTCGTGCTCGACGATCTTGCTGAAGGCGTTGAACTGAGCGGCGTTCGGGATCATCTGCTTCGCGATCGCCTTCGCCTCGGAGGGCGAAGCAGTCGTCGCGGCGTGCGCCGGAGCGGCGGTCAGCGCCATGCCGGTCGCGGCGGCGGCCACGACGGCGGTGGTGAGGGCCTTCTTCGGGGACGCGATGCGGCGGGCGATGCGGGAGACAGACACGGAGAACCTTTTTCTTCGGGGACTGGGGTGTCGCGGCATGCCGGAGCCACGCGATGCGAGGCGGGGGGACATGCGTCGGCGCCGAGGCCCGTGGGGCTCGTCGGCGCCGTGCGACGTCATCCAGAGAAGCAGGCCGGAAGGGGGTCCGCAATGACCCCCTTTACTAGTTGTCGTCGCATACGAGTCGAAGGTCTTTTGTGTGACGCGGCTCTCAATCCCCAGGTCAGGCGGGCAATTGGCGTGAACATGGCGTCCGATTTGTCTACTATGCCCTGTCGTATGTGATCTGCGTCCTGTGGGGTGCTTCACGCCCTGAGGCCGCTTTCGGCGGCTCGAATGTGACCCCGGTCTCGAAGGCGGCGCGTCGCGTGGCCCGCCGGAGCGCCTTCAGCACGGCCGGACCCACGGCGAAGGTGAGGACGACCGTCACGAGCGCGCGGCCCAGGTCCCAGCCGAGAGAGGTGGCCAGGCAGTAGGCGAGGAAGCGGGCGAAGTTCGCCGCGGTGCCCGCGGCCGGGTCCGGAGCGATCTCCGACTCGTCCCGGGGGAGGAAGGGCCAGCCCTCCGCGTTCATCACCAGGCCGTACGCGAACGCGGCCAGGAAGCCGTAGCCGGCGAGCAGCAGCAGTTCGGCGCGACCGCGCAGCCGGTGCGGGCCCGGCAGCAGCCCGGCCCCCATCGTGAACCAGCCCATCGACAGCATCTGGAACGGCATCCACGGCCCCACACCCCCGGTGAGCAGCGCGGAAGCGAACATGCTCAGCGAACCCAGGGCGAAGCCGAAGCCGGGGCCGAGGACCCGGCCGCTCAGCACCATCAGGAAGAACATCGGCTCGATACCGGCCGTGCCGGCGCCGATCGGCCGCAGCGCGGCACCCGCCGCGGCCAGCACCCCCAGCATCGCCACCGCCTTCGCGCCCAGCCCGGACTCCGCGATCGCGGCTCCCACGACCGCGACCAGCAGGACCAGCAGGCCCGCGAAGAGCCACGGGGCGTCCTGGCCGTGCGCCGCCACCGCCGCGGTGGGCGGGGAGAAGAACGGCCACAGCAGCGCCGCCGCGCCGACCGCGCTGGTCAGGGCGAGGGTGATGATCGAGCGCGGGCCGAGACGGACCGGCCGGGCCTGGCGGGCCTGGGAGGGGGTCACCGCAGCGCCTCCCGCACCCGGCTCACCGTGAGCCATCGCTGCGGCGCCAGGATCTTCGTCACCTGCGGCGCGAAGGAAGGAGAGGAGACCACCACGTCGGCCGTCGGTCCGTCGGCGATCACCTCGCCCTCCGCCAGCAGCACCACCCGGTGGGCGATCTCGGCGGCCAGCTCCACGTCATGGGTGGCCAGTAGGATCGCGTGCCCCTCCGCCGCCAGCTGTCGCAACTGCGTGACCAGGCGGGACTTCGCCGCGTAGTCCAGACCCCGGGTCGGCTCGTCCAGCAGGAGCAGCGGCGGGCGGGCGGCCAGCACCACCGCCAGGGCGAGCGTCAGGCGCTGGCCCTCGGAGAGATCGCGCGGGTGGGTGTCGTCGGTGATGCCCGGCAGCAGCTCGGAGACCAGGGCCCGGCAGGTGCCGGGCGCGGCACCCGCGTCCTCGTCGGCCGCCGCACACTCGGCGGCGACCGTGTCGGCGTACAGGAGGTCCCGGGGTTCCTGCGGGACCAGGCCCACGCGGCGGACGAGGTCGCGGGGCGAGGTGCGGTGCGGCACCGCGCCGCCGACGCGGACCGAGCCGGAGGCCGGTTCGACCAGCCCGACCAGGGAGGAGAGCAGAGTGGACTTCCCGGCGCCGTTGCGGCCCATCAGGGCGATGGTCTCGCCCGGGGAGACGGTGAGATCGACGTGCCGCAGCGCGGGGATCCGGCCGCGGCGGACGGCGAGGGAGCGGACCTCGGCGGCATACGGGGAGGCGGGGGCGTCGGCGGGCGCCGGCCTGCGGAACCAGCGGCGGGGCCTGGGCGGCGCGACGTCCGGGGCGGTGGACGCGGCGGGTGCGGGCGTGATGTCCTCCCCCTGCCGGCGATCCGGGCGTTCCGTGCGTTCCAGGCGTTCGCGCAGGTCCGCCGCGCGGCGGCGGGCGTCGCGGACCGTCAGGGGCAGCGGGGACCAGCCCGCCAGCCGGCCCAGCTCCACCACCGGCGGGCACACCGGCGACACGGCCATCATCTCGGCCGGGGCGCCGAGCACGGGCGGGGCGCCGGGGGAGGGCAGGAGCAGGACCTGGTCGGCGTACTGGACGACCCGTTCCAGCCGGTGCTCGGCCATCAGCACGGTCGTACCGAGGTCGTGGACGAGCCGCTGGAGCACGGCGAGGACTTCCTCGGCGGCGGCGGGGTCCAGGGCGGAGGTCGGCTCGTCGAGAACGAGCACGCTCGGGTGCGGAGTGAGCACCGAGCCGATGGCGACCCGCTGCTGCTGCCCGCCGGAGAGGGTGGCGATCGGCCGGTCCCGCAGCGCGGCGAGCCCCAGGAGGTCCAGCGTCTCCTCGACGCGGCGGCGCATCACATCCGGGGCGAGGCCCAGCGACTCCATGCCGTAGGCGAGTTCGTCCTCGACGGTGTCGGTGACGAAGTGGGACAGCGGGTCCTGGCCGACCGTGCCGACCACGTCCGCGAGTTCGCGCGGCTTGTGGGTGCGGGTGTCACGGCCGGCGACCGTGACCCGGCCGCGCAGGGTGCCGCCGGTGAAGTGCGGGACCAGGCCGCTGACGGCGTTGAGGATCGTCGACTTGCCGACGCCGGACGGCCCGACGAGGAGGACCAGTTCGCCCTCGGGGACCTCGAAGTCCACGCCCTGGACGGTCGGTTCGGCGGCTCCGTCGTAGATCACGGAGACGTCCTCGAAGCGGATCACGACGGCTCCTTAGGATTCTGCGTCGGATTCTCTGGTGGAGGGGTGACGAACGCGGGGAGCAACCCGAGGAGTACGCCCACCGCGGGCCACGCGGGGAGGGTGGGGGCGGTCAGCGGGATGACGCCCGGGTTCAGGGCCGCGGGGTCGGCGGAGGCGGCCAGGGCGAGGGACACGGCGACCGCGACACCGGAACCGGAGACCAGCCAGGCGCGCGGGCCCCACGGGTCCGGGCGGTAACGGGTGCGCAGCGAGCGGCGACCGCCCAGCCACAGCCCGGCGAGCGCGGCCCCGACCCCCGCGAGCAGCACCGGCACGCCGTACGTGCCGCCCTCCGCGGTGAGCAGGCCGTACGTCCCGGCACAGACGCCGAGCAGCCCGGTGAGGGTGAGAGCGGCGGTCGTACGGCGGACGGCGGGCGGGACCTTGGCCGTACGGCCGTAGCCCCGCGCGTCCATCGCCGCGGCGAGCGCGACAGAACGCTCCAGCGCGCCCTCCAGGACCGGCAGGCCCACCTGGAGCAGACCCCGGATCCCCTTGTCCGGGCGCCCGCGCAACCGGCGGGCGGCGCGCAGCCGCTGGACGTCCGCGATCAGACTCGGCGCGAAGGTGAGGGCGACGACCACCGCGACACCCATCTCGTACAGCGCCCCCGGCAGCGACTTCAGCAGCCGGGACGGGCTCGCCAGGGCGTTCGCGGCGCCCACGCAGATCAGCAGCGCGGCCAGCTTCAGACCGCCGTACACCGCCCTGACCACCTCTTCGGCGGTCACCTCGCCGCCCAGGCGGATGCCCTGCGCCCAGGCGGGGAGGGGGACTTCGGGGAGGGTGAGGAGGGTGTGCGTGCCGGGGATCGGGGAGCCGAACAGGAGGGTGAAGACCAGGCGGATCAGCAGGACGGCGAGGGCCAGCTTGAGGAACGCGCCGTAGGAACGGGCCCACGGGGCGTTCGGGCGGCGGGCCGCGACGACGTACGCCGAGACCGCGATCAGCAGGCCGAGGAGGAGGGGGTTGGTGGTGCGGGTGGCGGCTATGCCGAGGGAGAGGGACCAGAGCCACCAGGCGCCGGGGTGGAGCGACGCCGAGCGGCTGCCCGGGCGCGCGTCAGCCATTCCTGCGTCGCCGAGCCTGCCAGACCGCCGCCGCGCCCAGGGCCGCCACCGCTGCCGCGCCCGCGAGGAGGCCGAGGGACGGCCCGCCGTCGGAAGAGTCCTCCTTGGCAGTGTCCTTCTTGCCTTCGTTGCTCACCTGCTCCCCGCACCCCTTCTTCGGATAGCCGGAGATCGCGCAGAGGAGCGCGTTGGTGTCGTAGCGCAGGGGCTTGGCGACGGCGGCCAGTGCCTCCGCGGTCGTCGCGTCGGGGGCGACGCTCGCGCAGACGGTCCGGCGGGCGGGCGGCGTCTCATCCGAGGGCGCGTCCGACGCCGTACCGAAGTCGAGGACGAGCGCGACCCGCTTCCTGCCGTCCTGGGCGGGCGTCCGGGCGCAGATGACGTCGAAGTCCGCCGTGCCACGCGGCTGGGCGGCGTCCTGGGAGTCCCGGCTGACGGCGAACCGGAAGCCCTGCACGTCCCCGTCGGACGGGCGGGCGGTGGCCGGGCCCTGTGTGGCGTAGACCCAGCGGTCGCCGTCGCGGTCCCAGAAGGACCAGTAGCGGTAGCCGGCGGCCTGCGCGAGGCCGGTGTTCAGCAGCAGGAACAGCACGGCCACGAGCAGCGCGGCGGCACGGCGGAGCCTCACGCCTGCCGCCCCTTCTTCTTCCGGCCGCTGATCAGGAAGCCGACGCCGATACCGGCGACGAACAGGGCACCGACGGTCCACCAGACGGTGTCGCCGTCGTCGTCCTTGTCGGCGACCCGCTTGCCGGTGTCGGTGATGCCCTCGGCGGGAACCGGGGCCGGGCCGGTCGCGTTGAGCTGCCGGACGAGGTCGTTGCCGCCGAAGTCGCGGGGGTCGGTGCCCGTGGCGAGGGCGGCGAAGACAAGCTGGGCGTAGGCGGCGGGGCCGCTCTGCTTCGCCCAGTCGGCGGAGTTCTGCTCCAGCCACTTCAGCGGCTTCGCGGCCCGCTCGGCACCGCCCTGCGCGGCGAGGGCGACGACCGCGTCGGCGGTGTTGCCGTAGTCGGGCTGGTCCTCGGCGCCGGGGAGGGCGGAGACGAGGTGGCCGTCCTCGGCGACGGCGGCGGCGAGGTAGGCGGCGCCGTTGGCGGCGGCCTGCTCGGGCGTCTTGGGCTCGGCGCACTCGGGCGCGCCGGCCTCCTTGCCCGCCTTGGCGTCGAGCCCCTTGCCGAGCGCGCCCAGCACACCGGCGGCGGTGGCGTCCGCGTTGGCGGCGAGCTTGCCCTTCTTGTCCGGCTGGTAGGCGAAGGCGCCGCCGCCGTCCTCGTCGCAGGGGAGGGCGAGGGCGAGCAGGGCGTCGTAGGGCGACTTGCCGCTCCGGGTGACGGCGTCGGGCTTCTCGCCGACGGCGGTGAGGGCGCCGATGACGACGGAGGTGGAGTTGGCGTCGCTGGGGGAGCCGGGGTTGTAACCCCAGCCGCCGTCCTTGTTCTGCACGGACTTCAGCCAGTCGACGGCCTTGCCGGTCGCGGCGTCGTGGTGGCTGAGCGCGGCGAGCGCCTGGACGGCGGCGGAGGTGGCGTTGGTGTCCAGCATGGTCTTGGCGTCGCAGGCCTTGGCGGTGTCCGCGCGGAAGGAGGCGAACGCGCCGTTGGCGCACTGCTGGCCGGTGAGCCAGTCCACGGCCTTGCCGGCGGGCCGTACGCCGACCGCGTCCTGGGCGAGCAGGGCGAGGGACTGGCGCCAGACGCCGTCGTAGGCCGGGTCGGTCGTGCCGTACAGGCCGGACGGAATCGCCACGGACGGGGACGGCTCGGCGGACGGGGACGAGTCGGCGGCGTGGGCGACCGGAGCCGCGACGGCGCCGATCACTGCGGCGGCGGCCAGGGCCGCGGCACTGCGGCGGACGTTCATGATCGGCGGATGCCCTCTCCTGCGGGGAGCCGGGCAGCACGGGAGGACCCCGGGCGGCTCGGCTCCGTAGACCTCGACGGTGCGTGAGCCGTTTCACGTCCGCACAGGGCGATCCGGCTTGCCGTCTTCCGACGACGGCTCACGGTTGCGGGTCAGCGCCGGATTTGCACCGGCTTCCCCCCGTACGGGTGTGATGACGACGCGGCCACTTTACCGGCCGGTCAGGAGGGCTGGGCGGAGTGGTCGGCGACGGCCGCCACGTACGCCACGGGCTCGGTCCCGGGGACCGCCTCGGCCCGCCCCAGCTTCACCAGGCGCCGCAGATGGGCTTCCGCCTCGGAGACGGCGATGTTCCGGGAGCCGTAGGGGATTTCGTCCCAGGGGCGGTTCCAGTCCATGCGCTCGGCGAGCTGCCAGGGGGTGAGGGGGGTGGTGAGGAGGGCGAGGAGGCCGGTGAGGCGCGCTTCGTGGTGGTCGAGGAGTTGGCGTACGCGGGCGGGGGCGTCGGTGAAGGCGTACTGGTGGGCCGGGAGGACTTCGGCGGGGGCGAGGCGGGCGACGCGGTGCAGGGAGTCGAGGTAGTCGCCGAGCGGGTCGATGGTCGTGCTGTCGTCGTCCGGGTCCTCGTAGAGGCCGATGTGCGGGGTGATCTCGGGGAGGAGGTGGTCGCCGGAGAAGAGGCGGCCGTGGCCGGGGTGTTCCGCCTTCGCCGGGTGCTCCTCTTCGAGATGCAGGCAGACATGGCCGGGCGTGTGCCCCGGCGTCCAGATGGCGCGGAGGCGGCGGCCGGGGAGGGGCAGGAGTTCGCCGGGGACGATCTCGCGGTCCGGGAGGGCGGGGGAGAGGCCGCCGGGCAGGGCGCGGAGGCGCGGCGAGCGGAGCGGGGCGACGTGGGACTCGGGGGCGCCGGCGGCGGTGAGCTTGGCGGCCATGTACGCGAACCAGTGCTCGGGACGGGCGTCCCGGGTGCGCCGTACGACCGCCGCGTCGGCCGCGTGCATCGCGATCCAGGCGCCGGACGCCTCGCGGACTCTGCCCGACAGGCCGTGGTGATCGGGGTGGTGATGGGTGATGACGACACCGTGGATGTCGGAGACGGCGGTGCCGCAGGCGGCGAGACCGCCGGTGAGGGCGTCCCACGACGCGGGGTCGTCCCATCCGGTGTCGATGAGCACGGGACCGTCGTCGGTATCGACGACGTGGACGAGGGTATGGCCGAGGGGGTTGTCGGGGATGGGGACGCGGAGGGAACGGACGCCGCCGCCGTGGTCGTACACCTGCGTCATGGGATCCCCCCGGATGTCCTGGGCTTCGCCACTATAACTAGAACACGTTTTAGTCCGACAGGCTTCACCAGCAGTCCGGATCCAGCAGGGACGTCCAACCAGAGCAGACCGGCACCATCGGCATTTCCACGGGTTTGGCCTGCCTGATGCGTTCCGGGGTCCAGAAGCCGGGGGGTGCCGGGGGTGCCGTGTGGACCGACACCCCGTTGCTGCGGGCGACTTCGTCCCATGTCGTCGCCATCCAGACGGCACCGCTGACCGCCACCGTCATCGCCGTGCCGAAGATCGCCCAACTGCGGGCGCGGGTCTGCGTCATGGGTGGTGATGGTAGAGGTCGTGGACTCCTCCGAGTGGAACTGGTATCAGTTCCCGTATCGCTGAATCTGATGGAGCGTCAGTAGGCAGGCTCCGGGGAGGCGGACGGCCATGACCGAGCTCGTGGAACACCGGCAACTGTTCATCGGCGGGGAGTGGACGGACCCCCTGGGCAAGGACGTCATCGAAGTGATCTCCCCGCACACCGAGGAGGTCATCGGCCGCGTCCCGCACGCGTCGACGGCGGATGTGGACCGCGCGGTGGCGGTGGCGCGGCGGGCCTTCGACGAGGGGCCGTGGCCGCGCCTGACCCTGGAGGAACGGATCGAGGTCGTCGGCCGCATCAAGGACGGCATCGCGGCCCGGCACGAGGAGATCGCCCGCGTGATCTCGGCGGAGAACGGCTCGCCGTACTCCTGGAGCGTCCTCGCGCAGGCGCTCGGCGCGATGATGGTGTGGGACGCGGCGATCAGGGTCGCCCGCGACTTCACGTACGAAGAGCGGCGTGACGGGGTGCTGGGGAAGATCCTCGTGCGCCGGGAGCCGGTCGGGGTCGTGGCGGCGGTCGTCCCCTGGAACGTCCCGCAGTTCGTCGCGGCCGCCAAGCTGGCGCCCGCGCTGCTGACGGGCTGCACGGTGGTGCTGAAGCCCTCGCCGGAATCCCCCCTGGACGCGTACGTGTTGGCCGAGATCGCCCGGGAGGCGGGCCTGCCGGAGGGCGTGCTGTCGATCCTGCCGGCGGACCGGGAGGTGAGCGAGTACCTGGTCGGCCACCTCGGTATCGACAAGGTGTCCTTCACCGGCTCCGTGGCGGCCGGGAAGCGCGTGATGGAAGTGGCCGCGCGGAACCTGACCCGGGTGACGCTGGAGCTGGGCGGCAAGTCGGCGGCGGTGGTCCTGCCGGACGCGGACGTCTCGGCGGCCGTCGCCGGAATCGTCCCGGCGGCCTGGATGAACAACGGCCAGGCCTGCGTGGCCCAGACCCGCATCCTCCTGCCCCGCTCGCGCTATGCGGAGTTCGCGGACGCCTTCGCCGCGGCGGCGAGCGCCCTGATGGTCGGCGACCCGCTGGACCCGGCGACGCAGGTGGGCCCGCTGGTGGCGGAGCGGCAGCAGCGCAGGAACCTGGACTACATCCGCATCGGCCAGGAGGAGGGCGCGAAGATCCTCACGGGTGGCGGACGCCCGCCGGGCCTGGAGCGAGGCTGGTACGTAGAGCCCACCTTGTTCGGCGACGTCGACAACTCCATGCGCATCGCCCGAGAGGAGATCTTCGGCCCGGTGATCTGCCTGCTGCCGTACGGCGACGAGGCGGAGGCGGTGAAGATCGCGAACGACTCGGACTATGGGCTGAGCGGCAGTGTCTGGACGGCGGACGTGGACCGGGGCATCGAGGTGGCGCGCCAGGTCCGCACCGGCACGTACTCCGTCAACACCTTCAGCCTGGACATGCTGGGCCCGTTCGGTGGCTACAAGAACTCTGGCCTGGGACGGGAGTTCGGCCCGGAGGGCTACGGCGAGTACCTGGAACACAAGATGATCCACCTCCCGGCGGGAGCGTGAGGGGGAAGACGACGATGGGCGACCGCTGGCACATCGAGGTCGACCGCTCCCTGTGCATCGGCTCGGCGCAATGCCTCCACCACGCGCGCGAGGCCTTCCACCTGGACACCGGCCGCCAGTCCCGCCCCGTCGCGACGGAGACGGACGCGGACGAGCGGATTCTGACGGCGGCGGAGAACTGTCCGGTGGAGGCGATCACGTTGACGTTGCTGGGGAGTGGGGAGGTGGTGTTTCCGCCGGAGGAGTAACAGTTGCCGCTCAGGAGAACCGGTGCAGGACCACCCAGTAGTCGTCCTCCTCCTCCGAGGTGGCGCAGAGGCGGCGGCCATCGAGCGAAACGGCGATGAACTCGGGGGAGCCCGTCACCTGGGCGATGCGTGAGGGCAGGTTGTCGGCCACGGTGTCTCTGACCCTCACCCAGCCGACCTCACTGCCCTTCGGCATGGGCGGAAGGATGAGGAACTCGCCCGTGTCGTCGTACAGCGAGACGCTTGATGCATGGAGGTGCCACTGCGTGTCCAGATCGCCGGCGGCTCGTGGTGACGAGATGGGGACGGTGGCGACCGGCACGACCTCGAATCCGCTGACGGCGCGGATGGCGGACAGCACCGTGGGGCCCTTCTGCCCCTCCCTCCGCAGTACTTGAAGGCCGCAGGACTCCAGGACATCCCGCCATGCGGGCTTCCCCTGCACTTTCCTCACCTCTGACTGCCGTCGGTCCCCGTCAGGTCGATCAGCCTGCACACCGTCTCGATGTCTATCTTCACTTGTGCGATCGAGGCGCGGCCCGAGAGCCAGGTGATGAGGGCCGAGTGCCAGGTGTGTTCGATGACGCGGACGGCGGAGAGCTGGGCGGGGGTCGGGTGGTCCTGGCCCATCGCGTCGAGGATGATCGCCGTCGTCTGGCGGGAGACCTGGTCGACCTCGGGGCTGACGCTGCGGTCGGCGAAGGTCAGGGCGCGGACCATCGCGTCGGCGAGGTGGGGTTCGCGCTGCAGTGCGCGGAAGGCGCGCATCAGGGTTTCCGCGACCCGTTCCGCGGGGGTCTCGCCCGCCGGGGGCTTCTTGCGGAGGGTGCCGTGCATGTGTTCCAGCTGGTCCTGCATCGTCGCGACCAGGAGGTGGATCTTGGAGGGGAAGTAGCGGTACAGGGTGCCCAGTGCCACCTGTGAGGACTCCGCCACCTCCCGCATCTGCACCGCGTCGAAACCGCCCCGGCTGGCCAGCTGTGCGCTCGCGCGCAGAATGCGGCGCCGGCGCGCCTCCTGCCGCTCGGTGAGGGGCGAGGCGGGGCGTGCGGTAGCGGCTTCCACCTTCTCCATGGGTCCCGTTCCGTGACAGTCCGTGAGGGAGTGAGATCACACAGCATGACAGGGTTCGCGACCGGTGTGTGCCGTGGCGTGAATCACCTGATCCACTTCTCACAGCGGCGCTACCTGCCGGTAGATTCAGAGCCTCTTGAACGATCAAGTCTGAAACTTGTTCTAGGTTAGCGTCCCGGCATAATCTCGCGGGACAGTGCAGGGAGAAGGGGGCCCAGAGTGACCGCTGAGGCCAGGGAGGCAGGGTCCCCGGAGGACCCCGCAGCCGACGGCTTGCGTCCGCTCCGTATCGCACTCCTCACCTATAAGGGGAACCCGTTCTGCGGCGGTCAGGGCGTCTACGTCCGCCATCTGTCGCGTGAGCTCGCCCGCCTCGGTCACCACGTCGAAGTCATCGGCGCCCAGCCGTACCCCGTCCTCGACGAGGGGTACGACGACCACCTTCGCCTCACCCAGCTGCCCAGCCTGGATCTCTACCGGCAGCCCGACCCCTTCCGCACCCCCAAGCGCGACGAGTACCGGGACTGGATCGACGCCCTCGAGGTCGCCACCATGTGGACCGGCGGATTCCCCGAGCCGCTGACCTTCTCGCTGCGCGCCCGCCGCCATCTGCGCGCCCGGCTCGGCGACTTCGACGTCGTCCACGACAACCAGACCCTGGGGTATGGGTTGTTGGGGGATCTCGGTGCGCCCCTCGTCACCACGATCCATCATCCGATCACCGTCGACCGGCAGCTGGAGCTGGACGCCGCCGACACCTGGCAGCGGCGGTACTCCGTGCGGCGCTGGTACGCGTTCACCCGGATGCAGAAGCGGGTCGCGCGCCGGCTGCCGTCCGTGCTGACCGTCTCCGGCACCTCGCGGCAGGAGATCGTCGACCATCTCGGCGTACGCCGGGACCGGGTCCACGTCGTCCACATCGGCGCCGACACCGAGCTGTTCTCGCCCGACCCGTCGGTGGCCCGGGTGCCCGGGCGGATCGTCACCACCTCCAGCGCGGACGTGCCGCTGAAGGGGCTCGTCTTCCTCGTCGAGGCGCTGGCCAAGGTGCGCACCGAGCAGCCCGACGCCCATCTCGTCGTCGTCGGCAAGCGGCCCGCCGAGGGGCCGGTCGCGCAGGCGATCGAGCGGTACGGCCTCGAAGGCGCCGTCGAGTTCGTCAAGGGCATCTCGGACGCGGAACTCGTCGACCTGGTGCGCTCGGCGCAGGTGGCGTGCGTGCCGTCGCTCTACGAGGGCTTCTCGCTGCCGGCCGCCGAGGCCATGGCCACGGGGACGCCGCTGGTCGCCACCACCGGCGGGGCGATCCCGGAGGTCGCCGGACGCGACGGCGAGACCTGCCTCGCCGTACCGCCGGGCGACGCGGGCGCGCTGGCCGCCGGGCTGAGCCGGCTGCTGGGGGACGAGGAGTTGCGGGCCCGTCTGGGCGCCGCCGGCCGCGAGCGGGTGCTACGGCACTTCACCTGGGCCCGCGCGGCGGAGGGCACCGTGGCCCGGTACCGCGAGGCCATCGCCCGCTCCGCGGCCCCGGACCGACGCCGCTCCGCGGCAGCCGTCGACCGCTTCGCGGCCGCGACACCCGGCCGCTCCGCGGCCCCGAGAGACGGGGCGGCCGCCACCCCCGAGGGTGAGACGTCCACGTCCCCGGACGTTGTCACAGCTGGATCCAACCCCGAAAGCAGGGCCACGTGCTGACCGTCGACTTCTCCCGGTTCCCGCTCGCCCCGGGCGACCGTGTCCTGGACCTCGGCTGCGGCGCCGGCCGGCACGCGTTCGAGTGCTACCGGCGCGGTGCGCAGGTGGTCGCGCTGGACCAGAACGGCGAGGAGATCCGCGAGGTCGCGAAGTGGTTCGCGGCCATGAAGGAGGCCGGCGAGGCCCCCGAGGGCGCGACCGCCACGGCGATGGAGGGCGACGCCCTCGCCCTGCCCTTCCCCGACGAGTCCTTCGACGTCGTGATCATCTCCGAGGTGATGGAGCACATCCCCGACGACAAGGGCGTCCTCGCCGAGATGGTCCGCGTGCTCAAGCCGGGCGGGCGCATCGCGATCACCGTCCCGCGCTACGGCCCGGAGAAGATCTGCTGGGCCCTGTCCGACGCCTACCACGAGGTCGAGGGCGGCCACATCCGCATCTACAAGGCGGACGAACTCATCGGCAAGATCCGCGAGGCCGGGCTCAAGCCGTACGGCACGCACCACGCCCACGCCCTGCACAGCCCCTACTGGTGGCTGAAGTGCGCCTTCGGCGTCGACAACGACAAGGCGCTGCCGGTGCGGGCGTACCACAAGCTGCTGGTCTGGGACATCATGAAGAAGCCCCTCGCCACCCGGGTCGCCGAGCAGGCGCTGAACCCGCTGATCGGCAAGAGCTTCGTGGTGTACGCGACCAAGCCGCACCTGCCCCGGATCACGGAAGCCGGGACCGCCGCCGAGTCCGACACCCGGGCGGCCGCCAAGTGACCACCCCCCGCACGGAACACCTCGTCCTGCCCGGGGTGCTCACCGCCGAGCAGGCCGCCGCGACCGTCCGCGGCATCCTCGCGGTGCAGCGGGAGGACGGGGCGATCCCGTGGTTCCGCGGGCACCACCTCGACCCGTGGGACCACGTCGAGGCCGCGATGGCGCTGGACGCGGCGGGCGAGCACGAGGCCGCCGAGCGGGCGTACCTGTGGCTGGCCCGGCACCAGAACGCGGACGGCTCCTGGTACGCGGCGTACGCCGACGGCGACCCGCACGACATCACCGACCGGGGCCGCGAGACCAACTTCGTCGCCTACATCGCCGTAGGCGTCTGGCACCACTACCTGTCCACCGGCGACGACACCTTCCTCGACCGCATGTGGCCGGTGGTGCACGCCGCCGTGGAGTTCGTGCTGCGGCTCCAGCAGCCCGGCGGGCAGATCGGCTGGAAGCGCGAGGACGACGGCACGGCCACCGCGGACGCGCTGGTCACCGGCAGCTCCTCCATCCACCACGCGCTGCGCTGCGCGCTCGCCATCGCCGAGCAGCGCGAGGAGTCCCAGCCGGACTGGGAGCTGGCTGTCGGCATGCTGCGGCACGCGATACGCCGGCACCCGGAGCGGTTCCTCGACAAGGACCGCTACTCCATGGACTGGTACTACCCGGTGCTGGGCGGCGCCCTGACCGGCGCGGAGGCCAAGGCCCGGATGGAGGAGGGCTGGGACCGGTTCGTGGTGCCCGGCCTCGGCGTGCGGTGCGTGGTGCCGAACCCCTGGGTCACCGGCGGCGAGTCCGCCGAACTCGCCCTCACCCTGTGGGCGACGGGCGAGTCCGACCGGGCGCTGGACATCCTCCAGTCCATCCAGCACCTGCGCGACCCGGAGACCGGCCTGTACTGGACCGGCTACGTCTTCGACGACGACGCCATCTGGCCCCGCGAGCTGACCACCTGGACGGCCGGCTCCCTGCTCCTCGCGGTCGCCGCGCTCGGGGGCCACGAGGCGACCTGCGCGGTCTTCGGGGGCGACCTGCTGCCGTGGGGCCTGGAGGATCCGGAGTGCTGCGAGGCCTGAGCGCGCCCTGGGGTCAGTGCCGGTAGATGCGGTTGGCGATCGCGTGGCCCACGAAGAGGTACACCACCGCCGCGAGACCGTAGCCCGCCACCACCCGCGCCCACGCCTCGTCGAACGTGAACAGATCGTGCGACCAGCCCGCCAGCCAGCGGGCCATCTCGTGGACGAACTGCACGAAGTCGTTGCCGCGGTTGGCGTCCAGCAGGTACATCAGGATCCACAGCCCCAGGATCAGCGCCATGACGTCGGCGACGATCGCGATGACCCGGCCCGCCTGGTTGGCTTCCATGCGATATCGAGGGGACATGACCGCCGGGTAGCCGCCCCGGCCGGCTCGAAACCGGGGCTGTGCGGCCATTTGCCCGCCGTTCTCCTGGAGTTGACCCTTCCGCGGGCCGTCGTTCCGCCGGGTCACCGATGATCCTGCCCCCTTGAGCGGCAGGAGGGCCGTTGTCCGACGACAGAGCACCCACCATCGAGGAACCGCGACTCACCACCCGGCGCACCGGCCGCCGCCGCGTACCCCGGCACGTCCTGGCCGTGCTGCCCTTCGCCGTCGCCGGACTGGTCTCCCTGCTGCTGTCGGGCAACACCCTGCGCCCCCTGGAGCACATCACCACCATCGAGGCCCGGATGGGCTCCAAGTCCGACTACTTCAGAGACCCCGAAGTGCAACGGCTGTTACTCCGGCACGGCATACGCGTCGACATCCACCGCCTCGGCTCCCGTGGCATCGCCACCCAGTCCCTGGACGGCATGGACGTCGTCTTCCCGTCCGGCCAGCCCGCCGCCAAACTCGTCCTCGACCGCCAGAACCGCTCCGTCCGCTCCGCCCGCCCCTTCGTCAGCCCCCTCGTCCTCGGCACCTTCCGCGACTACGCCGAGACCCTGGTCGAGGCGGGCGTCGCCACCCCGCAGCCCGCGAACGGCACCGGCGACACCCTCTACTACGACCTCGACATGGCCCGCTTCACCGGCCTCCTCGACGGCGTCGACGCCCCGGAGAACCCCAAGGACGGCACCGGCCGCACCGCCGACACCTGGAACGGCATCGGCTACGACGAGGTCAGCCGCGACGGCCGCAGCAACAGCGGACGCGTCCTGGTCCGCACCTCCAACGTCTGCGAGTCGAACTCCGCCGGCACCTACCTCAGCATCCTCGCCTTCGTCGCCAACGGAAACCGCACCCCGGGCACCCGGAACGGCGACGACGGCCGGGTCGCGGCCAACTCCGTCCAGCGTCTCGCCGCCGAGATCAAACCCCTCATCGACCTCCAGGGCATGTGGGCCGACGAACAGGCCGACAGCTACTTCTCCGACCTGGGCGAGTCCATCGCCCCGATCTCCCTGATCTACGAGCACCAGTACCTGGCCCACCAGATCGCCCACCACGACCGCGAGGGCCGCCAGGACACCAGTCGCGTCCTGCTCTACCCCACCCCCTACGCCCTCACCGAACCCCAGCTGATCTCCCTCACCGACGACGGCGACCGGCTTGTCCAGGTGATCCAGGAGGACGACGACCTGCGCCGCCGCGCCCTCGAACTCGGCTTCCGCGTCCGCTTCTCCGGCGCGGACGGCACCAGCGACCAGCTCAACGCCTACCTGACCGAACACGGCATCCAGGTACCGAAGGAGAACAGCGACCAGACCAAGGTCTACGAACCCGACCTGGAGATCCTGGAGGACATCATCGACCACGTGGGCGACTGCCCGCCGCCCGTCCAGGACACGCCATGAGGGCCGCCGCAGCCGCCGCCGTACGGGCCGTGCTCGGCCTGGCCCTGCTCGGCGCCGCGCTCACCTCCTGCACCACCGACGACGACCCGGTCACCCTCCGCGTCCTCGCCAGCCCCGAACTCGCCGACGTGGCACCGCTGCTGGCGGACCTGGAGGACGACACCGGCGTCCGGCTGGACATCGACTACCGGGCCAACGCCGACCTCGACGGCCAGCACCCGGCGGACGGCACCACCGCCTACGACCTAGCCTGGCTCGCCTCCGACCGCTCCTTCCTGCTGCGCGTCCAGGATTCCGACGGCCGGATCAGCCGCCCCGAATCCACCGCGATCATGCGCTCCCCGGTCGTCGTCGGCCTTGCCCCCGCCACCGCCGAGGCCCTGCGCGCCGACGCCGACGGCGGCCGGATCTCCTGGGCCGACATCGCGGACGCCGCCGCCGACGGCACCGTACGCTTCGGCATGGCCGACCCGCGGCGCAGCGACACCGGCCGCGCCGCGCTCGTCGGCGTCGCCACCGCCGCCGCGGGCACCGGCAGCGCCCTGCGCGAGCAGGACGTCTCGTGCGACCGGCTGCGCGGCTTCCGCTCCGGCCAGACCCTCACCGCGCCCAGCTCCCGCGACCTCGTCGAGCGCTACCCCGGGCACCAGGACGACACCAACGCGCTCATCGCCCACGAGGCGGAGCTCCTCGCCCTCAACGCCTCCGGCACCCTGCGCGCCCCCCTGGAGATCGTCCACCCCGACGACGGCATGGTCCTCTCCGACTTCCCGCTGCTGCTCCTCGACCCCGGGGAGCGGCGGGCGTACCGGGAGGTCGTCGACTGGCTGCTCGGCGCGGACGTTCAACACCGCCTGATGGAGCGGACGTACCGCCGCCCGGTCAACCAGGACGTGGAGCCGTCCGCCCGCCTGCGCACCCCGGTCGGCAACGCGCTCTCCTTCCCCGACCGCCTGTCCATCGTCGAGCAGCTGATCACCGACTACGGCGATCCCGGCCACCGCACCGCCGACCAGGTCGTCTTCGTCCTCGACTTCTCCACCTCCATGCGCGGCGCCCGCATGGCCGGACTGCGCGCCGCCTTCGCCGGCCTCAGCGGCGCGGACCAGTCGGCGACGGGCAAGTTCGCCCGCTTCTACCGGGGCGAGCGGCTCACGGTGCTCCGGTTCGGCGGCCGGGTGCTGGAGGAGCGCACGGTGACGGTCCGCGGCGACGCCGACCTGCGCGACCTCAACGCGACCGTCGCGAACGGGGGGTACGACGACGCCACCGCCCTCTGGTCCGCCCTCGACCGCGGCTACCGCGTCGCCACCGCCGCGGTACGCGACGAGCCGGACCGACCCGTCGCCATCGTGCTGATGACCGACGGCGAGAACAACGCGGGCATCACCTACGAGGAGTTCCTGCGCCGCCACCGCGCCCTCGGCGCCGAGGCCGAGGCAGTGCCCACCTTCCCCGTCCACCTCGGAGAGGCCGACGCGCACGCCCTGCGGCGGGCCGCCGACGCGACCGGCGGCCGCATGGTCGACGCCGGGCTCTCCTCCCTTTCCGATGCGTTCAAGGAGATCCGTGGGTGTCATCGACAGTGAGTGGTGGGCCCTGTGGTGGCCCTGGCTGGTCGTCTGGGCGGGCACGGCGGCCTGCTGGGCCGTCCTGCTGCGGCACGGCCTGATCCGCCTGGGCTGGCTGCGCAGACGCCGCCGGCAGGGCGGCCGTACGGTCCACGGCATGTGCTTCTTCCTGCACGAGCAGCGGGTGATGGACCTCTACCAGCAGGGCGGCTTCTCCGCCGCGCTGGAACAGGAGGTCGCCGACCGGATCAACGTCACCAGCGGCCTCGGTCTGCGCGCCCGGTTCGGCCTGGGCGGCGGCAAGGCGAGCCGGGACGTCACCAAGGAACGCGTCACCGCCTACATCCAGCAGAGCACCCCGATCACGGTGATACGGCTGCTCATGGACACCATGCGCAAGGAGGACGTGGTCGTCCAGGCCGACCTCACCACCGGCCTGATCGTCCCCAACCGGGCCCTCGCCGACACCCTCCGCGACCGCGGCGACCGCGTCCCGCTCACCTCCGTGGCCGTCGTCTCGGCGTTCGTCTCGGTCACGGGCCGCTTCACCGCGAGCCGCTCCTCGGAGAGCGGCGACATCGTGCTGCGCGCCCCCTATGGCGACGGCCCGCGCCCCGCCCACGTCCGCGTCACCTGCGAGGCGGCGGGCGTCCGGGAGGGCTTCCAGAACGCGGAGTACTTCACCGGCGAGTTCCAGGCCCGCTGCCTCGGCAAGGTGCAGACGTGGAACAGCGAGACGGGCGAGCTGTCCCTCAACCCCGTGGCGATCTTCCTCTGAACGGCTGGGAGTTGAGCTCGGCGAGCGTGCGGAGGGTGAGCGGGTCCGGGGACACGACCAGCAGGTCGGTCACCGGGCCGTCCCGCCACACCTCCAGCCGCCGGGCGATTCTGCGGCGCGGCCCGACGAGCGCGATCTCGTCGGCGAAGGCGTCCGGTACGGCCCGTACGGCCTCCTCCCGCCGCCCGGCGAGGAACAGCTCCTGGACCCGCCGCGCCTCCTTCTCGTACCCCATACGACCCATCAGCTCGGCGTGGAAGTTGCGGGCCGCGTGCCCCATGCCGCCGATGTAGAAGCCGAGCATGGCCTTGACCGGCAGCAGCCCCTCGCCGACGTCGTCGCACACCCGGGCCTGGGCCATGGGCGCGACGAGAAAGCCGTCCCGGGCGCCGGCGAGGGCGTCCGCGTACAGCTCGGCCCGCTCCGGCGACCAGTACAACGGCAGCCAGCCGTCGGCGATCCGCACGGTCTGCGCGATGTTCTTCGGCCCCTCGGCACCGAGCAGGACGGGCAGATCGGTGCGCAGGGGATGGGTGACGGACTTCAGCGCCTTGCCCATGCCGGTCCCGTCGGCCCCCTGGTAGGGCAGGGGGTGGAACCGCCCGTCGAGCCGAACGGGGGCCTCGCGCCTGAGGACTTGCCGTACGACCTCGACGTACTCGCGCGTCGCGGTCAGCGGCGAGGACGGGAACGGCCGCCCGTACCACCCCTCCACCACCTGCGGCCCGGACAGCCCGAGCCCCAGCAGCAGCCGCCCGCCGGAGAGATGGTCGAGGGTGAGGGCGTGCATGGCGGTGGCGGTGGGGGAGCGGGCGGCCATCTGCGCGACGGCGGTGCCGAGCCTGATCCGTGAGGTGTGCGCGGCGATCCAGGTGAGCGGCGTGAACGCGTCGGAGCCCCAGGACTCGGCGGTCCACACCGAGTGATAGCCGAGCCGCTCGGCCTCCCGCGCCAGCGCGAGGTGGTCGGGGGAGGGGCCGCGACCCCAGTAGCCGAGGGCGAGTCCGAGCCGCATACCGCTCACTCCTGACGGTCAGTCAGATACGGGTCTGCGACTGTACGACAACGGCCCCCCGCCCGGAAGGGCGAGGGGCCGTGGCGAACCGTGCGGTGGCTCAGCCGCGCTGAATGCCGCTGGTGTCCTGCAGGACGCCCCGGCGGCCGTCCTGCGTCTGGGCGACCAGGGCGGCGCCGCGCTGCTCGACGGCCAGGTACCAGGTGCCCGGCGCGAGTTCGGCGATCGGGGACGGTGAACCGTCCTCCGAGAACAGCGGACGGGGGACCGGCACCGCGAACCAGAACGGCGAGAAGTCGCTCGCCGGCTGCTGCGGCGCCTGCGCCTGCTGGGGCTGCTGCGGCTGGCCGCCGTAGGACGGCTGCTGCGGACCCGGCTGCGGCTGGCCGCCGAAGGGCTGCTGCTGGGCGCCCGGGTAGCCGTAACCGCCCTGGGGCTGGCCGCCGTAGGGCGGCTGCGGGGCGGCCGGACGCGGGGCGCCGACGAGGGCGGCCTTGAGGGCGGGGACCAGCGGGGTGGCGATCGCGGCGGCGGCCATGAGCAGGGTCGCGATGAGCGCGAGGATCAGGCCGATGCCGGGGCTCGGGGCGCCGTCGTCCGAGCCGCTGCCGATGTTGTCGATGCCGCCGTTCACGTCGAACATGTTGCCGAGCGTGCTCCAGGCGGCGAACACCGTGAAGGCGACGCCGAACTGGGCGAGGTCGAGGCCCGCGATCTTCCGCGGCTGCGGCAGCCCCCGGGAGACGACGACGAGCGCGGCGCCGATCACACCGGCGAGCACGACACCGAGAACGACCGGTCCGCTCCCCCAGAGGTTCGGGAGGTCGTAGTCGTCGGGAACCCCGTCGATCGAGTAGAGATCGAGGAACGACGCGATGAACAGCAATACCGCTGCTCCGATCACCACGCCGTCGCCTCTAGTGAGGGAGCGGATATTCACTTCAGGTCCTTCGTCAGTCGTCTCGTCGTCGGTAGAGGCGTCGCTGTCACCATGTCGCCGTCAGGCCCGGTGTGAAGCGCGGGGGTGGCCCCTCATCGTACGGACGACCCTATCGTCCGCCCGTCGGGGCTGTCCGCCGGGATCAGCGCGCTGATCACTACCCGCGCAGGAAACTCACGATTCCGTCAGAGATCCCTCGCGCCGCCTTCTGCCGCCAGGCGCCACTGGTCAGCAACGCCGCGTCCTTGCTATCGCGCATGTTGCCGCACTCGATGAACACCTTGGGAACCGTTGACAGATTGAGACCGCCGAGGTCCTTACGCGTGACGAGTCCGGTGCCGTCGCCCACGTAGTTGGAGGGCGCACTGCCCGTCGCGCGCACGAAGTTGCCCGCGACGCGCTCACCGAGTTCGCGCGAAGGCCCCACGATGGCACGGGTGTCGGCGGCTCCCGCCCGCACCTCGCCCGGCAGGATCACATGGAACCCACGGTTCCCGGATCCCGACCCGTCGGCGTGGATCGACACCACGGCGTCCGCGTCCGCGTCGTTGCCGATGCGCGCCCGCTCGTCGATACAGGGTCCGTACGGCCGGTCGGCGTCCTGCGTCAGCTTCACCGTCGCGCCCTGCCGCTCCAGCAGCGCGCGCAGCCGGTGTGCGACGTCCAGCGTGAACTGCGCCTCGGTGTACCCGGCGTTGGTGGAGGTCCCGGTGGTGTCGCATTCCTTCCGGCCCGTCCCGATGTCCACCGTCCGATTGATTTCGGTGGTGTGCTGGAAATTGCCGGGATTGTGCCCGGGGTCGATGACGACGACCTTGCCCTTGAGCGGGCCGGAGGGGGACGTGGTCGTGGGCGCGGAGCCCGGCTTCTCGTCGGCGGAGGCGGAGGCGGAGGGGGAGGCAGAGGAGGAGGGAGTGGACGGGGCGGGCGACGACGATGTGGCCGCCGTCCTCGAAGCCTCCGTGCCTTCTCCGCCCGATCCCCCGGCGCCCCGCACCACCAGCCACCCGGCCAGCGCCCCGACCACCAGCGCGCCCCCCACCACGGCGATCAGCCTGCGGCGCGGGCGACGGACGGGGGGAGGATCGAATTCCGGACCTGCGTACGACACGGGGGCCACCCTAGCGGGCGGGTGGGGAAGATCATCGGCTGCGTGCGGGGACCGGATTCGTGTCGGGGCTCCTCGGCAGCCACACCGCCATCACCACAGCCCCCACCGCCAACACACCCGCCGACACCCGGAACGCCAGCGCGTACCCCTCCGTGAGCGGTACGGCCCCCTCGCTCTCCCCGGTCCGTGCCGCCGCGATCGTCGACATCACGGCGAGGCCCAGCGAGCCGCCCATCACGCGGGAGGTGTTGATCATGCCGGAGACCAGTCCGGCGTCGCCGGGCTCCGCGCCCGAGGTGGCGAGAGAGGCGAGCGGGGTCGCGGCGAGGCCGGCGCCGAGCATCATCAGGATGCCCGGGAGCATGATCCCGGTCAGATACGCGCCGTCGGCGCTCATCGTCGACTGCCAGCCGAACCCGGTCGCGGCGACCAGCGTCCCGAGCACGGCGACCCGGCGCGCGCCCAGGCCGCGCATCAGGCGCGGGGCGACCTTGGAGCCGACGATCACCGCGAGCGAGCTGGGCACCAGGGCGAGACCGGCCTCCAGAGGCGTGTAGCCGAGCACGTTCTGCGCGTACAGCGTCATGAAGAACCACATGCAGAACATCGCGGAGCCGCTGAGGAACATCGCCGCGTTCGCCGACGACACCGGCCGCAGCCCGAGCAGCCGCAGCGGCATCAGCGGCGCCGCCGTACGCGCCTCCACCAGCAGGAACAGGCCGATCAGCAGCAGACCGGCGAGCAGCGGGACCAGGGTGGCTCCGGCCGTCCAGCCCGTCACCTCCGTCTGCGAGATGCCGTATGCCAGCGAGCCCAGCCCGGCCGTGACCAGCACCGCGCCCGGCAGGTCCAGGCGGCGGCCGTCCCCGGCGCGGCTCTCGGGGAGCCGGCGCAGGGCCGCCGCGAGGACGACGGCGCCGATCGGGACGTTGATCAGCAGCACCCAGCGCCAGGACAGCCCGTCGACGAGCACCCCGCCGACGAGCCCGCCCGCCGCGCCGCCGCCCGCGCCGACCGCGGTCCAGGTGGCGATGGCCCGGGCCCGCGCGGCGCCCTCCGGGACGGCGGCGGTGAGGATGGTGAGCGTGGAGGGGGCCAGCACGGCCGCGCCGAGGCCCTGCGCGGCCCGCGCGGCCAGCAGCTGCCAGCCCTCCTGCGCGAGCCCGCCGCCCAGCGAGGCCAGGGTGAACAGCGCGAGCCCGACCAGGAACATCCGCTTGCGGCCGTACAGGTCACCGGCCCGCCCGCCGAGCAGCATGAACCCGGCGAAGGCGATCGCGTACGCGTTCACCACCCACTGCAGTCCCGGACCGCTCAGCCCCAGGTCGGACCGCATCGACGGCAGCGCCACATTGACGACGGACACGTCGAGCACGACCAGGAACTGTCCGGCACAGGCGAGCGCCACCACCAGCCAGGTGGCGGGCGGCGCGGTGCGACGGGAGGTGCGGGTGACGGTTTCCGCGGCTCGGAGCATGACTGCCATGGTCTCAACGACGCACGGTCCCGTCATCGGCATTTCGTCCCATGACGACTCGGTCGTACGACCCGGGGAGAGGTCGTACGACCGGGAGAGCACGGCTTCCTCGCGGGTCAGGAGGCTGTACAGCCGCCGATCACCGGCGCCGCCGAGCTGCCGTTCTTCATGACGGTGAAGCCGAAGCTGGTCGAGGTACCGGCGGCCAGGCTGCCGTTGCCGTTGGGCCGCATCGTCATGACGTTGCCGCTGCTGTCCCAGGTGGGCGAGCCGTTCCAGGTCGCGGAGATCTTCTGCGGCGAGGTGATGGTGACCGTCGTCGTCCAGCTGGTGATCGGCGCGCTGCCCGCGGTGATCGTCACCTTGCCGTTGAAGCGGTCGCTCCACTCCTCCTGCTTGCTGTAGGTGGCGGTGCAGGTGGCGCCGCCCGGGGTGCCGGGGGTGCCCGACGAACCGCCGAGCGCCGAGAGCACGGCGGTGTACGCGGGCTTCTTGTTGTAGTTGGAGTCGAACAGGAGCGGGGTGCCGCTCGCCCGCCACGAGTACTTGTCGGTGATGCCCCAGACGGTGATGCCGGTGCAGCGGGTGACGGCGAGGCAGGCCTTGACGACGTTGCCGTAGCTGGTGGCCTGGGCGGTGCCGGAGCCCTCGATGTCCAGCTCGGTGATCTGGACCTCGACGCCGAGGTCGGCGAAGCGCTGGAGGTTCGCCTGGTAGTCGGCGGGGACCGGGGAGGCGCTGTTGAAGTGGGACTGGAAGCCCACGCAGTCGATGGGCACGCCGCGGGCCTTGAAGTCGCGGACCATGTTGTAGACGGCATTGCTCTTCGCGTTGACGCCGTCTGTGTTGTAGTCGTTGTAGCAGAGCTTGGCGGCGGGGTCGGCCGCGCGGGCGGTGCGGAACGCCTCCTCGATGAAACCGTTGCCGAGCTTGTCCTGGAAGGGCGAGCTGCGGCGGGCGCCGCTGGTGCCGTCCTGGAAGGCCTCGTTCACCACGTCCCAGGAGTGGATCTTGCCCTTGTAGTGGCCCATGACCTGGTTGATGTGGTTGTTCATCGCCGCTCTGAGGTCGGTGGCGCCCAGGCTGCCGACCCAGCTGGGCAACTGGGAGTGCCAGACCAGGGTGTGGCCGCGGACCGTCATGCCCCGGCTCTGGGCGTGGCTGACGATCCGGTCCGCGGTGGCGAAGTTGAACGAGCCGCGGCTGGGCTCCAGGGCGTCCCACTTCATCTCGTTCTCCGGCGTGACCGAGTTGAACTCGGTGTCGAGCGTCGAGACGTACGGCGCTTCGCCCAGGTGGTTCGCCGCGACGGCGGTGCCGAAGTAGCGGCCTTTCTCGGCGGCGGCCGCGCCCAGCGTGCTCGCCGCCTCGGCGGTGCCGGCGCTCAGGCCGAGGCCGGCCGCGGCGAGCAGGCCCGTGAGGAGGGGGACGAGTGCCCTTCGGGCACGGGAGGACGTGCTTGTGCGCATGACTGATCTCCCGAAAGTTTCGTGCGGGTTTCCGATTGGATGCGCAGACCGTACGGGCGGACGGGGTAGGCGTCAACAGGGTGCGCAGGAGGGGAAGTTGGGGCGCCTGGAGAGCTGGAGAGTCACGCCGGATGGACGAAACTTTCGGGCATCACTCCGACGGAGTTCGAAGGGCATCGGAATAGTTGCCCTGGCACACCGAGTTCATGCTGCACATGACACGCACGACGACCGACCAGCCCGCCCGGACAGCCCACGGGGCCGTGGTCCCCGTCCTCGCCTTCGCGGGCATCGTGGTCGCGGTGATGCAGACCCTGCTCGTCCCGGTGATCAAGGACCTGCCGCAGCTGCTGGACACCGACCCCGGCAACGCCACCTGGGTGCTCACCTCCACGCTCCTCTCCGGAGCCGTGGCCACCCCGATCATGGGCCGGCTCGGCGACCTCTACGGCAAGCGGCGCATGCTGGTCACCAGCCTCGCCGTGATGGTCGTCGGCGCGCTGATCAGCGCGTTCACCAGCGCCCTGCTGCCGATGATCGCCGGCCGCACCCTCCAGGGCTTCGCGATGGGCGCCATCCCTCTCGGCATCGGCCTGATGCGCGACATGCTGCCGCGCGAACGGCTCGGCTCCGCGATGGCCCTGATGAGCTCCTCGATCGGCGTCGGCGGCGGCCTCGCGCTGCCCGCGGCGGCCCTGGTCGCCCAGCACACCGACTGGCACGCCCTCTTCTACGGCGCCGCGGGCCTCGGCGCCCTGGCCATCGCCCTGGTCCTGCTCGTCGTACCGGAGTCCCCCGCCCGCGCGCCCGGCTCCTTCGACCTGCCCGGCGCCCTCGGCCTCTCCGCCGGACTGGTGCTGCTGCTCCTGCCGGTCACCAAGGGCAGCGACTGGGGCTGGTCATCCGCCACGACGCTGGGCCTGTTCGCCGCGTCGGTCGTGGTGCTCGTGCTGTGGGGCCTGATGGAGCTGCGGGTCGCCGCGCCCCTGGTCGACCTGCGCACCACCGCCCGCCGCGAGGTGCTGCTCACCAACCTCGCGTCGATCATGGTCGGTGTCTCCTTCTACGTCGTCTCCCTCGTCCTGCCCCAGCTCCTCCAGCTGCCCTCCGAGACCGGCTACGGCCTCGGCCAGTCGATGGTCGTCGCTGGCCTGTGCGTGGCTCCGCTCGGCCTGACGATGATGTTCACCGCGCCGGTCTACGCCCGCCTGTCGGCGAAGTACGGCCCCAAGGTGACCCTGATCATCGGCCTGCTCGTCATCGCCCTCGGCTACGGCGGCGGCCTCGGCCTGATGGACGCCGCCTGGCAGACCGTCGTCACGTCGGTCGTCCTCGGCGCGGGCATCGGCCTCGCGTACTCCTCGCTCCCGGCGCTCATCGTCGGCGCGGTCCCGGCCTCCGAGACGGGCGCGGCGAACGGCCTCAACACACTCATGCGGTCCATCGGTACGTCGGTGTCGAGCGCTGTCATCGGCATGGTGCTGGCGAACACGGCGAACGAGGTCGGCGGCGTCGAGATCCCCACGATGCACGGCTTCCGCGTGTCCTTCCTCATCGCCACCGCCGCGGTCGCCGTCGGCCTGCTGCCGGCCCTGTTCCTGCCCGGCCGGCGCCCCTCGGGCCGGCCGCGGCTGCGGGTGAGCAGCGAGGAGGACGCGAACCTGGAGCACGCGACCGAGGCCCTGCGCGGCTTCCGCGGCCGGGTCCTGGATGCCGACGGCACGCCGGTCGCCCGTGCCAAGGTCACGCTCATCGACCATCGAGGCCGCCAGGCGGGAGCCACCCTCTCGGCGGAGGACGGCAGTTACAGCCTCGCCGTCCCCGCGCAGGGCTCGTACCTCCTGGCGGCGAGGGCCACGGGTCACGGACCGCACGCCTCGTCCGCGGCCCACGCGGGCGACGACCGCGCGGTCGACATGGACCTCTCGCTGCCGGGCGGATCGCTCTCCACGCCTTGAGCGATCCAAGGAGATCCCTTCTCCTCTCATCCACCCGGCGTTCACGACGAGAAGGGTTCACCGGCGCACCATCCGTCCCTGTGATCGCCGTGTGAGCGGAGATCGCCGTACGTGTCCGACGGGGACTCAGGGGCGGGTGGGGCGGGGGTGATCGGGACGGTGATCCGGTGCGCGGACGTGCCTGCGGAGGACAGGCTCACCTACTGGCGGGAACAGCCTGGACTGCATCGCGATCCCCAACGCCGGCACGCAGGCCGTCCAGTGGCCCTGCGACTCCCGCAAGTCCGAGCAGGTCTTCATCAAGGACAGCTGGGGCCGGCTGCGCAACGCCAACAGCGACCTGTGCCTGGCGGTCCCCAACTCCAGCACGGCCAACGGCACCAAGGTCATCCAGTGGACCTGCAACGAGAACTTCGACCAGCGGTGGTCCTGGTGACACCCGGCCGTTGAAGTGACGAAGGAATTTTCTCTGTCATGAACCTGAGAAGAAAGGCGGCCGCCGTTCTGGCGGCCGCCGCCCTCGTGGGCGCGCCCGTCCTGACGGGCTCGTCACTGACCGGCCAGGCTTCGACGGCCGAGGCCGCCGAAGCCGCGGTCTACGCCCGTCTGCACAACATGGGGACCGGCTTCTGTCTGGCCAACCCGGGCTCCAGCACGACCAGCGGCACCGTGATGATCCAGTGGTCGTGCAGCAACAGCAACAGCAACTACTGGTCGCTCCAGCCCATGACCGGCGGCGGCCACCACGTGGTCAACAAGGCGAGCGGCCAGTGCCTTGCCATCCCCGGCGGGAGTACGACGCCCGGCGTCGAAGCCATCCAGTGGCCGTGCGGCAGCGAACAGGGCGACGAGCAGGTCTGGATCCAGGACGAGGACGGCCGGCTGAGGAACGCCAGGACCGGCCTGTGTCTCGCCATTCCCAACACCAGCACGACCGTCGGCACGGAGGCCATCCAGTGGGGCTGCAACACCAACGCGGACCAGCAATGGCTGTGGTGACCCGCAAGCGGGCCTGGACCGCACTCCCGACCGCGCTCGTCCTCGCCGTCCTGACCGGCCTTCTGCTGCCCGGCCCGGCCTCCGCCGAGGGCACCTCGGCGGAGAAGAGCGTCTACGTCAACACGACGACCGAGGGCGACGGCCCCCGCACCCCCGACATCATCAGCACGAGCGCGAACAACGCGGTCGTGGTCTGGCGGGAGGGCCTGACGCCGGGCAAGGTCGACATGGGGTACGTCCGGTACAAGTACACCACCGACGGCGGCGCGAACTGGAGCCGCCCGCTGACCCTGGCCCAGGAGACCGACCAGCGCGCCTGGCACTACGTCGTCCTCTACCAGTCGGGCACCGAACTCTTCGCCTACCTCGGCTGGAGCAAGCCCACGGCGACCAACGGCCTCGACATCACGGGTGCCGTCGTCAAGCGCAGCACCGACGAGGGGCACACCTGGCAGGACTACCCCGCCACCCTGCCGGTCGACAACCCGGACACCACCGCCGACGAGGGATTCCGGAACCTCATCATCGCCGGCCGCCCGGTCCGGCTGGCCAACGGCAAGCACGTCATGCCGTTCTGGGCATCGGGCCGGGAGAACGGGGTGCTGATCTCCTCGGATCTGAAGACCTGGACGGCGGGTGGCGTCGTACCGGACCCGAACAACCTCGACGGCGGCGAACCCCAGATCGCCGTCTCGCAGGACGACCCGAACAAGCTGGTCATGGTCGCCCGGAGCGGAAAGACCCAGACCCGCGCGGCGACGGCCACGAGCTCCGACGGCGGTCTGACCTGGACGCCCTTCACGCTCGACGCCAACCTGCCGAGCCACGACGTCAAGGTCCAGTTCACCAAGGACAGCAACGGCCAGTACCTGTCCATCCACAACACCGCCACGAACCGCGACGTCCTGAACTACAAGACCAAGCGCCCCGGCGCGGCCTGGAGCGCGGGCAAGTTCTTCGCCAACGGCACCGCCGACCTGGACCCGACCCCGGCCGGCACGGGCGCGGGCTGGGACACGTACGCGATGGCCGACGAGTACGCCCCCGGCAAGTTCTACGTCGTCTGGGAGTACGACACCTCCCGCATCAAGGTGAGCAAGCTGGACATCTCCGACGCACCCTGATCCACCCCCGCCGTATCCCCTGGCCGTACCCCCTGCCGCCCGTCGCCAGTGGGTACGGCAGGATGGGCCGCCCATACTCACCCGTACGACCGGAAGGCCCCCGTCATGACCGCGGCCCCCAAGCCCGAGATCCTCGCCGCTTTCGAGGCCGCGAAGGGCTTCATGCCCACGGACGAAGGCCTGGCCCTGTACGCGGCGGCGGTCGAGGCCGGGCGGCTCGGACTCCCCCTCCTCGAGGTCGGTACATACTGCGGCCGCTCCACGATCCTCCTCGCCGACGCGGCCCGCCAGGCCGGGGTCACCGCCCTCACCGTCGACCACCACCGGGGCAGCGAGGAGCAGCAGCCCGGCTGGGACTACCACGACCCCGAGACGGTCGACTCCGAGCTGGGCCTGATGGACACCCTGCCGACCTTCCGCCGCACCCTGCACAAGGCGGGCCTGGAGGACCACGTCATCGCCCTGGTCGGCCGCTCCCCGCAGGTCGCGGCGGTCTGGCGGACCCCGCTCGCCCTGGTCTTCATCGACGGCGGCCACACCGACGAACACGCCACCGCCGACTACGAGGGCTGGGCCCCGCACGTCACCGAGGGCGGCCTCCTCGTCATCCACGACGTCTTCCCCGACCCGAAGGACGAGTTCACCGGCCAGGCGCCGTACCGGATCTACCTGCGGGCCCTGGAGTCGGGGGCGTTCGCGGAGGTGTCGGTGGCGGGGTCGATGCGGGTGTTGCGGAGGGTGGCGGCGGGGGTCTGACGTCGCGGCGCCTGGCCGGGCCGGACCGCCGGTTGAGAAAGCCTGATCGACGGGGCAACGGTTTCGGTGGCCCATGGACTCCTTTGTGTGTCTAGGAGGTGCCCATGGGGGATCGGAAGCAGGCCCGGGACGAGGAGTTCCAGGGCTTCGTCATCGGTCGCTGGCCGCGGCTGATGCGTACGGCATTTCTCCTCACGGGGGAGCAGCACGCCGCGGAGGACCTGGTCCAGTCGACGCTCGAGCAGGTCTACGTGGCCTGGCGCAAGGTCGGCTCGGCCGATGAGCCGGAGGCGTATGTACGGCGCGTGATGATCAACGCGCACGCACGCAAACACCGCAGACGTCTACGGGAGTTCCTGGCACCGAAGGACGACTCGGGCCTCGCGCACGAGGTGCCGGACACCGGTGACCGGATCTCCCAGGCGGACGACCGCAACGCGCTGCTGAAGGCGCTGGCCCAGCTGCCCCCGCGGCAGCGGGAGGCGGTGGTGCTGCGGTACTGGGAGGACCTGACGGAGACACAGGCGGCGGAGGCGATGGGCTGTTCGGTGGGCGCGGTGAAGAGCAACGCGGCGAAGGGGATCGCGAAACTCCGCGCCATACCGGGACTGGCCGAGATGGTGACGCAGGGAGGGCGGAAGTGATGGGCGCGAACCGGGAGACCGACCACGAGATGGGCCACACGTCGCACACGGACATCGCCTTCCTGCTGGCCGAGGCCGCGGACGAGGTCGAGATCGGTATAGCCCCCTACCAGTCGGTGATCCGGGGCGGACGCCGCCGCAGAGCCCGCCGCTGGGCGGTGGCGGCGGCCACGGCGCTGGTGATCAGCGGCTCGTCGGCGACGCTGGCGGTCGCAGGGCTGCCGGGCGGGGGCGGCGACCGGGTCGCGCCGCCGGCCGGCTGGTCGCAGTCCGCGAGCCCGGACGTGCTCGCCCCGCAGCGGACCACGCTCGCCACCGGGAGTGACGGGGGCAAGGAGTGGTCGGTCGTCCTCGACGTGTGGCCGGCGCCGCGCGACGAGCTGGAGGCCCGGGCCCAGCTGCAGGCGATGGCCGAGTACGGGGAGATGCCCGAGGAGACCCGCCACGCCTACCAGATGGTCGGCAGCAGCTGGTACTTCGTCCACCGCACGGTCGGCGACGCCGAGTCCCGAGTCATGTGGTCGGCCTTCGCGGAGGGCGACGGCTCGCCGCGCGACCTCCAGACGGCCGCGGTTCCCCTGGAGCCCGGCTCCGACGGCCCGCACCGCCTGGTCGTCGGCCAGGTCACCAGGGCCGCCGGCCAGGTCACCTGCACATGGAAGGACGGCACCAGCAGCGTCGTCGACCGAGCCCCCGGGGACACGGAGGTACCCGCCAACCAGAGGTTCATCCTGCGCGCCGAGGGCTCCCCGGTCGACTGGTTCGTGTGCCTCGCGCCGAAGGGCACGGAGTACGAGTCCGCGGAGGTGACCAGGCTCGCGGACTAGCCCCCCCGTCAGGCGCCGGCCGGGCGGTGCGGTTCCCTCCGCATCGCCCACAGCGCCGGCCCGTCGCCCGGCAGCCGCAGCTCCGCACGCACGGTGAAGCCGAAGTGCTCGTAGAAGGGAAGGTTGGACGGCTTGGAGGACTCGAGGTAGACGGGCAGCCCGGCCGCGTCGGCCTGGGCCAGTCCCGAGCGCAGCAGTGCGGCGCCGTGGCCCTGGCCCCGCGCGGCGGGGTCGGCGCCGATCACCGCCAGGTACCAGTGCGGTTCCTGCGGGCTGTGCTGGGCGGCGGCCTCGACGGCGTCCCGGAACAGCGGGGCGCGGTCGCCGAGGATCTCCTGGAGCTGCTGGATGGTCGTCGCGTCGGGGACGGCCTTCTCCTGCCCCTCCGGCGGAACCCAGAACGCGGCCGCGGCCCCGGTGTGCTCACAGACGCCGTGCTGTGCGTACTGCCGGGTGAGGAGCGTGGTGAAGTACCGGGCCAGGCCCGCCTCGCGGGTGGCGTCGTCGGGGAAGAACCAGCGCATCATCGGGTCGTCGTCGAAGGCGCGGGCCAGGGTGCGGCTGACGAAGGGGGCGTCGTCGACGGTGGTCGGCTGCGGTTCGTTCTTTATCGGCATACGGGTCATTGTGCGCCGAGCGATCTTGGGTGGGTGAACTGCCCCCCTGTAAGTGCCCCTGTGGGCGGGGCGGTTGCAGAACTGACGTTCCGTCAGGCAGGCGCCGTCGGGTGTATTCACAACTCCGGGGAGGTGGGCTATACAGAGGATCGCCGTACTGGAACGCGTTCTAGAAGGGCGGGTTCCACGGCTTCAGGACGACCTCGGTGCGGCCGACGGTGCGGACGGTCGCACCGGGGTTTCTTACATCGTCAGGAGCCCCATGCCCATCGACGCAGCCAAGGCGCTCGCCGCCGAACCCCGGACCGGCGAGATCTCCTGGACCCCGAAGGACGTCCTGCTCTACCACCTCGGCATCGGCGCGGGCCGCCCCGCCACCGACCCCGACGAGCTGCGGTACACCCTGGAGTCCCGGCTGCACGTCCTGCCGAGCTTCGCCACCGTCGCGGGCGCCGGCTCCCCGGGAGTGATCAGCAGCCTGTCCATGCCCGGCGTCGAGGTCGACCTCGCCCGCGTCCTGCACGGCGGCCAGTCGCTGACCCTGCACCGGCCCCTCCCGGCCGAGGGCACCGCGACCGCCACCGGCCGTATCGCGGCCGTGTACGACAAGGGCAAGGCGGCCGTCCTGGTCATGCGCACCGAGGTCGCGGACGCCGAGGGCCCGCTGTGGACCAACGACGCGCAGATCTACGTACGGGGGGAGGGCGGCTGGGGCGGAGACCGGGGCCCGGCCACCCGGCGCGAGCCGCCCGCGGGACCGCCCGACCGGACCGTCGAGCGGCCCGTCCGCGAGGACCAGGCGCTGATCTACCGCCTCTCCGGCGACTGGAACCCGCTGCACGCCGACCCGGAGTTCGCCAAGCGGGCCGGTTTCGACCGGCCCATCCTGCACGGGCTGTGCACCTACGGCATCACCCTCAAGGCCGTCGTGGACACGCTGCTCGGCGGGGACGTGACGCGGGTGCGCGGCTACACCACACGCTTCGCCGGGGTCGTCTACCCCGGGGAGACCCTGCGCGTGCGGATGTGGCGCGGGGAGGGGGAGATCCGGGTGAGCGTCGGTGCCGTCGAGCGGGACGACGCGCCGGTCCTCGCCGACACCAGCGTCCACTACGCGTGAGCCACCGAGCCGTCGATTCACAGCGCCTTCGAGGGGAGCCGCACCATGCGCGCAGCCGTACTGCACGAGATCGGCCAGGAGAAGCTGGAGGTCCTCGACGACGTCGAGGCGGTGGGCTTCGGGCCCGGCAGGGTGAGGATCCGGGTGCGGGCCACGGGGCTGTGCCACTCCGATCTGTCGGCGATGAGCGGTGTCCTGCCGCAGCCGGCGCCGTTCGTGCCCGGACACGAGGGCGCGGGGGAGATCGTCGAGGTGGGGGAGGGCGTCACCGGGCTCAGTCCGGGGGACCGGGTCGTCGTGTGCTGGCTGCCCGCCTGCGGAGCCTGCCCCGCCTGCAAACGCGGGCAGACCGAGCTGTGCCTGGCCGGCTTCATGAACGCCGGCACCCCCAACTTCAGGCGCCCGGGCGGTGACGTCTTCGGCTTCGCCGGTACCGGGACCTTCGCCGAGGAGGTCGTCGTGGACGCCGGGTGCGCGGTGCCGGTCCCGGACGACGTGCCCTACGACATCGCCGCGCTGATCGGCTGCGGCGTGACGACCGGACTCGGAGCCGCGCTCAACACCGCTGACGTGGAGGCCGGTTCGTCCGTCGCCGTCATCGGCTGCGGAGGCGTCGGCGTCGCCGCGATCCAGGGGGCGCGACTGAGGGGCGCGGCCGAGATCGTCGCCGTCGACCCGGTCGCCGGGCGCCGCGAGGCCGCGCTGAAGTTCGGCGCCACTCGCGCGGTGCCACCGGAGGAACTGGCCGACGCCAAGCAGTCCGTGACCGGCGGCGAGGGGTTCGACTACGTCTTCGAGGTCGTCGGCAGGTCCGCCACCGCCCGGACGGCGTACGAGGCCACCCGGCGCGGCGGCACCCTCGTCGTGGTGGGCGCGGGCGCCATGGACGACTTCCTCCAGCTCAACATGTTCGAGCTGTTCTTCGACGAGAAGCGGATCCTGCCGTCGATGTACGGCGGCGGAGATGTGCTGCGCTCCTACGAGCGGACCATCGCCCTCTGGCGCGCCGGCCGGATCGACCTGGCCGGACTGATCACCCACCGGGTGCCGCTCGCGGAGATCAACGAGGCGCTGGACCAGATGCGCACCGGCACGGCCCTGCGCACCTGCATCGAGATCTGACCCCACCCGAAGGACCGGTATGTCACTGCCACTGGAGGGACTGTCCGCGATCGTCACCGGCGCCGGGCGCGGGCTCGGCCGGGCCGAGGCACTGGAGCTGGCCCGGCTGGGCGCGGCGGTCGTCGTCAACGACTACGGACAGCCGGGCCGGGACGGTTCGGGAGAGGCGTCCGCCGGGCCCGCCGAGGAGACGGCCGCCCAGATCCGGGCGCGCGGCGGCACCGCCCTCGCCCACACCGGGGACGTCGCCGACTTCGACCAGGCCCGCGCTCTCGTCGGCGCGGCGATCGAGGCGTTCGGCAAGCTGGACGTCCTCGTCAACAACGCCGGCATCCTGCGCGACCGCATGGTGTTCTCCATGACGGAGGACGAATGGGACGCGGTGATCCGGGTCCACCTCAAGGGCCACTTCAACACCACCCGGTTCGCCGCCGCGCACTGGCGGGAGCGGGCCAAGGCACGGGGTGGGCCGGTGTACGGGCGGATCGTGAACACCTCCTCGGAGGCGTTCCTCGCGGGCTCCGCCGGACAGCCCAACTACGCCGCCGCGAAAGGCGGAATCGTCGGGCTGACCACGTCCACGGCCCTCGCCCTCGCCAAGTACGGCGTGACCGCCAACGCCATCTGCCCGCGCGCCCGCACCCGGATGACCGAGGACGTCTTCGCGGGCCTGACCCCGCCCGACACCGGTCTCGACCCGCTGGCCCCCGAGCATGTCGCCCCACTCGTCGGCTACCTCGCCTCGCCGGCCGCCGCCCGCGTCAGCGGCCAGCTGCTCGTCGTCCACGGCGGCATGGTGGCGATCGTCGAACGGCCGTGCGTTCAGGCGAAGTTCGACAGCAAGCAGGACACCTTCACCTACGACGAGCTGGACGCCCTGCTCACTCCGCACTACGCGGGACGACCGCCGGGGGAGACGTTCGCGGCGGCGGAGGTGCTGGGCCTGCGGCGGGAGTAGCCAGGTCCTCTCCGTTTCCTCCGCTACCTTCGCTTCCTTCGCGCACGACAAGGCCCCGCCGCGCACGACAAGGCCCCGCCCACCGCGAGGTGGACGGGGCCGGTTGCCGTGCCGATTGACGTACCGTCAGGCCGCCGTCTCGGTCTGCTGCTCCACCGGCTTGCGGTGCCGGCCGCGGGGGGCCGACTCGGTGTCGTGCGCCGAGACCGGACCGCGGTGCTTGCCGTGGCCGGGTGCCTCGGCGCGGTCGGCGGACAGCGGCTGGGACGTGCTGGCGTCGCTCATCGGAAGAATTCACCCCGTCAACATGATCTTTTACAGCCGGGGGAGTTTAACCGGCACACCTCGGGCCGAATCCAGGCGGCCACGCCAACCGCCACTACTTCGTTACAAGATGCCCCAACGCGGCCTTCCCCAACGGCGCTTGCTGCAACGGCACGGGCCGCGGCGCGACCGGCTCCGGAGGACCCGGTTCCGACGGCTTCCCCGAGGGCGAAGCCGTGCCGTCCCGGACCGGATCCTCCGGGCTTGTGTCCCCCGTAGCCCCCGTAGCCCCCGTAGCCCCCGTAGCCCCCGTAGCTCTCGTGGTCCTTGTGCCGCTCGTGGCCTTGGCGATCCCTGAAGTCTCTGTGATCCCTGCGCCTCCCGTGCCCCCAGGGCCATCGGCGCCCCCGGGCCTCTCGGCGCCCCCCGCGCCACCGATGCCCCCACCGGTGCCCCCCATCTCCCGCGCAGGCGCCGCCAGTTCCGCCACCCCGCAGGGCGTCCCCTCCGTGGCGTACGGCAGCCGGAGGATCCCGTCCCGGGTCCACAGCCCGGCCCCGACCAGCCAGCCCTGCGGTGCGGGCAGTTGGTGGACCCGCCGTTCCGCCGGGCGCCACACCCCGATCCAGCTCCCCGCCGGACCGTCGATCCGCAGCGCCACCCCGCAGCTCTCCGGTGTCAGCACCTGCCCCGGCTGGATGGCGAACGGCGTCACCGCGCAATCCGCCGACCCGCGCAGGCACTCCGGGAACCGCACCGGCAGGGTGCTGCCGAGCACCCCCCAGCCGAGCCGGGCGTGACCGGGCGAGGGCGCGTCGGAGCGGATCAGCAGCAGCCCGCTGTCGGGGTCGGCGAGCAGCAGCCGGTCGTCGCTGTCGGCGGCGATCTGGAGCAGCGGCGACACCTCGCCACCGCACTCCAGGTCGACCACGACGGATTTCGTCCGGCCGTCCAGTTCCCGGTCCAGCGCGAGCATCCGCCCGGCCCGGTCCAGCCACACCCCGCCCGAGCAGCGCCCCGGGATCTCGGCCGCGTGCTCCGGCCCGAAGGCGCCCCCCGCCACCAGCCACACCGCGCTGGAGCGCGGGCCGACGGCGAGGGCGTACGCGCGGTCGCCGCCCGGCGCGGGCGGCAGCAGTCGCAGCTCGGCGTCGCCGCACTCGACCGCGCCCAGCGGCAGCTCGCCGGTGCCCGGACCGGTCGGGTAGAGCAGGGAGAAGGCGTGCCGGCCGTCGATGCGGCGGCGGATGAGGACGCGCCCGTCGCCCATCGGCTGCACCTCGGTGCCGGGCTCCTCCGGCTGGTTGCCGGGCAGCGGCACGGCGTAGGGCTCGGGGCCGTCCAGGGTCCAGCGCTCCGGGAACCAGGAGTCGCCGCTGCGGGCGAGACGCGCGGCGTAGCCGCCGTCCACCGTGATCACGCAGCCCGGCCGCGGGGAGAAGCCGTTCCGGTCGCCGTCCCGGTCTCCCGCCGTGGGCTCGATCGCACAGGCCGTCATCGTTCGGTCACCTCCAGCGACGAAGCTAGTTTTCGTACGCACAGACGGAGGACCGGCCGACCGCCGCTTCACACATACGGGTGGCCGCCGGGCGATTCACCTGAGGGAACGGGGGCCCATGTGCTCCACGAGGCGCGGGGGCCCAGACGGCACACGTACCGGTTCAGGCCCGCGGAGCAGGCAGGTAGCCTGTCTCCCGTGCCCCGTCTGTCTGAAGTCATCACCGCGCTGGAGAACCTGTGGCCCGCCGAGCGGGCCGAGTCCTGGGACGCGGTCGGTACGGTCGTGGGCGACCCCGACCAGGAGGTCACCCGGGTCCTGTTCGCCGTCGACCCCGTCCAGGAGATCGTCGACGAGGCGGTGAAGCTCGGCGCCGACCTGCTGGTCACCCACCACCCGCTCTATCTCCGCGGGACGACGACGGTCGCGGCGTCCACCTTCAAGGGCCGGGTCGTGCACACCCTGATCAAGAACGACATCGCGCTGCACGTCGCCCACACCAACGCCGACACCGCCGACCCCGGCGTCTCGGACGCCCTGGCGGGCGCGCTGGACCTGCGCGTCGTACGGCCCCTGGTGCCGGACCCCAGCGACCCCGACGGCCGCCGCGGCCTCGGCCGGATCTGCGAACTGGACCATCCGCTGACCGTCCGCGAGCTGGCCGCCCGCGCCGCCGAACGGCTGCCCGCCACCGCGCAGGGCATCCGCGTGGCCGGCGACCCGGAGGCCACCGTCCGCACGATCGCCGTCAGCGGCGGCTCCGGCGACAGCCTCTTCGACCACGTCCGGGCGGCCGGCGTGGACGCCTTCCTCACCGCGGACCTGCGCCACCACCCGGCGTCGGAAGCGGTCGCCCAGAGCCCCCTCGCGCTGCTCGACGCGGCGCACTGGGCCACCGAGTGGCCCTGGTGCGAGCTGGCCGCGAGCCAGCTCGACGAGATCTCCGACCGCAACGGATGGGGCCTTCGGGTCCATGTCTCGAAGACGGTCACCGACCCCTGGACCGCCCACGCGGCGTCCACCACATCAACTGCAGGAGCCCCCAACTGAACGCCGCGCCCGCCGACCAGATCCGACTCCTCGACGTCCAGGCCCTCGACGTCCGCCTCCAGCAGCTCGCGCACAAGCGGAAGTCGCTGCCCGAGCACGCCGAGATCGAGTCGCTGACCAAGGACCTCACGCAGCTGCGCGACCTGCTGGTGGCCGCGCAGACCGAGGAGAGCGACTGCGCCCGCGAGCAGACCAAGGCGGAGCAGGACGTCGACCAGGTGCGCCAGCGGGCCGCCCGCGACCAGCAGCGGCTGGACTCCGGCGCGATCACCTCGCCGAAGGACCTGGAGAACCTCCAGCGCGAGATCGCCTCGCTCGCCCGCCGCCAGGGCGACCTGGAGGACATCGTCCTGGAGGTCATGGAGCGCCGGGAGTCCGCGCAGGCGCGGGTCGCCGAGCTGACCGAGCGGGTCGCCTCCGTGCAGTCGAAGATCGACGACGCCACCGGGCGCCGGGACGCCGCGTTCGAGGAGATCGACGGCGAGGCGGCGAGCGTCACCAAGGAGCGCGAGGTCGTCGCCGCCTCCGTCCCCGCCGACCTGCTGAAGCTCTACGACAAGCTGCGCGGGCAGCAGGGCGGCATCGGCGCGGCCAAGCTGTACGCGCGCACCTGCCAGGGCTGCCGCCAGGAGCTGGCCATCACCGAGCTGAACGAGATCCGCAAGGCCGCGCCGGACACCGTGGTGCGGTGCGAGAACTGCCGCCGCATCCTGGTGCGCACGGCCGAGTCGGGGCTGTAGGGGTTCACGCGGTGCGGGAGTTCATCGTCGAGGCCGACGGCGGGTCACGGGGCAACCCGGGGCCCGCGGGCTACGGTGCCGTCGTCATCGACGCGGCGACGGGGGAGACCCTGGCGGAGCGGGCGGAGTTCCTGGGCACGGTGACGAACAACGTCGCCGAGTACCGGGGGCTGCTCGCCGGGCTCCGCGCCGCGCGCGAACTCGACTCCACCGCTCGGGTGCACGTCCGGATGGACTCCAAGCTGGTCGTCGAGCAGATGTCCGGCCGCTGGAAGATCAAGCACCCCGACATGAAGCCGCTCGCCATGGAGGCGTCCCGGGTCTTCCCGCCCGAGCAGGTCACCTACGAGTGGATCCCGCGCGAACAGAACAAGCACGCGGACCGCTTGGCGAACGAGGCGATGGACCGAGGGGCTTCCCCCATCCCACCTGCCGTTGAACCGGCTGCCGAGCCCGCCGCCGAACCGGTCGCCGCCTCACCCGCCGAACCGGTCGCCGCCTCACCCGCCGAACCGGTCGCCGCCTCACCCGCCGAACCGGTCGCCGCCTCCCCTGCCGAACCGGTTGCCGCACCCGCCGCCGAGCGCACGGCCAAGGCCGACGCCGACCTGCGCGCCGCCCGCACCGTCGCCACTCCCTCCGTCGGCTGGGGCTCCGCCCCGGACCTCGGCGCGCCGGCCACCTTCGTCCTGCTGCGGCACGGCGAGACACCGCTCACCCCGCAGAAGCGCTTCTCCGGCAGCGGCGGCAGCGACCCGTCCCTCTCCGCCGTCGGCCGCGAGCAGGCCGAGCGGGTCGCGGCGGCGCTGGCGCGGCGCGGCACGATCCAGGCGATCGTGTCGTCCCCGCTGGCCCGCACCCGGGAGACCGCCGGGATCGTCGCCGCCCGCCTCGGCCTGGAGGTCGGCATCGACGACGGGCTGCGCGAGACGGACTTCGGCGCGTGGGAGGGGCTGACCTTCGCCGAGGTGCACGAGCGCCACCCGGACGACCTGGCCGCCTGGCTGGCCTCCCCGGACGCCGAACCGACCGGCGGCGGCGAGAGCTTCGCGGCGACCGCCACCCGGATCGCCGCCACCCGCGACAAGCTGATCGCGGCGTACGCGGGCCGCACGGTCCTGCTGGTCACCCATGTGACCCCGATCAAGACGCTGGTCCGGCTCGCCCTGGGCGCCCCGGCGGAGTCCCTGTTCCGCATGGAACTGTCGGCGGCCTCCCTGTCGGTGGTGGCCTACTACGCCGACGGCAACCCCAGCGTCCGCCTGCTCAACGACACCTCGCACCTGCGCTGAGCGCGTCCGCGCTGACCGCATCCGCGCCGCCCGCGTCCGCGCCGAGCCCGGCCGCCTCCCGGGCCAGCCGCTCGATCCGCGCCCAGTCCCGCCCCGCCACCGCGTCCGCGGGCAGCATCCAGCTCCCGCCGACGCACCCGACGTTGGGCAGCGCCAGATACCCGGGCGCGGAGTCCGGCCCGATCCCGCCGGTCGGGCAGAACCGCGCCTGCGGCAACGGCCCGGCCAGCGACCGCAGATAGGCCGTACCGCCCGCCGCCTCGGCCGGGAAGAACTTCATCTCCCGCACACCGCGCTCCAGCAGCGCCACCACCTCCGAGGCGGTCGACACCCCCGGCAGGAACTGCACCCCGGACCCGCGCATCGCCTCCAGCAGTACGTCCGTCCAGCCGGGGCTGACCAGGAACCGGGCCCCGGCCGCCACGGACTCCGCCACCTGCCCGGGCGTGATCACGGTCCCCGCCCCGACCACCGCCTCCGGCACCTCGCCGGCGATCGCCCGGATCGCGTCCAGCGCGCCCGGCGTCCGCAGCGTCACCTCGATCGCGGGCAGCCCGCCGGCGACCAGGGCACGGGCCAGCGGTACGGCGTCGGCGGGGTCGGCGACGACCACGACGGGAACGACGGGCGCGAGATCGAGCACAGACGGGGCGGAGGGCATGACCATGCCCTCATCCTGCCCGCGCCGAAGCGCGCTGCGCAAAGGTCGTTGCACATCGTGCAACGACTGTCAGTGAATCTCCTCCACCAGCACATCCAGCGCCCACGCCTGCCCCGCCTTCGCCGGAGCCTGCGCCTCCACCTCGTACCCGAGATCCCGCAGCGCCTCGACCAGCTCCGCGGGCCCCGAGGGCTCCGCCCCGGCGGTCAGCAGACTGCGCACCATCCGCCCCTTGGTCGCCTTGTTGAAGTGGCTGACGACCTTCCGGGTCGGCGCGTGCAGCACCCGTACGGTCGCCGTCCGCCCGGCCACCTCGCCCTTCGGCTTCCACGCCGTCGCGTACGCCGCCGACCGCAGGTCCAGCACCAGGCCGTCCCCGGCCGCCTCGGGCAACGCGGCGGCCATCGGCGTACGCCAGTACGCGCCCAGCGCGCCGAGCCCCGGCAGCTTCACGCCCATGGAGCAGCGGTACGACGGGATCCGGTCCGTCACCCGGACCGCGCCCCACAGCCCCGAGAACACCAGCAGCGAGCGCGCGGCACGCTGCTGCGCGGTGGTCTCCAGCGAGGCCAGGTCCAGAGCGTCGTAGAGCACACCGGTGTAGATCTCCCCGGCGGGACGCGCCCCCGCCGTACGCAGCTCCGCGTTCTTCGTGACCTCCCCACGCAGGCCCTCGCTCAGCCCCAGCACCTCGCGTGCCTTGTCCTCGTCGCCCGCGCACAGCTCGACCAGCTCGCCGAGGACGGCCTCACGGGCCTCGGTCAGCGCGGGCAGCGACAGCGACTCCAGCTTCAGCGGGGCGCCCGGGCCGGATGAGGCCTTTCCCTCCGAGGGCGGCAGCAGGACCAGCACACGTACTCCTTCTGTTGCGGCTCCCCGCCAGCGTACGGCGTGCCGGTCGGCACCCTCCGACCTACGCTCGCTGTATGCCCCGCCGTCCCCTCCGCGTGACCGGCGCCCCCGACGACCCGCTGCGGGCCGCCCTCACCGCGCTGCGCACCGAACTCGGCGTCCCGGCCGGATTCCCGCCCGAGGTCCTGGCAGAGGCCGAACGGGCGGCCGCGGCACCGGCTCTCCCGCCGTACGACGCCACCGACATCCCCTTCTTCACCATCGACCCGCCCACATCCACGGACCTGGACCAGGCGATGCACCTGTCCCGGCAGGGCACGGGCTACCGCGTCCGGTACGCCATCGCCGATGTCGCCGCCTTCGTCACCCCCGGCGGCCCCCTGGACGCGGAGACCCACCGCCGGGTGATGACCCTCTACTTCCCGGACGAACGCATCCCCCTGCACCCCGCGGCGCTGGGCGAGGCCGCCGCGAGCCTCCTCCCCGACGGCCCCCGCCCCGCCGCGCTCTGGACGATCGACCTCGACGCGGACGGCCGCACCCTCGCCGTCGACGTCCGCCGCGCCCTGGTCCGCAGCCGCGCCGGACTGGACTACGCGTGGGTCCAGCGGCAGATCGAGGACGGGCGAGCGGAGGAACCGGTCGCCCTGCTCAAGACGATCGGCCTGCTCCGCGAACGCCTGGAGGCGGACCGCGGCGGCATCTCTCTCAGCGTCCCCGAACAGGAGATCGTGAAGAGGAACGGGACCTACGAACCGGCCTACCGCGCCCCGCTCCCGGCCGACGCCTGGAACGCCCAGATCTCCCTGCTCACCGGCATGGCCGCGGCCGACCTGATGCTCGGCTCCGGCACCGGTGTCCTGCGCACCCTGCCCGCCGCCCCCGACGGCGCCGTAGGCCGCCTGCGCCGCACGGCCCACGCCCTGCACATCGACTGGCCGCACCACGTCTCGTACGCCGACCTGATCCGCTCCCTGGACCCGCGCGAGCCACGCCACGCCGCCTTCCTCCTCGAGTGCACCACCCTCCTGCGCGGCGCCGGCTACACCGTCTTCCGCGACGGCGCCCTGCCACCGATCACCACCCACTCCGCCGTGGCCGCGCCCTACACCCACTGCACCGCCCCCCTGCGCCGCCTCGCCGACCGCTACACCACCGAGCTGTGCCTCGCCGCCGTGGCCGGCCAGGACCCACCCGACTGGGTCCTGGCGGCGCTCGACACCCTCCCCGCCGAGATGACCGAGGGCGCGCGACGGGCGGGCACGGTGGAGCGGGAGTGCGTGAACGTCGTCGAGGCGGCGGTCCTCGCCCACCGCGTCGGCGAGACCTTCGACGCCTGCGTCGTCGACATCGACGAACGCCGCCCCACCACCGGCACGGTCCAGCTCACCGACCCCGCGGTCATCGGCCGCGTCGACGGCGACCGGCTGCCGCTGGGCGAACGGCTCCGGGTGCGGCTGACGGAGGCGGATCCGGCGAGGGCGACGGTGCGGTTCGTGCCCGCGTGAGCTGGACACCGCCCGAGTTCGTCTGATCCCCTGATCCGGGGGGATGGGGGATGCCAAGTGGGGATACGGGAAGACGCCCGATGGACACGGGCCAGGCTCGGGCGGTGTGGGCCCGCGCTGGATCTGCTCACCGCCCGCTTCGACCGGCACGTCTACGCGCCGCACGCGCACGACGAGTTCACCGTCGGGGTGACCGTCGGCGGGCTGGAGTTCATCGACTACCGGGGCGGGCGCATCCACTCCGGGCCGGGATCCATCGTCGTTCTCGAACCCGGCGAGATGCACACCGGCGGCCCCGCCGCCCCCGACGGCGGCTACTCCTATCGCGCCCTGTACGCCGCCCCGGACCTGCTCGCCGACGGCACCCTCGGCACCGGCCCGCGCCACTTCCGCGAGCCCGTACTGGACGACCCCGAGCTGGCCGCCGCCCTGCTGCGCACCCACACCGAGCTGAGCGCCTGCCCGGATCCGCTGGAGGCGGAGTCCCGGCTGCCGTGGCTGCTCAGCGCACTCGCCCGCCGGCACTCCACAGCCCGCGCGGTGAGCGACACCGTGCCCGGCGCCGACGGCATCGCGCGCGCCGTACGCGACCGCCTCGCCGACGAACTCACGGACCCGCCCTCCCTCGCCGCCCTCGCCACCGACCTCGGCCTGTCCCGGTACCAGCTGCTGCGTGCGTTCCGTACGACGATGGGGGTGCCGCCGTACGCCTGGCTCGCCCAGTACCGGGTCCACCGGGCGCGCGGCCTGCTGGAGTGCGGACTGCGCCCGGCGGACGTGGCCGCGCTGGTGGGGTTCGCCGACCAGGCGCATCTGACGCGGTGGTTCCGGCGGGTGCTGGGGGTGACCCCGGCGGCGTACCGCAACAGCGTTCAAGACCGCGGCTGAGTGCCGCCCCGACACTGGGGAGCATGACTGCACGAGGCTGGGCCCTGTTCTCCCTGATGGGAGTGGTCTGGGGCATCCCCTATCTGATGATCAAGGTGGCGGTGGACGAGGTGTCCCCGTCGGGGGTGGTGTTCACGCGGTGCGCGCTGGGCGCCGCCCTCCTGCTCCCCTTCGCCCTCCGCCAGGGCGGTCTCGCACGGACCGTCCGCACGCACTGGAAGCCCATGCTGGCCTTCGCGGTCATCGAGATCGTCGGCCCCTGGTGGACGCTCACCGACGCCGAGCGCCACCTGTCCAGCTCCACGGCCGGGCTCCTCATCGCGGGCGTCCCCATCGTCGGCGTCGTCCTGGCCCGCTTCTTCGGCGCCGAGGAACGGGTCGGCGCCCGCCGGATCACCGGACTCGCCCTCGGCCTCGCGGGCGTCGCCGTCCTCACCGTGCCGCACCTCACCGGCGGCGACGCCCGGTCACTGGCCGAGGTGCTGCTGACGGTCGTCGGCTACGCCACCGCGCCCCTGATAGCCGCCCGGCACCTCAAGGACGTCCCGACCCTCCAGCTGATCACCCCCTGCCTCACCCTGGCCGCGGTCGTCTACGCCCCCGCCGCCTTCCTGACCCGGCCCGCCGCCCTGCCGTCGACCGAGGCCCTGGCCGCCCTCGCCGGCCTGGGCGTCATCTGCACCGCGATCGCGTTCGTGGCCTTCCTGGAGCTGATCAAGGAGATCGGACCGACCCGGGCCGGCGTCATCACCTACGTCAACCCGGCGGTCGCCGTCGCCGCGGGCGCCCTCTTCCTGGACGAGGAGCTGACCGTCGGCATCGCCGTCGCCTTCGGGCTGATCCTGGCCGGCTCGGTCCTGGCCACGGCTGCGGCGCCGAAGCGGGATGTCCGCCGGGTACCATGGTCCACACGGCAGACGAGCCGGGCGGACGGCCGCGTGGAGTCCCCCTAGGGGGCTTCCCGAGGAACGTCCGGGCTCCACAGGGCAGGGTGGTGGCTAACGGCCACCCGGGGTGACCCGCGGGACAGTGCCACAGAAAGCAAACCGCCCAGCACTCTGGTGCTGGGTAAGGGTGAAACGGTGGTGTAAGAGACCACCAGTGCCCAGGGTGACCTGGGCAGCTAGGTAAACCCCACCCGGAGCAAGGTCAAAAGGAGACACTCCGTGTCTCTGCGCGGACGTTCGAGGGCTGCCCGCCCGAGTCCGCGGGTAGACCGCACGAGGCCGGCGGCAACGCCGGTCCTAGATGGATGGCCGTCGCCCCGGGCTCCGCGAGGAACCCGGGGAACAGAACCCGGCGTACAGCCCGACTCGTCTGCCATCGGGGCTCTCGCGCCCTGCCCATGATGCGGCTCCACCCGGATCTTGCGTGAGAGGCGAGGCGGGATGCCCTGGGGCTCGATGCCTATGCAAGCAGCATCGAGAAGGGCTGGCGCGCCGCGGATCCACAAGCGAGGGCACTGCTACGGCTTCGGCACGGCAGTGTTCTCCACGTGGCACCGCGACAGGCGTGGCTGGAGTCGGACTAAGTGGCGGCCGGCAATCGGTGTCATGAGCTCACCGGTCATCGGCTGAGTCGGCAGGCGCGGGCGCTGGCTCCGAAGCTTCTTGAGGCTCGGGCGTGCCGGTTCGCCGATGAGCGAATCCAAGGGGTGTACCCCGAAATATCCTTCCCGACACACGCCCAGGCATTGTGCCTGGAGTCCTACGCCGACCCCGACACGGCCCGCCGCTGGTCGGCGGCCTGGGGCCGCCTCAGCCGGGCCTGTCATCACCACGGGTACGAACTCGCCCCGATGTATGCCGAGTTGCGCGCGTGGCGGGATGACGTCGAGCGGGTGATCGGGGCCTTGGCGCCTCTGATGCGGTGACGGATCGCCCGCGGACCGCGGGTCCGCCGCGCGGGCGGGCGGCGGAGGCCGGCAGGCCGGGGCGGTACAGAACGGGGCGCCGGGGGGGGGGCTTGCCCGGTCGCTCACCGTGACCACACTCGCACTGTCGTCATACGCATATTACGATGCCTTCGTGGCAAAGGCGCGCATCACCATCAGCTTGGAACAAGACCAGGCCGAACGCATCAGGCAGCACGCGGAACGGGCGGGCATGGACGTCTCGGCATACCTGGTGCATGCCGCAACGCGCCAGATGGCGGAGAGCGATGCCATAGAGGAACAGTTCGCCGAGGTGGACGCCGTCATCGCCCGGGCGGAGCGGGCGGCGGATGGGCTGCCCGCTGAACCCGCCCCGGAACCGGCCGTAGAACTGACGGAGCAGGAACGCCGCGAGGTCGAGGAGGCCCTGGGTCTCGCCCACGGCCGGGACCGGCACGGCCGCCGTCCGGGACACGCCGCGTGAGCGCACGGGTGCCGGTCTACGACACCGGCATGCTCATCGCACTCGCCGACCGCAAGGCGAAGGCGGTAGCTCTTCACGAGGGACTGCGCACGCTCCCGCATCGGGCACTGGTCCTCGGCCCGGTTCTCGCCCAGGTGTGGCGCCCTCAACCGGCACTGGTGCACGCCCTGTCCGGTGTTCTGAAGGATTGCACGGTCCCTCGGGCCCGTACGTCCGAGCCGCCCATGCGGGAGACGAAGGCGGGCTGTCCGGAGTGTCTGGCCTGTGCGACAGGCCTGGACCTCGCGGACTGGAGGCGCATTGGCACCGCTCTTGGGCGAGCGGCCCTGCCGGCGAAGAAGCGGCCGGACGCGGTGGATGCCTGGGTGGCCCTGGCGGCGGCGCGGCATGGCAGCGCGGTGATCTTCACCACCGATCCGGGGGACATCCACGCCTATCTGACGGTCCTCGCGCCGACGGACGTGCACGTGGTTGCCGTCTGACGACCGGGAGCCACGTTCCGCCTCGTCCAGATGGTCGCGCAGGCGGTGAACGAGCTCTATCGGCAGAAGCGGGGCGCGGAGCTCGGTCCTTTGCAGGCTTACTCCGCGCGCGGGTGCCGAGGCGATCAGCTAGCAACGGCAACGGCCATCCAGTGCCACGGCTCCTGGTTGGAGCTCCGTCAGCTGTTGGGTGGGCGGTGCAGGTGCCGTGATCGACTGCGGTGGCGGAGGTGGGATGGCCGACCGAACAGGTTGTGTGCGTGCGGGACTCCAAGGACGTGACGCGCGCTTACTTCACCGTCTGCCGTGAGGAGTGGTCGCGGTTCGTGGGGTTCGCGACGGAGGCCTGAGGCGCGCAGGTACTGATGGGCGCCGAGCGGTGTGCTGCGGGAGTGGCGCTGCCTGATTCCGCAGCACACGGTGACCTCAAGCGCCCCGTTCCATCACGGCGGTCGCCGCCTCGATGCCATTGACGACTTCGTACTCGAGATCGTCTATGCCAGCGTCCCGCTTCACCGCGGCGAAGTGTCTGCGGGCGGAAGCGATCTTCTTTTGCTCTTTGGGGCGCAGCAGTGCCAGCTCGTTGACGTCCTTGGTCTCGAAAACGATGTAGCGGCTGCCGTCGGTCCTTTCCACGGTCAGGGCCCAGTCGGGGTTGTAGTTCCCCAGAGGGGTCGGGATTTCAAATGATGGCGGGAGCTTGACGAAGGCCTTGACCTCGGGGCGCCGCAGGAGTGCGAGGGCGAATTCCTTCTCCGGAGTCGAGTCGATGATCAGGTAGCGGTACACGGACTTCTCCTCGAACGAGACCGCATTCCCGTCCGCGTCCGTGACGATGTTCCCTCCGGGGCCGGCGTAACCGGCGAGGTCGGCCTCGTGGAACAGGCTTATCGGATACCGGCGGTCCGCTTCTGGGCGGGAGGCGTCCACCAAGTCATAGCGCACCCCCTCGACCAGGAAGTGCTCCTTGGTGATATTGAGAAGACGGCCCACCTGGTCGATGTACGCCTGCGGATTGTTCCGGAACTGCCCGAGGGTGCCCGATTCGGTGAGGACATGGGCGAGCGTGGCACGGGTCAACTGGGTGCGGTCCGCGAGGACGGACAGGATGTCGGGCAGGTCTTCACTGTCCGCGTAGGTGACGTCCGTACGGCGAGTGGCCGCCGCTTCGGCGGTCAGACCGCTCTGGTCTATACGCCGAACGCGGTGCGTGAGCCACTCGCCGCGGCGCTTGGGCACGGGGAGCATACTGCGCAGTGCCTTGACCATCGCGGCGCGCAGTTCGGTCTCGTCGACCTCGACGCGGTACTCCGTGCGGTGCCGGATGCGGTTCCACAGCTCCTGGAACTCGGGGCTGACCAGACGTTCCTGGACGACTGGCACCGCAATGCGTTCACCGGCCTTCTTGACGTCGATCGGCTTGGCCAGGCGTTTGATGAGCCCAAGTACCGCCTTGGTCGCGGCCTCCGAATTCACGGCGTCACCGACAATCTTCGTGAGTTTTGAGTCGCCAGTTTGTACGGCTTGGCGCAGGCTGTCCTGCACCTTCCCCTTGGCGTCGACGTACCCTTCGAAGAACAGCGCCTGGTACAGCTGTTGCGCGGCGGCCGCGCCCACGGGGACGACGCTCCCGTCTTCTGCCTTGAAGGTCAGACGCGCGAATCCGTCCACGGTGACGATGCCGAACCGGATACCCAGGTCGTCGGCCATCTCGCGCTGGAGGCGTTCGGCGAACTCCTCGTAGGACTCGTTCGCGATCACAGTGAGGCGGTTGGTGTCGAAGCCATGCACCCGGTTGCCGGACCCGTCCACGCAGAGGCGCAGGCCGCGGCCGATGGACTGGCGCCGCCACCGCTCGGTGCCCATGTTCCTCAGGACGCAGATCTGGAAAACGTTGGGGTTGTCCCAGCCCTCCTGCAGCGCGGAGTGGCTGAAGACGAACCGGATGGGGGTGCCGGGTGTGGTCAGGCCGACCTTGTCCCGCATGATCTGCTCGTAGGCCAAACCGGCCTGCTGGCGCCCTTTGTCGGTGGTCTCCTTGGTTTCCACCAGCACCTCGGCGCCGCCCTTGCGGCGGTCCACGGAGAAGTACCCCTGGTGGGACTCCTTCGCGGCTTGGTCGGCGGGGGAGTCGCCCAGCAGGGTAGTGAACTCCGGCTCGGAGGCGATGCGCGTGTATTCCTCCTCGAAGATGCGCGCGTACTCGCCGGGAAGCGCTTCTCCGCCAGGGCCGTACTCCCGGTACTTTGCCACGGAGTCGACGAAGAACAGGCTTAGCACCTTTATGTCGCGTCCGTGGATCGCAAACTCCTGCTCCTTGCGCAGGTGTTGCCGGATGGTTTGGGCGATCATCTGACGGGCCCGCTCACCGATGCTGACCTCGGCCCCGATACTGTCGCCGATACCTAGCGGCCGCGCGACGGTGTCGAAGGAGATGCTCTGCTGCCCCTCGGCCGCGTTAATGGCGACCACCGTGAGATCCTTGTACAGGTCACGTCCGGTCACATCTGCGAGGTTGCTGCGTGACGCGGTGTCGACGGTGACGGCCTTACGCTTGAGCTCGTTCCCTTCCTCGATGTCCGCCTCGACGCGGGCCGTGATTGCTCCACCCTTGCCACGCTTCGCCCCGAGGAATTTGACGTACGGGGTCGTCCCGCTGGCGGATGTGACCAGGGAGTCGACTTCGATCTGCTTGACCAACTGCTTCTCGTAGGCGGCGATGGCGTCTAGGCGGTAGACCAGGTTGGCTTTGTCATCCTTGGGGTGAGTGGCTGAATACCGCAGCGTGGCCAGGGCGTTGAAGTCCTCCAGCGCGCTGCGCCCCGCCCCCTTCTTCCTGCCGTTACCGGTGTCTCCGTACACGCTCTGCGGTTCGTCGACGATGATGATCGGGTTCGTGGCCCGGATCAGATCTGCGGGAACTTCGAAGTCGAGGTCCTCGGCTGGCTGGTAGATCTTGTTGGTCTTCTTGTTGATCGCCGCGACGGTGACGATCATGATCTCGATGCTCGGCGAGGTGGCGAAGGAGCGGACACGGGACGGGTTGCCGCCGTCGAACTGGAAGAAGTTCATCGGCGGGTTGCCGTACAGGGTCGCGAAGTGCTCACGCAGCATCCGGATGGACGACTCGACGCCCTCCTTGATGGCCACCGATGGCACCACCACCATGAACTTGGTGAATCCGTAGAGCTGGTTGAGCTCGTAGATGGTCCGCAGGTAGACATACGTCTTGCCGGTGCCGGTCTCCATCTCGATGGTGAAGTTCATCGAGTCCAGCGACGGCTCCGGGGCGAGACCGGTACGGATCTGCACCTCGCGCAGGTTGGCGAGGATCGTCTCCCGGTCCAGGTGCAGCATGTTGCCGTACCCCAGGTCGGACAGCCCCTCGAACCCGGCGTGCGCGGACGGATGCGCGTGCACGGTGAACTGGGAGGTCATGGCCTCCTGGCCCTTGAACAGGCCCGTGACCGCGTCGATGGCCTGACGCTGGTAGTCGAGGTCCGCGTCGAAGGAGAACTTCATTCAGATGCTCCGCAGCGTGGTGAAGCCGGCCTGCTTGAGCGCGGCGGCGAAGTTGAGCTTGGTGGCGGAGTCGACGAAGCCGGTGTCGCGGACGACGACCGTGGTGTCGGCGTCGCCTGGCTCCTCGTCGCGCCAGGCCGCCAGAGCCTTGGCGACCTCGTTCGCCCGGTCGATCGTTATGTCGGTTCCGAAGTACGCGAACAGCGTGCCCGCCAGGTTGTACAGCAGACCGCCGACGACCTCACGTGTCTCCAGCGGCGTAGTCAGTTCCACGCCCATGCGCAGCATCATCTCGACCAGCAGATCATCCGCGGTACGCCCGGCCACGAGGTTGTCCACGGCTTCGAGCAGGTCCAGCTGGTCGGGCGTCCCGTCCCAGGCCTTCACATTGCTGGAGGCCAGGCGGTATGACCGGAAACCGGTGTCGATGGGCGCGGCGTCGGGGCTCCGCTCGGACGCGATCTGCTGGCCCGCACGGCGGAGGCGTTCGCGGGTGATGTCCGCGATCGTGTTGTAGCCGTCCTTCCCTTCGATCCGCTCATCGAGCTGGACCAGGATGTAACGACGGTTGCCACCGTCGGCGGCGTTGAGGTCCATGACGGCGTGGCCGGTGGAGCCGGATCCTGCAAAGAAGTCAAGGAAAACTGCATCACTGTTTCGGATTGAAACGATGTCAAGCCATCTTGCCACGACGTTGACATCCTTGGGGAACGGGAAAACGTCCTCACCCAGCAGCTTCACCAAGGCCTTCCCCGCTGCGGTTCGCTCTTGACTGAAGACCGATTCCGCTACTTGGTCGGACATCTCATCCAGGAAGATCTTCCCGCGGGGGATCTTTGTTTCGTCATCACCGAAAGCGATACGGCCCTCGCTGATCATCTGGCGAGCGGATTCTTCCGTCATGGCCCACCCGCGCTGAGGCCGAGTGACAGCCTTGCCGGTAACGGGGTGGTAGATGTCGTAGATCCCGCTCGCACGAAGATTGGGAGAGGAAAGGTCGCGATCAGCGTTGTACGGGCGTCCGGTCGACTCATCAAGGTTCGCGAATCTTAGAACGCCTGCCGTCGCTCCCATCTTCTCCATGCTCTTGAGGAATTTCCTATAGACCTCATTGGCGGTCTTCTTGTCCTCGTGGGACGACCAAATTTCGGCAGCACGTGCCAGGATTTCATCAACGCCGGGCTTCTTTTCTCGCCATCGGATATCCCCTTGGCGTAGAGCCGACTCGTTCTTTGCGTAAATGAGCATGTAGTCATGCCCCACGGAAACGTACCGCGAGTCGTTCTTTCGGCCCCCTTGCCAAATGATACTGGCGATGAAGTTCTCCGCTCCAAAGATCCGGTCCATGAGGAGCTTGAGTCGTGCGTGCTCGGTGTCGTCAATGGCGACGATGATGGCGCCGGTCTCCTTGAGCAGATGGTGGGCCACGAGAAGGCGCGGGTACATCATCGAGAGCCACTTTGTATGCAACGAGGCGCCGGCCTTGCGGTCCTGCACCCGGTCAGAGCCCATGCCCGTCTGGAGCACTCCATCGTCGTCGCGCTGGCCCGCTGCCGTCTCGTGCTCGACCCGGGAGGTGGTGCGCTTGTCCTCGTAGACGAAGTCGTTGCCCGTGTTGTAGGGCGGGTCGATGTAAATCACGTCGACCTTGTTGGTGTACCCGCGCCGCAGCAGCCGCAGCACCTCCAGGTTGTCGCCCTCGATCACGATGTTGCGGGTGTTGTCCCAGTCCACGGACTCCTCGGGCTTCGGCAGGAGCGTGCCCGTCGCTGGGAGGGTGGAAAGGCGCCGGGCCTCGGCCATGCCGGGCCAGCGAAGGCCGAACGCCTCGGCAGTCGTGGGAGCGGCGCTCTCACCCAGCAAGTCCCGGAGGGCCTCGACGTCGACGGTGCCGTCGACGACGGCGTCGGGGAAGAGGCGGGCCAGTACATCGAGGTTCGACTTGGCCTCGCCGGGGCCAGTCAGGTCGTCGACAGGTTCGAAGTCCAGGCTCACGGGTGGTGTCCTTCTTGTGTGGATAGGTACTGATTTACGGGCTGCTCAGGCGGTGTCGTGGTCGCCGTCGGCACTGTATAAGCTGCCTCTGACATGTCCGATCTGTGCACGTAGCGTCCGCGCCGCCGTGTTCAGATCGATGCGCTGCTGCTGGTTCTTCGCACGTTTCGCGTCCCGTACGACCGTAACCAGTTCGCTCTCTAGGTCGGTCAGCCGTCGGCGCAGCGCGATGGCGTCCGCTGCCCGCAGGGCGGTGCCGGCCGGGCGGCCGTCAGCGGCGGCGATGCGCACGAGGTCGCGGTATAGCGCCCACATGTCCGTGCGATCCAGCCGGGTCACGTGCAGGGCGCCCGGTTCGATGCCTCCCGTCGGCACCATGACGTGCGCGTCTATCACGGAGGTGGACCGGGTGGGGTCCGTGCGGCTGACATGGCTGAGCGCCAGCGAGAGGGTTGTGGTGCCTTCGGGCATATGCGCGAACACCACCACCGGCTTGGCCATGCTGCGGTGGACGAGTTCGGCCACGCGGGTCCTGTCGGATGCCGATGTCTTGTCGGCCAGGAAGATCTCGAGGACTGGGATGTCGACGACGGCACGCTCGCCGTCCTGGTACCTGGGCACCTGAATGGTCTCCGGGCGCAGGATACCGACCAGTTGAGCCGAGGCCACCGCCTTGGTGATCAGACGGGCGTCGGCGGGGGCCTGATCCTCGAACTGGTCGGCGAGCATCTTCTTCGTGACGCGATGGTACTGGCGTGCCGTGTCAGGCAGAGCCAGCAGGTTGGTACCGGTGTAATCGCGGGGTAGGTCCGTCATGGCAGCACCGCCAGCCATGCGATCACGTCCACGGATTCCAGGCCGGGCGCGGCGGCCTCCGTCCCCAGTTGTGAGGGACCTGCTGAGAACAGGGAGGCCACCATGCTCTCCTCAGCCTTGCCGGAAGCGGCTCGGACCGCCACGTCCAGAAGGTCGCGGTAGTGCCGCATGGACCTGCCCGACCTGGTCGCCCGGTCGAACTCCGCGAGGACGGCGGCGTCGGGTTCGGTGTTGCCCAGGCAGTGGTGGCGCAGGACGTCGAGGGCCAGTTTGGGTTCCTCGATCTCGTGGGCAAGGCTGCCGTCGTCGGTCACGTAGGCGAGCACGTACGGCTCCAGCGGGTACGCCTCGGAGAAGGCGAACGCGTCGTCCCGTACGCGCAGGAGGAAGACCGCTCCGGGAGCGAGTCGGTCGTCGGCGAGGGCCTTGTCGAAGCGGGTGACGCCGAAGAGAGCCAGGGGCCACCCGGTGATCTCTTGAAGCTCTCCCCGCGCGCGGGCGGCGGCGTCCATCCGGAAGTCGGAGAGGGTCAGGTCGGTGATGCTCAGACTGCCGGCGAGGTCCTCCATGGTGGGCGCGGCCTGCTGCATCTGCTGCAACTGCTTGCGCCGGTAGTCGAGGTCGTTCATGTCACCGGACGTGACGTCAAGAACGTTCTCCTCGCCGGTCGCGGAGACGTCCAGGAGAGTCATACGGCTGGACACGCGCGCCTCGAGGTTGATGTAGGCGTCCAGGTCCATGTTGGGCCAGAAATTGACGAGTTGGACACTCGCGTTGGTGGTGCCCAGGCGGTCGACGCGGCCGAAACGCTGGACGATGCGCACCGGGTTCCAGTGGATGTCGTAGTTGATCACCGTGTCGCAGTCCTGGAGGTTCTGGCCCTCGGAGATGGTGTCGGTGGCGATCACGATGTCGATCTGCGGGTCGTCCGGGTCGCCGTCCTTGGAGCGCGGTGAGAACGCGGTGAGGACGTCGATCATGTGGACGCGCTTCATCGGGAGGGTGGTCCGGGTGCTCTGCCCGGTGACCAGGGCCACGTGCACGCCCAGTTCGTCACGTGCCCAGCGGGCCACATGCTCGTAGAGGTACTCGGCGGTGTCGCTGAACGCCGTGAACACCAGGGCCTTGCGGTTGCCGTCGTTGGTGGGGTGCTCGGCCTTGGCGCGCAGGAACCGCCTGAGCTCGGCCAGTTTGGCGTCGCGTTCGGCGTCGACCGCCGTCACCTCGGCGAGCAGGGCGGCCACGGTGTCCCGATCCTGTTCGAGTTCCTGACGCCACCGCACCCGGTCGATGTCCGCGAGGAAGACCTTGACGCTGCCGCCGACAGTGTCCTCGAACTGGGGGTCGTCCAGGTCGATCTTCTCCAGGTCGGTGAAACTGTCGATGGACGTTCCCTCAGCCCCGGTCGCCTCGTAGGCGTCGATGCTGGCGATCGCGCCCTCCATGGTGGCGAGGATCTTGCCGAGCGTCTTGCCCAGGGAGTTGACGGAGGACTCCAAACGCTTGAGCAGACCCACTCGCAGCAGGTGGACCACATTGTTTTCACGGTCGGTCTGCCGCCATACGCGCCGTCCGCCCGTGCGTACCCTCTGGTCGTACACGGCGGCGTACTTGCTCTCGTGCTTCGCGCTGACATACGAGGTGGGCTTGTAGGCCGCCAGGTTCAGGCGCAGGATCGACCGGTTGATGTCCTCCAGCGGGATCATCCTGTCGGCCGTGTCGATGGGTGGGGTGAGGTTGACCGGAGCCAGGCGGGTGGGGAACTTCCCGACGTCCTTGGTGCCGTAGTACTTCTCGATGTGCTTGCGGGAGCGGGCAATCGTGACCAGGTCCAGCAGCCGGATGTAATCCATACCGAGCGTGCCGACCAGGGACTTCGTGCTCCGGGTGGCCGCAGGGAGGCGCTGCCACTCATTGAAGTGCCTCTGCGCTTTGTTCAGTGTGGTCTCGATACTTCTGATCCCGTCCGAAGCCAGTGCGTGGTCGTCTCCCTCGGTTGCGAACAGAACCTGATTTTTCAGGTCGGCCAAGCGCGTGTTCACGGGCGTTGCACTGAGCATAAGGACCTTGGTCCTCACACCGGACCTGAAGACCTCGTCCATGAGGCGCTCGTACCGGGTCGTCCGTCCCTTGACCTGAGGGTTGTTACGGAAGTTGTGGGACTCGTCGATCACGACGAGGTCGTAGTTGCCCCAGTTGACGTTTGCCAGGTCGATGTCCCCCGACAGCCCGCTGGTCCGGCTGAGATCGGTGTGGTTGAGGACGTCGTAGTGGAAGCGGTCCGCGGCCAGCGGATTCCGTCTGTCGTTGCCGCGGTAGATTGTCCAGTTCTCCCGCAGCCGCTTGGGTGCCAGGACGAGGACACGGTCGTTGCGCAGCTCGTAGTACTTGATGACGGCGAGTGCTTCGAAGGTCTTTCCCAGGCCCACACTGTCGGCGATGATGCAGCCGTTATGGCGCTCGAGCTTCTCGATCGCGCCGAGCACGCCGTCACGCTGGAACTTGTAGAGCTTCTTCCACACGACGGAGTCGTAGAAGCCCGTTCTGCCGCGCTCGGCGGTTTCCTCGCCGGCCTCCTCAACGAAGTCCTTGAACAGGGACGTCAGGATACGCAAGTAGACGGACTCGGGGGCCCTGTCCTCGAAGAGGGACCGGGCAGCGTTGAGGAACTCCTCCTGGACGTTACTGCTGGTCCCGTCGTCGTGCCACATGCGCTCGAAGCGGACCACGGCTTGCGCTACCTTGTCCGCTTCTGTGGTCTCCAGAGGGAAGTACAGGTCCTGGGATGCCACCAGGCCGAGGCTCTCAGCCTCAAGGCCCGCACCGTCGACGACATAAGGAAACGACCCGTCGACACTGGTCCAGGTACCGCGCGTGCGCCGCTTGAGCGCCCTTGCCTGAAGATGTTCTTCGGCCCAGGTCAGGAACGCGCGAGCAATGCGGTGCTGGTCCAGCCGGGCGCGATGGAGATTTTCCTCCTCGAGGCCGTTCAGGGCGAAGTCGTCGAGGCTGTGGCCATGCAGGAGGAGGCGCAGGTCGACAGCGGCCAACTCGTCCTGGAGAGCCTCGTAGACGAACACGGAGAACGACTCCGACAGCGAGTCCAGACGCGTGGCGCCGGTCAGATGCTTGCGCAACCGGTCGATCGTGCGGCCCGCGTCGCTGGGGACCATGAAACGGAACCTCCGGGGTGTGTGGACGTGGACTTACTGTCGTAGGTCACACCGGGTGACCCGTGATCGAAAGGGGATCTCGCTCGGGCGGTGACCCTGGAAGCCGTTCCCACGTCAGCGGCCCCCGCTCGTCCAGTTCCCAGTGCCAGGTTGGCTCCGCATACGGCGAATTGATGATCGGGTTCTCAATCGCTGCTGCCATGTTCTAGATATCCCCCTCACGCCACATCTGCGTGGACCGTACATCCTGCCACCGACAATGACCCCATTCGTGCATGATCAGGCAGCCCGCACCCTGTGCTCCCCCCGCTCCAAATGCCCCATCACCACCTGATGCGCCCGCCACCCATCCGGAAACTTAGGCGGCACATCCAGGTACACAGGACTGCTCCGCGGATGCCGATCCAGCAGATCCCGGATGCCGGCCCGGGCCACCACGATGCACGCGAAGCGATGCCGGGAGAGGAGGACGCACAGGCGGCCCGTCTCCAGGTGGAAGGCGGAGGCGTCGTGGCGGCCTGACAGCGGGTGCCAGACGAGCGTGACGTCGAACTCGCGGCCCTGGAGGCGGTTGGCGGTGTCCACCGTGATGTCGGTCAGGCCGCGGTTGGCGAGGCGGGCGCGGACAGCGTCCGCCTGTACGGTGCGTGCCGCGCCGATCGCAATGCGCGACTCGGTCAGGCGCTCCCCGTTGACCAGCGCGCCGCGCTCCAGCAGCCGGGCCGCCGTCGCCGCGAGGGCATCCGCCACCTCCGGGTCCTGGTCCAGGGTGTGGCGTGCCGGGAGTTCCAGGTGGCCCCAGCCGGAGTCGGCGGCCCGGGCGAGGACGTCGTCCAGCGGGCCGGAGCCGTGCGGCAGGCTGGCGTACGACAGCACACGTTCCGGTGCCGTCGTGCCGGGGACGAACCGGTAGAAAGGGTAGAAGGCCTGCTCGACCAGGGGCGCCGCCGTTTCCGGCAGGCGCCAGGAAACGGGGAGCTGGTGGCGGACGAGGTCGGGGTTGTGGGCGAGGGTGACGTCGACCGCGTTGCGCAGGGGGTCCCAGGTCAGGCCGTGCCAGCGGTCGGTCTCCACGGTGGCGAAGGGATCGAGCTGGCCGGGGTCGCCGACGAAGAGGACCTGCGAGTCGTTCTCACCGAATAGCGGGGCCGTCGCCAGGAGCGCGTCCGAGCGCATCTGGTACGCCTCGTCGACGATGGCCCACCGCCACGGCGCGCACTTGTCCGGTGTGACGAACGACCACTTCTTCGCCGTGGACACCACGACGGGCAGGTCGCGCAGGTTCGTCACCTGGCTGCTCCCGGTGACGTTGGGGTGCCGGGTGACGCGGGGCGGGAGGGTGTGGCCGCTGGCGTGGAGGCGGCCGAGCCTCAGGCCAGGGTGCTCCCGCGCGATGCGGTCCACCAGGTCGTCGACCTGCTCGTTGGTCTGCGCGACGATCATGAGTTGGTTGCCCGCGGACGTCAGGTGCCCGGTGGCCCGCACCACCAGAGTCGACTTGCCGGCTCCAGGAGGCGAGTCCACGACGACGCCCCGGCCGGGCGCGGTGTCGAGGCTGGTCAGGATCCCCGCGACCGCCCGGTCCGCGCGTTCGCCGGGGGTGAGGGCTTCGGGCTCCCCGGTGTCGGGAAGGAGGGCGGTCACTCCCAGGTCTCCTCTGCGTCCTCGTCGGTGGGTTCGTACGGCTGCGGCGGACCACCGTGGGTCCAGGGGGTGTTTTCCTCGTCGGGCAGGGCGGACGGCATGGCGGTGGGGTTGAGCGTGGTGTACGTCACCTCCTCGCCGGTCTCCGCGAGGGTGCCGGCCGGTGCCGGAGGTGTGCGCTTTCTCGCGAAGCCGCCCTTGAGCTGAAGAACCACGGTGTGGCTGCCGTCGTCGCCTTGTCGTACATCAAGGATCCGTGCCTCCTGACCGGGCCGGGCGGGAGACTTCACCTCCGTGCCGACCGCGAGGCCGACGCGGGTGTCGGTGCGGAGTGTGATCGTCGGGCGCCACACCTGGGAGCCGGGACGGTTGCCGGGGACGAAGCGGTCCTCGTCCCTGGCTGTCACCGTGCCCGTGAACGCCTCGCCGTTCAGCTCATACTCCGCCATCACCAGCGGGTCGTCGTACGCGCGCTCCGCCTCGTAGCGGGCGACCGCGTCCTCCAGCCGGGCCAGGCGGCGGGCGGCTCGGACGGCCTGGTCGCGGCGGGCCTGTGGGCGGCCGTCGGCGTCCAGGTACTCGGCGTACTCGGAGAACCAGCGGCGGTCGTCGGCCCAGCGGTCGGGGACGTGGGCGCCCTCCGGCAGCTCGCGGAGCAGCTCCACGCCGCGCCACATCAGGCGCCACGTCGGCAGCATCTGGCCGTGCAGCTCACCGTCGACCTGGCGGCCGACCGCCTCGCGTCCGCGCTCGTCGGACGCCTCGTCGTAGCGCGTCATCAACTCGTGAAGGGTCCGGTCGAAGACCGGGTCCGTGGACGGACCGGCCGGCGGCCACACGGCGGGGTCCTCCGCCTCACGCGCCGCCCGCGCGCCGTCGCTGCCCTCCGGCGGATCGATCCAGGCGAGCAGGGACGCGAGGTGGGAGTCCTCGGAAGGGCTCTGGCCCGTGGCCCAGTGCGCGGCGAGCAGCCGGGTCATCGCGAGGAGCACATTGGAGTTCGGGAATTCGGCCAGCTCAGCGAACCAGGTCAGCCACTTGCCCAGGGCGGGCACGGACGGTTCGACCGCGTACGCCCCCTCGGTGGCGCGTAGTCTGGTCAGACGGCCGAGTAGACGGACGTACGCGATGCCCTCGCCGTTGGGCACGAGGAGCTGCGGGGCGCGCAGGAAGCGGCGGCGTTCCTCCTTCTCCTTGCCGCGGCCGACGGTGTACGGCTCCGTCTCCATCCTGCACTCGTCGATGTACGCGAGCAGTAGGGCGCCGAGACGCTCGGCGAACCGGAAGCGCTCGGCACGGTCCCGTGGCTGCCGGACCGTCAGCAGCACCGGGTTCTCCGGGTCCGTACCCGCGAGCGCGGCCAGGGGCGCGCACGCCTCTCCAGCGAGCGTGAGCGGCACCAGGACGAAAGGCTTCTCGTCCACGTGCTGGTGGCGGACGGTCGTCAGCGGCTCGGCGCGGCCGGTTCGGGACGCCGTGAGAGCGGCGACGGTGGACAGGACGCTCATGCGGCCCCCCGGCGGAGTCGGCGCAGCCGGGCGGCGGCGCGCAGCTGGTCGGCGGCTTCCGCCTCGGCGTCTCCCGGGGCGGCGATGCCATCCAGGTAGTCGAGAGCGGTGCGCGTGGAGTCGATGCCGGGCAGGTCGTTGCGCACGCCGCTGCCCAGACGTGCCGGTGCGGCGCATGCCTCGGCTTCGTCGCGGCAGTAGCGCGCCATCTCGCAGAAGGAGAGGCAGGCGGGCGTGTACGAGGCATCCAACGCCTCTATGGACGAGGAGAGTTCGTCTCCATCCTGATCGGTGTCCAGGGTCGCCGTCGCTGGGAGCTGTGCCGCGAGGTCCTCGGCGCGCCGCAGCCGGGACAACTGGAACTGGAGGGCGTCGAGTTCCTGACGGAGGTCGATCAGGCGGCCGTAGGGCCGGTTGGAGAAGTCCTTAGGACAGACGAGCAGGAACTCGTGGGCGATCTGCTCGGTGGGCAGGCCGGCGCTTTCTAAGGCGCGGCGCAGCGCGAGGACGTACACGGCGGCCTGTTTGGCCGCCTCGGCGACGGCCGTCGGGTTGGCCTGCCCGTCGATCGCGGCGAACGAGCGGATCACGACGACGTAGAACTTCCCGTCGATGCGGTGAGTGAGAGCGTCCGGCTCCAAGTATGCCGTGCGGCCCGCGACTTCGAGGGTAAGCACGGGGCGGTCGAGGATCAGCCGTACGTCCTGGCCGGAGGCCACGTGCGCGATCAGGCGGCGGGTTTCCCGCTCCCTTACGGTCAGGGAGGCGTTGCCTCCCACCTCGTTGAGGTCTTCGACATGGGCCTCCGCCACGGGGACGGAGAGCTGTTCGCGCAGCAGCCGGATGAGCTCGGCGTACCCGCCCCACTTCACGAGGCTGTGGAACGCCTGCTCGCGTGCGAGGGCGAAGGGTGACTGGCCGAAGCGCGGCTCGTACCCGACCCGCTGCGCGAGCAGCGCCTTGTCCACCCCGGCTGCGTCGAGGACGGCGCGGCGGGCGCAGGCGGGGTTGGCGGTCAGGGCGGTGATCTTGCGGGCGGTGTACGGCTGAGGGGGCCGCGGTCCGCGCAGCCGCGCGAGTCTGTCGTCGGGGGGTTCGGACTGCTGCGAGGGCATCGTCTCTGCTTCAGGTACGTCTTATGCGTCTTGGGGTAGGTGTCGGCGCGCTGGGCGGCCGCCGCCGTCGCTGCCGGGAACAGGTCAGGGCATGGCCCCGCCCGCGTCGCGCAGGGCATCGCGCAGCGGTGGCGCACCAAACAGTTGCTGTACATCGGCGAGTTGGGAACGGGCACGCTGCGCGGCGGCTTGCCGCTGCTGGTCGTCCTCCTGCTGGTGGACGGCCACTTCGGCGTGAGCGGCGGCGATCACACGTGCGGGGTCGGGTTCCGAGGTCGAGTCGTCGTAGGCGCCCGGGATCGTGAGGGCGAAGCGGCGCAGCAGGCGCCAGGCCGCGTCCGGGGCCGGATGCCCCGCGGTGGTGAGTCGTTGGATCTGCTCGGCGGTTCCGACCGCGTGGGTGAGGAAGTCCGTGCGCGGGCTGAGCGGGGCGATGATCCGTCGTTCGACGGGCCAGGTGGACAGGGCCAGGAGCCCGCGTGCGGGTACGAGGCGGTCGTGGGTCAGTGCCGCGCAGATGTAGTACGGGCGGGCATAGCCCTGCGCTGTGAAGGAGCGCTCCTCGTCTCGGCGGAGCGACGCGAGCTTGGTGGCGACGAGCGGCTCGGTGAAGAAGGCCTCGTACGTGGAGGAGATGAGCTTCGGGGAGGCGGGGGCGCCCAGCAGCGTGAGCGCCTGGTGGACCTGTTCGCGGACCGGGATGGAACCGTGCGCCTGTCGCTCCTTGCGGCGTGGCTCGCCCTCGGTCGTCGGCGCCGGCGAGGTCAGGGGTTCGGTCAGGAGTTGCTCGCCGGCCGGTCCCGCCTCGGACTCGAGGGCGTGCTCCCACGCCGCCTCCGCCTCGCGTAGGGCGCGCCGGATGCGTGTGGTCTCGGCCTTGTCCCGGGCGCGTACCGCGCCGCGCAACTCGGTGCGCAGGTGGGACAGGCGCTGCTCCAGCTCCTCCAGTGTTGCCGCCATGCGGGGCAGTTTAGCGCAGCAACCAACCTATGCCAAGAACTTCCAAGGAGTTCCAATGTTATGTGCTACGGTCGAATACGGCGGCACACCCGGCTCGCCTCAGGGGTGCCGTATGTCACGAGTAGGGGGAGGCAATGAGCCACGACATGGCATGGCGCAGGCCACACTGGCTGACCGGGGACGACGGCCTCATTCGCGTCGGGCCCGGTACGGGCGGGGACGAGGAGCACACCTGCCCCTCGCACGCTGCCGCCAAGGCCCGGCCTGCGCTGTGGCCCGCCCAGCGCTTACGGCTGCCGAAGCCGGAGATCGAAACCTTCACTCTCGGGCCGGTCATGGACGCCATCGACCGGGTCGAGTTCCACGAGGAGACACTCGACCAGGCCCTGGAGACGCTGCGCTCCAGGGCGCCTGCCCTCCACCCCGGCCATCTCACCTACGCCGAGCACGCCCTGCGGTCGTACAGCCAGGCGTTCGCCGAGGGCGGTGACAAGGAGCTGCGGCCCGTCCGTCCCTACTGGGTGGTGCAGCGGGAGAACGGCAAGTTCTGGGAGATGTACGCCTGGTGGCGGAGGTACGAGTCTGCCGACGGACGGCTGCGCGAGTACCGGCGGCTGCGGCACGGCCAGGTCAAGGGTTCCGAGCCCGGCGAGATCGCGATCGCCGTGTACGTGGCGGTCCACGGGCGACCGGCGGCCTGGCCGCCCAAGTGGTCTCGGGCCTTCCAGCCGCACGGGCCCGTCGCCCGGCCCGAGCGCGTGCGCGTCGTCGAGGTGGGACTGGCCGACGGCCGGCCGCGCGTGCAGTTCGACGGCACGGTCGAGGACGCCGAGGCGTACTACGCCGAGCACGGGCACGCGCATGTCGCCCGGGTCGTGGCAGGCGGGGCGCGGACGCCAGGCTCCTCCTGTGTCGACTGCAAGCAGTTCACGGGGTGCGAGGCCGTGCCGCGCAGGCCAGGCATCCTCGGGATCTCCTCGCGCGTCGCACCACTGCGGAAGGTGTCCGTCAGTGACCTCCGTTACCACGCGGCCTGCCCCGCGCAGGGTTTTCTGCGCGCGCTACACCTGCCCAAGTCCGACGAGTACGGCAGCGCCGCGAAGCTCGGCCAGGCGGTGCACGGCTGGATCGAGACGCTGCACCGGCGCGACGGGTGGCCGCCTTGCACGGTCGCGGACATGCCCGCAGAGGGTGAGAACTGGACGGAAGGCCGGTGGCGAGTCTCCGACGAGGACGCCGCGATTGGCCGGGACATGCTGCTGCACCATGTCGGCGCCTGCCCCTTCCAGGATCCGGGACTCATCCAGCGGGTCGAGCCCGAAGCGCTCCGGGTCGTCCACGACACCGCCGCGCAGGCCGTGGTTATCGCCAAGCCCGACCTGCTGTACCAGGAGGACGGCTCCTGGGTGTGGCGAGAGCTCAAGACGACGAGGAAACGGCGCCGAAACCAGGAGGATCTCCTTGAGACGTATCCCCAACTGGCCCTGGCCGTCATGCTGCTGGCCCAGGGCTCGCTGGGCGGTGACCCGGCCGGATCGCGCGTCGAGGTGGAGATTCTCCGGCCCGACGGCTCCGATCCGCATGTGATCGATCCGACGGATTCCGGGCAGCAGGCCAAGGCGCGATCCGTGCTCCAGCGGTACGCCGGTCCCTGGCGGGAGGACGAGGCCTGGGAAGCCCGGCCCGGACCGCATTGTCAGTCCTGTCCGGTATCCCAGTGGTGTCCGAGTGCCGCGCGCGGCTTGGCCGTCGCGGGGGAGGGGGAGGTATGACGACCACGGACCAGCTGCTCGCGGTTCCCGAGGGCGCCGGGACCACCGACGAGGCGCTGCTGCGCCTGATCGCCAGCGCCCTTGCCTGCCTATCCCGGCAGCGGACGGTGCCCAACCCGGTCTACCCGGCCAAGGTGCAGAACGCCTACAACCGCCTCGTGCTGCACTGCCTGTGGCGTGGTGAGGAACCGCCGGGCAGCGTGCCGGAGATGGTGCGCTGGGCTTGCGAACGACCGCTGGGCGAGTGGCCGTTGTCCCCGCCCGACGAGGCCCGCTCGGGTACGGACCTGCTCGTCGACCCCGAGACCAGGCTGCCGCACCAGCTGTGCCTGGAGTGGGAGGTGAGCGCGGCCGACCCCGCCGCCGAACTGTTCGAGAACGACCGCATCCTCGAAGCTCTCGCAGTCTGCCGCGCGGCCAAGTCACCCCGGGCCTACACCGCGTTCCGCGCCCTTCTCACCTCGCGGCCGGTGCTCACGGGTGCTGAACTGGCGCTGCTCGGCGGCGATCCGGAGTGCGGGATGCTGCTGCACAGCGTCATTAAGCGGTGCTACGAGCCGGTTCCCGCGTCCTACCTGCGTGAGGGTGCTTATCGTCAGTGCGGTCGGTGCTGCTGCCTCATGGTGCCGCTGCTCGGCGGTGGTCACCGCTGCGAACTGGACCGGTGCCGCCGTGACGGGACGCAGGACGAGGGCACTGTGCTGCGTCCCGACAAGGGCGGGGTCTTCCAACTCAGCCGCCCTCTGCGGATGTTCGTGACCAGTCCCGGACTCGCCGAGACGGATCTGGAAGGCGCCCTGAAGAAGAAGTTCGGCATTACGGCCGAGATGTGGCCGAACTACGACGCGTACGACCTTCGAGTCCCTCTGCCTGGACGACAGTACTGGGCCGTGGACGTCAAGGATCGCGTGAACCCCGCCCTCCTGGCTCGCACTCTCACCCCCTTCCGGGGGGACCCGCCGTACGACCGGGCCTTCCTCGTCGTACCCCGCTACCGCTTCCGCGAGAACGAGGCGTACGGGCGGCAGTTCCGCCGCAACCTGCCCGACGAGATGGCCGGGCGGATCACCCTTCTGGACGACCAGACCTTTCTACGGCTGGTGGGCCGCGAACTCTCCGCCCTGAGCCAGCAAGACACGTGGCCGCCGCGTACGGAAGGAGGCCGCCATGCGTGACCGCAGCGGATGGCACCGGCGCTGCTCACCGAAGCAGCTCACTGAAGTATGGCCGGCGAACCTCGGCAGCTTCCGTCCCGGCGACCTCCTCGACATCGAACTGGGCCTGTACCTGCTTCAGGACGTGACGCCGACCCGCACCGCCGCCGACGTCTGGCCGCTGCTGGGTGGCTACCCGTACAGCGAGGCCTTCGGGGACGTGCGTACGGACGAACAGCGACTGCGCGTCCTGCGGGCCCGCCACTACCTGTGGGACTTGCGCCGGCGCCACGCGTGGCGCGAGGCACTGTCCGACTATCTGGCAGTCCCTCAGCAGCTGCGGGGCTACGACCTCGACGGACCCGACGACGTGCCTCGTCGCCGCGAGCCCGCGCGAGCCGCGCAGCGCTTCAAGGTTTTCGAGGATCTGCTCAGCACCGCGCCCGACTTCTCGACACGCTCCATTCCGCTCGCCGAGGCGGGAGAGCACACCTTTCGTGTGCAGGACCGCACCCACTCCGTCGTCTTCGAGGAGGAACTGCTCTCGGACAACCTGCCCCGCGCGCACGCGCTCGACGCGCCGCCCGCAGGACAGGGGGAGCCTGTCGACGTCACTTGGGAGGATCTCGAAAAGGCCGCCGACGCCATGGACACTGTGGAAGCGGCGGCACCGGATGGTCCCCGCAACGACTGGGCCGGACGTCTTCAGCGCGTCAAACTGCTCGTGCGTGACGAGACGTCCGGGGGTTTCACGGAGAAGGGGCGGCTGACGGTCGACCGGCTGCTGCACCTGGTGGGCATGGTCGGCGCCGGCAAGTCCACGATCCGCGACATCCTGACGTACCACGCCGTGACGCAGACGTCCCGCCGGGTGACCATCGTCGTCGGGGATGTGGCGGAAACGCTCGCCGTCGTGGAGCAGTTCGATCGGCTGGGCGTGCGGGCCGCGCCGATCCTCGGGCACTCCACGCGCGAGCGCAACATCAACCGGCTGCACCGCCGCACCGCCACGGCCGGCGCCGCCACCATGCTGGGTCACGATCATGCGGGCTTCGCCTACCTGAGCAGCGCCTGCCCGGTCGACGTCCTGCGCGGCCTGGAGGCCCGGCGTCCGCTAGGCATCCGTGAGGCGCCGTGCCTGACTCTCTTCACCGTCCCCGAGGCCGAGGCGACCGAGGGGGATCCGCTGCTCGATGACGAGAGTCCGGCGGTGCGCGACTCCCGGCGGCCGAAGCCACAGCGACGGTTGTGCCCGCTGTGGAACCGATGTCCCCGGCACCGCGGGGCCCGTGACCTGGTCGACGCGCAGGTGTGGGTCGCCACCCCGGCCGGACTGGTGCACAGCTCCGTGCCGCAGCATCAGCACGACGAGCAGCTGCGGTACCTCGAACTCGCCTGTCGGATAAGCGATCTGATCATCGTGGACGAGGCGGACCGGGTCCAGATGCAGCTCGACACGGCCTTCGCGCCGGCCAGCACCCTCGTGGGCAAAGCCCCGAACTCATGGTTCGACGAGGTCGCCGTGCATAAGTTCCAGCAGATGGCCCGCGACGGACGGCTCCAGCTGTCCGCCCGTGACGTCGACGACTGGACCAACGCCGTCAACACGGTCAGCGCGGCCACCGACCGCCTCTACGCGCTCCTCGTCAAGGACGACGGTCTCAGGCGGTGGATCAGTGTGGACTACTTCAGCGCCTTCACCCTGCACAACCTGCTGCTCGACAGCTGGTTCCCCGAGCGGAAGGAAGGCGAGCGCCCGCCCGCGGCGGCCCGGACTCTGGACGCCGCGCTCGGTCGGTTCAGGGACGATCCGCTGCACGAGCAGCAGAGCGACGCGGGCGACGACGAGGTGACGCGCCTGGTTAACACCTTCGTCCACCTCACTCTGGAGCTCCTGCACGCGCCCCAGGGCGCCCGAACTCGCGAACGGCTGCGCGAGACCTTGACCGACATCGTCTCGGACGACGCCGGCGTACTCGCCGATATCGAACTCCAGGCTCGCCGCTTCGAGTTCACGCTCATCCTGTCCGCTCTGCACAGCCGCCTCGACTTCATGACCACGCTGTGGCCGCGCGTCGAGGCCGCCCTCAACCTGGAAAGCGCCTCCAACGTGCTCTCCCGCAGGCCCCCGAAGGACTACGAGGCGGTCATCCCGGAGTCGCCCATGGGCAACGTCCTCGGCTTCCAGTTCCGCCACGACGACCGGGAGCGCGACGGCGACCGCAGCGGTGAACTCCGCTTCTTCCACTGCAACGGTGTCGGCCGCGAACTGCTCATGCGCCTGGGCGACATGTGTGCCGTGGACGGACGCCCCAGACCACACGTCCTGTTGATGTCCGCCACGAGCTGGGCGGGAACGTCCAGCAGGTATCACGTGCACGCCGAGGTGGGTGCCGTACTGCGGCCCCGCGATGAAGAGGTCGAGGCCGTACTGGGCACCGAGTTCCGCAAGGAATTCCTGTACTGGCCCGGAGGCGACCAGCCCAAACCTCTGCGTCTGTCGGGGTGCGACCCCGAGGAGCGGCCGCAGGCCCTGCTGCACATGCTGCACCAGCTCGCCGTGCCCGACCGCAGCTTGCCCGGCTCGCTGAGCATGCTGGACGCCGAGCTGGACGAGATCGAGGACCCGGAGCGACGCCGCATCCTGCTCCTCGTCGGCAGCTATGACGAGGCACGCAGGGCCGCCGAGTACCTCAACCAGATCCCCGAGTGGAACGGCCGGGTCACCCAGCTCGTGTCCGACGACGCGGACGCTGACACCGCCTGGACCCGGCTGCCGGAGAACACTGCCGCACGCACCCTGCCCCGCGGGGACGTCAAGGCGTTCCCCTCCGTCGGCGGTGACCTCCTCGTCGCCCCGCTGCTCGCGGTGGAGCGTGGGCACAACATCGTGCTACGCGGAGGCAAGGCCGCCATCGGCACCGTGTACTTCCTGGCCCGTCCCCACCCGCGGCCCGACGACATCTCGCTCGCCATCCAGTCCATCAACGACTGGGCCGTACGCCAACTCCGCGACGGCAGCGGCACGTTCCGGCAGGGAGCACTCGCCGCGGCCACACCCGACCGGGCCGCCGTGGCGTTCCGCAGCCGCGCCCGCCGTCAGTGGAACCGGTTCCTGACCCGCAAGCTCGCCTGGTCGAGCCTGCGAGACGACGAGAAGGTGGCGTTCACCTGGGACCAACTCGTCGTCATGTGGCAGGTCATCGGCCGCCTCGTGCGCGGCGGTGTGCCGGCCAGGGTGGTCTTCGTCGACGCGGCTTTCTCACCCCGCGAAGCCGGGTTTCAGGCCGCGGACACACCCGACACCAGTCTCCTGGCGAGCATGCGCGAGGTACTGGCTCCCTACTTCGGGGACGACGGCACGCCCGACCGGGAGCCTGCCTCGATCGACAAGTCGCTCGTCCACGAGCTGTACGAACCGCTCTACCGAGCTCTGGCGGACATGGGCTGACGGCCGTCGACACACCTCACGCTCGCACGCCACTCTTCACCTGCAAGGGAGAACCAGCCCCGTGGAATACCAATACCTCCGGGCCGCCGCCTACGTGCCCGACCCGGCGCAGGGACCGTTCGCCGTTCCGATGTACACGCTCGCCCTCCCTGCCCACTGGGAGGAACCCGTCCTGCGCCTGTACCACGACGGGCTGAGCGAGCGGCAGTCCGAAAGGCGCCGCCGCGTCCCGACGAAGCACATCAACCAGCTGCTGCGCGCCACGGCCCCGGACATCGTCACGGTCGATTCCACGGCACGGTTCGGCTCGGCCAACCCCTGGCTGTACTGCACGGACCCGTATCCGATGGCGGTGACCAACCTCTACCTCGCCACCTGGCTCAAGAGCCTCCAGCGGAACCCGGACGATCCCGAAACCGCCGGTCTGTTGATGGACTGCTTCCGGGACCTGGACACGTCCGCCCTCAGCTGGCAGCCGGGCATGGTCGATCTCCTCGCACTGCAGGACACGCCTCGAAAGACCGCGGTCCCCGCTCCGCACGTGTACCGGCTTCTCCCCGACGTCCTCGCAGCCAGGATCACGCGCCTGGCGCCGTATGAGCACAACGGGAAGAGGCTGGCCTTCCGCCAAGTGGCGGGCCTCGGCGGCTCCCGCGGCGCCGGCATTGGAGGCGCCGAGCTGATGTCCGAGCTCATCGAATACGTGCCCACACGCCGTGGCGGGGGAGACGGCAAACCGGCGTACTACGCCGCGACCATCCGGGTCACCGTGCGCACCGTGCCGTTCTCGCCCGTCCCGCGGGTACACCTGAGCGCCGGTATCCGTCGGTTCGTGAGCGGCAAGGTGTTCATTCCTTACGGCAAGGGTGTTTCCGCCTACCTCCTGCCGGACGCCTCCCTTGTGCACGACGGCCCGGTCCCGCAGCGCTTGGCCGTCGCCATGCTGGACTGGAAGAACGGCACCACCGACTGGCGACAGGGCGGGCCGGAGGGAATGCTCACCCAGGTCACCGCCCTCGAAGCGCTGCCGTCCCCGGACCGGCTGGTCAAGGAGGCTGACCACTGGATCCACGGCCGGGACGGCATCCAGATCGCCGTCGGGCATCACGCCGCCATGGGCAAGCACACCATCGGCACGGGACTGATGCCCAGCGAGCGACGGCGGCTGATCGAATGGGCGGAACAGGCACTGGCCCCGGAGTTCGTTCCCGTCCCGAGACTCACGCGTAGCTCGTACGCTCGACCGCCCAAGAAGCAGTTGAAGAAGCTGCCGTCCATCCCCACCAAGAAGGAGAAGACACCGGAGGAGCTCGCGGCGATCCATGACAAACGGGACCAGTACTCGGCGTACAACGCTCAGGTGCTGCGCGAACGCCTGGCAGAGGCGGTGGAGGGAGAGGACCTCACGGCGCTCGTTCTCTACCAGTCGGACATCATGCGCGACCAGATCGTCGCCGCCGCGGAGGCCGAACTGGGTCTCGCCGGGCGCCGACGGGAAGAGGCGCCTGACACGTGGATCTGGGAGTCGGAGGAACTGACGGTTCGGCTGCATGCCCGGCGTCTGGGCGCCCTGGGCGGTCCGCTCGGTGGTGACCACGTGCCCCGCAGGGGCAAGGAGCACGACGAGGCCATCGCGGACCGTCGAACTGAGGTGGCGAACGCCATGACCAGACTGCGCACGACCGTCCCGGGCATGCGGTTGGCCATCGTGGAACTCGACGGCCAGGATGCCTTCCGCCGTGGCAAGCGGCGCAGCGATCCCAAGTACGCGATCCGTCTGGGCTGCGCCGACGCGGGCCTGGTGACCCAGTTCGTCCGTCCCCTGGATGCCACCATCGAGAAGCCGGAGAAGGCCATGGAGGACGCGCGGATGCGCGCCACCTCGGCCTGGTCGGACGGTATGCGCCAGACCGGTGTGCGTTTGCTGCCGCAGCACACGCTCGGCGACCTCATCCCTGCCGGCCTGAATCAGGTTGCCTTCCATCTCGTGGAGCGACGCCACGACGGGCCCACGGGCAAGCAGCAGTTCACACCCATCGCGATCCTCATCCGGCCAGGGGCGAAGTGTGTCCTCGGCAGGTCCGCGGACATGCACGAATGGGTTCCGTATCCCGAACTCCTCAAGGCGCTGACCGGACGCGTCGAGGCGAAGAGGACCAGCGCCGACCAGGCGGCTCTCATGGCGGCCTTCATCAAGCAGACGTTGTCGAGCTTGCGCAGCACCCCGACACTCGTCCTGGCACACGCCCAGGACGTGCGGAAACGGTGGGCGTGGCTGAAGAACGACGGATTGGAGCAGGACAGGCTCGGCCTGGACGCCGGCCCAGCACAGCGGATCGGGCTCTACGGCAAGCAGCTCAGGGTCGTCCGGGTCGCCGACGGCACCAGGGACGAAACGGCGCAGTGCTGGGCGGAGCGCGAGGAACTCAACCCCGAGCTGGAAGGGCAGCAGCGAGGAGGCATCGCGATGGGGTTGTGGACGTCCGAGGTGCAAGGCGATTCGGGCCGTGTCTTCTACAGCACGGTCGGCAAGTCCGGCACCCAGAGCAAGCTCACCAACGATGACGCGAAGCTGACGCCGCACACCAACCCGTCGGGCAACAGCGCACACCGTCCGACAGTGAATGCCTGGAACCCGGATCTTCTGGAATTCACGGTGGCCTGTCTCCAGCCGGGCGACGACGCCGAGGCCTGGGCCGCGTTCGTGCACCAGCAGCGTTTCAGCGAGGACTTCCGAGAGGCGCGCGACGGTCTGGGCTTGCCCCTCGTCTTGCACCTCGCCCGGCTGGCGGATGACTATGCCCTGCCGCACGAGATCGAAGACGCCGTGGACCCGACGCAGTCCCAGCCCACGGCTTCCCCGGACGAGGATCCGTTGGGTCAGCTTGCCTTCGACTTCGACCTCGGTGACCGGGAAGATGACGAGTGACCTGCAAGCGGCATATGCCTGCAAACGGTCTCGTCGCGCTTAGGGCCTGCCTGGCATGTCGGTTCCTCTCGCAGGTCTGTCAAGATCGCGAGACGCGCACCAGCTTGAGCGCCGGGTGTCGGCTCGCAAAAGCGCAGGCAAAAGGAAGCGTCAGATACACCCGGCGTACAGCCCGACTCGTCTGCCCCACGCTCCCGGCTGTCATCCACACCTGCCCCCACCCCCCTCCGCAGGCACCAGCCAAGCCTTGCCGGCCGGCAGTTTCACCGGCTTGTCGGCGGCCTGGTCCCACAGGACGATCGTGTCGCCCGCGACGTTGATGAGCAGGTAGGGGCGGTCCGGGGCCAGGGCGGGGCCCTCGCCGGGGACGGCGCCGAGGGTGGTCGTGGTGCGGACGCAGGTCCAGGACGGTTCGATGCCGAAGTACGGAGGTGGCGTCGTGCCGCGGTCGGCGGCGGTCTTGGTGCGTTCCGCCGCCGTGCCCGCGGAGTCGAGGGCGTAGCCGCCCGTGACGGCGAGTATGGCGAGGAAGATCGCCACGTGCAGGACGACGTTGGTGCGCTCGCCGGGTGCCGCGTAGAAGTGGTGGCGGTGCCGGGCCACACCCCACCAGGCGGGCACCAGCAGCACGTAGGCCAGGATCGACAACAGCTTCAGTGCGGCGAGGAACTGCCAGACGGGCGGGACGTCGAGGTCGCTCGTGCTCAGGTCCAGCTCGTCGGCGTACAGGGCGTGGAGCACGGAGCCCGCGGCCACGAAGGTCGAGACCAGAACGGTGACCACTAGAGGGACCGCCCACGCGACCCACTCGCCCCACGTCCACTGCCGCACCAGCAGCCACAGTCCGGTGACCACGCCCACGACGAGGGCCAGGTAGAACACGTCCGACGGCGTCCAGCCGTCACTGCCGACGAGTCCCAGGCCGCCCGCCGTGAAGAAGCCGGACGCGGCCAGGACCAGGACGGCGCCCATCATCCTGCCCTCGGGGAACAGCCGCCAGCCGGAGCGTGCGGCTCCTACGGCCCCGATGGCCGTCAGCAGGCCCCAGAACCACCAACTCGCCGGGACGGCATGGGCGGCGCACACCAGAGCGAGGGCCGGTACCAAGGCCCAGGCGACCGCGTGAACGGCCCTGCGCTCGCCCTCCTCCTCCGGCCACCGCCGTACCGGGTCCTTCCACATGCCGTCCAAGGGGCGTACGGCCACCGCGGAGGGGTCCGTTGGATGGCCGGCACGGGCCAGGCGCAGGGCCTGGCCCGCGGGGCCGGTCACCATGCCTCCGGCGTCGTAGGAGCCGCGTGCCAGGGCCCAGCCGGCGAAGTGCCTGCGCCAGGAGGAGCGCAGGGCGCGTCGCCTGCGCCGCGCGTCGATGACGCGCCACGCCGAGCGTGTCTCCCGGTCCCGGTGCAGGGGCTCGGCGCGCAGCACGTACGCTTCCAGCCGCGCGGCCCGGGCCATCTTGCGGACGCGCTCGGCGGCCCCTCGGTCGCATCCCCCGGCGATGCCGAAGAGACGTACCTCGATCTCGTAGACACGTGAGTCGGGGGCGGGTTCGACGGCGCTGCCCAGCGGTCCCTGTCCTGCGGGGTGATGCGAGCGGACCGGCCAGCCGTGCCGGGCGAACCGGTCCTCGGCCTCCTGCCAGTCGTCCTGCCCGCCCCGGACCTCGACGAAGACGCGTACCCGCTGGTCATAGCGTGCCTGCACCATCGGCCGAGGTTATGGGGAACGCGAGTGCGATGGGTCGGTTTTCGGCCACGGTGGTGACAGTGGCAGCACCGTCACATCGGCGGGTTCCCGTGTTTGCGCTCCGGCAGCGGCGCCTGCTTCGCGCGGAGCATCGCGAGGGAGCGGATGAGGACCGTGCGGGTCTCGCCCGGGTCGATGACGTCGTCGACGAGGCCGCGTTCGGCCGCGTAGTAGGGGTGCATCAGTTCCGACTTGTATTCCTTGATCAGACGAGCGCGGGTGACCTCCGGGTCGTCGGAGGCGGCGATCTCGCGGCGGAAGACCACGTTCGCCGCGCCCTCCGCGCCCATGACCGCGATCTCGTTCGTCGGCCAGGCGAAGGAGAGGTCCGCGCCGATGGAGCGGGAGTCCATGACGATGTAGGCGCCGCCGTACGCCTTGCGGACGACCAGGGAGATGCGGGGCACCGTGGCGTTGCAGTAGGCGTAGAGCAGCTTCGCGCCGTGGCGGATGATGCCGCCGTGTTCCTGGTCCACGCCGGGCAGGAAGCCGGGGACGTCGACCAGGGTGACGAGGGGGATGTTGAAGGCGTCGCAGGTCTGGACGAAGCGGGCGGCCTTCTCCGATGCGTGGATGTCGAGGACGCCTGCCAGCGCGGCGGGCTGGTTGGCGATCAGGCCGACCACCTGGCCGTCCAGGCGGGCCAGCGCGCACACCACGTTGCGCGCCCAGGCCTCGTGCACCTCGAAGTACTCGCCGTCGTCGACGATCTCCTCGATCACCGCCCGCATGTCGTACGCCTGCTGCGGGTCCGCCGGCACCAGTGAGGTCAGCGCGTCGGTGCGGCGGTCGGCGGGGTCGTCGGAGCGTACGGCGGGCGGGAGTTCGCGGTTGTTCTGCGGGAGGAGGGAGAGGAGGTGGCGGACGTCCTCCAGGCACGCCTCCTCGTCGTCGTAGGCGAAGGCGGAGACACCGGAGAGCGCGGCGTGCACGTCCGCGCCGCCGAGGCCGTCGTGGGTGATCTGCTCACCCGTCACGGCCTGGACCACGTCGGGGCCCGTGATGAACATCTGGGACGTGCCGCGCACCATGAACACGAAGTCGGTGAGCGCGGGGGAGTAGGCGGCGCCGCCCGCGCACGGGCCCAGGATGACGCTGATCTGCGGGATCACCCCGGAGGAGCGGGTGTTGCGGCGGAAGATGCCGCCGTAGCCGGCGAGTGCGGTGACGCCCTCCTGGATACGGGCGCCGGCGCCGTCGCTCAGCCCGACGATGGGGGCGCCCGCCGCCTCCGCGAGGTCCATCACCTTGTGGATCTTCTGGGCGTGGGCCTCGCCGAGGGCGCCGCCGAACACCCGGAAGTCATGGGCGTAGGCGAAGACCGTACGGCCGTGGACCAGACCCCAGCCGATCACCACGCCGTCGCCGTGCGGCTTGCGGTCCTCCAGGCCGAAGCCGGTGGCGCGGTGCCGGCGCAGCGGCTCGATCTCGGTGAACGTGCCCTCGTCGAAGAGGAGTCGAAGGCGCTCGGGGGCGGTCAGCTTGCCCTTGGCGTGCTGGCGCCGGGTCGCTTCGGGGTCGGGGCCGCGGCTCAGCTCCTCCTTCAGCCGTGTCAACTCGTCGGTGGAGCGGCGCAGATCGGGCGCGGGGGCGAGGGCGAGCAGTTCGTCGAAGGTCGTCATTGCGGCACCGTAGGGGCCCGTCCTCAAAGGCCTGGGCATGTCCTCTGGAGGACGGCTCGACGGCCGCCTGAGCGGTCGCACGGTCCGTGGGGGGTGGTGCGGTGGGGGGTGGGGGGAGAGGAGGGCGGAGTGGGTCAGTCCGCAGTGGCCGGGTGCAGGGTGCGCTCCGGGTCGCCGGAGAGGACCGCCTGGTGGAGTTCCTGGAGCGTGGCGGAGGGTTCCAGGCCGAGTTCGCGGACCAGGGAGCCACGCAGGCGCTGGTAGGCCTCCAGCGCGCGCCAGCTGCCGCCGGAGCGGTGCAGGGCGCGCATCAGCTGGCCGCAGAAGCCCTCATGGAGGGGGTGGCGGGCGGCCAGCACCCGCAGCTCCGGGACCACTTCGGCGTGGCGGCCGAGCCGCAGGTCCGCCTCGATGCGCCGCTCCAGGGCCGTGGTGCGCTCCTCGTTCAGCCGCAGCACCTCCAGCTCCAGCACCGGGCCGGCCGGTACGTCGACCAGGGCCGGGCCCTGCCACAGGGCGAGCGCGCGGCGCAGCAGGTCGGAGGCCATGCGGTAGTCGCCGAGCTCGAACGCGGTACCGCCGTTCACGGCCAGCCGCTCGAACTCGTGCGCGTCCACGCGGCCCGGCTGCACCTGGAGCAGATAGCCGCCGAACCGGGTGACCAGGACGTCCTTCGCGTCGCGCCGCGGGTCTCCGTCCAGCGCGGCGGTGATCCGGCGGCGCAGCTGGAGGACGTACGTCTGGAGTGTGGTGGAGGCGCTGCGGGGAATGCTCTCGCCCCAGATCTCCTCCATGAGTGTGGGTACCGACACCACTCGGTCGGCGTGCAGTGCGAGCAGGGCCAGCAGCTGGCGGGGCTTGGCCGCGCTCGGCACCACTGAGACGCCGCGCTCCTGCGCGGCGAGCGACCCCAGGACCTGGATCTCCATTGGTGTCCTCTCCCCGTTGGGTCACGGCCGCCGGCGTCCCCCTGGCGGCCTTGCGGACTCAGGTTCCCGAGGTTCCCACCGCGCAGGGTGCGCGGCCCAGTGAGCGACGCACGAGCACAATCATGAAAATGTCATGGGTCGCCAGTGAGCCTCGCACTGACGGACGAGAGAGTTCCGGCCGCAGACTTCCGACCCGGACGCCGACACGGTCCGGTTGGCGGATTCGTTTCCCCGGGCCTGTCGCAGGTCTGTACCTCAACCTTTGTTCCTCATCGTGTCACTCGTGAACGGCTTGTTCATCTCTTGGGGGTAGGTATGAACGTCATCGCAGAAGACCTTCGCTTCGCGGAACTGGTGGCGCGGACCGGGCTGGAGACCCGGCTCGACGGGGGCCTGGGCGCGGAACTCGACGCGATGCTCGGCGAGTTCGGCAAAGGCGGGGAGCGTGTCCGGGTCGAGAACCTGACCACGGACCTGGCGGGCGCGGAACGGTGCATATGCGCTTCCCTCCTCGTCGACACCCGGGCGGGTGCGTGACCGGGGCTCAGTACCCGGCACCCGGCCCGTATGTGGCGCTGAAGCGTCATGTGCGGGCCGTGCCGGTCGCGGGGGAGTTCGTGCTCATGTGGTCCGACAAGGACGTGACAGCCGTGCGGGGCGCGGGCGCCGAGACCCTGGTGTCGCTGCTCGACGGCAGTCGTACGCTTCCCGAGCTGCTCCGGGAGGCTGCGAAGGCCATGCCCGCCGCCGAGGCGGGCCTGGTGGTGCGGCGCCTGGCGGAAGCCAACCTGGTGGGCTACCGCCACGGTGTGCGGGGCTCCGGAACCGAGTGCCCGCCGGCCGAGGCGTACTGGGACCGTGCCGGGCTGGACGGAACCGTCGCCGAGGACACGGTGCGCGGCACGCCGGTGGCGCTGATCGCCGTCGGGGACGTGGACGGCGAGGCGGCCCGGGCCGCCTGCCGTGCCTCCGGGATCACCGCGGTCGCGGCGGACGCCGACGCGCCCTTCGCGCTGGTCCTGTGCGACGACTATCTGGCGCCCGAACTGGGCGCCGTCGCGGCCCGGTTGCGCGCCGCGGGACGGCCGTGGCTGCTGGCCCGGCCGTTCGCGCCCGAGCCGTGGACCGGGCCGGTCTTCGAGCCGGGCGCGGACGGTGCGTGCTGGTCCTGCCTGGCGCACCGGCTGCGCGAGCACCGCCGCGGCGAGCTGTCGCTGCGGCAGGCCGCGGGCCTGGACCGCGCCGGGACCGGCCCGGCGCCCTCGCTGGCCGCCGTCCGCGCCATGGGGGTGCACGGCGCCGTACTGGAGACCGCCAAGTGGCTGGCCGGTCTGCGGTGTCCGGAGCAGCGCGCGGTCTGCGTGCTGGACAGTCTCACCCTGCACACCACGCACCACCCGGTGCGAAGACGCCCGCAGTGCCCGGCGTGCGGAGATCCCTCGCTGGTCGCCGAGCGGACGCGGCGGCCGGTGGCGCTGGTCTCGCGGCCCAAGGCCGGCGGCGCCGGCAGCAACGACCGGGCGCTGTCGGCCGGGCAGATGCTGGAGCGGTACGGCCATCTCGTCGGGCCGGTGACCGGCATCGTGACGGACGTACGCCCCATGGCGGGGCTGCCGGAGGGGCTGTACGCCTACGACTCCGGGCACAACCTCGCGCTGCGCGGGCACTCGGCCGCCGGGGTGCGGCGCGTGCTGCGGGCGCGCAGCTCCGGGAAGGGAACGACGGCGACCGAGGCCCGGGTCAGCGCCCTGTGCGAGGCGGCGGAACGTTACTGCGCCGCGCGTCAGGGCGACGAGCTGACCATCACCGACTCGCTGAACGGCCTCGGCGAGGCGGCCGTCCACCCGAACACCTACCAGCTGTTCCACGAGCGGCAGTACGCCGAGCGCGACCGCTGGAACGCCTCCCACACGGCGTTCCACCAGGTGAGCGCGCCCTTCGACGCCGACGCGCCCACCGAGTGGACGCCCGTCTGGTCCCTCACCGGCCACACCCACCGGCTGCTGCCCACCTCCACGCTGTACTTCCACTCGACGCCGGGCGGCGCCGCGGACGGCCTGTGGGCCGACTCCAACGGCAACGCGGCGGGCAGCAGCCTGGAGGACGCCGTGGTGCAGGGGTTCCTGGAACTCGTCGAGCGCGACGCGGTGGCCCTGTGGTGGTACAACCGGCTCCGGCGGCCGGGCATCGACCTCGACGCCTTCGACGAGCCCTGGCTGGCCGGCCTGCGGGACGCCGTCGGCCGGGCGGGCCGCCGGGTCTGGGCGCTCGACCTCACCTCCGATCTCGGCATCCCCGTCGTGGTGGCGGCCTCGCGGGGCGAGGACGGCGGCGCCGGGCAGACCGTGTATGGCTTCGGCGCGCACTTCGATCCCCGCCTGGCGCTGCGCCGCGCGCTGACCGAGATGGTCCAGATGCTGCCCGCCGTGGCCGCGGGGTCCACTACGTGCGCTCAGGACCAGCCGTATCTGCTGCCCGACCCCGGGCAGTCCGGGCGGACTCCCGGCTCGTGGCGCCGGCCCCGCCGCAACGACGACCTCCTCGCCGACATCGAGGACATCCGCTCCCTGGTGGCGGCGCACGGCATGGAACTCCTGGTGCTCGACCAGACCCGGCCGGACGTCGGGATTCCGGCGGTGAAGGTGCTGGTGCCCGGCCTCCGGCCGTTCTACGCCCGGTTCGCCCCGGGGCGGCTGTACGACGTGCCGGTGGCTCTCGGGCTTCTCGGCCGTCCTACCTGCTACGACGAACTCAACCCCCTACCGCTGATGTTGTAGGCCCCGTGAAGGTGCTGTACAGGTCCCGAACCCGGCATGTGTCGGCTTATAGTTCGGTCACGCAAACTCCCCACTTCCACGCGAGGAGTCGACACATGGCGGGCCGTTTCCGGATTTCGGACAACGAGCTCAAGCGAGGCAACGGCTTAGCGGAGGGCGCGCGTCCGGGTACTGGGAGAGGCGTGCCTCCGGCAGCGCCGTCGGCGGAGGCGAAGACCGGGGGCGGGGGGCGGGACACCCTGGCCCCGCGCCTCGCGCGGGGCATCAGTGCCGTGGTCTTCTCCGGCTACGGCGTGGTCACCATCCTCAACGTGGAGAACGTGGTGTCGGGGGCAGGCGCCCTCGCGGTCTGCACGGCCGCGGTGGTCGTGCTCTACGCCGTGCAGGTGCTGCTCACCTCGCCCGGGGCCCGCAGATGGTCCACCCGCCGCAAGGCGCTCACCCTCGGTGTGCAGGCGGTGCTCACCATCGGGCCCCTGGTGTGGCTGGGGGTGGCGTGGGGAAGCATGGCGGGACCGCTCGGCGGATCGATTCTGCTCATTCTCCCCGGCCGTATCGCCTGGCCCTGCTACGCCCTCATGCCGCTGATGATGCTCGGCTGGTCCGTCGCCGAGGGCGTGCCCGCGATGGACGTGGGCTACTTCACCATCTCCACCGCTCTGACCGGCCTGGTCATCTACGGTCTGACCCGGCTCACCGACCTGGTCCGCGAAGTCCACGAGACCCGCGCCGAGATGGCCAGGATGGCCGTCACCCAGGAACGGCTGCGGTTCGCCCGGGACCTGCACGACCTGCTCGGCTACAGCCTCTCCGCGATCACCCTCAAGAGCGAGCTGATCCACCGCCTGGTCCCGCTCAACCCGGAGCGGGCCCGCGACGAGGTCGCCTCCGTGCTCGGGGTCGCCCGGCAGGCGCTCGCCGACGTGCGGCTCGTGGCCAGCGGCTACCGGGACATGTCGCTGGAGGCGGAGGCCGAGTCGGTGGCCGAGGTGATGGCGGCGGCCGACGTCGACGTCCGGATCGACATCCGGTGCGGCAGACTCCACCCGCTGGTGGACACCGTGCTCGCCACCGCCCTGCGCGAGGGGGTCACGAATATCCTCAGGCACAGCAAGGTGCAGTCCTGCACCATCGAGGTGGAGACCGTGGGGGAGACCGTGCGCCTGAACCTCGTCAACGACGGTGTCACGGCGGAGAACCGGGCCGGGTCCCCGGACCGGGGCAGCGGGCTCGGCAACCTCCAGACCCGGCTGGCCGCGATCGGCGGCGAGCTGACCGCGGGGGTGGTACCCGGCGGCCGGTTCCGGCTGACCGCGGTGGCCCCGGTCAGCCCGGCCAAGAAGGAGGGCGCGGAGATCGTGCCGGCACGGGGGCAACCGGTCGCCGACACCGCGGCGGCCTGGACCGGGCAGGCGGACAGACCCGCGGTCTGAGCGGTCACCTAGAAATCGGGGGAACGAATGCTCTTGGTCAAGATCCTGCTCGCCGAGGACGTGCACATGGTCCGTGGCGCGCTGGTCGCCCTGCTGGAGCTGGAGCCGGATCTCCAGGTCGTCGCCTCGGTGGACCGCGGCGACCTCATCGTGCCGGCGGCGCTCGAGACCCGTCCCGATGTCGCGGTCATCGACATCGACCTGCCCGGCACCGACGGCCTCACCGCCGCCACCGAACTGCACGAGCGGGTGCCCGACTGCCGCACCCTCATCCTCACCAGCCTCGGCCGGCCCGGGACCCTGCGCCGGGCGATGGCCGCCCGGGTCTCCGGCTTCCTGCTCAAGGACTCGCCCCCCTCCCGGCTCGCCCAGGCGGTGCGGTCCGTCGCCGCCGGCCAGCGGGTCATCGACCCCGAACTCGCGCTCAGCGCCTGGGAGGCACCGGACAACCCGCTCTCCCCCCGGGAGACCCAGGTGCTGCGGCTCGCGGCGCGCGGCGCCGACGCGGCGGAGATCGCGGACCATCTCTTCCTCACCCAGGGAACGGTACGGAACTACCTCACGGCCATCGTGGACAAGCTCAACGCCCGCAACCGGATCGACGCGATACGCATCGCCGAGGAAGCGGGCTGGATCCCCTAGAGCGGCCGTCAGATCTCCGCCAGCGGACCCGCGTCCAGCTTGGACAGTACGCCCGCCAGGTCCACCGCGTTGCTCTCCGGACCGCGGCACGCGGCCAGGCACATGGGGCCGCGGGCGCCGGCCATGCGGCGCAGGAAGGGGCTGAGCACCGCCTTGGGGCCGATCTCCACCACATGGCTGGGCGCCTGCTGGGCCAGCATCTGGCGGGCGGCGTCGGCGAACCGCACCGGCGCGGTGATCTGCGCGGTCCAGTAGTCGCCGGACAGCGGACCGGCGTAGCGCCGCCCGTACACCGTCGAGTAGTAGGGCAGGTCCGGCGCCCGGCCGGCCAGGTGCCGGGCCGCGGCCTCGAAGCGGGGCGTCACCGGTTCCATCAGGGGCGAGTGGAAGGCGTGCGTCACCTGGAGATAGGTGCTGGCGATACCGACCGCCGCCAGCCGCTCCCGCACCCGCTCCAGGCCGTCGACGGCACCGGAGAGCACCGTGGCGCGGGCCGCGTTGAACGCGCCGATCGACACCTGCGGCTCGGCCGCCGCGGCGTCGGCCGCCTCGAACGGGCTGGCGCAGGTCGCCATCATCCCGCCGCCGGACGGCAGGTACTGCATGTAGGCGCCGCGGTAGCACACCAGCCGGGCGGCGTCGTCCAGCGACAGCGCCCCGGCGACCACGGCCGCCGCGACCTCGCCGGTGCCGTGCCCCAGCACGGCCACCGGGCGCACCCCCTCCTCCTCGACGAGCGTCATCGCCAGGGCGTACCCCACGGCGAACAGCGCGGGCTGGGTCAGCGCCGTCTGGTGCACCCGGGGATCGCCGTCGAGGATCAGCTCGCGGACCGACCGGCCGAGGTACGGGCCGATCGCCTCGTCGGCCTCGGCGAGATGGCGTCGGTACCCGGAGAGGGCCTCGTGCAGGCCCGCGGTCATCCGGGGATGCTGACAGCCCTGCCCGGTGAACACGAACACCGCCCGCACCCGCCCGGGGTGGCGCCCCATGCCGTGCCGCATCGCCAGGTAGCGGGCGAGGTCGCGGACGGTCGGATGGGCCCAGATGTCCGCGGGGTCGAGCAGCGGCCCGAACTCGGCCTCGATGTCCCCGAACAGGCCGAGCAGGGCGACCGAGTCGAGCCCCCACTCGGACAGCTCCTCGTCCTGGTGGACCTCCCGTCGTGCGTACCCGCCGATCCGCTCGGCGAGCCAGGCGGCGAACACCCCCTCGTCGGGGTCGCCCGGTGCCGCTGCGCTCACGTTCTGCCCCTTCCGTTCCCGTCACTGTCCATCAGTGCTCGTCGACCGTCCGCCCGTCAGCCCCGCGTACGGCGGGAGGGGCCCGCCGGGGCTACCAGGTCGTCGGTCAGGTCCTGGTACACGGGCCGCAGCCCGCCGTTCAGAAACAGCCGGCGCATCGCGGCCCGCTCCACCTTCCCGCTGGTGGTGCGCCGGACGGTGCCGGGCCGCACCAGCAGCACCCCCGCCACGGCCACCTCGAACTCCTCGCTGAGGCACCGCCGTACGTCCTTCGCCAGCTCGGCGAGGTCGAGGGTGTACCGCTGGTGGGTGCGCAACTCCTGGACCACCACGACGCGTTCGCGCTCGCCGGGCACCGAGAAGGCGCTGCCCGTGCCGAACAGGGTGCTCACGCGCTGCACCGTGCGTTCCAGGTCCTGCGGATACAGATTGCGCCCCGCGACCACGATCATGTCCTTCAGCCGGCCGGTGACATACAGCCGCCCCTCGTGCAGGGCGCCCAGGTCGCCGGTGCGCAGCAGGCCCGTACGGCCGTCGGCCGTACAGGCGCCGAAGCGTTCCGCGGTCGCCGACCGGTCGCGCCAGTAGCCGCCGGTGACGCCGGGACCGCTCACCCAGATCTCGCCGATCCGGCCGTCCGGCAGCACCTCGCGCGTCTCCGGGTCGACGATCAGCACGTGCCCGGTCGCCCGCGTCGTGCTGCCACAGGCCACCAGGGTGTGCGTCGGCCGCCCGGGGCGGGGCTCGCTCAGCCGGCCCTGCTCCAGGGCCTCGGCGTCGACCGTGCGGTCGCCGTCCGCGGACGGGCCGCCGGAGACCAGCAGCGTCGCCTCGGCCAGACCGTACCCGGCGTGCATCGCCTCGGGGCGCAGACCGGCGCCCGCGAACCGCTCGACGAAGGCCCGCCGGGTCTCGGCGCGCACCGGCTCCCCGCCCGAGACCGCGACCCGCCAGCCGGACAGGTCGAGCCCCGCCAGCTGCTCGTCGGTGACCCGCCGCACGCACAGGTCGTACGCGAAGTCGGGGGCACCGCTCACCTCGATGCCGTACCGCCCGATGGCCTCCAGCCAGCGGGCCGGCCGCCGGACGAACGCCTCCGGCGACAGCACCACCGAGGTCGCGCCGAGCCACAGCGGATGCAGCAGCTGGCCGACCAGCCCCATGTCGTGGTGGAAGGGCAGCCAGCCGCCGATCCGGGATTCCGGGCCCGCCCCGAGCAGTCCGGCCAGCGCCTCCTGATGGGCGAGCAGATTGCCGTGGGTGACCACCACGCCGTGCGGGCTGCCGGTGGATCCGGAGGTGAACTGCAGATACGCCACCGTGTCCCGGTCCAGGCGCGGCGGCTGCCAGTCGGCGGGGCCGTGCGCCGCGTCGGCGGCGAGGCACGGGACCGAGCCGTGGCCGTGCCGGGCCAGCAGCCGGGAGATGTCCGGGGCCAGCGCGGCGTCGGTGAGGGCGGCGCGCGGGGACGTCTGCCGGACGATCCCGGCCACCCGCTCCTCGTGGTGGCTGCGGCCGCCGTACGGGGGAACGGGTACGGCGATCGCGCCCGCGTAGAGACACGCCAGGAACGACACGGCGAACTGGCGCCGGGAGGCGTGCAGCAGCAGCACCGGCTCCCCGGCCACCCCGTCGGCCTGGAGCCGGCCGGCCAGGCGGCGGGCGGCGGCGTCGAGCGTCCGGTAGGAGACCGTCGCGGGGCGGCCGCGTTCGTCGCTGTCCGGCAGCAGGAGCAGAGCGGCGCGCTCGGGCGTCTGCTCGGCTCTCGCGATGATCAGTTCGGTGAACGTCCGGTAGTCGCTCATGTCGGGACCCCCTGCGTGTCGTACGGGCGCGGACGCCTCCCCGTCGTCGGCGTCGGTTTCCACCCGGTCTCAGACGGTATGTGCGCCTTCTCGAAGGGCACTCGACCGCTGCTGGGCCGCCCGGCGCCGGGAGATCACCGCGGCGCCGTCCAGCCGACACGCGGGCGGGCCCGGCGCGGCCGGCCCCAGGGCGCCGCCATCGCGGCGTCCGCGGCCCCGTCCCCCTCGTCCAACGCCCGCAGCCTGGCCAGCAGTACGGCGGTCAGCGCGGCGAGCTCGACATGGTCCGGCCGTCCGCGAACGACGACGAAGGCCGGCTCTGCTTCGGTGGACTCGTCCATGCCGCGATGGTGCGACCGGCTGCTCGAGGAACGCTCGGGGGAGGGCTGGGCGGGAGTGGACGCCGGTGGGCGGGCGTCGAGAGGGCTGGGTGGCCCCTCGGGGGACGCGGGTCGGCGTGGGCCCGAGTGGTCAGCGGGTGTCGAGAGGCTGGGCCGGGTCCTCGGTGATGTGGGACGTGGCCGCCAGTTTGGCGAGGCGGTCCTGGTAGCCCGCGCTCGCGCGGGCCCGCTCGCAGGCCGCGGCGTCGCGCCACCACAGCAGCCCGGTGTAGACGTTCGGATCGGCCACCGAGCGCAGCAGATCGCTGCCGCCGAAGTCCTCGTCGGACACGCACTGGCCGACCAGGGTGCCGAAGTCCAGCTCGAACCGCTCCGGCTCACCCGTCACCACGGCCCGTACCAGCACCAGCCGCGCGGCGTCGGCCGGCGTGCCGTCCAGCGTGATGTGCCCGACGCTGATCAGGAGTTCGGCCTGCGCGCGCAGACTGGCCGCGAGCCCCCGCGGGCCGGCCGGCGCCGCCGGGTCCTGGTGCACCACCCGCAGCAGGCGGTCCAGGCCGGTCCACCGGTCGAGGTGCACATAACCACCGGGACGCTCGGTCAGCGCGGCCGTCACCCGCCAGACGAACCCCTTGCGGGACTCCCGGTACCGGGCGTATCCGAGGAGTTCGCGCTCGAACACCGTGGGGGCGGACGTGGTGGTGAACCGCTCGACCACGGTCAGCTCTGAGTTGCCATCGCGCTGGGACACCGACCGGCCCCCTCCTCGTCCCGGCATGCATGCCTGACGTTCATCCGACCACACACCGCTCGAGTCCCACTTGAGAGGAGCCTTTGGCCCGCCCGCGCGAGAGTTCCTCGAGGATCCACCGAGCCGCCGCCGCGATCGTGGCCTTTCCCGATCTCAGAAGGGACGGCACGATATGCCCGCAACCCGACACAGCGGCGGCACCGTCGCCCGAGTCGCACTCGAGCGCCTGCTGCGGCCGATATGGAACTCACTCGTGGCCTACGGGTCCCTGTGGCTGCCCGGCGACCAGACCCCGTTCTGGCAGCAGTACCGATACGACACCATGCCGGACCCGGGGCTGATGAACCCGGCGTTCACGCCCGGCACCAGCGATGTGACCGAGTCTCGCCGGACGACCTTGAGCGCGTCTTGAGCCGTGCCGGTCGAGCAGTGGCCCGTGAGGTTCCGGACGAGGACGGAGGGATGCCATGACAGCGGCGGTGAACACGGTGGACTCCTCGGAAGCCGCCGTACAGGAACGCATCGCCCGGCTCGAGCACGACTTCGGAGACCTCGACGACCCGGGCAACCCGCTCGGCGCCCAGCAGTTCCTCGCCGCGGACGAACGCGGACACCTGCTGCCGGCCGCCGAGCGGCTGCTCGACGCCTTCGGGCTGAACGCCGAGTTCGTGCCCAGGGAACTGGGCGGCCGACTCGACCGGCTGGACGCGCTGGCCCGGGTGCTGCGCGCGGTGTTCCGCCGCGACGCGGCACTCGGCCTCGGCTACGGCCTGACCTCGTACCTGGCCGCGGTCGTCGTCTGGGCCGGCGGCACCCCGCGCCAGTGCCGGGAGACCGCCGACCTGCTGCTCGCCGACGGCCGCATGGCCTGCGCCTACCCCGAACCACCGCAGGGCAACGACTTCCTGCGCAACCGGCTCACCGCGCGGCCGGACGGCGACGGCTACCGCCTCAGCGGCCGCAAGGAAGCCCTCAACAACGCCGCCCGCGCCGAGGCACTGGTGATGTTCGCGCACACCCAGGAGGGACTGAGCGCCTTCCTCGCCCCGGGACCGGCGCACCCCGACGGCCGGGACATGCGGCTGCTGCCCCGTCGTACGACCGTCGGGGTGCGCGGCTGCGCCATCCAGGGACTCGCCCTCGACGGCCACCGGCTGGACGCCGGGCGGCTGATCGGGGCGGCGGGCGGCGGGGGGCGGCTGGCCGAACTGGTCTTCCCGCTCACCCGCAGCGCGGGCCTGTCGATGGCGCTGGGCTGTGCCGACACCGCGCTGCGCACCACGACCGCCTTCGCCCGCTCGCACCGTTCCCGCAGCCGGGCCTCGCTGCACTCCGCGCGCACCCGCACCGCGCTGGCCAACGCCTTCGCCGATCTGCTGGTGTGCGACTGCCTGTCGCTCGTCGCGACCCGGGCGCCGCATCTGCTGCCCCGGGAGAGCCGCACCCTGGGCGCCGTCGCGAAGTACCTGCTGCCGACGATCCTCAACGAGACGATGGACGACCTGTCGATCGTGCTCGGCGCGGAGGCGTACGCCTCCGGCGGCAGTTACGGCATCTTCCGGAAGACCGCGCGTGATCTGCCGATGATCGGCCTCGGCAGTGCGGGGACGTCGGCGAGCCGGGCCGTGATCATCGCTCAGCTGCTGCGGCTGCCGACGCTTGCCCCGCCGGGCGGGACCGAGGAGTTCGCCGGGTTGTTCCGGCCGTTCGACGCGGGCCTGCCGCCGTGCCGGCCGGCGGAGAACGCACTGACTCCCGAACGGGATTCGCTCCTGGGTTCGTTGGAGGAGTCGGCGCGGGGTGTCGTCGGGCCGCTGGAGGAGGCGGTGGGGGTACTCGTCGCGCAGGCGCGGGAGTTGTCCGACGCCTGTGCGGGGCTCGCTGCGCGGCCTTTCGGGCGTCCGGTGAGTCCTCGTGCGTACGCGCTGGCCGAGCGGTACGCGTTGCTCGTGGCGGGGGCGGCGTGTCTTGGTGTCTGGAGGCATCGGCCGGCGCGGGGGTTTCTCGCGGATCCGGCGTGGGCGGTGGTGGCGCTTTCGCGGATTGCCTGTCGACTCGACAAGTCGGTGGGGCGGGTGCCGGCGGAATGCCTGGACCGGATGCTTGCGGAGGTGCTGCATCGGTTCGATGACGCCCGTAGTTATGACCTGTATGCGACGGCTTTGGGGCGTTGAGTGCGCCTACTGGGGTGCGGCTTCGTGTTGTTCGGCGGGTGCGGCGTCGTTGTGGCTGGTCGCGCCCACGCGGCGGAGCCGCATATCGATACGGCCCCGCGCCCCTAGCGTAAGTGGAGGTGGGACATGATGGGGCCGGTGCGGCATCGGGGGCCCAGGTACTCGTGGCAGGCCGTGCGGCGTGTGATGGCGGACGAAGGGAGCTGTGTCGTCTACGCCGTCGTCGACGACTGGGTGCCCGCCGAGCTGGACTCGTCCTCGCTGGTCGATGATCTCGGGGCGGATCACGCCCGGCTGGCGCGGATGCCCGTCTCGCGGAACCGGGATCGGTTCGTCGCCTCGCGGCTGCTGCTGAAGTCGGCGGCGAGTGCGGTGCTCGGCACGCTGCCCAGGGAGCTGGAGCTGGCGTACAAGCCGGGTGGCCGGCCGTATCTGCGCGGGATCGACCAGCTGGACGTCGGGCTCAGCCACACCGAGGGGCTGCTGGTGGTGGGGCTGACCCGGTTCGGGCGGATCGGGGTGGACACCGAACCGGCGGACCGGCGGATGCTGGAGCTGGGGACCGAGCTGAAGGCCTGCACGCCGTACGAGCTGGAGGCGTTGCAGCGGGTGCCCGAGGAGGGGCGCAATCGCGAGCTGGTGCGGCTGTGGACGCTGAAGGAGGCGTACAGCAAGGCGATCGGGCAGGGGCTGCGGTTCCGGTTCACCGAGTTCGGGTTCGGACCGGACGACGCGCGGGTGCGGATGCTGCGTCCCGACGGTACGCCGGGCACCGGGCGGGAGTGGTCCTTCCACAGCTGGCTGGTGGAGGACTCCTACACCGTCAGCGCCGCCGTCTACGACCCGGGATTCGGCGACCGGCAGGAGGCCGGCGGGGTGCTGCCGCTGCTGCCGGTGCTCTCCGATCCGCGCTCCAGTGCGAGTTGAGCGGTGACCGAGCCCCTGCGGTGACTCTCGGATCGCGCATCTGACCGAAAAGGTGCGGCGAAACGATGCTGCAACGAAGGGGGGTCCGGGTGCAGCGCTATCTCGCGGTCCGGCCGACGCCCGGCGGTGACGGGATCCGGCTGTTCTGCTTCCACCACGCCGGCGGGGGCGCCCTGACCTTCGCCGGGTGGCAGCGGCGCGTCGGCCCGGAGGTGTCCGTCCTGCCGGTGCGGCTGCCCGGCCGGGAGACCCGGCGCAGGGAAGAGCGGGTCACGGACGGTGCCCGGCTGGTCGACGAGCTGCAGAGCGATCTCGGGTCCCTGCTGGACGAGCCGCACGCGTTCTACGGACACAGCCTCGGGGCGCTGGTCGCCTACCGGTTCGCCCAGCACCGGGTGCGCGCCGGAGAGCGGCCGCCGGACCTGCTGACGGTCGGCGCGTGCGCCGCACCGCAGCTTCCGGCACCGCTGGCGAAGACCCTGCTCCGTCCCGAACTTCCCGACGAGGAGCTGATCGTGGCCCTGGGCGGCCAGGACAGCATCCCCGCCCCGCTGCGCAGCCGGGTCGGCTGGCTCGGCGCCACCCTCGCCACCCTGCGGGCCGATCTGCGCCTCGCGCAGAGCCTGCGCGCCGCGCCCGTGACCGCGCTGCCCTGCCCCCTCGACGCCTACGCGAGCGCTGCCGACCCGCTGGTCTCCGCCTCCGAGGTGCACGCCTGGAAGCACTGCACCACGACCCGTTTCCGGTTCCGGACCGTCCGCGGCACGCACTTCTTCGTACGGGGCCGGGACGTGCCCCGCGCGGTGGGGGAGGCCCTGCGGTCCCAGGTGACAGGACCTGGCGCGGCGCGGCCCGGAGCGGCGCCGCGGCAGGCCGGCCGACCCACGTAAACCGAAGGAGATCCGCGCATGGAAATCAGCGTGCTCGGCCCGTTCCGGGCCACCCTGTCCGGAGTGCCCGTGCATCTCACCGCCGTCAAACCGCGCAAGGTCTTCGCGCTGCTCGCCCTGCAGGCGGGCGAGGTGGTGTCGGTGGCCTCACTGGTGGAGGAGGTCTGGGGCGAGAGCCCGCCGCGCAGCGTCCAGACCACCCTGCAGACGTACATCCTCCAGATCCGCAACGCGATCGCGGCGGCGCTCGGCGACGACGGCACCGGCGACGGCGCCTGCCTGCCGCACGGCGCCAAGAGCGTCCTGGTCACCGAGCCCGGCGGGTACCGGCTCGACATCCACGGCGGGCTGCTCGACGCCCACGAGTTCGACGCGCTGTCCTCGGCCGGGCACCGCGCCCTGGACCGGGGCGACTGGACGGACGCCTCCTCGTTCTTCGCCCGGGCGCTGTCGCTCTGGCACGGCCGGGCGCTCGCCGACGTCCAGTGCGGGCCGCTGCTGGAGGTGGAGGCCACCCGGCTCGACGAGTCGCGGATGAGCGTCCTTCAGCGCCGGATCGAGGCAGACCTGAGGCTGGGCCGCCACCATCAACTCATCGGCGAGCTCTCCGGACTCGCCGCCCGCCATCCGCTGCACGAGGCGGTGCACGAGCAGCTGATGCTCGCGCTGTACCGGGTGGGGCGCCGCAGCGACGCCTTGGCCGTCTACCGGCAGCTGCGCCGCTGCCTGAACCAGAGCCTCGGGCTCGATCCCTCCCCCAGCGTCGAGCATCTGCACCGGGCGGTGCTCGACTCCTCGCCGCAGCTCGACCTGAACACCGCGGCGCCCGCCGCGGGCCCGCAGCTGGCGAGGGCCAACTGACCCGTCAAGGAAGCGAGAGGAAGCATCGTGAGCGACATGACCCTGTCCGAACTCGGAGAGCTGCTGCTCGAATGCGTCGGTGCCCCGGAGGAGGGCATGGCACTCGAGGGAGAGGAAGCCCTCGACACCCCGTTCCTGGAGTTCGGCTATGACTCCCTCGCCCTGCTCCAGGTCACCAGCGTGATCAACCGCAAGTACGGCATCGTGCTGGACGACGACGCCGTCGGCGAGGCGGAGACCCCGCGGATGCTGCTGCAGATGATCAGCGTCGCGCCGCGCGCCGGGGCGGTCCGGTGACCGCTGCTGCCACGGCACGGCGGGTGGTCGTCACCGGCGGGACCAAGGGCATCGGCCGGGCGACGGCACTCGCCTTCGCCCGGGCCGGTGCCCGGCTCGTCGTGTCGTACGGCCATGACGACGAGGCGGCGAAGTCGCTGGCCGCCGAGCTGGACGCGCTGGGGGCCGAGGCCGAGACCGTGCGGGCCGACCTGACCACCCGCGAGGGCGCCGAGACGCTCGCCCGGGCGGTCGTGGACCGGTTCGGCGAGGGCGGCCTCGACGTCCTGGTCAACAACCTCGGCGTCGACGGGCACCGGAGTTTCGCCGACCTGACCGACGACGAGTGGCGCCGGGTGACCGACCACAACACCACGTCCGTCTACCTGGTCACCCACGCGCTGCTGCGGGCCCTGGCCGAGGGCGCGTCGGTGGTCAACGTCGGCGCGTCGGTGGCCCTGCGGGGCCGCCCGTTCGGCGTCCACTACAGCGCCTCCAAGGCCGCCCTGGTCGGCTTCACCCGGGCCCTCGCCAAGGAACTCGGGCCACGCGGCATCCGGGTCAACCTGGTCGCGCCCGGCGTGACCCGGACCGAGCCGGACGGCGGACCGCCGCCCCCGGTGGCCCAGAAGCTCGCCGCACTCACCGCGCTGGGCCGGCTCGGCCGACCCGAGGACGTGACGGGCGCGGTGCTGTTCCTCGCCGGGGAGTCGGCCGCGTACGTCACCGGCACCACCATCGAAGTCGACGGAGGAATCTGATGCCCTACGCCGCCATCACCTACCGGGTCAAGCCCGGCCACGAGGACGAGATCGCGAAGATCTTCGAGGAGTTCCAGCGGGTCGACACCCCCGACTTCGCGGGGGAAGGCGGGACCCCGGCCGGCCGGCTGCTCGGCACCGCGGTGTTCGTCAAGGACGACGTCGTGGTCCGGGTCATCCACTACGAGGGCGACTTCGCGGCCATCGGCCGGCACATGGCCGCCCAGCAGGGTGTGCACTCCGCGGAGGCGCGGCTCGCGCCGTTCCTCGCGGAGCCGCGCGACACCAGCTCGCCGCAGGCGTTCGCCGCGTACTTCCGCAACGCCACCATGCGGCGGGTCTCGCAGCTGACCGTGGACACCCACCCCGCGGGGGCCGCGGCGTCATGACCGAGGTGCTGGGCGTCGCTGCCCTGATCGGCAGCGGCGTCACCGCCGGAGTGCTGTTCGCCGTCGCGCTCAGCGTGCTGCCCGCGCTGTTCGCGATGGAGACCGGCACGTATGTCTACGCGCACAAGCTGCTCGGGCGGAACTGGGATCCCACGATGCCGGTCATCGTGCTGAGCAGCACGCTGGCCGACGCGGTGCTCGCCGCGCTGGCCGATGGTGCGGCGAGGCTGCTCTTCGGGGTCGGTGCGGTGCTGTTGCTGGGGGTCTCCGGGGTGTCCCATCTGTGCAACGTGCCGATCAACCGCCGGGTCAAGGCGATCTCCGATCCGGCGGTCATCCCGGCGGACTGGGAGGATCCCCGGCCGCTGTGGCGTCGGTATCACTATCTGCGCACGGTGCTGGCGGTTCTGGCCCTGGCCGTGAACGCGGCGGCGCTGACGGCAATGTGAGAACGGCAGCGCGCCGAGGCCGCACTTCCCGTCCGGGGGTGCGGCCTCGGCGTGTTTCGTCGTCGGGTGCGGGTGGTCGGTGGCTGGTCGCGCAGTTCCCCGCGCCCCTGAGGTGGGGACGGTCGCCCGAGTCGTTGCGGCGCCCCGTACCGCCGGGCTGCGGACCCACCCCCGGCCGGCGACGACCCAGGGCGCGCTCGTTACGCCTGTGCAGGCACATCCCGAGCCGAGATCTGCGCCACCGTCGTCAGCAGGCTGCGCTTGAACGTCGCCACGAAGCCCTCCACCGTGTCGGTGTCCCGCGGCTTGCTCAGATAGGGCTTGAGCTTCTGCTCGACCTCCCGCACGCCCGGCTGGGAAGCCATGTGCCGCGCGACGGCCTCGAGGTCGCCGGTGTACTCGATGACCCGGACGAGGGTGTCGTCGCGCAGGAAGACCGCGGTGGCCAGGATGGTGCCGGCCTCCTCGCCCGAGGCGTTCTCGACGCGACTGCCGCGCACCCGCTTGAAGTTGCCGAAGATCTCGGTGAGTTCCTTCTCGTAGCCCGGCTTGATGTCGTACGTGATGGCTGCGAACGGCATGCCTGTGCCTCTCTTCCTGCTCTTCCTGCCTGAACGGGGGACGGTTCCCCCGCCCAGCACAGCCCCGGCGGCTCGGGCTCCGCTCGAGGTCCCCTCACTGAAGGGGAGTTCGAGCCACCCTCCAGACCGCGATGCGACGTTCCCTTCCGAACACCGACCCGAATGGGAGGGACGACGTGCACCGCACCCTGATCGTCGCCAAGCTGCGGCCGGACAAGACGGACGACATCGCCAAGATCTTCGAGGACTCCGACTCCACCGATCTGCCGCACATGATCGGCGTCAGCCGCCGCACGCTCTTCAAGTTCCACGGCCTGTACTTCCACCTCGTGGAGGCCGACCAGGACATCAACGACAACCTCTACCGGGCCCGCAGCCACCCGCTCTACGACGACATCAACACCCGGCTCGCCCAGTGCGTGGAGCCCTACGACCCGAACTGGAAAGAGCCCAAGGACGCGATGGCCGAGCCCTTCTACATCTGGACCAAGGACGGAGGGCGGATCCAGTGACCACCGCCATCACCCGCACCGTGAAGGTGGCCGCCGACGAGGTCGAGGCCAACACCAAGCGCGGCGGCGACATCCGCGTCACCCTCAGCCCCAAGACGGTCGGCTGCGGCTCCGGCTTCGGCGGCGTCATGACCCTGGAGCCCGGCGACTGGGTGACCGAGCACTACCACCCGTACTCCGAGGAGTTCATCCACGTCATCGACGGCACGCTGGAGATGACGCTGGACGGACGGGACGTCGTGCCGCTCGGCGCCGGCGACTCGCTGCTGGTGCCGATCGGCGTCCGCCACCGTCTCGTCAACACCGGTGAGACGACCGCCCGTTGCGCCTTCCACCTGTCGCCGCTCGCGCCCCGCCCCGAGCTGGGCCACGTCGACACCGAGCAGGCGCAGCGTCCCGAGCAGGCCAACCCCGATGTCGGCGGTGCCCGGTGACCCGACGTGCCGTCATCACCGGCATCGGCGCGGTCGTGCCGGGCGGGGTGGGCCGGGAGGCCTTCTGGCGGACGCTGTCCGAGGGCCGTACGGCCACCCGGCGGATCACCCTGTTCGATCCGGCGGCGTTCCGCTCGCAGGTCGCCGCCGAGGTGGACTTCGACCCGGCCGCCGCCGGACTGACCCCGCGTCAGGTCCGGCGGATGGACCGCGCCGCGCAGTTCGCCGTGGTCTCCGCCCGTGAGGCCGTGGCGGACAGCGGGATCGAGCTGTCCGCCGTCGCCCCCGAGCGGGTCGGCGTCTCCCTCGGCAGCGCCGTCGGCTGCACCATGGGCCTGGAGGAGGAGTACGTCACCCTCTCCGACAGCGGCCGCAAGTGGCTCGTCGACCACGAGTACGGCGTACCGCACCTGTACGGCTACATGGTGCCGTCCACCCTGGCCGTCGAGGTCGCCTGGGAGACCGGCGCCGAGGGGCCGGTCGCGCTGGTCTCCACCGGCTGCACCTCCGGCCTGGACTCCATCGGGCACGCGGTGCAGCTCATCGAGGAGGGCTCGGCCGACGTCGTGATCGCCGGCGCCACCGACGCGCCGATCTCGCCGATCACCTCCGCCTGCTTCGACGCGATCAAGGCGACCACCCCGAACAACTCCGACCCGGAGCACGCCTCCCGCCCCTTCGACGGCAACCGCGACGGCTTCGTGCTCGGCGAGGGCGCCGCCGTCATGGTCGTCGAGGAGCGCGAGGCGGCCCTGGCCCGGGGCGCTCGTATCTACGCCGAGATCGCCGGGTTCGCGGGGCGCAGCAACGCGTACCACATGACCGGACTGAAGCCGGACGGCCGGGAGATGGCGGAGGCCATCACCGTCGCGCTGGACCAGGCGAGGCTGGACCCGACCGCCGTCGACTACATCAACGCGCACGGCTCCGGCACCAAGCAGAACGACCGCCACGAGACCGCCGCCTTCAAGCGCAGTCTCGGACAGCATGCCTACGACATCCCGGTCAGCTCCATCAAGTCGATGGTCGGGCACTCGCTCGGCGCGATCGGGTCCATCGAGGTGGCCGCCTGCGCGCTGGCGCTGGACCGCCAGGTGGTGCCGCCCACGGCCAACCTGACCACGAAGGACCCGCTCTGCGACCTGGACTATGTGCCGGTCACCGCCCGGGAGCACGCCATGGACGTGGTGCTCTCCGTCGGCAGCGGCTTCGGCGGCTTCCAGAGCGCGATGGTGCTGGCCCGGCCCGGGACCGCGGCCGCCGCCGCGGGAAGGGGGGAGTGACCATGAGCGCATCGACCGCTCCCGTCATCACGGGACTGGGGATCTGCGCGCCCACCGGCATCGGCGTCGAGGCCCACTGGTCCTCGGTGCTGGCCGGCAAGTCGGCCATCGGACGCATCGAACGGTTCGACCCGACGCCGTACCCGGTGCGGTACGCCGGGCAGGTGCCGGGCTTCGACGCCACCGAGAGCGTGCCGGGCCGGCTGATCGCGCAGACCGACCACTGGACGCATCTCGCGCTGGCCGCCGGCGAGGCCGCGCTGACCGACTCCGGCGCGGACATCGCGGCCATCCCCGAGTACGAGATGGCCGTCGTGACCTCCTCGTCCTCCGGCGGCACGGAGTTCGGCCAGAAGGAGATGACCGCCCTCTACCAGAACGACCCCAGCTGGGTGGGCGCCTACCAGTCCATCGCCTGGTTCTACGCGGCCACCACCGGCCAGCTGTCCATCCGGCACAAGATGCGCGGCCCGTGCGGGGTGCTCGCCTGCGAGCAGGCCGGCGGCCTCGACGCCATCGGCCAGGCCAGGCGGCTGGTCCGCCGGGGCTCCCGGCTGGTCGTCACCGGCGGCACCGACGCCTCGCTGTGCCCGTACGGCCTGACCGCGCAGCTCAGCACCGGCCGGCTGTCCACCGTGCAGGACCCGGAGCGGGCCTACCTGCCCTTCGACGCCGAGGCCTCCGGGCATCTGCCCGGGGAGGGCGGGGCGATCCTCGTCGTGGAGAGCGCGGAGCAGGCCGCCGAGCGCGGCGCGGGCACCGGCTACGGCCGGGTCCTCGGCTACGCCGCCGGGTTCGACCCGGCCCCCGAGTCCGGCCGCCCGCGCGCCCTGCGCCGTACCGCCGAACAGGCCCTCGCCGACGCCGGACTCGCCCCGTCCGACATCGACGTCGTCTTCGCCGACGCCTCCGGCGTCCCGGCGGACGACCGCGACGAGGCGGAGGCCATCGCCGCCGTCTTCGGGCCGTACGGCGTCCCGGTCACCGCGCCGAAGACGCTCACCGGCCGGCTGTACGGCGGCGGCGCGCCGCTCGACGTGGCCACCGCGCTGCTCGCGCTGCGCGAGGGCGTGATCCCGCACACCGCGCACATCCGCGAGATCGCCCCCGGCCTGGCCGTCGACCTGGTCACCGGCGCCCCGCGCGAGCTGCCGCTGCGGCACGCGCTGGTGCTGGCCCGCGGCCACGGCGGTTTCGCCTCGGCCCTGGTGCTGGGCCGCTGACCCGTCCGATCCCGACTTTCGATCGTCCGAACGATTCCGTACCGAGGAGTTGTCATGGCCGGACACACCGACAACCACATCGTCATCGACGCCCCCATGGACGTCGTCTGGGAGATGACCAACGACGTCCCCAACTGGCCCCACCTGTTCAGCGAGTACGCCTCCGCCGACGTGCTGGAGCGGGACGGCGACACCGTCGTCTTCCGGCTCACCATGCACCCGGACGAGGACGGCAACGTCTGGAGCTGGGTCTCGAAGCGGACCAGCGACCCGGCCACCCGCACGGTGCGCGCCGAGCGCGTGGAGACCGGCCCCTTCGAGTTCATGAACATCTACTGGGAGTACACCGAGGAGCCCGGCGGCGGCGTGCGCATGCGCTGGGTCCAGGACTTCCACATGAAGCCCGAGGCGCCCGCGACCGACGACGCGATGACCGAGCACCTCAACATCAACACCAAGGTGCAGATGGCGCTCATCAAGGAGCGGGTCGAGGCCGCGGCGCGCGTGCTCACCCGCTGAGGAGCCCCCGGTGCTGAACCTTCTCGCCCCCCTGCTCCTGCTCTGCAACGGCCTGGCCGCCGGGGTCCTCTTCGGCACCCAGCTCGGCGGCTTCCCCTACCTCGCCTCGCTGCCCACCGACCGCTATGTGCACGCCCACGCGTTCTTCGGGCAGCGCTACGACCCGGCGATGCCGATCTGCCTGATGGCCACCGTCGTCCTCGACGCGGTGCTGGCGGCCGGCGCGTCCGGCACCGCGGCGCGCACCCTGTTCGCGGTCGCCGGGGTGCTCGCCGCGGCCACCGCGCTGATCTCGGTCACCAAGAACGCGCCGGTCAACCGGTGGATGCGGACCATCGACCCGGACAACCTGCCGAAGGACTTCCGCGACCCGCGCCGCGAGTGGGGCGCGTGGAACCAGCGGCGCAGCGTGCTCACCATCATCGCGCTCGTCGCCAACTGCGCCGCGCTCGGCTTCCTGCTCTGACCCTTCGCACGACTTACGGAGGAACCCCCATGGATCTCGGCCTCAAGGGCAAGAAAGCCCTGGTCACCGGCGGCACCCGAGGTGTCGGCCGGGGCGTCGTGCTGGCCCTCGCCCGGGCCGGCGTCGACGTCGTCACCTGCTACCAGCGCGACAGCGAGTACGTCGCCTCGCTGGAGCGGGAACTGAAGGAAACCGGCGGCGACCACCACGTGCTGCGCGCCGACCTGTCCCAGCCCGAGGAGATCGCGGCGCTGCTGGGCAAGGTGCGCGAGCTGCACGGCGACCGCCTCGACCTGCTCGTCAACAACGCCGGCGCGATCAGCCACATCCCGTACGCCGAACTCCCGCTGGAGGAGTGGCAGCGCATCCTGGCCACCAACGTCACCGGCGCCCACCTCGTCATCCAGCACGCCCTGCCGCTGCTCGGCGAGGGCTCCTCGGTGGTGTCCATCGGCTCCCGCGCCGTCGAGGCCGGCATACCGCTGCGCGCCCACTACACCACGACCAAGGCCGCCCTGGTCGGCCTCAACCGGTCGCTGGCCAAGGAGTTCGGCCCCCAGGGCATTCGCTTCAACGTGGTCGCGCTCGGCGTCATCGAGACCGAGAACTTCCACGCCATGCCCGAGGAGCAGCAGCGCCTCATGGCCGAGCGCTACGGCGCCAAGACCGCCCTGGGCCGGCTCGGCACCCCCGACGAGGTCGCGGGCGCCATCCTGTGGCTGGCCAGCGACCTGTCCCGGTACGTCACCGGCAACACCATCGGCGTCGACGGGGGGATCTCCTGATGGCCTTCCGGGTGATGCTGCGCATGGAGATCGAGCCGGGCAAGGAGGCCGACTTCGAGAAGGCCTGGCTGGAGGGGACCGAGGCGGTCACCGGCCACCCGGCCAACCTCGGGCAGTCGCTGTCCCGCGAGGAGGGCACCGACGGCAGCACGTACGTCATCGTCAGCGACTGGGTGGACGAGCCGCGGTTCCGCGAGTTCGAGGAGAGCCCGGCCCACCTGGAGCACCGGGCCACCCTCCACCCGTTCCGCAAGGGCGGCACCTTCCACGTCATGGAGGTGCTGCACGGCATCGAGGGCAAGGCGGCCGCCGGTGCCCGGTGAGGGCGGCGCGGGCGGCGGCGAGGTGCGGGTCGTGGTCTACCAGGCCGCGTACGACGAGGAGCAGCTCGCCGCCGTCCGCGCCGCGTACCACCAGGTGAGCGAACGGCTCGCGGGGGCGCCCGGCATGCTCGGCAACGAGCTGCTGCGCAGCCCCCACGACCCCACCGCGCTCGCCGTGCTGAGCCGCTGGGAGTCCCTGGAGGCCTTCCGCGCCTGGGAGGCCGGCGCGGACCACCGCCAGGACACCGCGCCGCTGCGGCCCTTCCGCGACGACCGCACCGGCGCCCCGTTCGCCGTCTACGAGGTCGACGCGGCGTACTGAGCACCCCGCTGCCGCGCGCCCTCACCCCCACGCCCCCGACAAGCACCTCCTTGAGACCAGAGAGAAGAGAACTCACCATGGCAAACCGCCAGTTGGCGTTCATCGGCCTCGGCAACATGGGCGGCGGCATGGCCCGGCGGCTGCTGGACACCGGCCACACCCTGACCGTCTTCAACCGGACCGCGGCCAAGGCCGCCCCGCTCGTCGAGGCCGGCGCCCGGCTCGCCGACGCCCCGGAGCGCGCGGCGGCCGGACACCAGCTCGTCATGCTCAGCCTCAGCGACGAGGCGGCCGTCGAGGAGATCCTCTTCGGCCGGATCGTCCCCGTCCTCGCCCCCGGCACGGTCATCGTGGACACCTCCACCGTGTCCCCCGGCTACGCCCGCGAGGCCGCCGCCCGGCTGGCGGCCAAGGGCCTGCGCCGGGTCGAGGCCTGCGTCGTCGGCAACCCGCTCCAGGCCCGCAAGGGCGAGCTGCGGGTGTTCGTCTCCGGAGCGTCGGAGGACCTCTACGAGGCGCGCCCCGTCCTGGAGGCCATCGGCACCGAGGTCGTCCACCTGGGCGCCCCCGGCACCGCCGCGAGCATGAAGCTGATCCTCAACCTGCTGCTGGGCGCCCAGGTCGCCGCGCTCGCCGAGGCCGTCGACTACGGCACCGCCGCCGGACTGGACCGCGACCAGCTGATCGGCGTCGTCTCGGCGAGCGGCTTCAGCTCCCTGGTGATGCGGTTCCGCGCCGAACTGATGCTCAAGCGCACCTACGAGCCGGCCTTCTTCCGCTCCGAGCTGATGGAGAAGGACATCCGGATCGCCATGGAGGCGGCCGCCGAACTCGGCACCGCCATGCCCGTGCTGGGCACGGTGCGGGAGCGGTTCGCCCAGGTACTGGCCGCCGGTGACGGGGACAAGGACGCGTCCGTCCTCGTCGAACACCGGCCCGAGCAAGGAGGGTGACACTGTGCTGAGTACCACCCGGAGCACGCTCCGGAACACCGATGTCCTGGTGGTCGGCGGGGGACTCGCAGGACTCTCGACCGCCGTCTTCCTCGCCCAGCAGGGCGTGGACTGCCTGCTGATCGAGCGGCAGCCCGAACTCTCCGGCCACCCGCGCGCCCGCGGCGTCCATCCGCGGGCGATGGAGCTGATGCGGGCCGCCGGCGTCGAGGAGGAGATCCGGGCCATGCCCTCGGCCCGGCTGCTCGCCGGCAACTCCGGGGTGATCGCCGCGCGTTCGCTGGCCGGTCCCGAACTCGGCGCTCTCGACGAGAAGTACGTCATGGACGTCGGCGCCGACGTGGGCACGCTGTCCCCGACCGGCTGGTGTCTGTGCCACCAGGGGGAGCTGGAGGACGTGCTGCGCGGCCGGGCCGAACGGCTCGGCGTCGCCCTGCGCTTCCACACCGAGCTGCTCTCCTTCACCCAGGACGGCCCCGCGGGCGAGGAGATCACCGCCCGGGTCCGGGACCGGGTCACCGGCGCCGAACGCACGATCAAGTCCCGCTACCTGGTCGCCGCCGACGGTGCGCACAGCGGGGTCCGGGCCGCGCTCGGCATCCCCTTCGACGGCGAACTGCTCGGCCACTACGTCAACGTGCACTTCCGGGCCGACCTCACCGAGCAGCTCGCCGGCCGCCGGTTCCTGATGTGCTACACGTTCAACGAGCAGGTGCGCGGCGCCCTGATGCCGCTGGACAACGCCACCGACTGGCTGCTGCACATCGCGTACGACCCCGCCGCGACGGATTTCGAGTCCTTCACCGAGGAGCGCTGCGCCGACCTGGTCCGGGCGGCCACGGGCGTACCGGACCTCGACCCCCGCATCCTGTCCGTCTCCCCCTGGGAGGGCGCCGCCAGGACCGCGGACCGGTTCCGCGACGGGCGGGTCTTCCTGGTCGGGGACGCCGCGCACGTCATGCCGCCCAGCGGCGGCTTCGGCTCCAGCACCGGCATTCAGGACGCGCACAACCTGGCCTGGAAGCTCGCCGCCGTCCTCGACGGCTGGGCCGGTCCCGAACTGCTCGACAGCTACGACGAGGAGCGCCGGCCGATCAGCCGGGCCACCGTCGAGCAGGCCGTCCTGCGCTCCAAGGACCGGCCGCGGCTCGTCGACGAGCCCGGGGAGCGGCCGCCGGTGCATCCCGGCATCGTCGAGGACGCCCTCGTCTGGCTGTCCTGGCGGTACCGCTCCTCGGCCGTGACCTCCTGGGAGGACGGCATCCTGCCCGGCTACGGCGTCTGGTCCGCCGAGAACGACGGCCGCCCCGGCAGCCGGGCCCCGCACCTGCGGCTGCGCCGCGGCGGCGCGGAACTGTCTGTGCTGGACCTGTTCGGCTCCCGCCCGGTGCTGCTCACCGGCCCCGACAACCGGGCCTGGCGGGAGGCGGCCCCGGCCGTCTCGCACGAACTGGGCGTGCCGCTGGAGGTGTACGGCATCGGGGCGGAGCTGACCGACGTCGACGACCGGTGGCCGGAGCGGTACGGCGTGACGGCGCAGGGCGCGGTCCTGGTACGGCCCGACGGGGTCGTCGCCTGGCGCTGCGCGGACGCGCCGGTCTTCGCCCGCAACACGCTGCGCGCGGTGGTGTCACGGCTGCTCGCGCGCAACGGCACGACCGACGACGGAAGGGACGGAGAACGGTGACGCACAGGGTGATCCTCCGCATGGAGATCTTCCCGGAGATGGCCATGGACTTCGAACGGACCTGGCGGGAAGTGGGGGAGTCGATCTCCCGGGAACCGGACAACCTCGGCCAGACGCTGGTCCGGGACACGGAGGAGGAGGGCGTGTACTGGGTGCTCAGTGACTGGACCTCCGAGGCGAGCTTTCGCTCGTTCGAGGTGACCGAGCGGCACCTCACTCATCGCCTCAAGCTCAAGCCGTACCGCAAGGGTGGGGCGATGTATGTCACCGAGGTGATCCGCGAGATCGCTCCCGCCTGACACCGGTTCACGCGCTCCCAGGGCGCCCCCGCGGAGGCTTCTCCGCGGGGGCGCCCTTTGCGGTGCGAAGAGCGCCGTAGGGGTGTGGGTGCGTTGCGGGCTGCGGGTCGTCTGTGGCTGGTCGCGCAGTTCCCCGCGCCCCTTTTGAGCTGGGACCAGTGGACCCACCTAAAGGGGCGCGGGGAACTGCGCGACCAACCCCCACCGGCCCGCACCCCGCAGCCGGCCCCAGTCCACCACTTCGCCCCCGGCCGAAGGACGACGGCCAGGGGCGAGGCAGGAGCCGGAGGCTCAGTGCGGCTGGTGTTCGCGCACCGGGGCGCGGGGGACGGGGGCCTCGGTGGGGCGGGTCGGGCGGGGGAGGCCTGCACGGAGCAGCGTCAGAGCCAGGACGTACATCACCAGCTGGCAGGCCAGGGCCCAGGACACCGCCCGGACGGAGTCCGTTGCGTTCGCTGCCAGGCCGTAGAACACCGAGCCCACGAGGGCCACGCCGAACGCGTTGCCGATCTGACCGAAGGTCGAGAAGACCCCGCTCGCCGAGCCGATGCCGCCGTGGGGCATCGCGGAGAGCGTGAGGTTGTACAGCGGAGGGCTCAGCAGGCCCATCCCCGCGCCGCACAGGACAAGGCCGGGGAGGATGTGCAGAGGGCGCAGGCCGAGCCCGCGGTCCAGGCTCTGCCAGAGCAGAACGGCGGTGCCGAGCACCATCAGCACCGCCCCGCACTCCAGCATGGGCCGCCCCAGGCGCCCGGTCAGCGGGACCGATGCGCCGGAGGCCACCGCCGCCGACAGGGCGAAGGGCAGCAGGGTGAAGCCCGCCTCCTTCGCGCTGTAGCCGAGTCCGTCCTGGAGGTGGACCACGTAGACCAGGAAGAAGGACGCCACCGCGCCCAGCACGAGGAAGTTCACCGCCGCGCCCGCCGGGAAGGCACGACCGCGGAAGAGGCCCGGGGCGAGGAGTGGGGTGCGGCCGGCGCGTTCGGCCCGGCGCTGGAGCGGGGCCAAGAGGGCCAGCACCCCGACACCGAGCGCTGCCAGCGGCATCAGCAGCAGCGGGTGGCCCGTCTCCCGGCCCTGGACCAGGGGGACCAGCAGCAGGAGCAGGCCCGCCGTCGCCACCGCCACGCCCACCAGGTCCAGGCGGGGCGCACGCTCCGCCCGCTCGGCGGGCAGCCAGCGCGCGGCCATCACCAGGGCGACCGCCCCCACGGGCAGGTTGACCAGGAACACGGCCCGCCAGCCGAGGCCGAACAAGTCGGCGTGGGCGAGCAGTCCGCCGAGCACGGGCCCGCCGCAGGTGGCCGCGGCGATCACCGCGGCCTGCACCCCGAACGCCGGTCCGCGCCGCTCCTTGGGGAACAGCAGGATGATCACGGGGGCGATCTGCGGGGCCAGCAGGGCGGCGGAGAGGCCCTGGAGCACGCGGGCCGCGATCAGCACCGCGGCGTTCGGCGCCGCCGCGCACAGGGCCGAGGCCAGGGTGAACGCCACGATGCCCCACAGGACGAGGGGCCGGCGGCCGTACGCGTCGCCCAGGCGGCCCGCGGTGACCAGCAGCAGCGCGAAGGCGAGGCTGTAGCCGGCCAGCAGCCACTGCACGGCCGCGTCGGACGCGCCGAGTCCGTCCTGGATCGACGGCGCGGCGATGCTCACCACCGTCACGTCGAAGGTGTGCAGGAATCCTGCGAGCAGGACCGCGCCGAGCGCGAGCCAGGAGCTCCGCGGCACGGTCGGTTGGGTGGTCACGTACGCCTCCTCGAGGTCTTGACTCACGTCGCCGCCACTGTCCGCAGGAACCGCGGAGGACGGCTCGAGGATCGTTCGACGACCGGCCGCGCGGCCTGCGGTGTCGACCGCGGCTCTAGCGGGGTGCGTCCGGGGCGCGACCGTGCGCGCGGATGCTGCCGGTGACCTTCACAGACGTACCGACAGATGTGGGACGAGAGGTGACGCCGTGTCCGGGCTCGTTGGCTGGATCGACTTCGAAAGGGACCTGCGCAGGCATCGGCCGGTCGTCACGGCGATGGCGTCCACGCTGGCGCAACGCGGGCCGGACGGGGAGGCGGTGTGGACCGGCGAGCACGCCGCGCTCGGGGCCCGGCTGCTGCATCTCGACGGGGTGAGGGACGAGCAGCCGTACGTGCTGCCGGCGGGCGAGCACGACATCGTGGCCTGTGTCACCGGCTGGCCGACCGGCACCGAGGCCGTGCGCGCCGACCTGGCGGCGGCCGGGGTGCGGGTGCCGGCGTCGGACGGGCCGACGGCCCTGGTCGCGCACGCCTACCGGGAGTGGGGCGCCGGTTTCCTGCCCCGGCTCACCGGCGCCTGGGCGGTGGCGATCTGGGACGGCCGTACCGAGGAGATGGTCCTCGCCCGCGACCACCTCGGCGGCCAGCCGCTGTACTGGACCCGCACCGCCACCGGCATGGTGTTCGGCTCCGAGCGCAAGGTACTGCTCGCCCACCCCGAGGTGGACCCGGTCGTCGACGCGGCCGGGCTGCGCGAGGCGGTGTCCCAGGCGCTGCCGCACGGCGGCATCTTCTCCGGCTTCGACCGGATCGGCGCCGCCGAGATCGCCCGCTGGGGCCGCGACGGCCTCAAGCGCAGCAAGTACTGGGGCATCAGCACCCAGCCGCACACCGACGACTACGACACGACCGTCGCCACCGTGCGCGAGATCCTGGCGCGCAGTGTCGAGGAGAACCTGACCGAGGACCCCGCGCAGATGCTGGTGATGCTGTCCGGCGGCGCGGACTCCTCCGCCGTCGCGGGCCTCGCCGCGGACTCGCTGGCCCGTTCGCAGAGCGGCAGCCTGCGCGCGTTCACCATCGAGTTCCGCAGCAGCGAGTTCCGCGCCGACGTCATGCGCAGCACGCACGACACACCGTTCGCCACCGAGGTCGCCCAGCACATCGGCGCCGACCACACCCTGGTGGAGCTGGAGACCGGGGACATCCTCGACCCGATCGTCCGGGTCGGGATGCTGAAGTCGAAGGACTTCCCCACCCGCCAGTACGACATGGACACCGCCCAGTACCTGACGGTGCAGCGCGCCGCGCAGGAGGGCTGCAAGGTGGTCTTCGCCGGGTACGGCGGCGACAAGTACTTCCAGGGCGCGACCTGGTTCACGCACAAGGACCTGGTGCTGTCCGGCACCTTCCCGTGGGTGGCGCTCGCCCAGAAGTTCGGCGCCGCCAACGGTTTCGGCACCGGCCTGTTCAACGCGGACGCGCTCGCCGCGCTCGACTTCCCGACGTACTACCGCGACGTGTACGCGACCGCGGTCGCCGAGGTCGAGTACCTGCCCGAGGAGGACGAGTGGCAGCGCCACATGCGGCGCGTCGCCTACCTGATGAACACCCGCTTCGGCATCGACGCGGGCTCCTACTCGGCGGCCGGCCTCCAGCTGCGGACGCCGATCAACCACCCCGAGCTGGTCCAGTACGCGTACAACATCCCCAACGAGATGCACAACCGGCGCGGCATCGAGAAGGGCGTCCTGCGCGCGGCCGTCGCCGACCTGCTGCCCGAGTCGGTGCTCAACCGGCACCGCAGCGCGTCCCCGGTCTCGAACCACCCCGACTACCCGGCCGGTCTTCAGCGGGCGATGAAGGCGGTGCTCGCCGACCCGGACGCGCCGGTGCGGCAGATCATGGACGTGGAGGCGGCCGGAGCGGTCGCGGCGAGCCTGGAGCGGCTCACCAAGGACCGGATGGCCCGCGCCGACGTCGAGCTGATGCTCCAGCTGAACCTGTGGCTGGACCACTACCGGGTGAGGCTCGCGCTGTGACCGCCGACGCGTCGCGCGCCCGGCGCCTGGCCCGCCACCTGGACGAGGCGGGCCTGGACGCCCTGGTCGCCACCTCGGCGGAGAACGTCCTCTACCTGACGGGGATCTCCAGCGTCGGCGGCCAGAACCACCCGTACAGCAGCCGCGCCCTGGCCGTGGTGACCCGGGACCGCCCGGACGCCCCGTACTTCGCCAGCTCGCGCGGCGACGTGGACCAGTTCCTGGACGCCACCACCGCGCTCAGCGGCGTCGTCGCCTACGGGACCTTCCACCGGGTGCTGCCGGAGGGGCTGGAACTCACCCCGCGCGAGCAGCGGTTCCGGGAGGTCGGGGTGGACGCCCCGCCCGCGCCGGACGCCCTGGCCGCGCTGGTGCGGATCCTCACCGAGGCCGGGCTGGCGAAGGCCCGGATCGGCGTGGACGAGAACGCCGCCCCGCTCGGCTTCCTCGACCGGCTCGCCGAGGCCCTGCCGGCCGCCGCGGTGCGCCCCGCCGCGGCCGTGCTCCAGCAGGTCCGCAAGGTCAAGACCGAGGCGGAGGTGCACCGGCTCGCCGAGGCCGCCGCCCTCGCCGAGTCCGGGATCCGGGCCGCCCTGGGCATCGCCGCCGAGGGCGTCACCGAGCAGGACATGGTGCGGGAGTTTGAGACCGCCGTCGCCCGCGGGGGCGGCCGTCCGCGGTTCACGCTGATCAAGTTCGGCCGGGACGGGGTGCTGGGTCAGACCCGGCCGTCGGACACCCCGCTGCGCCGCGGCGACTCGATCTGGTTCGACGTGGGCTGCACCCGGCGCGGGTACTGGTCCGACATCGCGCGGACCGCCAGCTTCGGCCCGCCCTCGCCCCGGCTCACCGCGACCTACGCGGCGATGCTGGCCGGAGAGCAGGCCGCACTGGAGTCCGCCAAGCCCGGCATGACGGGCGGCGAGCTGTTCGACCGCACCGTGGAGGCGGTCCGCGAAGCCGGGGTGCCGCACTACCGCAGGCACCACGTGGGTCACGGCATCGGCGCGGAGATCTACGAGCCGGTCCTCCTCACTCCCGGCAACGGGGACGTGATCGAGGAGGGAACCGTCGTCAATTCCGAGACGCCGTACTACGAGTTCGGCCTCGGCGGCGTCCATATAGAGGACCCCTTTGTCGTCGAGCCCGGCGGCAACCGGCTCCTGACCACGCTGGACCGCTCGCTCATCGTCATCGACTAGGAAGGCACATGTCTCTTTCACGACGCCGTTTCCTGGGTGCCGTCGGCGCCACCTCCACCGGACTGATCCTCCCGTTCGCCGCCGGCTGCAACAACGGCGGCGGCGACGAGGGCGTCATAGAGTCCGGGGACGTGCCGATTCCGGCCGCCTTCAGCCTCGCCTTCAAACGGCCGCCGGTCATCACGCCGACGTCGTCCGAGGGCACGACGGACTACTTCGACGTCCGGGCGTACGCCACCAAGGTGCAGATCCTGCCCGGTGTGCAGACCGAGATCTTCGGCTACAACGGCACGTTCCCCGGCCCCACCTTCAAGGTCCGCAAGGGCCGTACGGCGGTCGTGCGGACCCGCAACGACCTGCCGGTGCCGATCGTCACCCACCTGCACGGCGGCAAGACGCCGGCGGAGAGCGACGGTTACCCGACCGACCTGCTGCTGCCCACCTCCGGCTGGACGGCGTCGGCCCACCAGCACCACTCCGGGGTGGCGATGGAGGGCACGACCGCGGAGGGCACCCGGAACTACACGTATCCGAACGCCCAGCGGGCGGCCACGCTCTGGTACCACGACCACCGGATGGACTTCACCGGGCCGCAGGTCTGGCGCGGGCTCGCCGGCATGTACCTCGTCCACGACGACGAGGAGGACGCGCTGCCGCTGCCCAAGGGCGACCGCGACATCCCTGTGATGATCATGGACCGGGCGTTCGACTCCAACGGCGCGCTGGCCTACCCGTCCATCGACCCGACCCTGAAGACCACCCCCGGTGTCACCGGCGACGCGCACAACGGCATGACCGGCGACGTCATCCTGGTCAACGGGGTGCCCTGGCCGCGTCTCGAGGTGCCGGGCGCCCGGCACCGGCTGCGGCTGCTCAACGCCTCGAACGCCCGCCGCTACCGGATCAAGCTGGACCCGGAGCCCCCGTCGGGCGAGCCCTTCACCCTGATCGGCAGCGACGGCGGACTGCTCGCCAAGCCGCAGGAGATGGACTCGATCTACATGGTGCCGGGCGAGCGGTTCGACGTGGTCGTGAACTTCGGCCTGTACGCCCCCGGCACGAAGGTCACCGTGAAGAACAGCCTCGGTTCCGGCTCCACCGCCGACATCATGCAGTTCGTCGTCGGGGACAAGATCACCGACAGCACCTCCGTGCCGGCGACGCTGTCGACCGTCGAGCGGCTCGACCCGGCCAAGGCGGTCCGCACCCGGTCCTTCACCCTCGCCCGCAACCAGGAGAACGGGCACTACGTCTACAAGATCAACGGTTATCCGTTCTCCACCGACCGCAGCTGGGCCGACGTCAGGCGCGGCGAGATCGAGATCTGGGAGTTCAGCTCCACCACCCACCACCCCATCCACCTGCATCTGTCGCCCTTCCAGGTGTACAGGCGCGGCGGCTCCACCACGCTCAACCCCGAGGACGTGGGCTGGAAGGACACCGCGCGCATGATGCCCAACGAGAAGCTCAGCCTGCTCGTCCGCTTCGACGACTACACCGGCAAGTTCGTCTTCCACTGCCACAACCTCGAGCACGAGGACATGGCGATGATGGCCAACTTCCGCGTGTCGTAACGCCGCTCCTCCCCGCGGCAAAGAAGGAAAAAGAAAGAAGGGGCCGCCGTCCTCCCGGACGGCGGCCCCTTCCGCGTGCTCAGTCCCGCGCCAGCGTGCGCCGCAGGGCCGCCTCCAGCGCGGCGGCGCCGTCCGCCGGGGCGCCGGCCGAGCGCCAGGCGACGAACCCGTCGGGGCGCACCAGCACGGCACCGTCGGCCGTTACCCCGTACCGCGCGTGCCAGCCCTCTTCCGACAGGTCCCGGACCGCCGTGCCGAACGCCACCGTGCGCAGCCGTGCCCCGACGCGCCGCGCGGCGTCCTCGCCGGCCCGCCGCCACGGCGAGCCCTCGGCACCGCAGAGCAGCACCAGCGACGAGCCGTACAGGTCCAGCAGGGAACCGGGACGGGCCTCGTCCCCCTCGCGCAGCTCCACCGGAACGTGCGGGGCGCGGGTGCCGGGCTCGCCGGTCAGCTCCGCCGGCTCCCGGAACCGGGCCAGGCTCGTGCCCGGCTCGGCGGCGGTCGGGTAGCCGTGCCCGAGCATCACCGCGAGCACGTCCACGGTGGCCCGGCGCTGCTCCTCGCCGGCCCGCCCGGAGCGCACCAGCAGCCGCAGCTGGGCCTGCTCGATGGTCGCCTCGGCGACCGGCCTGCGCTCCGCGTCGTAGGTGTCGAGCAGCCCCTCGCCCGCCTCGCCGTTCAGCACCGCGGCGAGCTTCCAGGCCAGGTTGTGGGCGTCGTGTACGCCGGTGTTGGCGCCGTAGCCGCCGATCGGCGGGATGACGTGCGCGGAGTCCCCGACCAGGAACACCGAGCCGTCCCGGAACCGCTCCGCGGACAGCGCGGCCAGCTCCCACGGCAGGACGCCGATGATCTCCACCTCCGCGTCCGGGTCGCCGATCGCCGAACGCACCAGCCGCACACTGCGCTCGGTGTCGAAGTCCTCCGGCGCCTCGCCCTGTTCGGGGCGGTACTGGAGGATGAGGGTGCCGCGCCCCAGCGTGTCGTCGTGGCCCAGCACCGCGCCGCTCATGTCCGCGTTCTCGATCTGGCAGATGGAGAACCGGCGCCCGGCCAGCGGCCCGCGCAGATCCGCGCGGAAGAGGATGCTCACCTGGTGCTGGAGGGTGCCGCGGCCGACCCGGCGGATCCCCAGCGTCTCCCGCACCGGGCTGCGCCCGCCGTCGGCGGCGACCAGCCAGCGGGCGCGGATCCGCCGCTCCTCGCCGGTGTCCCGGTCCTTCGTCGTGGCGACGACCGGGCCGTCCACGCCCTCCGGCCGCTCGAACGAGGTCAGTTCGGTGCCGTAGCGCAGCACCGCCCCGGCCCGGTCGGCGGCCTCGCGGACGATCGGCTCCATGACGTCCTGGCCCAGCGCGATCTGCCGGGACGGCGTCACGGCGCTCAGATCGCCCGGCTCCGGCAGCATGGTCGCCTTCAGCTCACGGCCCGCCAGCGACTCCACGGTCGCCTGGCGGCGGTGCTCCGCGTAGCCGGCGGCGGCCCGCAGCACCGGCTCCTCCACCCCGACGGACCGGAACAGCTCCAGCGTCCGCGGGTACCACCCCCACGCCCGGGGGTGGACGGAGGTCGACGCGTGCCGCTCCACCAGCACGCACCGCACCCCGTGGTGCCGCAGGAACAGCGCACAGCTCAGTCCGGTGATCCCGCCGCCCACGATCAGAACGTCCGCCGACTCCTCGGACCGCTCCAGAAGTTCCTCGGGCTCCTTGCCCACAGCCACACTCCCTTCGGTACGGACGGCCGGACCCGGTCGCCCGGATCCCGTCCGTGGAGCATCGTCCGCACGACTGCTGGAGAGGCCGTCCAGTCAAACTTGAGGTGCCGCGGCCAGCCTGTGGCTCCCTTACCGAGAGGAGCCCCACGCCGTGTCCGGAATCGCAGGATGGATCGACCACGAACGGGATCTGCGGCGCGAGCGGCCCACGCTGCTCGCCATGACCGCCTCCCTCGCCCAGCGCGGCCCCGACGGGGAGAAGCTGTGGCTCGCCGAGCACGCCGCCGTCGGCGCCCGCTGGTCCGACGCGGACGGCACCGGCGCCCCGCGCCAGCCGTGGGTGCTGGAGGAGGGCGGGCGCACGGTGCTCGCCGCCGCCGTCACCGGCACCCTGTACGACGCCGAGGCCCTGCGCGCCGACCTCGGGGTGACCGGCCGGCCCGTCACCCAGGCCGAACTCGTCGGCCGCGCCTATCTGCGCTGGGGCGAGCGGTTCGCCGAGCACCTCGACGGCGCCTTCGCCGTCGCGATCTGGTCCGAGCGCGACCAGGAGCTGGTGCTGGCCCGCGACCGGCTGGGCAACCAGCCGCTCTACTACTACCCGCTGGCCTCCGGCGTGCTGTTCGGCTCCGAGCGCAAGGCGATCCTCGCCCACCCCGCCGTCGAGCCGGTCATCGACGCGGACGGTCTGCGCGAGCTGTTCTCCTACGCCGGCACCTCCGGCCACGGCATCCTCAAGGGCTTCGCCCAGGTGCCGCCCGGCCATGTGCTGCGCTTTTCCCGTGGCGGCCGCACCAGCCACCGGTACTGGCAGCTGACCGCCCAGGAGCACACCGACGATCAGGCGGAGACCATCGCCCGGATCCGCGAGCTGCTCGGCGCCTCCGTCCGGCGCAGCCTGGGCACCGGGGCCGTCCCCGGCATCCTGCTGTCCGGCGGCATCGACTCCAGCGCCGTCACCGCGCTGGCCCACCAGGCGCTCGCCGAGCGCGGCGGCGGCACCGTCCGCACCTTCACCGTCTCCTTCGGCGCCGCCGAGGAGTTCAAGCAGGACGAGATCTGGGGCAGCCCCGACGCGCCCTTCGTGCAGTCCGTCGTCCGGCACCTGGGCACCGAGCACACCGACCTGGTGCTGGACACCGCCGACATCATCGACCCGGCGGTGCGCGCCGCCGTACTGCGGGCCAAGGACGTGCCCAGCCCGCTCGGCAACATGAACACCTCGCTGCACCTGCTGTGCCGGGCGGTGCGCGAGCACGTCGGCTCGGTGCTGCTCGGCGAGATCGCGGACGCCGTCTTCGGCGGCTTCGCCTGGGTGCACAACAAGGAACTCGTCGAGGCCCCCACCCTGCCCTGGGTCGCCATGGCCCGCTTCGGCGGCGGCAAGCACGGCCTGGGCGGCGACCTGCTCGCCCCCGACCTGCTCGGCAAGCTCGACCTCAACGGCTACTGCGCCGACGCCTACGCGACCAGCATGGCCGAGGTGCCGCGGCTGGACGGCGAGAGCGGCCAGACCCTGCGCATGCGGGAGATCACCTACTTCCACCTCACCCGCTGGCTGGAGACCCTGCTCAGCCACGACGAGTCGCTCGGCTCGGCGGCCGGTCTCGGCACCCGCATGCCGTTCTGCGACTGGCGCCTGGTCAACTACGCCTACAACGTGCCGTGGTCGCTGAAGAGCTTCGACGGCCGCGAGAAGTCCCTGCTGCGCGCCGCCGTCGCCGACCTGCTCCCCGACGACGTCGTCAACCGCGCCAAGAGCCCCTACCCCGTCACCCAGGACCCGGCCTACGGCCACGCCCTGTGCGAGGGCATGGCGGCCCTGCTCGCCGACCCCGCCGCCCCGGCCGCGCCGCTCGCCGACACCGCCGGTGTCCGCGCCCTCATCGACGACCCGTCCGTCCTGGACAGTGGCATGCGCGCCTGGGTCGCCCGGGCCAACGTCGAGATGCTGCTCGGCCTGAACGACTGGCTGCGCCGCTACGGCGTCCGGGTGGAGCTGTGAGCGCGGCGGGCACACCCGGGACCGACCGGGCGACTCGCCGCGCGGGGTCCGATGGGGCGGCTGTCCGCGCGGGGTCCGACGGGGTGACTCGTCGTGCGGGGTCCGATGGGGCGGCTGTCCGTGCGGGGTCCGAACGGGACACTCGCCGTGCGGGGTCCGACGGGGTGGCTCGTCGCGTGGGGACCGGGCGGGCCGGGGGAGCCGGGAGGGCGGTCGCGGGCGCGCCGCGCCGGAGCCGGGCCCTCGTGCTCGGACGGGACGCCGGGCCGGTCGGCCGGACCGTGCGCGTCGCGGCGGGCGCCGCCGCGCTCACCCACATCCTCACCACCAAGGCCCCCGACCACGGCGGCGGCGAACTCCTCGCGGCGGCGGGCACCGCCCTCGCCCTGGCCGCCGCCTACACCGGGCTCCTCGTCCTGCTCCGCCCGCAGCTGGAACGCGGCCCCCGCACCGGCCTGTCGGGCTGGCCCGGCGGCGCCCTGCTCCTGCTGCCGATGCTGCTCTACCCGATCGGCGTCCTGCCCGACGGCCCCGCACTCGGCGTCGCGCTGTACGTCGAGCTGTCCGTGCTCGTCGCCGGCCTCGCCGGATACGGAGGCATCGAACTGGCCGCCCTGCCCGTGCTGCTGCTCGGCCGGCGGCCCGTGCTGTACGGCCCGTTCAACGCCGTCGACCTCGCCGAGCGGGGCATGCGGCGCCGGTGGCACGGCACGCCCGAACGGTTCGCCGGCGCGCTCGCCGCCGCCGGGCTCGCCTGGTTCTGGGTGGTGCCCCCGCTGGCCGCCGTGCGAGGCGCCTTCGGTGACGCCTTCGACGCGCTGACCGTCCTCGACCCGGCGGCCTGCGGCGCCCTGCTCGTCGCCGGCGCCCTGCTCGCCGTACCGGCGCCCGGACCGGCCCGGCCGCGGTGGCTGCGCGCCGCGGCGTTCGGGCTGCTCGGGCTCGGCGGAGCGGTCGGCGCCCTGCCCGACGTGCTGTGGCCGCTGATCATCCTGACCGGCCTGGTGACCGGTGCCGTACGGCTGGCGTCCGGCGGCCGGCGGGGCGCGGGCGCCCGCTTGCCCGGGAACCCGGCCCGTCCGCACGTCGAGACGTCTTCCACCACCCGTTGAGACCGTCTGCGGAGCATTCCACCCATGGCAGAGAACATCGCTGAAAGCACCCGGACCACACCGGGCGCACCGCACGACGGACCGGCGGCCGCACCCGGCGGCCACCGCGCCGCCCTCGCGGTCTGGGCGCCCCAGTTCCGGCTCCGGCTCACCACCCCCCGGCTGGAGCTGCGCGTCCCCGACGAGAGCGATCTGCGCTCCCTCGCCGAACTCGTCGCCGACCAGGGCATCCACGCCCCCGACGCCTCACCCTTCCAGGGCGGCTGGAGCAACGCGCTGCCGCAGGTGGTGGCGGGCAGGGTCCTCCAGTACCTGTGGAAGGGACTCGCACTCAGCCGCCCCGACTACTGGAACCTCGGCCTCGCCGTGTTCCTGGACGGCCGCCCGATCGGCGTCCAGGGCCTGCAGGCCCGGGGATTCCCCAAGCTGCGCGAGGTCGCCTCCGAGAGCTGGGTGGCGCGTGGCCACCAGGGCAAGGGCATCGGCACCGAGATGCGCGCCGCGGCACTCCACCTCGCGTTCGCCGGGCTCGGCGCCCGGCACGCCACCTCCGCCGTGTTCGAGGACAACTCCGCCGCCCTCGCCGTCAACAAGAAGCTCGGCTACCAGCCGGACGGCATCGAGGTGCAGGACCGGCGCGGCGAACCGGTGGTGCTCACCCGCTGGCGCATGACCCGCGCCCAGTGGGAGCTGAGCCCCGCCGCCGAGGTGACCTGCGAGATCGACGGACTCGACGGGTGCCGAGCCCTGTTCGGCGCCCCCTCCGCCCACCGGGAGACGGCGTGATCCACGACTCCATCACCGACTGCGTCGGCGGCACCCCGCTCGTCCGGCTGAGCCGGCTCTTCCCCCAGGACGGCGTCGAGGTCCTCGCCAAGCTCGAGATGCTCAACCCGGGCGGCAGCGTCAAGGACCGCTCCGCGCGCTACATCGTGGAGCGCGGCATCGCCGACGGCATGATCCGCCCCGGCACCCACATCGTCGAGAGCACCTCGGGCAACTTCGGCGTGGCGCTCGCCATGGTGGCCGTCCGCTACGGGCTGCGGTTCACCGCCGTCGTGGACCCCAACGCCTCCCGCACCAACCTGCGGATCCTGCGCCAGTACGGCGCCGAGATCGAGATGGTCCGCGAGGTCGACTCCGCCGGCGGCTATCTGCACACCCGGCTGGCCCGGGTGCAGGACCTGATCACCGAGGATCCCGACGCGGTCTGGATCAACCAGTACGCCAACCACCTCAACTGGGAGACCCACGCGGTCACCACCGCCCGCGAGGTCATCGAGGACTGCCCGGAACCCGTCGACGTCCTGGTGGCCGCCGTCAGCACCACCGGCACCCTGCACGGACTCGCCCGCGGCCTGCGCCGCGTGTGGCCCCGGCTCCAGGTGGTGGCGGTGGACGCCGTGGGCTCGGTCATCTTCGGCACGCCACCGGGGCCGCGGATGCTGCCCGGCGTCGGATCCAGCCGGGTGCCGGAGCTGCTCACCCCGGCCGAGATCGACCGGGTGGTGCACATCGACGACGCCGCCGCCATCCGCGGCTGCCACCGGCTGCTGCGCCAGGAGGCCATCTTCGCCGGGGGTTCCTCCGGTTCGGTGGTGGCCGCCGTCGAGGAGCTGCTGCCCGACCTGCCGCGCCCCAGCCGCGTCCTGACGCTGCTGGCCGACCGGGGGGAGCGCTACCTCGATCTCGTGTACACCGACGAGCTGGCGATCGAGCACGACGAACTCGCCTACTCCAGCCGCCCCTGAGACGGCCGCCCGGCACCGGCCGCGGCCGTCCCCGCGTCAGGGACGGCCGCGGGCCCGGGAATCCAGCGGGGCTCCAGCGCGGCTCGAGCGGCCCTCCAGCCGGCTCCGCTGAAGTGGGGAGGCCGTCCATCCACCCGCTGAACGACGCAAGCCATCACACGACACACGGCTGCTCAGCCGACCGAGGGGAACCATCGTGGACGACGTGCTCGTACTCGCACGGCTCCAGTTCGCCATCACCGCCATCGCCCACTTCCTGTTCGTCGCCCTGACGCTGGGACTGGTGACCTACCTGGTGGTGATGCAGACCCGCTGGGCCATCACCGGCAAGGAAGCCCACCGCCGGCAGACCCGCTTCTGGGGCCAGCTCTACGTCATCAACTACGCCCTCGGCATCGGCACCGGCATCGTGATGGAGTTCCAGTTCGGCCTCACCTGGAGCGGACTGACGCACTTCGTCGGCAACGTCTTCGGCGCCCCGCTGGCCATCGAGACCCTCGTCGCGTTCTTCGCCGAGTCCACCCTGCTCGGTCTGTGGATCTTCGGCTGGAACCGGATGGGCCGCGTCCTGCACACCACGCTGCTGTGGCTGGTGGCGCTCACGGCGTACTCCTCGGTCTTCTTCGTCCTCACCGCCAACGGCTTCCTCAACCACCCGGTGGGCTACGAGATGAAGGACGGCGAGGCCCGCCTCACCGACTTCACGGCGCTGCTCACCAACCCCAACGCGCTGTCCGCGGCGTTCCACATCCTCGCCGCCGCCGTGGTCACCGGCTCCTTCTTCATCATCGCCGTCAGCGCCTGGCACCTGCGCCGCCGCACCGGCCACGAGGAGTTCTTCTGGTCCTCGATGAAGCTCGCCCTGCCGCTCACCCCGGTGTTCATCCTGGTGACGGCCTCGCTGGGCGGCTGGCAGATCGGCCACTCGGTGAAGCAGACGCCCACCAAGTACGGCGAGCGGTCGGACCGGGCGCAGGCCCTCGTCGAGGAGTTCACCCGGAAGTTCGGGCCGGACGACTACTTCCCGCCCGGGTTCAGCCAGACCGCCGAATTCGTCATGATCATCCCGGCGCTGTTCATGATGCTGATCGCCGTCATCGGCGTGCTGTTCATGATCAAGCGCAATCTGATCCGCCGCAAGGTGCTGCTCTGGCTGCTCACCGCGGCCCTCGTCCTGCCGTATGTCTCGAACATCTCCGGCTGGATCTTCCGCGAGGTGGGACGCCAGCCCTGGGCCGTCTACGGCCTGCTGAAGACGGAGGACGCGGTCACCCCCGGGCTCGGCCACGGCACCGTCCTCACCTCGCTGCTCGTCTTCGGCACCCTCGTCGTCGCCCTGATCGTCGTGGACTGGGCGCTGCTCTTCCGGTTCGCCCGGCGCGGCCCCGACGGCTCCCACCTCGGCCGTACGCCCGGTGAGGCCGAGGTGGACGCCCCCGAGGTCCCGGACCTGCCGAAGCAGGCGTCGGCCTCGTCCTCCGCCTCGTCCTCCGCCCCGACCTTCTGACAGCCCGACGGCGCCGAACGCACTGGGAGTTCATCGTGTGGCACAACATCTGGTACGCGCTGCTGGGGCTGTTCCTGGCGGGCTACCTCGCCCTGGACGGCATCACCCTCGGCACCGGGATCATCGGCCGGTGGCTGGCGCGCGACGACGCCGAACGGCACACCGTCGCCGCGGCCACCGGGCCGTTCTTCCTCGGCAACGAGGTCTGGCTGGTCGCGGCGGCCGGCATCACCCTCGGCGGCTTCCCCGGCCTGGAGTCCAGCGTCATCAGCGGGATGTACCCGGTGATCGTGTTCGCCGTCGCGGCGCTGCTGGTTCGCGAGGCCGCGACCCAGTTCCGCCGCCGGGTCTCCGGCGAGCGCGCGCGGCGCCGCTGGGACGCCCTGGTGTGGCTCACCTGCCTGGTCCTCGCGCTGATGTGGGGCACGCTCGGCGGTGCGCTGCTCGGCGCGGTGCCGGTCCACGACGGCCATCTCGCTGTCGACGCGGGCGTGCTGCTGCGCCCGGTGACGGTGCTGTCCGCGCTGACCGCGGTCGCCGTCTTCGCCGTGCACGCGGCGGTGTTCCTCGCGGTGCGCACGGAAGGGCCGGTGTCCGGGCGGGCCGCGGACCTCGCCCGCCGGCTGGCGCCCGGGGCGGCCGGGCTCGCCGCCCTCACCGCGGTCGCCGCGGTCGCCGACGGCACCGCGCGCGACGGCCTGCTCAACCCGCTGCCCGCCGCCCTGCTGTTCCTGGCCGCCGTCGGGGCCCTGCTGCTGGCTCCCCGCCTGACCGCCTCGGCCGGCTGGAAGGCACCCGTCGTCAGCGCCTTCGCCGCGCTGGCCCCGGTGCTGCTGCTCGGCGCCGCGCACTTCCCCGAGGTGGTGGTCGGCAGGACGGGCGGCGAACACGTCTCGGTCTCCGACGCCGCGGCCGACCCCTCCACCCTCAGCGTCGTCGGACCGGTGGTGCTGCTGGTCCTGCCGGTGCTGCTCGCCTTCCAGGCGATGCAGTGGTGGGCCCACCGCGCCAAGGCGGACGAGCGGTCCCCGGCGTACTTCTGACGGTACGTCAGAGAGCGGCGCGAGACCGGTGACGGAACGGGGGAGGCGTGGTGGCCGGGTTCGGTGACGGCACGGTACGACGGCGCAAAGGGGACTCGTCGGACGGGTCGCCCGGCGGGGCGGCGCGGGGGGATGCGTCGGCCGGGCTCGGCGAGCGGGCGGCGCGGTGGGACGCGTCCGGTGCGGCCGGTGACCGGGTGGCGCGGCGGGATCGGTCGGGCGCGGCCGGTGACCGGGTGGCGCGGCGGGATCGGTCGGGCGCGGCCGGTGACCGGGTGGCGCGGCAGGATCGGTCGGGCGCGGCCGGGGAACGGGCGGCGCGGCGGGATCGGTCGGGCGCCGCCGGTGAGCGGGCGGCGCGGCGGGATTCCTCCGGTGCTGCCGGTGACCGGGCGGTGCGCGGGCGGCTGTTGCGGCTGACTCCGCGCAGCCGGGGTGCGGCGGTGCTGGTCGCGGCCGGGGTGCTGCTCGGCGCGGCGGGCACCGTGGGGCAGGCCCTCGCGCTGGCCCGGCTGCTCGGGGAGGCCTTCACCGGGCGCGGGCCCACGGCCGCCGCCGTCACCTGGGTCGCCGTGGCGGTCGCCGCGCGCGGACTCGCCGGCTGGGTACGGGCCGCCGCCGCGCAGCGGGCCGCCGCCGAGACCAAACTCGCCCTGCGGACCGGCCTGCTGAAGGCCGCCGCGCGCCGCAGCGGCTACGACGCCCAGGACCGCCGGGCGGGCGAGATCAGCACCCTGCTCACGCGCGGCCTGGACGCCCTCGACCCGTACCTCGTCGGCTATCTGCCGCAGCTGCTGGTGGCCGCGCTGGTGCCGCCCGCCGTCCTGGCGGCGATGCTGCCGCACGACCCGCTCGCCGCGACGATCCTCCTGGTCACCCTGCCGCTCATCCCGGTCTTCGGCGCCCTCGTCGGACTGCACACCCGGGACGCCACGGCCCGCCAGTGGGCGGCCCTCGCCCGGCTCGGCGGCCACTTCCTCGACGCCCTGCGCGGCCTGCCCACACTGCGCACCTTCGGCCGCGCCGAGGCCCAGGAGGAGATCGTCGCCGGGGTCGCGGACACCCACCGCCGGGCCACCCTGCGCACCCTGCGCATCACCTTCCTGTCCACCCTGGTCCTGGACACCGTGGCCACCCTGTCGCTGGCCCTCATCGCCGTCCCGGTCGGCCTGCGCCTGCTGCACGGCTCCCTCGACCTGACGACCGCGCTGACGGTGCTGCTGCTCGCCCCGGAGGCGTACCTGCCGCTGCGCGTGCTCGGCAGCCAGTTCCACGCCGGAACGGAGGGGATGGCGACGGCCCGTGAGGCGTTCGCGCTGCTGGACGCGGAGGACGGGGACACCGGGTCGGCCAGGCACCCGGGGGACGCGGCGTCCGCCGAGGGCCCGGTGCGCATCCGCTTCGAGAACGTCACCGTCCGGCTCCCCGGGCGGCCCGAACCCGTCCTGCGCGGTGTCTCCTTCACCATCGAACCGGGAGAACGGGTCGCCCTGACCGGCCCCAGCGGAGCGGGCAAGTCGACGCTGCTCGCCGTGCTGCTCGGCCTGGTCCGCCCCGACGAAGGCCGCGTCCTCGTCGGCGGACGCGACCTCGCCTCGCTCGACCAGGACGCCTGGCGCCGCGGCATCGGCTGGGTGCCGCAGCGGCCGTATCTCTTCGACCGCAGCGTCGCCGACAACATCCGGCTCGGCGATCCGGGCGCCACGGACGAGGAGGTGGTGCGCGCCGCCCGGGCCGCCGCCGCCCACGGCTTCGTCGCCGCGCTGCCCGACGGCTACGCGACCCGGCTCGGCGCCCGCGGCACCGGACTCTCCGCCGGGCAGCGGCAGCGCATCGCGCTCGCCCGCGCCTTCCTGCGCGACGCGCCCCTCGTGCTGCTCGACGAACCCACGGCTGGTCTCGACGCCGACAGCGAGTCGGCGGTCCTCGCGGCCGGCGAACGGCTGATGACCGGCCGGACCGTCCTGGTCGTCGCGCACCGGGCGAGGCTCCTGGAAGGCGCCGACCGCCGGCTCGACGTACGGGACGGGACGGTCCGCGAACGGGAGGTGGCCCGGTGAGGGCGTTGTTCTCGGTGCTGCGGACGGCGGGACCGTTGCGGCGGTTGCTGCCCGCGGCCGTTCTGGCGACGGCCGCCGACCTGGCCGGGGTGGCGCTGATGGCCCTGGCGGCGTGGCTCATCGCGCGCGCCGCGCAGCACCCCCCGATGGGCGCGCTGTCGGTGGCCATCGTCGCGGTACGGGCGCTGGCCGTGACCCGCGGCCTGTTCCGGTACGGGGAGCGGCTGGCCGGCCATGACGCGGCTCTGCGCGCGGTGGCGCGGCTGCGCGCCCGGGTGTTCGGCGCGCTGGCCCGCCGGCCCGCCCACGAGGACGCCCGCACGGTACGGGACGCGGACGCCGCCTCCCGGCTGGTCGCCGACGTCGACCTGGTCCAGGACGCGCTGCTGCGGGTGGCGCTGCCGGTGCTGTCCGCGGCGGCGGTGTCCGCCGCCGCGATCGCCTGCGCGGCCGTGGTCTCCCCACCGGCCGCACTCGTCCTGGCACTGGGCCTGGCCTGCGGCGGCCTGCTCCTGCCGGCCCTGACGGCGGCCGCCTCGACCCGCGCCGCCCGCCGGGGCGCGGCCCTGCGCGCCGAACTCGCCGTCCGCACCGTCGATCTCCTGGACGGCGCGGCCGACCTGCGTGTTTTCGGCGCGGCGGACCGCGAGACCGCGCGGGCCGCCGACACCGCCCGCCGCCTGCGCTCCCACGACCGGGGCGCCGCCCTGCTGAACGTGCTCGCCGCGGCCGCCCTGACCGTGGTGCAGGGCGCCACGACCGTCGCGGTGGCCGTCGTCTGCGCGCGGACCGTGCCCGGGGTGTGGTCGGTGACCCTGCCCCTGCTGGCCCTGGCCTCCTTCGAGGCCCTGTCCCCCCTGCCGACGGCGGCCCAGCACCTGACCGCCCTGCCGGAGAGCGCCCGCCGCGTCCGCGCACTGCTGGACCCACCGCCTTCGCCCCGGGCGGCCACCGCGGCCACCGCCGCCCCCACGACACGCCGACCGGTGCTCGCGGCGGTCGCCCCGCATCTCTCCGTCCGCGACCTGTACGTACGCCACCGCCCCGACGGGCCGTTCGCCCTGCGTGGGGTCGATCTGGAGCTGCCGCCGGGGCGGCGGGTGGCCGTCGTCGGGGCGAGCGGCGCGGGCAAGTCGACGCTGCTCGCGGCGATCGCCCGGTTCGCCACGCCGAGCCGGGGCGAGATCCTGCTCGGCGGTGCGGAGCTGGCGCGGGTCCCGGAGGCGGAGCTGCGGCGTACGGTCAGCGGGGCCCTCCAGGACGCGCACGTCTTCCACACCTCCGTACGGAACAACCTGCTGCCCGCCCGCCCCGGCGCCACCGACGCCCAGCTGCGCGACGCGCTGCGCCGCGCGGGCCTGCTGGACTGGGTGCTCTCGCTGCCCGAGCGGCTGGACACCGTCGTCGGGTCCGACGGGGACCGGCTGTCCGGCGGACAGCGCCGGCGGCTGGTGCTCGCCCGGGCGCTGCTGGCCGCTCCACCGGTGCTGCTGCTCGACGAACCGACCGAGGGCCTGGACCCGGCGACCGCCGATGCGGTGCTGGCCGATGTGCTCGCCTCCACCCGGGGCGGCTCCCTGGTCCTCGTCACCCACCGCACCGTGGGGTTGGAGGAGATGGACGAGGTGCTGGTGATGGACGGCGGACGGGTCGTCCGCCGCGGCGCACCCCGAGCGGTCCTCCCCGTTCCGGTGTGACCGAAGAGGGCAGCGCACGACCACGGCCGGCCGCTCTCGTCGCGGCCGGCCGTGGCGGTTTGGCTCGGTGGTGGATCGCTGAGGGCCGTTCCGCCCCCCCCGTCAGGACAGCGGTCGGCTCAGGACGTGGATCGTGCGGAGCACCATCGCCGCCGACAGCACCAGCAGGTGATAGCCGATCACCGCGTACAGGCTGAGATCGGCCGTCACCTCGGGGCCGCCCTCCAGGCCGAGCAGTTGGACCCCGAGCACTCCGAAGAACACGCCCAGCCCAGCCAGCAGGACCCGGCTGAGCAGTTCGCCGATCACCCGGCGGTCCCGCTGGTCCGCGAGCAGCCGGACGTTCACCCCGAGCCGGCCCTCCTCCAGCGCCCCGGTGATCCGGTCGAGGCGGCGGGGGAGCCGGCGCAGCACCGGCAGCAGGGTGAGCAGCTCGTCGCGCGCGGCGTCCCGGACGGTCTCGGGTTCCAGCTGCCGGGTGAACCGGGCCGAGGCGTACGACCGGGAGGCGGCGAGGATGTCGAAGCCCGCCGAGACCCGGCTCAGCGTGCCCTCCAGCGTGGCCAGGGCCCGGAACACGGCCGCGATCTCGGGCGGCACGGCCAGCCGGAAGTCGGCCACGAGCCGGAAGAGATCGGTGAACATGCGGACGTCGGGGGCCGAGCCACGCGCCAGATGACGGCCGCTGAACTGGCCGAGCGCCCGCTGCAGCCGCTGTTCGTCCACGTCCTCGGGCCGCTCGGTGACCTCCAGCAGGGCGTCGCGCAGGGCCGCCGGGTCGCCGCGGTCCACGGCGAGGAACAGGCCGACCATGGCGGAGCGCAGCCCGCCGTCGAGGCGTCCCACCGAGCCGAAGTCGAGCAGCGCCGGGCTTCCGTCGGGCAGCAGCAGGATGTTCCCGGGGTGCGGGTCGGCGTGGAAGACCCCGTCGTACATGATCTGGTCGAGGAGCGCGGTGAGCAGGGTCCGCGCCAGTTTCGCCCCGTGCTCGGGGCTGTCCGGCCGCGCCTGGCCGAGCGGCACCCCGTCGATGCGGCTCATCACCAGGATCTGCTCGGTGCTCAGCTCCTCGTACACCGCGGGCAGGGTGACGCTGCCGTCGCGGCGTTCCTCGGCGGCCCGGCGCACGACGGTGAGGTTGCGCGCCTCCACCCGGAAGTCCAGCTCCTCGCGCAGCGCCACCGCGAATCCGCGGGCGAGTTCGCTCAGGCCCAGCGAACGGCCCCACTCGGTGCGGTTCTCCAGGGTGCGGGCCAGCCGTCCGACGATGTCCAGGTCGCGTTCGACGGCCTCGCGGATGCCGGGCCGCCGCACCTTGACGATGACGCGGGTGCCGTCGCGCAGCTCGGCGGCGTGCACCTGTGCGACGGAGGCCGCGGCGAGCGGTTCGCGGTCGAACTCGGCGAACACCTCCTGCGGCGGTGCCCCGAGGCTCTCCAGCAGCACCGCCTCGACCTGCGGCCAGGGCGCGGGCGGCACCCGGTCCTGGAGCCTGCTGAGTTCGGTGACGTATGCCTCGGGCAGCAGGTCGCGGCGGGTGGACATCAGCTGGCCCAGCTTCACGAAGGTGGTGCCGCCGGCCTGCAGCGCCTCGCGCAGTTCGTGGGCGAGCTGCTGGTGCCGGGTGCCGCCGTTGTTCCTGGCCCGGCCGGTGACGTACGGGCCGAGACCGTGCCGGCCGATGATCCCCACGATCTCGGAGTAGCGCCGGGCACGGGCCAGCCGCCCGCGGACGGCCCGGAGCCGGCCGAGCGGGCGGATCCGGCGGTCCGCCACGATCAGGTCGAGCACGACCAGGCAGACCATCGCGGTCAGCAGGCCGATGCCGAGCATCAGCGGCAGGAGCGCCCAGCCGCCTCCGGCGTTCTGGAGCTGCGGGCCGACGAGCGTCCCGGACACCGAGACGCCGACCAGCGCCGCGACCACCACCCGCAGCGCGCCGGCCCGGATGCCGAGCAGTCTCCGCGCGAGCAGCGCGGGAAGGACGATGACGGCGAATGCCCCGAGTAACCCGATAAGCCACATATGGGACAGGGTAGTGAATTCACCTACGATAGAAGGGAGTTGTGGTCGAGAACCGCTTGAGCCCCGCTTGAGTCCCCTCGCGCCGGAAGGCGAGACGCTCGACCCCGGTGACGGTCTGACGCTCCGTCATACCACCGCCGCTCGACAGCGGCTCGAGTCGCCCTCGACACCTCCGTGGCATCACTGAACATCCTGTCTCAACAAGGAGTTCATGGTGACCATGACACCGGTCCGGGGCGACACCCCCACCACGCCGCCACCCCCACACCGCCGCTCCCTCCTGGAGCGCACCGCCGGTTTCGCCCAGCGGCACCGGTGGACGGCTCTGCTGCTGTGGGTCGTGGTCCTGTTCACCGTCTGGGGCGGCGCCACCGCCGCCGGCGACGCCTACCGCGACGACTTCTCCCTGCCCGGCACCGAGACCCAGCAGGCGCTGGAGACCATGCGCGAGCACGGCTCCGCGCAGGCCGGCGACACCCTCGACATCGTGCTGCACGACGAGGCCGGCCTGAACGGCGAGGACACCCGCCGCCGGGTCACGGCCATGCTGGACAAGGTGGCCGGCCTGCCCAAGGTGGCCCAGGTGCGCAGCCCGTACGAGGACCGGCAGGCCATCTCCCGCGACGGCACCGTCGGTTACGCCACCGTCGTCCTCGAGGGCAGGTCCGAGGAGATGACCACGGACGACACCCGGCGCATCCACGACACCGCCCTGACCGCCCGCTCCGGCGGCCTCACCGTCGAACTCGGCGGCGAGGCGGCCCGCGCGCTCGCCGAACCGGAGGGCGGCGCGGCCGAAGGCGCCGGCATGCTCGCCGCGCTCGTCATCCTCGGCCTGATGTTCGGCACCGTCATCGCGGCCGGACTGCCCGTCATCACCGCGGTCTTCGCCGTCGGCAGCACCCTCGGCGCGATCATCCTGCTCTCGCACGTCTTCACGATCGCCAGCTACACGCCGTACATCATGATGCTGGTCGGCCTCGGCGTCGGCATCGACTACGCCCTGCTGATCTTCGCCCGCTACCGCAGCGAACTCGTCCGCGGCGCGACCCCAGAGGAGGCGGGCCGGCGCGCCCTGGACCTCGCGGGCCGCACCGTCTTCTTCGCCGGGTGCACCGTGATCGTGGCCCTGCTCGGCCTGGTCGCCCTCGGGATCGGCTCGCTCCAGGGCACCGCCGTCGCCGTGGCCCTCACCGTCCTGGTGACCATGCTCGCCTCGCTCACCCTGCTGCCCGCGCTGCTCGCCGTGTTCGGCAACCGCTTCGCCCGGCAGTTCCGGGCGCGGGCGGCCAAGCGCGAGGCCAAGGGCAAGGTGACCGGCGGCGAGGTGCGCTGGCGCCGGTGGGCGACTCTGGTGCAGCGCCGCCCGCTGGCCGCCCTGCTGCTGGCCGTGGTCGCGCTCGGCGCCCTGGCCGTCCCCGCGCTCGACCTGCGGCTGGGCTTCGGCGACGCGGGCAACGACCCGGCGAGCAGCACCAGCCGCAAGGCCTACGACCTGCTCGCCGACGGCTTCGGCCCCGGCTTCAACGGCCCGCTCGTCGTGGTCACCGAGGGCGACGCGGAAGCGGGCGCGGCGCTCACCCGCACGCTGAACGACACCGAGGGCGTCGCCGCCGCCACCGAACCGATCCCCGCCGAGGACGGCAAGGCGTTCACCGTGATCGCCTTCCCGGAGACCTCGCCGCAGGACGCGCAGACCACCGAACTGGTGCACACCCTGCGCGACGACGTCCTCGTCGACCTGCGCCAGGAGACCGGCGCCCGCTATCTCGTGGGCGGCGCCACCACGGCCGTCATCGACTACGCCGACACGGTCTCGAACCGCATGCCCGTCTTCGTCGCCATCGTGGTCGGCCTGTCGCTGCTGATCCTCGTCGCGGTGTTCCGCTCGGTGCTGGTGCCGCTCAAGGCGGCGCTGCTGAACCTGCTGAGCATCGCGGCCTCGCTGGGCGCCATGGTCCTGGTCTTCCAGAAGGGCCTGTTCGGCGTCGAGCCCGGACCCATCGAGGCGTATCTGCCGATCATGATCTTCGCGATCGTCTTCGGCCTCTCCATGGACTACGAGATCTTCATCATCTCCCGCATCCGGGAGGAGTGGCTGCGCACCCAGGACGCGACCGCCGCGATCCGCGAGGGACTCGCGCACACCGGCTCGGTCGTCACCGCGGCCGGCGCGATCATGATCGCCGTCTTCGGCGCCTTCATGCTCGGCGGCGACCGGATGCTCCAGCAGTTCGGCTTCGGCATGGCCGTCGCGGTCTTCGTCGACGCGGTCGTCATCCGCTGCCTGATCGTCCCCGCCGCGCTCCAGCTGATGGGCCGCCGCGCCTGGTGGATCCCGGCGGCACTGGACCGCCGGCTGCCGCAGGTGGACTTCGAGAAGCACGGCTGACCAGCACGGCTGACGCCACGGCGCAGCCGTCCCCGAACCGGAGCCCGGGCGTCCTGACGCGCCCGGGCTCCTCGCCTGCGGGCGAGCGGGGCGCGAGCGCCTTCCTAGGGAGAGACGGTTCCCTGAAGGCGTGAGGGGTACGGCGGCCGGCAGCGCAGCCGGCGCCGGGCCGGCCCGCGGGGCCACGGGTGGCAGTCCCCCGTCGCCACCGCCACCCCGCGGGCCCGCCCGCCCCTCCCGCCCCGCGGCGCCCGGCACCTTCCCCCGGCCGGGCGCCGCGCGCGTGCTGTCCATGGTCGGCCGCGCCTTCGCCCACGCATCCGGCCCCCGAGCAGTCCTCGAGCGGTCGTCGAACGGCTCCGGTGAGGCTCGGCGTGCGCCCGTTCGCTGCGTTCACCGGAGGAGCCATGGCAGCCCCGACCCAACCGTCCGCCGCCGACCGGCGGTCCGCCACCGCCGCCCCAGAGGCCACCGACGCCGCCCGCCGGAGCACCGGTCTGCTCGGCCGGCCGCGCTGGTTCACCACCCTCTTCGGCACCGACGTCTGGGAACGCTTCAGCTTCTACGGGATGACCGCGATCCTCGTGCTGTACGCGACGGAGGACACCGACCGCGGCGGCCTCGGCATGTCCGCCGGCGACGCCGGGCTGCTGTACGGCCTGTACATGGCCTCCGTCTTCCTGGCCTCCGTGCCCGGCGGCTGGATCGGCGACCGGATCCTCGGGGCGTACCGCGCCGTGCTGTACGGCGGCGTCCTGATCGCCCTGGGCCATGTGTCGATGGCGGTGCCCGTCGCCGGATCCCTCTACCCCGGCCTGCTGTTCATCGCCCTCGGCACCGGTCTGCTCAAGCCCAACATGGCCAACCTGCTCAGCGCGTTCTACGACCGCGAGGACCGGGCCGGCCGCGACGCGGGCTTCTCCGTCTTCTACATGAGCGTCCAGGTCAGCGCCCTGGTCGCGCCGATCGTCGTGGGCGCGCTCGGCGAGGGCGTCAACTGGCACCTCGGCTTCGGCGCCGCCGCCCTCGGCATGGCCATCGGCCTCTTCCAGTACGTCCGCGGCTCCCGGCACTTCGGCGACACCTGCCGCGCCCCCGAGCGGTCCGCCACACCCGCCGAGCGCACCCGCGTCCTGCGCGTCACCCTCGCCGCCACCGCCGTGGTCGTCCTCGTCTACGGCGTCGACGCCGCGCTCGGCACCTTCCGCCTCGCCCATCTCATGGCGCTGATCGGCCTGCTGTGCGTGACGCTGCCGGTCCTCTGCTTCTGGCGGCTGCTGCGCAACCCGGTGCTCACCGCCGTCGAACGCGTCAAGGTGCGCACGTACATCTGGCTGTTCGCCGCCTCCGCCGTCTTCTGGGCCCTGTTCCTCCAGTCCGGTTCGGCCTTCTCCCTGTTCGCCAAGCACGCCACCGACCGCGAGATCCTCGGCCGTACCGTGCCCGCCAGCTGGTTCCAGTCGGCGATCCCGCTGTTCGTCCTGGCGCTGGCGCCGCTGTTCGCCTGGCTGTGGACCCGGGCCGGCGACCGGGTGCCGACGGCGGTCAAGTACGCGGTCGGCATGGGCGCCACGGCCGCCGCGTACTTCGTGATGGCCCTGGCCGCGACACTGGCGGCGGACGGAGCCCGGGTGTCCCCGCTGTGGCTGCTGCTGGCCTTCCTGCTGCTGGCGGCGGGCGAGGTCTCCTTCGGCCCGATCGGGATGAGCGCCACCACGGCGATCGCCCCGGCCACCTTCGTCAGCCAGATGGTGGCGCTGTTCTGGCTGGCCGGCGCGCTCGGCGGCGGCCTCGGCGGCAACGCCCTGAAGGTGTCCGGCGACCGGGTGCCCGGCTCCGGCTACTTCCTCGCCCTGGGCGCCGCGGCGCTCGTCGCCGGTGCGGCCCTGCTGCTCGGCCGCCGCCGGCTCACCCGCGGCCTCGGCGTCTGAGGCGGTCAACAAGCGATCATCCGACGCTTGTTGAATAGCTGTCACATCTGTATGCGGCGCCACCAAGCGCCCGTATAGTTTCGAATATGGCTGCTGGCGGGGGAGTCCGAGCCGCCTCGTCGACGGAGACGCCGAGCTGGGCTGTGCGCATCCGGGGAGCGGACGGGGAGATCGCGGGGGCCGGCATTCTGCTGAGTCCCGACCGGGTGCTCACCTGCGCCCATGTCGTCGGCAGGGCGGCGGCCCGGGTCACCGCGGAGTTCGTCGGCGCCGCCGGTCCCCATGTGCCCTCGGTGCCGGCCTGGGTGGACGCGTACGTCCCGGAGAGCGTGGACGCCGACGGCGAGCCCAGCGGGGATGTCGCGCTGCTGCGGCTGGCACGGCGCCGGCCCGCGGAGGAGGCGGTCAGGCTCCACCGGCTGTCCGCGCCGGGCCGCGAGGTGCGGATGTACGGCTTCCCGCACGGCCATGACGGCGGCATCCGGGCCACCGTCGTCGGCGGCCGGGGACGCGACGGACGGGTGCGGCTCGTCCCGGCAGGCCCCGGCGAGCCGGCCGGCCCCGGATGCAGCGGCGCCGGGGTGGCCGACAGCCTCACCGGCGAGGTCATCGGCATGGTCCTCGGCGCGACGCGGGACCGGCACGGCGACCCGCTCTCCTTCATGAGCCCGGCCGAGACCATCGTCCGGCACCTGCCCCAGGTCGGCCGGTGGACCGCCGGGCGGACCGCCGTCGACGACCAGCTGAAGTCCACCGAGGACGACGTCTCGGAGGCGCTGCTCGACGAGCCGTTCGCCCAGCGGCTCGCCGCCTGGCTGCGGGACGACGGACAGCAGGTGAAGATCAGCGTCGTGCCGCACGGCGACGGCGCCCGCGCCGCCACCCTGCGCCGCGCCATCACCCTCGCCGACCGCGAGTTACGCACCGCCGTCTCCGTCGAGCGGGCCTCACAGGACCCGCCGGGCACGGTCCCGTCGGCCGGCGGCCACGATCTGGCGGTGGACGCGGGCGGGCTCACCGCCGCCGAGATCGCCGAGCGGATCGCCGAACGCATGGGCCTGTGGCACGACCCGGCCGTCCTCGCCGCCGACCGGATCAGAGCCGCGAAGGTCACCCTGACCCTGGTCGTCGTCGGTGTCGACGAAGCCCTGGACCCACCGGCGCTGCTGGACCTGCTGGAGGTGCTGCGCGCCGGGGGCAGCCGTCTGCTGCTCGTCTTCCGTACGGCCGGCGCCTGCCATCACCAGGCCCGCCGGCGGTTGCTGCTCCAGCCCGCGCAGGAGCGCCGGGCGCGGCTCGTCGAGGCGCTGAAGGAGATCACCGGACCGCTCGCCAGGGCGCTGCACGAGCGCAAGGCCGCCGTGGTCCCCGACGGCCTCCGGCCCCTCGACGCGGACCTCGTGGCCGCCCACGCCGCCCTCGCCGACCTCACCCGCACCCAGGGCGACCCCGGTCATGGCCCGGACCTCGCACGCTACGAACGGCTGGCCGACCGGGTGGCCGCCCGGCTGGCGCACGGCATCCGCCACCTCGACCGGCTCCGCGACCGCCGCGAGGAACTGCGCGGCCGCCTGCGCAGCTACCACGTCCTGCACCAGCACTCCATCCAAGGCGAGGAGGACCCGGCGGTGGACGCTCTCTATCTCCGGGCACACGACCTGCTGCAGACCAGACCCTGCGACATACGGGCGGCCGAGGCGGCGGTGCACGCCTACACCCGCCGCGTGGACCGCCACGACGGCCAACGCCAGAACCAGGGCGGGGGCTCGTCCTCATGACCGGCGAGGCCTGTGTCAGACCCGGCTGTGGGGGCCGGATCATGGTCACCGGGTTCTGTGACACCTGCTTCCGGCGGCCCCTCGCGCCCGAGGGGCGGCCGGAGCCGCCTCGGCAGGAGCAAGAGCAGGAGCAGGAGCCGGGGCGCGCGGGGGAGGGCGAGCGGGGCGGGGCCGCGCGTCGGCCCTCCGGTCCGGTCTCCGGGGAACTCGACCGGGACGGTCTGCCGGTCCTGCCGTATCTGCCCTCCCCGGATCCCTCGGAGGCCGCCGACACCGTCCCCCGGCCGCCCACCGGAGGACGCCGCTGCGGCGTGAACAACTGCCCCGGCACCATCGGCGTCGCGTACGACGGCGGCCCCCCGCCCGACCACGGGTTCTGCCCGGAGTGCGGCACGCCGTACTCGTTCCGGCCCAAGCTGCACCCCGGTGACGTGGTCGGCGGTCACTACAAGGTGCTCGGCTATCTCGCCGTCGGCGGCCAGGGCTGGATCTATCTCGCCGAGGACACCCGGGTACAGGGCCTCCACGTCGTCCTCAAAGGGCTGATCAACACCGGGGACGCCGCGGGCCGGCGCGCCGCCGTCGAGGAGCGCCGCTCGCTCACCACGCTCCACCACCCGGACATCGTCCGCATCATCACGTACGTGGAGCACCAGGCGCCCGGAGACCCGGAGCCCACCGGCTACACCGTGATGGAGTACGCCGGCGGCCGCTCGCTCTCCTGGATCCGGTTCGCCCCGGACGAGGAGCTGAGCCGGCTGCTCGGCGGCCCCCTGGAGTTCGGGCATGTGATCACGTACGGCTGCATGATCCTCGGTGCCCTGGAGTACCTGCACGACCAGGGCCTGCTCTACTGCGACATGAAGCCCGAGAACGTCATCCACTACGGCAGCCGGATCAAGGTCATCGACCTCGGCGCCATCCGCCCGATCGGCGACCGGACCTCCGAACTGACCTACACGCACGGCTATCCGCCCCACCGGAAGGAACTGGACGAGCGCGGCTTCCACATCGACAGCGATCTGTTCACCGTGGGCCGCACCCTGAAGTCCCTCGCCACGCGCGCCACGGACCCCGTCGGACTCGCCGCCCGCTCCTTCGAGAAGCTGATCCACCGCGCCACCCACCCGGACCCGGCCGCCCGCTTCGGCTCGGCGGCCGAGATGTCCCGCCAGCTGTGGGAGGTGCTGCGCGAGCACCAGGCGCTCAGCGGCCACGAGCCGTATCCGGAGCGGTCCACCCGTTTCCAGCCGACCGCGGCGGTCTTCGGCGCCCGCATCGGCACGGTCCCGGCGCTGGAGCACTGGACGCGCCGCCCCGGCACCCGGAAGCCGCGGCTGCCCGTCGGGGCCCCGGACCCCCGGGACACGGCCCTGGCCCTGCCCGTCCCGATCCCCGACGCCGCCGACGCCGCCACCCTGCTGCTCGACGGACTCGCCGCCGACACCCCGGACCGCATCGCCGAGCGGGCGCGGCAGGACGCGAGGCTGCACACCGTGGAGGCCGCGCTCTGGCTGTGCCGCGCCTATCTGGACGCGGGGGAGGCGGACCGGGCCGAGGAGTGGGTGCGGACGGCCAAGGGGCGTGGCGGCGACTACGACTGGCGGATCTTCTGGCACCAGGGCCTGGTCCATCTGATGCGCGGTGAGGTGGACCGGGCGGAGGGCGAGTTCGCCGCCACCTACGCCGCCCTCCCGGGCGAGGCCGCGCCCAAGCTGGCCCTCGGATACTGCGCGGAGTACCTGTCCGAGCGGCTGCGGGAATCGGCCGAGGAGCCGGTCGAGGTCGCGTCGGCCGGAGCGGCCCTGGCCCGGATCCGGCGCGCCGAGGAGCAGTCGGTCCGGCGGGCGCAGGCCCGTGAGCGGCAGGCCGAGGAGTACTACGAGGCCGTCCGGCGGCGGGACCGCACCCAGGGCAGCGCCGCCTTCGGACTGGCCCGGATCCGGCTGCGCGGCGGCGACCGGCGGCGGGCCGTGGCCGTCCTGGACGAGGTGCCGACGACGGCACGGCACCACGACGCCGCGCGGATCGCCGCGATCCGGGTGCTCGGCGGCAGGCTGCCCGACGGATCCGGGCCCGGCCCGGCCGAGCTGGCCGAGGCCGCCTGGCGGCTGGAGGGGCTGCGGCGGGCCGGCGCCGGCTCCCGGGAGCAGCCGTCCCGGGACCGGCTGGAGACGGAACTCCGCGAGTACGCGCTCGTCTGCCGTCCGCCGGGCGGCTGGGGCTCCGGTGTCCTCCCCGCGGAGGTCTTCGGGGCGGTGGACACCCCAGACGCGCTGCGCAAAGAGCTGTCCGAGTCGCTGAAGCGGCTCGCGGAACAGGCGGGCAGCGCGGACGAGCGCGGTGATCTGCTCGACCGGGCGTACGCGGTGCTGCCCGTGCCGGCCGGTCTGCGGGATCTGCTGCGCGGCCGGCGGCGTACGGCCAGGGCGTGACGGCGTACGGCAGCGACGACGACGGGGAGGTGCACGGACACATGGAGACCGGAGCGCCCGGAGCGGGCGAGACGGCCGGGCAGGTCACGGCCGGGCAGGTCGCGGTCGGGCTGGAGATCAGCCAGTGGAAGTACCTGTCCGGTGAGGCGAGCGACCCGCAGATGCATGCCATCCTCAGCGTCCGCGTGGACGGCGCCGAGGGCGGCGCGGGCCCCGGGCCGGTGCTCGCGCAGGTGCTGGCCGTGGACTGCTCCAGCTCGATGACCTGGCCGCCGGAGAAGCTGCACGCCGCCCAGCAGGCGGCCGTCGCGGCGATCCGGATGCTGCCGGACGGCACGCCGTTCGCGGTGGTCCGGGGCAACGAGACGGCGGCCATGGTGTATCCGGACGTCCCGGGCATGGCCCGCGCCGACGCCCGGCGGCGGGCGGAGGCGGAGCGGGCCGTGCTGCGGCTGGTCGCGGGCGGCGGCACCTGCATCGGCGCCTGGCTGGATCTGTCCCGCCGGCTGCTGGCGGAGCAGGACGCGCCCCTCGGGCATGTGCTGCTGCTCACCGACGGCAAGAACCAGCACGACGAACAGATGCCCTTGGCGGAGGTGCTGGAGACCTGCGCGGGCCGCTTCGTCTGCGACGCCTGGGGCATCGGCGACGGCTGGGACGGCCGGGAGCTGCTGCGGATCACCCGCCGGCTGCACGGCACCGCCTCCTCGGTGCGCGAGGAGGCGGCCCTTCCGGCGGAGTACGAGAAGCTGATGGACCGGCTGCTCACCAAGACCGTGCCCGAGCTTGCGATCTCGGTGACCCCCATGGCCGGGGCGGCCGTGCGCTATCTCAAGCAGGTCTTCCCGACCGAGGCCGAGCTGACCCCCGAGGAGGGCACCCGGTTCGTCACCCGCGCCTGGGGCGACGAGACCCGCCGCTACCAGCTGTGCCTGTCCGCCGACCCGGACGGCCGCCCGCGCGGCGAGGACCTCCAGCTCGCCGTGGTCGCCGTCGACGTGCCCGGCGACGACGTAGTGCTGCCGCCCCCGCAGCCCTGCCTGGTGCACTGGACCGACAACCCGGCCCTGTCCGCGCACACCGACGCCCAGGTCGAGCACTTCGAGCAGCACCAGCGGCTCGGTGAGGCCGTCGCCGCCGCCACCGACGCGCACCGCCGCGGCGAGCGCGACCTGGCGGAGCATCAGCTCGGCCGGGCCGTGCAGCTCGCCCGCGCGATGAGCGCCGACGAGCAACTCGGCCGGCTGGCCCGCCTGGTGGAGATCGACGACGCACAGGCCGGCCGGGTCCGGCTGCGCCCCGAGGTGACCGCCGTCGACTTCGAGCACCTGATCACCGCGAGCAGCCGCAGCACCTTCGGCCCCGGCTCCGGTACCGGCGATGGCAGCGGTACGGGCGCCGCGGGTGCGGGCGGGGCCACCGTCACCTGCCCGGTCTGCTCCCACAAGGCCCCCGCCGGGGCCCGGTTCTGCCCCTCCGGCGGGCACCGCCTGGAGGAGCGGCCGTGAGCACCACCGGCCGCGAGCTGGTCCGCAGACTCCGGCTGCTGCTGACGCTCGGACTCGCCACCACGCTCGCGCTGTTCGTCGCCTACCGGGGCGTGCACGACGACACCGTGCCGCTGTCGTCGGCGAGCACGCCCGGCATCCTGGCCGTCGACACGGCGCGGTACGCGATGAGCCAGGCGCAGGACGTGGTCGGCGGCGGACCGCAGGACGAGACGAGCGGCGAGTTCCACACCTGGGTCTCGGTCGCCCAGCAGAGCCTCGCCCTGGCCGCCTCCGAGAACGTCACCGGCCTGCAGGGCCGCCACGACCTCCAGACCATCACCGGGCTGATCGCCGTCTACTCCAGCTGGGTGGAGCGCTCGGGCCGGCAGCCCGAGTCCTCGCCGCTGCGCACCGCCTATCTCCACTACGCGAAACAGGTGCTCGACTCGGAGGACGAGGACGCCACCGGAGACATCATGAGCCGCCTCGACGCCCTGCGAGCCGAACAAGTGGCCGAGGCCGAGCGGCAGGCGATGTTCCCCTGGCAGCAATGGCTGTTGTGGAGCGTGGTCGCGGCGCTGTACGTCGCGCTGTGCCTGGCTCTGCTGGAGACCCAGCGGTTCCTGCGGCACCGCTTCCGTAAACCGGTGCACCTGCGGCTGCTCGCCGCGACCGTGGTGTGCGCGCTCGGCGTGCCGGTGCTGGTGTGGATCACGATCAGGGCACACGGCGCGATGGCCGACACCGTCGGCTGGATCCGTGAACGGAGCAGCGACCGGGACGACATCCCCCTGGTCGCGGGCCGGGTGCAGGCCGCGCTGGACGACGCGGGCTTCTGGGCGTCGCTGTCCGACTGGGTGCTGTGGGGAGGGGCCGTGGTGATGGCACTGACGCTGTGGGCGCTGCGACCGCGTATCGCCGAGTACCGGTTCCGGGGGTCGCGATGAGACGGCCACGACCTCGCACACTCCTCGTCCTCGCCGTCTGCCTGGCGCTGCTCGGCGCCGGCGTGTACACGGGGGTGCGCTGGGCGCGGGCCTGGAAGGGGACGGTGACGCTGCTCGCCAGCTGGACCGGCGACGAGGAGACGGAGTTCAGGAAGAACATCATCGACGACTTCCAGAAGCGACATGACATCAAGGTCGTCTACCAGGGCAGCTCCGCACTGAGCCAGGTGCTCGCCGCCGACATAGCGGCCGGGAACCCGCCGGACGTGGCGGTGGTGCCCGGTCCGGGCGAACTCCTGACGTACGCCGGTGACGGCCGGCTCCGCTCACTGGACGGCCTGTTCGACGCCGGGCACTACGACGAGATGTGGGCACCCAAGGTGCGGGGCGAGGACGGTGGCCTCCACACCTACTGGCTGCCGGTCAAGACGAGCCTGAAGAGCATGGTCTGGTACACGGGGAAACAGCCCACGAGGCAGTCGCCGGGCACACCCGGGGAATGGTGCCTGGGCATGGAGGACGGCGCCGCCTCCGGGTGGCCCGGCACCGACTGGGTGGAGGACATCCTGCTCCAGCAGGCCGGGCCGCGGGCGTACGCGGACTGGGTGAACGGCGAACTCCCCTGGACCGACCCGGCCGTGGAGAAGGCCTGGACGACCTGGGGCGAGTTGGTCGGCGCGGGCGAGGCCGACCGCGTCGATCAGGCGCTGACAGCCGGGTTCCGCGAGGCCTGCGCCGCGGGCGGACGGCTGGAGCACCAGGGCTCCTTCCGCGCCGGCCACTGGCGGAAGCAGGGCGGGACGTACGTCTCCTCCGCCGAGGTGATCCCCGGCGCCGGGCCGGAGGCAGGGGCCCGGGAGGTCTCCGGCGACCTCGCGGCCCTGCTGACCGACAAGCCGGAGGCGAAGAAGCTGATCCGCTATCTGGCGAACCCCGGCACCAAGCTGCCCGACTACACCGTCAACACGGCGGCGACCCCGGAGTCCGAACAGGGCACGACCGAGCGGCGGATCGGCGGGATCCTGCGCGAGGAAGGCACGACCCGCTGCTGGGACGCCTCCGACGCCATGCCCCGCACCCTGCGGGACGCCTTCCACCAGGCGGTACTGCGCCATCTCGTCGAACCGGACGCGCTGAAGGGCCAGTTGAAGAGCCTCCAGAAGCTCAGCGCCAAGCAGGAACTGAAGGTGTGCGGCGACCCCTGAGCCAGGGCAGCCGGCCTGATCCACACGACAGGCCCTAGCTCGCCGTCACCTCGTCGAACAGCGGATCCTGCTCGCCCTCCGCGCGCCGTGCCTCCCGCTGGAGCCGCTTGACCCGGGTGCCCACCACGACCGCGGTCGCGGCCGCCGCCACGCCGAGCGCGACCGGGACCATCCAGCCGCGGTCCAGGACATGGCCGAGGGCGTGGTCGAGGGAGAGACGGCCGGGCCCGGTGACGGCGAGGCCGGTGGCGGCGAGGCCGAGGGTGGCGGCGTACTCGTAGCCGCCGCTCGCGTTGAAGAAGCCGTTGGGGGCGTGCACGGCCGCCGCGCCCGCCATCGCGCCGGTTGCCGCAGCGCCCGCCGCCGGGGTGGCCAGGCCCAGCGCCAGCAGGGTGCCGCCGCCGGTCTCGGCGAGGCCGGCCATGGTGGCGCTGACCTTGCCCGGTTTGTAGCCGACGGACTCCATGAACCGGCCGGTGCCCTCGATCCCGCCGCCGCCGAACCAGCCGAACAGCTTCTGCGTGCCGTGCGCGGCGAGCACCCCGCCGGTGCCCAGCCGAAGCATCAGCAGGCCCAGATCACGTCGGTCGTAGAACGTCACGTTGACTCCCGGAGCAGAGGAACAAAGCAGCAGAGGAACAAAGCAAGCGTGTGTGCGGCCCCGCCCCGGTTTCCCCGGACCCACCGTCGCATCCCCGGCCCGCGCCGGTCCCTTCCGCGAGGGCCGTTCGGGTGGCGGCCGACGTGCCGGCTCCGGGTGGCGGCCGTGTGACGGCTGCTTCGTGTGGCGGGGGACCGGGGCCGGTGTGACGCTGACGGCATGACGATTCATGCTGCCAAGCTGAGCGACCCGGCCGTCCGCGCCTTCGTCACCGCCGTCAACGCGCATGACCGCGAGGGCTTCATGGCGTTGCTCGCCCCCGGCGCGACCATGGCGGACGACGGCGCGGACCGGGACCTCGCCGAGTGGATCGACGAGGAGATCTTCTCCTCCCACGGCCACATGGAGGTCGACAACGAGTCCGACGGCGGCCGCGCCCTCATCGCCCGCTACCGCAACGACACCTGGGGCGAGATGCGCACCCGCTGGCGCTTCACCGTCGAGGACGACGGCCGCATCTCCCGCTTCGAGACCGGCCAGGCGTGACCGCCGCCGTGCTCGTGTGACGCGGCAGCCGTGCCACGGCCGGTGCCGTGGCACGGCTGCCGCCTCCCCCCTGGCGATGGCCTGCGGAAACTCGGTACTCCAAGTGTGAAGTTCCTGTGGAGAAGAGTTGAGCATAGGCCACCCACCGGGGGCAATGGGGCGGATGGTCGAACTCCGCTTGTGCAGCTCGACCCGGCCACGGGTCAGCCGCGGCCCACGTACGGCATCGCCGTCGCCAGCACCGTCGCGAACTGCACATTCGCCTCCAGCGGCAGCTCCGCCATGTGCCGCACGGTGCGCGCCACATCGGCCACGTCCATGACGGGCTCGGGCACGATCCGCCCGTCCGCCTGGAGCGCCCCCGTCTGCATCCGGGCCGTCATGTCGGTGGCCGCGTTGCCGATGTCGATCTGGCCGACCGCGATGTTGTACGGCCGCCCGTCCAGGGACAGCGACTTGGTCAGGCCCGTCAGCGCGTGCTTGGTGGCCGTGTAGGCGACCGAGTGCGGGCGGGGGGTGTGCGCCGAGATCGAGCCGTTGTTGATGATCCGGCCGCCCTGCGGGTCCTGCTCCTTCATCTGCCGGTACGCCGCCTGCGCGCACAGGAACGCCCCGTTGAGGTTGGTGTCCACCACATGCCGCCAGGCGTCGTACGACAGCTCCTCGACGGGCACCCCGCCCGGCCCGAACGTCCCCGCGTTGTTGAACAGCAGGTCCACCCGGCCGAACCGCTCGACCGTGGCCGAGAACAGCGCGGCCACGTCCTCGGGGCGTGACACGTCCGTCCGTACGGTGAGCGAGGCACCCTCGGGCACCAGCGCCGCCGTCTCCTCCAGGGTCTCCGCGCGCCGGCCCGCCAGCGCCACCGACCAGCCCGCGCGCAGCAGCTCCACGGCGACCGCGCGCCCGATGCCCGAGCCCGCGCCGGTCACCACGGCGATCCTCGACCGGCTCTCCGACCGGCTCTCCGTTCGCTTCTCGTTCATGGGCCCGCAGCGTACGGGAGGGTCCGCCATGCGGAACTCATTCGTCCGCCATCTGGTTGTCCTGTACGCGCCTATCGGGAGTCGTCCCCGGCCACTCCAATGCCTGACGCATCCATTCGTCAGGGGAGGACCGGATGACTCACGCAGCCCCTCGGCCGCAGCACGCCCCCGAACTCCGCGCCGCCGCCCGCCACATCGGACGGCGGCGCTTCCTCACCGGCACCGGAGCGGCCGCCGCCCTCGCCTTCGCCGTGGGCCTCCCGGCCGCCGGCACCGCGAGCGCCGCCGAACTCGACGCCGCGCGCATCACCGACAACCCCTTCACCCTCGGCGTCGCCTCCGGCGACCCGCTGCCCGGCTCGGTCCTGCTGTGGACCCGCCTCGCCCCCGCCCCCTACCAGCCCGACGGCGGCCTCCCGGCCGAACGCGTCACCGTGCACTGGGAACTCGCCCACGACGAGGGCTTCCGCCGGATCGTCAGACGCGGCGCCGCCCACGCCCACCCCGAGTTCCACCACACCGTGCACGTCGAGGCCGCCCACCTCGCCTCCGGCCGCGTCTACTACTACCGCTTCCGCGTCGGCGACTGGATCAGCGAGACCGGCCGCACCCGCACCGCGCCCGCGACCGGAGAGCGGGCCGCCGCGCTCCGCCTGGCCGCCGTCTCCTGCCAGGCCTACCACGACGGCTACTTCACGGCGTACGGCCATCTCGCCCAGGACGACGTCGACGTCGTCTTCCACCTCGGGGACTACCTGTACGAGTACGCCGTCAACTCCGCGGGCGGCCAGCGCCGGTACACCGACCGCGTCCTCCCGGCCCACTTCAACCGCGAGACCGTCACCCTGGAGGACTATCGCCTGCGGTACGCCCTCTACAAGACCGACCCCGACCTGCGCGCCGCGCACGCCGCGCACCCCTTCGTCGTCACCTGGGACGACCACGAGACCGAGAACAACTACGCCGGCGACACCCCCGAGAACGACGTCCCGCCGGAGGAGTTCCTGCTGCGCCGGGCCGCCGCCTACCGCGCCTACTGGGAAAACCAGCCACTGCGCCGCCCCCAGCGGCCCGAGGGCCCCGACATGCGGCTCTACCGCCGCCTGCTCTGGGGCGACCTCGCCCAGTTCGACATCCTCGACACCCGCCAGTACCGCACCAACCAGGCCTACGGCGACGGAGCCCGCGTCCCCGGGCCCGAGGTCGACGACCCGGCGCGCACCATGACCGGCGAGACCCAGGAGCGGTGGCTGCTCGACGGCTGGCAGCGCTCCCGGGCGCTGTGGAACGTCGTACCGCAGCAGGTCGTCTTCTCCCAGCGGAAGTTCGACCTGACGGAGCCGTCGCGGGTGTCGATGGACGCCTGGGACGGCTACCGCGCCTCGCGCCGCCGGGTGCTGGACGGCGCGCGGGCGGCCGGCGTCGAGAACCTGATGGTGCTCACCGGCGACGTGCACGTCGGTTACGGCTTCGACATCAAGGAGAACTTCGACGACCCGGGCTCCCGCACGCTGGGCACGGAGATCGTCGCCACCTCCATCGCCAGCGGCCGCGACGGCGCCGACCGGCCCGCCAACTGGGACACCTACATGCGGGCCAACCCGCACCTGAGGTTCTACAACGGGCGGCGCGGCTATGTGGCGGTCGCGCTCGGCCGCGAGCAGGCGCGGGCCGACTTCCGGACCGTGCCGTACGTGACGACGCCCGGGGCGCCGGTCACGACGGCCGCGTCCTTCGTGACCCGAGTGGGCGAGCCGGGGCTCACGCCGGCGTGAGCTGTGCGGTGGGGTCCTCGTCGGGGTCGCCGTAGGGGGCCTCCCCCGGGTAGCGGACGCCGACGCGGTCCCGGATCGCGTCGAGCGTCCGCATCACGGCGAGCGTGCCGTCGAGCGGGACCAGCGGGGACTCGGTCTCGCCGGCGCGCAGGGCCCGCATCACCTCGCGGGCCTCGTGCTTGAGGCTGTTGTGCGGGGCGTCGGCCGGGTCGTGGACGAACTCCTCCGGCTCGCGCCCCGCGCGGTGCAGCACGAACCGCTCCGGGTGGAAGAAGCCGTACGGGATGTCGATACGGCCCTGGGAGCCGGTGACCGACGCCGCCACCGGCGTACCGCCCACGATGGAGCAGTGCACCGAGGCGAGAGCGCCGCTCTCATAGGAGAGCACCGCCCCCGTCTGGAGATCGACGCCCTCCTCCGAGAGCACCGCACTCGCCGCGATCCCCGCCGGCTCACCCAGCAGCAGATGCGCGAACGAGACCGGGTACACCCCCAAGTCCAGCAGCGCGCCCCCGCCCTGCAACGGATCCCGCAGCCGGTGCGAGGGCGGGAACGGCCCCGCGAGCCCGAAGTCCGCCTGCACACTGCGCACCTCGCCGACCGCCCCGTCGTCCACCAGCGCCTTCAGCCGCCGCATCAGCGGGCTGCAGTACATCCACATGGCCTCCATCAGGAAGCGCCCGTGCTCCCGCGCCAGCGTCACCAGTTCCCCGGCCTCGCGCACGTTCAGCGTGAACGGCTTCTCCAGCAGCACGTTCCGCCCCGCCGCCAGACACAGCCCGGCCGCCGCCCGGTGCGCCGCGTGCGGAGTGGCGACGTAGACGACATCCACGTCCGCGTCCCGCGCCAGCGCCTCCCATTCGCCGTACGCCCGGTCGATCCCGAACCGCTCCGCGAACGCCTTCGCCGACGCCTCGGTCCGCGACGCCACCGCCACCACCTCCGCGTCCGGCAGATCGACCAGATCCGCCGTGAACGCGGCGGCGATCCCGCCGGTCGCCAGGATCCCCCACCGCACGCTGTCCGCCGTCATTCCCCGCCCCACGCTCGTCTCAGTAACACCAGGCACTCTGTTCGAGCTGAGAGCATAGGGACCGGACCGCGGAGAAAGGGAGGGGCCACATGCCCGAAGGCGGGGCATCCATACCGGAACTGTCGCAGGCGGCCGCACCGAAGGCGCGGCCGCCCCTCCGTGCGCAACGCGCCGCCGGACTGCTGCTCACCCTGGTCCTCGGCGGACTGACCGCCACGCCCCCGCTGGCGATGGACATGTACCTCCCCGCGCTCCCGGAGGTCACCCGCTCCCTGCACGCCCCCGCCGCGACCGTCCAGCTCACCCTCACCGCCTGCCTGGCCGGCATGGCGCTCGGGCAGCTGGTGGTCGGCCCGATGAGCGACCGCTGGGGGCGCCGCCGCCCGCTGCTCGTCGGCCTCGCCGTGTACGTCGTCGCCACCGTCCTGTGCGCGCTCGCGCCCACCGTCGAAGCCCTGGTCGCCTTCCGGCTGGCGCAGGGCCTCGCGGGCGCCGCCGGAATCGTCATCGCCCGGGCCATCGTGCGCGACCTCTACGACGGCGTGGAGATGGCCCGCTTCTTCTCCACCCTCATGCTGATCTCCGGGGCCGCCCCGATCGTCGCCCCGCTGATCGGCGGGCAGATCCTGCGCATCACGGACTGGCGGGGCGTGTTCGTCGTCCTCGCCGCCCTCGGGGTGCTGCTCGCCGGGGTGGTGTGGGCGAAGCTCCCCGAGACGCTGCCGCCCGCCGACCGGCACGAGGGCGGGGTCGGCGAGGCGCTGCGCTCGATGCGCGGCCTCCTGACCGACCTGCCCTTCACCGGCTACATGCTCGCGGGCGGCTTCGCCTTCGCCGCGCTGTTCGCCTACATCTCCGCCTCGCCGTTCGTCATCCAGGAGATCTACGGCGCCTCCCCGCAGACCTTCAGCCTGCTGTTCGGCCTGAACTCGGTCGGCCTGGTCGTCGCCGGGCAGATCAACGGCAAGGTGCTGATCGGGCGGGTCCGGCTGGACCGGGTACTCGCCGTCGGCCTGACGATCGTGGTGCTGGCCGCGACCGCGCTGCTGCTGATGTCGCTCGGCGTCTTCGGCGAGGTCGGCCTCGCGCCGGTGGCCGCCGCGCTGTTCGTGCTGATGTCCGCGATGGGCATCACGCTGCCCAACACCCAGTCCCTCGCCCTGCTGCGCACCAGGCACGCGGCCGGCTCCGCCTCCGCCCTGCTCGGTACGTCCTCCTTCCTCATCGGCGCGATCGCCTCCCCGCTGGTCGGCATCGCCGGGGAGGACACCGCCGTGCCGATGGCGGTCGTCCAGCTGGCGGCGGCGCTGGTGGCGGTGGTCTGCTTCCTGGCCCTGTGCCGCCCTTGGACCGGGCGTCCGAGTGCGGAGAGGGCCGAGGACCCGAGCACGGAGGGGGAGGAGAGCTGAGCACGCCGAAACTGCGCAGCGGCACACCCGAACGGGCCGGGCTCGACCCCGGCGAACTCGGCCACCTCGTCCGCGAGGTCCACGACCTCACCACCGGGGACCGCCCCTGGGCGGCCGGCGCGGTCGTGGTCGCCGGGCGCGGGCCGGTGGTCGCGGTGGCGGAGGCGGCGGGCTGGGCCGTGCGCTACGCGGCGTACGACCCGCAGCGCGACGCCGGAGTGGAGCTGCCCGAGGCGGCCCGGGTGGCGATGACCGTCGACACCCCGTTCGACCTGGCCTCGCTGACCAAGCTGTTCACGTCGGTCGCGGCGGTCCAGCAGATCGAGCGGGGCACCCTCGGCATCGACGCCCAGGTCGGCGCGTACCTCCCGGAGTTCCGCGCGGCGGCCCGGCACGGCGTCACCGTACGGCAGCTGCTCACCCACACCTCCGGGCTGCGGCCCGAACTCCCGCTGTACGACTGCGCCGACGACGCCGAACGGCTGGCCCTGCTGCGCGCCGAGCCGCCCACCGGGGAGCCGGGCGTGCACCGTTACTCGGACCTGAACATGCTGCTGCTCCAGCACGTTCTCGAACGCATCACCGGGCGGCCGCTGGACACCCTGATCCGGGACGGCATCACCCGCCCGCTCGGCATGACGGCCACCCGCTTCGGGCCCTGCCCCGGCGCGGCGGCCACCGAGGACCAGCGGCGGCCGTGGGCGAGGGCGGACCGGGGCATGCTGCGGGGCGTCGTGCACGACGAGAACGCCTGGGCGCTCGGCGGGGTGGCCGGGCACGCCGGGCTCTTCTCCACCGGGCGGGACCTCGCGGTGTTCTGCCGTGCGCTGCTCGCGGGCGGCGCATACGGTCCCGCGCGCATCCTGGGGCCGGACTTCGTGGAGCTGCTGCTGACGCCGCCCGGCCTCGGCTTCGCCCTGGACCAGCCGTGGTTCATGGGCGCCCTGGCGGGCCGGGGCGCGGCCGGCCACACCGGCTTCACCGGCACGTCCCTGGTCCTGGACCCGGCGACGGACACCTTCCTGGTCCTGCTGGCGAACGCGGTCCATCCCCGGCGCAGAAGCCCGGACAGCAGGCCGAGGGCGGCGGCGGGGACCCGGGTGGCGCGGGCGGTGCGGGGGACATGACGGTCGTAGACCGTCGCCGACCTGAGAGAATCGCAGGGTGAACGCCCCCGCCCCCACCTCCCTCTCCGCCCCCGCCGACACCCTGCGTGCTGCGCTCGCCGGGCTGCTCGACGGGCTGCCGCCCAAGCAGGCCGCGCAGGCCGTGGAGCGGCTGATCGCCAACTACCGGGGCGCCACGCCGACCGACGCGCCCATCCTGCGGGACCGGGCGGATGTGGCGGCGTACGCGGCGTACCGGATGCCGGCCACGTTCGAGGCGGTGCGGTCGGCGCTCGGGGCGTTCGCCGACGCGGTGCCCGGGTGGGTGCCCGGCAGCCACACCGACGTCGGCGGCGGCACCGGCGCCGCGACCTGGGCGGTCGCCGCGACCTGGCCCGGCGTCCGGCCCGTCACCGTGCTGGACTGGGCCGAGCCCGCGCTCGCCCTCGGCCGGGAGATCGCCGCCGCGAACCCGGACCTGCGGGACGCCCGCTGGCAGCGCTCTCGGATCGGAGCGGCGCTCACACTCGAGAGCACTGATCTCGTCACCGTCTCGTACGTCCTCAACGAGCTGTCCGAGCCCGACCGCGCCGCCCTCGTCGACGCCGCCGCCGAGGCCGCGCAGGCCGTCGTCATCGTCGAGGCCGGCACCCCCGACGGCTACGCCCGGATGCTCGCCGCCCGCGACCGCCTCGTCGCCGCCGGCTTCCACATCGCCGCGCCCTGCCCGCACAGCGCCGCCTGCCCCATCGTCCCCGGCACCGACTGGTGCCACTTCTCGGCCCGGGTCAGCCGTTCCTCCCTGCACCGCCAGGTCAAGGGCGGCTCCCTCGCCTACGAGGACGAGAAGTTCAGCTACGTCGCCGCCGCCCGCTTCCCCGTCGCCCCGGCCCCCTCCCGCGTCGTCCGCAAGCCGCAGATCCGCAAGGGCCAGGTCCTCCTCGACCTGTGCGAGGCCGACGAGCGGCTGAGCCGTACGACGGTCACCAAGCGCCATGGCGCCGACTACCGCGCCGCCCGCGACGCCGACTGGGGCGACGCGTGGCCGCCGGCGCGGGACACCGACGGCCTGGACTGAATCACTTCCCTCTCTCCTGACTCTGCTCCTGCAACCGGCGCAGCAGCTCCCGCTTCTGCGCCTGCGCGTCCTGGCCGCCGCCGATCCCGCCGCTCCTGCCGCCGCCCCGCAGGGCCTTGCGGCCGAGCTTCTGCCGCGTCCCGCCGACGCCCAGCATGTTTCCGGCTCCGCCTCGGGTCATGGGTGTGCCTCCTCGTGGAATCTCTTCGCGACGAGACGTCTCGTCTCGTCATTGCCTCTCCAGAGTGAGGCGAGACGTGCCGTCTTGTCAACCTGATAGATTCACGCCATGTCCCCGAGCACCCGGAAACCCGCCCCCGACGCCACCCGCCGCAGCGAGAAGTCCCGCCGCGCCATCTACGACGCCGCCCTCGCCCTGGTCGGCGAGGTCGGCTACCCCAAGACCACCATCGAGGGCATCGCGGCCCGCGCCGGTGTCGGCAAGCAGACGATCTACCGCTGGTGGTCGTCCAAGGCCGACGTCCTCATGGAGGCCTTCCTCGACCTCGCCGAGCAGGCCAACGAGCAGGCCGGCGGCGAGCCCGGCGAGCACGCCCTCCCGGACACCGGCGACCTCGCCGCCGACCTCAAGCTGGTCCTGCGCGCCACCGTCGACGAACTGCTCGACCCGCGCTTCGAGGTGCCCTCCCGCGCCCTCGCCGCCGAGGGCGTCGTCAACGAGGAGATGGGCCGCGCCGTCGTGGCCCGCCTGCTCGAACCCTCGCTCCAGCTCTACGTCGACCGGCTGCGCGCCGCCCAGGACGCCGGACAGGTCCGCCCGGACGTCGACCCGCGCATCGCCCTGGAGTTGTTCGTCTCCCCGCTCGCCCAGCGCTGGCTCCAGCGCACGGCCCCGATCTCGCACGAGTACACCGACACCCTCGTCGACTACGCCCTCTACGGCCTCGCCCCCCGCTGAGCGGCCCCCGCCCGGCGCCGGCCGGCCCGCGCGTAACACCTGTAAGGCCCGTAAATCCCGGCAAAGCCTCCGATGGGTCCTGATCCCGGCCCATCCCGGTGTGGAGTACGTCTCGTCCCGCCTACCCCGGTTGGGGACTTAGGCCCCCCGGAGCGCAGGATGGTGGGACCATAGGGCATGCTGTTCCGCACGACAGCGAGGCGAGGGGATAGATGAGCGCGGAGTTCGGCGGCCGGACCGGCCTGCGGGGCAAACTCTCCCAGTGGCTGCGCGGAGGCAGCCGCACGGAAGCCGCCGACGACGGCGGCCGTGAGGCCCAGCTGCTCGCCGCCGCCGCAGCGGGGCTGCCGCTGGCGCCCGCCGCGCACCCGGCGCCCGGCTACCGGTGCTCCTGCGACCGGGTCGGCTGTCCGACCCCCGCCCGGCACCCGGTGTCCTTCGCCTGGCAGACGCAGTCCACCACCGACCGTGCCCAGATCGAACGCTGGGCCCGCCATCAGCCGCAGGCCAACTTCATCACCGCGACCGGCATGGTGCACGACGTCCTCGACGTGCCGCTGGAGGCCGGCCGGGAAGCGCTCCAGGGGCTGCTCGCCGCCGGGATCGACGTCGGCCCGGTCGCGGAGAGCGACGACGGCCGGATGCTGTTCTTCACCCTCACCCGGGGCACCCCCGAGGACGAGGACGAGTGGTGGCCGTGCGAGCTGGACTGCCACCCCGAGACCATGGACGAGCATCCGGGCCTGCGTTGGCACTGCCGCGGCTCCTACGTCCTCGTCCCGCCCGCGCAACTCCCCGGCGACGACCAGACCGTGCACTGGGTACGCGGCCCGGAGCACGCGCTGCCCGACCCGCTGACCCTGCTGGAACACCTCACCGACGCCTGCGCCCGGTACGCCGGGGAGGAGCCGGACCACGCAGGCGCGGCCTGGCCCCTCCGGCACTGACCGGGCAGGCGTTACTCGCCCTTCGCCCAGGTCATCCCCTGGATCCGCCCCAGCACGGACACCTGCCCCCCGGTGCCCTTCTTCGGGTCGAGGGCCACCTCGTTGGAGACGAACTCCATCGTCAGCGACTGCTTGATCTCGCCGGTCGTCAGCGCCAGTACGTCCTTGTCCGGCGTCGGCACGGCGGAACCCGCGTGCGCGGTCTGCTTCATCCAGTGGCGGGTGGTGAAGAACACCAGCGCCCCGCCGTCCTTCGTGCGCAGCGCCACCGGGGCGTACTCGCCCTCGGTCAGCGGCGTGTCGATGTACTGGGTCGCCAGGCCCGGCTTGCGCGCCTCCTTCTGCCGCTTGGTCCGCCACTGGCTGGTGTGCGTGCCGGGCGCGAAGTCCGAGCCGTTCTCCTTGAGGTAGGTGGTGTACGCCTTGCTCAAGGCGCCCGGAGAGACGGTCAGTTCGGGCGAGTTCGCGGGCACGGCCTCGGCCCAGCCGTCCTTGTCCTTCTTGAACTCCGGTACGGCGTCGGGCGCGACCAGCGTCAGATACGACACCTCCCACCGGGCGTCGAGGGAGTCGCGGGTGAAGATCATCAGCCAGCGCGCCTCGCCGCCCTTGTTCCCCTTGGCGTCGGCGAGGAACCAGCGCGGCCAGCCGGCCTTCTTGGGAATGGTGTACTCGGCGTCCGAGAACTCCAGCGGACTGTGATCCGGGTTGCCGGCCGGGTTGTTCGCCCGGCCCGCCTTCAGCCGGGCGCCGTCGATGTCGGCCAGCGGGCCGGTGACGTACTCGGCGTCGAGGGAGCTGTCGTAGTCCTTGTCGGCCTTGTTGTACGCGGCCGTGAACTCCTCCAGCGCCTTCGCGGCCTCGGCGCGGGTGGTCGCGGGCAGCACCTCGCGCTCTCCGTGCACCACGACACACCCGCTCGCCGTCAACGAGAGCGTTGCCACTGTGAGGGCGATGCGGTTACGCCTGTGATCCCTTGTCATCGGGCTCATTCACCTTCCCCTTCCCGGAGGCGAACCATACCGGGGCGGGTTCGGTGCCGGGTTCGGGGTCCCGGCGTGGAGTCACCAGCACCGCCCCCGTGCGTGGATGAGGCAGCACCTCCACCGGCTGGTCGTAGACCTCCGACAGGAGCCCGTCGGAGAAGATCCCGGCCGGCGGGCCGTCGGCCGCCACCCGGCCCGCCCGGAGTACGGCGACCCGGTGTGCGTAGGCCGCCGCGAGTCCCAGGTCGTGCAGGACGACGACCACCGCGTCCCCGGCCGCCGCCCGCTCCCGGCACAGCCGCAGGACCAGTTCCTGGTGTTTCAGGTCGAGCGCGGCGGTCGGCTCGTCGAGGAGCAGCAGCGGGGCCCGCTGGGCGAGCACCCGGGCGAGCGCGACGCGGGCCCGCTCGCCGCCGCTCAGCGCGGAGAACGGCCGTACGGCGAAGGCGGTCACCTCGGTCGCGGCCATCGCCAGCGCCACCGCGGTGTCGTCCTGGTCCTCCAGCGGAGTCCCGGCCCAGGGTGCCCGGCCCATCCGGACCACCTCCTCGACCGTGAACGGGAAGGACAGCGCCGCCGACTGCGGCAACACCGCCCGGCGCAGCGCCAGTTCGGGCGCGGACCAGTCGCCGGCCGGGCGGCCGTGGATCCGTACGACCCCCGCGGCGGCCGGGAGATCGGCGGCCAGGGCGCCGAGCAGGGTGGACTTGCCCGCCCCGTTGGGGCCGACCAGGGCCAGCACCTCGCCGGCGCGGACGGTCACGTCGACGCCCTGGAGCACCTGCCGGGCGCCGAGTCGGATGTGCAGGGCCTCGGTCTCGGCGAGGACGTCGCCCGCGGCCGGGGCGGGCGGGGGAGCGGGGCGCCGGGTGCGCAGCAGTGGCATCAGGCCCAGCCTCCTTGCTTGCGTCGGGTGCGGCGCAGCAGCCAGAAGAAGAACGGGCTGCCCACCAGGGCGGTCAGGACGCCGAGCGGCAGTTCGGCGGGGGCGGCGAGGGTGCGGGCCGCGAGATCGGCGGCGAGCAGCACCACCGCGCCGCCCAGCGCGCTGCCGGGGATGAGGAAGCGGTGGCCGGGCCCGGCGGCCATCCGCAGCAGATGCGGAACCACGAGGCCGACGAAGCCGATGACACCGGAGACGCTGACCGCGGCCGCCGTCAGCAGCGCCACGACCAGGATGAGCACGATCCGCAGCCGCTCCACGTCCACACCGAGGTGGCGGGCGGGCCGGTCGCCGAGCGCGAGCAGGTCCAGACGGCGGGCGTACAGCGGGGCGACGGCGAGCCCGATCGCCGCGCACGGCAGGACGGCGAGCACCTTGGGCCAGGTGGCCTGGGCGAGGGAGCCGAGCTGCCAGAAGGTGATCTGGTTCACCGCGGCGGTGTCGGCGAGGAAGATGAACAGCCCGACCAGCGCCCCGGCGAAGGCGTTCACCGCGATGCCGGTGAGGATGAGTGTCACGACCTCGGTCCGGCCGCCGGAGCGGGACATCGCGTACACCAGCAGCACGGTGACCAGACCGGCGACGAACGCCATCGCCGGGAGGGTCCAGTTGCCGAGGAAGTCCAGGCCCAGCGAGATCGCGGCGACCGCGCCGACCGCCGCGCCCAGGGAGACGCCGATGGTGCCGGGTTCGGCGAGCGGGTTGCCGAACACGCCCTGCATCAGCGCGCCCGCGCAGCCCAGCGAGGCGCCGATGAGCAGCGCGAGCACGATCCGCGGAAACCGCACGTTCCACAGCACGGACTCGGCGACCCGGTCCAACTCGCTCCCGCCGAGCCCGATTCCGTGCCGCACGGAGCCGAGCACGTCCCCGACCGGGATCGGATAGGCGCCGATGCCCCCGGCGACCGGCACCAGCACGAGCAGCACCACGACCAGCCCGGCGGTCAGCAGCCAGGCGGCGCCACGGCGTCTGCGGGGCGGGGGTTCGGCGGTGGCCGTGTCCTCGGCGGGGGTCTTCTCCAGTACGGTCATGCGCCACCTCTCGCGCCCGATGAGCCCCCGGACCTTCCGGAATCATCCAGTGAAGCTTAGGTTAGCCTTACCTTGCTGTCCGGATCGATTGCGCTCTCACCGACGACGCGGCCCTGCCCGACCTGCCCGACCTGGGCAGCGCGACGGCGACACCGGGCGCCAGTCCGGCCGGGAAGACGGCGGCCCCGCGGGCACGGCCCACGGCCGCCGCGGAGGACACGGGCGCCGCTGCTGCCGATCGGCCTGGGCGCCGGGGCGCCGCTGGTCGCCGCCGCGGCCCTCGCTTATGTCCTGCGCGGGCGCCGCCGCCCCGATACGATCACGGCCGCCGACGACAACTGATCTCCCAACTCACCGAGGAGCACACCCACATGCCCACCAGACCCCGCCGTACCACCGCCCTCGCCGCCGCCGTCGCCACGGCCGCCGCGCTGGGGGCCACGGCGCTCGCCACCGTCGGCGCCCCGGCCGCCGCGGCCGCCGAAGTGCCGCTGTCGGGCTACGAACTGACCTGGGGCATCAAGGAGTCGTACCGCACCTACGTCACCGGCTTCGCGGCGGGCGGCTTCACGCCCGGGGACGGCGCCTCGCAGGCCAAGGACAACGGCGCGTTCACCTTCGTCGACGGCACCGGCACCCACGACTCGACCGCGCACACCGTCGACCTCGGCTTCCAGGGCAGCCTGAAGATCGAGTCCAAGCCGCACGGCTTCGCCATCACCCTCGCCGACGTGCGCTTCGACAGCGGCGACGCCGAGATCACCGCCGACGTCACCAAGGACGGCACCACCACGCAGGACGTGCCGCTCGCCGAGGTCACCGTCACGCGCGAGATGACGGACATGGAGACCACCCTGACCAAGGAGGCCGCCGACGTCTTCGGCAGCGCGAGCTACGAGGGCGCGGCGGGCGACCCGCTGACCGTCGTCGAGAAGAAGACCACCGCGTCCCCGTCCCCGACCGCCACCACCTCGCCGACCACCACCCCGACGCAGTCCGCCTCGCCGACCGCCACCCCCTCCGCCACCGCGACGCCGACCCCGTCCGCGACCGGCAGCCCGTCCCCGACGGCCACGGCCCCCACCAGCCCCGCCCCGTCGTCGACCGACACCGAGGCGCCGGTCGACGGGGAGATAGCGGACGGCAGGCTGACGTGGGGCGTGAAGAAGTCCTTCCGCACCTACGTCGTGGACGGGGTCAACGGGAAGATCACCGTCTCGGGCGGCGCCTCCCAGGCCGCGGGCAACGGGGCGTTCACGTTCGTCGACGGCAAGGGCACGTACGACACCGCCGCCGACACCCTCACCGCCGCGTTCGAGGGCGCCGTCACCTTCAAGGGCCATCCGGAAGGCGGCGAGCACGGCCTCGACCTCACCCTCACCGACCTCACCGCCACCCTCGACGCCGGCGCCGGCGAGCTGACCGCCGACGTCACCAGCCTCGGCGAGACGATCCAGGACGTGGTCCTCGCCGACCTCACGGCCGACTCGGAGGAGCTGGCCGCGAAGAACGACGTCCTCACCCTGAACGACGTCGCCGCCGAGCTGACCGAGGAGGGCGCCGAGGCCTTCGGCGGCTTCTACACCGCCGGGACCGAGCTGGACCCGCTGGACCTGTCCCTCGCCCTGACCGAGGACGCCGACCTGCCCGGCTCCGGCGTCGGCACCCCCACGGCCACCGCGGGCACCGGCGGGACCGGTTCCACCGCCGGCGGGGTCACCGGCTCCACCACCGGCGGCGTGACAGGCGGCCTCGCCTCCACCGGCTCCGACGTCCCGGTCGTCGCCCTCGGCACCGCCGCCGCGGTGGCCGTGGCGGCGGGCGCGGGCGTGGTGCTGGCGGTGCGCCGACGCCGTACCGAGGCGTAAACCGCTGTCGCACGCGGGCGCGGCTCCCTGAGACTGGTCCCATGCACAGGGCACACCGAGAGCCGTTCGGGCCGGACCGACTGGTCCTCACCGTCCAGGGCAGGTCCGGCCCGCCCCCGTTGCGCTTCGAGACGGACGGCGGCGGCCGCATCCTGCTCCGGCAGGGCGGCCGTCCGGTCCTGACGGGCCGCTACGAGGGCGAGGGCTGCTGCCGCGACCTCGTCCTGCACCGCCTCGACGGCTACCGCTCCCCGCTGCCGCCCCTGAGCGCGGCCCTGCAACGCTCGCGGACCAACTGGGCGTACCCGTACGCGGAGTGGCTGGAAGACGATGCCCAGAGCCCGCTGCACGACGGGCGTTGGCAGCTCGCTGCGCGCCCCGTGTTCCCACCCGGCATCTGGGACGAGGACTTCGTCCGCGACTGGCCCGACGCCCGCCTGGAGCTGCTGTGCGGCGGCGGCTGGCACGGGATCCTGCCCCTGCGTCCGCTGTCGCCTCCGGACGCGGCGCGCGTCAAGGCGTACCGCAAGCACGCCCGCGAGGGCACCCTCGCGCCCGTGCTGCTGTGGTGGGTGTCGTTCCTCGACGGCTGGCTCATCCTCGACGGGCACGACCGGGCGGTCGCCGCGCTCGCGGAGGGGATGCGGCCGACGGCCGTGGAGCTGGTCCGGCTGCGTGACGAGGCGGCCTGGCGCCGCACCGCCGAGGAGGTGACGCAGGCGTACGAGCGGGACAGGGAACGCCTGGCGGCCCGCCCGGAGCGGCAGCGAGCGGCCATGGAGCGCCAGCACGGCGACGTCCTCGCCTCCCTGCCGTACGACGGCGGCGGCACCCCGCTGTGGCCCGGTGATGTTTCAATTCCCCGGTGACTGACTACGACGTGCTGCGCGTGTTCTGCGCGGCGAACGGCGGATACGGCAACGAACTCGGGGTCGTCCGCGACGGATCGGTGCTGCCCGAGGAGAGCGAACGGCAGGCGTTCGCGGCGAAACTCGGCTTCAGCGAGACGGTCTTCGTCGACGACCCGGAGCGCGGTGTCGTCGACATCTACACGCCCACCCTGCGGCTGCCCTTCGCCGGCCACCCCTGCGTCGGCACCGCCTGGCTGCTGGATGTGCCGGAACTGGTCACGCCGGCCGGGGTGGTGGGGGCCCGGCAGGACGGGGAGTTCAGCTGGATCGAGGCGCGGGCGGAGTGGGCACCGCCGCGGACGCTGCGCCGGTACGCCACGGCCGCCGAGGTCGATGACCTCGCGGTGCCGCCGAAGGGGGAGTGGATCTACGCCTGGGCCTGGGAGGACGAGTCCGCCGGCCGCGTCCGCGCCCGCGCCTTCCCCGGCCGCGACGACGGCATCGACGAGGACGAGGCGACGGGCGCGGCCGCACTGCTGCTCACGGAGCAGTTGGGCCGCGCGCTCAACATCACACAGGGCGCGGGCTCGCAGATCCTGACGGCACCGCAGCCGGGAGGTTGGGTGGAAATCGGAGGGCGCGTCTTCCTCGAGCGCTAGGCGCTCAGCGGGAACTCCTCGCCCAGGGCCCGGAACACCGCCGTGTTCAGCGCGAACGCCCGCTTGCACTCCGACACGATCCGCTGCCGCTCCAGCTCGTCCGCGTTCACCGCGTCCAGCAGTTCCCGGTAACCCCGCTTGAACGCGGCCGGGTTGGGGATCTCCTCGAAGACGTAGAAGCGGACGCCGTCGCCCTTCTTCTCGAAGCCCCAGGTCTTCTCCGCCTTGTCGCGGATGATCTGCCCGCCGGAGAGGTCGCCCAGGTACCGGGTGTAGTGGTGGGCGATGTACCCGGCGGGCCACCGCTCGGCGCACTCGCGCACCCGGTCCGCGTACACCCGCGTCGCGGGCAGCGCGTTCAGCGTGGCCCGCCAGCCGGGGCCCCGCAGATGCTCCAGGTCCCGTTCCAGCGCGGGCAACCGGAACAGCTCCGGCCGGATGAACGGCCCCGCCACCGGATCCGACGCCAGCCGCTCCGCCCCGGCTTCCAGCGCCTCGTACACGAACCACAGCTGCTCGGTGTAGCGCGCGTACGCGTCGACCCCGAGCCGGCCGCCGAGCAGGTCGCTCATGAAAGTCGAGGTCTCCGCCTCCACGTGCTGCTCGTGGGACGCGGTGCGGATGAGGGTCGAGAACGAGTCCATGGTCCGATTCTCTATGGTTAGGCTTACCTAAGTCAACGTCTTGCCGACGCCCTGTCGGTAACTCTCTACCCCCATCCTCACCCGCCGCACCCCAACGCGCACACGAAAAGGCCCGCCCTCCGAAGAGAGCGGGCCCGTGAGCGTTGCGCGGCTACGGCAGGGTCAGAATCTCCGCCCCGGTCTCCGTCACCGCCAGGGTGTGCTCGAACTGCGCCGTCCGCTTGCGGTCCTTCGTGACCACCGTCCAGCCGTCGTCCCACATGTCGTACTCGTGCGTCCCGAGCGTCAGCATCGGCTCGATCGTGAACGTCATCCCCGGCTGGATCACCGTCGTCGCGTGCGGGCTGTCGTAGTGCGGGATGATCAGCCCGGAGTGGAACGACGAGTTGATGCCGTGCCCGGTGAAGTCCCGCACCACGCCGTACCCGAACCGCTTGGCGTACGACTCGATGACCCGCCCGATGACGTTGATCTGCCGGCCCGGCTTGACCGCCTTGATCGCCCGGTTCAGCGCCTCCCGGGTGCGCTCCACCAGCAGCCGGCTCTCCTCGTCCACGTCACCCACCAGGTACGTGGCGTTGTTGTCGCCGTGCACCCCGCCGATGTACGCGGTCACGTCAAGGTTGACGATGTCGCCGTCCCGCAGCACCGTCGAGTCGGGGATGCCGTGGCAGATCACCTCGTTGACCGAGGTGCACAGCGACTTCGGGAAGCCGCGGTAGCCGAGCGTGGAGGGGTAGGCGCCGTGGTCGCACAGGTACTCGTGCGCCACCTTGTCCAGTTCGTCCGTGGTGACCCCCGGCGCGATGATCTTCGCGGCCTCCTCCATCGCCCGCGCGGCGATCCGGCCGGCGATCCGCATCGCCTCGATGGTCTCCGGGGTCTGCACCTCCGGCCCGGTGTACGGGGTCGGCGCGGGCTTGCCGACGTACTCGGGGCGGCGGATGTTTCCGGGTACGGAACGGGTGGGAGAGAGCTCCCCTGGTACGAGCAGCGACTGGCCAGACATGCCAGCGAGTCTAACCAGCGGGCATGGGGCACCATGTCCCTGGCGAAAGGAGCCGGTCATGGCCCTGTTCAAAAAGCGCACGGTGGGCAAGCCGGGCGAGTGGTACTACTGCCTGGAGCACAAGAAGGTCGAGGAGGGCCCGGACTGCCCGGGCAAGGACCGCTTCGGGCCGTACGCCAGCCGCGTCGAGGCCGAGCGCGCGATGGAGACCGCGCGCGAGCGCAACCTCGAGTGGGAGACCGACCCGCGCTGGCACGACAAGTCCGCCCCGGACCAGGCCGACGAGGGCTGATCAGACGGCCGGCGCCGCCGCCTCCGGCGCTGTCTCCGCTTCCGCCTCGGCCGCGGCCGCGCGCTGCTCGCGCAGCCGCACCGCGTGCTCGTTGGTCCGCACGTCGTACGTCATCAGCTTCGGCAGACACAGCGCCAGCAGCGCCACCCCGGCCGCGCACAGCAGACCGCCCGACCAGACCGACGTCCGCACCCCGGCCCACGCGGCCACGCCGCCCGAGCGGACCTGGCCGAGCTGCGGGCCGACCGAGTACGACAGCAGCTCGATCCCGGCGAGCCGCCCGCGCAGCTCGTCGGGGATCGTCTGGTTCCACATGGCGCCCCGGAAGATCCCGCTGACCATGTCGAACCCGCCGGCCAGGGTCAGGAACAGCAGCACCAGCCATACATCGCCCACCACCCCCGCCGCGGCGATGGACAGCCCCCACAGCACCGCCGCGACCACCACCATCCGCCCGTGCCGGTGCACCCCCGAGGTCCAGCCGCTGGTCAGGCCCACCAGCAGAGACCCGGCCGGGATCGCCGCGTACATCAGACCCAGCGACCACTCGGCGTCCAGCTCGTCCGCGAGGAACGGCAGCACCGCGAGCGGCATCGCCAGGAACATGGCGGCCAGGTCGATCGCGTACGTGCCCAGCAGCTCCTTGCGGCTCCAGGCGTAGCGCGCGCCCTCGGCGATGGCCTTCAGGGACGGCTTCCGCGCCTCGTGCGAGGCGGGGGACCGCCGCAGCCGGACCACCAGGGCCACCGAGACCACGAAGGTCAGCAGGTCCACCGCGTACGCCCAGCCCATCCCGGCGTACGCCACCACCACGCCCGCCAACGCCGGGCCCGCGATCCCGCCGACCTGCCAGCGCAGGGAGTTCAGCGCGGCGGCGGCCGGAAGATGCTCGTGGGCGACGATGCGCGGGATCAGCGAGTCCAGCGCGGGACGCTGGATCGACACCAGCGCCGAGGCGAACGCGGCGATCACATACAGCGGCCAGACGGCGGGGCTCGGCAGCAGCGCGTTCACCAGCAGCGCCGCGCACAGCACGCCCTGCCCGGCCTCCGTCCACACGATCAGCTTCCGCTTGTCCCAGGCGTCGGCGAGTGCCCCGCCGTAGAGCCCGAACACCACCAGCGGCACCAGCTCCACGGCGCCGATCGCTCCCACCGCCGCCGCGGACCCGGTCAGCTCCTTGACCTGCACCGGCAGCGCGACGAAGGTCAGAAAGCTGCCGAAGTTGGTGATCAGACCGGACAGCCACAGCCGCCGGAAGTCCGCGGAGGCCCGCCAGGGCGCGAGATCGGGCAGCAGGGCGCGGAGGCCGGAGGGGGTGTCGTCGGTCACGAGAGGCCATGCTCGGGCGGGGGGCCGACCTGGGCAACCGTTTTTCCTGGTGGCCGGCAGGCGGGCCTACCAGCGCGTCGGCGGCGGTGCCGTCAGATGGTCGGCGAGCCGGGAGAGGCGGTCGCGGAAGCGGCGGCGGCCCCGGGGCGCGGGCAGGGAGTTCTCCCCGGCCGCCGCGCTGACCAGGTGCTGGACGGTGTCGAGGTCGAGCTCGCCGCCGTCGGGCACGGTCAGCGCCTCATGGGCCATGGTGGTCAGGTCGTCCTCGCCGGGGGTCAGGGCGAGCACCGTCACGCCGGCCCGCCGGGCGTCGTGCACCCGTTCGAGCAGCGGTGCCTGCGGTTGCGCGGGGGACACCACGAGCAGGGTCTCGCCCCGCCGGGCCGCCTCGATCCGGCCGGGCCCGACGGCCAGGTGCGGAGGATCCGCCGGGCGCGCGCCGTACCGCACGAGCGTCGGCGCCAGCTCCGGCGTCCCCGACCACGCGGCCTCGTCCACCAGATGCGCGGCGAGATGCCACGGCTCGTACTCCGGCGTCCCCACCAGCAGCAGCCCGCCCCCGTGCGACACCACGGACCCGCGCAGCACCCCCGCGAACCGCCGCGTGGCCGGCAACCACTCGGTTCCGGCGAGCACTTCGCGCAACAAGGCGACCCGTACGGCATCCATACGGCCGCATCCTGCCGCAACCGGACACTCGTGACGCGCAGTTCACCCCGAATTCGCCCAACGCGGGCACAAGCGAGGGTCACGCCAGCGAAGGAGCCGCCATGCCCGAAGCCACCGTCCCCTTCCGTGCGGGCCGCGAGGGCTACGCCAGTTACCGCATCCCGGCGGTCGTCGCCGCGGCCTCCGGCACCCTCCTCGCCTTCTGCGAGGGCCGGGTGCACTCCGCCCGCGACTGGGGCCACATCGACATCGTCCTGAAGCGCTCCACCGACGGCGGCCGCACCTGGGGCCCGCTCCAGGTCGTCGCGGACAACGGCACGAACCTCGCGGGCAACCCCGCCCCGGTCGTCCTCGACACCGGCCGGATCCTGCTGGTCCACGTCCGCTCCGCCGCCTCCGCCTCCGAGGAGCGCATCCTGCGCGGCGAGGTCCCCGAGGCCGACGGCCGCCGGGTGTGGGTGCGGCACAGCGACGACGAGGGGGCCACCTGGTCCGAGCCCCGGGAGATCACCCGGCAGGTGAAGGAGCCCGGCTGGCGCTGGTACGCCACCACCCCCGGCCACGGCATCCAGCTGCGCACCGGCCGGATCGTCGTCCCCGGCAACCACACCCTGCCGCCCACCGGCACGGACCTCGGCGACGAGCCGCGGTACAACAGCGGCCACTGCCTGCTCAGCGACGACCGCGGCGCCACCTGGTACCTGGGCTATCTCGACCAGAACACCGACGGCTACGTCAACGTCAACGAGACCACCGCCGCCGAACTCCCCGACGGCCGCGTCTACTTCAACACCCGCAACGACTCCCCCTCGCCGGGCAACCGCGCCGACGCCCACTCGACCGACGGCGGCCGCACCCTCGTCGCCCCCTTCCGTCCGCAGGCGGGTCTGGCCGGCCCCGTCTGCCAGGGCAGCCTGCTCCAGCTCCGCGACCCCGACGTCCTGCTCTTCTCCGGGCCCGCCTTCCCCGGCGGGCGCGCCCTGATGACCCTGCGCGCCTCCACCGACGGCGGCACCACCTGGCGCGAGGCGCACACGGTCGACGGCCTGCCCGCGGCCTACTCCGACCTGGTCCGCGTCGACGCCCGCACCGTCGGACTCCTCTACGAGACCGGGGACTTCGGGGCCTACCAGCGGATCGTCTTCCGCCGGGTGCCGGTGACGCGGCTCACCTGAGCCGGTAGGGCGACCAGGGCGGACGTAGAGTCGGCGCATGACCTCTACCGACAGTGCACAGACCCCCGCGAAGGCCCCCGCCAAGGACCCCTGGGACCTGCCCGACGTCTCCGGGCTCGTCGTCGGCGTGCTCGGGGGGACCGGCCCGCAGGGCAAGGGCCTCGCCTACCGGCTCGCCAAGGCCGGCCAGAAGGTGATCATCGGTTCGCGGGCCGCCGACCGGGCGCAGGCCGCCGCCGACGAGCTGGGCCACGGCATCGAGGGCGCGGACAACGCCGAGTGCGCGCGGCGCAGCGACATCGTCATCGTCGCCGTGCCGTGGGAGGGGCACGCGAAGACCCTGGAGTCGCTGCGCGAGGAGCTGGCCGGGAAGCTGGTCGTCGACTGCGTCAACCCGCTCGGTTTCGACAAGCAGGGCGCCTACGCGCTCAAGCCGGAGGAGGGCAGCGCGGCCGAGCAGGCCGCCGCCCTGCTGCCGGACTCGCGGGTCACCGCCGCCTTCCACCACCTCTCCGCCGTCCTCCTCCAGGACCCGGAGATCGATCAGATCGACACCGATGTCATGGTCCTCGGCGAGGTGCGGGCCGATGTCGAGATCGTGCAGGCGCTGGCCGGGCGCATCCCCGGCATGCGGGGCATCTTCGCCGGGCGGCTGCGCAACGCCCACCAGGTGGAGTCGCTGGTCGCCAACCTGATCTCCGTCAACCGCCGCTACAAGGCGCACGCGGGGCTCCGCGTCACGGACGTATGAGCCCATGGGGGACACTGTTGGGGCACGACCCCGCAGTGTCCCCCCGCAAGGAGCCGACCGACATGCCCCGCCTCGCCCTCTATGCCCTCGTCGTCTGCGTCCTCGCCGTCGTCGCGGCCGTGGTCTCCTTCGCCCAGGGCAGCTGGCTGGGGATCGTCTGGGTGCTGATGGCCGGGCTGTCGTCCAACATGTGCTGGTACTACCTGAAGCGCCGCAAGGTCACGGAGTGATCGAGCAGGCCGGGTTCTCGCCGCGCCAGAAGCGGTAGAGGTCGTAGCCGCAGTACCTGTCGACGTCGCTGATGCCCAGCCCGCGCAGGATCGTGTCGATCAGGTCGAAGAACGCGCCGTTCACCGCCGGGATCCACAGCAGCGCGAACACGATCAGCAGGCCGAACGGGGCCAGCGGCTCCACCTGCCGCCGCACGTTGTACGACAGCCAGGGCTCTATCACGCCGTAGCCGTCCAGGCCCGGCACCGGCAGGAAGTTGAGAATCGCCGCCGTCACCTGGAGCAGCGCGAGGAACGCCAGCGCGAACCGGAAGTCGCGTGGGACGCCCTCCAGCGCGTCCAGCCAGAACGGGGCCGTGCACACCGCCGCGAACAGCACGTTCGTCAGCGGGCCCGCCGCCGAGATCAGGCTGTGCCGCCAGCGGCCTCTGATCCGCCCGCGCTCGATGAACACGGCGCCGCCGGGCAGACCGATCCCGCCCATGATCACGAACAGCACGGGCAGCACGATGCTCAGCAGGGCGTGCGTGTACTTCAGCGGATTCAGGGTGAGATAGCCCTTCGCGCCGACCGTGATGTCGCCGCTGTGCAGCGCCGTGCGCGCGTGTGCGTACTCGTGCAGACACAGCGAGACGATCCACGCCGCCGTCACGAACAGGAAGACGGCCACCCCGGGCTGCTCCGCGAACCCCGTCCAGGTCGCCCAGCCCGTGACCGCCGTCACGGCGAGGATCCCGACGAAGACGGGACTGATCCGCCGGTCGCTCGGGCGGATGGTGGCGGTGGTCATGGCGAGGGCTCCAGGTGGTTCAGCGGGCGGGGCCGGTCGGGTGGATCGCGTCCGTGACGACAGCAGAACGTTCCGTGAGGGCGCCCGAGTTCCCGACGGCGATCCGGCCCTCGTCCGAAAACCGACGGTTCCCGTGGGGCCCGAAACCCGGAGGCGGCGCCCGGGCGTCCCCGGAGAGAATGGACCCCGTGCGCTACCGCATCCTCGGCACCACCCAGGCGCTCCGCCCCGACGGCACGGCCGTCCCCGTGGGCGGAGCGCGGCTGCGCGCGCTGCTCACCGTGCTCGCGCTGCGGGCCGGGCGGGCCGTGCCCGTCGGGCTGCTCGTCGACGAGGTGTGGGACGGAGATCCGCCCGCGGACGCGCCGGGCGCGCTCCAGGCGCTGGTGGGGCGGCTGCGGCGGGCGCTCGGCGCGGACGCCGTGGAGTCCGTGGACGGCGGCTACCGGCTCGGTGCGAGCCCCGACGACGTCGACCTGCACCGCTTCACCCGGCTCGCCGACGAAGGCGCCCGCGCCCTCGCCGACGGCGACCCCGCCAAGGCCGCCGTCCTCCTCGACGACGCCCTCGCCCTGTGGCGCGACCCGGCCCTCGCCGACCTGCCCGACCGCACCGCCGAGGCGGCCCGCTGCGAGGCCCGCCGCCTCGACGCCCGCCGCGCCCGCCTCACCGCCGCCCTCGCCCTCGGCCACGCCGAGCAGGCGCTGCCCGAACTGACCGCGCTCTGCGACGCCCACCCGCTGGACGAACCCCTCCAGGCACTGCGGCTGCGCGCCCTCCGCGACGCGGGCCGCACCGCCGAGGCGCTGGCCGCCTACGACGCCGTACGCCGTCTCCTCGCCGACCGGCTCGGCTCCGACCCGGGGCCCGGACTGCGGGCGCTGCACGCCGAGTTGCTGCGGCAGCAGGACGCGCCGCCGCCCGCCCCGCAGGCCATCCGCCCGCCCGGCAATCTGCGGGCCCGTCTCACCTCCTTCGTCGGCCGTGACGCCGACATCCAGACCATCCGCGACGACCTCGCCACCGCCCGCCTCGTCACCCTTCTGGGCCCCGGCGGCGCCGGGAAGACCCGGCTGTCGCAGGAGGCCGCGGAGGGCGCCGGGGATGCCGCCCGGGACGGGGTGTGGCTGGCGGAGCTGGCTCCCGTCGACGACCCGGCCGCCGTACCGGAGGCCGTGCTCACCGCGATCGGCGCCCGGGAGACCGTGCTGCACGGCGCCGGCGCGGAGGAGTTCCGGGCGGTCACCGAACGCCACGACGACCCTGTCGAGCGTCTGGTCGAATACTGCGCCCGGCGCCGGATGCTGATCGTCCTCGACAACTGCGAGCACGTCGTCGACGCCGCCGCCCACCTCGTCGCCGAACTGCTGGAACACTGCCCCCGGCTGACCGTGCTCGCCACCAGCCGCGAACCCCTCGGCGTCCCCGGCGAGGTGCTGCGGCCCGTGGAACCCCTGCCCGAGCCGTACGCGCTGCGGCTGCTCGCCGACCGCGGGGCGGCGGCCCGGCCGGGCTTCCGGGTCGAGGCCGACGAGGAGACCGCTGCGGCGTGCGCGGAGATCTGCCGCCGCCTCGACGGACTTCCGCTCGCCATCGAACTGGCCGCCGCCCGGCTGCGGATGCTCACCCCCCGGCAGATCGCCGACCGCCTCGACGACCGCTTCCGGCTGCTCACCTCCGGCAGCCGCACCGTCCTGCCCCGCCAGCAGACCCTGCGGGCCGTCGTCGACTGGTCCTGGGACCTGCTCGACGAGGAGGAACGGGACGTCCTGCGCCGCCTGTCCGTCTTCGCCGGCGGCTGCGACCTCGCCGCCGCCGAGGCCGTCTGCGGACCGGCCGCCCTGGACGCGCTCGGCTCCCTCGTCGACAAGTCCCTGGTGGTGGCCGCCCCGTCCGGCGACGGCGAGATGCGCTACCGGCTCCTGGAGACCGTCGCCGAGTACGCCCGCGAACGCCTCGACGAGTCCGGCCGGCGTCCCGAGACCGAGCGCGCCCACCTGACGTACTACCGCGAACTCGCCCGCACCACCGACCCGTCGCTGCGCGGCCCGGACCAGCTCGCCGCGATCGAACGGCTGCAGCGCGAGTACGAGAACCTGCGCACCGCCCTGCGCCACGCCGTCGCCGTACGCGACGAGCAGGAGGCGCTGTGCCTGGCGCTGTCGCTGTCCTGGTACTGGCAGATGCGCGACCTGCGGATCGAGGCCCGCAGCTGGTGCCGCGCGGTCATGGACCTCGGCCCCGACCCCTTCGCCGAGCCGGTCCGCAAGGCCGCCCCGGTCTGGGAGCGCTGCACCGCCGAACCGCCGCCCATGACGGGGGAGGTCCTCCAGGAGGCCCGGCGCGGCCTCCACCTGGCCCACCTCGCCTGCATGGACACCGAGCTGGACGCCTGGCAGACCCCGGAGGCCCAGCGCAAACTGGAGATCATCGCCCAGGTCTACGAGCCCGGCCTCCCGCAGACCTGCCGCAGTCCCGGCATGCTGTCGTTCTACGCGGTGATGCTGACCGGCGACATGGACCGGCTGGCCACGATCCTCGACGCCGCCGTCGACACCTGCCGCCGGACCCCCGGCTACGACTGGGAACTGGCCACCAGCCTCCAGCTCCGCGCCAACATCCTCGCCAACCGCCCGGAACGGGCGGGCGACGCGGGCCGGGACGCCGACGAGTCCCTGGGCATCTTCGAGCGCCTCGGCGACGCCTGGGGCAGTGCGGAGGCGCTCTCCGCGCGCGCCGAGACCCACGAGCGCAGGGGACGCTATCTGGAGGCCGCCGCCGACTACGAGGCCGCCATGGAGCACGCCCGGCGGCTCGGCGCCCGTGCCCAGCTCGCCATCCTCTCCGCCCGGCTGGGCAACGCGCTGCTGGAGGCGGGCGAGGCCGAGCGGGGCGAGCGGCTGCTGCGGGAGGTGGTCGACGCCGGGGAGGGCACGCACAACGAGGCGATGCCGTTCGGCCGGGTCATCCTCGCCGGATGGCTCAGCATCACCGGCCGGACCGCCGAGGCCCGCACCCATCTGCGGGTGCTGCGCGAGGAGTTCGCCATCGCCCACTTCGCCGTCTTCGACGCGTTCATCATGGGCCAGGAGGCGTGGGTGGACGCCGTCGACGGCCACTACGAGGAGGCCCGGGAGAAGGTCCGGCGCGGCCTGCGGCAGGCCGACGACCCGCTGTCGAAGGCCATGGCCCCGCAGCTGGTCTCGGCGTACCTCGCGATCGCGGGGCTCGCCCTGGCCGGGTGCGACGGCGGACGGGACGCCCGGGACGCCGCCCGCTGCCTGGGCGCCTCCGCAGCGCTGCTGCCCGTTGGCTATCTGCCGTCCCGGCTGGAACGCGAGGCCCGCGACCGCGCCACGGCCGCCGTACGGGCCGCGCTGCCCGCCGAGGAGTACGCGGCGGCGTACGCCGAGGGCGGCGGCCTCACCCTTCAGGAGGCCGCCGCCCTGGTGTGACGGCCGGTCAGCTTTTCGTCTTGAACTTGCGGATCGCGACCGGCGCCATCACCGCGGTCAGCAGCACCGACCAGCCCACGGTCATCCACAGGTCGTGCGCGACCGGGCCGCCCACCATCAGACCGCGCGCCGCGTCCGCCAGCGTGGACAGCGGGTTGTAGTCGGTGAAGGCCTGGAGCCAGCCCGGCATCGACTGCGGCGGCGCGAACACCGACGAGCCGAACTGGAGCGGCATCAGCACCAGGAACCCCATCGCCTGCACGGACTGCGCGTTCTTCAGGACCACACCGAGGGTCAGGAACACCCACATCAGCGAGGAGCCGAACACCACCGCCAGGCCCACGGCCGCGAGCAGCCCGGCCCAGTTGGTGATGTCGAACCCCACCAGCACGCCCACGACCAGCAGGATCAGCGTGGCGACCAGCATCCGCATCAGCTCCACCGCGATCTTCGCGAAGAGCACCGAGCCCCGGCCGATCGGCAGCGACCGGAAGCGGTCCATGACACCGGAGTTGAAGTCCTGGTTGAACCCGGTGCCCACCCCCATCGCCATGTTCATCCCCATCATGGCCAGCAGTCCGGGCAGCACGTACTGCACGTACTCGTCCTGCCCGCCGCCCAGCGCCTGACCGATCGACCCGCCGAAGACGTAGACGAACAGCAGGGTGAACACGATCGGCATCAGCACCGCTTCGAACATCGACTCCGGGTCCTGCCGGATCCACAGCAGATTGCGGCGGATGAGCGCGCCGGTGTGCCGCAGATGGCCGCGCAGCGGGATCGGGGCGTCGGCTGTCGTGACGGTGGTGGCGCTCATACGGCGACCTCCTCGCGGGCGTCGGTGGCGAGGGCGTCCTGCGGGGCACTGGCGCGGTGGCCGGTGAGGGACAGGAACACCTCGTCCAGGCTGGGGAGTTCGGTGGTGACGGAGGACAGCGTGATGCCGAGGCCGACGGTCGCGGAGACCACCGCGGTCAGCTGCTCGTCGCTGAGGATCGGCACCAGGACGGCGCCGCGCTCGGTGTCCACGGTGGTGGTGGCGAGGCCGGTGATGCCGAGGTCGTCCAGCGCGCGGGCCAGCGGCCGCAGCCGGAGCGGATCGGCCGGCTTCACCCGCAGGGTCCGCCCGCCCACCTTCGCCTTCAGCTCGTCGATCCCGCCGTTCGCGATGACCTTGCCGCGGTCGACGACGGTCAGCTCGGAGGCGAGCTGCTCGGCCTCCTCCATGTACTGCGTGGTCAGCAGGACGGTCACTCCGTCCCCGACCATGCGCTTGACCTCGTCCCACACCTCGTTGCGGGTGCGCGGGTCGAGACCGGTGGTCGGCTCGTCCAGGTAGAGGACAGCCGGCCGGCCCATCATCGAGGCGGCCAGGTCGAGCCGCCGCCGCATACCGCCGGAGTACGTCGCCACGGGCCGCTTGGCCGCCTCCGTCAGCGAGAACCGCTCCAGCAGCTCGTCGGCGCGGTTCCGCGCGTCCTTGCGGGACAGGTCCAGCAGCCGCCCGATCAGATACAGGTTCTCCCAGCCGGGCAGCTTCTCGTCCACCGAGGCGTACTGCCCCGTGAGCCCGATCACCCGGCGCAGCTGCCGGGGCTGCCGTACGACGTCGTAGCCGGCGACGGTCGCCTGCCCGGCGTCCGGTGCGAGCAGGGTGGACAGAATGCGGACGAGGGTGGTCTTCCCGGCGCCGTTCGGCCCGAGCACCCCCATCACGGTGCCCTCCCGCACCTCCAGGTCGACGCCGTCCAGCGCCTTCGTCTCCCCGTAGTGCTTCACCAGCCCTCGTACGGTCACGGCCGTGGTGCCGTTGTTCTTGTCGCTGCGTGTCATGCCGACGACGGTGTCAGGGCCCACCGACAAACGACCGACAGCTCACCGACAGCCCGTCGGTGGGGCTGTCGGCAGGGGCCCGCGACGGGACAGCCCCGCCGACGGGGGAAGATCGGCGGGGCTGTCCGGTACCGCGATGGCTCAGTGGAGCGTCGGCACAGTGGAGCGTCGGCTCAGTGGACGGAGTGCTCCTCCTGCGGGAACGTTCCGCCGACCACGTCCTCGGCGAACGCCTTCACCGCGTCGCCCATGACCGCACGCAGGTTCGCGTACTGCTTGACGAACTTCGGCACCCGGCCGCCGGTCAGTCCCAGCATGTCGGTCCACACCAGGACCTGCGCGTCCGTCTCCGGCCCGGCCCCGATGCCGACCGTCGGGATGTGCAGGGTCCGGGTCACCTCGGCCGCCAGCTCGGCCGGCACCAGCTCCAGGACCACCGCGAACGCGCCCGCGTCCTGGACGGCCTTGGCGTCCCGCAGCAGCTGCTGGGCCGCCTCCTCGCCGCGCCCCTGCACCCGGTACCCCATGGCGTTCACCGACTGCGGGGTCAGCCCGATGTGGGCCATCACCGGGATGCCGGACTCGACCAGCAGCCGGATCTGCTCGTGCGAGCGCTCGCCGCCCTCCAGCTTCACGGCCTGCACCCCGGCCTCCTTGACCAGCCGGGTCGCCGAGCGCAGCGCCTGCACCGGACCCTCCTGGTAGGAGCCGAAGGGGAGGTCGCCGACGATCAGCGAGCGCTTGGTGCCACGGACGACCGCGGCGGACAGCATGGTCATCTCGTCGAGGGTGACGGGCACGGTGGTCTCGTACCCGAGGTGGCAGTTGCCCGCCGAGTCGCCGACCAGGATCACCGGGATCCCGGCCTCGTCGAAGACGGACGCGGTCATCGCGTCGTAGGCGGTGAGCATGGGCCACTTCTCGCCCCGCTCCTTGGCGAGGGCGATGTCGCGGACGGTGATGCGGCGGGTGCCCTTGCCCCCGTACAGCGCCTTGCTGCCGTCGGAGGATTTCCGCGGTGCGGTCTGGGCAGCCGAAAGCTGCGTCATTGCAACGGCTCCTTACGTCATCTCGAGGCGCCCTGACGGCGTCCCCGGATCACTCCCATGGTGGCACCTCGTGCCACCGTCGGCTAGGGGACCCCCGGTCATGCCCCCGGCGGGGTAAGAGGCGACGTAAGAGATGGGTGAAAGTATTCGATACGGAACCGTCTCGTATCGTAAATCTCCTAGGCTCGGCGGTATGACTGATCCCGCCGTCCCCGCCCCCGCTCCCCGCATACCCGAAGCAGTGCACCGGCGCCGCTGGGCCATCCTCGGCGCGCTCATGCTGAGCCTGCTGATCGTGGTGCTCGACAACTCGATCCTGAACGTCGCCATCAAGACGATCTCCACCCCGGCGCCGACCGGTATCGGCGCCACCCAGAGCGAGCTGGAGTGGGCGATCAACTCCTACACGCTCGTCTTCGCGGGCCTGCTGTTCAGCGCGGGGCTCCTCGGCGACCGGCTGGGCCGCAAGAAGGTGCTGCTCGGCGGGCTGACGGTGTTCGGCGTCGGCTCCGCGCTCGCCGCCTTCTCCGGCACCCCGGGCGAGCTGATCGCCTACCGCGCGGTGATGGGCCTCGGCGCGGCCTTCGTGATGCCCGCCACCCTCGCCGTGCTGATGAACGTCTTCGAACGCGACGAACAGCCCAAGGCCATCGGCATCTGGGCGGGCGGCGTCGGCCTCGCCATCGCCATCGGCCCGATCACCGGCGGCGTGCTCCTCGACCACTTCTGGTGGGGGTCGGTCTTCCTCGTCAACGTGCCGATCGTGCTGCTCGCGCTGGCGCTGATGGTGTGGCTGGTTCCCGACTCCCGCGACCCCAGCCCGGGGCGGATCGACCCCGTCGGCGTGGCGCTGTCGGTCGTCGGCCTGGTGCTGCTGGTCTTCGGCATCATCAAGGGCGGCGAACTCGCCGACTTCACCGACCCGGCCGTGCTCTCGACCATCGGCGCGGGGCTGGCGGTGCTCGTCGCCTTCGTCGTCTTCGAGAAGCGCAGCGACCACCCGTCCATCGACGTCACGTACTTCCGGAACCGGGTCTTCTCGGCCGCCATCGCCGCCATCGCGCTGGTCTTCTTCGCGCTCATGGGCGTGACCTTCTTCTCGGTCTTCTACACCCAGAGCGTGCGCGGCTACTCCCCGCTGGAGACCGGCCTGCTGATGCTGCCGCTCGCCGCCGCCCAGATGCTCTTCGCGCCGCGCGCCCGGCTGATGGTGGACCGCTTCGGCAACAAGGCGACCACCACCGGCGGCATGCTGATCATCGCCGCGACGCTCGCCGTGTTCGCCACCTTCGACGCGGACACCCCGATCTGGCTCCTGGAGACCGTCTTCTTCCTGATGGGCACCGGCATGGCGCACATCATGACCCCCACCAGCGTGGTCATCATGCAGGCCCTGCCCCGCGAGAAGGCCGGCTCCGCCTCCGCGCTCAGCAACACCTTCCGCCAGGTCGGCGGCGCCCTCGGCATCGCCGTCCTCGGCTCGGTGCTGTCCGCCGCCTACCGCACCGGCATCGAGGGCGAGTTGACCGCCCTGCCCGCCGCCCTCCAGCACACCGCCGGCGAGTCCGTCGAGGCCACCCTCGCGGTCGCCGCCCGCCTCGGCCCGCGCGGCGAGGCCCTGGTCGTCCCCGCCCACGACGCCTTCCTGCACGCCATGCACATCACGGCCCTGTGCGGGGCGGGGGTGGCCCTGGCGGGGGCGATGGTGGTGGCGGTGTTCCTGCCGGGCCGGCGGGCCGCGGCGCGGCCGGACGCGGTGGCGCAGGAACTGGTCGGAGCGGAGTAGTCACGTCGCCGGCCAAGGGCTGTGACAGGGAGAATCGGCCCCAGCGATCATCGAGAGGACAGCGACGTGAGGCTCGAGGACAGCGACGTGAGGCTCGCCGACAGCCGCCCCGGCCAGGACGCCCCCACCCGCGGCCGCCCCCGCAGCGAGGCCGTGGAACGGGCCATCATCGAGGGCGTGGTGAAGCTGCTGGAGGACGGTGTACCGCTCGCGGAGCTGTCCATCGAGCGGATCGCCCGCACGGCCGGCGTCGGCAAGGCGGCCATCTACCGCCGCTGGCCCGGCAAGGAGGAACTGTTCGTCGACGTCGTCCGCGCCGCCGAGCCCCCCGACCCCGCACTGCCCGGCACCTCGATGCGCGACGACCTGGTGGCCCTGCTGGAACAGCTGCGCCGGCGCGGCCTGATGGCCCAGTCCTCGGCGATCCTGCTCAACGTCTACGCCCAGATGAAGAGCAGCCCGAAGATCTGGGCCGCCTATCACGCGAGCGTCGTCGAGCCGCGCCGCCGCGCCCAGTTGGAGGTGCTGCGCCGCGGGCAGGCCGACGGCGAGTTGCGCGCGGACGTCGATGTCGAGCTGCTGAACGACCTGTTCGTCGGACCCATGCTGCTGCGCACGGTGATGCGCCCGGGCGCGGACCTCCCCGAAGGCCTCTCCGAGGAGATCGTCGACCGGCTGCTGGAGGGCTTGCGGCCGTAAGCGGGAATCCGGGCGTTTCGCACGCCGGAATGTGCGCGTTTCGTCACAGTGGCCACCACGGGCGCCACAGCCGGAACTCCCGGCGCCGCCTTCGTCGTCCTCGTGCCCGTACGGCCGTCATGGGACGGCAGGAACGAAGCCGATCATCCCCTAGGGTCTTAGGCGCGGGGGACGACGGTGTGCACGGCAGGTAGCGAGGCGACGGTATGGCGCAGCAGGCGTACGTGACGGAGACGGACGGCGGCGGCTCGGGGCCCGAGCGTCGGGAACCCGGCTTCCGGCGCCTGGCGAACCGTCTCACCACCGGGTGGCGCGGCGACCCGCGGATCTGGCGCCGCGGCCTGGTCGTGGCCGCCCTCGCCGTCGTGCTCGCCCTGGTGATGGCCAGTCACTCCCACATCCCGAACCGCTTCGGGAACCTCGGCAGCCTCACCGAGACGTTTCTTCCCTGGCTGGGCCTGTGCGTTCCGGTGCTGCTCCTGGTGGCTCTGGTGCGGCGGTCCGCGACCGCGCTGATCGCGGTGCTGCTCCCGGCGATCGTCTGGCTCAACCTGTTCGGCGGACTGCTCACCGACAAGGCGGCCGGCGGCGGCGACCTCACGGTGGCCACGCACAACGTCAACGCCGACAACGCCGACCCGGCCGGCACCGCCCGCTCCGTGGCCGCGTCAGGCGCGGACGTGGTGGCCCTGGAGGAGCTGCGGGCCTCGGCGGTGCCGACGTACGAGGAGGCGCTGGCGTCGACGTACCGGTACCACTCGGTGCAGGGCACGGTCGGGGTGTGGAGCAAGTACCCGCTGAGCGGGGTCGCGCCCGTCGACATCAAGCTGGGCTGGACGCGCGCCATGCGGGCCACCGTGACGACCCCGCACGGGAAGATCGCGGTCTACGTCGCCCACCTCCCCTCGGTGCGGGTGAAGCTGGAGGCCGGGTTCACCGCGCGCCAGCGCGACACCAGCGCCGACGCGCTCGGCGAGGCCATCGCCGCCGAGCCGCTGGAGAAGGTGATCCTGCTCGGCGACCTCAACGGCACCATGAACGACCGCGCGCTCAACGCCGTGACCTCGCAGATGCGCTCCACGCAGGGCGCGGCGGGCAGCGGCTTCGGGTTCAGCTGGCCGGCCTCGTTCCCGATGGCGCGGATCGACCAGATCATGGTCAAGGGCGTCGAGCCGGTGAGCTCCTGGACGCTGCCGGAGACGGGCAGCGACCACCTGCCGGTGGCGGCCCGCGTGCAGATGGGCACGGACTCTTAGCCAGCCGGCACGGCCTCTCAGTCAGCCGGCACGGCCTCTCAACCAGCCGCAACGGACTCTTAACCGGCCGGAATACTGGGCGTGGCGACTTTGTTCCGCAATTGAACATACGATGGAACGGAACCCGTCCCCCTGCACGCCCCCTGAGAGCCCCTGAAAGGCAAGGCCTCCATGCCCCTGGCCCTGCTCGCCCTGGCCATAGGTGCCTTCGGCATCGGCACGACCGAGTTCGTCATGATGGGCCTCCTGCCCGACGTCGCCGCCGACCTGCACATCTCCATCCCCAGCGCCGGACACCTGGTCTCGGCGTACGCCCTCGGCGTCGTCATCGGCGCCCCGCTGCTCGCGGCGCTCACCGCCCGCATGTCCCGCCGCACGGTGCTGATCGGCCTGATGGTCCTCTTCGTCGCGGGCAACGCCCTCTCGGCGCTCGCCCCCGACGAGCACTACCTGCTGGCCGCCCGCTTCCTCAGCGGCCTTCCGCACGGCGCGTTCTTCGGCGTGGGAGCCGTGGTCGCCACCACCCTGGTGGCCCCGGAGCGCAAGGCCCGGTCGGTCTCCCTGATGTTCCTCGGCCTGACCGTCGCCAACATCGCCGGCGTCCCCGTCGCCACCCTCGTGGGCCAGCACCTCGGCTGGCGTGCCACCTTCCTCGGCGTCAGCGCGATCGGCCTGGCGGCGATCGCCTCCCTGGCCCTCCTGATCCCGCACGACGGCACTCAGGCGCCCTCGGCAGGCCTGCGCGGCGAACTGACCGCCCTGCGCTCCCTCCCGGTCTGGCTGGCCCTGGGCACCACGGTGGCCGGCTTCGGCGCGCTGTTCTCCGCCTACAGCTACATCGCCCCGATGCTCACGGACGCGGCGGGCTACGCCGAGACGAGCGTGACGGTCCTGCTGGCCCTGTTCGGCGTGGGCGCGACCATCGGCAACCTGCTCGGCGGCCGCCTCGCCGACCACGCGATGCGCGGCACCCTCTTCGGCGGCCTGCTGTCCCTGGCAGCGGTCCTCGCGGCGTTCCCGTTCCTGATGGCCACCCCGTGGACGGCGGCCCTGGCGGTAACCCTCCTCGGCACGGCCGCCTTCATCACCGGCTCGCCCCTCCAGCTGATGGTCATGGAAAAGGCCGCCGCGGCCCCGTCCCTGGCCTCCTCCGCCAACCAGGCCGCCTTCAACCTCGCCAACGCCGGCGGCGCCTGGATCGGCGGCCTCGCCCTGGCCGCGGGCTTCGGCACCACCTCCCCGGCCCTGGCGGGCGCCCTCCTGGCGGTCCTGGGCCTGGCGGTGGCGGCCGCGGCCTACGCGGTCGACCGCCGCCGGACCGCTCCGCGGAGCACCAGGGAACGCCTCGTCGCGGGCCGGGTGCCGACGGAGACGGAGCCGGAGTCGGTGCGCGACTGAGCCCGAGAGCGCGGGAAGGGGCGGGCTGTTACGGTCACCCCTCGTGACCGAGCCGCCTTCCCCGCTCCCCGACTTCCCCTACCACCCGGACCCGGTGGCCACCGGCGTGGTGATCCCGTCGGTCACCACGGCCTGCGCCTGCTGCGGCCGCGTCCGAGGCTACGTCTACACGGGCCCTGTCTACGCCGTCGAGGACCTCAGGGGCCGCCTCTGTGCCTGGTGCATCGCGGACGGCACGGCCGCCGACCGCTTCGACGCCCACTTCACGGCGGGCACGGCGCTGGGCGAAGACGTCCCCCGGGATGTGTTCGCCGCGGTCGACTGCCGCACCCCCGGCTTTCCCGCCTGGCAGGACCCCGCCTGGTTCTTCCACTGCGGCGACGGCGCGGCCTTCCTGGGTCCGGCCGGGGCCGACGACCTGGCCTCCCGTCCGGACGCGCTGGAGACGCTGCGACGGGAGGCGAGCGGGTGGGGCCGGCCGCCGGACCGGGTCGAGGACCACCTCGCCGCACTGGACAGGACCGGCTCGCCGACGGCGTACCTCTTCCGCTGCCGGGTGTGCGCGGCCCACCTCGCCTACTCGGACTTCGCGTAGCCGACGGATCGTCACTCCCTTTCCGTCAGTGCCCGGGTGGCCTCCTGCTGGATGCCGGCCGAGCGGTGGAGGAAGTCGAGGATGACGGAGAGTTCCGTGTCCGAGTAGTCCGCGTACAGCTCGGTCAGCCGGGTCGCGAAGGGGGCGAAGAGCGGCTCGAAGCGGGCCTCGACGCCCGGAACGACCTCGACGTTCACGCGCCTGCCGTCCTGCGCGTCCTTCACTCTGCGGGCGAACCCCTTGCTCTCCAGCCGGTTGATCAGCCCGGTCACGGACGCCGGTGCCAGACCGGTGAGTTCGCCCAGCTCGCCCGCGCTCAGCGCGCCCGAGCGCTGGAGCAGGTCGAGTGTCTTCTCCTCGACCGCGCTGAGACCCACCCGCTCGCTGATCGCCGCGTGATACATGACGGCCGCGTTGCTGTGCGCCCGCCCCGCCTCACGGAGCCGGGCGAGAAGTTCTTCCCTTGACGGTGCCATACTCGCTCCATATATTTAGTTTGGCCGAACGAAATAATAGCACGGAGAGAGCGAGGGACGACATGCACGACACCCGTGAGACGGAGATTCGCGAGCTCTTCGCGGAGTACTGCCGGACGTGGACCGAAGGGGACTCCGCCGGTTTCGGGCGGCTGTTCACGAAGGACGCCGACTACGTCTCCTACGACGGCAGCTGGGCGGCCGGCGTCGACCGGCTCCGGGACAACCACGACAAGCTGTTCCGCGGCGTGATCGCCGGCTCGGCGATGGTCGGCCGGATCGAGTCGCTGCGCTTCGTCACCGACTCCGTGGCCGTGCTGGTGGGCAACGGCTCGGTTCTCATGCCGTGGCGCAAGGCGCTGCCGAAGCGACGGCTGTCGCGGCAGATCATCGTCTGCGTCCGTACGCCGGAGGGCTGGCGGATCGCGGCGATCCAGAACGGCCGCCAGCGCCCGGTGACCATCCCGGAGCCCGACTCGATGCCCTCCAGGATGTCGCAGTCCCTGACCCGGCTGGCCCAGCGCCTCGGCATAGGCAGGGCACGCGAGGTCACACTGCCGCGCCTGTCCTAGTCCCGGAAGCGCACCTCCTTGGACGAGCCGGGCCGCCAGGCCGTAAGTTCTGCGCGTCCAGGAGAAGTCGATCAGCCGGTCAGGGGAGTGGCAGTGCGAGGAAGGCTCGGCAACAGGGCGCGTGCGGCGGTGGCTGCCGGGATGCTCGCCATCGCGGGGTGCGCGGGACAACAGGACACGACCGAGGCCCCGCGGGCCCGGGAGGCGACCCCGGCACCCTCGTCGCGCTCGCCCTCGGAACCCCGTCCCCTGACGACGGCCCAGTTGAAGTCCCTGCTGCTCCGCGACGCGGACGTGCCGCAGGCCGACGCCACGACGGAACAGGCCCCGGTCCCCAAGTACGACCCGCCGGTGCTGGTCGAGGGCGGCCCGGACTGCCAGGGGGTCTTCGACACACTCGTCGCCCACCACGCCTCCACATCCGTCATCCAGGACTTCTGGTGGAGGAAGGACCGCTGGGGCGGCCGGACCTGGCTGGCCTCCTACGGCGGCACGACCACGGCGGAGCGGCAATTCCAACGGCTCGAGGAGGGGATCAGGACCTGCGAGAACCTTCGGGGCAAGACCCCCGAAGGGCGACTCGACTCCCGTATCGACATCTCGACGCCCCGCGCGCTCGGCGACGAGGCCCTCGCCTTCGACCTGAGCATGACCGGCCCGGACGGCACGATCCTGACCGACCACCACGTCCTGATACGCGTGGGCTCCCTCACCGTCGACGTCAGCGACCGCGGCGCAGAGGGCGAAGCCCGGTTCCCGGTCGACGTGGTGGTCGACAAGCAGCTGGACCGGATCGAGCGGGCCGAAGCCGCTACGCCGTCTCCCGCCACCCGTTCGTGATCGGCAGCCGCCGGTCCTTCCCGAAGCCCTTCGGCGAGATCTTCGTGCCCGGCGGGTACTGGCGGCGCTTGTACTCGGCGGTGTCCACGAGGCGCAGCGTGCGGGTCACCAGCTCCGGGTCGAAGCCGGCCGCGGCGATGGTGTCGGCGCCCTCGTCACGGTCGACGTAGCGTTCGAGGATGGCGTCGAGGACGGCGTAGTCCGGCAGGGAGTCGGTGTCGACCTGGCCGGGGCGCAGTTCGGCGCTCGGGGGCTTGGTGATGGAGTTCTCGGGGATGGGCGGGGTCTCGCCGCGCTCCTCGGCCGCCCGGTTGCGCCACTGGGCGAGGCGGAAGATCGAGGTCTTGTAGACGTCCTTGATGGGGCCGTACGCGCCGACCGAGTCGCCGTACAGGGTCGAATAGCCCACCGCCAGCTCGGACTTGTTGCCGGGGGCCAGCACGATGTGGCCCTCCTGGTTGGAGATGGCCATCAGGAGCGTGCCACGCAGGCGGGACTGGAGGTTCTCCTCCGCCAGGCCGGTGAGGGCGACCGCGTCCATGTACGCGTCGAACATGGGGGCGATCGGGACCGTACGGAAGTTCAGGCCCGTACGGCGCGCCAGTTCCGCGGCGTCGTCCCTGGAGTGCTCGGAGGAGTACTTGGAGGGCATCGACACGCCGTACACGTGCTGCGCGCCCACCGCGTCGCAGGCGATCGCCGCGACCAGCGCGGAATCGATGCCGCCGGACAAGCCGATGAGGACGGAACGGAAGCCGTTCTTCGCGACGTACGCGCGCAGGCCCGTGACCAGCGCCGCGTACACCTCCTCGTCGTCGTCGAGGCGGTCCGCGTAGCCGCCGGCGTACTCCGGTTCGTATGCCGGGAGCGGGGCCTCGGAGAGGACCAGGCGGTCGACGCGCAGGCCGTCGTCGACCACGCCGGTCGGGGCGTCGGGCGCCGCGGGCGGCAGCTCCAGGTCCAGGACCAGGCACTCCTCGGCGAACTGCGCCGCCCGGGCGACGACCTCGCCGCTCGCGTCGACCACGATCGAGTCGCCGTCGAACACCAGCTCGTCCTGTCCGCCCATCATGGCGAGGTAGGCGGTGGTGCAGCCGGCCTCCTGGGCCCGCTTGCGGACCAGCTCGAGGCGGGTGTCGTCCTTGTCGCGCTCGTACGGCGAGGCGTTGACCGAGATCAGCAGGCCCGCCTTGGCGGAGCGGGCCGCCGGGACGCGGCCGCCCTCCTGCCACAGGTCCTCGCAGATGGCGAGCGCGATGTCGACGCCGTGCAGCCGCACCACCGGCATGGTGTCGCCGGGGACGAAGTAGCGGAACTCGTCGAAGACGCCGTAGTTCGGCAGGTGGTGCTTGGCGAAGGTGAGCGCGACCTCGCCGCGGTGCAGCAGCGCCGCCGCGTTCTGCGGGGCGCCGGCCGGCTGGCCGTACTTCGGCTGGGCGGTCTCGCAGCGGTCCAGGTAGCCGACGAGCACCGGCAGCTCGCCGAAGCCCTCATCGGCGAGCCGGGCGGCGAGCGTGCGCAGGGCCGCGCGGGACGCCTCGACGAACGAGGGGCGCAGGGCCAGGTCCTCGACGGGATATCCGGTCAGCGCCATCTCCGGGAACACCGCCAGGTGCGCTCCCCGCTCGGCGGAGTGCCGGGTCCAGCGGAGGATCGCCTCCGCGTTCCCGGCGAGGTCGCCGACGCGCGCGTCGATCTGATTCAGGGCGAGGCGAAGTTGAGGCACGCGCCCAGTGTAATCGTCAAAGCGACGCGATGGGGTGGCACGGCCGGTGGCCCGGCCCACATCCCGGCCCGCGCCCGCCGCGGCTCAGCGCGCCTTCGCGCTCCGCTCGGCCAGCATGTCGGCCATCAGGTCGATCTCCGACTGCTGCGCGTCGACCATGCCCTGGGCCAGGTCTTTCTCCACCTTCACCGTGCACTTCGCGACACAGCCCTCGGCCATGTGGATGCCGCCCTTGTGGTGGTCGGTCATCAGCTGGAGGAAGTAGATCTCGGCGGCCTTGCCGTTGAGCTTGCCCAGCTGCGCCATCTCGTCGTTCGTCGCCATGCCCGGCATCAGCGAGCCGTCGCCCTTGGACGGCGCGCCGCCCATGCCCATCCAGCTCATCGGCTCGCCGGACACCTTCGGCAGGCCCCACAGGTCCAGCCAGCCCAGCAGCATGCCGCGCTGGTTGGCCTGGGTCTGCGCGATGTCGTAGGCGAGGCGCCGCACCTCCTCGTCGTCGGTGCGGTCGCGCACGATGTACGACATCTCCACGGCCTGCTGGTGGTGGACCGCCATGTCGCGTGCGAAGCCGGCGTCCGCGGAGTCGGCGGCGGGCACCTCGTCCGCGCCGCCGTCCGAGGCGACCGCGTAGGTGATCGCGCCGGCCGCGACGAGCGCCGCCGCCGCGGCGCCCGCGATCCAGCCGGCCTGCGCCTGCCTCACTGTGCCCGCTCCACTTCGTGCCTCACTGTTCGTGCCTCACCGCTCGCGCCTTACGGCTCGTGCCTCACTGCGGCAGTCCGCCCGTGCAGGCGGCGCCCTTCTCGGGAGTCTGCTCGCCCTGCACGTACTTCTGGAAGAACTTGTCGACGTTCGGGTCGTCCGCGCCGGTCACCGTCCGCTGGTGGCCCCAGGCCGTCAGCATGATCGGGTCCTTCTGCTCCTCGTTCGGGCTCATCAGCGTGTACGGCGTCTTCTTGACCTTCTCGGCCAGCTTGTCGACGTCGGCCTTGTCGGCCTTGCTGGTGTACGTCACCCAGACGGCGCCGTGCTCCAGCGAGTGCACGGCGTTCACGTTGTTCAGTTCCTTGGTGTAGACGTCGCCGTTGCAGTTCATCCACGCCCGGTGGTGGTCACCGCCGACCGGGGGCTCCGCGGTGTACTTCACGTCCGTCTTGACGTGGTTGCGGGACAGCGTCCCCTCCCACGTCCGGACGCCGTCCGAGGCGGTGACGAACTTGCCCGTGGTCTTGTCGTCGCTCGCCGTGTTGCCGGAGTCGTCGGACTGCGACTGCACGAGCACGACACCGCCGACGACGAGAGCGGCGACGATCACCACGCTGGCGCCGATGGTGAGGATCCGGTTGCGGCGCTCGCGGGCCTGCTCGGCGCGCCGCATCTCGGCTATGCGCGCCTGGCGCGCCGCACTGCTCTTGTTCTTGGCGGAACCCATGGGGCCGGCCCTTCTGGGAAGCGGGAGACGGACGGGTGCGCTGATCGTAATGGGGTACACCGGTGATCTTGTAGGGAGGTCACGGGAATGCATGCGGAATGGCCCGATCCACACCCCACGGGACCGGGCGCGGCCCGGACCGGGCGCCGGGCACCCGGCGGCCATTACGGATGCCGGTGCGAGCAGGCAAGATGGGGATCAGCGCCGTACAGCGCCGTACACCTGCCGTACCCGAGCCGTTCAGACCGGGGTCGGCCGGCCGATCAAGGTCCGCAACGCGCATGAAATGGTGTTGTGGTGGGATGCTCAGGTGCCCGACCGCCTCCCGGTGGTGCGCGGGGCAGGCGGCCTGACCAGCAAGGATGGGGAAGCGGAAGATGGACAAGCAGCAGGAGTTCGTGCTCCGGACCTTGGAGGAGCGCGACATCCGGTTCGTACGCCTGTGGTTCACGGACGTGCTGGGCTTCCTCAAGTCCGTTGCCGTGGCCCCGGCCGAGCTGGAGCAGGCCTTCGACGAGGGCATCGGATTCGACGGCTCGGCGATCGAGGGCTTCGCCCGGGTCTACGAGTCCGACATGATCGCCAAGCCGGACCCCTCCACCTTCCAGGTCCTGCCCTGGCGCGCGGAGGCCCCCGGCACGGCCCGTATGTTCTGCGACATCCTCATGCCGGACGGCTCGCCGTCCTTCGCGGACCCGCGCTACGTCCTCAAGCGCGCCCTGGCCCGCACCTCCGACCTGGGCTTCACCTTCTACACCCACCCGGAGATCGAGTTCTTCCTGCTGAAGGACCGGCCGCTGGACGGCTCCCGGCCGACACCGGCCGACAACTCCGGCTACTTCGACCACACCCCGCAGAACATCGGCATGGACTTCCGCCGCCAGGCGATCACCATGCTGGAGTCGATGGGTATCTCCGTCGAATTCTCCCACCACGAGGGCGCGCCGGGCCAGCAGGAGATCGACCTGCGCTACGCCGACGCCCTCTCGACGGCCGACAACATCATGACGTTCCGCCTGGTCATGAAGCAGGTGGCGCTGGAGCAGGGTGTGCAGGCGACGTTCATGCCGAAGCCGTTCTCCGAGCACCCGGGCAGCGGCATGCACACCCACCTGTCCCTCTTCGAGGGCGACCGGAACGCCTTCTACGAGTCCGGCGCCGAGTACCAGCTCTCCAAGGTCGGCCGCTCCTTCATCGCGGGCCTGCTCCGTCACGCCGCCGAGATCTCCGCGGTCACCAACCAGTGGGTGAACTCCTACAAGCGCATCTGGGGCGGCTCCGAACGCACGGCGGGCGCCGGCGGCGAGGCCCCCTCCTACATCTGCTGGGGCCACAACAACCGCTCGGCCCTGGTCCGCGTCCCGATGTACAAGCCGGGCAAGACGGGCTCGGCGCGGGTGGAGGTCCGCTCCCTGGACTCCGGCGCGAACCCCTACCTCGCCTACGCCGTCCTCCTGGCCGCCGGCCTCAAGGGCATCGAGGAGGGCTACGAACTCCCGCCGGGCGCCGAGGACGACGTCTGGGCCCTCTCCGACGCCGAGCGCCGCGCGATGGGCATCGAACCGCTGCCCCAGAACCTCGGCGAGGCCCTGACCCTCATGGAGCGCAGCGACCTCGTCGCCGAGACTCTCGGCGAGCACGTCTTCGACTTCTTCCTGCGCAACAAGCGCCAGGAGTGGGAGGAGTACCGCAGCGAGGTGACGGCCTTCGAGCTGCGGAAGAACCTGCCGGTGCTGTAGGCGCGGGCCAGGGCGGGTGCGCTGCTGATTCGTCCCCGGGGGCCGACGGTCATCGGACCGCCGGCCCCGGGGAACCGGCCGAGCTCAGGGCGAGTTCGGCAGGTCTGTCACTTCCCTCCACTGGGACTGAGGGATCTGCCCCTGTGCCGGGGCGGGACACACGAGGGTCTGACCCGCACCGTTGCAGTGCAGGGTGTAGACGTCACCGTCCAAGGTGATGATCTTGTAGAACGCGTCACTCCCGTTGGCGTCGACCGAGACGTCGCAGACCGGGGAGTCGTCGGGGAAGCCGCTGATGGTGCTGAGGTCCGTCCAGCCGGGGGCGTTGGCCGGGCCTGAGGTGATGAGCGTGTTCTCCGGGTTGGGGGTGACGTCGCGTTTACCGGCGAACGGCACCCCGTCGTTGAGCGCGGCGAGATACTGCTCATTGCCGTTGGGCTGCGTCGAGTCGACGGCGGGGCCGCACGCGTTCCCGGGGGGAGGCGGAGGCTTGGGACCCCCGTTGTGGCACGGGTCGTTGTCGTTGTTGTCGCCGGACCCGGGCTTCTTCCCCGGCTGATCGCTCTTGCATGGGCCGTTGCCCGGCGACACGGCGGTGCGAGGGCTTGCGCTCTGCTCCGCTGCCGCTGCGGGGACGGCCGCGCCGGCCGCCATCACAACCGCGAGCGAGACGAGCATGCCGGTCTTCCTGATGACGTCTTGCGCCAGTGGCCCGAGCAGAGCAGTCCCTCTGAACTTAGGACTCATGTACGTGCTCCTTGCATCGATTTCGGGGGCTTCCCCGTAGTCGAGTGCGAGCTTGGCCTGCGCGCGCTGGGTCGCTGAGCACCCTCGATCGAGACACGCTTAATATCGTTAAATCGGACTAGTGGGGCCAATGCGCCTCCGGGTCGCCGGCTCGGGGAGGCTTCGCCGCTCATACGCCGGTGGGACGAGATACGCGAGCGCGCCCAGCGTCATCACCTGGAGGTCGCGTATCTCGGCGACGTGCTCGTGGGGTGCAGTACGGTTCGCCCGCCGACGGACGACAGCCTGACGGCCACCGTCATCGCCCGCGTGCTCCCCGCTCACCGGCGGCAGGGGTTCGGGGAGCGGCTCTACACCCGTGGCCTTCACCGGGGCCGGGAGCTGGGCGCCGAGGTGATCGAGACCGTCGTCCTCTCCTCCAATGAGGAAGGACTGCGGTTCGCCGAGAAGCACGGCTTCGTCGAGATCGAGCGGTATCTGCTGCCGGGCGACACCATCCCGTGGGTCGACCTGCGCCTCGCCTGAACTATGCCGACCGCAACCACCCGGTGGCAGCCTGTGGTCCTTCAGCGGCATGCGTCATCGTGCTGATACACCATCGCTGGAGGCAGGTGCCCAGAGCCTCGCTCCGTGGCTGATCGCCTCCGGTCCGCCCCCTTGTACCCCCACCGCCCCGCCCGACCTACTGCTGCTGCTTCCGCGCCAGCTCCGCCAGTACCTGGTACAGCGGCTCCTTCGCGCGCCTGCGGTACTCCTGGATGGACCATCCGTTCCCGTCGGGGTCCGTGAAGTACATGAACGTCGCGCCGTCGTCGGGGGAGTAGCGGACCGGCTCCGACACCTCCAGGCCCCGCCCGACCAGCTCCACCCGGGCCGCCTCGATGTCGGCCACGCACAGCTGGAGGCCCTGGTAGGAGCCGGGGGCCGGCTTCCGGCCCTTGGTGAGTTCCCAGATGCTGTCGCCGAGGGCGATGGAGCAGCCGGAGCCGGGCGGGGTCAGCTGGACGATGCGCATGCCCGGCATGACCTCCTGGTCGATGTCGACGTGGAAGCCGACCTTGTCGCGGTAGAAGTCCCGGGCGCGGTCGATGTCGCTCACGGGCAGCGGAATGACTTCCAGGGTGAGGGCCATGTCCATCACGTGACTCCTTCGTCGACGCCGGCGTCATACAGACCTATCACCGAACCGCCACCGTGTCTGGCTGAACGGCCGACCCTTGCCGAAGCCGAAGACCGTCCGCGGTGCCACCCGGTACACGACGGCGTGTCCGGGGCCGTGGTGGAAGAAGCCGTCCCGTACCTCGAAGTGCCAGAAGTCGCCGTACTTCTCCTCCCATGCCGCCGCCAGCTCGCGCAGCCGCCCGTCGTCCGTCACGCGCACCGCCTCGCCCTCCACCACCAGGTCGTAGCCCTGGTTCCAGGTGTTGGTGCCGGTCGTCAGGACCACGTGTGGGTTCTCCGCCAGGTTGCGGGCCTTGCGTTCCTCGGGGCCCGTGCAGAAGTGCAGTGCCCCCGCCGACCAGACGGCCGGCAGCGGGGTCACGTGCGGGCGGCCGTCCGGGCGTACCGTCGAGATCCAGAAGAGTTCGGCCGCCGACAGCAGCCTTTCGGCCTCCGGCCACGGCGTCGCGGTGGCCGTCTCGTCGCTGTAGCGCGGATCGAGCAGAGTGTGCGGCTCTCCGCCGGTGGTCATCGTCATGAGCCGTCCTCCCAACGTTCAGAAGGAGAGACTCCGTCCGCCCTTCGAACTCATCGGAGCCCGCGCACCCCGCTGCGGTTAGGCTCGGCTCGTACGACAGTGATCCGGAACGGGAGGCCTGGGATGACGGCGCCGGGGCGCAGGAGCAGTACCTTCACGCGGCTGCTGCGGCACGGCTTCACCGACGCCACCTCCGCCGAGCGGCTGCTGGACAGCGACGAGCTGGCGCCGGTGCGCAACGACCCCGTCCTGCTGGAGGCGCTGGGCGCCACCGCCGACCCGGATCTGGCCCTGCGGGGGCTCCTGCGGCTGCTGGAGGCGCAGCCGGACCCCGCCGCCCGCCGGAAGCTGCTCGACACGGTGATAGCGGCCAAGCCGCTGCGCGACCGGCTGCTGGGGGTGCTCGGCGCCTCCGCCGCGCTCGGCGAGCACCTGGCCCGGCACGCCGGGGACTGGCAGGCGCTGGTCATGTACGAGCCCCGGGACCTGCATCCGGGGGTGGAGGAGTTCGAGCGGGGGCTGGCCGAGGCCGACGACCCGGTCGCGCTGCGGGTGGCGTACCGGCGCTGTCTGCTGTCCATCGCCGCCCGTGACGTGTGCGGCACGACCGATGTCGCCGAGACCGCCGCCGAGCTGGCCGACCTGGCCACCGCCACGCTGCGGGCCGCGCTGCGGCTGGCCCGGGCCGCCGCGCCCGAGGAGGCCGCGCTGTGCCGGCTGGCGGTGATCGCCATGGGCAAGTGCGGCGGCCACGAGCTGAACTACGTCTCCGACGTGGACGTCATCTTCGTCGGCGAGGCCGCGGAGGGCGCCGACGAGAGCAAGGCCCTCAAGGCCGCCACCAGGCTCGCCTCGCAGATGATGCGGATCTGCTCCGAGACCACCGTCGAGGGCTCGATCTGGCCGGTCGACGCCAATCTGCGGCCCGAGGGGCGCAACGGCCCGCTCGTGCGCACGCTCTCCAGCCATCTCGCCTACTACCAGCGCTGGGCCAAGACCTGGGAGTTCCAGGCCCTGCTCAAGGCCCGCCCGGTCGCCGGTGATCTGGAGCTGGGGGAGCAGTACGTCGCCGCCCTGGAACCGCTCGTGTGGCAGGCCGCCGAGCGGGAGAACTTCGTCGCCGACGTGCAGAAGATGCGGCGGCGCGTGGTGGAGAACATCCCGGCCGCCGAGGTCGAGCGCGAGCTGAAGCTGGGTCCCGGCGGGCTGCGGGACGTCGAGTTCGCCGTGCAGCTGCTCCAGCTGGTGCACGGGCGGGCGGACGCCTCGCTGCGCAGCGGGACCACCCTCCACGCGCTGCGCGCGCTCGCCGCCGGCGGGTACGTGGGGCGCGCGGACGCCGCCCAGCTGGAGGACGCGTACCGCTTCCTGCGCTCCATGGAGCACCGCATCCAGCTGTACCGGCTGCGCCGCACCCACCTGGTGCCCGAGGCCGAGGCCGACCAGCGACGGCTCGGACGCTCGCTGGGGCTGCGCACCGATCCGGTGGCCGAGCTGAACCGCGAGTGGAAGCGGCACGCGGCCGTCGTACGCCGGCTGCACGAGAAGCTGTTCTACCGGCCGCTGCTCGACGCGGTCGCCCAGCTCGCCCCCGGCGAGGCCCGGCTCAGCCCCGAGGCGGCGCGGGAACGCCTGGTAGCCCTCGGCTACGCCGATCCGGCCGCCGCCCTGCGCCACCTGGAGGCGCTGGCCTCCGGGGTCACCCGCAAGGCCGCCATTCAGCGCACCCTGCTGCCGGTGCTGCTCGGCTGGTTCGCGGACTCCGCCGACCCGGACGCGGGCCTGCTCAACTTCCGCAAGGTGTCGGACGCGCTCGGCAAGACGCCCTGGTATCTGCGGCTGCTGCGCGACGAGGGCGCCGCCGCGCAGAACCTCGCCCGCGTGCTGTCCGCCGGCCGGCTCGCCCCCGACCTGCTGATGCGCGCCCCGGAGGCGGTCGCGCTGCTCGGCGACGGCGACGGCGCGGGCCTGGAGCCCCGCACCCGCGCCCACCTCGAGCAGGAGATCCTCGCCGCCGTCGGCCGCGCCGGGAACGGCGAGCAGGCGGTCACCGCGGCGCGTGGCGTACGCCGCCGGGAGCTGTTCCGTACGGCCGCCGCCGACATCGTCGGTTCCTACGGCACCGAGGCCCAGCCCGCCGAGGCCGATCAGGGCGCCCTGGTGGACCGGGTGGGCGCGGCCGTGTCCGACCTGACCGCCGCCACCCTCGCGGGGACGCTCCGCGCGGTGGTCCGCGACGGCTGGGGCGACGAGCTGCCGACCCGGTTCGCGGTCATCGGCATGGGCCGCTTCGGCGGTCACGAACTGGGCTACGGTTCCGACGCGGACGTGCTGTTCGTGCACGAGCCGCGCGACGGAGTCGACGAGCGGGAGGCCGGGGAGGCCGCCAACCGGGTCGTCGCCGAGATGCGCCGGCTGCTGCAGATCCCCAGCGCCGACCCGCCCCTGCTGATCGACGCGGACCTGCGGCCCGAGGGCAAGTCGGGGCCGCTCGTCCGGTCCCTGAAGTCGTACGAGGCGTACTACCGCCGCTGGTCCCTGGTCTGGGAGTCGCAGGCGCTGCTGCGGGCCGAGCCGGTCGCCGGCGACGAGGACCTGGGCCGGCGGTTCGTGGAGCTGATCGACCCCCTCCGCTACCCCGCCCGCGGGCTCCCCGACGAGGCCGTACGGGAGATCCGGCGGCTGAAGGCCCGGATGGAGGCCGAGCGGCTGCCCAGGGGCGTCGACCCCAAGCTGCACGCGAAGCTCGGTCCGGGCGGACTGTCCGACGTCGAGTGGGCCGTGCAGCTCCTCCAGATGCGGCACGGCGCGGCCCACGAGGCGCTGCGCACACCGCGGACGCGCGAGGCGCTGGCGGCGGCCCGCGAGGCCGGTCTGATCTCCGCCGAGGACGCGGCGATCCTGGACGAGGCCTGGGTGCTGGCCACCCGGGTGCGCAACGCGGTGATGCTGGTCAGGGGCCGGGCGGGGGACACCTTCCCGTCGGACGTGCGGGAAATGGCCGCCGTGGGGCGGTACCTCGGGTACGGGCCGGGCCACGTGGGCGACATGCTCGACGCGTACCGGCGTACGACGCGCCGGGCGCGGGGCGTGGTCGAGGAGCTGTTCTACGGGGCGTGAGTCACCTTCCGCGGTGAGCCGACGCTCTCGGGCGCCGCGTCCCGCTCGGCCGACGTCCACCGTGTCATCCCCACTCCCAGCAGCACGACCGCCATCCCCACCACCACCCGCGCCCCCACGTCCTCGCCGAGCACCAGCGCGCCCAGCGCCACCGACACCACCGGCAGCAGATAGCCGACCGTCGCCGCGCTCGTCGGGCCCTCGTCGGCGATGAGGCGGTAGTTGAGGTGGAAGGTCACGCCGGTGCCGAGCACCCCGAGGGCGGTGACCGCCAGCAGCGCGGTGGGATCGGCGTCGAGCGGGCCGGCCACCGGCAGGGCGAGGGTGCTCCAGGCGGTCGCGGTGAGCAGCTGGGCCGCCGACAGCGCCAGCGGGGCCCGGCGGTCGGTGAGGTGCCGGGCCATGTACGCGAACGCCACGGCGTAGCTCGCGGCGGCGGCCAGCAGCGCCGCCGCGCCCCAGCTCAGCAGGCCGGAGCGCTGCCACGGCGCGAAGATCAGCACGGTCCCGGCGAAGCCGAGCAGCAGTCCGGCCAGGCGGACCCGGCCCAGACCCCGGTCGGTGCCGAGCAGGACGCCGATCAGCAGGGACCACAGGGGCGTCGTCGCGTTCAGGACGCCCGCGATCCCCGAGTCGACGGTCTGCTCGCCGAGGCTGAACAGCGCGAACGGCAGGGCGTTGCAGAACAGGGCGGCCACCACGAGACGGCGCCACGTGGCCCGGTCGCGGGGCAGCCGCTGGCCGGCCCAGCGGGCCAGGACCAGCAGGACGGCGGTCCCCAGGGCGCAGCGCGCGATGGTGATCTGGGCGGGGGAGAGGCCGTGATTGAGAGCGAGCTTGATCCAGAGGAAGCCGGAGCCCCACAGGAGGGCGAGGACGGCCATGCGGAGGCTGGAGGCGAGGGGCATGCACTCCACGGTCGTCGTCGTCCGGTTTCAGGACAAGTGAAAAGTTCTGGATGGTCGTTAAGCTCAGCTGTATGACGCTTGATGTGCGACGGATGCAGGTGCTGCTGGCCGTGGTCGGCAGCGGCTCGGTGACCGCGGCGGCGGCCCGGCTCGGGTACACGCCGTCCGCGGTCAGCCAGCAGATCGCGGCGCTGGAGAAGGAGGCCGGCGTGGCGCTGCTGGAGCGGGTGGGGCGCGGGGTGCGGCCGACGGCGGCGGGTGTGCTGCTCACCGAGCACGCCGACGCGATCGCCCGGCAGGTCGCCGAGGCCGAGACCGCGCTCGCCGATCTGCTGGCGGGGCGCACCGGGCGGCTGTCGGTGCGGTACTTCGCGACGGCGGGCGCGGCGCTGGTCGCCCCGGCGGTGGCGCGGCTGCGGACGCTGCATCCGGGGGTGCGGGTCGAGCTACGGCTCGCGGACCCCGGGGATCCGCTGCCGGACGTACGGGAGGGGCGGGCGGATCTGGCCCTCGTGGTCGGGCGGCCCGAGGCGGGCGGCCAGGACGGCGTACGGCTGCTGCATCTGCTGGACGATCCCTACCTCGCCGTGCTGCCCAAGGGGCACCCGCTGGCGGCGCGGCGGAGCGTGGACCTGGCGGAGCTGGCGGAGGAGCCGTGGGTGGGCAGCGAGTGGCCGGGGCCGTGCCTCGACGCCCAGCTCGCGGCCTGCGCGGCGGCCGGGTTCCGGCCCCGGTTCGTCGTCGACAGCGAGGACTACGCCACCGCCCAGGGGTTCGTCGCGGCGGGCCTCGGCGTCACCCTGATCCCCCGCCTCGGCCTCGGCGGCCGCCACCCGGAGGTCGCCGTACGCCGCCTGAAGGCCCCCGGGCAGGCCCGTACGATCCACGCCGCCGTACGCCCGACGGCACCCCCGCAACCGGCCCTGACCGCGTTCGTGGAGGCGCTGCGGGAGGCGGCGCGGGAGGGGGCCGGGGCGTAGCGGCCCGGAGGGCCGGGCTAGGCCTTCGTGGGCAGGAGCGTCCGTCGTGCAGGCGCGTGCACCAGCCGTGGCAGGGCGTGCGGCAGTGCGCCGTACCAGACCCGGGCCACGCCGTATCCGAAGGTGAGGCAGAGGACGCCGCCCACCGCGTCCAGCCAGAAGTGGTTGGCGGTGGCGACGATGACGACGAGGGTGGTCGCCGGGTAGAGCAGGCCCAGGATCCGCACCCACGGGACGGTGGTCAGCGCGAAGAGGGTCAGTCCGCACCACAGGGACCAGCCGATGTGCATCGACGGCATCGCGGCGTACTGGTTGGACATGTTCTTCAGGTCGCCGGACGCCATCGAGCCCCAGGTCTGGTGGACCAGCACGGTGTCGATGAAGCGGCCGCCGTTCATCAGCCGGGGCGGGGCGAGCGGGTACAGGTAGTAGCCGACGAGTGCGACGCCGGTGGTCGCGAACAGCACCAGACGCGTCGCCGCGTAGCGGCCCGGATGGCTGCGGTAGAGCCACACCAGCACACCCAGCGTCACCACGAAGTGCAGTGTCGCGTAGTAGTAGTTCATGCCCACGATCAGCCAAGTCACGGCGTTGGCGGCGTGGTTGACGGCCTGCTCCACGGCTATGCCGAGCTGCTGCTCGGCCTTCCAGATCCAGTCCGCGTTGCGCAGCGCCTCCGCCTTCTGCTCCGGCACGGCGTTGCGGATCAGCGAGTACGTCCAGTAACTCACCGCGATCAGCAGGATCTCGAACCACACCCGGGGACGGCGCGGGGTCCGCAGTCGACCCAACAGGGTCTGTGTCGTCTGCCCCGTTTTGTCCGCGACATCGTCCGCGACGGGTTGCGGAACGGCCTTCTCTTGGCCTTCCAGTGTCGTCACGGTCGTCTCACTCATGAGCACAGAGTCTGCCAGAAAAGCGTTCCCTCACCGATCATCCCCCGGTCGGGTCCCGGTCGCACGTTCTACGCCGGGCGGACACCTGCCCGTACTACGCGCGCACGGCGTCCGGCCCGCGTTCTCCGCCTTACGGACGACTTACGGACGATTCCGGTCCCCAGGGGCCGAAGCGGTCGAACCGCGCACCACCAGCTCCGGCATGAACACGAACTCGCTGTGCGGCGCTGGCGTCCCGCCGATCTCCTCGAGGAGCGTGCGGACCGCGGCCTGGCCCATGGCCGGCACCGGCTTGCGGACGGTGGTCAGCGGTGGGTCGGTGAAGGCGATCAGCGGGGAGTCGTCGAAGCCGACGACGGAGATGTCCTTCGGGACGTCGAGGCCGAGCTGGCGGGCCGCGCGTATCGCGCCCAGCGCCATCATGTCGCTGGCGCACACCACGGCCGTGCAGTTCCGGTCGATCAGCGCGGTGGCGGCGGCCTGGCCGCCCTCCAGGGTGTACAGCGAGTGCTGGATCAGCTCGGTCTCGACCACGTCGGCGGCCAGCCCCAGCTGGTCCTGCATGGCCCGGACGAAGCCCTCGATCTTGCGCTGCACCGGCACGAACCGCTTCGGGCCGAGGGCCAGCCCGATCCGGGTGTGGCCGAGGGAGACCAGATGCGTGACCGCCAGCGTCATCGCCGCCCGGTCGTCGGGGGAGATGAACGGCGCCTGCACCTTCGGCGAGAAGCCGTCGACGAGGACGAACGGCACGCCCTGCGCCCGCAGCTGCTCGTAGCGCTGCATGTCGGCGGTGGTGTCGGCGTGCAGTCCGGAGACGTAGATGATGCCCGCGACCCCGCGGTCCACCAGCATCTCGGTCAGCTCGTCCTCGGTCGAGCCGCCGGGGGTCTGGGTGGCGAGCACCGGGGTGTAGCCCTGCCGGGTCAGCGCCTGTCCGATGACCTGGGCGAGGGCCGGGAATATCGGGTTCTCCAGCTCGGGGGTGATCAGCCCCACCAGGCCGGCGCTGCGCTGCCGCAGCCGCACCGGGCGCTCGTAGCCCAGTACGTCGAGTGCGGCCAGCACCGACTGGCGGGTGGTGGCGGCGACGCCCGGCTTCCCGTTGAGGACGCGGCTGACGGTCGCTTCGCTCACCCCCGCCTGCGCAGCGATGTCCGCAAGCCGTGTGGTCACAGGGTGGGACTGTACCGGCCGGGTCTCACCTTGCCCACCAACCGGACGCCGGGTGCGAGCGTTTGACCGGCGCGCTGCTGGTTGCTGCGACATGGCGTCCCCTCATGAAAACAACGGCAAGACCTTGCAGAGTCTTGCACAACACGGTCCGTGCCCGCTCAACCCCGTAGAACTACGGTCTCACGGCGATCTACGAGAGGTCACGCCCGGATAACTTCGGTGATGCCTTGCACTTTTTTTCTGCAAGGTCTTTCGCAACTATTGCATCGCTGTTACGTTCACGTCGCCCGGCGGCCGCAACGGCGCAGTCGGCAAGTCGGCGGGAGATGGCAGACGGGGCCGCCTCCTGCACCACACGGGCTTTCACCCTCAAGGAGAACTCATGCGGCGTGGCATAGCGGCCACCGCGCTGGTGGCGTCCCTCGCCCTCGCGGCGACGGCCTGCGGCGGAGACGACAGCAGCGACAGCTCGGACGGGCCGGTCACCATCACCTGGTGGGACACCTCCAACGCGACGAACGAGGCGCCGACGTACCAGGCCCTGGTCAAGGAGTTCGAGGCCGCCAACAAGGACATCAAGGTCAAGTACGTCAACGTCCCGTTCGACCAGGCGCAGAACAAGTTCGACACGGCCGCCGGCTCCAAGGGCGCCCCGGACGTGCTGCGCTCCGAGGTCGGCTGGACCCCGGCGTTCGCCAAGAAGGGCTTCTTCCTGCCGCTGGACGGCACCGAGGCCCTCGCCGAGCAGGACAAGTTCAAGCCCAACCTGATCGAGCAGGCCAAGTACGAGGGCAAGACCTACGGTGTCCCCTTCACCACGGACACCCTCGCCCTGGTCTACAACAAGGAGCTGTTCGAGAAGGCCGGCGTCGAGGCCCCCAAGACCTGGGACGACCTGAAGAAGGCCGCCGCCACGATCAAGCAGAAGACCGGCGTCGACGGCTACTGGGGCTCCACCCAGGCCTACTACGCCCAGTCCTTCCTCTACGGCGAGGGCGCCGACACCGTCGACGTCGACGCCAAGAAGATCACGGTCACCTCGCCCGCCGCCAAGAAGGGCTACGCGACCTGGGAGTCCCTGTTCGACGGCAAGGGCCTGCACAAGGCCGACACCACCGCCGACGCCTACGCCCACATCCAGGAGGCGTTCGTCAGCGGCAAGGTCGCCTCGATCATCCAGGGCCCGTGGGAGATCACGAACTTCTACAAGGGTTCCGCCTTCAAGGACAAGAACAACCTCGGCATCGCCACCGTCCCGGCCGGCTCCACCGGCAAGGCGGGCGCCCCGACCGGCGGCCACAACCTGTCCGTCTACGCCGGCTCCGACGAGGCGCACCAGAAGGCCGCGCTGAAGTTCGTGAACTTCATGACCTCGGCGCACGCCCAGGAGACCATCGCCCTGAAGAACAACACGCTGCCGACGCGCGACGACGCCTACACCGCCGAGGTCAAGGCCGACCCGGGCATCGCCGGCTACCAGACGGTGCTCGCCGCCGCCCAGCCGCGCCCGGCGCTGCCCGAGTACAGCTCGCTGTGGGGCCCGCTCGACGACGAACTGCTGAAGATCGCCGGCGGCAAGGTGTCCCTGGACGAGGGTCTGGGCAACGCTGAGACCGCGATCGCCAAGCTGGTCCCGGACTTCAGCAAGTAAGCCCGCGTGGCCGCCGGATCCTCCAGATCAGAGGGGGAAGGATCCGGCGGCCATCGGCCTGTGAGCCGTAACGGAACTTCCAGAAGGTGTCGAACATGACAGTCGCCATCGACCGCGCGACCGGCAAGCGGAGCGGTGACCGCGGTCCCCGGCCCGGGCTGGGCCGGCGTCTCAAGAACAGCTACCAGAAGTACTGGTACGCCTACGCGATGATCGCCCCGGTGATCGTCGTGCTCGGCGCCCTCGTGCTGTACCCCCTGGCCTACGGCTTCTACCTGACGCTCACCGACGCCGACAGCCTGAACACGGCCCGCACCATCGGCGTCAACGAGATCGAGGCCACCTACAAGTTCATCGGCATCGACAACTACGCCGACATCCTGTGGGGCGAGACCGCCTACGACCGCTTCTGGTCGCACTTCATCTGGACGATCGTGTGGACGGCCGCCTGTGTGGCCCTGCACTACACCATCGGTCTCGGCCTCGCTCTGCTGCTCAACCAGAAGCTGCGCGGCCGCACCTTCTACCGGCTGATCCTGGTCCTGCCGTGGGCCGTGCCGACCTTCGTGACCGTCTTCGGCTGGCGCTTCATGCTCGCCGACACCGGCCTGATCAACTCCGCCCTCGACTTCCTGCACCTGCCGACCCCGGCGTGGCTGGAGGACACCTTCTGGCAGCGGTTCGCCGCGATCATGGTCAACACCTGGTGCGGTGTGCCGTTCATGATGGTCTCGCTGCTCGGCGGCCTGCAGTCGATCGACAGCACGCTGTACGAGGCCTCCGAGATGGACGGCGCGAGCGCCTGGCAGCAGTTCCGCTACGTCACCCTGCCGGGCCTGCGCACGGTCAGCTCCACCGTGATCCTGCTCGGCGTCATCTGGACCTTCAACCAGTTCGCGATCATCTTCCTGCTGTTCGGCAACACCGCCCCGGACGCGCAGATCCTGGTCACCTGGGCGTACCAGCTCGGCTTCGGACAGCAGCCGCGCGAGTTCGCCGAGTCGGCCGCCTACGGCATCCTGCTGCTGGGCATCCTGATCGTCTTCACCTCCTTCTACCGCCGCTGGCTGAACCGCAATGAGCAGCAGCTCGCGATCTGAGGCAGGAGTCCCCATGAGCACCACGACCGTCACCAAGTCCGCCGCCGCGGACCAGGCCGCTCCCGCCCCCGCGCCCCGCAAGGCGCGCCGGCGCGGCGAGCGCAGCCTCGCCGGGACTCTCGCCTCCCACGGCCTGCTCACCGTCGCGAGCCTGATCGCGCTGTTCCCGATCGCCTGGCTGGTCTTCCTGTCCCTCGGCCCGGACAAGGACGACTATCTGCACCCCGGGCGCATCTGGTCGACGATGACCCTGGACAACTACACCTTCGTGCTCCAGGAGACGAACTTCTTCGACTGGCTGAAGAGCTCGCTGATCGTCTCGCTCGGCACCACCGTCATCGGTGTGATGATCGCGGCCACCACGGGCTACGCGGTCTCCCGCATGCGCTTCCCCGGCTACCGGAAGTTCATGTGGGTGCTGCTGGTCACCCAGATGTTCCCGATCGCCGTGCTGATCGTGCCGATGTACCAGATCCTGTCGGAGCTGCAGCTCATCGACACCTACCTCGGCCTGATCCTCGTCTACTGCTCCACCGCGGTCCCGTACTGCGCCTGGCTGCTCAAGGGCTACTTCGACACCATCCCCTTCGAGATCGACGAGGCCGGCCGCGTCGACGGACTCTCCCCGTTCGGCACCTTCCTGCGGCTGATCCTGCCGCTCGCCCGCCCGGGTCTGGCGGTCGCCGCCTTCTACAGCTTCATCACCGCCTTCGGCGAGGTCGCCTTCGCCACCACGTTCCTGCTGGACGACGAGAAGTACACCTTCGCCGTCGGCCTGCAGAGCTTCGTCAGCGAGCACGACGCCCAGCGCAACCTGATGGCCGCGACCGCGGTGCTCATCGCGATACCGGTGTCCGCGTTCTTCTACCTCGTGCAGAAGAACCTGGTGACCGGACTCACCGCGGGCGGCACGAAGGGCTGACGCCCGGTCCCTCTCAGACTCCCGCGCCCTGTCCGCGCGGGTGGCGGCCCGGCCGCGGTGTCCATCCGACCCCGCTGTCGCCGTGGCCGGGCCGCCTCGTCACCCACCCCTGCCGCCGTACCCACGCCTCCATGACCTCGAATCGGTTACAGATCAAGGACGCCATGAGCCAGCACACTGCCGACCCGGCACCGAACTCCGCCGTCGCCACCGTCGCCAAGCACCGCGACTGGTGGCGGGACGCGGTGATCTACCAGGTCTATCCGCGCAGCTTCGCCGACAGCAACGGCGACGGCATGGGCGACCTGGAAGGCGTACGCTCCCGCCTCCCGTATCTGCGCGACCTCGGCGTGGACGCCGTGTGGCTCAGCCCCTTCTACGCCTCCCCGCAGGCCGACGCCGGCTACGACGTCGCCGACTACCGGGCCGTCGACCCCATGTTCGGCAACCTCCTGGACGCCGACGCGCTGATCCGCGACGCCCACCAGCTGGGCCTGCGCATCATCGTCGACCTGGTGCCCAACCACTCCTCCGACCAGCACGAGTGGTTCAAGCGCGCCGTCGCGGAGGGCCCCGGCTCCCCGCTCCGGGAGCGCTACCACTTCCGCCCCGGCAAGGGCGAGAACGGCGAACTGCCGCCCAACGACTGGGAGTCCATCTTCGGCGGCCCGGCGTGGACGCGCATGCCGGACGGCGAGTGGTACCTGCACCTCTTCGCCCCCGAGCAGCCCGACTTCAACTGGGACCACCCGGCGGTCGGCGACGAGTTCCGCTCGATCCTGCGCTTCTGGCTCGACATGGGCGTCGACGGCTTCCGCATCGACGTCGCCCACGGCCTGGTGAAGGCCGAGGGCCTGCCCGACCTGGGCTCCCACGATCAGCTGAAGCTGCTGGGCAACGATGTCATGCCGTTCTTCGACCAGGACGGCGTGCACGCGATCTACCGCCAGTGGCGCCTCATCCTCGACGAGTACGCCGGTGAGCGCATCTTCGTCGCGGAGGCCTGGACCCCGACCGTCGAGCGCACCGCCAACTACGTCCGCCCCGACGAGCTGCACCAGGCGTTCAACTTCCAGTACCTGGGCACCGAGTGGGACGCGAAAGAGCTGCGCACGGTCATCGACCGCACCCTGGAGGCCATGCGCCCGGTGGGCGCCCCCGCCACCTGGGTCCTCTCCAACCACGACGTCACCCGGCACGCCACCCGCTTCGCCAACCCGCCCGGCCTCGGCACCCAGATCCGCACCGCCGGCGACCGCGAGCTGGGCCTGAAGCGGGCCCGCGCGGCCACGCTGCTGATGCTGGCGCTGCCCGGATCGGCCTACATCTACCAGGGCGAGGAGCTGGGCCTGCCGGACGTCGTCGACCTGCCCGACGAGGTGCGCCAGGACCCGGCGTACTTCCGCGGCGCGGGCCAGGACGGCTTCCGCGACGGCTGCCGGGTGCCGATCCCGTGGACCCGCACGGGATCCTCGTACGGCTTCGGCAGCGGCGGCAGCTGGCTGCCCCAGCCGCAGGAGTGGGCCGAGCTGAGCGTGGAGGCGCAGACCGGTGTGCCCGGCTCGACGCTGGAGCTGTACCGCTCGGCGCTGGCCGTCCGCCGGGAACAGTCCGACCTCGGTGCGGGGGACTCCGTGGAGTGGCTGAAGGCGCCCGAGGGCGTGCTGGCCTTCCGGCGCGGGGAGTTCGTCTGCGTCGCCAACACCGGCGGCGAGTCGGCGACGACCCCGGCGTACGGGCGGCTGCTGCTCGCCAGCGGTGAGGTGCTGGAGGGCGACGGAGAGGTGAAGGTGCCCGCCGACACCACGGTGTGGTTCAGCACGGCTCGGTAACTTCTTGCAGTAACTTCACACGGCCCGCTGCCCTTTCGGCCAGCGGGCCTTTAACATCTGGCCACCGCAAGGTTTCTGAAAGATTTCAGCAAGGCCCTTCAACGGTGAAGGAACCCCACATGGCCAGCATCAGAACCCTCTCGGGCGCGGCCCTCGCGCTCGCCGCCGGGGCGGCGCTCCTCACGCCCGCCCCGGCCCAAGCCGCCCCGCCCGGCACCAAGGACGTCACCGCCGTCCTCTTCGAGTGGAACTTCGCCTCGGTGGCGAAGGAGTGCACCACCCGCCTCGGCCCCGCCGGCTACGGCTACGTGCAGGTCTCCCCGCCTGCCGAGCACATACAGGGGTCCCAGTGGTGGACCTCGTACCAGCCGGTCAGCTACAAGATCGCCGGACGGCTCGGCGACCGCACGGCCTTCAAGAACATGGTCGACACCTGCCACGCGGCCGGAGTGAAGGTCGTCGTCGACACCGTCATCAACCACATGGCCGCCGGAAACGGCACCGGCACCGGCGGCTCGTCGTACACGAAGTACAACTACCCCGGGCTCTACTCCTCGTACGACTTCGACGACTGCACCGCCCAGATCAGCAACTACGCCGACCGCTGGCACGTCCAGCACTGCGAGCTGGTCGGCCTCGCCGACCTGGACACCGGCGAGAACTACGTGCGCGGCGCGATCGCCGGCTACATGAACGACCTGCTGTCGCTGGGCGTGGACGGCTTCCGTATCGACGCGGCCAAGCACATGGACGCCGCCGACCTGGCGAACATCAAGTCCCGCCTGACGAACCCGTCCGTCTACTGGAAGCAGGAGGTCATCTACGGCAGCGGAGAGGCCGTCCAGCCCACCGAGTACACCGGCAACGGCGACGTCCAGGAGTTCCGCTACGCCTACGACCTCAAGCGGGTCTTCAACAACGAGAACCTCGCCTACCTCAAGAACTACGGGGAGGGCTGGGGCTATCTGAACGGCTCCGGCGCCGGCGTCTTCGTCGACAACCACGACACCGAGCGCAACGGCTCCACCCTCAGCTACAAGGACAACGCGAACTACACCCTCGCCAACGTCTTCATGCTGGCCTGGCCCTACGGCGCGCCCGACATCAACTCCGGGTACGAGTTCACCGACCACGACGCGGGCCCGCCGAACGGCGGCCGGGTGGACGCCTGCTGGCAGAGCGGCTGGAAGTGCCAGCACGCCTGGCCGGAGATCCAGCGCATGGTCGCCTTCCGCAACGCCACCCGCGGCGAGGCGGTCACCAACTGGTGGGACAACGGGGCCGACGCGATCGCCTTCGGGCGGGGGAGCAAGGGATACGTGGCCATCAACCACGAGGCCTCCTCGCTGACCCGGACCTACCAGACCTCGCTGCCCGCGGGCTCGTACTGCAACGTGCAGAACAACACGACGGTGACGGTGAACTCCAGTGGTCAGTTCACCGCCACCCTGGGCTCGAACACCGCGCTGGCGATCTACGCGGGCAAGTCGAGCTGCTGAGCCGTCACTTCCAGGTGTCGGCGGTCGTGTAGCCGCTCGCCGCGCCCGTGGTGTACGAGCGGTTCGCGCCCGACTCCCACGTCACGTTCCCGGAGCCGTCCTTCTTGATGAACTTGTACTCGAAGGACGTGCTCCGGGGCACGATGGCGAGCCTGCTCCACGTCGGGTACGCGGCCGAGGACAGCGGGATGGCGTCGGCCGGGTTCCAGGAGCCGAGGGAGGGCAGGGAGCCGACGACGTAGACGTTGGTGCCCCAGTCGGTGGTGGCGTTCACCTTGAAGGTGACGTCGGTGGCGTTGGCGGTGGCCACGTTCCAGGACGTGTTCAGGGTGAGCGCCGAGGCGGCCGTGGTCGCGGCGCGGTTGGCGTTCGACTCCCAGGTCACGTTGCCGGCCGCGTCCTTCTTGAGGTACTTGAACTCGAAGGACGTGTTCACCGGCACGCTCACCTCGCCCGACCGGAACGGGTAGCCGACGGAGGACAGCTTCACCGCCTTCGCCGGGTCCCAGGAGCCGAGCGCCGGGATCGAGCCGACGACGTAGACGTCCTGGTCACCGGTGGCGTAGTGGTTGAAGGTCGCGGTGACCGTCGTTCCGTCCTCGTCCTCCTCCTCGCAGGTCGTGCAGGGCGTGAACGCACCGTCGTAGAAGGCGACCGCGCCCTTCGCCGGGACGGTGAGGGTGGCGTTGCCGCCGGAGACGGTGACGGTCGAGCTGCCGTCGGTGACGTTGGTGTAGGTGCCGTCGGCCAGACCGGTCGCGAAGGTGTACGTCGCCGCCGACGAGCCGTTGTTCAGCGCGACGAAGCCCTTGCCGCCCCGGCCGAAGCCGATGACCTGGGACGACTTGGTGGACCAGTTGGTCACCGCCTCCGAGCCGACCGCGTTGTGCCACTTCACCATGCCGGTGATGGCGGTGTCCCGGTGCAGGCAGGACCAGCCGGCGGAGCAGTTCGTGTCCGTGACGAAGCCGCCGGAGTTCGGCGGGGCCTGGTCGGAGAAGGAGAACTCGAAGCCGGAGTAGACGGTCGGGGTGGACCACTTGTAGGCGAGCTGGAAGATGTTGGCGAGCTTGTAGGTGTCGCCGTCCTTGTAGCTCAGGTGGAGACCGTTGCGTTCGGTGTCGTGGTTGGTCACGAAGGACACCGAGTCCGCGGGGGTGAGGACCCCGGAGGAGGGCAGCGACTCCAGGTCGGACAGGTTGCCCTGGACGGCCGACTTGACCCGGCTCGCGTAGGTGAAGTCCAGGACGTCGCCGGAGGCGTAGTAGTCGCTCGCGGCCGGGGTGGCGCCGGGGTAGACCTCCTGGAAGATGTACGGCTCCGCACCCGAGGTCGTGTTGTCCAGTTTCGCCCAGATCGCGTTGAGGTCGGCGACCGGCATGTGCTTGGCGGCGTCGATGCGGAAGCCGTCCACGCCGAGGGCGAGCTGCTTGTTGAGGTAGGCGGCGATCCGGGAGCGGACGCCGTCCTCCTCGGTCTCCAGGTCGGGCAGGCCGAGCAGTTCGCAGTTCTGGATCTCGGTGAGGTTCGACCAGTCGTCGATGATCAGGTCGGGGTCGTTGCACTCGGCGGAGGTGTGGTAGTCGCCGGGGTCCCAGTCCGGGGTGTCGTACTTGTTGCCGATCGTCGTGCCGTTGTAGCCGGTGCCGGTCTGCGCGGCGGTGTGGTTGATCACCGCGTCGGTGTAGACCTTCACGCCCGCGTTGTGGCAGGCGTCGATCATGTTCGCGAACTCGGCCGCGGTGCCGAAGCGGCCGGGCGATGACGTCGCCGGAGGCGGTCGCGTCGGCCTGGGCGGGGGCGGCGGGCAGGGCCACGAGGCCGGTCAGGGCGAGGGTGCCGGCGGCCAGGGCGCGGCGGAGGACACCGGGATGGCGGTGTCTGGTCATGTGCGGCTCCGGGGGGATGGGTTCGGTTTCAACAACCGGTGACAGTGCGGCAGTTGAGAAGGGCACGTCAAGAAGGTGGTTGAAAGTTCTTGCTGTGAGTTGCAAGACCCTTGCTGTAAAGCTTTCGTTGGCGATACGGTCACGCGGGCGCCCGGCATCGGAGCCGAGCCGCGGCGCAGGGGTCGACCCGTTTGAGCCGTACTCGCAAGGAGTTCCCGCCTGTGATACCGAGATGGCCGGCGCCCCGGACGCGCCGTACCGTGCCAGTGAGACGGGTGGCGGCCGTCACCGCCGCCGCCCTCGCCGCAGCCCTGGTCCAGCCCCTGGCCGCGCAGGCCGCCGCCCCGCCGTCACCGCCGTCGGACGCGGCCCTGGCGAAGGCGCCCGCCCGGCACGACCTGACCCGCGAGCAGTTCTACTTCGTCCTGCCGGACCGTTTCGCCAACGGTGACCGGGCCAACGACAAGGGCGGCCTGACCGGCACCCGGCTGGCCACCGGCTACGACCCCACCGACAAGGGCTTCTACCAGGGCGGTGACCTCAAGGGCCTGACGAAGCGGCTCGACTACATCAAGGGCCTCGGCACCACCGCCATCTGGCTCGCCCCCATCTTCAAGAACCAGCCCGTGCAGGGCGAGGGCGCCAACGCCTCCGCCGGCTACCACGGCTACTGGATCACCGACTTCACCCAGGTCGACCCGCACTTCGGCACCAACGAGGACCTCGAGACCCTCATCGACAAGGCTCACGCCAAGGGCATGAAGGTCTTCATCGACGTCATCACCAACCACACCGCCGACGTCGTCGACTACGAGGAGAAGTCCTACGACTACCTCTCCAAGGGCGCCTTCCCGTACCTGACGAAGAACGGCGAGCCCTTCGACGACGCGGACTACGCGGACGGCGAGCGCGACTTCCCCGAGGTCGACGAGAACTCCTTCCCGCGCACCCCCGTGGTCGCCGAGGCCAAACAGGACCTGAAGGTCCCGTCCTGGCTCAACGACCCGACGCTGTACCACAACCGCGGCGACTCCACCTGGGCCGGTGAGTCCGCCACCTACGGCGACTTCGTCGGGCTCGACGACCTGTGGACCGAGCGTCCCGAGGTCGTCGAGGGCATGGAGAAGATCTACCAGCGCTGGGTCAGGGACTTCGACATCGACGGCTTCCGGATCGACACCGTGAAGCACGTCAACATGGAGTTCTGGACCCAGTGGGCCACCGCCCTCGACGCCTACGCGGCGAAGAAGGGCCGCGACGACTTCTTCATGTTCGGCGAGGTCTACTCCGCCGACACCAACGTCACCGCCCCGTACGTCACCGAGGGCCGTCTCGACTCCACCCTCGACTTCCCCTTCCAGGACGCGGCCCGCGCCTACGCCTCCCAGGGCGGCAGCGCGAAGAAACTGGCGTCGGTCTTCGGCGACGACTACAAGTACACGACCGGCAGGGCCAACGCCTACGAGCAGGTCACCTTCCTCGGCAACCACGACATGGGCCGCATCGGGACCTTCCTGAAGCAGGACAACCCGGGCGCGAGCGACGCGGAACTGCTGAAGAAGGCGCGGCTGGCCAACGAGCTGATGTTCCTCAGCCGCGGCAACCCGGTGATCTACTACGGCGACGAGCAGGGCTTCACCGGCGCGGGCGGCGACAAGGACGCCCGCCAGACCATGTTCGCCTCCAAGGTCGCCGACTACCTGGACGACGACCGGCTCGGCACCGACCGCACCCACGCCGAGGACGCCTACGACCCGAGTGCACCGCTCTATCAGCAGATCAGTGCTCTCGCCAAGCTCCGCAAGGCCCACCCGGCCCTCGCCGACGGCGTCCAGACCGAGCGCCACGCCGCCGACGGCCCCGGCGTCTACGCCGTCTCCCGCACCGACGCGAAGACCGGCGTCGAGTACGTCGTCGCCTTCAACAACGCGGGCGAGGAGAAGACGGCGACCTTCGCGATCGGTTCGGCGAACATGGCCTTCGCCGGGATCCACGGGACCGACGCCGACCTGAAGTCCGACGCCGACCGCAAGCTCACCGTCACCGTCCCCGCCGGATCCGCCGTCGTCTACAAGGCCGCCGGCAAGCTCCCCGCCCCCGCCGCCGAGCCCTCCCTCACCCTGAAGGCCCCGGCCCCCGGCGCCACCGGAACCGTCGAGGTCACGGCCGATGTGGACGGCGGACAGCTGAACCGCGTCGTCTTCGCCGCCCAGACCGGCAACGGCAAGTGGAAGACCCTCGGCTCCGCCGACCACGCCCCGTACAAGGTCACCCACACCATCGGCAAGGACGTACCGCCCGGTACCGCCCTGCGCTACAAGGCCGTGGTGATCGACCGCACGGGCCGCACCGCGAGCGCCATGGCCGCCTCCACCACGGGCACTCCGCCCGCCGAGGAGACCCCCACCGCGTCCTCCCGCGACCACGCGATCGTCCACTACAAGCGCGAGGACGGGAACTACGCCGACTGGGGCCTGTACGCCTGGGGCGACCTCGCCGAGGGCGAGGCCACGGAATGGCCGAAGAGCCACCCCTTCATCGGCCGCGACGCCTACGGCGCCTTCGCCTACGTCAAGCTGAAGCCCGGCGCCTCCAGTGTCGGCTTCCTGGTCATCGACAAGGACGGCAACAAGGACGTCTCCGCCGACCGCACGATCGACGTCACGAAGACCGGCGAGGTCTGGATCGAGCAGGGCAAGGAGACCGTCCGCACCGAGCGGCCGTCGGCCGACTACCCGGCGCCGGACAAGTCCAAGGCCGTCCTGCACTACCACCGCGCCGACGGCGACTACGACGGCTGGGGCCTGCACGTCTGGACGGGCGCCGCGAACCCCACCGACTGGTCGAACCCCCTGAAGCCGGTGAAGACTGATGCCTATGGCGCGGTCTTCGAGGTGCCGCTCACCGAGGGTGCCACCAGCCTCAGCTACATCATCCACAAGGGCGACGAGAAGGACCTGCCCACCGACCAGTCGCTCGACCTCAAGGCCAACGGTCACGAGGTGTGGCTGTTGAGCGGCCAGGAGAAGTACCTGCTGCCGCAGCCCGCGGGCTCCGCGGCCGCCGTCGACCTGACCACCTCCAAGGCGGTCTGGATCGACCGGAACACCGTCGCCTGGAACGGCTCCGACGCCGCCGCCTCCACCCAGCTGCGCTACTCCCGCACCGGCTCGATCAAGGCCGAGAACGGGGTCCTGACCAGCACCGACGAGCGGTGGCTGCGCCTGCACAAGACGTCTCTCACCGACGCCCAGAAGGCGAAGTTCCCGCACCTGAGGAACTACACCGCCTGGTCCGTCGACCCGCGCGACCGCGACCGGGTCCGCGAGGCCCTGCGCGGCCAGCTCGTCGCCTCCCAGCAGGCCGCGAACGGCGCGGTGCTCTCGGCGACCGGCGTGCAGATCGCCGGCGTACTCGACGATTTTTACGACGCGACCAAGGCGGACCTCGGCCCCACCTTCCACCAGGGCCGTCCCACCCTCGCGGTCTGGGCCCCCACTGCCCAGAGCGTGTCCCTGGAGCTGGACGGATCCCTCAAGCGGATGCACCGCGACGCCGCCACCGGCGTCTGGTCCGTCACCGGCCCGAAGTCCTGGAAGGGCAAGCCGTACCGGTACGTGGTGAAGGTCTGGGCGCCCAGCGTCCGCGAGATCGTCACCAACAAGGTCACCGACCCGTACTCGGTCGCCCTCACCACCGACTCGAAGCGGAGCCTCGTCGTCGACCTCGCCGACAGGTCCCTCGCGCCGAGCGGCTGGAACGGCTACAAGAAGCCGAAGGCCGTACCGCTCAAGGACGCCCAGATCCAGGAGCTGCACATCCGCGACTTCTCCGTCGAGGACAGGACGGCGCGGCACCCGGGCACGTATCTGGCCTTCACCGACAAGGACAGCGACGGCAGCAGGCACCTGCGCAAGCTCGCCGAGGCGGGCACCTCGTACGTGCACCTCCTGCCCGCCTTCGACATCGCCACCATCCCGGAGAACAAGGCCGACCAGGCCACCGTCGACTGCGACCTGGCCTCCCACCCGGCCGACTCGGAGAAGCAGCAGGAGTGCGTGGCCAAGGCGGCCGCCAAGGACGCCTACAACTGGGGCTACGACCCGTACCACTACACGGTCCCCGAGGGCTCCTACGCGACCGACCCGGACGGCACCGCCCGCACCGTCGAGTTCCGCGAGATGGTGAAGGCGCTCAACGAGGACGGCCTGCGGGTCGTCATGGACGTCGTCTACAACCACACGGCGGCGAGCGGCCAGGCGAACACCAGCGTCCTGGACCGGATCGTCCCCGGCTACTACCAGCGGCTCCTCGCCGACGGCTCGGTCGCCAACAGCACCTGCTGCGCCAACACGGCCACCGAGAACACCATGATGGGCAAGCTGGTCGTGGACTCGGTGGTCACCTGGGCCAGGGAGTACAAGGTCGACGGCTTCCGCTTCGACCTCATGGGCCACCACCCGAAGGCCAACATCCTGGCCGTCCGCAAGGCCCTCGACGCGCTGACCATGGAGAAGGACGGCGTCGACGGCAAGAAGATCATCCTGTACGGCGAGGGCTGGAACTTCGGCGAGATCGCCGACGACGCCCGCTTCGAGCAGGCCACGCAGAAGAACATGGCCGGCACCGGCATCGCCACCTTCTCCGACCGGGCCCGGGACGCGGTGCGCGGCGGCGGCCCCTTCGACGCCGACCCCGGTGTGCAGGGCTTCGCCTCCGGTCTGTACAACGAGCCCAACCCGGCCGCCGAGAACGGCACCCCGGCCGAGCAGAAGGCCCGGCTGCTGCACTACCAGGACCTGATCAAGGTCGGGCTGTCCGGCAACCTCGCCGACTACGCCTTCACCGACACCAGCGGCAAGCGGGTCAAGGGGTCCCAGGTCGACTACAACGGAGCGCCCGCCGGATACGCGGCGGCCCCGGGCGACGCCCTCGCCTACGCCGACGCGCACGACAACGAGACGCTCTTCGACGCCCTCGCCTTCAAGCTGCCCGCGTCGACGAGCGCCGCCGACCGGGCGCGTATGCAGGTCCTCGCCATGGCGACGGCCACCCTCTCGCAGGGCCCGGCCCTCTCCCAGGCGGGCACCGACCTGCTGCGCTCCAAGTCGCTGGACCGCAACTCCTACGACAGCGGCGACTGGTTCAACGCCATCCACTGGAACTGTGCCGACGGCAACGGCTTCGGCCGCGGTCTGCCTCCGGCGGCCGACAACCAGGCCAAGTGGCCGTACGCCAAGCCGCTGCTGACCAAGGTCGGCGTGGGCTGCCCGCAGATCGAGGGCACCTCGGCCGCGTACCGGGACCTGCTGAGGATCCGTACGACGGAGAAGGCGTTCTCCCTCGACACGGCCGCCCAGGTCCAGTCCGCGCTCTCCTTCCCGCTCTCCGGCACCGAGGAGACGCCCGGAGTGATCACCATGCGCCTCGGTGATCTGGTCGTGGTGTTCAACGCGACGCCGGAGCGGCAGGAGCAGCGGGTCGCCGCGCTGGCCGGTGAGGCGTACCGGCTGCACCCGGTGCAGGCGGCCGGGGCGGACGACGTGGTGAAGAAGTCGGCCTACACGGAGGAATCGGGCACGTTCACCGTTCCGGCCCGCACGGTGGCGGTCTTCACCCGGGCCGGCTGACCGAGGCTGCGGCTAGGGTGCTCCTGTCCGGACGTAGAACAGGAGCACCCATGCCGCAGATCACCGTCGACTACTCCGAGCAGCTGGCGGAGGACTTCGACCGGCCGGGGTTCGCGAAGGCGCTGCACGCCGCCGTCGTGGAGATCGCCGCGGCCAGGCCCCCGGCCTGCAAGACCCAGTTCCGCCGCACCGAGGACACCACGGTCGGCCCCGACACCGAGGGGCACGCCGTCGTGCACGTCATGATCGGCCTGCTGGCGGGACGTACGGAGGAGACCAAGGCGAAGCTCACCGAGGCCGTCCTGGAACTGCTGCGGCAGTACGTCAAGCCGGCCGCCGGGCTCGCCCTGCACGCCTCGGCGGAGATCCGCGACCTGGATCCCTCCTACCGGAAGTTCGAGATCTAGGGAGTTCCAGAGCTAGGACGCGAGCGAGATCAGCCGGGCCACCAGGTCGCCGAACGGGCCGTCGGCCGGTTCGTCCCTCAGGACGCGGCGGACCAGGGCGGCCATCTCCTCGTCGTAGGCGGCGCTGACGGCCATCAGCGCGGCGAGGTCGTGCACGAGCTGCGCCTCGAGCTCCTCGCGGGGGATGCGCCGCCCGTCCAGCCAGATCAGCGCCGTCGACTCGGCGAGCGAGATCCAGGAGCGCACCACCAGCTCCAGCCGGGCGGGCGGCTCCGGGACGCGCAGATGCCGGATGATCTGCTCGTAGGCGGCCTGGCGTACGGAGTCGATCAGCGCGTTGGTCGTCGAGGAGCCCACCGCCGGGCCGCCGCGCATCAGCGCGGAGAAGCCGGGCCCGTGCTCCTCCACGAAGTCGAAGAACCGTCCCATCACCCGCAGCAGCCGCGCGCCGAGCGGACCCTCGGCCGGCTCCACGAACCGGTCCGCGAGATCCTCCGCCGCACGCTTCAACGCGGCCTCGTAGAGGCTGAGTTTGCCGGGGAAGTAGTGGTAGACGAGCGGGCGGGAGATGCCCGCGGCCGACGCTATCTCGTCGATGGAGACCTCGTCGGGGGAGCGGCGGCTGAACAGTTCGAGGGCGACGCCGATCAACTGCTGCCGCCGCTCCTCGACTCCCATTCTGCGGCGAACCCCGGTAGTCATACGAACACCTTACCGATCGAATCCAGCCGTGAACGGTCTCGATCGGTCGCGGGTGTTCACATATCCAGCACGAGTCGCTCACTTCTCGCCCGCGACACACAGATCAGCATCGAGTCGTCGCGCTCGCCGTCCGTCAGCAGCTCGTCCCGGTGGTCCACCTCGCCCTCCAGTACCCGCTGTTGGCAGGTCCCGCAGAACCCCTGCTCGCAGGAGTAGAGGGTGTCCGGCAGCTCGTCCCGTATCGCCGCCAGCGCGCTCCGGTCCGCCGGGACCGTCAACGTCACACCGCTGCGGCGCAGTTCGACCTCGAAGGCGCCGCCGCCCGCCGCCGCACGGGGCGCGAAACGCTCCAGATGGACCTCGGGGAAACGATCCTCCACGGCCGCCATCAGCCCTTCCGGCCCGCAGCAGTAGACGGCGGCCCCCTCGGGCACGTCCGAGAACAGCCCGTCCAGATCCGGCAGGCCCTCCTCGTCCTCGGCGACGACCGTGACCCGGTCCCCGCCGATCTTCACGACCTCCTCCAGGAACGGCATCGACGCCCGCGTCCGCCCGCCGTACAGCAGCCGCCACTCGGTGCCCTCCGGCAGCGCCCGCAGCATCGGCAGGATCGGGGTGATTCCGATACCGCCGGCCACGAAGACGTACGAGTCCGCCTCGACCAGCGGGAAGCGGTTGCGCGGCCCGCGCACCTCCAGCTCCATGCCCTCCCGCACCTGCTCGTGCACCTCGCGCGAGCCGCCCCGCCCGTCCGCCACCAGCCGGGTCGCCACCGTGTACGACGAGGTGTCCTCCGGGTCGCCGCACAGCGAGTACTGCCGCACCAGACCCGACGGCAGCACCAGGTCCAGATGGGCGCCCGGCTCCCAGCGCGGCAGGTCGTGCCCCTCCAGGCGGACCTGGACGACCCCGTCGGCGATCTCCTCGTGCGCGGTGACCAGCAGGCGCAGCGCCCGCGTCCGGGGCCGGCCCGAGATCGGCTCCTCCAGGGCCGGCATCGGCCACAGCGGCGAGGCCTGGATCCGGCGGCGCAGCGCCCGCCGGGCGAGCAGCGCGGCACCCGCGACCAGCACCACGGTCTTCAGCTTCGGCGTCGGCATCAGGCGGCGCTCCTCTTCTCGGCGGCGATGGCGGCAGGGGAGCTCGCGGCGGGGGATGTGGCGAGGTACGCGACCGCCTGCTCGGTGGAACCCTCCTGGGAGGGGTGGTAGTCGCGGCTCAGATAGCGCGGGATGGACCTGAGCATGGCGCCCGTCGAGGGCAGCAGGCCCTGTCGTCCGCGCAGATAGAGGTCCTTGAACGTGGCCTTGCCGTCCAGCAGCGTCGGGTCGTTCTCCATGAAGAAGCGGGCCCCGCGCTGCCACAGGAACACCAGGGCGGTGAAGGCGGTCGCCCAGGTGCGGGCCCGGCGCCGGTAGCCGCCGTCGACGTGCATGAACAGCTCGAAGGCGACCGAGCGGTGCTCGACCTCCTCCGCGCCGTGCCAGCGCAGCAGGTCCAGCATGGTCGGATCGGCGCCCCGCCGGTCCAGCTCCTCGGCGTTGAGCACCCAGTCGCCGAGGAAGGCGGTGTAGTGCTCGATCGCCGCGATCAGCGCCACCCGCTCCATCAGCCACCAGCGGCGGGCCCGGCCCGGCGGCAGGGTGCGGTCGCCGAGCAGCTTCTCGAAGAGCCAGTCGACCTGCGCGGTGTACGGCGTCGGATCGAGCCCCTGCTCCTTCAGATGCGGCAGCACCTCGTCGTGGGCCTGGGAGTGCATCGCCTCCTGCCCGATGAACCCGATGACGTCCTCGCGCAACCGCTCGTCGCGTATGTACGGCAGCACCTGCTTGTAGACGTGCACGAACCAGCGTTCACCGGCCGGCAGCAGCAGATGCAGCACATTGATCGTGTGCGTGGTGAACGGGTCCCCCGGCACCCAGTGCAGCGGGGTGCCCTCCCACGAGAAGGACACCTTGCGCGCCTTGAGCGGAATCCGCTCGGACTCGACGGGCCGGGGCGCCCGGGCCTGCTTGTTAGACATGGCGTCAATGTACTGACGGGTACGCCCGGGGTGAACCCCTCTGCGTGACGTTGTTGACGCGGATGTCAGCTAACGCAGGGCGCTGATCGACCGCCCGCTCTCCAGGGTGGCCTTCAGCTCCGCCTGGACCCCCTGCTTCGTCCGTACGGTCAGCAGGTTGCCCTGCGCGGAGCCGTTCACCCCGCCCGTCGCGCTGACCGACGCGGTGTCCCTGCTCCCCGCGGCGAGCAGATACCAGTTCCCGCCCGACGACTTCCACAGCACCCCGGCCAGCACGTGCGGGTCCTTCGCCCCGCACGCCGGTCCGCCGTCGGCCTTCGCGGCCACCGCGCCGTACGTCCCGCCCGGCGTCTGGAACTGCGCCAGCACCCGCTCGCCGCCGCCCCGCCAGGTCTCCGCCCGGGTGCACACCCAGGCCGCCGAGCCACTGCCGTCCGGCAGCGACTGCCGGGCGTACGCCCAGGCGTTCACCGACCGCACGCCCTGCCCCCGGGCGTGCGCCAGCGAGCAGGCGAACGGCGCCCAGGTGCGCAGTGCCTCCGCGCCGGTCGCCTCCCGCACCGAGCCCGGCCGGCCGCTGGTCAGCCGGGCCGGCAGCAGCTCGCCCAGGTCGGACATCAGGCGGGTGCCGGAGGCGTCGGTCACCTGGAGCACGTTCCAGGACGTGCACGAGCCGGACCGGGTCACCGGGCTGGCCAGCGGCGAGGTGACCCCGTCGGTCAGGCTCAGCGCCATCGCGCCGGCACCCGGCTTCACCAGGTCCCGCTCGGCCGCCTTCGTCACCCAGGGGGCCATCAGATAGCGGACGTTGCCGTAGGTGCGGTCCAGCACCACCGCGCTCGCCTCGGCCCGTCCCGCGGCGTCCGCCCGGGCGAAGTCCAGGGCGGCCCCGGCCGTGCCGTCCTTCGGCTCGGCGTAGCGGACGAGGCGCAGACCGTCGTGGAGGATCACCACGCGCGCCTGGTTCGCGTTCCCCGCGTACAGCAGCTGCGGCGGTCCGGCCGGGCCGCCGGACGGGGTGCCCGGCGTCGCCGAGACCCGGACTTTCTCGCCGGGGCGGGCCCAGACGGCGAGGGCGCGGCGCAGCAGCGCGGTGTCGTCGGTGAGGTCGCCGCGCGCGGGCCACACGGAGAAGTCGGTGCGGGTCGCCGACTGCCAGGCCGCGGGCGCCACCTTGATCAGCTTGGCCGGGTCGAGCGCCGCCTGGGCCGACGGGTTGCGCGCGTACGGAGGTGCCGCGGCGCCGTCCGGGCCCCAGTCGTCGCCGGGCAGACCGAGCAGTGCCCCGGACACCGCGACCGCCACAGCCGCGGCGAGCGCGGCCTTCAGATGCTGGCGGCGGCGCATCAGGTCGGTGGGCCGGGCCTGGAGGGAGCAGGGGTCGAACTCGGCGGAGTCCAGCAGCGCGTACTGCGCGGCGACGGTGTCGGCCTCGGTGAGCGCGGCCTGAGCGTCCGCGACCCCGGCGGCCGTGAGCACCGTACGGACGTCGGGGTCGGCCAGCCGCTCCAGGCCGCGCAGCACATAGGCGGCGCGGGCGGGCGCCGAGAGGGCCGACAGCTTCTGGTCCAGGGCGAGTTCGTCGGCGCCGCCCGAGCGCGGGAACAGGCGCAGACCCCACACCTGGGGAAGCAGCGGCGGCAACTGGGACCGCTTCGGCCACGCCCTGCGCCGCAGCGGCAGCCCGGCCTCCAGTGCCGTACGCAGCACCTGGAGGCGGACGAAGGCGTACCCGGGGTCGCTCTCCCGGCCCGTCGACTGGGCCGGGATGACCGAGGCGCGGGCACGCCCGCGCGGCAGGGCCCGCTGGGTGAGGGAGTGGGCGGTCAGGACGCGCCGGTTGCGGCCCAGGCTCGGCGGCAGCACCAGGTAGGCGAGACGGACCAGCCGCGGGTAGTGCTCGACGAGCGCGGCCTCGGCCCGCTCGACGTCGACCACCGCTTCGGCGGCGGCTGCGGAGCTGCTCTGACGCTGGGCGACATCCTGTGACTGCACGTCCGGGAGAACGAGCGGAACCGCGGATGGTCACCCCCGTTCGGGGGACTCAGGCGTCGGGCTCGGTCAGGGCGCGGGCGTAGTTCGCCATGGAGCGCTGGTAGCGGGGGAGGTGGCGGGCGAGGGCGCCCAGGACGAGGGAGAGGCCCTCGCGGTCGCGGCCGAGGCTGGACAGACACAGGGCGAGAGTGGCGCGCACGGCGTCGTCGAGTTCGTCCGACGGGGCGTCCAGTTCCGGCGTCAACAGCTTGACGCCCTCCTCCGGCCGGCCGATGTTCCGCAGGGAGCTGGACAGCTGGATCTTCGCGCGGCGCGCCTTGTAGCCGGTGAGGCCGCGGGCCAGCGCCTCCCGGTACAGCGGCACGGCCTTGTCGGAGTGCCCCGTGGAGTCCCAGGCGCAGGCCTGCTCGAACGGCCCGTCCGGGCTGTCCTCGGGGAGTTCGGCGACGAGCGCGTCGATCACCGCGCGGAAGTCGGCCGCCCGGTCCTCCGGGTAGCTGTCGAAACCGGCCCACGCCGCGGCCACGCGGTCTTCCCAGTCCTGGTTCACCGGGCCACCTTCGCACGAACGGATGTGTGGCGGCAGCCGATTTGAGCGCAGGGCGGGCGGGAGCCGTATCGACCTGAGGCAGATGGCCCGTTCGACGCCGTACCGGAGGAACTCATGAGGCTGACCCGACCGTTGCTCGCCGTGGCCGTGCTGGCGCTCGCGGGCTGTGGCGGCGGGGGTGAGCGGGCGCAGGTGCCCGAGACCGCCGAGGGCGGTCTGGAGCAGCTGGCCGCCGAGGTGCGCTGCGAGCCGGACATCCAGACGGACGCCGACGAGATCCGGCAGGCCATCTGCAGGAACGACGACGGCCGGTTCATCCTCGCCACCTTCGCCACCGACCGCGGCCAGCGCGAATGGATCAACGGGGCGAAGGACTACGGCGGTCACTACCTCGTCGGCCGCAAGTGGGTCGCCGTGGGGGAGCCGAAGGTGGTGACGGCGCTGCGCGCCACGCTCGGCGGGACGCTGGAGGAGGGCAAGGACCACGGGGCCTCCCACGGCGCCTCGCACGGCGGGCACTGACCGGACATGCCGAAGGCCGGCGGTGAGGGAACGTCCCTCGCCGCCGGCCTTCGCCGTCCTCACTGGCACTTACGGCCGGTGTTGATGCAGTCGACCATCTTGTTCATCAGCTCCGGGGAGAAGAAGTTGATGAAGTCGTTGTGGTCGGTGATCGGCTTGTGCAGCTGCTCCGGGAAGGTGTCCACCGCGAACGGGTTCTGCACCACGCCGTTCTCGATGGTCGGGGTCGGCACCTCGTAGACCAGTCGCACCTGGAGCTGGGGGATCGCCTTGAAGCCGCCGGGGCAGGAGCCGTCGGCCTGGACGAAGGCCACGTGGGTGCGGTGGTTGGCGCTGTCGATGTTCTGACCGTCCCAGCAGCTCTGGAAGTTGGACGTGCGCACCACGTCGCTGCCCTCGGGGCAGAGCGGGTACTTGTCCGTCAGCTGCCGGTCCTCGAAGCCGGTGCAGCTCCAGGAGGTGTTGGCGTTCGCGAGGCCGTTGACGAAGGCCTTGGCGTCACCGGTGATGATGCGCAGCGCGGTCGGCATCGCGACGACCGGGCCCCGCTTGTTGCCGACGAACTTCAGCTGGGCCACCTTGGGCTCCAGGATCCGGCCGACGTTGCCCTCCGTGCCACCGCCGGCGTTGTTCTGGTCGAAGTCCTGCGTACCGTCCTGCAGACGCAGCACCGGCCAGAAGTACGACGACTTGTCGCCCGGGTTCTGGCAGCTGGTGTCGGCCGCCGCCAGGTCCTCGTCGCTCGCGAACGCGTCGTTGTTCTGGTTGCCGACGTAGTCGTGCAGGTGGTGGGCGCCGTTGGTGACACCGGGGGCGACGATCACGTTGTCCGTGTTGTGGTTGTCGTTGCCGTTGGTGCCGCACTTGGTGATGAAGACGCCCCGTGAACCGGTCCGGCCGTTGTTCGCGCGGAGCCCGTTGGGCAGGTTGCGGGAGCCGGGCTGGACGGTGGTGATGTCCTGGAAGTCCGCCGCCACCGGGCCGTTGCCGGCCTGACCGCCGTTGCCGCCCTGCTGGCCGCCGTCCTGGCCCTGGTCCTGGCCGCCGTCCTGCTGGCCGTCGCCGTTCTGGTCTTGGTTCTGGTCCCCGCCGTCCTGCTGCTGACCGTCGCCGTCCTGGCCGTCGTTCTGGCCGCCGTCCTGCTGGCCGTCGCCCGTCTGGCCGTCCGTGGTCTGCGGCTGCTCCGCGGGAGTGCCGGTGCAGCCCGCGAGGTTGTCCAGGTCCTCCGAGGCGCTGCCGCCCGCGCGGTTGATCTCCAGCTGGATGCGGTCGATGATCGCCTTCCGCCGGTCCTTCAGCGGCTGGAGGATCGCGTTCTGGACGTAGTTCGCGTCTCCGGCCTGCGCGTCCCGGGTGGTCGCCAGTCGCTGGTAGGCCTCGGTGATCTGCTGGTCCAGGGTGGCCAGTTCACCGTCCACCTCGCCGCGGGCCCGGTCCGGCACCTCGGTGAGCCGCTGGCCGACGTCCGGGCAGTCGATGGTGGCGACCTGCGCCGTCGCCGCCTTGGTCTGGTTCGGCCAGCGGTCCTCCTCGTGCGCCGAGGCGTAGAAGTTCGCCCAGATCAGCCCGCCCCCACCGAGCGCTAGGGCCGCCGATGCGGCTATGGCCTTGGTGGCCAGCGGCGTACGGCGTTTTCGTGTGTTGCGTCCCATGGAACTCCTCTGACTTCCTTGCGGGGCAGCATCGAGGCGCCCGACAGGAGTGAAGCGGCTCCCCTCCATACGGAACCGGTCCCACGGGTGTTCAAACGTCTCGGAAATTGCCCTGGGACTACGGGAGTTGACCGCCGTCGGCCTGGGCGAGCACCTTCGCCTCCGTCTCCGGGTCCACACCCTTCAGCGGCCGGTCGGCGCGCTGCGGGGCGACGCCGCCGAGGGAGCGCAGCCAGCGCCAGGTGTCGGCGACGGTCTCCTCGACCGAACGGCAGCGCAGGCCCGTGCCGAGCGCGCGGGAGACGTCCGCGCCGTGCAGGGCGTCGTGCAGATCGCTGCCCGGCGGCACCCACACCGGCAGGTGGGTCCACGGCTCGATCCCGGCCTCCAGGATCACCTCGGGGGCGGTCCAGCGCAGGTCGGCACCACCGCCGGTGACCGCGGCGCACGCCTCCAGGAGCGTGCTCATGGTGGCGTGCCCTCGCGCGGAGATCAGGTTGTACGGGCCGCTCAGCTCCTGCTCGACCCCGTCGAGGATCCACTCGGCGAGATCGCGGACGTCGATGTACTGGACGGGCAGATCCCGGGGACCCGGTGCCAGCACCGGACCCCCGCGGGCCATCCGGCCCAGCCACCAGGGCAGCCGGCCCACGTTCTCGTACGGCCCCAGGATCAGCCCGGCCCGCACCAGCAGCGTCCGGTCCGCGCCGAAGGCGTCGAGCGCGGCCAGCTCGCCGCCCCGCTTGTCGCGCGCGTACTCGGTCTGCTCCGCGTCCGGGTCGGCACCCTCGACCAGCGGCGCGTCCTCGGTGTATCCGGCGGGCGGCGCCCACTCGTACACCGAGCAGCTGGACACGTACACATACCGTCCGGCGCGGCCCCGCAGCAGCCGCGCCGTGTCGCGCACCGCGCGGGGCGCCGCCGACCAGGTGTCGACGACGGCGTCCCACGCGCCCTCCGCCAGAGCGGCGAGCCCGTCGGGCGCGGTGCGGTCGCCGTGCAGCGCCCGCACCCCGGCGGGCGCCGCGTGGCGCCCCCGGTGGAAGACGGTCACGTCCCAGCCACGCCCCAGGGCCGCCTCCACGACCGCCCGCCCCGCGAACTCCGTACCGCCCAGCACAAGAAGTCTCATGCCGGTGACTCTGCCCGCTCGCGGCGCGGGACGGAAGGCGGCTCTGCCCAGGGCAGAGGGTGCGGAGGTCAACGCCCGGTCGGCGGAGTGTACTTGTAGCCCACCCGGCGCACGGTGCGGATGGTGTCCCGGTGCTCGGCGCCCAGCTTGCGGCGCAGCCGGGCGATGTGCACGTCGACCGTGCGGCCGTCGCCCACGTGCCCGTAGCCCCACACCGTGGTGACCAGCTGGTCGCGGGTGTGCACCCGGTGCGGGTGGGCCACCAGATGGGCGAGGAGTTCGAACTCCAGGTACGTCAGGTCGAGTTCACGCCCGTCCACCGCGGCGGTGCGACGGACGGAGTCGACGCGGATGAGGGGTTCGGCGTCCCCGGGTGCCTCGTCGGTCTCCCGGTCGGGCACCGCCACCGGCAGGAACGGCGGCTGCTGGTCCGCCGGGACCAGCACCAGGTACCCGACCATCGGCGGGCGGCCCGGCAGGGCGGGCACGGTGTGCTGCGGGGCCGGCAGCCAGGTGGCGCCCGGCGGCAGGAAGTCCGCGACGTCGACCACGTCGTCGCGGTCGACGGCTCGCAGCCGGTGCCGGGGGGTGTGCGAGGGGACGGTGGACAGGGAACGAGTGGTCGCCATGAGAGGTCAGCTCTTTCGCGCGAGGAGTCCGTCGGGAAGGTCGACGGCCGCGACTTCGTGGTCGGGCTCGTCGAGGGACGTACGTCGTTGCGCGCTGGCCGAAGGCCGGAGTGTACGGCTTTAGAGGGCCCGCGCGTTCGTCGCGCGGCAACACACCTGGTCGAAGTCGTGGTGCTGACGGGAAGGCCAGAAGGGCTCGAGGTCATGGCGACCTGTCGTGGTGTACTTCTGGAAGCTGGCCATGAGCCCATTGAAGCAGACGCCCCCGCCCCGCGGACCCCTCCTCTCATTGCTCGGACGCCCCGACGACCGGAAATCAACTCCCGCCTCCCTCATCCCACCAGGCGTATCCGCCATCTCAAGCGGGCCGCCCGCGTGTTCATCGCGCGGCAACACACCATTCCTGGCGCTTATGGGCTGGTATCGGCCACTGCGCCGTGTACCGGATCGTTGATCCGGTGGCCCTCCGAACGGTCTTGGGGGCCGGGGAACAGCGCGAGCTGGTCACTTCGGCACAGTCGAGTCTTCCCGCCTGCGCTGGGCGTGCTCGCTGTCCTGGGTGAGCTCGCGGTCCCGCGCGGCCTTGGCACGGGCACGGTCTGGCCGGTAGCTCTCCGCGGTCCCATCCTCCGGTGGGGTGCGGTCACACCTGGCCGACGCCGTGCCCGGTGGCCAAGGCCACGCCTGCCGATCGCCACGGCGGCACCGTGATGCCGCGTGACGGATGTTTTCGATTGGGCCTGGAGCGGGGCCTTCCAGTACCTCTCGCCCCAGACAGAGGTGTAGGCGGGGTCCACGGCGATGAGGACCAGGCCCTGGTGGTAGGCCATGCCGCGCAGCCGCTCCCGGAAGCGCGCGGTGGGGATCCCGGCCACGGTGCGGCGGAACGCCTTGCCGCGTCGACCGCGGCCCATGGTTTCCCGGCCGGTGACCCGCGCGTCGCCGAAGCCCAGGTTCTCCACCACGATGGCAGCGCAGTGGTGCTGCCTGGCGAGGGAGATGAGGTGAGCGATCGCTTGCCGAAGCCGCCCATCCCGTGTGGAGGTGGTACCGACGAGTTCCAAGGGGAGCGTGTACGGTTCGCCGACCGCGTTGCCGTGCCGGTCGAGGACGCAGGCCGCCAGGTGATCAGCGTTGAGGTCAACGGCGAGAACGTTCAGGCCCGACGCCCGGATCTCCCCCAGACGGGGCAGGACCGTCATGTCGGCCGACCAGGAGGCGTCCAGGTACCAGCGGCCGCGGGCTGAGTCGCGGACGATGTCGTAGCGGACGGCCCGGCGGGCGGTCACCCGGTCCAGCCACTCCTCCCTCAGGTGGTGGAACGTGACCGTGCACGAGAGGCGATAGCGGCCTCGTGGGGCGTTGGCCATGTATCGCAGCGGCTCAGGGAGAACGACGGAGACCTCGCCCGAGATGGGGTCGACGGTGATGGTGTAGTTGCCGTGCGGAGCGCCGGACTCCCCGTCAGCGGTCAGGAACAGCCGGGCGGCATCCCACCGATGCCGCCAGTCGGCTTCGGTCAAACCGGCCTCGGCCAGGTGGTGACGGATCCTTGCCAGCCGGCGCCCGCCCACCGTGACCGACGGGCGCCCCTGCTCGATCTGCTGCTCCACCAACGCCAGCCGGGCTTCAAGCCTCTTCTGATGCTGCTGCTTCTGCCAGCGCTCGGCCTGGTTCGCGTACCCACGCATCCGACCACGCTTCTGGCCACACGGCACCGCCAGCCGCTGCCCGATCTTCCGGATCCGGCGCAGCAGACCGGCCCGCTCATCCGACAGGCAGCGCATCGACAGCTGATACTGATCCTCCGACACCCGGGTCATCGCCCCCGCCCACCGGGAAGAGGAAACCGCGGTCAGCTGCTTCTTTCGACTGGCCCGCTGGGTGTTCTTCGACGGAACGTTCCCGATCCGGATGCGTGTGGCGAGGTCGGCTCGCTGCTGGCGGCCAAGATGCTCGCCTACCAGGGTGAGGACCTTCACGTCCACCGCGGTCAGGCCCTTGAGCCGGTCCCGAATCCTCGCGCCAGACGGGGCGGCCACCGTGAACGGTGCAGCCATCGCACGCAGCTGACGCCTCCGCCCCCGCCTGCGTGCCATCCGCCTCCCCTGCCTGGATCGCATTGAACTCGGCTGTTGCCATCGATCATGCGTTCCGTGGACACGGGAGATACGGGGATCTGCCCTCGTTCACACGATCGAGGGACGCGCTGGCCGACAACGATCAACTTGGCTTCAGGCCAATACAGCCGGCCATGCGCATCCGCATGACCAGCGCCAGGCGCACGCGAAAGGGGCGCCCACCTCGGTGGGCGCCCCTTTCGGAGCCGTCTGGCATGGATCAGACCTGGCCGGCCTTCTCCAGGGCGGAGCAGCAGGTGTCCACCAGGAGGCGGGTCACCACGTACGGGTCGACGTTGGCGTTCGGGCGGCGGTCCTCGATGTAGCCCTTGCCGTCCTTCTCGACCTGCCACGGGATACGGACGGACGCACCGCGGTTGGAGACGCCGTAGGAGTACTTGTCCCACGGGGCGGTCTCGTGCAGACCGGTCAGGCGGTCGTCGATGCCGGCGCCGTAGTTCTTGACGTGGTCGAGCGGCTTGGAGCCCTCGCCGAGCGCCTCGCAGGCGGTGATGATCGCGTCGTAGCCCTCGCGCATCGCCTTGGTGGAGAAGTTGGTGTGCGCGCCCGCGCCGTTCCAGTCGCCCTTGACCGGCTTGGGGTCGAGGGTGGCGGAGATGCCGAAGTCCTCGGCGGTGCGGTAGAGCAGCCAGCGGGCCACCCACAGCTGGTCGGAGACCTCGAGCGGGGAGAGCGGGCCGACCTGGAACTCCCACTGGCCCGGCATGACCTCGGCGTTGATGCCGGAGATGCCCAGACCCGCCTTCAGGCAGTTGTCGAGGTGCTTCTCGACGATCTCACGGCCGAAGATCTCGTCGGCGCCGACACCGCAGTAGTAGCCGCCCTGCGGGGCGGGGAAGCCGCCCTCCGGGAAGCCGAGCGGGCGGGAGCCGTCGAAGAAGGTGTACTCCTGCTCGATGCCGAAGATCGGCTCCTGAGCGGCGAACTTCTCGGCGACCTCGGCCAGCGCGGCGCGCGTGTTGGACGAGTGCGGCGTCATGTCGATGTCGAGGACCTCGCACAGGACGAGGATGTCGTCGCCGCCGCGGATCGGGTCGGGGCAGGTGAAGACCGGCTTGAGGACACGGTCCGAGGAGTGGCCCTCGGCCTGGTTGGTGGAAGACCCGTCGAAGCCCCAGATCGGCAGCGCGTCCAGACCGGCGGGCGAACCCGCGATGATCTTGGTCTTGGAACGGAGCTTGGCCGTCGGCTCGGTGCCGTCGATCCAGATGTACTCAGCCTTGAAGGTCACGGGCCACATCCTTCGGGGGTGGGTCTGGGCGCGCTTGCGGGTGCTGCGGCGCTGCGGCACTGGGGCGCCGCGCTTGGTGCCCGCGAGCCTGTCAACAGGCGATTTCCCGATCATTGCCCGTTTGTGAACCCCGTGTTACCTGGTGGTGCTGTGGTGCGACTCACAGCGTGAGGGCGGCGTCGTTGCGGAAACTCACCGGTCGCGACCGCGGACGGTGAGCCGCCCGGCGGCCGGCGTGCCTCGTATGCGATGGGAATGCGCCGCCCCGGCGGGGGTAGGCGGCGGCCCGGGCGCACATGCCGCGGGCCGCCGCCTCAGCTCTCCCCTCCGTGGATTCCTCTCCGGCCGGGCCTCACCCCACCTTCTCGATCAGCGCCCGGCGGATCAGGAACTTGCCGGGCTCCCGGACCTGCTCGAACGCCGCGTTGTTGAGCAGGACGCAGCTGCCCGAGACCGACGTGACCTCCACCGTCGTGGACTTGTCGTTGTCCAGGTTGGTGACCTTCAGCTTCGTCCCCGCCGGGAACTGGTTGCTGGACGCGGCCGGGGCGCCGCCCTCGCCGGAGAGGGTGACGGTCGACCCGTTGCAGACCTGCTCACCGGCCGCCTCGGCGGGCTGCGACGGCTGCGCCTCCTCGGCGGGAGCGGACGGATCGGCGGGCTGGGCGGGCTCGGCGGCCTCCGCGGGCGCGGAGGGCTGTGCGGACTGGGAGTCCTGAGCCGACCCCCCGATCGCCTCGCCCACCTCGCACCCGGAGGCCTCCTGTTTGCGCTGGATCTCTGCGATGACCGCCTCGCGGTTGGCGATCCGTGCCTCCGACTGCGCGTCCGGATTGGCCCGCTGCGCCTCGATGAACCGCTGGTTGTTGCCGAGAGCGGTGGCGAGGCCCTGGCACACGTTCGAGTCCTTCGCGGACTGCGCGGCGTTCGACGTGCTCGCCATGACGAAGGCGCCGCCTCCCGCCACCGTGGCCGCGCTCACCAGCAGCGCGATCTTCTTCTTCGTACCGAGTGTTCTCCTACGCGACATGCGCGCCTCCTGAAGAGGTCGGTGGAGCGTACGCCGCTATGTACGAGATCCCGAACGAGGTTACTCAGTGGTTACAGGAGTACGTTGAAGTGGCTTGTGTCACAAGGGAGTTACGAGGATCACGGGGTTGCGGGGTCACGGGGGCCGCGAGGGTCACCCCTCCTCGTACGCCACCACGTTGTCGTTGACGTACTGGAGCAGCTCCTCGGTCTGCCGGGTGATCGCGGCCTCCTCCGTCTCCGCGCCGTCGCCCCACTGGCCGTTGGCGAACACCACCGAGCGGACCGTCATCAGCCGGCGGAACACCCCCGCCGAACCGGGCGGCACCGTGGGCATCCCCGCCTCGGGCGGCGGGTCGAGCGAGACGGTCTGATAGGTCACCGGGTCCATGGAGGCCATCGCGAACACCGACGAGGCGTCCTCGACGCGCCGGAAGCTCAGCACGGTCACCGTCACCTGCGAGCGCCGCTCCGCGTCCGTGAAGAGCGCGGCGGTCAGCCGCAGACAGCCCTCGCCCTGCTCGATCAGCGCGGCCAGCTCCGGGGACATGCCCTGGGCGCACTCGGGGGTGGTGGCCAGGTCGACGCGCTCGTAGCGGGAGCCGTTCGGCAGCCGCACGCTCGTCGCCGGGAACGCCCGCTCGGGGCGTATGACGGGGCGTGCGAGGAGGGAGGGGAGGGCGGACGGGGCGTCGGGCGGGAGCGAGGCCGTGACGGAGGGGGCCGGCGGCGCACTGCTCGCCGTCGGGGCGGCGGTCGTGGGCGGCGCGGCGGCCGGGGCCCCGTCGTCTCCGCCGGTGTACATCACGGTCCCGGCGGCGAGGGCGGCGAGCAGCACACCGCCGGTCACGCCGGCCACGGCGAAGCGGGTGCGACGGCGTCTTCGCAGCCGCTCCTGCTCCCTCGCCCAGTGGGTGTACGGGTCGATCCCCTGATCATGGAACGTCATGGCGGCGGAGGGTAACAGCGCGAGCCGCCCGAACTCCCGCCGCCCGACAAACAGTTGAGAAGGGGAGAAGGAGGGCTAACGGGACAGGGCGTCCCGTACGGCCTCGTCGGTGCGGGCCACCACGGCCGTACCGTCGTCCGCCGTGATGATGGGGCGCTGGATCAGCTTCGGGTGCTCCGCCAGTGCCGTGACCCAGCGGTCGCGGGAGGCGGCGTCCCGCGGCCACTCCTTCAGGCCCAGCTCCTTGGCGGCGGGTTCCTGGGTGCGGGTGATGTCCCACGGCTCCAGGCCGAGGCGGTCCAGTACGTCGCGGATCTCGTCCTCGGTCGGGACGTCCTCCAGGTAGCGGCGGACGGTGTAGTCGGCGCCCTCGGCGTCGAGCAGCTTCACGGCGCTGCGGCACTTGGAGCAGGCGGGGTTGATCCAGATTTCCATGCCGGACACGGTACGCCGCAGGTGGTCGCACGCCGGGGCGGCATCCTGCTCTGTTCGATTTTGACGGGGTATCCCACAGGCCCCGCCAGAACGGTCTGACACACCGGCAATTTCCTTGCTCACCTGGGGCTTTGGGCTGCTTCGCAGGCCCCCGATTGTCAGTGGTGGGCAGTAGAATTGAAGCAGTGTTCGAGGGGATCGCCGGGGGCTTCCGGGCGGTTCCCTGACCGCGACAGGAGGATGCCCGTGCCCGCTGCCGCACTGAAGCCGAAGCCGTTGCCCACCCAGTCCACCGCCCGCCGTGCCGTCCAGCTCGACCTGCCGTACGCCCCCGTCCCGAAGCGGCCGTTGCCGCCCGGGCGGCCGCGCGAGTGGTACATCTCGCACAACCGCCGGCTCAAGGCCATGCGCCTGGCCATAGCGCTGCTCGACTCCGGCGTCTACCTGCCGGGCCAGGCCCGCAACGAGACGATCCGGGACACCGCGCAGCTCATCGGCATCCACCCGCCGTCGGACACGACGTGCCACATGGTGCGGGCGCTGATGAAGTACTGCCGCTGAGCCGGTGTGACGCCGGGTGCCGTGTGCTGCGCGGTGCCCGGCGTCATGGCGTCAGCCGGCCAACTCCCGCTCCAGCGGCGTCCGGAACCGTGGCGTCACCCGCGTCCGCCCCACCCACTCCCGCAGCCGCTCCGCCTCCGCCCCGATCACCGCCTCGGCCTCCCGGCCGACCCCGGTGCCGTCCAGGATCCGCCAGACGATCTCGCCGTCGGCCCGCTGGGCCCAGCCGCCGACCACCCGCCCGTCCCACCACACCGTCGGCCCGACGTTGCCGCTGCGGTCGAACAGTGCCGCGCGCAGCTCCGGCGCGAGATACCAGTCCCGCTGCTGCCAGCCCATGGCGGTCGGGTCCAGGGCGGGCAGCAGCGCCGCCCAGGGTTCGGCAGCCCCCGGCACCGGTTCCTCGTCGCCCTCGACGACGTACCCCACGCCCTCGTCGAGCCCGACCTCCCGCGCCCCGATCGCCCCCAGCGCTCTCCGCACCTCCGTCACCCGCCACCCCGTCCACCACTTGAGGTCGGCCTCGGTCGCCGGACCGCACGCCGCGAGCCAGCGGCGCAGCAGGTCCGCCTGGGCTCCGGCCGCGTCCAGCTCGGGATGTTCCGGGGCCGGCGCCCAGCGGAACTGCGAGGACGTCCAGGAACCCAGCGGCCGCCCCCGGACCACCTTGCCCTCCACGCCCAGCACGCGCAGCAGCCTGCCGGAGACGGTGTGCATCCCCTCGTAGCTCTTCCCGGCCGCGTACACGAACTGCTCCCGCAGCCGTGGCTCGTCCTCCGCCAGCTCCGCCGCCGTCGCCTCCCCGCGCCGCGCCAGCGCGGCCAGCGCCGACGCCTCCACCTCGGCCAGCCACGCCGCGTCCGGTGCGCCCGCCTTCGCCATGTCCTTGACCAGCGAGCTTCGTTCCCGGGCGGCGACCGCGATCCCCGTGGAGGCGTGCACGACGGCGGTCAGCTCCGTCGGGAAGACGAACACGGTGTGCCGCATGCCGTGCATCCGGACCAGGGTTCTGTCCTCGTACAGCGCCCGCTCGGTCTCCGGCACCGTCTTCACCGGCTCCGCCAGCCGCGCGCCCACCGCCAGATACACCGTCGCCGGATCCGTGCCGTGCAGCGCCACGAGCGCCTCGGCGGCCTCCTCCGGGCGTGCCGCCCGCGCCCCCGGCGCCAGCCGGTGCCGCAGTCCCAGCCGGGCCTGCCGCTCCGCCGCGCCGATGTGCCGCCGTACCGCCGCGCCGCCCATGCCGACCTCCTGATCCGTCGAGTCCCAGCCCTGTCGTCCCAGCCCTGTCGATCCTGCCCGACGCCACTGACAATCGGCTCCGGCCCGCACCGCCCGCCCGTCACCCGTTCGCCGTACTGGGCATGCGCCGCCCCCGCCCCGGGCCGTTCACTGCGAACAGGAGGCGGCGACCCAGGGAGGTGTGGCATGCAGCGCAACGGCAACGACCACCGCATACGGGCATCGGCCGCCGCCCCATGACCACGCCCGCGCCCAGCCCCGCGACGCCCGCCGAACGCGCCGACCTCGGCCGGGCCGCCCGCAAACGCGTCCCGCGTACCGGGCACGCCGCCTGGCTGGCGTCCGTCGACCGGCCGGACCCCGTCGTCGTACTGGAGAAGCAGGGCCGCGACCGGTTGCCGGAGCTGCTGCCGATCCGGTACGGACGCATGGCCGCCTCCCCGTTCGCCTTCCTGCGCGGCGCCGCCGCCGTGATGGCCGCCGACCTCGCCGCCCAGCCGCACACCGGGCTGACCGTGCAGCTGTGCGGGGACGCCCATCTGCTCAACTTCGGTCTGTACGCCTCCCCGGAACACACCCTGCTGTTCGACCTCGACGACTTCGACGAGACCTTCCCCGGCCCCTTCGAGTGGGACGTCAAACGCCTCGCCGCCAGCGTCGCGGTCGCCGCCCGGGAGAACGGGCACACCGACGCCAAGGCGCACCGGGCCGCCCTGGAGTCGGCCGCCGCCTACCGCACCGCCATGCGGCGGCTGGCCCGGATGGGCGAGCTGGACGCCTGGTACGAGCGCATCGAGGCCGACCGGCTGCTGCCCCTGGTCCGCTCCGCGCGGCGCCGCCGCCGGGTCGAGGCCAGCCTCACCCGGGCCCGCCGGCACACCAGCCTCCAGGCGCTCGACAAGCTGACCGAGGTCGTCGACGGCCGCCGCCGTATCGTCCACGACCCGCCACTGCTGGAACCGGCCGGCGCCGCCGACACCGCCGCCCTGCGCAAGAGCTTCAGCGACTACCGCTCGACCCTTCCCGAGGAGCGCCGGCTGCTCCTGGACCGCTACCGCTTCGTCGACGCCGCCCGCAAGGTGGTCGGCATCGGCAGCGTCGGCGTCCCCTGCTTCATCGTGCTGCTGGAGGGCCGCGACCCCGACGACCCGCTGTTCCTCCAGCTCAAGGAGGCCGGTACGTCCGTCCTGGAGGAGCATCTGCCGAGCGGGCCGTACGACCATCCCGGCCACCGGGTCGTCGCTGGACAGCGGCTCCTCCAGGCCGCCGCCGACATCTTCCTCGGCTGGATGACCGGCCCACAGGGCCGCGCCCACTACTGGCGGCAGCTGCGCGACATGAAGGGCTCCGCGGACGTCGCCGGGATGAGCCCGGCCGACCTGCGCGCCTACGCCGCCCTGTGCGGCACCGCCCTGGCCCGCGCGCACGCCCGCTCCGGCGACCGCATCGCCATCGCCGCCTACCTGGGCGGCGCCGACACCTTCGACCGCGCGGTCGCCGAGTTCGCGCTGCGCTATGCCGACCAGACCGCCGCCGACCACACCGCCCTCGGCGCGGCCGTGGCGGCGGGGGTCGTCGCCGCCGCGCCGGAGGCGTGAGGGGCGTCAGCGGCCGTACCGTTCCAGCAGTCCGCGCACATACGCCGCCAGCCGCCCGCCCAGCACGTCCGGCGTCAGATCCGCGCGGCCCAGCTCCCGCCACGGACCGGCGAGCTTGGCCGCGTCGGGGGAGTAGCCGAGCGCGTCGAGGAGGCGCCAGTACAGGTGGTCGGGCCCGTCGGCCAGTGACCGGCCGCCGTGCCGCTCGTAGCGCTCCCGGAAGCCGAGCCCCCACTCCGGGCCGTGCAGCAGCGCCAGCGCCGTTGAACAGTGCGCGACGTCGAGGTCGGCCGGGCCCCACGAAGTCTCCACCCAGTCGACGACACCGGTGATCCGCAGGTCCGCTCCGGTGCCGTCGAAGAGGACGTTCCCGGGATGGAAGTCCCGGTGTAGGAAGCAGCCCTCGTACGGCGGCGGATCGCGGCGGATGGCGTCCACGGCCCGGTCCCACAGCGCGCCGCCGGGGGTGTCGGCTCGCTCCGGTGAGGTCCACGCCTGGTAGGCGCGCGGCCGCTCGTCCGGTACCACCGCGTGGATCCGGGCGAGTTGTCCCGCCAGCAGCTCCACGCGCCACTCCAGGTCCTCCTCGTCGACCCGTACGCGGCCGGGCAGCGACGTCATCAGCAGCGAGGGGTGGTCGCACAGTTCCGCGGTCGCGTCCACCGCGACCAGCTCCGGCGCCGGGATGCCGTCCCGCCCCGCGAGCAGTGCCAGGACATCCGCCTCGCGCGTCAGCAGACCGGGGGCGTGGCGGCGGAAGAAGGGCTTCACGAAGGACCGCAGCACCAGCGCGGAGCCGTCGTCCAGGGTGAGCCGGCGCATCTGCGAGCTCCAGCCGCCGCGCAGGGGGCGGCTGTCGACGACCCGGCGTCCCTCCGGCAGCCGCTTGGCCACCCAGGCGCGGGTCGCCGTCCAGCCGCCGTCGCCCAGCCCGGTGAGCACCGCGGTCACGAAGTCCCGCCGGTCGTCCGCGTGGTCGCGGAACCACAGGCCCAGCCGGTGCTCCGCGTCGGGGAGTTCGAAGCGGGTGTACTGGGCGCGGGCCGCCAGCGCGTCCTGCACCGCCTCCGTCACCTCCGGCGGGATCACCGCGTCGGTGCCGGGGACGGCCAGCACCGCCCGGCCCGGGTAGGAGCGCAGCACGTCGAGGGCGGGGGATTCCCGCCAGCTGTCCGGCGTGCGGAGGATCTCCGTGAAGCGGCCGGTGCCGTCCCCGAACGGTACGTCCCAGGCCTCGGGCGCGTAGACGGCGGGCGCGCCGAGGCCCACCGCCGCGACCCGGTCGCCGTAGTGCCGGATCAGGTCGGCCACCGTCTGCCCGCTCATGCTGAACCCGACCAGGACCAGCGGCGCGTCCGCCGGGACCCGCGCGTCGATCACCGCCATCGCCTGCTCGAACCGGCGGCGCAGGCTCAACTCGGCGAGGACGCCGGTGCTGTCGCCGTGGCCCGAGAAGTCGAGAGCCAGCGCGTGGCAGCCGTGGGCGGCGAACTCGCCGAGCAGCGGCAGCAGTCGCTCCTTGCTGCCGGTGCCCGCCCCGTGCAGCAGCACGGCCACGGGTCCGGCGCCGGTACCGCCGTACACCCCGCTGAGCCGTTCGCCGTCGTGGTCGTGGGTGAAGGACGTGAAGGGAAGCAGTGTGCTCATGCCGCCCATTCACTCACGGGTGCGCTCAACTCGCCCTGAACGCGGGGGAAAAGGAGATGCGGCACCCTGTGCGCGCAGGGCACCCTCGAAACACAGACCCCACCCCACGTTCCAGGGAAGGAGGCCCTGTCATGGGCACCATCGTGCTGTCCGGGGCGGTCGTCCTGGTCGTCCTGGGATTCGGAAACCACCTCTACTGGCTCGCCGCCGTCGCTCTGCTCTACCTGTACGTGCGGTACGGAGGCGGTACGTCCCCGAGGCCCCCCGCGGGTCCGGGGTCGGCACCGACCACCTACCAGGCGTACCGCGACCGCCGTGACCAGCAGGCCAAGTGGGAGCGCCGCTACCGCCGCGAGCGCCCCCTGGAGGCCCGCCGTCAGGAGCGGGAAAGGAGCAGGTGAGGGAGCGAGGGGATCACAGACCGGGGGCGCCCCACACCGGGAACCACCGCCCCAGGTCCTCCTCGATCCGCAGATCGTCCGCGAGCGCCGCCCTCAGCTCCAGCTCGAGTGCGTTGTCGCGCCGCTGCCCCGCGCCCGGCAGCGGCGCGAACGGGTAGAAGGTGCCGCGCTTGTAGAGATAGACCAGCGCCAGCCGGCGCCCCTCCGGGTTCCGGAACCCGGCCAGTGAGCACAGCAGCTGCGGCCCGAAGCCGCTGGCCTCCATCGAGCTGTTCACCGCGTGCAGATCATTCACGAGCAGCGGCAGGTCGTCGGGGGAGCGGCGGGAGACCAGCCAGGAGTAGCCGTACGCGTCCTGCTCCAGCTCCACCGGGGGCCCGGTGCGGTCGGCGTCCGCGTCCAGCAGGGCGCGCACCTCACGGTGGGTCTGCTCGAAGGCGGCGCCCTCGACCGTGGCGAAGCACACCGCGCCCTGCCCGGTCGGCGTGAAGGCGGCGGCGGCCTCCAGGGTCACCGCCGCCGAGGGCAGCGCGAACAGCCGGTCGAGATCGGGCGCGACCGGCTTGGTCCGGCCGAGCAGGATGTCCAGCAGCCCCATGCCGCTCACCCCGCCTTCCCGGGCGCCGCGGCCTCACCCAGCTCACCGGAGATCCGGCCCAGCTGCGCCAGCCGCTCCTCCAGGCTCGGGTGGGTGGAGAACAGCCGGCCGAGGCTCGGCCCCCGGCCCAGCGCGGGCGTGAAATAGAACGCGTTGAAGGCCTGGGCGGTGCGCAGGTCCCGGGTCGGGATCCGGGCGATGTCCCCGGACAGCTTGGTCAGCGCCGACGCCAGCGCGGAGGGCCGCCCGGTGAGCAGCGCGCCGGCCCGGTCCGCGGCCAGCTCCCGGTACCGGGACAGCGCCCGGATCAACAGGAAGCTGATCGCGTACACGGCCGCGGACACCCCCATGACCGTCACGAGGACGACGGCGGTGTTCTGATCCCGGCGCCCTCCCCCGAACAGTCCGGAGTAGAACGCGAACCGCACGATCAGCCCCGCGATCACCCCGAGGAACGACGCCACCGTGATCACGGCGACGTCCTTGTGCGCCACATGCGACAGCTCGTGCGCGAGCACCCCCTCCAGCTCGGCCGGCTCCAGCCGCCGCAGCAGCCCGGTGGTCACACACACCGCGGCGTGCTCGGCGTTCCGCCCGGTCGCGAACGCGTTCGGCATGTCCATCCCGGACACGGCGACGACCGGCTTCGGCAGGTCCGCGAGCGCGCACAGCCGGTCCACCACGGCATGCAACTCCGGATACTCCTCCCGCTCCACGACCCGCCCGCGCATCGCGTACAGCGCGATCCGGTCGGAGAACCAGTACTGCGCCCCCAGCAGCGCCGCCGCCACTACGACGACCAGCACCCAGGACTTCAGCAGCACGATCAGAGCGGCGACGAAACCGACGTACAACAGCCCGAGCAGAAACAGCGTGACCGCCATCCGCGCGGTCAGCCGCCGATCACTCCGAAAGCGGCTCCCCATGGCACACCACCTAGCAGCCGGGCACGGGCCCCTCTGCCAGTGTGCACCCGGTCGTCCCGGGGCGGGTCAGTACGGCGCCCGGAAGTCGATGTACCCCAGCAGCAGGATCACGGCGGCCACACAGCCGAGGACGACCGCCGTCGAGACCCACGACGACCGGCGGCGGGACGACGCCCGGTGATCGGGGGCGGCCCGGAACGGCACCGGTCCCGGCGGGTTGTCCTTCCAGCGCGCGGCGAGCATCCGCGCCCGGGCCGAGGGCTCCTTGTGCTCGGAGCTCTCCGCCCACCGAAGGTCGAACTCCCGCTCCTCGTCGTCCCGTTCGGACATCCCCGTTCCCCCTCCTGGTCCAGTCCCCTCCAGCGTAGTAGGACAAGATGATCGCCTGCCCTTGGTCCAACATGCTGAGTGATCGATGGGCGACTAGCCTTTTAGGGGAGGGCCGCAGCCCGGGATCCGCCTCTTCGCCGGCGAGATCCCGTTCACAACTCAGGCGGCAACACCTAAGACCGCGGCGCGCTGTCCCGATGCGTTCGCGGCCGTCCGTCCGGCTCGTGCCTCGACATGACCGCACGCTGGGATGGAAGGAAGGTATCTCCATGAAAGCACCACGCGCCAGGCGTCTCCTCGCGCTGTCCGCGGCCGGCGTCCTGCTGGCCGGTGGCGCCGCGATCGGCACAGCAGGTACGGCGTCGGCCGCCACACCGACGAGCGTTCCCGCGAACTGGGACGACGACGATCGTCGCTTCTTCCACGATGATCGTCGCTTCTTCCACGACGACCGTCACCACTTCGACCACTTCGGCAACGGCATCGTCGTGATCGTGCTGGGCTGACCGCGGTAGCCGGCGTTTCCACCGGACCGAAGGCGCACGACTGAGGGCCGCCACCTGTCGACAGGTGGCGGCCCTCACCGCGTCTCGGAGGCGCCGTCGACGCCCGCCGCGCTCTGTGCGCGCCGGGCGTCGACGGGCCTGTCACACGTCGAAGTAGAGCTCGAACTCGTGCGGGTGCGGACGCAGCTGCAGCGGGGCGATCTCGTTCGCGCGCTTGTAGTCGATCCAGGTCTCGATCAGGTCCGAGGTGAACACGTCGCCCTGGAGCAGGAACTCGTGGTCGGCCTCGAGGGAGTCGAGGACGGCGCCGAGGGAGGTCGGGACCTGCGGGACGTTGGCGTGCTCCTCGGGAGCCAGCTCGTACAGGTCCTTGTCGATCGGCTCGGCCGGCTCGATCTTGTTCTTGATGCCGTCCAGGCCCGCGAGGAGCAGGGCCGAGAAGGCGAGGTACGGGTTGCCGGAGGAGTCGGGCGCGCGGAACTCGACGCGCTTGGCCTTCGGGTTCGAACCCGTGATCGGGATACGCATGGCGGCGGAGCGGTTGCGCTGCGAGTACACCAGGTTCACCGGGGCCTCGAAGCCCGGCACCAGACGGTGGTACGAGTTCACCGTCGGGTTGGTGAAGGCCAGCAGCGACGGGGCGTGCTTGAGGATGCCGCCGATGTAGTAGCGGGCGGTGTCGGACAGGCCCGCGTAGCCCTGCTCGTCGTAGAACAGCGGCTCGCCGTTGCTCCACAGCGACTGGTGGACGTGCATGCCCGAGCCGTTGTCACCGAAGATCGGCTTCGGCATGAAGGTCGCGGTCTTGCCGTTGCGCCAGGCCACGTTCTTCACGATGTACTTGAAGAGCTGGAGGTCGTCGGCGGCGGCGAGCAGCGTGTTGAACTTGTAGTTGATCTCGGCCTGGCCGGCGGTGCCCACCTCGTGGTGCTGGCGCTCGACCTTCAGACCGGCCTTCTCCAGCTCCAGGGAGATCTCGGCGCGCAGGTCGGCGAAGTGGTCGACCGGCGGGACCGGGAAGTAGCCGCCCTTGTAGCGGACCTTGTAGCCACGGTTGTCCTCGAGGGCGCCGGTGTTCCAGGCACCCGCCTCGGAGTCGATGTGGTAGAAGGACTCGTTCGCGCTGGTCGCGAAGCGGACGCTGTCGAAGACGTAGAACTCGGCCTCGGGACCGAAGAACGCGGTGTCGGCGATCCCGGTGGAGGCGAGGTAGGCCTCGGCCTTCTTCGCCACGTTGCGCGGGTCACGGGAGTACTGCTCGCCCGTGATCGGGTCGTGGATGAAGAAGTTGACGTTCAGCGTCTTGTCGCGGCGGAACGGGTCGACACGGGCGGTCGACAGGTCGGCGCGCAGCGCCATGTCGGACTCGTGAATGGCCTGGAAGCCGCGGATGGAGGAGCCGTCGAAGGCCAGCTCCTCGTCCGGGTCGAACGCCTCAGCCGGCACCGTGAAGTGCTGCATGACGCCCGGGAGGTCGCAGAACCGGACGTCGATGAACTTGACGTCCTCGTCCGCGATGAACTTCTTGGCCTCGTCGGCGTTCTGGAACATCCAGCTCCTCCTACTCCCGACCGTCCCGCCGGGGTGGTAGATCGTTCGTGCGGCCAGTGCGGTGGCACACGCTGTCTTCGACCCTAGGGAGGCGTGATTTCTCCGGCGTGACCCATTTGTTTCGCACAAGTTAACCGGCTCGGGTTCCACAGTAGTCCGCATACGGCCCGGAAACACCCCGCCGTCCTCCGGTCATATACGGGCGCAGTACCGTGTACGGGTGGACAAGAGGCAAGCAATCGGATCATGGCTTTCCGGGCCGCGCGCGGCCATGGAGGAGGCCGGTGCCGACTTCGGATACCGGGGCGAGCAGCTCGGTCTGCCGGAGGACGGTCCGGGCTCCCTAGCCCGCCCGGGACGACGGCTCGGGGCGCTGGCCGTGGACTGGGGCCTGTGCCTGTTGATCGCATACAGCTTGATCACGGACGGCTACGGCCAGGCGACCGGCAACTGGGCCCTGCTGATCTTCTTCGTGATGAGCCTGCTCACCGTCGGCACGATCGGCTTCACTCCGGGCAAGCGCCTCTTCGGACTGCGCGTCGCCGCCCTGGACACCGGCACCGTCCACCCGGGGCGCGCCCTCCTGCGCACGGTCCTGCTCTGCCTGGCCATCCCGGCGCTCGTCTGGGACCGCGACGGCCGCGGCCTGCACGACCGGCTGGCCCGCACGGTCGAGGTCCGCATCTAGGCCCTCTCGTTTGGATGATGCCGGCGTCGCGGGGTGCCTAGCGCCCGCGTACGACGGCCGCGTATCCCCGTATACGACGACGAAGGGCGCCCGGAGTGATCCGGGCGCCCTTCGTCGTACGAGGGTCGTCAGCGGGGTCGCGGCCCGCCCTTCGGGAGGCGCATGCCCTTCGGCATCGGCCCCTTCGGCAGGGGCATGTTGCTCATCAGGTCGCCCAGCGCGCGCAGCCGGTCGTTGGTCGCGGTCACCTGGGGGCCGGTCAGCACCCGGGGCAGCTTCAGCATGGTGGTGCGCAGCTTCTTCAGCTCGACCTGGTCCTCGCCGGTGCCGACGATCAGGTCGTGCACGGGGACGTCCGCGACGATGCGGTTCATCTTCTTCTTCTCGGCGGCCAGCAGGCTCTTGACCCGGTTCGGGTTGCCCTCGGCGACCAGCACGATGCCGGCCTTGCCGACGGCCCGGTGCACCACGTCCTGGCTGCGGTTCATCGCCACCGCGGGGGTGGTCGTCCAGCCCCGGCCGATGTTGTCCAGCACGGCCGCGGCGGCGCCCGGCTGGCCCTCCATCTGCCCGAAGGCGGCCCGCTCGGCCCGGCGCCCGAACACGATCGCCGTCGCGAGGAAGGCGAGCAGGAGGCCCAGGATGCCGAGATAGTAGGGGTGACCGATCAAGAAACCGATCGCGAGGAAGACACCGAAGGTGACGATTCCGACAGCCGCGAGTACAAGACCGATCTTCTTGTCGGCCCTGCGGGTCATCTTGTAGGTCAGGGCGATCTGCTTCAGTCGCCCGGGGTTCGCAGCCTCGGCTGCCGTGTCCTTCCTCGCCATGCCACGAAGTCTACGTGGCTCCCGGAGCGCCTACGACGGCAGTGCCCCGGCGGTTACCGACGGCACCGCTCGGGACGGCCCGGCGGCACGCTCAGGACTGGGCGGCGTACACCTGCTCCAGGACGCGCTCGGCCTCGACCCGGTCCTTGGCGCGGCGGCGGTCCTCCAGGACGGAGGTCCAGGCGTTGCGGCGGGCGGTGCGGTGGCCGCCGCTCATGAGCAGGGACTCGACCGCACGCAGTGCGTCGGTGAAGGACGGAATCGCTGTCGCGCGGACGGGAGCGGCCTGCATGGTGAATCCCCCTAGGGCTCAGCACGGGTTCACGGGGTGTGAAATCAGGGTCACTGATTGGTGTTACCAGGGCGTGACCGACCGGTCAAACAGACATGAAGCCCCGATGCCGCCGGATGGCCGAGGAGTTGCCGTGCCGGAACGCCGTCGGGGGGGGGGGGGGGGGGGGGGGGGGGGGGGGGGGGGGGGGGGGGGGGGGGGAAGGGGGGGGGGGGGGGGGGGGGGGGTGTGGTTTGGTGTGTCGTCACGGCGGTG
>NZ_JBVIED010000001.1:71652-332498 GCF_055572035.1 Streptomyces sp. NPDC030838 | reverse complement strand
AAAAAGAAAGAAAGCCCGGATCACAGGGGGTGACGGGGGGTTTCCTGTGAGAAAAGCCGTGTGCCCCCCCAGGGGGGTCCTGGGTGGGGGAGGACGGTCGGGGCCGCGACGAACCGGTGATTACTTGCCGGTAAGGTCTTGTGCGCGAATTCACACGGCCTGGGCGGCGACGTACGTACCGCGCTTCTCGATGGCCATCTGGTACAGGCGGCCGGCGCGGTAGGAGGAGCGGACCAGCGGACCGGACATCACACCGGAGAAGCCGATCTGCTCGGCCTCCTCCTTCAGCTCCACGAACTCGTGCGGCTTCACCCAGCGCTCCACCGGGTGGTGGCGCACCGACGGGCGCAGGTACTGGGTGATGGTCACCAGCTCGCAGCCCGCGTCGTGCAGCTGCTTGAGCGCCTCGCTGACCTCCTCGCGGGTCTCGCCCATGCCGAGGATCAGGTTCGACTTGGTCACCAGGCCGTAGTCGCGCGCGGCGGTGATGACCTTCAGGGAGCGCTCGTAGCGGAAGCCGGGGCGGATCCGCTTGAAGATCCGGGGGACCGTCTCGACGTTGTGCGCGAAGACCTCGGGGCGGGAGGAGAAGACCTCGTCGAGCTGCTCGGGGATCGCGTTGAAGTCGGGGGCCAGCAGCTCGACCTTGGTCCGGCCGCCCTCGCGGCCGGCGGTCTGCGCGTGGATCTGGCGCACGGTCTCGGCGTACAGCCAGGCGCCGCCGTCCTCCAGGTCGTCGCGGGCGACGCCGGTGATGGTGGCGTAGTTCAGGTCCATGGTGACCACGGACTCGCCGACCCGGCGGGGCTCGTCCCGGTCCAGGGCCTCGGGCTTGCCGGTGTCGATCTGGCAGAAGTCACAGCGCCGGGTGCACTGGTCGCCACCGATGAGGAAGGTGGCCTCGCGGTCCTCCCAGCACTCGTAGATGTTGGGACAGCCGGCTTCCTGGCAGACCGTGTGCAGGCCCTCGCTCTTCACGAGGTTCTGCATCTTCGAGTACTCGGGACCCATTTTCGCCCGGGTCTTGATCCACTCGGGCTTGCGCTCGATGGGGGTCTGGCTGTTCCGGACCTCCAGGCGCAGCATCTTGCGTCCGTCGGGTGCGACTGCGGACACGACCGGCTCCCTAGCGTTGATTCTTCGGCGCACTCTAGGGTACGCCCGTTGATTTGATGGCCCTCCGACCGGGCCAACCCGCGCGCAGCGGGGCGCATTCCCTATGCCGGCGTCTTCTCGATCACCCGCGGCTTCAGCTCCGCGTTCTCCAGCACGTCCCGCAGATGCCGCTCGACCACCGGCAGCACCTCGTCGATCGTGATGTCCCGGCCCAGCTCGTTGGCGAGCGAGGTGACGCCCGCGTCCCGGATGCCGCACGGGATGATCCGGTCGAACCAGGCGTTGTCCGGGTTCACGTTGAACGAGAAGCCGTGCATGGTGACGCCCTTGGCGACCCGGATGCCGATCGCCGCGATCTTGCGGTCCTCGCGGCGCTGGCCGGCGTTGGACGGCGCGTACTCCGGGCCGTTGAGCCGGGGGTCGAACTCGTCGTCGGTCAGCCGCGGGTCGAAGTCCAGGGAGAGCCCGCCGAGCGCCGGGCGCGCCTCGACGGGGTCGCCGAGGACCCACACGCCACTGCGGCCCTCCACCCGGGTGGTCTCCAGGCCGAACTCCGCGCATGTGCGGATCAGCGCCTCCTCCAGGCGCCGTACGTGCGCGACGACGTCCACCGGGCGGGGCAGCTTCTGGATCGGGTAGCCCACGATCTGGCCCGGGCCGTGCCAGGTGATCTTGCCGCCGCGGTCCACGTCGATGACCGGGGTGCCGTCGAGGGGGCGCTCGCTGGGCTCGGTGCGCCGGCCGGCCGTGTAGACCGGGGGGTGCTCCAGCAGCAGCACGGTGTCCGGGACCCGGTCCTCGAAGCGCGCGGCGTGCACCCGGCGCTGCTCGTCCCAGGCCTCCTGGTAGTCGACGGCCTCGGCACCGAATCCCATACGGACGAACCGCAACTCACTCACGGCAAGCCCCTCCCTCGAAGGTCGTAAGGCGTGAAACGCGCCTACGTCACTGTACGACCGTCGGCCGCACGTCAGCCTCGGGGGCAATCCTCACACGATCGGATGAATGAGCGTCGAAGTGTGCGATCGGGTGCTTACTCTCCGCTACATTCGCGCCGTTCACAAGGCCATAAGGGCTGCTCACAGGCAGTCCGGGCAATTCGGAAGCCCGGAGGCAGGAGATCGCACCGCAGATGACGGAACGACCCGCGCAGCGCACCCCCAACCGACAGCTCGCCGCGCTCATCGCAGAAGCGGGGTTCTCCAACGCAGGTCTGGCCCGTCGCGTGGACCAGCTCGGCCTCGAGCACGGGCTCGATCTCAGATACGACAAGACATCCGTCACCCGCTGGCTGCGCGGCCAGCAGCCCAGAGGGACCACTCCCGCGCTCATCGCCGAGGTGTTCACCCGCCGCCTCGGCCGCCGGCTCACCGCCCAGGACCTGGGCCTGGACGCCTGCGCCCCGGTCTACGCGGGGCTGGAGTTCGCGGCCGGCCCCGAGGAGGCCGTCGACATCGTCAGCGGCCTGTGGCGCAAGGACTCCGGCAGCCACGCCGAACTGCGCAAGATCGCGTTCACTCCGGCGGGGCTCGTGGTGCCCAGCCGGGACTGGCTGATCGGCCGCGCCGACGAGAAGGTCGCCCGCGGCACGGAACCGCCCCGGGTGCCCAGCCAGGGCCGCCCCGCGGTGCCCCGGCAGCGCGCGGTCGACCGCGGACCCGGCCACCGGGTCACCGGCGGCGACATCGCCGCGCTGCGCTCGGTCGGCGAGCTGTTCCGCACCCTGGACGACGCCTACGGCGGCGGCCACGCCCGGCAGGCCCTCGTGCGCTATCTGGAGCACGAGTGCGAGCCGATGCTCCGCGGCACCTACGGCGAGCAGACCGGGCGCCGGCTGTTCGCCGCCGCCGCGGACCTCACCCGGCTCGCGGGCTGGACGTCGTACGACATCGCCGCGCACGGTCTCGCCCAGCGCTACTTCGTGCAGGCCCTGCGGCTGTCCCAGGCGGCCGGGGACCGGGCGTACGGCTCGTACGTGCTGGTCACCATGAGCCGCCAGGCCGTCTATCTCGGGCACGGGCGGGAGGCCGTCCAGCTGGCGCGGGTGGCCCAGCAGGGGGTGGGCAGCTCGGCGCCGCCCGTCGTGCAGGCGCTGCTGCACGCCGCCGAGGCGCGCGGGCACGGCGTCCTGGGCGAGGTGCGGGCCTGCACCGCCTCGCTGGTCCGCGCCGAGCGCGCCCTGGAGGCCGCCCGGCCCGGCGACGACGTGCCGCACTGGGCACGCTTCTTCGACGAGGCGCAGCTCGCCGACGAGTTCGGGCACTGCCACCGGGATCTGCAGCAGTTCCGGGCGGCCGCGCAGCATGCGGAGCGCTCCTTGCAGTTGCGCTCCCCCGCGTACGCCCGCAGCCGGCTGTTCTGCCGGGTCGTCCTCGCCACCGCCCGCCTCGGTCTCGGGGAGCTCGACCAGGCGTGCGCGCTGGCCGCTGAGGCGGCGGGGCAGGCGGCGGAGATGCGGTCGGTGCGGGCGGTGGAGTACGTCAGGGACTTCGAGCGGCGGTTGGAGCCGTACAAGGATGCGGCTCCTGTGCGGTCGTATCGGGACAAGGTGGCGGTGTTGGGGTAGCGCCGTAACTCCGACTGCTGTGTGCCGGGTGCGGGTTCGTGGGGGCTGGTCGCGCAGTTCCCCGCGCCCCTTCTCGGCTCAGGCCGCTCGAGCTGTTGGGGCCGGGTCCGCCCTGTGCATCGGGCCCGTCGCGGCCAGGTCCGCCAGGATGGCCGCCGAGGCGCGGTGGCCCGAGTGGAGGGCGCCCTGGACGGTGCTGGAGTCGCGGTGGTCGCCGCAGACGTAGAGGCCGGCGAGGAGGCGTACCGGGCGCCGTAGGTCGTGGGGCGGGCGCATGGCCGGGACCGCCTCGGGGGTGTGGTGGACGGCCAGCGTCTCCCAGCGCATGGTCGAGGTGCCGTACAACCGCGAAAGGTGGGTTCGCACGGCGGTGTCGACGTCGTCCGGCGGGCTGCCCAGAACCGTCGAGGAGATCAGCGCCCGTCCCGCGGGCGCCCGGCTCGGGTCCACCGCGCTGACCACCGCCGTGTGGGCCACCGGCCCGCCCCGGTCGGCGTCCAGCAGCAGCGCCGCGCCGGTCGCAGGCGGCTCGTCGGTGGTGTGGTGGACGACGGTCACCGGATGGAAGTCCGGGACCCGGAGCCCCGGCAGCAGCTCGGCGGCGGTGCGCGCGTCGGTGGCCAGCAGCACCGCCCGGCAGCGGAACTCCCCGTGCTCGGCGGTGGTCACCGAGGTGGTGGAGACCGAGGTGACCCGCACCCCGGTGTGCACGCTCCCCGGCGGCAGCGCCCGCGCCAGCAGCTCCGGCAGCACCTCGGCCCCGCCCTCCGGCACGGCCATCCGCCCGGCGGCGAACGCCCGCAGCGCGAGGTCCGCGCACCGGCTGGAGGTGGTCAGCTCCGGGTCGCACAGCAGTGCGGCGAGCAGGGGGCGCAGGAAGCCGTCGACGGTGCGGGAGGGCAGGCCCCGGGCGGCCAGCGCCTGCCCGGCGGGCAGCTCCGGGCGGGTCAGCAGGCGTTCCAGGGGGGTGCCCGCGAGCCGGGCGAGCGCGCTGCCCAGCCGGGCCTGGTCGACGGCGCCGCCCACCGGGGCCGTCGACCGGTTCCGGGGCGGCGGCACGGTGCCCCCTCGGCCGCGCCCCGGCGTCGCCCGGGGGGCGCTCGCGAGGGCGCGCACCGCGTTGAGTGCGCCCCTCGCGCTCCGTCCGTTCACCGGGGCGCCCGCCCGGTGCCGGCGGCCGTCGCTGTGCAGCAGGACCCCGGGGGCGAACAGGCGCAGCGCGAGCGTGTCCAGTCCCGGGGTCAGCCGTAGTTCCGGATACGACGTGAACAGCAGCTGTCCGACACGGTCGAGGCGGAAACCGTCCACCTTCTCCGTCGACATTCGCCCGCCCACACAGGGGCCGGCCTCCAGGACCGTCGTCGTCACTCCTGCATGGGCCAGCCGAAGCGCCGCGGAGAGACCGGCGACCCCGGCTCCCACCACCACGACGTCGGCCTGAAACGCGGGCTCAAGCACGTGCCCCTCCTCGAGGTTGCGCGGCCGGTGGAGACCTCATGCCCCCAACCGGCTCCGGGGATACCCGAGTTCGCGTCGAGGTTAGGGCCGTGATCGGTCAGGGGCAGTCGCGCATCGACAGGGCACGGTCGCACGGCGGTCGCATACGGTCGGGCCGCCCCGTTTCGCCGGACGCGTTCACAGCGCCGCCCGGATCGCCTCCTCGATCCCGGGGAACGCGAACCGGAACCCGGACTCCAACAGCCGCTTGGGCACCGCCCGCTGACTGCCCAGCACATCCGCCGCCATCTCGCCCAGCACCACCCGCAGCACGGGAGCGGGCACCGCGAACACCGCCGGCCGGTGCAGCACCCGGCCCATCGCCGCGCTGATCTCACGGTTCGTCAGCGGCTCCGGCGCGGTCAGGTTGAACGGCCCGGACAGATCCTCGCGCTCCAGCAGATGGCGCAGCGCCGCGACCTCGTCGTGCAGCGCGATGTACGACCAGTACTGGCGCCCGCCGCCGAGCGGACCCCCGAGCCCGGCCTTGAAGAGGGGGAACAGCCTGCCCCAGGCCCCGCCCTCGCGCGCCACCACCAGGCCCGTGCGGGCGAACACCGTACGGACCCCCGCCGCCTCGGCCGGTGCCGCGGCGGCCTCCCACTCCACGCACAGCTCCGGCAGGAAGCCCCGCCCGGGCGGGGCGTCCTCGTCCACGACGCGGTCGCCGGTGTCGCCGTAGATGCCGACGGCGCTGCCGTTGAGAAAGACCCGCGGCGGCCGGTCCAGCGCGGCGACGGCCCGGGCCAGGGTCGCCGTGCCGTCCACCCGGCTGGCGCGGATGCGCGCCTTGTACGCCTCGGTCCAGCGGCGGTCGCCCACCCCCGCGCCCGCCAGGTTCACCACGGCGTCGCACCCGGCGAGCACCGCCGGGTCCACGTGCCGCCGCTCGGGCTCCCAACGCGCCTCGTGCGGGGACCGGGGCATGCGGCGCACCAGCCGCACCACGTCGTGTCCGTCCGCGACCAGGGAACGCACCAGGGCGCCGCCGATGAGACCGGACGCGCCCGACACCGCGATTCGTGAACGCCGCATGACCTCATCCTGTCCCGCGAGCCCGTAAAACCCCGGTGAGGGTACGCGCCTTCCCCCCGTAGGGTGACCGGCATGCCTGAACCGTCCATACGCACCGCCCGTCCCGAGGACGAGGAGCCCCTGCGCCATCTGGACCGCACGACCTGGTCGTACGTGCACGCGGTCACCGGACCGCCCGCACCGGACGAGCCCTTCTTCCGCGACACCGCCCGCCCCGAGGACCACCTGGTCGCCGAGCTCGACGGCCGTGTCGTCGGCTATGTCCGCCTCGGCTTCCCCACGCCGCTCCCCTCCAACGCCCACGTCCGGCAGATCCGCGGCCTCGCCGTCGCCGAGGAGGCCCGCGGCAAGGGCGTCGGGCGCGCCCTGGTGCGCGCCGCCGTCGACGAGGCCCGCCGCAACGGCTTCCGCCGGATCACGCTGCGCGTGCTCGGGCACAACACCCGCGCCCGCGCCCTGTACGAGTCGGAGGGCTTCGTCGTCGAGGGCGTGCAGCCGGAGGAGTTCTGCCTGGACGGCAGCTACGTCGACGACATCCTCATGGGGCAAAAGCTGACCTGACCGCTGTCCTGCCACTACGAGGTGACCAGGTCGCCCGTGTCCACCGGTGCCGTCGCCCGCGCCGCCCGCTCGGCGTCGCCGGCGACCTCCGCCGCCGTCAGGACGTACCCCGTCTCGGCGTCGGAGGTGGACCGGGCGAACACCACCCCGTACACCCGGCCCTCGGTGGTCAGCAGCGGGCCGCCGGAGTTGCCGGGGCGCACGGTGGAGCGGATCGAGTAGATCTCCCGGGTGACCGTGTCGTCGTTGTAGATGTTCTGGCCCGTCGCCCGCACCCGGTTCGCGACCGTCGCCCCTTGCAGGTCCAGGCCGCCGTCCTGCGGATACCCGGCGACCACCGCCGCGTCGCCGCGCGCCGCGTCGTCGTCGAAACGCAGCACGGGGGCACGCAGACCGGGCACCCGGAGCACGGCCACGTCCTTCTCCGGGTCGAACAGCACCACGGTGGCCTCGTACGCCGGGCCGATACCGCCCACCCGCACGGTCGGCTCGTCGATGCCCGCCACCACGTGCGCGTTGGTCATCACCCGCTCCGCCGCGTACACGAACCCGCTGCCCTCGCGGCCCTGGGTGCCCGCGATGCCCTCCACCTTCACCGTGCTGCGCTGGGCGGCGGTCGTGGCGGCCACCGTGACGCTGTCCCCGGAAGGCCGCGCGACCTCGGCCGTCGACTCGTTCTCGAACGGGTTGAAGACCTGCGGGAAGCCCGCCTCGGTGAGCGCCGAGGTGGCCCGCGAGAACCAGGCGGGCGTGGTGTCCGGCATCGCCTGCTGCACCGCCCCCAGCACCCGCGAGTCGCGGATCGCCCCCGACAGCAGGGTGGACGAGGACGCCGCCAGGACGCTCGCCGCCACCCACGCCACGATCAGCACGGCCGCCGCGTTCGCCACCGCCCCGCCGACCCCGTCGGCCACTCTGAGCGGCCCCCGGGCCAGCTCCCGCCGCAGCCGCAGCGCCAGCCGCCCGGCCAGCTCATGGCCCACCGCGGCCGGGACCAGCACCGTGCACACCGCGGTGACCGTGGCCGCCGTACCGCCCGGCGTCACCAGGTCCATCACCCAGGGCAGTGCCCACACGCCGAGCGCCGCACCGCCCACGAACCCGGCCAGCGAGACGCAGCCGGCCACCAGCCCGCGCCGGTAGCCGGAGCCGGCGTAGAGCAGGATCGCCAGCAGCAGAAGGATGTCGAGGAGGTCCACCAAGCCGCCTTTCTCTCGGACCCCTATACGCGGGGGACGGGCCCAGTGATCAGCCGCACGCGCGGCCGCCGCCGTCGAACCGGCCACGGGGCGTGTACCTGGGGGAAACGTCGCGGACCGGGACGATGGTTCCACCAGGTGGCACAGCACACATCGCGGGCGGCGGGGATCTTGCGGACAGTGGGATCATGCGTGTCTTCCGAAGCGCCCGAAGGACACGGCGGGCCCGTCGGCGCGCCGTGCGCATGCCCGGCCCGGCCCGCGCGGCGCTGGGCGCGCTCCCCGGGATCTCCGCCGCCGTGGCGCTGGCGCTGTGCGCGAGCGGCGTCGACCGGGCCGCCGACGCCCACGCCCAGCGCCGCCCGGCGGTCCTGCGCCCGGCGGCCGCCCACACCGCGCCCCGGCCGCCCATCGTGCCCCGCGCGGCCTGGCTGGAGGGAACCCGCCCGAAGCAGCCGCCCGCGCGGTACGACGACAAGGTCGTCGCGGTCTTCGTGCACCACACCGACTCGCCCAACGCCTACGACTGCGCCGAGACGCCCCGCATCATCCGCTACCTGCACGCGGGTCAGACCAGCACCCGGCACTGGGACGACATCGGCTACAACTTCCTCGTCGACCGCTGCGGCGTCATCTACGAGGGCCGCGCGGGCGGCGTCGCCCGCGCCGTCACCGGCGCCCACACCCAGGGCTTCAACCACCGCACCGCCGGCATCGCCGCCATCGGCACCTTCACCGCGGGCGTCGAGGTGCCGCGCGCGATGACCGACGCGATCGCCGCGCTGGCCGCCTGGAAGCTCGGTCTGTCGGGCACCGACCCGCGGTCGCGGGTCCGCCTCGTCTCCAGCAACAGCGGCAGCCGCTACGCCGCCGGCACCCTCGCCAGCCTGCCCGCCCTCGCCGGCCACAACGACGGCTTCATGACCAGCTGCCCCGGCGCCGCCCTCACCGCCCGGCTGCCGGAGATCCGCGACCTGGCCGCCCGGCTCCAGGGCCGCGGCCCGCGGGCGGAGCGGAACACCAACGAGGGGCGCACGGATGTCGCCGCCCTGCGGTCGGGCGTACCGGCGCTCCGGAGGCGGGGACCGTGACAGCCGTCCCGGGTCACTCCCGGAACCGGTACCAGAGCCGGGGATAGCGCTCGGCGAGCACCCCCTCGTTCTCGAAGTCGACCGGGGTGCCCTCCGGTTCCGCCGGGGCGGGCGGGATGCCGAGGTCCGGGGCGACGGTGCCGGTCAGCTGCTCGTACGCCTCGTCGGCCGCGTAGCCCAGCTCCTCGCCGTCGCCGTCGATCTCCTCGTCGAAGTCGTCCAGGAGATCGGCCAGGGAGTCCGGGTCGTGCAGGGCGCCCTCGAACACCTCCCGGCCCTGGCCGATCAGCCAGCAGCGGAAGAAGTCGAAGGCGTCGTCGCTGGCCCCGTCGAGCAGCACCCAGGCGGCGCCCCAGAGGTCCCAGCGGTAGGCGCGGTTGTAGCGGGCCTCGAAGTGACGGGCGAAGTCGAGCACCTCCTCCGGGTCCAGCTGGAGCAGCCGGTCCACCAGCAGATCGGCCTGCTCCTCCGGGTCGCCCTCCGCGGCCTCGCGGGTGCTGTCCACGAGCTCCCAGAACTCCGTCTCGTCCATCACCGCTCCAGCATCGTCCCTGCGCGAGACGGACGCACCCGGAGTGGCTCTCAGAGCCTGTCGTACAGCTCCGCCAGCCGTCGGGCGTCGGCGGCGAGCAGGTCCCGCAGCGACGGCGGGGACAGCACCTCGGCCTCCGGGCCGAGGGCGGTGAGCTGGGTGTGCGCGACCTCCTCGGACTCCACGCGCAGGGTGACGGTGACCCAGCCGCGCGCGTCCGGCTCGCCCGCCGTGGCCAGGGCGTCCCGTGCGGAGAGCGGATCGACGGCGTACGGCAGTCGGCGCGCGCCCTGCGCGGAGAGCCGCACGACGACCTCGGCGCGCAGCAGCGAGCGCGCGAACCGCTCGGCCTGCTCCTCCCAGAACGCGGGCAGGTCGAACTCCTCGTCGCGGACGAAGCGGTCCTCGCCGGGCTCGACGGCGGTGAAGCGGTCGATGCGGTACGTCCGGAAGGACCCCGCGTCGGCGACCCGCGCGCACAGGTACCAGACACCGGCCTTCAGCACGAGCCCGTACGGCTCCAGCTCCCGCTCGACCTCCGCATCCCCGCGCCGGTAACGGGCGGTGATCCGCCGGTCGTCCCACACCGCGTCGGCCACCGCGGGCAGCAGCGGGGGAGTGCGCAGCTCCTTGAACCAGCCCGGCGCGTCCAGATGGAACCGCTGCGCCGCCGCGCGCGGGGCGTCCCGCAGGGACGGCAGCAGCGCCGCCGACACCTTCAGCCGGGCCGCCGACGCGGCGTCCTCCAGCCCCATCTCGCGCAGCGCCCCCGGCACCCCGGACAGGAACAGCGCCTCGGCCTCGCCGCGGTGCAGCCCGGTCAGCCGGGTCCGGTACCCGCCGATCAGCCGGTAGCCGCCGGCCCGCCCCCGGTCGGCGTAGACGGGGACGCCCGCCTCCGACAGGGCCTGCGCGTCCCGGGTGATCGTCCGCTCGGACACCTCCAGCTCCCGGGCCAGCTCGGCGGCGGTCATGGAGGGGCGGGACTGGAGCAGCAGCACCATCTTGATCAGCCGGGCAGCACGCATGCGGACATCATGCAGGAGGCCCCCGCCGCGGCGGGGGCCTCCTGGAACGACCGGTTCTTACAGGCCGTAGCGCTCGCGCGCCTCCTTCACGGCCGTCGCCTTGACCTCGCCGCGCTTGGCGAGCTGGGCCAGGGCGGCGACGACGATCGACTGGGCGTCGACGCCGAAGTGGCGGCGGGCGGCCTCACGGGTGTCGGAGAGGCCGAAGCCGTCCGCACCCAGCGAGGAGTAGTCCTGCTCCACCCACTGCGCGATCTGGTCCGGGACCTGGCGCATGTAGTCGGAGACCGCCAGCACCGGGCCCTCGGCGCCCTGCAGCGCCTGGCGGACGTACGGCACCCGCTCCTCGCCGCGCAGCAGCGCCGCGTCGGCCTCCAGCGCGTCCCGGCGGAGTTCCGACCAGGAGGTGGCGGACCAGACGTCCGCCGCCACGCCCCACTCCTCGGCGAGCAGCTTCTGCGCCTCCAGGGCCCAGTGGATCGCCGTACCGGAGCCCAGCAGCTGGATGCGCGGGGCGTTCGCCGCCACGTCCACGCCCGCCGACTCCGCCGTGTTGAAGCGGTACAGGCCCTTGACGATGCCCTCGTCGATGCCGAGGCCCTGCGGCTTCGCGGGCTGCGGCAGCGGCTCGTTGTAGACGGTCAGGTAGTAGAAGACGTTCGGGTCCTCGCCCGGGGCGGCCTCGCCGTACATCCGGCGCAGACCGTCCTTGACGATCACGGCGATCTCGTACGCGAACGCCGGGTCGTAGGTGAGGGCGGCCGGGTTGGTGGCCGCGATCACCGGCGAGTGGCCGTCGGCGTGCTGCAGGCCCTCACCGGTCAGCGTCGTGCGGCCGGCGGTGGCGCCGATGAGGAAGCCGCGGCCGAGCTGGTCGCCGAGCTGCCACATCTGGTCGGCGGTCCGCTGCCAGCCGAACATCGAGTAGAAGATGTAGAACGGGATCATCGCCTCGCCGTGCGTCGCGTACGACGTCGAAGCGGCGATGAAGTCGGCCATCGAGCCGGCCTCGGTGATCCCCTCGTTGAGGATCTGGCCGTTCTTGGCCTCCTTGTAGTACATCAGCTGGTCGCGGTCGACCGGCTCGTACGTCTGGCCCTTCGGCGAGTAGATGCCGAGGGAGGGGAAGAGGCTCTCCATACCGAAGGTACGGGCCTCGTCCGGCACGATCGGCACCCAGCGCTTGCCGGTCTCCTTGTCGCGGACCAGGTCCTTGACCAGGCGGACGAACGCCATGGTCGTCGCCACGTTCTGCGAGCCGGAGCCCTTGTCGAAGGAGGCGAAGGCCTTCTCGGCGGGCGCGGGCAGCGGGGCGACCGGGTGGACGCGGCGGGCCGGGGCGGGACCGCCGAGGGCGGCGCGGCGCTCCTGGAGGTAGCGGACCTCGGGGGAGTCGGCGCCCGGGTGGCCGTAGGGGACCACGCCGTCGACGAAGTCGCTGTCCTTGATCGGCAGGTCGAGCAGGTCGCGCATCGTCTTGAACTCGTCCACCGAGAGCTTCTTCATCTGGTGGTTGGCGTTCTTCGACGCGAAGCCCTCACCGAGGGTGTGGCCCTTGACCGTCTGCGCCAGGATCACCGTCGGAGCGCCCTTGTGCTCGACGGCGGCCTTGTAGGCGGCGAAGACCTTGCGGGACTCGTGACCGCCGCGCGAGAAGTGGAAGCACTCGATGATCTTGTCGTCGCCGATCAGCTTCGCCATCTCGACGAGCGCCGGGTCCTTGCCGAAGAAGTCCTGGCGGATGTAGGCGGCGTCGCGGGTCTGGTAGGTCTGGATCTGCGCGTCCGGTACCTCGCGCAGTCGGCGTACGAGCGCGCCGGTGGTGTCGAGCTGGAACAGCTCGTCCCACGCCGAACCCCACAGCGTCTTGATCACGTTCCAGCCGGCGCCGCGGAACTGGGCCTCCAGCTCCTGCACGATCTTGAAGTTGGCGCGGACCGGGCCGTCGAGGCGCTGCAGGTTGCAGTTGATGACGAAGGTGAGGTTGTCCAGCTCCTCACGCGCGGCCAGCGCGAGCGCCGCCGTCGACTCCGGCTCGTCCATCTCGCCGTCGCCGAGGAAGGCCCACACGTGGGAGGCGGAGACGTCCTTGATGCCGCGGTTGGTCAGGTAGCGGTTGAACCGCGCCTGGTAGATCGCGGAGAGCGGGCCGAGGCCCATGGAGACGGTCGGGAACTCCCACAGCCAGGGGAGGCGACGCGGGTGCGGGTACGACGGCAGGCCGTTGCCGCCCGACTCGCGGCGGAAGTTGTCGAGGTGGTCCTCGTTCAGCCGGCCGTCGAGGAAGGCGCGGGCGTAGATGCCGGGGGAGGCGTGGCCCTGGATGTAGAGCTGGTCGCCCGAACCGTCGGCCTCCTTGCCCTTGAAGAAGTGGTTGAAGCCGGTCTCGTACAGCCAGGCCGCCGACGCGAAGGTGGCGATGTGGCCGCCGACGCCGTACTTCGAGCCGCGGGTCACCATGGCCGCCGCGTTCCAGCGGTTCCAGGCGGTGATCCGGGCCTCCATCGCCTCGTCACCCGGCACGGCGGGCTCGGCGGCGGTGGGGATGGTGTTGACGTAGTCGGTCTCGAGGGGCTTCGGCAGCGCGATGCCGGTGCCCTCGGCACGCTCCAGCGTGCGCCGCATCAGGTACGCGGCACGGTGCGGGCCGGCCGCCTTGGCGACCGCGTCCAGCGAGGCCTGCCATTCGGCGGTCTCCTCGGGGTCGCGGTCGGGGAGCTGGTCGAGCGCGCTCGGCTGGATGGCGTTGGGGTCGGTCATGTCGCCGCCTTCCTCAGTCGAAGGGGGTTCCCTCATCGGTAAGGGTTCGGGGGTGCCCTTGGTCTTTGGCAGGACAGGGCTGGGACTTCGGTGGAAGTCCGTCGGCGACTGTAACTCCCTGATCGATGATCGATCAAAGGGTTGATGGTGAAAACCTCTCGATCCCGAGAAAGTCGGCACGGGGTGCCTCCGGCGGTGGCACGGGGTGACGCGATGCGGCCTTGTTTTTGCAGGTGAGGGCGCGTTTGAGCGGCGGTTTGCTCTGGTGTTCGGGGACATTGAGGGGTGGATTCAGGGGTCGTGGGTGTCAAGAGCGCTGCTCGCGCCCGCCGGGATGGCGGTGCGACCAGTTCAGGAAGACCGCGCAGGACAGCAGCGACCAGCCGGCCAGCACCAGGAAGGGAAAGGCGTGCTGGTGGCCGGGGAAGTACACCACCGTGTGCTGGGCGTTGACCGAGGCGCCGGGCGGCAGCCAGCGGCCGATCGCCCCCAGCGCGGACGGCAGCAGCGGCCAGGACACCGCGCCGCCCGAGGACGGGTTGCCCACCAGCACCATCAGCCCCCAGGTCGGCAGCATCGCCCAGCGGCCGATCAGCGTGTTGAACAGCGTGAACACCATGCCGCTGGTGAACATCGTGAGCGCCAGGATCATCCAGGACGCCGCGAAGGGCAGGTCCAGGGCGTTGAGCAGCCAGTCCACCGCGGCGGCGATCGCGAACCCGCCCAGCAGCGCGTACGTCGCCGTGAACGCGATGCGCTCCGGCGGGTTGAGCGCCCGGGCGTGCACGCTCAGCTGGATCGAGCCGACGAAGCCGATGATCACGGCCGCGAGGGAGATGTAGAAGATCGCCAGCCCGCGCGGATCGCCCGACTGCAGCGGCTTGATGTCCCGGACGGTGACCGACACGCCGGTCTTCTCGCCGACCTTCACCGCCGCGTCCGACAGCACCTGGGCCACCGAGGCGCCGGACGCGCCCGAGACGTCGAGGGTGACGGCCCGGCCGTCCTCGCGCACGTCGAGGATCCCGAAGATCTCCTGCTCCTCGACCGCCGCCCGGGCCGCGGTCGGCCGGTCGTACGGGTGCACCTTCACCGAGGCGTTCAGCGCCCGCTCCATGCCGTCCAGGAAGGCCCGGCCCCGGGCGTGTTCGTACTGGCCCAGCACCGCCACGGGCACGGAGCGCGGCGTCGGATTCGCCATCGCGTACGTGTACGACCAGGCGAACAGGCCCGCCGCCGCGGCGAGGATCAGGACCAGCACCGTCGCCGGCAGGAACGGCGACTCCTTGTAGCGGACCCACCAGTGCGGCGTTTCGGACATGCCGGTCACATTAGGGCAGGTGTCGGGCACCTGCCCGCAGGCTCACGCGCGAGGTGCGCACCCCAGGACGTGCGCCTTCACGATCTCGGCGATCCGCGGATCGCGGCGGCGGAAGGCGGCGAGCAACTCCTCGTGCTCCTCGGCGTACGACTGCTGGACCGTGCCCAGCCAGCGAATGGACAGCGCGGTGAACACCTCGATGCCGAGGCCTTCCCAGGTGTGCAGCAGCACCGAGTTGCCGGCCGCGCGGACCAGTTCCCGGTGGAAGCCCACCGTGTGCCGCACCTGGGCCGTGCCGTCGGAGTTGCGGTCCGCCTCGTACAGGGCGGTGACGTGCGGCTCCAGCGCGGAGCAGTCCTCCGCGAGGCGCTCCGCCGCGAGTTCGGCCGCGATGGCCTCCAGGCCGGCCCGGACGGGGTAGCTCTCCTCCAGGTCCGCGGCCGTCAGGTTCCGCACGCGTACGCCCTTGTTCGGCGCGGACTCGATCAGGCGCAGGGACTCCAGTTCGCGCAGTGCCTCCCGGACCGGGGTCTGGCTGACCTCCAGTTCGGTCGCGATACGCCGCTCCACGATCCGCTCGCCCGGCTGCCAGCGCCCGCTGATGATCCCTTCCAGGATGTGCTCGCGGATCTGTTCGCGCAGCGAGTGGATGACGGGGGCGGTCATGAGGGCTCCTTAGGGCGCGTTGACGCTTAGACAATAAGCCCGGGGCGCTTCGCTGGAGGGGCCCGTGAGGCTGCTTTGGCCCAGGTGAGACGAGACTTACACGTTGGTTGCGGGGTGCCTGGTAGCTCGGTTTGGTCCGACGTCTGGCGGGTGCGGGTTGTGTGTGGCTGGTCGCGCAGTTCCCCGCGCCCCTTAAGGAGATGCCCTCGCCCGGAGTTTCCAGGCGAGGGCATCTATCCGCGACTGACAGGCGTGTTACAGGCCGAGCTCGATCTCGAACTCGCCGGCCTCCAGGATGGCCTTGACCGCCGTCAGGTAGCGGGCGGCGTCGGCGCCGTCGACCAGGCGGTGGTCGTAGGAGAGGGTCAGGTAGGTCATGTCGCGGACGCCGATGACCGTGCCCTCCTCCGTCTCGATGACGGCCGGACGCTTGACCGTGGCACCGATGCCGAGGATCGCGACCTGGCCCGGCGGCACGATGATCGTGTCGAAGAGCGCGCCACGCGAACCGGTGTTGGAGATGGTGAAGGTCGCGCCGGACAGCTCGTCCGGGGTGATCTTGCTGGCCCGGACCTTGCCCGCCAGGTCGGCCGTGGCCTTGGCGATACCGGCGATGTTGAGGTCACCGGCGTTCTTGATGACCGGGGTCATCAGGCCCTTCTCGGAGTCCACCGCGATACCGATGTTCTCGGTGTCGAAGTAGGTGATGGTCCCCTCGGCCTCGTTGATCTTGGCGTTGATGACCGGGTGGGCCTTCAGCGCCTGCGCGGCGGCCTTGACGAAGAACGGCATCGGGGAGAGCTTGACGCCCTCGCGGGCCGCGAAGGAGTCCTTCGCCTTGGCGCGCAGCCGCATCAGCTTGGTGACGTCGACCTCGACGACCGACGACAGCTGGGCCTGCTCGTGCAGCGCCTTGACCATGTTGTCGCCGATGACCTTGCGGATGCGAGGCATCTTGACGGTCTGGCCGCGCAGCGGGGAGACCTCCAGGACCGGCGCCTTCTTGGCGGCGGCGGCAGCCGGAGCGGCCGCGGCGGGGGCCGGGGCAGCGGCGGCGGCCTTCGCGGCCTCGGCGGCGGCGATGACGTCCTGCTTGCGGATACGGCCGCCGACGCCGGTGCCCTTGACGGTGGCCAGGTCGACGCCGTTCTCGGCGGCGAGCTTGCGCACCAGCGGGGTGACGTAGGCGCCCTCGTCGGTCGGCTGCGCGGCGGCCGGAACCGGAGCCGGAGCGGCCGGGGCGACCGGAGCCGGAGCGGCCGGCGCGGGGGCCGGGGCAGCGGCGGCGGGGGCCGGGGCCGGGGCCGGAGCGGCGGGCGCGGCCGGGGCGGCGGGAGCCGGAGCCGGGGCCGGGGCGGCCGGAGCCGCGGGGGCGGCCGGGGCAGCCGGGGCAGCGGCGGCGGGCGCCGGAGCCGGGGCGGCCGGTGCGGCGGCCGGAGCGGCACCCGGTGCGCCGATGACGGCCAGCTTGGCGCCGACCTCGGCGGTCTCGTCCTCGCCGACCACGATCTCCAGGAGCACGCCGGAGGCGGGCGCCGGGATCTCGGTGTCGACCTTGTCGGTGGAGACCTCGAGCAGCGGCTCGTCGGCCTCGACGGTGTCGCCGACCGACTTCAGCCAGCGGGTGACGGTGCCCTCGGTGACGGACTCACCGAGCGCGGGCAGCACCACGTCGGTGCCCTCGGCGCCACCGGCCGGAGCCGCCGGAGCCTCGGCGGCGGGAGCGGGGGCGGGGGCGGCCGGGGCCTCGGCCACGGGGGCCGGGGCGGGCTCGGCGGCCGGGGCCGGAGCCTCGGCGGCGGCCGGAGCCGGGGCGGCGGCGGGCGCACCCGTGCCGTCGTCGATGATCGCCAGCTCGGCGCCGACCTCGACGGTCTCGTCCTCGGCGACCTTGATGGAGGCCAGGACACCGGCGGCCGGAGCGGGGATCTCGGTGTCGACCTTGTCGGTGGAGACCTCGAGCAGCGGCTCGTCGGCCTCGACGCGCTCACCCTCGGCCTTCAGCCAGCGGGTGACAGTGCCCTCGGTGACGCTCTCGCCGAGCGCCGGAAGGGTTACGGAAACCGCCATGGTTTCGGTTGCTCCTTACGAATTGCGGAAGTCTGTGTCGTCGCGCCCGATGACCGAGAGCGTCAGTCGTGGGAGTGCAGCGGCTTGCCGGCCAGGGCCAGGTGGGCCTCGCCCAGCGCCTCGTTCTGCGTCGGGTGGGCGTGGATGAGCTGGGCCACCTCGGCCGGCAGCGCCTCCCAGTTGTAGATCAGCTGGGCCTCGCCGACCTGCTCGCCCATCCGGTCGCCGACCATGTGGACGCCGACCACGGCACCGTCCTTGACCTGGACGAGCTTGATCTCGCCCGCGGTCTTCAGGATCTTGCTCTTGCCGTTGCCCGCCAGGTTGTACTTCAGAGCGACGACCTTGTCCGCGCCGTAGATCTCCTTGGCCTTGGCCTCGGTGATACCGACGGAGGCGACCTCCGGGTGGCAGTACGTCACCCGCGGGACACCGTCGTAGTCGATCGGGACGACCTTCAGACCGGCCAGCCGCTCCGCCACCAGGATGCCCTCGGCGAAGCCGACGTGCGCGAGCTGGAGGGTCGGGACCAGGTCGCCGACCGCGGAGATGGTCGGGACGTTGGTCCGCATGTACTCGTCGACGAGGACGTAACCGCGGTCCATGGCGACCCCGGCCTCCTCGTAGCCCAGGCCCTGCGAGACCGGGCCGCGGCCGACGGCGACGAGCAGGACCTCGGCCTCGAACTCCTTGCCGTCGGCCAGGGTGACCTTGACACCGTCGGCGGTGTACTCGGCCTTCTGGAAGAAGGTGCCCAGGTTGAACTTGATGCCGCGCTTGCGGAAGGCGCGCTCGAGCAGCTTGGAGCTGTTCTCGTCCTCGACCGGGACGAGGTGCTTCATGCCCTCGATGATCGTGACGTCCGAGCCGAAGGACTTCCACGCGGAGGCGAACTCGACGCCGATGACGCCGCCGCCCAGGATGATCGCGGACTTCGGCACGCGGTCCAGGACGAGGGCGTGGTCCGAGGAGATGATCCGGTTGCCGTCGATCTCCAGGCCCGGCAGCGACTTCGGCACGGAGCCGGTCGCCAGCAGGACGTGGCGGCCCTGGATGCGCTGACCGTTGACGTCGACGGAGGTGGGGGAGGACAGCCGGCCCTCGCCCTCGATGTACGTCACCTTGCGGGAGGCGACCAGGCCCTGCAGACCCTTGTACAGACCCGAGATGACCTCGTCCTTGTACTTGTGGACCGCCGGGACGTCGATGCCCTCGAAGGTGGTCTTGACGCCGAACTGCGCGCTCTCGCGGGCCTGGTCGGCGATCTCGCCCGCGTGGAGCAGGGCCTTGGTGGGGATGCAACCCCGGTGCAGGCAGGTGCCGCCGACCTTGTCCTTCTCGATCAGGGCGACGTCCAGGCCCAGCTGCGCCCCGCGCAGGGCCGCGGCGTAACCACCGCTACCACCGCCGAGGATCACTAGGTCGAAAACGGTGCTGGCGTCGTTCGCCACGTCACGTCCTCCATGCATGTGCGCCACGCCGGTCTCCAGTGACCGGTCGGCGGCTGGTGTCCGGCCGCTCGTTCTTCGGCCCTTAGGTGGGGGCCCTGTCCTGCCGAGCCCCATCTTCGCACTAGTCAGTGCTTGACGAGACGCGGGGCCGGGGTGTGAGACGTAGCACGTTCACTTGTAGACGCGGGGAACTGGAGTGACCTCAGGGGCGCGGGGAACTGCGCGACCAGCCCCCACGCCCCTGAAGCCGCCCTACGACATTCAGCCCCGAGCTCTCAGGCGAACGTCACCCGAGATCACCGGCCGCCGTCAGCTCGGCCAGCCGCACCAGCGTCCGCACACCGGACCCGGTACCACCCTTCGGCGTGTACCCGAAGGGCCCGCCCTCGTTGAACGCCGGCCCGGCGATGTCCAGGTGCGCCCAGGTGATCCCCTCGCCGACGAACTCCCGGAGGAACAGCCCGGCGACCAGCCCGCCGCCCATCCGCTCACCCATGTTGGCGATGTCCGCCGTGGGCGAGTCCATCCCCTTGCGCAGGTGCTCCGGCAGCGGCATCGGCCAGGACTCCTCGCCGACCTCCTCCGCGGCCTCCACGATCGCCGTACGGAACGCGTCGTCGTTGGCCATCACACCGAAGGTGCGGTTGCCCAGCGCCAGCACCATCGCGCCGGTCAGCGTCGCCACGTCCACGATCGCGTCCGGCTTCTCCTCGGACGCGGCCCACAGGGCGTCGCCCAGCACCAGCCGGCCCTCGGCGTCGGTGTTCAGCACCTCCACCGTCTTGCCGCTGTACATGCGCAGCACGTCACCGGGGCGCACGGCGGAGCCGGACGGCATGTTCTCGGCGAGCGCCAGCCAGCCGGTGATGTTCACCTCGAGCCCGAGCCGCGCGGCGGCGACCACGGCGGCGAAGACCGCCGCCGCACCGCTCATGTCGCACTTCATCGTCTCGTTGTGCCCGGCCGGCTTCAGCGAGATGCCGCCCGAGTCGTAGGTGATGCCCTTGCCGACGAAGGCGAGGTGCTTGTTCGCCTTGGAGTGCTTGTACGACAGCTTCACCAGGCGCGGCGCGGACGCGGAGCCGCCGCCGACGCCGAGGATGCCGCCGTAGCCGCCCTTGGCGAGCGCCTTCTCGTCGAGCACCTGCACCTTGATGCCATGCTCCTTGGCCGCGGCCTGCGCGACGGCGGCGAACGACTCGGGGTTGAGGTCGTTCGGCGGGGTGTTGATCAGGTCGCGGGCGCGGTTCAGCTCCTCGGCGACGGCGGTGGCGCGCTCGACGGCCGCCTTGTGCGCCTTGTCGCGGGGCTTCGCGCCCAGGATCGAGGCCTCGGCGAGCGGCGCCTTGCCGTTCTTCTCCCCGGAGTCCTTGCCGCTGTCCTTGTAGGCGTCGAAGGAGTACGCCCCGAGCAGCGCGCCCTCGGCGATCGCCCCGACCGCGGCGGAGTCCGCGACCGGCAGGGCGAAGGCGGCCTTCTTGGAGCCCGCGAGGGTGCGCGCGGCGACGCCGGCGGCGCGGCGCAGCGCCTCGGCGTCGTACTCGTCGTCCTTCTCCGGCCGTGTGCCCAGGCCCACCGCCACGACGAGCGGCGCCTTGAAGCCGGCCGGCGCGGGCAGCTTGGTCACCTCGCCCTCGGCACCCGAGGCGCCCAGGGTCTCCAGAAGGCCGGCGAGCCTGCCGTCGTAGGCCTTGTCCACGGCCTCGGCGCCCGGCGCGACGGCGAGCCCTTTTCCGCCCTTCGGGCTCTTGGCGACACCGATCACGATGGCGTCGGCGCGCAGGCCGGCCGCCGCGGCGGTGCTGAGAGTGAGAGCAGTCACGGTGGTGATTTCTCGCTTCCGATGTGAAGTTGCTGTGGCCGAACAGGGTGGGTCGGCCGGGCCCGACAGACCCTAGATCCGGCCCTTGAGGGTGGTCTCAACCGGGTCCGCGTCACTGCGGAGCGGACCTGGGACGAGACTACGCGCGCGCGTTCGTTCGCTCACGCCTGCGGGCGTTCACCTGTGAGTGGCGTCGTGGCCATTTCCCGATCCTCGCACTCCATGACCTGAGTCACACTCGTCGGGTTCCGGTGAGTCCCGCGCTCGCCGTTTTGCATGATTTCCACAGGATCTCCCGTGGATGGCTCACAAAAGGGCCACACCTCCCACACGGCAGCGGCACAGGGGGCATGGGGGATCTTCTGGGGGGAGGAACCACCATGGCGCCACGCGCGCGCAGACGGAGAGAGGCGGCCGCCGTCCTGGCAGCCGCCGCACTGATGACGCTCGGGCTGGGGGCGCCCGGGGCGTCGGCGGCCGCCGAGCCGCGGATCGACCTGAGGGTGCTGGTGGTGGACAACGGGGACAGCCCCGTCAGGGCCATCACCGCCCAGCTGAGGAGCACCGGCGTCCCGTACACCACGATCGACCTGAACGACCCGGGCCGCCCCACGCTCACCGAGTCGTTCCTCAGCGACACGGTGAACGGCACGCCCCGCGCCAGGTACCAGGGCGTCGTGCTGCCCCACGAGACCCCGTTCGGCGCGGGCTCCGCCGAGCAGACCGCGCTGGAGACGTACGAGCGGACGTACGGCATCCCGCAGGTCGACGCCTACACCTGGGCCCACCCCGAGGTCGGCCTCGACTACACCAGCGAGGGCGGCTGGGCCGGCGCGCTCGACGGGCGCGAGGCGTCCGTCACCGCGGCCGGCAAGGCGGGCTGGTTCGGCTACCTCGACGGCACCCTCGCCTTCGAGGACAACGCCCCGGCCGTCCAGGAGAGCTACGGCTATGTGGCCCGCCCCCGCGCGGGCTTCACCTCGTACGTCGACATCCCCGTGCCCGGCGGCACCGGCCGCGGCAGCCTCGTCGGCGAGTACGCCCACGACGGGCGCCGCGAACTGGTGGTGACGTTCGCGTACAACGCGCACCAGCGGCAGTTCCGGGCACTGGCCCGCGGCATCGTCGAATGGCTGACTCAGGGCGTGCATCTGGGCCGGGACCGCAACTACCTTGCGGTCCATGTCGACGACGTCTTCGCCCCCGACAGCCGCTGGGACACCGAGCGCGACTGCACGCCCGGCGACTTCGACTGCCCGGGCGGTGACGGCGAGGGGACCACGCCGATCCGCATGACCGCGGACGACGCGGCCTACGCCGCCCAGTGGCAGCGCGAGCGCGGCTTCACCCTCGACATGGTCTACAACGCCGGCTCCGGCGAGGAGTGGAAGGCCGAGCACGGCGGCACCGACGCGCTCACCGACCGGCTGCTCGCCGACAAGGCGCAGTACCGCTGGATCAACCACACCTACACCCACCCCTACCTGGGCTGTGTGCAGGACACCTCCACAGTGCCGTGGAGCTGCGCGAAGAACGCCGACGGCAGCACCCGGTACATGAGCCGCGCCGAGATCGCCGCGCAGATCCGCGACAACCACAACTGGGCCCTCGCCAAGGGCCTCCCGGTCGACCGCACGGAACTGGTCACCGGCGAGCACTCCGGCCTGAAGACCCTGCCGCAGCAGCCCGAGGACAACCCCAACCTGGCCGGCGCCCTCGCCGACACCGGCGTGAAGTGGATCGCCTCGGACAACTCCCGCGAACCGGAGCAGCGCCCGGTCGGTGCCGCGCTGACCGTGCCCCGGCACCCGATGAACGTGTACTACAACGTCGGCACCGAGGCCGAGATGACCGACGAGTACAACTGGATCTACACCTCGAAGGCGGACGGCGGCAGCGGCGTCTGCGAGAGCAACCCGACCTCCACCTGCCTCGACGAACCGCTCGACGTCACCACCGGCTACGACACCCACATCGTCCCCCAGGAGGCCCGCACCGCCCTGGGCCACGCCCTCGGCAACGACCCGCGCCCGCACTACGCGCACCAGTCCAACCTGGCCGAGGACCGCATCCTCTACCCGGTGCTCGACAAGGTCCTCGCCGACTACCGCGCCCTGTTCGCCGACAACACCCCGTTGGAGAACCCGCGCCACGGCGCCATCGGCACCGAACTGAAGCGCCGGGCCGCCTGGCAGACCGCGATCACGAACAACCAGGTCACCGCCTACCGCATCGGCAAGACCGTGACGGTCCAGGCACCGTCCGGGACCCAGATCCCGGTGACCGCACCGGAGGGGACGCAGAAGCAGCTTCTTCTCGGCACCACCACCTTCGGCACGCCCTACGCGGGAGCGCGCTCGGCATGGACCACGCCGGCCGCCCTGCAGAACGCGTTGACGCTGAAACTGCCGTAAGAGGAACGCCCCAAGGGGCGCGGGGAACTGCGCGACCAGCCACGACGAACCCACAGCCGGGCGACGAGGCAGCAGTTCCCCGCACAGAATCCGCGAAAAACAGGGGGGAAGGCGCGCAGCACATGCACGTCACCATGCTCACCGAAGGCACCTACCCACACGTCCACGGCGGCGTCAGCACCTGGTGCGACCAGCTGGTCAAGGGCATGCCCGAGGTCGACTTCCACATCATCTCCCTCACCGGCAGCGGCCGCGAACCCGTCACCTGGGAGCTGCCGCCCAACGTCTCCCGGCACACCACCGTGCCGACCTGGGGCCCGCGCCCCGGCCACCGAGGAGCACCCCACGGCAGAGCCCGCCGCCGCTTCATCGACGCCTACGAACAACTGCTGCTGTCGTTCCTGGACCCGGAGGCGCCCTGCGACTTCGGCGAGGCGCTGACCGAACTGGCCAGGATCGCCCGCGACGGACGCCTGTCCGCGGCGCTGCGCACCGAGGCCGCGCTGCGCTCGCTGATGTGGATCTGGACGATGCCGCATCTGCCGACCGCGGCCGCCCGTCCCACCGTGCACGACGCCCTGACCGCCACCGACCTGCTGGAACACGCCCTGCGCCCGCTGGGGACACGCATCCCCGAGGACTCGGTCGCGCACGCGGTGAGCAGCGGCCTCGCCACCCTGCCCGCGCTCGCCGCCCGCCACCTGGACGGGGTGCCGTTCCTGCTCACCGAGCACGGCATCTATCTGCGCGAGCGCTATCTCGGCTATCGCCGCGAGGCCCAGCGCTGGCCGGTGAAGGCGTTCATGCTCGGCTTCTGGCGGGAGCTGAACTCGCACGGCTACCGCTCGGCCGACCTGATCACCCCGTGCAACCAGTACAACCGCCGCTGGGAGGAGCGCGGCGGCGCCGACGCCGGCAAGATCCGCACCGTCTACAACGGCGTCGACCCGGCCGCCTTCCCGCACGCCGGACCCGAACCCGAGATCCCCACCCTCACCTGGTGCGGCCGGGTCGACCCCATCAAGGACCTGGAGACCCTGATCCGCGCCTACGCCCTGGTCCGCGCCGAGATCCCGCAGACCAGGCTGCGCCTGTTCGGCCCGGTCCCGCCCGGCGGCGAGGCGTACCGGACCAAGCTGGAGAAGCTCGCCGCCGAACTCGGCGTCACCGACGGCCTCACCTTCGAGGGCCGGGTCAGCGAGGTCTGGCGCGCCTACGCGGCCGGCCACATCGTCATGCTCTCCTCCATCTCGGAGGGCTTCCCGTTCTCCATCATCGAGGCCATGTCCTGCGGCCGTACGACCGTCTCCACGGACGTCGGCGGCGTGCGCGAGGCGGTCGGCGACACCGGTCTGGTGGTCCCGCCGCGCGAGCCCGAGAAGATGGCCGCCGCCACGCTCACCCTGCTCCACGACCACGAACGCCGCCGCAGGCTCGGGGAGGTGAGCCGGCAGCGGGTCATCGACCGGTTCACCCTGCGCCGCTCGGTGGACAACTTCCGGACGATCTACCAGGAGCTGGCGGGCGCGACCGAGGTGTACGAGCCGACGCTCGAGACGGTCGCCGACTGGACCCTCGAACTGCGCAACCCCTGGTACGCGGCCGTGGCGACGGACGGGACCGGCTGGTGAGCGGAAACGTCTGGCTGCCCCCGGGCGCCCGCCCCGACAGCCTGCCCGCCATCCCCCGGCAGCGCACCACCCCCAGCTGGGCGGGTCCCGACCCGATCGACGAACTCGCCGACCGTCTGGAGGACTTCATAGCCGCCGCCGTCCACCCGGACGAGATCGCCGCGCTGCTGGAGTCCGACGGGCTCTCCGACGACCGGATACGCGAGCGGTACGGGGTGAAGGACTCCTTCTCGCTCGCCGAGGAGCTGTACGCGCGCGTCGGCCGCCGCTACCCGGAACCCGACGGCCCGGTCCACGACCCCTGGCAGGTCGGTCTGCTCGGCTGTCTGCTGCGCGGCGTGGTGTTCGCCCTGCCGGGCCTCGCCTACGTCCTCGGCGGACCGCTCCTCGCCGGCCCGGAGGGCGACTTCGGGCTCCCGGCCGGAACGGTCCCGCTGCTCGCGGGCGCCCTCACCGGCTGGACCTGGAACCAGGGCCTCGCCCACCGCGCCTACTCCTGGCTCGGCCTCGGTGACCGCTCGGCCGCCCGCCGCTGCCTCCTCGTGGGCGCGCCCCTGGGCGCGCTGCTCGGCTCCCTGACCGCGCTCGCCGTCGCGGGCACCGCGGACCCGGCCGCACTCGCCTTCGCCGCGGGCCAGTCCTGCTATCTGGGCGCGGCCACCACCCTGCTGGTCATGGGCGGCGAACGGGCCCTGCTCGTCGCGCTGCTGCCGATGGCGGCGGGCGCGGTGGCGGCGCTGGTCACCGAGGTGCCCGAGGCGGCCCGGCTCACCCTGCTGCTCGGCTCGCTGGCCGTGGTCTCGGCGCTCGCCCTGCTCGACGTGGCGCCCGCGCTGCGCGAGCTGGGCGAGGGGAGCTGGACCGCGGGCCTGACGGCGCTGCTGCCGTTCGGGTCGCTCGGCGGCCCGCTCCAGCACCGCACGGGCGGCCCCCGGCTCACCGCGTCCGTGCCGTACGCGCTGTTCGGCCTCGGCAGCGGTGTCCTGGTGCTGTACGCGGCGCTCGGCGACGTCCTCGCCGACGAGGCGCACAGCGCCGTCGCCGCGCCCGCCGCGGTGGCGCTCACGCTGAGCATGGGCCCCGCCGAGTGGCTGCTGTACCGCTTCCGCAGCGGCAGTCTCGCCGGACTGCGCTCCACCAGCACGCCCCGCGCCTTCTGGCGCACCACCGCGCTGATCGTGCTCCGCTGTCTGGCCGGCTATCTCGCCGCCCTGTCCGCGCTGGCCCTGGCCGCCTCCGCCCTGTGGCCGCACTCCCCGGGGATCACCGGCGTCCGCCTGGCGGGCCTCCTGCTGCTCGGCGTGGTGCTGTGGACCGGGCTGCTGCTCCAGTCGTTCGGCGCGATCCACGGCGCGGCGGCGGTGTGCTGCACCGCCGCCCTCGTGCAGACCCTGGCGGTGGTCACCCACACGGGTGCGCCGCACTGGGTCGGCGTGACGGTCTACGGCGCCTCCGCCGCCGTACAGGCGGCCCTGGTCTGCGCCTTGCTGGGAAGGGCGACCGCCCACCGATGAGCACCCTGCTGGTCCCGTACTACGAGCACCCGTCCGTCCGCCCCGCCGAGTGGGACGCGATCGTCGCCGCCGCGCCCCGACTGCACGGCGTGGTCCTCAACCCGGCCAGCGGCCCGGGGGAGACCCCCGACCCGGCGTTCGCCGAGGTCGCCGCCCGGCTGCGGGACGCGGGCGTGCGGGTGCTCGGGTACGCCGACACCGACTACGGCCGCCGCCCGTACGCCGACGTGGCCCGGGACCTCGACCGGTACCGCGCCTGGTACGGCACGGACGGCGCCTTCCTCGACCAGGTGGCCGCCGGCCCCGACGAGTTCCCCCACTACCGGCGCCTGGCGAGCGCCGCGTGGGCGGCGGGCTGCACCACCCTCACCCTGAACCACGGCACCGAGCCCCACCCCTGCTACGCCCGCATCGCCGACGTGCTGGTGACCTTCGAGGGCGACTGGACGACGTACCGCACCCGGCCCCCGCGGCCCTGGCCCGGCACCGGCGCACGCGTCTGCCACCTCGTCTACGGCGTCCCACCGGGCGTCGACCTCGCCGCGGCGGCCCGGCGGCACGGTGCCGCCGTGCACTGCGCGGTGCCCGGCACGGGCGATCATCCCTGGGGTACGTTGCCGCACACCCTGGAGCCCGCCCGGTGAGACGCCTGCTCACGCTGCTCGCCCTGCTCGTCCTGGCCGCGGGCTGTACGTCCGACCCCGACGACGGGGACACGCCGGACCGGCCGACCGGGCACCGCTGGCAGCCGCGCCCCGGCACCCCCTGGCAGTGGCAGCTCAGCGGCCGTCTCGACCCGACGGTCGACGTGCCGGTGTACGACATCGACGGCTTCGACCACGACGCGGACACCGTCGCCGACCTGCACCGCAGGGGCCGCAAGGTGATCTGCTACCTCTCCATCGGCGCCTGGGAGGAGTTCCGCCCGGACGCCGGGAAGTTCCCCAGGTCGGTGCTCGGCAGGAGCAACGGCTGGAAGGGTGAGCGCTGGCTCGACATCCGCCGCACCGACGTCCTGGAACCTCTGATGGCGGCCCGGCTCGACATGTGCCGCGCGAAGGGCTTCGACGCGGTGGAGCCGGACAACATGGACGGCTACCGCAACCGCACCGGCTTCCCGCTCACCGCCGCCGACCAGCTCCGCTACAACCGGCTGATCGCCCGCCTGGCCCACGAACGGGGCTTGGCGGTCGGCCTGAAGAACGACCTCGACCAGATCCCCGAACTGGTCGGCGACTTCGACTTCGCGGTCAACGAGCAGTGCGCCCAGCACCGCGAGTGCGAGGCCCTCGCGCCCTTCATCGAGGCGGGCAAGGCCGTCTTCCACGTGGAGTACGAGGTGCCGACGCGCGGGTTCTGCCCGCAGGCGCGGCGGCTGCGGCTCAGCTCGATGCTGAAGCGCTATGAGCTGGATTCTTGGCGCCGGGCTTGTTGATCGGCCTATAGGGGCGCGGGGAACTGCGCGAACAACCACGACGAACCCGCACCCGGCAGACATCAGGTCCAGGCACTTTCTCAGCCGAGCGCCAGCACAACCAGCGCGGTCGTCGCCGCCGTCTCGGCGAGCCCGCCGAAGACATCGCCGGTCACCCCGCCGAACCGGCGCGTGCAGTGCCGCAGCAGCAGCTCCGCCGCGGCGACCGCGAGCAGCACGGCGAGCACCGCACGGCCGAGGTCGTACGCCCCGAGGAGCGCGCCCCCGCCCGCCGCCGCCCCGAGCACCAGCAGCCCCACGAGCAGCGCCCCGCCCCGCGGCACGGCCCCCGCGACCGCCGCGCCCAGCCCGTCCGGACGCGCGGGCGGCACCCCGGTGCGGGCGGCCAGGGTCAGCGCCAGCCGGGCGGCCGTGGCCGCGACGACGGCGGCCAGCGCGCCCCGGGCCCAGGAGCCGTCGTAGGCCTGGGCGAGGGCGGCCACCTGGGCGAGCAGCACGAAGACGAGGGTGATCACCCCGAACGGCCCGATGTCCGACTGCTTCATGATCCGCAGCGCGTCCTCGGCTGGCTTCCCGCTGCCCAGCCCGTCGGCGGTGTCGGCCAGCCCGTCCAGATGCAGTCCCCGGGTGAGCACGGCCGGTACGGCGGTGGAGGCCACGGCGGCGAGCAGCGGACCGGCGCCGAGCAGCAGAAGTGCCACCCCGGCCGCCGCGGCGAGGACCCCGACGACCAGACCGGCGACCGGCGCGCACAGCATCCCGCTCCGGGCGGCCGCCCGGTCCCAGCGGGTCACCCTCACCGGCAGGACGGTGAGCGTGCCGAAGGCGAAGCGGAGGCCGTGCAGCGGCGGAACCGGGGAGATCGGGGACACGCCGGAAGGGTACGCGACGGCCCGCACGGCGCCCGGGGCGGAATCCGGTCAGACTGTGAGGTATGGGGCAGTGGCTGTATCGGAACATCGTCGAACCCGGCAAACTCCCTCTGCTGCTCGCCCTCGCCGCCTTCGTGCTGACCTTCCTGATCACCCGGCTGGTCACCCGTCTCATCCGGGCCGGCAAGGGGCCCTTCGGGAACGTCAAGGGGGCGGGCGGCCTGCACATCCATCACGTCGTGCCCGGCGTGGTGCTCACGATCATCGGCGGCTTCGGCGCGGTGGCCAGCGGACGCGAGGGGCTCGGGCCGGCGCTGTGCGCGGTGATCTTCGGCATCGGCGCGGGGCTCGTCCTCGACGAGTTCGCGCTGATCCTCCACCTCGACGACGTGTACTGGACCGAGGCGGGCCGCAAGAGCGTCGAGGTCGTGGTGGTGACGGCGGCCCTGGTCGGCCTGGTCCTCGCGGGGTTCTCCCCGTTCGACGTCAACGGCGTCGACGACGAGGAACGCCAGGGCCGGGGCACCGTCATCGCCACCGTCGCCGGGAACTTCCTCTTCTCCCTCGTCGCCCTCTACAAGGGCAAGCTGCGCATGGCGCTGTTCGGCGCGATCGTGCCCGTGGTCGCCCTCGTCGGCGCCGTCCGCCTGGCCCGCCCCGGCTCCGCGTGGGCCCGCCGCTTCTACGGCCGCCGCCCGCGCGCCCGCGCCCGCGCGTTCCTGCGCGCCTACCGCCACGACCGCCGCTGGGCGGGCCCCGCCCGCAAGCTCCAGGACTGGATCGGCGGGGCGCCGGACGAGCCCACCCGCGCCCTCGACCACCGCTGACGCGCCGCGCCCACCGCGCACAGCGCCGACACCGCCGCGATCGCCGCCAGATGCTCCTTGCCGGCCAGGTTCTCCTTCACCAGCACCTCGGCCACCATCGCCGCGATCACCGCGCCGGCGGTGAGATACGCGCGGTACCGCAAGCCCACGTACACCGCGAGCCCCACCACGGCCGCCGACGGCCCGGTGTCCACCACCCACGCGTCCGCCGCGGGCAGCCCCAGCGGGGCGTCGGGGCCGAGGGCGATGCCGAGCCGGGCGTACAGCGTCCCGGCGAGGGTGGCGGCGTAGGCGAGGGCGAGCGTGCGGCGACGGCCGAGACAGATCTCCGCGATGCCGAAGACGACCAGGATCTGCGCCAGCGCGCCCCACACCGGCAGGTCCAGGGCCGGGACGAAGAGGGAGAGCGGCGTGCGCAGCAGGGCGAGCCACAGCGGATCCTCCGCGCGCACGGTGCCGACGGCCTGCACGAAGCCGTAGCCCCACGACGTGCCGTGCACCGCGTGCAGCGCGGCGGTCAGGCAGACCGCCCCGACGGTCAGCGGGACGGCCCGGAACCGCCGCCGGAGCAGCGGTTCGCGCAGGGCCGCGTACAGCGGTCCCCATTCGGCGCGGGCGAGGCGGACGAGCGTGTTCATCGCCCGGGAAGACCACGCCGAACGGGGAGAAGTTGAGCGAAACCGGCGTGACCTGGGTCGCTCACTCCGCCGCGGCCTCGGCCCCTTCCTTCCCCTCTTCTTCCTTCCCCTCTTCCCGCTCCTCTTCCTTCTTCTCGGCCGGGGCCTTCTCGGGCAGCTCCGCCGCCAGCGCCGCCGCGGCCTGCACCAGCGGCAGGGCGAGCAGCCCGCCCGCCCCCTCGCCGACCTTGACTCCGTGGTCCAGCAGCGGCTCCAGCGCCATCCGGTCCAGCGCCTTCGCCTGCCCCGGCTCGCCGCTGGCGTGCCCGGCCAGCCACCAGTCCGGCGCCCGGAACGCGATCCGCTGACCGACCAGCGCGCACGCGGCGGCCACCACACCGTCCAGGATCACCGGCATCTTCCGTACGGCGCTCTGCAGCAGGAACCCGGTCATCGCGGCCAGATCGGCGCCGCCGACCGTCGCCAGCAGCTGCAGCTGGTCCCCGAGCACCGGCCGGGCGCGGCGCAGCGCGTCCCGGATCGCGGCGCACTTGCGCATCCACACCAGGTCGTCGATGGCGAGCCCGCCCCGCCCGGTGACCACCGAGGCGTCGGTCCCGCACAGCGCCGCCACCAGCACGCCCGCGGCCGTGGTGCCGCCCACGCTGATGTCGCCGAGGACCACCAGATCCGTGCCCGAGTCGGCCTCCTCGTCGGCCACCGCGACCCCGGCCCGGAACGCGGCCTCCGCCTCCTCCGGGGTCAGCGCGTCCTCGATGTCGATCCGCCCGCTGCCGCGCCGCACCCGGTGCCGTACGACGTCCTCGGGGAACGTGCCCGGGTCGCAGTCCAGCGCCATGTCCACCACGCGCACCGGCACCCCGAGCCGCCGGGCCAGCACCGCCACCGGGCGGGCGCCCTCCAGCACCTCGCGCACCAGCTCGTGGGCGGTGCCCGCGGGCCGCGCCGAGACGCCCAGTTCGGCGATGCCGTGGTCACCGGCGAACAGCACCACCCGCGGCCGTTCGACCGGCCGCACCGGTACGGCACCCTGCGCCGCGGCCAGCCACTCACCCAGGTCGTCGAGGCGCCCCAGCGATCCGGGCGGGACGATCTGACGCTCCCGGCGCGCCTCGGCGTCCCGGCGCATCCCCCCGTCGGGGCGCTCGATCAGATCGGTGAAGTCGTCGAGATTAAGCGAGCTCATTCGCCGAACAGTACCGGCACCGGTCGAACAGGACGGCGCCACATGGCCACCACGTCGTTGCACCCAAGATCGGCATCCCATACGTTCCCATTTGCCTGTGTACGCGTATGTGTACGGGTATGCATCCATCCGTACGTGTATGTGAGAGTGCCCGTCCCGGGAGCCGCCGATGCTGTCCTCGCCCGCCGCCCCGCACGTGACCGCCCGCCACCGCGCCGCCTTCCTCGCCGAACTCGCCCAGGGCACCGACCGGTTCCACGAACCCCGCCGCCCGGACTGCCCGTGGTGCGGCTCCAGCCACCTGCGCACCCGGTTCTCCGCGCCCGACCTCACCCAGGGCAGACCGGGCACGTTCACCGTCGACCGGTGCCGCGACTGCGGGCACGTCTTCCAGAACCCCCGCCTCACTTCGGAAGGGCTGGCGTTCCACTTCCGCGACCCGCAGCCGGACACCGGCCGCGCGCGGACCTCCCGGCGCCGGCTGCGGGCCACGGCCCGCGCGATGCTGCCGTACGGGGAACCGGAGGGCTGGCTGGACGTCGGCACGGGGGACGCCGACTTCCCGGAGGCGGCGCGGGAGTACTTCCCGTACACCGCGTTCGACGGACTCGACCCCACCCCGCGCGTCCTGCGGGCCCGCGCGGAGGAACGCCTGGAGGAGGCGTACGTGGGCCGTCTGACGTCCTGGCAGGTGATCGACCGCCTCCGCGCCCGCTACGACGTCGTCAGCCTCCTGCACCAGCTGCACCACAGCCCGGACCCCCGAGCCGACCTCCACGCGGCGCTCGCCGTGCTCCGCCCCGGCGGCCACCTCCTGATCGAACTCCCCGACCCGACCAGTCTCTTCGCCCCCCTCCTCGGCCGCTGGTGGCTGGCCCACACCCAGCCCCGCCACCTCCACCTCATCCCCCCGGCCAACCTCAAGGCGGAACTGGTGGCCCAGGGCTGCGCGATCCTCCGCACGGACCGCGTCCACGTTCCCTGTGACCTGTCCGTGGCGACGACCCTGCTCCTCACCAACCTGCTGCCCCCCGCCGACGCCCCCTGGCGCCCGATTCCCCCCACCGAGGCCGAACGCGCGCTGCGCGCCCTCCTGGCCGGGGCAACGGCACCCCTGACAGCGGCGGCGACGGCGGCGGACCACGCCCTGGCCCCGGTCATCCGGCACATGGGCTTCTCGAACACGTACAGGGTGATCGCCCGGGCCCCGCACTAGCCGCGGGCGGCACCCCGTCACGCCGGGCCGCGCGACCTCCCGGCCTCAGCCCCCCGCGCCTCAGCCCCCCGCAGGGCCACCCCTCACCCCCGCAACACCACCGCCTGCCCCGCCACAACCAACAGCACCTGCTCACACTCCCCGGCGACCGCCGCGTTCAGCCGCCCCAGCTCATCCCGGTACCGCCGCCCCGACGCCGTCGCCGGCACGATCCCGGACCCCACCTCGTTCGACACGGCGACCACCACCCGCCGCGTCTCCCGCACCGCCCCCGCCAGCTCCCGCACCCGCTCGCGCAGCGCCCGCTCACCCCCATCGGCCCACTCCGCGTCGTCCCACGCCCCGACGGAGTCCATCGCGTCGGTCAGCCACAGCGACAGACAGTCGATCAGCAACGGCGGCCCGTCGTCCTTCAGCAGCGGCACCAGATCACACGTCTCCACCGTCCGCCACGACCCCGGCCGCCGCTCCCGGTGGGCCGCCACCCGCGCCGCCCACTCACCGTCCCCGCCGCGCGTCCCGCCCGTGGCGATGTACACGACATCCGGGAACGCCTCCAGCCGCCGCTCCGCCTCCACCGACTTCCCGGACCGGGCGCCCCCCAGCACCAGCGTCCGCCGCGGCACATCGGGCACGTCCTCGTACGCCCCCACCACCAGCGTCGTCCCGTCCGGCACGGCCCGCGCCCCGGCCGCCGCGAGCCGCCGCCGCAGCTCGGCGCCGGGCGGCACGTCGTGGTCGAGGTGCACGGCGACGACATCCGTCGTCGGCCCGACCGCCCCCACCGCCCGCAGCCGCGCCAGTGCGTCCGGCCGCCCCACCACATCGGCCACCACCATGTCGTACGGCTCCGCGTGTGCGGTGCCCTCCTCCAGCCCGGCCGGCGCACCCCCGGGCGGCAGATACAGCAGCCGCTGCCCGTCCGGCCCGGTCACGGCGTATCCGGTGCCCGGCGCGTCCAGGGCCACCGCCCGCACCCGATGCCCCGTCAGCAGCGCCAACTCCCGCCCGTCCGGCACCCGCCCGGGCTGCGGCAGCCCGGCCGGCACCTCCATGACGGGCCCGCCCTGCGGATGCGACAGCAGCACCTGGCGCACTCCGCCCAGCGACCGCCCCGCCCGCGCCGCCGCGAACGCTGCCCCCGGCGTCAGGTCCAGCAGCAGCGCCCCGTCCACGAGCAACGCGGTGGCCGCCCGCGCGTCCGGCCCGAGCGCGGTCGCACAGGCCGCACAGGGACAGTCGGGGCGGGGCAGTCCCGCGGGGGCACCGGTGCCGAGCAGAGTCAGTTCCACGGAGCCGATTTTCGCGTGTCCCCGCAGCTCTTGCGCGTCCGGCTAGGCTCTGGGCAGGAGCCGGACCAAGATCCGGCCTGTGCTCTGCTGGTGCCGACACCTGGGAGGCCTACATGGCGGCATGGACGTGGCGGTTCGAGAAGACCGACGGGACGGAGGTCCAGCCCGCGGTGCAGCCCGAGGAGTTCACCACGCAGGGGGACGCCGAGTCGTGGATCGGGGAGCACTGGAAGGAGCTGCTCGAAGGGGGCGCCGACCAGGTGCGGCTGTTCGAGGACGGCACGGAGATCTACGGCCCGATGAGCCTGCACGCGGAGGACGCGGCGTCGTAGAGACGACCGTCGTGGGAACGACCAGGGGCGGCCCGCACCGGGCCGCCCCTCACTGATTGCCCGGCGTCAGCCCCGCACCCCGCACAGATGCAGCAGCGCCGCTATCCCCCGGTACGGGTCCGTGCGCCCGGCCCGTTCCTCGACCGACAGCAGCGCCTCCAGATCGGCCGGCACCTCCGCGCCGTCCGCCGCCGTGTCCGTGAAGACCCGCACCCCGTACCAGGCATGCAGCGGCGCCCCGATCCCGGCCAGCGTCGACGTCAGCGCACTCAGCCGGTCGGCGCGGACGTCCAGCCCCAGGCGGTTGCGGTAGGCGGTGGTGTCGAAGGAGGCCAGCGCGCCCTGCCAGTCCCCGGACAGACCCGGCCGCATCGCCAGCGCGTCCCCATTGCGCACCAGCAGCGACAGCAGCCCGCCCGGCGCCAGCACCCGGGCCAGCCCCGCCAGCAGGGGATCGGGCTCCTCGACGTACATCAGCACCCCGTGGCACAGCACCACGTCGAAGCTGCCCGGCAGGAAGTGCACCCCCGTGTCCCGGCCGTCGCCCTCGATGATCCGCATCCGCTCCCGGATGCCCTCGGGCTCACCGGACAGCGCCGCGCGCGCCGCGGCGATCATCGTCGGATCCTGTTCGAGGCCGGTGATCTGATGCCCGGCCCGGGCCAGCCGCAGCGCCTGCGTGCCCTGGCCCATCCCCACGTCGAGCACCCGCAGCCGCTGCCCGACCGGGAAGCGCCCGGCTATCTGCTCCTCGAGCTGCCGGGCGACCAGCTCCTGTCGTACGACATCACGCAGACCGCCCACCTTGCTGAGCCAGGCGTCGGCCGCACCCCCGGTGAACGACGCAGCGCTCAGGGTCGCTCCCCGCGCTTCACCTGCGGCTTCGGCAGCCGGAGCCGGCGCATCTGGAGGGAGCGCATCAGGGCGTAGGCGACGGCGCCGCGCTTGTTGTCGTCGGGGAAGCGCTCGGCGAGCCGCTTCTTCAGACGGAAGCCGGTGACGAACGAGTCCAGCACGATCAGGACGATCACCACGAGCCACAGCAGCAGCGCAATGTTCTGCAGCGCGGCCACCCGCACCATGCTCAGCACGAGGATGACCACGGCCATCGGCAGGAAGAACTCCGCGATGTTGAACCGCGAGTCGATGAAGTCGCGCGCGAAGCGGCGGACCGGGCCCTTGTCGCGGGCCGGGAGATACCGCTCGTCACCGCCGGCCAGCGCCTGGCGCTGCCGCTCCAGGGCGGCACGACGCTCCTCGCGCGCACGCTTGGCGGCGTCCTTGCGCGTCATCGACGTATTGGCCACGCTGCGGCGCTGCGACTGGGCCTCGCTGCGCTTGGGCGTGGGACGGCCCTTGGGGGCCTGCGGGTCACGGGGCTGCTTGGAGATGCTCACCTGCGCCTTGTCGGCGTCGGTGGCCTTCTCTTCCTTGGCACGGCTACGGAACACAAAACCCAAGGGTACGGGGTCCCGGGGTTGGACCCCAGCCCCACGGGGAACGATCCGGCAACACCAGACGTCTGTAAAGGGACAGAGGGGACGATGCGTACGCCCGGTGACCCTGGTGGGCACTCGGGGCGTACCCGGGGATCACCTACTCCTCACGCCGGAGCGGGCCCGTCCTCAGTCGTCCTTGGGGATGAGCGCATCCGTCCCCGAACAGTGCGGTAATGGAAGCAGGGCCCGTACTGTGGGTTCTGTCGCAGAGCTGGAGCTGGAGTCCGTCAGAAGGGGGCGCGCGAAGCCCATGAGCGGTGTCATGAAGCGTATGGGGATGATCTTCCGCGCGAAGGCGAACAAGGCCCTTGACCGGGCCGAGGACCCGCGCGAGACCCTCGATTACTCGTACCAGAAGCAGCTGGAGCTGCTCCAGAAGGTGCGCCGCGGTGTCGCGGACGTCGCCACGTCCCGCAAGCGCTTGGAACTCCAGCTCAACCAGCTGCAGCAGCAGTCCACCAAGCTGGAGGACCAGGGCCGCAAGGCGCTCGCGCTGGGCCGCGAGGACCTGGCCCGCGAGGCGCTCTCCCGCCGCGCCGCGCTCCAGCAGCAGGTCACCGACCTGGAGACCCAGCACGCGACGCTCCAGGGCGAGGAGGAGAAGCTCACCCTGGCGGCCCAGCGGCTCCAGGCCAAGGTCGACGCCTTCCGTACGAAGAAGGAGACGATCAAGGCGACCTACACCGCGGCCCAGGCGCAGACCCGGATCGGCGAGGCGTTCACCGGCATCTCCGAGGAGATGGGCGACGTCGGCCTGGCCATCCAGCGCGCCGAGGACAAGACGGCCCAGCTCCAGGCCCGCGCGGGCGCCATCGACGAACTGCTCGCCTCCGGTGCCCTGGACGACCCCACCGGCATGGCCAAGGACGACATCCAGGCCGAGCTGGACCGGCTCTCCGGTGGTACGGATGTAGAGCTGGAGCTTCAGCGCATGAAGGCGGAGCTGGCCGGCGGCACGTCCGGTGGTCAGCAGGCCATCGAGGGCGGCACCGGGCAGCAGCAGCCCCAGCAGCAGCCGCAGGACACCCCGAGGTTCGACAAGCAGTAGGGGCCCACGCCGAGGAGGGCGACATGATCGTACGGATCATGGGGGAGGGGCAGGTGGAGCTGGCCGACAGCCACCTCGCCGAGCTGAACAAGCTGGACGACGAGCTGCTGGCCGAGATGGAACAGGGCGACGGCCCCGGCTTCCGCCGCACCCTGCAGTCCCTCCTGACCCGGGTCCGGGAACTGGGCACGCCCCTCCCCGACGAGTCCCTCGAACCCTCCCAGCTCATCCTGCCGTCCCCCGACGCGACCCTGGACGAGGTCCGCGAACTCCTCTCCGACGGCGGCCTCATCCCCGACTGACCGCACGCCTCCCCAGGGTCCGGGGCGACCGCCCCGGTCGGGGCACGGTCACGCCGGGCTACCGTGGAGCACCGTGAGCACTCTGGAGCGCGCCCGGCGCCGACTCAAGGCCCATCCCATGGCGCTGGACGCGGCGCTGGCCGCGGGAGTGCTGGTCTGCATGGTGGCCGGATCCTTCGTGGACCCGCACGGCAAGAACGGCGTCACCTGGGGCCTGCGCACCCCCGACGCGCTCAGCCTGCTTCTGATGGCCCTCGGCGCCGCCGCCCTGGTGTTCCGCCGCCGCGCCCCCGGCACGGTCCTCGCCTTCACCGGCGGCCTCTCCCTCGTCGAGTCCGTCACCGGCGACCCCCGCGCCCCCGTCGCGATGTCCGCCGTGATCGCCCTCTACACCGTCGCCTCCACCACCGACCGCCCCACCACCTGGCGCGTCGGCCTGCTCACCATGACCGTGCTGACCGGCGCCGCCATGTTCGCCGGCCCCCTGCCCTGGTACGCCCAGGAGAACCTGGCGATCTTCGCCTGGACCGGCATCGGCGCCACCGCCGGCGACGCCGTGCGCAGCCGCCGCGCCTTCGTGCAGGCCATCCGCGAGCGCGCCGAGCGCGCCGAACGCACCCGCGAGGAGGAGGCCCGCCGCCGGGTCGCCGAGGAACGCCTCCGGATCGCCCGCGATCTGCACGACGTCGTCGCCCACCACATCGCCCTGGTCAACGTGCAGGCCGGCGTCGCGGCCCACGTCATGGACAAGCGCCCCGACCAGGCCAAGGAGGCCCTCGGTCACGTCCGCGAGGCCAGCCGCTCCGCCCTCAACGAGCTGCGCGCCACCGTCGGCCTGCTCCGCCAGTCCGGCGACCCGGAGGCCCCCACCGAGCCCGCCCCCGGCCTGGACCGTCTGGACGAACTCGTCGGCACCTTCCGCAACGCCGGCCTGCGGGTCGAGGTCGCCCGCGCCGACCACGGCATCACCCTGCCCGCCGCCGTCGACCTCGCCGCCTACCGGGTCATCCAGGAAGCCCTCACCAACGTCCAGAAACACGCCGGGACGGAGGCGAAGGCCGAGGTCAGCGTGGTGCGCGTGGGACCGCACATCGAGATCACCGTCCTCGACGACGGCACCGGCGAGCACCCGCCGCCGGAGCGCGGCGGCCACGGCCTGCTCGGCATGCGGGAACGCGTCACCGCGCTGCGCGGCACCCTCACCACCGGTCCCCGCTACGGCGGCGGCTTCCGCGTCCATGCGATCCTGCCGGTCGAGAACCGCACCGGCGCGGAGGGGCAGCCCGGATGACCACCGCCGAGGAAGCCCGGATGACCACCGCCCAAGGGGAGCCGCCCGTATGACCACCGCCCAGGTGGAGCCGCCCGTATGACCACCGCCCAGGGGGAGCCCGTATGACCATCCGTGTCCTGCTCGCCGACGACCAGGCCCTGCTGCGCAGCGCCTTCCGCGTGCTGGTCGACTCCGAGCCCGACATGGAGGTGGTCGGCGAGGCCTCCGACGGCGCGGAGGCGGTGCGGCTGGCGAAGGAACAGCGGCCCGACGTCGTCCTGATGGACATCCGGATGCCCGGCACCGACGGGCTCGCCGCCACCCGCCTGATCACCGCCGACCCGGCGCTCGCGCACGTCCGGATCGTCATCCTGACGACCTTCGAGGTCGACGACTACGTGGTGCAGTCCCTGCGGGCCGGCGCCTCCGGCTTCCTCGGCAAGGGGAGCGAGCCGGAGGAGCTGCTGAACGCCATCCGGGTCGCGGCCGGCGGCGAGGCCCTGCTGTCCCCGGCTGCCACCAAGGGCCTGATCGCCCGCTTCCTCGCCCAGGGCGGCGACGGCGCGGACGGCGACCGGGACCCGGCCCGCTCCGACCGGCTGGACACGCTCACCGTCCGCGAGCGCGAGGTGCTCGTCCAGGTCGCCGGCGGCCACTCCAACGACGAGATCGCCGAACGCCTCCAGGTCAGCCCGCTGACCGTGAAGACCCACGTCAACCGGGCCATGTCCAAGCTGGGCGCCCGCGACCGGGCCCAGCTGGTGGTGATCGCGTACGAGTCCGGGCTGGTACGTCCAAGGGTGGACTGACCGCCGCACGGCGCTACTCCACCCGCAGTATGCGCCGTATAAGGAAATGGACCTGGGGGCGACGGCCGGGCCGTCCGCGATGGACCAGGGTGGTGGGGTGGGCGCTCGCATGCGCCCACTGCTCCGCTCAGGCCACGGAAGAGAGACGCTGACCCATGTCCTGGCTGTCCAGATTCAGCCTCGCGCAACGGGCCCTGATAGGGCTGATGTCGATCATCGCGCTCGCCTTCGGGGCGATCGCGATCCCGCAGCTCAAGCAGCAGCTGCTGCCCACCATCGAACTGCCCATGGTGTCGGTGATCGCGCCGTACCAGGGAGCGTCCCCGGACGTGGTCGAGAAGCAGGTCGTCGAACCGATCGAGAACAACCTGGAGGCGGTCGACGGCATCACCGGCGTCACCTCCACCGCCGGCGAGGGCAACGCCGTGATCATGGCGTCCTTCGACTACGGCAATGACACCGACCAGCTGGTCGCCAACGTCCAGCAGGCCGTCAACCGGGCCCGCGTCCAGCTCCCGGACGACGTCGACCCGCAGGTCGTCGCCGGTTCCACCGACGACATCCCGACCGTCGTGCTCGCGGTCACCTCCGACCGCGACCAGCAGGCCCTCGCCGACCAGCTCGACAAGACGGTCGTCCCGGACCTCAAGGACATCGACGGCGTGGGCCAGGTCACCGTGGACGGCGTACGGGACCTCCAGGTCACCGTCACGCCGGACGACAGGAAGCTGGCCAGGGCGGGCCTGACCACCCAGACCCTCGCCCAGGCGCTCCAGGCGGGCGGCGCGACCGTCCCGGCCGGCTCCTTCGACGAGGACGGCGCCAACCGCACCGTGCAGGTCGGCGGCGGCTTCACGTCCCTGAAGCAGATCGAGGACCTCATGGTCACGGGGGAGGGCGCTTCGGCGAAGAAGCCGGTCCGCCTGGGTGACGTGGCCGAGGTCGCGCAGGAGCCGGCCCGCGCCGACTCCCTCACCCGCACCAACGGCGAGGCCAGCCTCGCCGTGATGGTCACCATGGACCGCGACGGCAGCGCGGTCGCCATCTCCGACGCGGTCCGCGACAAGCTGCCCGAGATGCGCGCCGACCTGGGCTCCGGCGCCACGATCACGGTCGTCAGCGACCAGGGCCCGGCGGTGTCGAAGTCCATCGAGGGCCTGACGACGGAGGGCGCCCTGGGCCTTCTCTTCGCTGTCCTCGTCATCCTCGTCTTCCTGGCGTCGATCCGCTCCACGCTGGTGACGGCGGTCTCGATCCCCCTGTCGGTGGTCCTGGCCCTGATCGTCCTGTGGACCCGCGACCTGTCCCTCAACGTCCTCACACTCGGCGCGCTGACCATCGCCATCGGCCGCGTCGTCGACGACTCGATCGTCGTCCTGGAGAACATCAAGCGGCACCTCGGCTACGGCGAGGAGCGCCAGGAGGCGATCCTCAAGGCGGTCCGCGAGGTGGCCGGCGCGGTGACGTCCTCCACGCTGACCACGGTCGCCGTGTTCCTGCCGATCGGCCTGGTCGGCGGCATGGTGGGCGAGCTGTTCGGCTCGTTCTCGCTGACGGTGACGGCGGCCCTGCTGGCGTCGCTGCTGGTCTCCCTGACGGTCGTCCCGGTCCTGTCGTACTGGTTCCTGCGCCCCCCGAAGGGCACCCCGGACGACGCCGACGAGGCCCGCCGCCTGGCGGAGGAGAAGGAGTCGAGGAGCCGCCTGCAGCGCTTCTACGTCCCGGTCCTGCGCTTCGCCACCCGCCGCCGCCTGACCAGCGTGGCCATCGCGGTCGTCGTGTTGATCGGCACGTTCGGCATGGCCCCGCTCCTGAAGACCAACTTCTTCGACCAGGGCGAGCAGGAGGTCCTCACCGTCAAGCAGGAGCTGAAGCCCGGGACCAGCCTCGCGGCGACCGACGCCCAGGCGAAGAAGATCGAGAAGATGCTCGACGGCGTCGAGGGTGTCAAGGACTACCAGGTCACCGTCGGCTCCTCCGGCTTCATGGCGGCCTTCGGCGGCGGCACCGACAGCAACCAGGCGTCGTACTCGGTGATGCTGGAGGACTCGGCGTCGTACGAGGACGTCGAGCACCGCATCGAGCAGGGCCTGGCGAAGCTGGACGGCATCGGCACGACGACGATCGCCGCCGGTGACGGCTTCGGCAGCCAGGACCTGAGCGTGGTGGTGAAGGCGGCCGACGCGAAGGTGCTGCGCGAGGCCGCGGAGCAGGTCCGCGAGGCGGTGGCCGGTCTGGACGACGTCACCGACGTCACCAGCGACCTCTCCCAGAGCGTCCCGCGGATCTCGGTCAAGGCCAACGAGAAGGCCGCCGCGGCCGGCTTCACCGACCAGACCCTCGGCGCGGCCGTCGCCCAGGCGGTCCGCGGCACCACCGCCGCCCAGGCCACCCTGGACGACACGGAGCGCGACGTCGTCATCCGCTCGGCGCGCCCCGCGGAAACGATGGCGCAGCTGGAGAAGCTCCCCCTGGGGCCGGTGAAGCTCGGCGACATCGCGGACGTGCGGCTGGTCGACGGCCCGGTCTCCATGACCCGCATCGACGGCCAGCGCGCGGCGACGATCACCGCCAAGCCGACGGGTGACAACACCGGCGCCGTGAGCGCCGACCTCCAGTCGAAGATCGACTCCCTGTCCCTCCCGGCGGGCGCCACCGCCGAGATCGGCGGCGTCTCCGAGGACCAGGACGAGGCCTTCGCCAACCTGGGCCTGGCCATGCTGGCGGCCATCGCGATCGTCTTCATGCTGCTGGTCGCCACCTTCCGCTCGCTGGCCCAGCCGCTGATCCTGCTGGTCTCGATCCCGTTCGCGGCCACGGGCGCGATCGGCCTGCTGGTCGCCACCGGCACGCCGATGGGCGTACCCGCGATGATCGGCATGCTGATGCTGATCGGCATCGTGGTCACGAACGCGATCGTGTTGATCGACCTGATCAACCAGTACCGGCGTCAGGGCTACGGCGTCGTGGAGGCGGTCATCGAGGGCGGCCGCCACCGTCTGCGGCCGATCCTGATGACGGCCCTGGCGACCATCTTCGCCCTCCTGCCGATGGCCCTCGGCATCACCGGCGAGGGCGGCTTCATCGCCCAGCCGCTGGCGGTGGTCGTGATCGGCGGCCTGGTCACGTCGACGATGCTGACCCTGCTGCTGGTTCCGACGCTGTACGCGATGCTCGAACTCCGGAAGGAGCGGCGGGCGAAGAAGCGGGCGGCGAAGCGGGGCGTGAAGGCGGAGTCGGGGGAGGTGCGGGAGCCGGCGGGCGTGTGACCCATGAGGCATGAGAAACCGCCGGGTCCCGTGGTGCGGGGCCCGGCCGTTCCTCTATGCCTACGGCGTTTGGTTGAGGGCCTGGACCAGCCGCATCCAGTGCGCCATGTGCTGCCCGCCGTGGTGGCTGCTGAGGGTGGCCAGTTCGGAGGTGAGGCGGCTACGGGTGGCCGGGTCGGCGTCGGCGGCCGCGGTGGCGAGGGCGTCCGGGTCGAGAGCTTCGGTGTCGCCGCTGAGCAGGGCGGCGGCCTGGGCGTGGGCGACGCGGGACGGCTCGTCGTCGAAGACGGCACCCTCGATGGCTGCCGTGTGCCGGAGTGCGTCGGCATCGCCTTCGTGTACGGCCTGGAGGACCAGCTCCCGGAGGGCGTCGAGGTCCAGGACACAGCGGTAGGCGGTGTCGATCTCGTTGTTTCGCGCGATGTACAGGACGGCCGCGTGGACGGCCGTGCGGGGAGAGCGGGGATCGATTCCCAGGAGCATGTCCTCGGCGGACCCGTCGAGGAGGAGTTCCTTGCTCTCCTCCAGGAAACGCTGCGACGCACCCCATGTCTCGCATGCCAGCCAGTCCGCGAGCAGGTCGTGCAAGGCCAGCTCGTGGAAGACGGGGGTGGCTCCCTCGGACAGGATCCGCTGCCGGATGTCCTGGTGCTGCTCGGCGACGGGAGTGACGAACGCGAGTTCCTCCAGCGCGGTCGAGGCCGCTTCCGACGTCAGGACATCGGCGTGGTCCGTCCAGAACGCCCGGCTCTCCTCCCATGTGGGGGTGTCTATCCATGCCACGACCAATGCCTCGGTCTCTTCGGACAAGGAGAGCCACTCCGGGGGAGGTGCGCCGGTCTCCTGGATCCAGATCCGCTCCAGCACGTCCAGGTTCTGCGGGGTCTCGCGCGCGCAGGAGCGCAGGTCTTGACGGGCCCACAAGTTGACCTGATCGAGCCGCTCGGATCCGTGCCGGAGCAGGCGGACCAACCCGCGCAGACCGGCTTCGGAGGTGGGAGCGGGTCGGTTGAGCTGGAAGGCGGCGAGTGTGTACCTGATGGTGCGTGCGGCGGCGGGGTGGTGCTGGGCGAGGCGGGTGGCGGCGTCGGTGTAGGCCTGGGCGGCCGCTGATTCCTGGCCGGCTTCGGCCAGGTGGCCGGCGAGCGTGTCGAGGGAATGCCAGAGGCTGACGAGGTGGGCGTCGGGGTGGGTGTCGACCAGACCGGTGTGGATGCGGACGGCTTCGTGGGCGGCTTCGAGGGCGGCGTGTCGGTCTCCGGTCTCCGCCAGGTGGGTGGCGAGGTTGGTGAGGCTGTCGGCGAGCCGGGGGAGGTGGGTGGCGGGGGCGGCGTCCGCGAGGGTGCGTCGGATGCGCACGGCTTCCTGGCTCGGTTCGAGTGCGGCCTGCGGGTCCCCGGCCTCGGACCGATGCACGGCGAGGTTGTGCAGGGCCCTGGCGAGGCCGGGGAGGTGGGCGTCGGGCTGGGTGTCGACGAGGCCGGTGTAGATGCGGACGGCTTCGCCTGCAGGCTCCAGAGCGGCTTGCCGATCTCCGGTTCCTGCCAGGTGGTTGGCGAGGTTGGTGAGGCTGCCGGCGAGGCGAGGAAGGTGGGCGGCGGGGTTGGCGTCGGCGAGCTCGGTGTGGATGCGGATGGCTTCCTGGGTGAGTTCGAGGGCGGCCTCGGCGTCTCCGGTCTCTGCCAAGCGGGTGGACAAGGTGCTGAGGGCCGTGGCGAGGTCGAGGCGGTGCGCGGCGGGGTGGGCGTCGGCGAGTGTGCGGTGGATGCGAACGGCTTCCTGGGCGGCTTCGAGGGCAGCCTGTCGGTCTCCGGCCTCGGACAGATGGACGGCGAGGTTGTTGAGGGCGCGGGCGAGGGTGGGGAGATGTGCGGTGGGGTGGGCGTTGGCGAGTGTGCGGCGGATGCGGACGGCTTCCTGGGCGGGTTCGAGGGCCGCTTGCCAGGCTCCGGTCTCCGCCAACTGGTTGGCGAGGTTGGTCAGAGCTCCGCCGAGGCCGGGGAGGTAAGCCGCAGGGTGAGCGTCGGCGAGGTTCGTATAGATGCGGACGGCTTCCTGGGCGGGTTCGAGGGCCGCCTGCCGGGCTCCGGTCTCCGCCAACCGGTTGGCGAGGTTGCTGAGTGAGCCGGCGAGGTCGGGGAGGTGAGCGGCCGGATGGGCGTCGGCGAGGCCGGTGAGGATGCGGACGGCTTCTTGGGTGGGTTCGAGGGCCGCCTGTGGGCTTCCGGTCTCCGCCAGGCGGACGGCGAGGTTGTTGAGTGAGCTGGCGAGGTCGGGGAGGTGGGCCGCGGGGCTGGCATCCGCGAGCGCGCGGCGCATAAGGACGGCTGTGCGGGCGGGTTCGAGGGCGGCTTCCGGGGCCCCGGTCTCCGCCAGGCGGCTGGAGAGGGTGTCGAGGGCGTCGGCGAGGTCGGGGAGATGCGTGCCGGGGCTGGTGCCGACGAGGCGCGTATAGATGCGGATGGCTTCGCGGGCGGGTTCGAGGGCGGCCTGTTGCTCCCCGGCCTCGGAGAGGTGAATGGCGAGGTTGTTGAGGGCGCGGGCGAGGCCGGGGAGGTGGGCGGTGGGATCGGCGTCGGCGAGCGCCCGGCGGATGCGGACGGCTGTGCGGGCGGGTTCGAGGGCGGCTTCCTGGTCCCCGGTCTCGGACAGGCGGTTCGCAAGAGTGCTCAGTGCCGTGGCGAGGCTGGGGCGGTAGGCGGTGGGGTCGGTCTCGACGAGGCCGGTGTAGATGCGGACGGCCTCCTGGGCGGGTTCGAGGGCGGCCTGTCGGTCCCCTGCCTTCGCCAGATGGTTGGCCACGTCGTTGAGAGCTCTGGCCAAGTCGGGGAGGTAGGTGGAAGGAGCGCCCTCCGCGAGCCCTGAGTAGATCTCGGCGCCCTCACGCGAGAACTCCAGCGCCACGTCACGCCTGCCGCTCCGCGACAGGTCGAACGCACAGTTCAGAAGCGTGTTCGCGAGATGAGGCAGCGTGGTCTCCCGATCCCACGCGACCAGTTCACGCAGGACGTCGATGCCCGGCCCAGGCCCCCCGGCCCACCCCGCATGGGTGGCCAGCCACTTTCGCACGTAAGGATCGACCGCCCCCCAGTCCCCCACGGTCGCCTGCTGCCTGAGAAGCCGAACGATCGCCCGCAGCACCACCTCCCCGGCGGCGGCCCCTTCACGCCTTCGCAGATGGGTGACGAACTCCCGGTGATACAGCCGGTACACGGCCTGGGAGCCCTCGCTGTCCTCGACGATGTACCGGCCGTACGTGGCCAGCACCCAGTCCACGTCACCCTCGTCGTAACCGACGCCGGCGGGGCGGCCCCCGAGGGCCGAGGCGACCGTCTCCCACACCCCGCCGGCCGGCATGCCGCGCCCCGCCGCCCACGCCAGAGCGGTCAGCAGGTCGCGGGCCGCCGAGGCGAGGACGGTGCCGTCCCCGCGTACCCGGGTCGGCCCGGACCGCAGGTCCTCCTCGAAGGCGGCCTCCACGGAGTCCGGCAGCCGGGCCACCAGCTCACCGCTGTCGATGCTCTCCTCGTCACCCCGGCTCCGGATCTCCGAGATGAGGAAGCCGGTCACCAGCCGGGCGAAGAGGAACCCCCCGTTCTGCTCCGTGGCCCGGCTCGCCAGGGCCCAGGCGACCTCGTCCCCGTCGACGCCGGCCGCCTCGCACCGCCTGCGCACATACCCCGCGATGTCCTGCCGGGTGTCCGGCTCGTCCTCCAGATCCACCGTGACGACGCTCGCCCCGACATGCCGCACCAGGGCGTCCGGCAGGGACTCGCCCTCCTCCAGCTTGCTGCGGAAGGGCCGCTTCCTGGAGCCGACCAGGACCGGTGTCATCCGGCTCAGCGGAAAGACGAGCTGCTCGATGACGGCCTGCGTGTGCTCCGCCGGCACCTCGTCGAGACCGTCGAGCACGATCACCGGCAGCTCGTGCAGCTCGTGCAGCTCGGCCCGGAAGTCGTCGACGTTCCTCGGTTCGCGAAGCCCCAGCCGCCCCGCCAGCTCGCCCGCCGCCTGGAGCGCGTCGAGCCCTCGTAGATGGACCGCCGCGAAGGACTGACGGTCCCGCACGCCCGGATCAGGGTCTCCCTCCCGCAGCGAGCCCTGATGCTCCGCCTCCTCCCGCTGTTCGGGATCCGCGAGCGTCGCGATACGCCCCAGTACCGCCGACTTGCCGCTCCCGGCGGGCCCCGTCACGAGGAACAACCCGGGCCTGCCCTCGTCCATCCACCCGATGATCTGCCCGAGCACCCGTCGCCGCCCCGTGAAGAACCAGCCCTCCTCCCGGTGCCCGACCCCACGTGCCGCGAGGACCAGGTGCTCGACGAGGGCGGGCGGGGCGCCGGGCTTGGCGAGCGGGTTGGGGAAGGCGCGGCCCTCGTCGCCCACCGCCGCGCGGACCGGTCGCTGGCCGTCCTCGTCCCATCGGGTGGGCAGGGCGGCCAGCAGATCGGCGCCGGTGACGAGTTCGTTGTGCGCGCTCCACGCGGACAGGTACTCGTCGGTCTTCGGGCCCTCCCGGAGCACCCGCGCCAGCGCCCGGAAGAGCGGACCCTCGGCCGCCGACGTCTCGTTGCGCTGACAACTCGCCATGAACCCCAGCCACTTCGTACGGCCGGGCGGCAGGCTCACCTCCGACCAGTGGGTGAGCGCGGTCTGAACGCTCTGGGCGGCCCCGTCGCCCGAGTAACAGGCGTCGACGAGCACAAGGATCTGATCCGCCTCCGAGGACACCGCGTAGTCGACCAGTTCCTCGACGGAGACACCCTGCCTCCGTATCCGTGCCGTCCGCGTACCGGGATGATCCCCCGGCACCAGATCACTGAGAGCGAGCCGCAGCTCCTGCTCCACCAGCACCCCGTGCCCGGACCACAGCACCAGCGCCGGTCTCCGCCCGCCCTCCCGCCGCCACCCCTCGCTCCACTCCTCGACCGCCTGGTCGAACTGCTCCCGTCCCGGATCCCCGCCGCCCACCACCCGGACCTCGAACCCCAGCTCCTCCAGGCGCCCGGCGATCTCCTCCATCTGCGCACGCGCCCCCACCAGCCGGGCAAACGTGCCCTCGTCGGCGTACGACTCGCAGACCACGCACAACGCCGTCGCCCTGGGCCCGGGCCGATCGGGAGTCTCCGTCGTCACGTCAGGACTCCCCTCCACGCGCCACGACCAGCACCAACGCCGTCACCACCGACTCAGGCGCGTGCCTCGCCCACACCCGCACCCGATGCGCCCCGGCGGGCAGCCCCCTCAGCACGGTCACGTACCGCCCGCCGCCCAGGTTCCGCAGGGTCCGTCCCGGCCCGCCGTCCCCCACCGCCACCGCGACGGCCAGCTCCTCGTGCCCCTGCGACGAGACGGAGACCTCGCAGGCCTCGCCTTCGGCCAGCACCTCCGGCACGCTCACCCCCAAGGCCGCCGCACCGATCTCCTGCGGAGCCCGATGGAACGGCGGCTCCCCCGCCAGCCAGCCCCACAACGCCCACCGCACCGCCGGATTGTTCTGCAGCGAGCCATGCTGCTCCCACGGCGTGTACGCGGGCCGCCCCCACCCCACGTGCGCGCTGGACAGCCGGGGGACCCGCCCGTCGCCGCCCTCGTCCACGCCCTCGATGGTGAGCAACTCCGCCAGCCTCCGGCCCGCACCGTCCACCACCGCCGTGGTCGGCGTCGGCTGCAGAACGCCGCTCACCGCTACGTACTCCACCCCGTACGCCGCCCCCGTACGGGACTCCCGCAGCACCTCGTGGAACCGCCCCGCGTCCGCCAGCAGCTCCTCGTCCACCCCCGGCAGCCCGGTCACCTCACGCGCGTATCGCAAACCGGTCTGCCCGGGCACGCCCTCCAGGCACGCGTAGTCCGGCGTCAGCTGGTGCAGCGACGGCAGGCTGCGCGCGAAACCGGACAGGTCCAGCCGGATCAGCCGCCCGGCCCCGCGCCGCAGCTCGTTCAGCCGTAACCCGTTGACCAGGTACAGCAGCGCGTCAAGGGACCCCCGGTAGGGCGTCCCCAGGGTGATGACCCGGCGGGTGATCTCCGCTCCGCCGCCCTGCTCGACGTACTGCCGGGCCACCAGGCCGCCCATCGAGTGGCAGATGAAGACGACCTTGGCCTCCGGGTGCCCCGCCGCCCGCCACCGGTCCAGCTCCTCCGCCACCCGCTCGCCGAGCCGCGCGGCGTTGTGGCGGCAGGACAGCCGCCAGTCGTAGGGGAAGGGGACGAGGTTCGCCGGAGCGTCGTCGCCGGGGGTGCGGCGCCGCAGGGTGAAGTGCCCCTCCAGCCACTCCAGCAGGTCCGTGTAGCCCTCGACGAGCGGTGCGAGCCCCGGCAGGCCGTGGACATCGCGCATCACGCCCACCGGCCGTACGCCGTCCCCCGGATGACCGTCCAGCACCCCGCGCGGGAGAGCGAGCCCCTTCAGGGAGCCGCCGAAGGTCCTGATGCCTTGTAACAGCGCCTCGCCCGACGGCCCCCACACCTCCCTGCCGTCCGCGTCCGCCAGCCGGCTGCCCATGATTCCCGGGACCACGACCACGAGATCGTCGACCTGATTGCGCCGCGTCGCCATCGCGCCCCCGTGCATACCGTGCGGTGAGGAGACAAGGGTAGTGACAGGCGCCGGGAGGCGACCCGCGGTTACGTATCCTGTGGCCGCGAACTGCGCAACGGGGGAAGGGGAATCGGGCGGTGCCACTGCACAAGGACGATCCGCGGTCGCTCGGCGGCTACAAGCTGGTCGACCGGCTCGGGGCCGGGGGCATGGGGGTCGTCTACCGGGGCAGAGCGCGGTCCGGGCGTGAGGTCGCCGTCAAGGTGGTGCACGCGCAGTACGCGCAGGATCCCGTCTTCCGTACCCGGTTCCGGCAGGAGATCGAGGCCGTCCGCAAGGTCAGCGGTGCGTTCACCGCGCCGGTCGTGGACGCCGATCCGGAGGCCGCGCGGCCGTGGATGGCCACGCAGTACGTGCCCGGCCGGTCGCTCGCCGAGCGGATACGCTCCCACGGTCCGCTGCGCGACGCCGAGTTGCGGCGGCTGGCGCTGGGGCTGGTGGAGGCGCTGCGGGACATCCACCGGGCCGGGGTGGTGCACCGGGATCTCAAGCCGGCCAATGTGCTGATGGCCGAGGACGGGCCCCGCGTCATCGACTTCGGCATCTCCCGCGCCACCGAGAACCTCACCCTGACGGAGACCGGGCAGATGATCGGCACCCCGCCGTTCATGTCCCCGGAGCAGTTCACCGATGCCCGCTCGGTGGGGCCGGCCTCCGATGTCTTCTCTCTCGGTGCGCTGCTGGCGTACGCCACGACGGGGCGCGGCCCGTTCGACGCCGAGAGCCCCTATCTGACGGCCTACCGGGTCATCAACGACGCCCCGGTGCTGGACGGTGTGCCGCAGCAGCTGCGCGGCATCCTGGAGCGCTGTCTGACCAAGGAACGCGAGGACCGGCCCGGACTCGACGAGCTGGCCCGGGAGTTCGCCGCCGCGCTGCCCGAACCGGACCCCGGCGACCCGCCCACCGTCACCCTGCGCCTCGGCAAGCCGGATCTGGTGGCGACCCATCCCGGCACGGTCGCCGATCCGGGGACCACCACCCATCCCGGACGCCGTGGCCGGGTCCGTCCCCTGCTGGCCGTGACCGGCACCGTCGGCGCGCTCGCGCTCGGTCTCACGGCGTATCTGCTGGGGCCCGGCATGGACGACGCCGGGGTGACGCCCGGACCGTCGGCCGACCCCAAGGTGAGCGCGCCCTCCCGGTGGGGGAGTCTGCCGAAGGGCTGGCAGCCGTGGCAGACGACGGTGTTCGCGCCCGCCGCGCGCGGTGCGAAGCCGGTGGGCCAGGGCGGCATGGCGAGCGGTCCGGAGTGCCTGCTGCACGAGAGCGCCGTGTACTGCGGGGGCGACGGCATGCTGCCGGTGCGCGTGGACGCCCTGACCGGGAAGACCGTGTGGCGGGCCGACCTGCTCCCGGACGGGGTGGTCGCCGACCGGCTCTCCTCGGCGGGCGTCCTCGGGGTGGCGGACGGCACGGTGGTCGTACGCCTGATCGTCTCCGACGAGAACCAGGAGAACGACGAGGTCGACATCGTCGCCCTCGACGCCGGGACCGGCGGACGGCTGTGGAACCGTTCCGTGGGCGAGGACTTCGCCGACAGTTCCTTCGCCGAAGGTGTGGTGGTGACGCCGGACGAGAGCGGGCGCTCAGTCGTCGCCCGCTCGCCCCGCACCGGCGAGCAGCGCTGGACGAGACCGTTGCCCGTGGGCTACTACTGCGACTTCCTGGACACGGTCCCCGGCCTGTACATGGAGTGCACCACCGACGCCGGAGACAAATCGCTCATCCTGGAGTTCGACCCGGCCGACGGATCGACCCGCCGGGTGACCCTGCCGTCGGTCGAGCAGACGCTCTACGGCACCTTCGACGGCCGGCTGGCCTTCCTGCAGTGGGCCGACGACGCGTGGCTGGGCACCACCGACGAGGCGTTCAAGGCGGTCGTGCTGGTGGACCCCGAGACCGGGGACCGCGAGCGGGTCAGGCTGGCGGAGGTGTTCCCCGGTCGCGCCGGCCTGGCGGGCGGCAGGTTCTGGTTCGCCGTGTCCAACGGGGTCGTACGGGCCGTCTCACCGGCCACGGGCAAGGAGCTGTGGCGTACCGAGACGACCCTCGAACAACCGGGCGCCGTCGTGCTCGACCAGCGGGGCCGCACCGTGTTCCTGGCGAGCCTCAGTGGCCGGGTGGCGGCCCTGGACGCCCGGAAAGGCACGCTGCTGTGGGAGACCCGCCCGCGCTCCGAGCGGGTCTCGGACAACGGCTGGGCCGGGCCCGAGGTGCTCGTGCACGAGGGCGGCCTGATCGTTGTCACGCCGGACGGCACCCTCTTCACCGTCGACCCCGGCCACCCCGACAGGAAGCCCACGTCGTCGGGGTGACCGGGGTCGGTCACGGTTTTTCGGCTGCGGCTGCGGCTGCGGCTGCGGCTACGGCAGCGCCAGCATCCGCTCCAGCGCCAGCTTCGCGAACGCCTCGGTCTCCTTGTCGACCTCGATGCGGTTGACCAGCTTGCCGTCGGCCAGGGACTCCAGGGCCCAGACCAGGTGCGGGAGGTCGATGCGGTTCATCGTGGAGCAGAAGCAGACCGTCTTGTCGAGGAACACGATCTCCTTGCCCTCGGGAGCGAAACGGTTCGCCAGGCGGCGGACCAGGTTCAGCTCGGTGCCGATGGCCCACTTGGAGCCGGCCGGGGCGGCCTCGAGGGTCTTGATGATGTACTCGGTCGAGCCGACGTAGTCCGCCGCGGCGACGACCTCGTGCTTGCACTCGGGGTGGACGAGGACGTTCACGCCGGGGATGCGCTCGCGCACGTCGTTCACCGAGTCGAGGTTGAAGCGGCCGTGCACCGAGCAGTGGCCGCGCCACAGGATCATCTTCGCGGCGCGCAGCTCGTCGGCGGTCAGGCCGCCGTTCGGCTTGTGCGGGTTGTAGACCACGCAGTCGTCCAGGGACATGCCCATGTCGCGGACGGCGGTGTTGCGGCCCAGGTGCTGGTCCGGCAGGAAGAGCACCTTCTCGCCCTGCTCGAAGGCCCAGTCCAGGGCGCGCTTGGCGTTGGAGGAGGTGCAGATCGTGCCGCCGTGCTTGCCCGTGAACGCCTTGATGTCCGCGGAGGAGTTCATGTACGAGACGGGCACGACCTGCTCGGCGATGCCGGCCTCGGTCAGCACGTCCCAGCACTCGGCGACCTGCTCGGCCGTCGCCATGTCGGCCATCGAGCAGCCGGCGGCGAGGTCGGGCAGGACGACCTTCTGGTCGTCGGAGGTCAGGATGTCAGCGGACTCCGCCATGAAGTGGACGCCGCAGAAGACGATGTACTCGGCCTCGGGGCGGGCGGCCGCGTCGCGGGCCAGCTTGAAGGAGTCGCCCGTGACGTCGGCGAACTGAATCACCTCGTCGCGCTGGTAGTGGTGGCCCAGCACGAAGACCTTGTCGCCCAGCTTCTCCTTGGCCGCGCGGGCGCGCTCGACCAGGTCCGGGTCGGACGGCGAGGGCAGGTCGCCGGGGCACTCCACGCCGCGCTCGCTCCTCGGGTCGGCCTCACGGCCGAGGAGCAGCAGGGCGAGGGGCGTCGGCTGTACGTCGAGCTCCTGGGTCTGGGCGGTGGTCACGACACGCACCCTTTCTTTTCTGCGGCTCGCCGACCCGGGGGACCGGGTCGGCGGGATAGCGGGACAGCTATTCGACCTTTTCGTCGAAATGACGCTATCTATCATAACCGCTTCACGTCACTTTGACGATGGCCATTGCGTCGATGTGACATGAATCCCGATGTCCGGAACGTCGCCTTGTCGAGTGGCGGACACCGGGGCGCTGTGCGCCCGCCCGCGCGTGTGCGAGCATGAAAAACGAGCCAAGGAGAAAAGAGTCGGGCGCGTCCCGGAATGAATCCGTGGCCCCGCCGGTTGCAACCGTCGGCAAGCAGTCTCCGTACAACCCGGGAGAGATGTAGATGTCCGTATCGGACGAGACCACCACCGTCACCGACGGCATCATCCTGACCGACGCCGCCGCGTCCAAGGTCAAGGCGCTGCTCGACCAGGAAGGCCGCGACGACCTGGCGCTGCGCGTCGCCGTCCAGCCCGGCGGCTGCTCCGGCCTGCGCTACCAGCTGTTCTTCGACGAGCGTTCCCTCGACGGTGACGTGGAGAAGGACTTCGGCGGGGTCAAGGTCGTCACCGACCGCATGAGCGCCCCGTACCTGGGCGGCGCCACCATCGACTTCGTGGACACGATCGAGAAGCAGGGCTTCACGATCGACAACCCGAACGCGACGGGTTCGTGCGCCTGCGGCGACTCCTTCAGCTGAGCCGCGTGACGTGAAAGGCGGCGGCCCCTCCTGACGAGGGCCGCCGCCTTTCGCATGGGACGCGTAGGTACTGCGTTACTGCGCCGGCAGCCGAGCCCCCGGCTTCTCCAGCGGGATCGCCTCGCCGTCCGAGCCGACGACCTTCCGGTCGCCGAGCGGTTCGTCCAGCTCCACCGTGCGGTGATGGACCTTGGCGATCATGATGCAGACCTTGTCCGGCCACGGCGTCTCGGTCACCGTGACCGTCACCTCGTCCGCGCTCTCCGTCGCCGTCGCCTCGTAGTCCGCGCAGACCCCGCCGGTGAAGGCGACGGTCAGCTCCCTGCCCTCGGCGGTGTACCCCTCCACCTTCACGTTCCGGGTCTCGGCGGGCGAGTCCGGCCCCGTCGGCCGCGGACTGGGGTTGCCGCTCGGCTCCCCGGGAGGTGCGGGCGAGGTCAGATACCTCGGATCGACGGCCGGATACGTCACCGTGAAGCCGTCCGCCGCGCCCGGCGCCCGCACCTCGAACAGCCAGGACGGCACCAGCGTCGGCCGCGCGTCCACGAAGTGCGAGGCCAGCCCGAAGACCGCGTCCTCCACGACGATCGCCTCGCGTGGGGCGGGCGTCGCCGGGACCGAGGTCTCGCAGGGTGCCTGCGCACGCTCCTCCTCCAGCGGTACGGGAGTGGCGCAGCCGCCGATGCCGACACGATGCCCGGGCTCCTGCGCCGCGTTCAGCCGCTCCAGCGTCCCGGCCGCGTCCAGCACGGGATACGTCGCCCCCTTCACCGGCGCCTTCAGCTGACCGCTGCCCGTGACCACCTCGCCCTGGGCGCTGACCGTCAGCCCGGTCGGCCAGCCGTACGTCGGCAGCCCGCCGACCACCGGCTCGGCGTTCACCACCCGCTGCGCGCCCGTCACCTGGGAGGCGTCCACCCGCGCGGAGTCCTGCCCGAGCGCCTTCAGCACCGGCGCCGCCGCCTTGCGCGCCGCCGCCTCGCTCACCGGGTCGGTGGCCGGGGAGGCGGGAGGTTTGGAGCAGACGGTCATGCTCTCGCAGTCGTCGGTGCCGGGGGCGTACCGGTGGAACGTCCAGGTGCCGGGCGCCTGCCGGTTCACCTGGAGGCTGGGCCCCTGGCCGTCCTTGCCAGACCCGACCTTCCAGGCCTGTCCCTCGGCCACCGGCGCCCCGTCCACGCCGAGCGCCGCGGCCAGCCGCGCGACCTCCGCTTGGGTGACCTCGCCCTTCGCCCAGTAGACGGGCGCCGAGCCGGGGCCCTCCGGGAGCTCGCCCGACGCCTTGTAGGTGACGCCGTTGGGGTCCGGCTCCCCGGGCGCGATGCCGTTCCCGGCACCCTCCGCGTAGCCGTCGAGGGCGAGCGGCGGCGGAGTGCCGCCCCCGCCGGGCGCGCCGGATCCCGACCCCCCGCCCGCTCCGCCCCCCGCCGAGCCGGCGAGATACGCCCCACCGCCCCCGGCGAGCAGCACGGCAGCGGCGACGGCGGCGATGACGGCGGGGGAGCGACGCCGGGAAGGGCCCTCCGGGCTCGGCGTGATGTCCGGCTCGGGCGTGGCTTCGGGCTCGTGCGCGGTCTTTGGCTCGCGCGTCGCCTCGGGGGCGTGGGTGGCCGCGGGGTCGTGGGTGGCCGCGGCCTCGTGCGTGGCCTCGGGCTCGGGCGTCGCCTCGGGCTCGGGGGTCGCCTCCGGTCCGGGCGTGGCCACGGGTTCCGGCGCGGCGTCCGATTCCGGCGCGGCGTCGGGTGCCCGCGTGGCCTCCGCGCCCTCTGTCTCACGCTCGGCGGCGCCGGACGCGCCCACGACCTCGTCGTCGTTGTCGGGTCGCTCGCTGTTCACCGCATCGCTCCTTCGGCCGCACAGCTGTTACGGGGGACAGCGATGGGACGCGGAGAAGGAGCGCACGGTTCCCCTGGGGCGGTCCCGGGGAGGGGGTTCGCTCAGTCGCCGTAGTCGGACATCGCGTCCAGGAGCCGCGCGGAGGCCGCCGGCACGGTCACGCCATGGATCAGGGACGGGGAGACGGGCAGCGCCGTGTCCCGGTCCGGGGCCGTCCAGTGCGGAGCCATCCGGGCGCAGTCGCCGCGCAGCGACGCCAGGTCGCCTTCCAGGTCGGCGGGGGCGGGGGCAGGGGCGTAGAGGTTCGTCATGGCGGCACCGTAGGCACGGGTCGGCTCACGAAGAAAGATCTACTATCGGGTAGTTTTGCCAGCTTCAGGCGCGGCCCTCACACCGGGTAGCGTGGAATGTCATTACCCCTCCACCCAGGAGCGTCCACGCCGTGCGCATCGCAGTCACCGGCTCCATCGCCACCGACCACCTCATGACCTTCCCCGGCCGCTTCGCCGACCAGCTCGTCGCGGACCAGCTGCACACGGTCTCGCTCTCCTTCCTGGTCGACAACCTCGACGTCCGCCGGGGCGGCGTCGCCGCGAACATCGCCTTCGGCATGGGCCAACTGGGTACGAAGCCGATCCTGGTCGGCGCGGCCGGCTTCGACTTCCACGAGTACCGCGCCTGGCTGGACCGGCACGGCGTCGACACCGGCTCGGTCCGGATCTCCGAGACCCTGCACACCGCCCGGTTCGTCTGCACCACCGACGCCGACCACAACCAGATCGGCTCCTTCTACACCGGCGCGATGAGCGAGGCCCGGCTGATCGAGCTGAAGACCGTCGCGGACCGCGTCGGCGGCCTCGACCTGGTGGTGATCGGCGCCGACGACCCCGAGGCGATGCTCCGCCACACCGAGGAGTGCCGCTCCCGGTCCATCCCGTTCGCCGCGGACTTCTCCCAGCAGATCGCCCGGATGGACGGCGAGGAGATCCGCATCCTGATGGACGGGGCGACGTACCTCTTCTCCAACGAGTACGAGAAGGGCCTCATCGAGTCCAAGACCGGCTGGACCGACGAGGAGATCCTGGCCAAGGTCGGCCACCGCGTCACCACCCTCGGCTCGCGCGGCGTGCGGATCGAGCGGGTCGGCGAGGACCCGATCGAGGTCGGCTGCCCGGAGGAGGAGCGCAAGGCCGACCCCACGGGTGTCGGCGACGCGTTCCGGGCCGGGTTCCTCTCGGGTCTTGCCTGGGGCGTCTCGCTGGAGCGCGCCGCCCAGGTCGGGTGCATGCTGGCGACGCTGGTCATCGAGACGGTGGGGACGCAGGAGTACCAGCTGCGCCGGGCGCACTTCATGGACCGGTTCACCAAGGCGTACGGGCACGACGCTGCCGCTGAGGTTCAGCAGCACCTGGGCTGATTTTCGTCTGCGGGTGCGTGGGGGCTGGTCGCGCCCACGCGGCGGTAGCCGCATATCGACACAGCCCCGCGCCCCTTTTGGTAGGTCACGTCGTCCGGCGGACCACGTATGCCGTTCCTTTCTCCGCCGCCTCCTCGCCCACGTACTCCTGCCCCCGCATCTCGCACCACGCCGGGATGTCCTGGCGGGCCGCCGCGTCGTCGGCGAGGACGCGGACGGTGCCGCCCACCGGCACCTGGCCGATGACCTTCGCCAGCTCGATCACCGGCAGCGGGCACAGCTTGCCGAGGGCGTCCACGACAAGGGTGTCCTCCTGTCGTACGACCGTGGCGGTGGCCGGCGCGCCGAGCTTCTCGCGCACCCCGGCCACCGCCTCCGGCAGCACCTCCAGGAACCGGTCGACGTCCTGAGCCGGTGCGCCGGCGGGCAGCGAGACGCGGACGTTGCCCTCGCTCAGCACCCCCATCGCCTTCAGCACATGGCTGGGCGTCAGCGTGCTGCTCGTGCAGGACGATCCGGAGGAAACCGAGAAACCCTCCCGGTCCAGCTCGTGCAGCAGCGTCTCCCCGTCGACATAGAGACAGGAGAAGGTGACGATCCCCGGCAGCCGCCGCTCCGGCTCGCCCACCACCTCCACGTCCGGCACCAGCTCCGGCACCCGGGCCCGGATCCGCTCCGTCAGCTCCCGCAGCCGTACCGCCTCGGCGTCCGCCTCCGCCCGCACCGCCCGCAGCGAGGCCGCCGCGGCGACGATCGCCGGGAGGTTCTCGAACCCGGCGGACCGGCCCGACTCCCGCTCGTCCACCGGCCCTTGCGGCGCGAACCGCACCCCCTTGCGGACGACGAGCAGCCCCACTCCCGACGGCCCGCCCCACTTGTGGGCGCTCGCGGTCAGCAGCGACCAGTCGCCCGCGACCGGACCCCAGCCCAGCGACTGCGCCGCGTCCACCAGCAGCGGCACCCCGGCCGCCCGGCAGGCCTCGGCCACCTCGGCCACCGGCTGCACGGTCCCCACCTCGTGGTTGGCGGACTGCAGACACGCCAGCGCGGTGTCCGGCCGAAGCGCGCCGGCGTACTCCTCGACCGCCACCTCACCCGTACGCCGCACCCCCACCCGGGTGACCGTGCCGCCGTCCGCCTCGTGCGTCTCGGCGGCGTGGAGCACAGAGGAGTGTTCGACCGCTGACACGATCAGGTGGCGTCCGACCCGCCGCCGGCCCGCCAGCACACCCGCGATCCCGGAGTGCACCGCACGCGTCCCGGAGGACGTGAACACCAGCTCGTCCGGCCGACATCCGACGGCCTCGGCAGCGGCCTCGCGGGCCGCGTCCAGCAACATCCGAGCCCGACGCCCCTCCCGGTACAACCGCGCAGGATCAGCCCACCCCTCATCCAAAGAGGCCAACAACGCCTGACGGGCGACGGGATGGAGCGGAGCAGCGGAAGCGGCATCGAAGTAGGCCATACGGCAACGGTAAAACTCCAGCGGGGCAGCTGACCTCAAGGGGCGCGGGGAACTGCGCGACCAGCCACAAACCACCCGCAGCCGCCAAACCAGCGAACCACCCCACCGAGTAGGTACCCCTCCCCGCGAACCCTCGGAGAGGGTGGGCTAGGGTTTGGTCCGCATAAACATCCAAACCCCTGCCCGACGCAGGGCGGCGACCGACCAGCGAGAAGGCCAGGCCGCAGCCGATCCGCGCGGGCGAGACTCTCGGGAAGGCGCTACGTGAGTCCCAACGGCTCCGACCGCTCGCCGCGGCGCCCGATGCGGCGGAAGCTGCTGCAGGCACTGACCGCGGGCCTGGTCCTGGCGACCGCCACCGGTTGCACATGGGAGGACTTCCCCCGCCTTGGCATGCCCACCCCCACCACGGAAGAGGCGCCGATCGTCCTCTCCCTGTGGCAGGGCTCCTGGGCTGCCGCGCTCGCCGTCGGCGTGCTGGTGTGGGGCTTGATCCTCTGGAGTGCCATCTTCCACCGGCGCAGCCGCACCAAGGTGGAGATCCCTCCGCAGACCCGGTACAACGTGCCCATCGAGGCGCTGTACACGGTCGTACCGATCATCATCGTCTCGGTCCTCTTCTACTTCACGGCCCGCGACGAGTCGAAGCTTCTCAGCATGGACAAGAAGCCGGACGTCACGGTCAACGTGGTCGGCTTCCAGTGGAGCTGGTGCTTCAACTACATCGAGAACGTCGAGGGTTCCACCGGCGACGCCAAGACCGCCAAGGAACTGGAAGCGGTCCCGGACCGCTACAAGAAGGACTTCCCGGACAACGCGGGCGGTGTCTACACCTGCGGTACGCCGGGTGAGCGCAACCCGCAGACGGGCAACCCCGGTCCGACGCTGTGGCTGCCGGAGGGCAAGACGGTCCGCTTCGTCCTGACCTCGCGGGACGTCATCCACTCCTTCTGGGTGGTGCCGTTCCTGATGAAGCAGGACGTCATCCCGGGCCACACCAACGCCTTCCAGGTGACCCCCAACCACGAGGGCACCTTCCTGGGCAAGTGCGCCGAGCTGTGCGGCGTCGACCACTCCCGGATGCTGTTCAACGTGAAGGTCGTCTCCCCTGAGCGCTACGAGCAGCACCTCAAGGACCTCGCCAAGAAGGGGCAGACCGGTTACGTTCCCGCCGGCATCGCGCAGACGAGCCACGAGAAGAACCGGGAGACGAACAACCTGTGAGCATCGTCAACGAACCTCAAGGTGCCCCCGAGGCCGGCACCTACGAGAATGAGCTTCCGGTCCGGCGCAAGCAGCCCGGCAACGTCGTGGTGAAGTGGCTGACGACCACCGACCACAAGACGATCGGCACCCTGTATCTGGTCACGTCGTTCGCCTTCTTCTGCATCGGCGGCGTCATGGCGCTCTTCATGCGCGCCGAGCTGGCCCGTCCGGGCCTGCAGATGATGTCGAACGAGCAGTTCAACCAGGCGTTCACGATGCACGGCACGATCATGCTGCTGATGTTCGCGACGCCGCTGTTCGCCGGTTTCGCGAACTGGATCATGCCGCTCCAGATCGGTGCCCCCGACGTCGCCTTCCCGCGGCTGAACATGTTCGCCTACTGGCTCTACCTGTTCGGCTCGCTGATCGCGGTGGGCGGCTTCCTCACCCCGCAGGGTGCGGCCGACTTCGGCTGGTTCGCCTACACCCCGCTGTCGGACGCGATCCGCTCGCCGGGCGCCGGCGCCGACATGTGGATCATGGGTCTGGCCTTCTCCGGCTTCGGCACCATCCTCGGCTCGGTCAACTTCATCACCACGATCATCTGCATGCGCGCGCCGGGCATGACCATGTTCCGCATGCCGATCTTCACCTGGAACGTCCTGCTGACCGGTGTCCTGGTCCTGCTGGCCTTCCCGGTCCTGGCGGCCGCGCTGTTCGCCCTGGAGGCGGACCGCAAGTTCGGATCGCACATCTTCGACCCGGCCAACGGCGGTTCACTGCTGTGGCAGCACCTCTTCTGGTTCTTCGGACACCCAGAGGTGTACATCATCGCCCTGCCGTTCTTCGGCATCATCAGTGAGGTCATCCCGGTCTTCTCCCGCAAGCCGATGTTCGGCTACTGGGGTCTGGTCGCGGCGACCATCGCCATCGCCGGTCTGTCCGTGACCGTGTGGGCGCACCACATGTACGTCACCGGCGGTGTGCTGCTGCCGTTCTTCTCCTTCATGACGTTCCTCATCGCCGTCCCGACCGGTGTGAAGTTCTTCAACTGGATCGGCACGATGTGGAAGGGCTCGCTGTCCTTCGAGACGCCGATGCTCTGGGCGACCGGCTTCCTGATCACCTTCACCTTCGGTGGTCTGACCGGTGTCATCCTGGCCTCGCCGCCCATGGACTTCCACATCTCCGACTCGTACTTCGTGGTGGCCCACTTCCACTACGTGGTCTTCGGCACGGTCGTCTTCGCGATGTTCTCCGGCTTCCACTTCTGGTGGCCGAAGTTCACCGGCAAGATGCTCGACGAGCGGCTCGGCAAGATCACCTTCTGGACGCTGTTCGTCGGCTTCCACGGCACCTTCCTGGTCCAGCACTGGCTGGGCGCCGAGGGCATGCCGCGCCGTTACGCCGACTACCTGGCGGCCGACGGGTTCACCGCCCTGAACACGATCTCCACGATCAGCTCGTTCGTCCTCGGCGCGTCGATCCTGCCGTTCTTCTACAACGTCTGGAAGACGGCCAAGTACGGCAAGCCGGTCGGCGTCGACGACCCGTGGGGCTACGGCCGCTCCCTCGAGTGGGCGACCTCCTGCCCGCCGCCGCGGCACAACTTCCTCACCCTGCCGCGGATCCGCAGCGAATCCCCGGCGTTCGACCTGCACCACCCCGACATCGCCGCACTGGAGCAGCTGGGTCACGGCCAGAGCGCGCTCGCTGGTAGCAAGGAGGCCGGCAAGTGAAGATCCAGGGCAAGATGTTCATGTGGCTGAGCGTCTTCATCCTCGCCATGGCGATCGTCTATGGCGTGTGGTCGAAGGAGCCGGCCGGCACGACCGCCCTCTTCCTGGCCTTCGGCCTGGCCATCATGATCGGCTTCTACCTGGGCTTCACCGCCCGGCGGGTCGACGTCGGTGCCCAGGACGACCTGGACGCCGATGTCGCGGACGACGCGGGCGAGCTGGGCTTCTTCAGCCCGCACAGCTGGCAGCCGCTGTCCCTGGCCATCGGTGGCGCGCTCGCCTTCCTGAGCATCGCCATCGGCTGGTGGCTGATGTACTTCTCGGCCCCGCTGATCCTGATCGGCGTCTGGGGCTGGGTCTTCGAGTACTACCGCGGTGAGAACCGCACCCAGTAGCACACGTCGAGCGCCATGGAACCCGGACACTCCGTCAGGAGGGTCCGGGTTCACGCTTTCGCAGCAATTGCCGTCCCCCGGCCGGGTTTCCCCGCGCGCAGTGGTTGACGAATCTCCCTAGCGTGAATTCATGAGCCACACACCGCGTACTCGTACCGTCATCGCCTGCGCCCTGCTCGTGATGGCCCTCGGCCCGGTCGTCACCTCCTGCGGCGGCGACGGAAACCCGCTGTCGGCCGCGCCGTACGACGCGACGGACCAGATCTCCTTCAACAGCCCCACCGGCGGCGGGAAGAAGGCCGACCCGGACAAGCCCCTGGAGGTCACCGCCGAGGTCTCCGACGGGCGCATCACGGACGTCACGGCCGTGGACGCGGCCGGCCGCCATCTGGCGGGCGAACTCTCCGCCGACGGCGGCCGCTGGCACTCCACCTCCCCGCTGGCCGCAGGCGCCCGCTACACGGTCCGGGTGAGCACGGAGGACGAGGACGGCAGGCCCGGCCGCCGGGTCCTGGTCCTCGACACCGGCAAGCCCGTCACCAAGAAGCGGCTGGACGTCACCTTCGGCCCCAAGGCGGGCACGTACGGCGTCGGCCAGCCCATCACCGCGAACCTCAGCGGCGCGGTCAAGGACAGGGCACAGCGCGCGATCGTCGAGCGCGCACTCAAGGTGCAGTCCACGCCCGCCACGGACGGCGCCTGGCACTGGGTGAACGACAAGGAACTCCACTACCGTCCCAAGGACTACTGGCCCACCCACGCCACCATCCAGGTCCACAGCAACCTGGAGGGCATCAAGATCAGCGACCGGCTGTGGGGCGGCACGGCCAAGCCCCTGAGGATCACCACCGGCGACGCCGTCCTCGCCGTCACGGACGCCTCGTCCCACCGGATGACCATCTACAAGAACGGCAAGGAGATCAAGTCCATCCCGGTCACCACCGGCAAGCCCGGCTTCGAGACCCGCAACGGGGTCAAGGTGGTGCTCGCCAAGGAGTACTTCGTACGCATGCGCGGCACCACCGTCGGCATCGCCGAGGGCACCGACGAGTCGTACGACCTGCCCGTCTACTACGCCACCCGCGTCACCTGGAGCGGCGAGTACGTCCACGCCGCCCCCTGGTCCGTCGGCGACCAGGGCTACGCCAACGTCAGCCACGGCTGCACCGGCATGAACACCACCAACGCCGCCTGGTTCTTCGAGAACGTCCGCGAAGGCGACCTCGTCCAGGTCGTCAACTCCTACGGCAACACGATGGAACCCTTCGGCAACGGCTTCGGCGACTGGAACCTCACCTGGAAGAAGTGGCGAGAGGGCAGCGCCCTGACAGCCGGCAAGCCGGAGACGCCGAAACCGGAAGAAACGGCAAGGCTCCGACCGACGGCGGTGTGATGGCTTCAGGGGCGCGGGGCCGTATCGATATGCGACCCCGCCCCTCCCGAGCTGCTAGGCGCTCAGAAGCTTCTTCTGGCGCAACAGAGACGCCAACGCCGAAGCGAACTCCACCGGATCCACCGGCAACGTCACCGCCGCCTCAGCCCGGCTCCACGTAGCCAGCCACGCGTCCTGCGGCCGCCCCATCAGCAACAACACCGGCGGACACGCGAACACCTCGTCCTTGATCTGCCGGCACAGCCCCATACCCCCCATCGGCACGGCCTCCCCGTCCAGCACGCAGACGTCGATCCCGCCCTTGTCCAGCTCCCTCAGCACAGCCCCCGGAGTCGCACACTCCACGAACTCCACCACGGGAACATCGGGAGCCGGCCGGCGCCCGCAGGCGAGCCGTACCTGCTCGCGGGTGTTGGAGTCGTCGCTGTAGACCAGCACCGTGGCGGTCGGCTGCATAGCTTCCTCCGTGACTTCGGCGTCGTACGGAAAGGCCCGTAGGCCCGGATGCTACTCCCATGAACACCACGTCAACACCGGTATGGCCCAGGGCAACACTCCGAACGGCACCCCCCGGAGTGAGGGCGGGATAAGCGACCGACATAATGTCGGTCGTGGCGACAGCAACGACAGTAGATACCGGGCACGCGCACCCGTCGGTCAACCGGCCGAACCTCGTCAGCGTCGGAACGATCATCTGGCTGAGTTCCGAGCTGATGTTCTTCGCGGCCCTCTTCGCGATGTACTTCACCCTGCGATCGGTGACAGGACCCGAGTTCTGGAGTGAGAAGGCGGACGCCTTGAACTTCCCGTTCTCGGCGACGAACACCACGATCCTGGTGCTCTCCTCCCTCACCTGCCAGCTCGGCGTGTTCGCCGCCGAGCGCGGTGACGTGAAGAAGCTCCGGGGCTGGTTCATCGTCACCTTCATCATGGGTGCGATCTTCATCGGCGGCCAGGTGTACGAGTACACCGAGCTGGTCAAGCACGAGGGCCTCTCGCTCTCCTCCGACCCCTACGGCTCGGTCTTCTACCTGACCACCGGCTTCCACGGCCTGCACGTGACGGGCGGTCTCATCGCCTTCCTGCTGGTCCTGGGCCGTACCTACGCGGCCCGGAGGTTCACCCACGAGCAGGCGACCGCCGCCATCGTCGTGTCCTACTACTGGCACTTCGTCGATGTCGTCTGGATCGGCCTCTTCGCCACGATCTACATGATCAAGTAGCCGGACCCGATCCCTCGCGCGTTCCGAAGAAACGCACATCCCAGAAGCATCGACGCAGAAGATCCTGACACCGGGGTAATCCGTGAAAAAGCTCTCCGCACGACGACGCCATCCGCTGGCGGCGGTCGTCGTCCTACTCCTCGCGCTGGCGGCTACCGGGGGGCTGTACGCCGCGTTCGCACCCGCGGGCAAGGCGCAGGCCGATGAAACCACCGCCCAGTCCCTCGCCATCGACGAGGGCAAGAAGCTCTACGCCGTCGGCTGCGCCAGCTGCCACGGCACCGGCGGTCAGGGCACCTCCGACGGTCCGAGCCTGGTCGGCGTGGGCGCGGCGGCCGTCGACTTCCAGGTCGGCACCGGCCGTATGCCGGCCGCGACCTCCCAGGGCGCCCAGGTCCCGCGGAAGAAGAACATCTACACCCAGGCCGAGATCGACCAGCTCGCGGCGTACATCTCCTCGCTGGGTGCCGGTCCGTCCGTGCCGACCGAGGAGCAGTACGGCCCGGAGGGCGCGGACATCGCCAAGGGTGGCGAGCTGTTCCGCACCAACTGCGCGCAGTGCCACAACTTCACCGGCAAGGGCGGTGCGCTCACCAAGGGCAAGTACGCGCCGACCCTCGAGGGCGTGGACCCCAAGCACATCTACGAGGCCATGCAGACCGGCCCGCAGAACATGCCCTCCTTCCCCGACACGACGCTGTCCGAGCAGAACAAGAAGGACATCATCGCGTACCTGGAGGCGGTCAACAGCGACGAGACCGAGAACCCGGGCGGCATGGAGCTGGGCGGCCTCGGGCCGGTCAGTGAGGGCCTGTTCTCGTGGGTCTTCGGTCTGGGCTCGCTGATCGCGGTCGCCGTCTGGGTCGCCGCTCGGACCGCAAAGGCCAAGAAGTCATGAGTAGCCAAGACATTCCAGAAGAGAACCTGCCCGCAGAGCAGGACCGCGCCGTAGCGGTCGCGGACGAGAAGGACCCGTTCGCCGATCCCGGCCTGCCGCCCCACGAGCACCGGATCCAGGACATCGACGAGCGGGCCGCCAAGCGGTCCGAGCGCGCGGTCGCCCTGCTGTTCACGGTGTCGATGCTGGCCACCATCGGCTTCATCGTCTCGTACGTGACCATCCCGATCGACAAGTCGATCTTCGTCTTCCCGATCGGTCACCTCAGCGCCCTGAACTTCGCCCTCGGTCTGACCCTGGGTATCGCGCTGTTCTGCATCGGCGCGGGCGCGGTCCACTGGGGCCGCACCCTGATGTCCGACGAGGAGCTGGTCCAGGAGCGGCACCCGATCGAGGCCCCCGCCGACGTCCGTGCCCAGGTGCACGCCGACTTCAAGCAGGGCGCCAAGGAGTCGCAGCTCGGCCGCCGCAAGCTGATCCGCAACACGATGTTCGGTGCGGTGGCGCTGGTGCCGCTGTCCGGTGTCGTCCTGCTGCGCGACCTCGGCCCGCTCCCCGAGACCAAGCTCCGCCACACGCTGTGGTCCAAGGGCAAGCTGCTGGTCAACATGAACACGCACGAGCCGCTGCGTCCGTCGGACGTCGCCGTCGGTTCGCTCACCTTCGCCATGCCCGAGGGCCTGGAGGAGCACGACCACGACTTCCAGAACGAGATCGCCAAGGCGGCCCTGATGATCGTCCGGCTCCAGCCGGAGGACATCAAGGACAAGCGCGAGCTCGAGTGGTCGCACGAGGGCATCGTGGCGTACTCGAAGATCTGCACCCACGTCGGTTGCCCGATCTCCCTGTACGAGCAGCAGACGCACCACGTGCTCTGCCCCTGCCACCAGTCCACCTTCGACCTGTCCGACGGTGCCCGAGTGATCTTCGGCCCGGCCGGCCACGCCCTTCCGCAGCTGCGCATCGGCGTGAACGACGAGGGCTACCTTCAGGCGCTTGGCGACTTCGAAGAGCCCGTCGGTCCTGCTTTCTGGGAGCGCGGATGAGCACTACAGAAACCCCCGAGTCCCGCTCTCGCGGGAAGGCACCGGCCGGCGAGCGCGTCGCCGACTGGGCCGACGGCCGGCTGGGGATCTACTCCCTGGCCAAGGCCAACATGCGCAAGATCTTCCCCGACCACTGGTCGTTCATGCTGGGTGAGGTCGCGCTCTACAGCTTCCTGATCATCATCCTCACGGGTGTGTATCTGACGCTGTTCTTCCACCCGTCGATGAACGAGGTGGAGTACCACGGCTCGTACGTGCCGCTGCAGGGCCAGCTCATGTCGGAGGCGTTCGCCTCGACGCTGGACATCAGCTTCGACGTCCGCGGCGGTCTGCTGATCCGGCAGATCCACCACTGGGCGGCGCTGATCTTCCTCGCCGCGATGTTCGTGCACATGATGCGCGTGTTCTTCACCGGCGCGTTCCGCAAGCCGCGTGAGATCAACTGGCTGTTCGGCTTCCTGCTGTTCGTCCTGGGCATGTTCACCGGTTTCACCGGCTACTCGCTCCCGGACGACCTGCTCTCCGGCACCGGTGTCCGCTTCACGCAGGGCGCGATCCTGTCGACGCCGATCATCGGCACGTACCTGTCGATGTTCCTGTTCGGCGGGGAGTTCCCGGGCACCGACTTCGTGGCCCGCTTCTACTCGATCCACATCCTGCTGCTGCCGGGCATCATGCTCGGCCTCGTGGTGGCCCACCTGATCCTGGTCTTCTACCACAAGCACACGCAGTTCGCGGGCCCCGGAAAGACCAACAAGAACGTCGTCGGCATGCCGCTGCTGCCGGTCTACATGGCCAAGGCCGGAGGCTTCTTCTTCCTGGTCTTCGGTGTCATCGCGGCCATCGCGGCGATCGCGCAGATCAACCCGATCTGGGCGATGGGCCCCTACCGGCCGGACCAGGTGTCCACCGGCGCCCAGCCCGACTGGTACATGGGCTTCGCCGAGGGTCTGATCCGTTACTTCCCGGGCTGGGAGGTCAACATCTGGGGTCACACGCTCGTCCTGGGCGTGTTCATCCCGCTGGTCCTCTTCGGTCTGGTCCTGGTGGCGCTCGCGGTCTACCCGTTCATCGAGTCCTGGGTCACCGGCGACAAGCGCGAGCACCACATCCTGGACCGCCCGCGCAACGCCCCGACGCGTACCGCGTTCGGCGTCGCCTGGATCACGATGTACATGATCACGCTGGTCGGTGGTGGCAACGACCTGATCGCCACCCACTTCCACCTGTCGATCAACGCCGTGACCTGGTTCGTCCGGATCGGCTTCTTCGCCGGCCCGATCATCGCCTTTATCGTCACCAAGCGGATCTGCCTCGGCCTGCAGCGCCGGGACAAGGACAAGGTGCTGCACGGTCGTGAGACCGGCACCATCAAGCGCCTGCCGCACGGTGAGTTCATCGAGGTGCACGAGCCGCTCAGCCAGGAGGCCCTCTACACCCTCACGGCGCACGAGCAGTACGAGCCGGCCCAGATCGGCCCGACGGTCGACGAGAACGGTGTCGAGCGCAAGGTGAAGGGCTCCGAGAAGCTGCGCGCCAAGCTGAGCCAGGCGTACTTCGGCGAGGACTCCCAGATCCCCAAGCCGACTGTCGAGGAGTACAAGGAGATCACGAGCGGCCACGGCCACCACTGATCGCTGCGTTCGCCACGCCACGGTCGAAGGGCCCCCGTCCGGTGTTCGGACGGGGGCCCTTCGCCGTGCCCGGGGCTGGATAGGCTGGAATCACACCGAGTGGTGTTCCGTGTGTTCTACGACGATCAGGAGCGGCTGATGAGCGCTGTGACCCCCGCTGGAGGCGACACCGCGGCGGGCCGTTCCTGGCCCGTGGTGCTGAACGGTCTGCTGGAGGGCCGGGACCAGAGCGCCGAGGACACCGCCTGGGCGATGGACCGCATCATGCGCGGTGAGGCGACCGACGCGCAGATCGCCGGGTTCGCGGTGGCGCTGCGGGCCAAGGGCGAGACGGTCGAGGAGATCGCCGGGCTCGTCCGGGCGATGTACGCGCACGCCAATGTGATCGAGGTGCCCGGCGAGACCGTCGACATCGTCGGCACCGGCGGCGACGGCGCCAGGACGGTGAACATCTCCACGATGTCCTCCATCGTCGTGGCCGGCACCGGCGCCAAGGTGGTCAAGCACGGCAACCGGGCCGCGTCCTCGGCGTCCGGCGCCTCCGACGTGCTGGAGAAGCTGGGCGTCAATCTGCAGCTGACGCCGCGGCGGGTGGCCGAGGTCGCCGAGGAGGCGGGCATCACCTTCTGCTTCGCGGTGAAGTTCCACCCGGCGCTGCGTCATGTGGCGGCGGCCCGCGGCCAGCTGGGCATCCGCACGACCTTCAACTTCCTCGGCCCGCTGACCAACCCGGCCCGGGTGAAGGCCCAGGCGGTGGGTGTCGCGGATCTGCGGATGGCGCCGATCGTCGCGGGCGTCTTCGCCGAGCGCGGCAACTCCTCGCTGGTCTTCCGCGGTGACGACGGCCTCGACGAGCTGACCACCACCTCCACCTCCCGGGTGTGGATCGTCCGCGACGGCAAGGTCGCCGAGGAGACCTTCGACCCGCGGGACGTCGGCATCGAGCTGGTCCCGGTCGAGGCGCTGCGCGGCGCGGACGCCTCCTACAACGCCGAGGTCGCCCGCCGTCTGCTGGACGGTGAGACCGGCCCGGTCCGGGACGCGGTGCTGCTGAACTCGGCGGCCGCGCTGGTGGCCCTGCACCCCACTGACGCCCCGTTGGCGGAGCAGATCCGCGCCGGGATGGACAGGGCGGCCGAGTCCATCGACTCGGGCGCGGCACGGCGGACGCTGGACCGCTGGGTGGCGGCGAGCAACGCGTAACGCTCCACGACGGTCGTCCCGTAATCCGGACACGGGTTGCGGGACGACGATCATTTCGTCTACGTTCCTGTACCAGGTCATGAGTGACAGTCATGAGGCCCCGGCCGACTGTCCGGCAACCCTCCGTCCGTGGCGGGGTGCCCCGGGTGAAGACCAGGCCGTACGGCAGCAAGGCCTACGGCAAGCGCGGACCCCTCGCAAACCAGGGGTCCTGGTCGTTCGAGGGAGCCTTCCGTGAGCAAGCGAATGCGATAGGGCCGCCGAGCCCCGCCTCCGCACACCCCTTTTCTTTCCTTTCCTCCTCTGTCTCACGGGAGTTCCCCATGTCTGTCTCCACCGCTGCCGCCGACCAGTCCGTTTGTGCCCCTCTGCCCGTTCTGGGCCGGGATGTCACCGTCCCGCTCGTCACCGGTGGCGAGGTCACCTACGCCGCGCTCGACTACGCCGCCAGCGCGCCGGCGCTTCAGCGGGTCTGGGACGACGTCGCCGCGTACGCGCCCTACTACGGCAGCGTGCACCGCGGGGCCGGCTACCTCTCCCAGCTGTCCACAGACCTCTTCGAGAACGCCCGGAAGACCGTCGCCGACTTCCTCGACTGCCGCGACGGCGACCAGGTCGTCTTCACCCGGTCCACCACCGACTCGCTCAACCTGCTCGCCGCCGCGCTGCCCGCCGACTGCCGGGTCTTCGTCTTCGAGACCGAGCACCACGCCTCCCTGCTGCCCTGGAAGAACGCCCAGGTCACCTACCTGGACGCGCCGCGCACCCCGGCCGAGGCGGTGGCGACCCTGGAGCGCGCCCTCGCCGACCGCGACCCCTACGGCCCGGCGCTGGTCTGCGTCACCGGCGCCTCCAACGTCACCGGCGAGCTGTGGCCCGTACGGGAGCTGGCCGCGGCGGCGCACGCGCACGGCGCCCGGATCGTGCTGGACGCCGCGCAGCTGGCGCCGCACCACCCGGTGAGCGTCCGTGACCTGGACGTCGACTGGGTCGCCTTCTCCGGGCACAAGCTGTACGCCCCGTTCGGCTCCGGTGTGCTCGCGGGCCGCGCCGACTGGCTGCGCGAGGCCGAGCCGTACCTCGCGGGCGGCGGCGCCAGCCGCAGGGTGACCCGGCGCGAGGACGGCGGCGTGGACGTGGAGTGGCACGAGACGGCCGCCCGGCACGAGGCGGGCTCCCCGAACGTGATCGGCGCCTACGCCATCGCCTCCGCCTGCAAGGCCCTCACCGAGGCCGGGTTCGACAGCCTGGTCGCCCGTGAGCGGTACCTGATCGAGAAGGTGCGCAGCGGGCTCGCCGAGGTGCCCGAGGTGCGCGTCCTCTCCCTCTTCGGCGACGACGCCCCGCGCGTCGGCGTCATCTCCTTCGTCGTCGACGGCTGGAACAGCTCCCACTTCGCCGCCGCGCTCTCCGCCGAGTACGGCATCGGCGTCCGCGACGGCCTGTTCTGCGCCCACCCCCTCGTGCGCACCCTCCTCGGCAGCGACCCGCAGACGCAGGGCGAGTGCGGCGCCCCCGAGGCCGCGCCCGGCGAGAAGTCCCTCAACGCCATCCGCGTCAGCTTCGGCGCGGGCACGCCGGACGAGCACGTGGAGCGGTTCGTGACCGCGGTGACGGAGCTGGTCCGGGACGGCGCGAAGTGGAACTACCGTACGGAGGACGGGCGTTGCGTGCCGGACACCTCCGCGTGAGCCGGTAGCCGGGCGCCCAGCAGGATCATCCGCAGGGCGCGTTCGGTGGCGTCGGTGAGCAGTTCGCCGGCCCGGACGAGTGCCTCCGCCAGGGCCATCGGCGCGGGCAGGATCCCGCTGAACGCGTCCACGCCCGGCACCTCGTGCGCCCCCTCGCCGAGCGTGCCGGCCAGGGCGAGGACGGGACGGCCGTGGAGCTTCGCCCGGCGGGCCACCTCCGCCGGTACCTTGCCGCGCGGGGTCTGGTGGTCGAGGGCACCCTCGGCGGTGACGACCAGGTCGGCGCGGGCCAGCCGGGCGTCCAGGTCGAGGTGGCCGAGGAGGACGTCGAAGCGGGGCAGCAGCCGGGCGCCGAGCGCGGCGAGGCCCGCGCCGAGGCCGCCGGAGGCGCCGGTGCCGGGGCCGGTGCGCAGGTCGGTGTGCGTGACCCCGAGGTCGCGGGTGAGGACGTAGGCCCAGTTCTCCAGACCGGCCGACAGGTGCTCGACCTGCGCGGGCGTCGCCCCCTTCTGCGGTCCGAAGACCCGGGCCACGCCGCGCTCGCCGCACAGGACGTTGTACGGGTTGCAGGCGACCAGGAGTTCCGTCTCGCGCAGGCGGGGGTCGAGGCCTGACGGGTCGATACGGTGCAGCCGGAGCAACTCCCGGCCGCCCGGCGGTAGTTCGAAGCCGTCCGCGTCGAGGAGGCGGGCGCCGAGTGCCTGGAGCGCGCCCGCGCCGCCGTCGGAGGTGCCGGAGTCGCCGCAGCCGACGAGGATCCGCCGTACGCCGGTGTCGAGCGCGGCGCGGATCAGCTCGCCGACGCCGTAGGTGGTGGTGGCGCCCGGGTCGCGCAGGGAGTGCGGGACGAGGGAGAGCCCGGCGACCGCCGCCATCTCCACGAGTGCGGTGTCCCCGGCGCCGCCGAGCAGCGCGAAGTGGGTGCCGAGCCGGTCGCCGACCGGGCCGGTGGCGGGCAGCGCGACCAGCCGCCCGCCGGTGGCCGCGGCCAGCGCGACGGCCGTGCCCTCACCGCCGTCCACCAGCGGCACCAGATCGATCTCGGCGCCCGGCAGCACCCGGCGGACCCCGTCCGCGATGGCGTCGGCGGCGGCCTGGGCGGACAGCGACTCCTTGAAGCCGCTGGGGGCTACGACGACTCGGGTCAGCATGGCAGGTCTCCTAGGGGGTCACGGGTACGCCGAGCCATGGCCACACCGCCACGGCGAAGAGCAGGACGAGGCCGGCGGTCAGCGGGGCCAGTACGGCGGACAGGCGCAGCAGGTCGCGCGGCGTGTAGGTGGGGATGCCGGGGATCTCCGCGAAGAGCGTCACCGGCTTGGCGGAGGCGGGGAGGGTGTGGCAGAACCCCGCTGCGGCGGTGGAGGCGAGGGCGGCGGCGACCGGGTTGACCCCGGCGCCCACGGCGGCGGCCACCACCAGCGGGACCAGGACGGAGGAGCGGGCGGAACGGGACTGGAGCACCAGGTGGGCCGCCGTACTGACCGCGATCACGATCGTCAGGAAGAGCAGCGGCCCCACCGCCGACGGCAGCCCGGAGACCAGCCACTTCGCCGCGCCCGAGTCGGCGAGCGCGACGCCCATCGCCATCGTCGCGGCCATGAAGAGCAGCAGCGACCACGGGACCGTCTTCAGCGCGTCCTTCAGCCGTACGGTGCCCAGGGCGGGGGAGGCGGCGACGACCGCGCCGATCAGCGCGACGACGGCGGGCGGCACCCGGTGGAGCGGCTCGCTGCACCACAGCAGCACGACCGTGGCCAGCAGCGCGGCGCAGCGGGTCTCGGCCTGCGTCCAGGGGCCGGTGACCGGGGTGTCGCTGTGCCGCTGGATCTGCTCGGGGGTGATGCGGACCGGGCCCTCGCGGTCGGCGCGCCGGGTGGTCGTCAACAGGACGGTCTCCGCGGCCAGGTGGGAGGACGCCACCGCCAGCGGCAGGCCCAGCAGCAGCCACTCCACGAACCCGATGCGCTGCCCGGTGGCCTCCCACAGCACCGACACGGTGATCAGATGCGCTCCCGCACCGATCAGGGTCGCCACCGCCGACAGAAGGATCACGGTCGGGAAGAGCAGCGCCAGCATCACGACCAGTCGTTTCCGGTCGGCGAGGGCCTTGGCGAGCGCCAGGAACACCGGCAGCGCGAGCGCGGCCCGGCCGGAGGTGGCCGGTACCGCGAACGCCGTGACGACCAGCGCGGCCGTGGTCAGGTGCACCAGCTGCCGTACGGTCCGCGCGCCGCCGACCAGGAAGGCCGCCGCCCGGCCCGCGAGCCCGGTCCGCGTCACCGCCGCCGCCAGGACGAAGGCGCAGATCAGCAGCCAGACGGTGGAGTCGCCGAGGGTGCCGAAGAGGGTGTCGCTGCTGATCACCCCGGTCGCCGTCAGCGCGAGTCCGGCGCCCAGCGCGATGTACGTGTCGTCGATCGGTGTGCCGATCCAGGCGCAGGTCGCCAGCGCGAACACGGCGAGGGTGAGGCGCGCGTCCCCGCTCAGGCCGGGGAAGGTGACGGGCACCGCGAGCAGCGCGCACAGGGAGAGCGCCGCACACAGGGCCACGGTGAGACGGGGAGTCAGGGTCACATCACGAGCGTCCCGGCGGGCGGTGAGCCATCGATGAGCCGCACATGAGGGAAACTTCACCCGGCGGGCAGCCGGTACCCCATCCCGCGGACCGTCTCCACCCGCTCCGCGCCGAGCTTCTTGCGCAGCGCCCGGACGTACACGTCCACGATGTTGGAGCCGGGGTCGAAGTCGTAGCCCCAGACGTGGGAGAGGATCTGCTCGCGGGACAGTACCTGCCCGGGATGGCGCAGGAACAGCTCCAGCAGCACGAATTCACGGGCCGTCAGATCGACCGTGCGGTCCCCGGAGCGGGCCCGGCGGGTGCGCAGGTCCAGGCTGAGCGACCCCGACCGCAGCACCGTCACCTCCGGCGCCCTGGCCGCCGTACGCAGCCGGAGGCGGACGCGGGCGAGCAGCTCCTCGAAGCGGAACGGCTTGGTCATCCAGTCGTCGGCTCCGCCCTCCAGGCCGGCCACCGTGTCCCGGACCGAGTCCCGCGCGGTCAGCACGATCACCGGGACCGTCACCCGCGCCTCGCGCAGTTCGCGCAGCACCGTGAAGCCGTCCCGGCCCGGCAGGCCGATGTCCAGCACCACCAGGTCGAAGCCGCCGGTGAGGGCGTAGTCGTAGGCGGCGTCGCCGTCGCCGACGACGGTGGTGGTGAAGCCGTTGGCGCGCAGGCCCTTCTCGACGAAGGAGGCGATGCGCTCCTCGTCCTCGACGATGAGGATGCGGTTCATGGGCGTGCCTTTTCCAGCGGGTTCATGGGCGTGGCTCTTCCAGGGTGAGTACGAAGGTGGCGCCGCCGCCCTCGGTGGGGTGCAGCCGGACCCGGCCGCCGTGGCCCTCCGCGATCGCCTTCACGATCGACAGGCCGAGACCGGCGCCGGAGCCGCGCGCCCCGCGCCGGGCGGTGCCGCGCCGGAACCGTTCGAAGATCAGCTCGGCGTCCTGCGGCCGCACGCCCGGCCCGGAGTCGGCGACGTACAGCTCGATCCGCTCGCCGTCGGCGCGGGAGCCGATGCGGATGGTCTGGCCGGGCGCGGTGTGCTGCACGGCGTTCTGCGCGAGCTGCACCATCGCCTGCGTGATCCGCTGCGGGTCCAACTCCGCCTCCCGGTCGGCGACTTCGGCGAGCTGCCAGTCGCGGTCGCCCAGGGTGCGGGCCTTGACGTAGACGTCGGCGGTGAGTTCGGCGAGCTGGACCGGCTCGGGGCTGACGAAGTCGGGGCGTTCGGCCTTGGCGAGCAGCAGCAGGTCCTCGACGATCCGGCTCATCCGGTCCAGCTCGTCGGTGACCAGCCGGACCGTCTCCTCGCGCTCCGCCGGGTCGTCGCCCATCAGCTCCAGATGGCCGCGCACGATGGTGATCGGGGTGCGCAGCTCGTGGCCCGCGTCGTCGACGAACTGCCGCTGGACGGCGAAGGCCCGCTCCAGCCGGTCCAGCATCGCGTTGAACGTCTCCGCGAGCGCGGCCACGTCGTCCCGGCCGGCCACCGGGATACGGCGGGTCAGGTCCTGCTCGGTGAGCTGCGCGGCGGCGGTGCGCACCAGCCGGACCGGCTTCAGGATCCGCCCGGCGACCACCCAGGCGATACCGATCGTCATCAGCAGGGCGACCCCGGAGATGGCGAGCAGCACCCGGAACACCTCGTCCGCGCGGTCGTGCTCGCGGCCCGGGTGGAAGGCGACCACGAACGCGGCCTCCGGCTCCCCGCCGGGCCGGGCCACCGTCACCTTGGCCCAGCGGATCTCGCCGGACGGCCGGTCCAGGGTGCCGCTGGAGTCGGGGGAGGCGAAGATCCGGCGGCGGGCGTCCTCGTCCCGGTGCAGGGGGAGGGCCACGGGGATCTCCCGCTGCTGGATGATCTGCGCCGGGGTGCCGCCCGGGTGCCCCACCAGGCCGATCAGCTCCTCGTCCAGGTCGGCGTACTGCCGCTCCAGGAAGACCCGCAGCAGCCGGGCCGGGTCGGTGAACGGGCGGCCGGTCTCCGGATCGACGCCCGCCTCCTCGAAGTGGGCGAACTCGCCGGCCTCCTGCGCGAGCAGGTTGTCGATCCGCTGGTCGGTGTCGCGCAGCAGGATCGAGCGGGTGGTGGTGGCCACCGAGGCGAGCGCGACCGCCATCACCAGCAGCAGCCAGAGCAGGATGCGGACGCGGGCGGAGATCCGCCGGCGCGGCCGGTCAGCCGTCGTCGCCGGGGCCGTCGTCGTCGGCGCCGGTGCCGCGGTCGTCGTCATCGTCCTCACTCGCGGGGTCGTCGGTCACCGGAGGCCGGGAGACGACCTCGTCACTGGGGGTCGGCGTCGGCTGCGGGCGGGTCGGCGTCGGCGTGGGGGAGCCGCTGTCCAGCTCCACCTTCGCCGGGACCTTCGGCGACTCGGGACTGTCGGTGAGGGCGAAACTGGTCGCGGCGATCCCCAGGGGGATCACCACGACGGCGGCGAGGGCCGCGATCCGGCGGGTGAAGACCATGACTGCGATCCTGCCCCCGGCCCGGTGCGGTGCGGATGAGCGCCGGATGAAGAAGCCTTCATGTACGAGACGTACGGGACCTGCCGGATCCGTACGAGTACGAGACCTAGTTGTCCAGGCCGATCGAGAACGCCGCCTCGAGGTCGTGCTGGGAGTACGTGCGGAACGCCACGTGGGTGTCCGTGGCCTCCACGCCGGGGATCTTGCTGATGCGGCCGGGGATGACCTCCGCGAGGTCCTCGTGCTCCTTCACCCGCACCATGGCGATCAGGTCGTAGGTGCCGGTCACGGAGAACACCTCGCTGACGTTGTCCAGCGCGGCGATCGACTCCGCGATCTCGGGGATCCGGTCCACGCTGGTCTTGATCAGGACGATCGCGGTGATCACGGCTGGTTCTCTCCCTCGGGTGCCGGAGCTGGGGCGGCCTTCACTCTAGTCGCAGGCCCGAACCGGGCCCACGCGAAGAGCAGGCCCAGCGCGAAGCCCACCAGGTGGGCCAGATAGGCCACCCCCGGCCCCTGCGAGGCCCGCCCCGCAGCCATCCACTGGAGCGCCGCCCAGAAGGGCAGCACGAGCCAGGCGGGGAAGCGCAGCGGCAGGAAGAACAGGAAGGGGAGAAGGCTGGTCACCCGCGCCCGCGGGAACAGGAACAGAAACGCGCCGAGGACCGCCGAGATCGCCCCCGACGCCCCGACCAGTGACTGCGCGGAGTCGGAGTTGGCGCACGCGTAGCCGAGCAGGGCGAGATAGCCGCAGCCGAGGTAGAAGAGGGTGAACTGCACCCGGCCCATGCGCTCCTCGGTCATGATCCCGAAGACGTAGAGGAAGAGCATGTTGCCGAGCAGATGGACCCAGCTGCCGTGGACGAACAAGGCCGTGGCGGGGGTCAGGGCCGCCCGGGGCGACCCCTCGAACAGTTCTTCGGGGACCACGCCCCACTGCCGGAAATAGGCCCGCTGCGCGGCGAGCAGCTCGTCGCCGGAGCCGTACACCGGACTGAGCCCCGAGGCGGGGCCGACCAGGAAGATCAGGCAGCACAGGGTCATCAGTGCGTACGTCACCGGCGCCGTCGGCCGGCGGATGGTCCGCCAGTCCGGCACCCTCCAGTTGCTGATCACGAACACAGAGCATGACGTAACCGGACGCAACCGCACAGACCGCCTCGCCGCCGTGGACAGGCGGGCGCCCGGCGCCCGGCAGGCCGTAGGGTTACGAGCCACACGCCGCGGGAAGACCGGCGTGTCACGGACACTAGAAGGAAAGCGAACAGTCACGATGACGGTTCCCCTGCCGACCGCCACGACGCGGTGGCGCTGCACCCTCTGCGGCAACCTCACCCGCTTCGACGTGACGCGCTCGTCGAAGGTCGTCGAGTACGTCCACCTGGATCTGGCCGGAGAGCCGAAGGTCGAGGAGCGCGAGGTGGTCAGTGAGACCATCGAGTCGGTGCGCTGCCGCTGGTGCAACGCCGTGGACCAGGTCGAACTCGTGGACAGGCCGGGCGCCGGCTCCTGACGGGAGCCCGGCCCCGCGGACGCGGTCCCCTGCCGGGGATCCCGTAGAGGCATTGGGGTGTGACGGATGGTGGAGACACAAGGCGGGGGGCCGGGCGACGGCGCCGCTGAGGTGCTCGACCGTCCGCTGCCCGAGGGAGTGCGCCGCCGGGTCGTGCAGATCGTCGCGGACGGCTTCGGCGGGCTGACCGTGGCGGAACTGCCCGCACAGCTGCGGCAGTACGCCCGGTTCGCCCCGAACCGCCGGGCCAAGTTCGCCGGCAACGCGATGGCCGCGGCACTGGAGACCGATCCGCTGTTCCGCCAGCGCATCGGCGAGAAGTTCCGAGAGGCCCAGCCGGAACTCGCCGGCGCCCTCGACGCGGGCTCGCCGCCGCCCGCCGCGGACCCGCTCGACGTGGCGGCCGCGGCCTACGTCCTGCGCCCCACCGGCTGGGTGAAGCTGGTGACCGCCGCCGGCGAGGAGGCCCAGCGCGCCGACGCCGAACGCGCCGACGAGGAGAACCGGGCCGAACTGGAGCGGCTGCGCGCCGAACTCGCCGCCGCCCGGGAGCACACCCGGGCCGAGACCGAGCGGCTGCGCGCCGAACTGGACGGCGCCCGCAAGGAAGCGGAATCGCTTCACCGCAAACTGCGGGCCGCGCTCAGCGACGTCAAGCGCGGCGAGGCGGCACTGCGCAAGGTGCACGGCGAGATGGAGGCCGTACGCGCCGAGGGGCACGCCCAGGTGTCCGCCGCCGAGAGCGAGGTACGGCGGCTCAAGGCACGGCTGGGCGAGGCCGAGGCCGCCCTGGAGGCCACCCGCCGGGCCGCCCGCGAGGGGCGCAGCGTCGAGGATATGCGGGTCCGGCTGCTGCTCGACACGCTGCTCGACGCCGCCCAGGGGCTGCGCCGCGAACTCGCGCTGCCGCCGGTGTCCGTGCGGCCGGCCGAGACCGTGGACGCGGTCGAACCGGGACGTATGACCCCGAAGGACATCGCCGCGCGGGCGTTGTCCGAGAACGACCCGGCGATCCTCGACCAGTTGCTGGCGCTGCCCCAGGCGCACCTGGTCGTCGACGGCTACAACGTCACCAAGACCGGCTATCCCCAGATGCCCCTGGAGAAGCAGCGCCTGAGGCTGCTCGGCCAGCTCTCCCAGCTCGCCGCGCAGACCGGCGCCGAGGTCACCTGCGTCTTCGACGGGGCCGAGCTGGCCGCGCCGGTGCTGCTCGCGCCGCCGCGCGGGGTGCGGGTGCTGTTCTCCAAGCCCGGCGTCACCGCCGACGAGCTGATCCGCCAGCTGGTGCGTGCCGAACCGCCCGGCCGTCCGGTCATCGTCGCCTCCACCGACCGTGAGGTCGCCGACGGGGTGGCCCGGGCCGGTGCCCGACCCGTGGCATCCGCGGTACTTCTCAAGCGACTGTCCTGAAGGTCCAACGGACGGGCTGTATGCCCGAATTGACGGACCCGTCACGCAACGTAGCGTCAACCGCCATGAACGCGCTGTGAGTTGTGAGCAAAGAATGCCCTGTGTGACGAGAATTTTCTTGTGAGGATTTGAACTGATCACAAGAACATCACTAGGGTCTGGGCTCGTACCTCCGAGCGGGTGATCACTCAGAAGAAGGAGTTCACCTCCGTGGCGTCCCACCGTCGACCCAAGCAGCCCAGTCGCGCCCGTGTGACCGTGCTGACCACCGCAGCCGCCGCTGCCGTCGCCCTCGGCTCCCAGGCCGCCAACGCGGCACCCAGCGAGAAGCCGAGCAAGGACGAGGTCAAGGCCAAGGTCGACAAGCTCTACGAGCAGGCCGAGCAGGCCACCGAGAAGTACAACGGCGCCAAGGAGAAGCAGGAGAAGCTCCAGAAGGAGATCTCCACCATCCAGGACAACGTCGCCCGTGGCCAGGAAGAGGTCAACGAGCTGCGTGACGGCCTGGGTTCGATGGCCAGCGCCCAGTACCGCTCCGGCGGCATCGATCCCTCGCTGCAGCTCTTCCTCTCCGCCGACCCGGACGACTACCTCGACAAGGCCTCCACGCTCGACCAGTTGAGCGGCCAGCAGGTCGAGGCGCTGAAGAAGATCCAGGAGAAGCAGCGCGAACTCGCCCAGCAGCGCGCCGAGGCCTCCGAGAAGCTGAAGGACCTCTCCTCCACCCGCACCGAACTGGGCAAGAAGAAGCAGGAAGTCCAGGCCAAGCTGGCCGAGGCGCAGAAGCTTCTCAACACCCTCACCGCGCAGGAGAAGGCGGCCCTCGCCGCCGAGGAGGAGCGCGCCAGCCGCGACAGCGGCCGCCAGGCCCTCACCCCCGCCGCCTCGGCCTCGGGGCGGGCCGGTGCGGCCTTCTCCGCCGCCCAGAGCAAGATCGGCTCGCCGTACGTCTACGGCGCCACCGGCCCGTCGTCCTTCGACTGCTCGGGCCTGACCTCCTGGGCCTACGCCCAGGCCGGCGTCTCCATCCCGCGCACCTCCGAGGCCCAGTCCGGGATAGGCACGCGGATCAACTCGGTCAGCGAGCTCCAGGTCGGCGACCTGGTCTTCTTCTTCAACGACCTGCACCACGTCGGCCTCTACGCGGGCAACGGCCAGGTCCTGCACGCCCCGCGCACCGGCACGGTGGTCCGCTACGAGTCGATGGACACCATCGGCGGTCCGTTCATGTGGGGCGTCCGGGTCTGAGCCCGGAACCGTCCCATGATCGGGACGCCATGCCCCCCGAACGGGCGAATCCCCACGACGGACTCTGACCGCGCGCCCCGCCGATGACCTGCGTCGGAGGCCGGGCATCACCGTGCGTGCTCGCGGCGGTCTTTGGCCGGCGCCTCCCGACGAAGCTACTGTCTGCCGCGTTTCCCTCACGCCGGGTGCTCACCCGGCGGGGGGCTTTCCCTGTCCGCCAGTGGAAGGAGCGCGGCTTCTCGTGGGGTCCCATCGCCGCCAGGCACCGTCGTCCGGTCTCGACCGCGGCGCTACCGTCGCGGTCTCTCTTCTGTCGGCCGCGGCCGCCGCACTCGGCGCCGTCCCGGCCACGGCCGCGCCGCACGACGACACCCGCGCCGAGGTCGACCGTCTCTACGCGGAGGCCGAGAAGGCCACCGAGGCCTACAACAAGGCCGACGAGCGCGCCGACGCGCTGCGCGGCGAGGTGAGCCGCGCCCAGGACCGGATCGCCCGGCAGCAGGAGCGCGTCAACACCATGCGGGACGCGCTGGGTTCGCTGGCCGGCGCCCAGTACCGCTCCGGCGGCGTCGACCCGTCGCTGGCCCTGCTGTTCTCCGAGGACCCGGACGACTATCTCGACAAGGCCGCCGTCCTGGACCGGATCAGCGTCCACCAGGCCGGCCGGCTCAAGGACCTCCAGACCGCCCTGCGCGACCTCGCTCAGGAACGGTCGGAGGCCACCGAGAAGCTCGCCGCGCTGGAGAAGAGCCGCAAGGCCGTCGCCTCCCACAAGCGGGCCGTGGAGCGCAAGCTCGCCAAGGCCCGGGAGCTGCTGAACTCGCTACCCGACGAGGAACGCGCCGCCTTCGACCGCGCTTCTCGCTCCGGCCGCGACGAGATGCCCGACCTCGCCGGCGCCGTCCCCGTCTCGGGCCGGGCCGCCGCCGCGGTCGCCGCCGCCCGCTCCGCGCTCGGCAAGCCGTACGTGTGGGGCGCCTCCGGGCCCAGCGGCTTCGACTGCTCCGGCCTGATGCAGTGGTCGTACGCGCAGGCCGGGGTCTCGCTGCCGCGCACCTCGCAGGCCCAGCGGGCGGCCGGCCGGCAGATCCCGCTCTCCCAGGCGCAGCCCGGCGACCTGGTCACCTACCGCTCCGACGCCAGCCATGTCGGCATGTACGTGGGCAACGGCCAGGTCATCCACGCGCCCTATCCGGGTGCGCCGGTGCGCTACGACCCGGTCGGGATGATGCCGATCTCGGGGGTCACCCGGGTCTGAACCGGCCGGAGCCCCCGTACCCTCGGAAAGGTGGCTGGTCGAAGGCGGGCGTCAGGGCCCTGGGTGGTGACGCTGTGTCTGCTGCTCGTCGCCCTGGTGGGGTGCGGAGGACGGCCCGCGACGGACAGCGCGCGGGCCGAGGTGCAGCAGCTGCTCGACCGGCGCGCGGCCGCCGTCCTCGACCACGACGCGACGGCCTACGGCACGACCGGCACGACCGCGGGTTTCGACCGGCTGCGCGCGGTGCCGCTCGCGGCCTGGTCGTACCGGCTGAACTCCCTGGACCGCACCGGCGACCGGGCCACCGCCGACGTCGACCTGCGCTACCGGGTCGCCGGACACGACGCCGCCCCCGTCACCGCCGGGCGTACCCTCGCCCTGGCCCGGGACTCCGGCGGGCGGTGGACGGTCGTCTCCGACCGGCCCGCGGCCGAGTCCGCCGAACAGCTGTGGGACCAGGGCACGGTGACCGCCGTGCGCGGCGAGGACAGCCTGGTGCTCGGCGTCGGGCAGTCCCGGGAGGAGCTGCGGGCCTTCGCCGGGCTCGCGGACCGCGCGGTGCCCGCCGTCTCCGAGGCGTGGGGCACGGACTGGAGCGGACGGATCGTGGTGCTCGTCCCGAAGTCGCTGGAGGGCATGGCCGCGCTGCTCGGCTCGCCCGCCTCCTCCTACCGGGGCATCGCCGCGGTCACCACCGGCGAGACCGGGGCGGGCCGGGCGCCCGCCGACCGGATCATCGTCAACCCGGACGCGTACGGCGTCCTCGGCCCCGTCGGCCGGCAGGTCGTGCTCACCCACGAGACCACCCATGTCGCCACCCGCGCCCACACCAACGCGGCCACCCCGCTGTGGCTGTCCGAGGGCTACGCCGACTGGGTCGGCTACCGCGGCACCGGACGCCTCCCGGTGCAGGCCGCGCCGGAGCTGGCGCGCGCGGTGACCGAGGGGCGGCTGCCGGCGGAGCTGCCTGCCGACCGGGACTTCGGCTTCTCCGGGGACGCGACGGCGCTGGCGCAGGCGTACGAGGGCGGCTGGATGGCCTGCCGGCTGATCGCGGACCGCTGGGGCGAGGTGCGGCTCGGCGAGTTCTACCGGGCCGTCGGCGCGCACGGGAAGCGGGAGGGCGCGGTCGAGCGGGCGATGACCGAGGTACTGGGGACCACGCCGGAGGAGTTCACCGGGCTGTGGCGGGAGTATCTGCGGGACCAGTTCGGCGGCTGAGGCGGGCGTCCTCCGGGGCGGCTTTCCCTCCGGGACGGGCTCTCTCCCTCCGGGACGGCGGCGGCCTCCGGGACGGGCTCTCCCTCCGGGAGGGCGGCGTCCTTCGGGGCGGGCTTGTCCTCCAGGACTGCGGCGGCCTCCGGGGCGGGCTTTCCCTCCGGGGCGCGGGGACGGCCTCCGGGAGGGGCTCTCCCTGCGGGGCGGGGACGGCCTACGGGGCGGGGACGGCCTTCGGGGCGGGCTTGTTCTCCGGGACGGGGACGGCCTACGGGGCGGGCTTGTCCTCCGGGACGGCCACGGCCTCCGGGACGGGCTCTCCCTCCGGGGTGGCGGCCTACGGCGCGGGCTCCTCCAGTACGGCGATCGCCTCCCTGAGCCAGGTCCGTTCCGCCTCTCCGGTCGCCCGGGCCACCCGCAGCATGCCCTGCCGGAACAGGTCGCCCGCCTCCTCGGCCTTCACCGGTTCGCCCTCGCGGTAGAAGAAGCTCGCCGGGGTCTCCAGGAAATCCAGCCGTCGGCGCAGCACCGCCGCCTGCTCGGCCGGGTCCGGCAGATGCCGCAGGAACGCCAGCAGGGTGTTGAAGCGGACCTGGTCGGTGATCTCCGTCTGCTTGGGGTGGCGCAGCCGTTCGTGCAGGTCGGCGCGGCCCTGCTCGGTGAGGGAGAGGACGCGGCGCGGGGCGGCGCTCGCGCCGGGCTCGGTGTGCTGGTCGAGCTTGCCGGCGGTGACGAGGCGGGTGATCGCCGGGTACAGGGCCCCGTCGCTGACCGGGCGGACGTGGCCGCTGAGGGCCTTGATGCGTTCCTTCAGCTCATAGCCGTGCAGGGGCTCTTCGGCGAGGAAGCCGAGGATCGACAGCTCCAGCATGGTCCTCCTTGCGGGTGATCTCTCGCCATGCTACCTCTTGCCGAGCTACCTCGAATCGAGGTGGCTCGGATCGGGGTAGCTCAGAGGGGGAGCCCGTGAACGCCACCCGCAAGCAGTTGATCTCGCTCGCCGGACCCGTCTATGTGCAGTTCCTGACCTTCGTCGCCGCGGGGATCGTCAACACCGTCTGGGTCGCCCGGCTCGGCGGACCCGCCGTGGCCGCCGTGGCGATGGCGACCACGGCCGAGAACGTGCTGCTCGGCGTCGCGATGGTCTTCGGCTCGGGCACGACCGTGCTGGTGGCGCACGCGCGGGGAGCGCGGGACCCGGCCGCGGTGCGCGCGGCCGTCCGGGGCGGCTGGGCGGTGTGGGCACTGATCACGCCGCTGGTCGCGGGCGGCGGCTTCCTGCTGCGCGAGCCACTGGCGAGAGCGGTGCTCGGCGGCGAGAGCGGCGCGCTCGAACCGGCCGTCGCCTACTTCGCGATCTCCCTGCCCGGCATGGCCGTCTTCTTCGCGCAGCAGCTCGTGGACGGGCTCCTGAAGGGCGCGGGGGACACCAGGACACCGATGCGGCTCGCGCTGCTCGCCAACGGGCTGATCCTCGTCTGCGATCCCTGGCTGATCGACCGCTACGGCGTCCGGGGCGCCGCGGCCTCCACCGTGCTGTGCCGCTGCCTGGCCCTCGCGGTGGGGCTGGTCGCCGTGCGGCGGAACGCGCTGCTGCGGGCGGACGTGCCGCCCGCCGAGCCGGTCGCCGCGGCGGTGCGCCGCACCCTGCGCACCGGGCTGCCGATGTCCGCCGACTTCACCGTGCGGCAGGCGGGCGCGCTGGCGCTGGTCGCGATCGTGGCGCGGCTCGGCGTGACGGCGGTGGCGGCGTACTCCATCGCGTTCAAGGTCATGTTCGTCGCGACGATGGCCTTCTACGCGGTGCGCCAGGCGGCGTCCATCCACACCGCGCACACCCGCGGCGAGGGCAGGGACGAGCGGCGCGCGATCGGGCGGGAGGCGGTGCTGATCTCCGGGACCGTGGGGCTCGGCGCCGCGGGACTTCTGGCGGCCGCCGCCCCGTGGATCATGGCCGGCTTCGGCACCGGAGGCGCGGTGGCCGCCGCCGGGGTGCTGTTCCTGCGCTGTGTCGGCCCGTATCTGCTGCTCATGGCCTGCTTCATCGCGCTCGGCGGGGTCTTCGAGGGCAGCGGGGGAGCGCCGCTGCTGCTGCGCGTGACGGTGCTCGGCACGGCGGTGCAGCTGCCGCTGGCGTACGGCCTGTCCGGGCTCGGCCTGCCCGGGGTGGCGCTGGCGCTGGCGCTCGCGATGGCGGTGCAGTGCGCGGCGATGGCGGTGCTGCCGCGCCGGGGCCGGCGTCAGGAGGAGACCGTGGGCTCCTTGGCGCGGGCGGCCTGAGCGGGCAGCGGCGGCTGCTCGGCCGTGCGGGACGCCGTCGCCCGCCACAGCTCGCGGGCGGCGGTGACGGTCGCGGCGATCAGCAGGCCGTTGCGGACGGCGAGCAGGGTGATGCCGAGGCCGTCGCTCGCCACCACGTGGGAGAACCAGACCGGGAACTCCAGCACCGTCGCCAGGCACGCCGCGAGGACCAGCCCCACCGGCAGCCGCATCCGGCTCGCCCGGAAGCCCAGGCAGACCGCCGCCAGCCCGACCAGCCACACCAGGTACTGCGGGCTGATCACCCGACTGGTGGTGGTGAACAGCAGCACCGCCACTAACGCCGCGTCCGCGAGTGTGTGCGGCTCGAACCGCACCGCCAGCAGCCGCCACAGCAGCAGCCAGCCGAACGCCGCGCCGGTCAGCGCGAGGGCGGCCGTGCTCACCACCTCGACGTACGGGCCGAGGAACTCCACCGAGCCGTAGTTCAGCAGCACCTGCCCGTCCCAGCCGAAGTGCCGGGCCACGTGGAAGACCAGCGCGCCCAGCGACTCCACCTCGGTGCCCCGGTCCCGCTGGAAGGTCAGGAAGGCGAAGGCGCCGGGCATGGCGAGCGCGAACAGCGCCGTGACGGCGCCGGCCGTGACCGCCGCCGAGACCCAGGCGGCCCGCCTGCGGGCGGCGACCAGCAGCAGGACCGGCCACACCTTCAGCAGCGCCCCGAACGCGGCCAGCGCGCCCATCAGCCGCGGATGCCGGGCGCCCGCGAGCAGCGCGGCCACCGCGACGGCGGTGACCATCACGTCGTAGCGCGCGTAGACGGTCGGCCCGAGCAGCGGCACCCCGGCGACCCACACCCAGGCCCCGCGCAGGGTCCGGTGCGGGCGTCCGCCGGCGTACCGCAGCAGGGCGAGCGTGACCAGGTCGGCGACGAAGGCCAGGACGAAGAAGGCGTGCGCGTAGTCGAGGAAGGGCAGCAGCGCGGGGGAGAGCACCGCGAGCGCGGCGGCGGGCGGGTACTGCCAGGTGACGTCGTCCAGAGGGAACGTTCCGGTACGCAGCACCTCGTACCAGCCCTGGTAGATCACCGAGATGTCGCTGGTGACGTCCGGGCCGGGGAACACGTACACCTTGAACACGAAGAGCAGCAGGAGCAGACGCGTCAGGACCCAGGTCCCCAGCAGCCCCGCCAGGTGCCGCCGGCCGTCCGTCCTGTCCACCCTCAAGCCCCTGCTTCCGTCCGCCGCCCGTTCCGGGTCCTGTCGGGGCCATGATGTCCCGGCCGCCTGTGCACATGCCAAGACGCGTGGCCGTGCCGGCCTGTGAGTCTACGTTGGGTAGGGTCGGCGACGATGCGCAAGACCCTCATCGTGACGAACGACTTCCCGCCCCGCCCGGGCGGCATCCAGGCGTTCCTGCACAACATGGCCCTCCGCCTCGACCCCGGCCGGCTGGTCGTCTACGCCTCCACCTGGAAGCGCGGCCGCGAGGGCAGGGAGGCGACGGCAGCGTTCGACGCGGAGCAGCCGTTCACCGTCGTCCGGGACAGCACGACCATGCTGCTGCCGACCCCCGCCGCCACCCGGCGGGCCGTCGAGCTGCTGCGGGAGCACGGCTGTACGTCGGTGTGGTTCGGGGCCGCCGCGCCGCTCGGGCTGATGGCGCCCGCGCTGCGCCGGGCCGGTGCCGAACGCCTGGTGGCCACCACCCACGGGCACGAGGCCGGCTGGGCCCAGCTGCCCGCCGCCCGGCAGCTGCTGCGCCGGATCGGCGACGGCACGGACACCCTGACGTACCTGGGCGAATACACCCGCTCGCGGATAGCCTCGGCGCTCACCCCGGACGCGGCCTCGCGCATGGTGCGGCTGCCGCCCGGCGTCGACGAGAAGACCTTCCATCCGGAGTCGGGCGGCGCCGAGGTGCGGGCCCGCCTCGGGCTCACCGACCGGCCGGTCGTGGTCTGCGTCTCGCGGCTGGTGCGGCGCAAGGGCCAGGACACCCTCATCCAGGCCATGCCGCGCATCCTCGCCAAGGAGCCGGACGCGGTGCTGCTGATCGTCGGCGGCGGGCCCTACGAGAAGGACCTGCGCCGGCTCGCCCACGAGACCGGGGTCGCCGCGTCCGTGCGCTTCACCGGCGCCGTGCCCTGGGCCGAGCTGCCCGCGCACTACGGAGCCGGGGACGTCTTCGCCATGCCCTGCCGCACCCGGCGCGGCGGGCTCGACGTCGAGGGCCTGGGCATCGTCTACCTGGAGGCCTCCGCGACCGGCCTGCCCGTCGTCGCCGGCGACTCCGGCGGCGCGCCCGACGCGGTGCTCGACGGCGAGACCGGCTGGGTGGTCCGCGGCGGCGACCCCGCCGAGGCCGCCGACCGCATCGTCACCCTCCTCGGCGACGCGGAACTGCGCCGCCGGATGGGGGAGCGGGGGCGGCAGTGGGTCGAGGAGAAGTGGCGGTGGGATCTCTTGGCGGAGAACCTGAAAACTCTGCTGTAGGTGACTCCCCAAGGGGCGCGGGGAACTGCGCGACCGGCCACGACGCTCCTGCGGCCGCCCACGACGAAAACGAGGCACATCGGACGGCGTTCGGTCCCTAGGCGGAACCCGAAACTCGACGCATGCTGCGCAGCATGAACCTGATGCAGCGTCAGCTGACGAGACGTCATATCCTGGGCATGATCGCCCTCCAGACGGCCGCCGCCGGCGGCTTCACCCGCATCGGCCTCCCATCGGCCCGCGCCGCCGAGCCCGACGCAGTCGAATCCGCCCCGGCGATCGTCGTCGGTTCGGGCTACGGCGGCGCCGTCGCCGCCCTCCGGCTCGGCCAGGCCGGCATCCGCACCCTGGTCCTCGAGATGGGCCGGCTGTGGAGCGCCCCGGGCCCCGACGGCAAGGTCTTCTGCTCCACCACCGCGCCCGACCGGCGGTCCATGTGGTTCCGCACCCGCACCGAGGCGCCGCTGGCCACTTTCCTCTGGCTGGACGTCGTCAACAAGGACATCAGCCCCTACCCCGGCGTCCTCGACCGCGTCCGCTTCGACCGCATGTCGGTGTACGTCGGCCGGGGCGTCGGCGGCGGCTCCCTGGTCAACGGCGGCATGGCGGTCACCCCGCCCCGGTCGTACTTCGCCGAGCAGTTCCCCACCGTCGACGCCGACGAGATGTACGGCACCTGGTTCCCGCGCGCCCGCTCCCAGCTGGGTGTGGGCACCGTCGACCCCGCCTGGTTCGAGGCGACAGAGTGGTACCGGTTCAGCCGGATCTCCCGCAAGCACGCCGCCAACGCCGGCCTGCGCACCACCTTCGTGCCCAGCGTCTACGACTTCGGGTACATGGAGCGCGAGGCGGCCGGCACGGCACCGAAGTCCGCGCTCGCCGGGGAGGTCATCTACGGCAACAACCACGGCAAACGCAGCCTCGACAAGACCTACCTGGCCGCCGCCCTCGGCACCGGGAACGTCACCGTGCACACCCTGGAGAAGGTCACCGGCGTGACGCGGGCGCCCGACGGGACGTACGTCCTGACCGCCGACCGCGTCGACGACACCGGGCGGGTCGTCGAGACCAAGGAGTACGGCTGCACGTACCTGTTCCTCGGCGGCGGCAGCCTCGGCACCACCGAACTGCTGCTGCGCGCCCGGGAGACCGGCACCCTGCCCGACCTCGACGCGAGCGTCGGCACGGGCTGGGGCCCCAACGGCAATGTGATGCTAGGGCGCGCCAACCACCTGTGGGACACGGTCGGGGAGCGCCAGTCGACCATGCCGGTCCTGGGCATCGACGACTGGGCGAACGCCGCCAACCGCGTCTTCGCCGAGATCGCCCCGCTGCCCACGGGCCTGGAGCACTGGGTCAGCCTCTATCTGGCGATCACCGGGAACCCGGAGCGGGCGTCCTTCTCGTACACGAACGGGACGCTACGGCTGGGCTGGAGCGCGGCGCAGAGCGCGGTGTCGGCGGGGATGGCCAAGAGGCTGTTCGACCGGATCAACGCGGCGAACGCGACGATCTACCGGTACGACCTGTTCGGCGCGGCGGACAAGGTGTTCGCCGACGACTTCACGTACCACCCGCTGGGCGGCTGTGTGCTCGGCCGGGCGACGGACGACCACGGCCGGGTGAAGGGCTACCGGCGGCTCTACGTCACCGACGGCTCGCTCGTGCCCGGTTCGATCGGGGTGAACCCGTTCGTCACCATCACCGCGCTCGCCGAACGCACGATGGCGCGGGTCCTCGCCGAGGACACCGCGCCATAGAGCCGTACCGCGTGACTACTTCGCGTAGATCGCCTCGATCTCGTCCGCGAAGTCCTTCGCCACCACGTTCCGCTTCAGCTTCAGCGACGGCGTCAGGTGGCCCGAGTCCTCGGTGAACTGGGAGGGCAGAATGCGGAACTTCCGCACCGATTCCGCCTTCGACACCGCGGCGTTGCCGTCGTCGACAGCGGCCTGGATCGCGGCCAGCAGGTCCGCGTCCTCGCGCAGCGACGCCGCGGTGGAGCCGGCCGGCTTGCCGTGCTCGGTCGCCCAACGGCCCAGGAACTCCTCGTCGATGGTGACGAGCGCGCCCACGAACGGCCGCCCGTCGCCCACCACCATGCACTCCGCGACCAGCGCGTGCGCCCGGATCCGGTCCTCGATCACGGCCGGGGCGACGTTCTTGCCGCCCGCGGTGACGATGATCTCCTTCTTCCGGCCGGTGATCCGCAGATAGCCGTCCTCGTCGAGGGTGCCGAGGTCGCCGGTGTGGAACCAGCCGTCCTCCAGCGCCTCCTCGGTGGCGCCCGGGTTGTTCCAGTACTCCTTGAACAGGTGCTCGCCGTGCAGCAGCACCTCGCCGTCGTCCGCGATCCGCACCACGGAGCCCGGCAGCGGCTGGCCGACCGTGCCGATCTTCTGCCGGTCCCACGGATTGAAGGCGGTGGCGGCACAGGACTCGGTCAGACCGTAGCCCTCGAGGACCGTGAAGCCGATCCCGCGGAAGAAGTGGCCGAGGCGCTCGCCCAGCGGCGCGCCGCCGGAGATTGCGTACTCGCCGCGCCCGCCGAGCACCGCGCGCAGCTTGCTGTAGACCAGCTTGTCGAAGACCTTGTGCTTGATCTTCAGGCCGAGGGACGGGCCGGACGGGGTGTCCAGGGCCTTGCTGTAGGCGATGGCCGTGTCGGCCGCCTTGTCGAAGATCTTCCCCTTGCCGTCGGCCTGCGCCTTGGCGCGCGCCGAGTTGTAGACCTTCTCGAAGACCCGCGGCACGCCCAGGATCAGGGTCGGGCGGAACGCGGCCAGTTCGTCGGTGAGGTTCTTGATGTCCGGGACGTTGCCCAGCTTGATCGGCGCCATCATGGGCGCGACCTGCACGAGGCGGCCGAAGACGTGCGCGAGCGGCAGGAAGAGCAGGACCGAGCACTCGCCGGTGCGGAACAGCGGCCGCAGGCGCTCGACGACGTTGCCGCACTCGGCGAAGAAGCTGCGGTGGGTGAGCACACAGCCCTTGGGGCGGCCGGTGGTGCCGGAGGTGTAGACGATGGTCGCCGGGTCGTCGGCCTTGGCGAGCTCGCTGCGCTCCTCGACCGTCTCGTCGCTGATGCCCTGCCCGAGCCGCCCCAGCTCCTCCACGCCGCCGGCCTCGATCTGCCAGACGTGCTTGAGGGCGGGCAGCGACGCGCGCACCGACTCCACGGCGGCGGCGTGGTTGTCCAGCTCGACGACGCAGGCGGTGGCGCCCGAGTCGCTGAGGATCCACGCGACCTGCTCCGGCGAGCTGGTCTCGTACACCGGCACGGTGACGGCGCCCGCGCTCCAGATCGCGAAGTCGAGCAGCGTCCACTCGTAGCGGGTGCGGGACATCAGGCCCACCCGGTCGCCGGGCTGCACACCCGCGGCGATGAGGCCCTTGGCGGCGGCGTGGACCTCGGCGAGGAAGGCCGTCGCGGTGACGTCCTGCCAGGCACCGTCCACCTTGCGGGCGATGACGGCGACCTCGGGGTGCTGCGCGGCGTTTCTGCGGACGATGTCGGTCAGATTGCCGTCCGAGGGGACCTCGTACAAAGCCGGAAGGCTGAACTCGCGCAAGACTGCTGCTCCTCATAGGGCGCCGGCGCCACGACGTTGTGTGATGCGACGGTGCGGTCCAAGGCTCGGGCAGGTGCTCAGGGGTCCAGGGGAAGCCGGGCGGCCGACTTGTTGAAATCCTGAGCACGACTGGACTGCCCGGACGTTACCCGCCGGTATGGCTTCTACGACAGGGGGTCCCGGCGAGATGTTCGCTGCGTCACACGGATTGCTGCTACTTCGCGCACAGTAGTCCACGCCCCTCCCGACTGGCGAGTAATCGCAGGTCCGGCCGCTACTGTTCACGTTTGCCGCACACGCCTACGCTTGATCACCATGTCACCCACACCGGTCGGAAACCGCGGGACCCGCACCCACCGCGTGCACGTCGTCAGCGACGTGCACGGCAACGCGACGGACCTGGCCCGGGCCGGCGAGGGCGCCGACGCGCTGATCTGCCTCGGCGATCTGATCCTCTTCCTCGACTACGCCGACCACGCGCGCGGCATCTTCCCCGACCTCTTCGGCGCCGAGAACGCCCGCCGGCTGATCGACCTGCGCACCGCCCGCCGCTTCGACGAGGCCCGCGAGCTGGGTGCCCGGCTGTGGTCGGGGATCGACGGAGACCGGGCCGAGGTGATCGAGCGGGCCGTGCGGGCGCAGTACGCCGAGCTGTTCGCCGCCTTCCCGACACCGACGTACGCCACGTACGGCAATGTCGACATGCCGCGCCTGTGGAAGGAGTACGCCGGACCCGGCACCACCGTCCTGGACGGCGAGCGCGTCGAGATCGGCGGCCGGGTCTTCGGTTTCGTCGGCGGCGGCCTGCGCACCGCGATGCGGACCCCGTTCGAGATCAGCGACGAGGAGTACGCGGCGAAGATCGAGGCGGTCGGCGAGGTCGACGTGCTGTGCACCCACATACCGCCGGAGGTCCCGGAGCTGGTGTACGACACAGTCGCGCGCCGCTTCGAGCGCGGAAGCAAGGCGCTGCTGGAGGCGATCCGGCGCACCCGACCGCGCTACGCCCTCTTCGGCCACGTCCACCAGCCGCTGGTCCGGCGGATGCGGATCGGGGCGACCGAGTGCGTGAACGTGGGGCACTTCGCGGGCACGGGGCGGCCCTGGGTCCTGGAGTGGTGAGGGGCGGGCCGGTTCCCCGCAGGTGAGGCGGACACGGGAGCCGATACGGCGGCGGGTACGGGTGACGTCGGCACGGTCACCGCGCGGTAGCCTTCACGCGGCACACACGTGCGCACATTTCCTCACTACCGGCCCGCATCTGGAGGAGCCACGGCGATGGCGGAACACACCAGCTCGAGCACCACGATCGAGGCGGCACCGGCCGACGTCATGGCGGTCATCGCCGACTTCGCCCGCTACCCGGACTGGACCGGTGAGGTGAAGGAGGCGGAGGTCCTCAAGACCGACGAGCAGGGCCGTGCCGAGCAGGTCCGGCTGGTCATGGACGCGGGTGCGATCAAGGACGACCAGACGCTCGCCTACACCTGGACCGGCGACCACGAGGTCTCCTGGACCCTGGTCAAGTCCCAGATGCTGCGCTCCCTCGACGGCTCCTACCTGCTGAAGCCGGCGGGCGACGGCACGACGACCGAGGTGACGTACCAGCTCACCGTCGACGTCAAGATCCCCATGCTCGGCATGATCAAGCGCAAGGCGGAGAAGGTCATCATCGACCGGGCGCTGGCGGGGCTGAAGAAGCGGGTGGAGTCGGGGCTGTAGCGGCTACCGGGTGGGGTTGTGCGGCGATCTGCCGTCTGCGGGTGGTGTGTGGCTGGTCGCGCAGTTCCCCGCGCCCGTTGGATGGGTACAGTCGCCCGCGTCGCCGCAAGCCGCGGGCATGCGTGCCGCCTGGCCGACGTCGGCTTCTGTACCGTTCACCCCCATGCGCACCCTCCTGATCACCGGCCAGTCCGGCACCGGCCGCACCACCCTCGCCGCCGCCACCGCGCTTGCCGCCGCCCGTGAGGGCACCCGCACCCTCCTCCTCGGCACCGACCGCACCGACACCCTCGGGGCGGTCCTCGGCACCTCCACGGGCCCCTCCCCGGTGCGCATCACCCCCGCCCTCACCGCCTGGCGCCCCGACGCGACCGCCGCCTTCCGGGACGACCTCGCCGCCTTCCAGGACCGCGCCTCCGCCGCCTTCGACCTCCTCGGCGCCGCCCGCCTGGACCCCGAGGAGGTCACCCCGCTGCCCGGCGCCGAGGAACTCGCCGTCCTGCGCGCCCTGCGCGACGCCACCCTCTCCGAGGCCCACGACCTGGTCGTCGTCGATCTGCCGCCCGCCCCGCGGGCCCTCGCCCTCCTCTCCCTCCCCGAGGAACTCCGCCGCTACCTGCGCCGCCTGCTCCCGCCCGAACGCCAGGCGGCCCGCGCCCTGCGCCCCGTCCTCGGCCGGCTGGCCGGCGTCCCCATGCCGGCGGAGTGGCTGTACGACACGGCGGCCCGCTGGGACGTCGAACTCGCCGCCGTGGCGGCCGTCCTCGCCGACCGCACCACCCATGTCCGCCTGGTCGCCGAACCCACCCCGGCCGGCGCCGACGCCGTCCACCTCGCCACCCTCGGCCTGGCCCTCCGCGGCCACCGCCCGGACGCGCTGCTCGCGAACCGGGTCCTCCCGGAGCCGCGCGGCGAGGCCGACGGCTGGCTGGCCGGCCCGCTCGCCCAGCAGCGCAAGGTCATCGCGGAGTGGCAGCAGTCGTACGCCGTCCATGCCGTCCCGCACCTCGGCCACGACCCGCGCGGCACCGACGACCTGGCCGCGCTCACCGTGCCCGGCCCCGGTGCCGGGCCTGCCACGGTGGCGTGGCCCGTCACCGACCGCCTGTCCGAGGACGGCGTCCTCGTCTGGCACATCCCGCTCCCCGGCGCGGTCCGTGACGACCTCGACCTCATCCGGCGCGGCGACGAACTCGTCATCACCGTCGGGCCGTTCCGCCGAATCGTTCCGCTGCCGTCCGCGCTGCGCCGCTGCACCGTCGACGGGGCGGGCCTGGTCGACGGCGAGCTGCGCGTGCGGTTCGCCCCGGACCCGGGGCTGTGGCCGACGAGCCGGTGAAGCCGTTGCGCCCGTTCGGGTAACGTCGTAGGGACGAAACGTAGTCAGGAGTCCGCCATGAGCGAAGAGCGCCCCCACCACGACGCGGCTCAGGAGCAGGCGGCCGACGATCTCCGCCCGCCGGGTGACCCGGACGCCTGGGCGACCGCCTGCGCCGAGGACCTGGAGGCGGAGAAGGCCCGCCGCCGGGTCCGGCAGGGACCGCCGCCCGGCTCCGCCGCCGAGGAGCTGCGCAAGTTCGTCGACACCGCCCTGGACAAGCTGGCCGGGCTCCAGTCACCGCTCTTCGGGGCGGTCGCCGGGCCGGCCGCCCAGCAGGTGGTGCAGCAGGTCGTCGAGCAGGCCAAGGCGGCCGTCGAACCGGTCATCGAACGCAACCCGGACGTCTTCGACCACCTGGCCGCGGCCGGCCAGGAACTCCTGGCCGCCTACCGCTCCGCCGTGCAGAACCAGGAACACCGCTGGACCAGCGGGACGACAGGGACGGCGGGGACAGAGGAGCTGGACGAGCCGTCCGACCCCCGCCGGGACCCGGGTGAGGGCACCGGCCCAGGCCAACGCATCGACCTCGACTGAGCCGGCCCCGACTCCCTCAGGCTCTCGGCTGCGCTCGCGCGGGAGGGACCCCCATCGCCGCCGCCGGGCCCGCCCTCCGGGCGGACGACGGGACCCTGACCGCAGGGCCTCGGGTACGGTTGGCCGTAGCGGGGCTCGACCGAAACTGAGGGATTCATGGGACTCACCATCGGCGTCGACATCGGCGGCACGAAGATCGCGGCCGGCGTGGTCGACGAGGAAGGCAACATCCTCTCGACCCACAAGGTGCCGACCCCGGGCACGCCCGAGGGCATCGTGGACGCCATCGCTTCGGCGGTGGAGGGCGCGCGCGCCGGTCACGACATCGTCGGCGTGGGCATCGGCGCCGCCGGCTACGTCAACCGTCAGCGCTCGACGGTCTACTTCGCGCCGAACATCGACTGGCGCAACGAGCCGCTGAAGGAGAAGGTCGAGGCCCGCGTGGGCCTCCCGGTCGTCGTGGAGAACGACGCCAACGCGGCCGCCTGGGGCGAGTACAAGTTCGGCGCCGGCAAGGGCCACCGCAACGTCATCTGCATCACGCTCGGCACCGGCCTCGGCGGCGGCATCATCATCGGCAACAAGCTGCGCCGCGGCCACTTCGGCGTGGCCGCCGAGTTCGGCCACATCCGGATGGTGCCGGACGGCCTGCTGTGCGGCTGCGGCTCGCAGGGCTGCTGGGAGCAGTACGCCTCCGGCCGCGCCCTGGTCCGCTACGCCAAGCAGCGCGCCAACGCCACCCCCGAGCGCGCGGAGCTGCTGCTCTCGCTCGGCGACGGCACTCCCGACGGCATCGAGGGCAAGCACATCTCCATGGCCGCCCGGCAGGGCGACCCGGTCGCCGTCGACTCCTACCGCGAGCTGGCCCGCTGGGCCGGCGCCGGCCTCGCCGACCTCGCGTCGCTGTTCGACCCGTCCGCGTTCATCGTCGGCGGCGGTCTGTCGGACGAGGGCGAGCTGGTGCTCGACCCGATCCGCAAGTCGTACAAGCGGTGGCTGGTGGGCGGCAACTGGCGGCCGGTGGCCGAGGTGATCGCTGCGCAGCTGGGGAACAAGGCGGGGCTGGTCGGGGCGGCCGACCTGGCTCGGGAGCCTGACCCGGTCATGTGAGTGCGGGTTCGCCGCGGGGGTTCTGCGCGATTCGGGCTGCGGGTGAATCGTGGCTTGTCGCGCCCCCGCGGCGGAGCCGCATGTCGGATACAGCCCCGCGCCCCTGAGGGAGTCCCCCGGGCGTAACTTCGGCAGCATGGCCAATTCGACCTCGCCGCTGCCCAACTCCCGCACCGAAGCCGACGGTTCCGCCGTCATCCGTGTCCTCAGCTACAACATCCGGTCGATGCGGGACGACACCGACGCCCTCGCCCGTGTGATCTCCGCCTGTGCCCCGGATCTGGTGCTGGTGCAGGAGGCGCCCCGGTTCTTCCGCTGGCGCAAGAAGCTGGCCCGGCTGGCCCGCGCCGCCGATCTGGTGATCCTCTCCGGGGGCGGTACGGCCGCCGGGCCCGCCCTGCTCTGCTCGCTGCGGGCCACCGTCGAGCGCACCGAGGACGTACTGCTGCCGCTCACCCCCGGTCTGCACCGGCGCGGCCTCGCGACCGCCGTCGTACGGTTCGGGGGCGCCCGGCTGGGGGTGGTGAGCTGCCATCTCAGCCTGCAGAAGGACGAGCGCTACGAGCAGGGCGGCATGGTGCTCGACCGGCTCGCGGCGATGGGGATGGAACACGCGGTCGTGGGCGGCGATCTCAACGAGCGGCCCGGCGGGCGGACCTTCCGGCGGCTCGCCGCCGAGCTGCGGGACTGCTGGGCCACCACTCCCTGGGGCGGCGAGTTCACCTCCACCCCCGCCGATCCCCATCAGCGCATCGACGCGATCTTCGTGACGAAGGGCGTCGAGGTGCTGGGGTGCGGGGTGCCCCTCGGTCATCCGGGGGTCTCGGAGAACGACCTGAGGGCGGCCACGGACCACCTCCCGGTCCTTGCCGCCCTCAGAATCCCGGCGAGCCGGTGATCAGCCCGGCCGGACAGGTCACCGGTCAGACGACCGCCCCGCGGCCCGGATCGTCGTCGTCCTCCTCGTCCGTGCGCATCCGCGTCACCAGCGTGGCGAAGCCGCCGAGGAAGCCGCCGATGCCGAGGGTGGCCAGCCACCAGGTCATGTCCCAGCCGAGCAGGACCGCCAGCAGGAGCAGCACCGGGCCGCCGATCACCGCCAGCCAGGCGAACTTGGCGGTCGCGTCGGCGGCGGGCAGCGGGGGCGGCTCCGGCGGGACGAAGTGGCCCTCGTCGTCCTCGTCGAAGTCCTCCTCGGCCGGCTCCGGCACCGCGTAGTCGCGGGGGCCGCCGCCGATGCCGGGGGCGAAGGAGACGGAGCTGCCCAGCGGCTTCGGTGCCTCCTCCTCCTTCTTCCTCGGCGCCTCGCCCTCGCTGTCGTTCGTCTCGGACTCCAGCAGGGCCAGGTCCTCCACCGACTTGAACGGCTTGGCGCCCGGCGGATCCGGCGGCTCCTCGCCGTACCCCGCGACGATCGCGGCCCAGGCGGCGTCCTCGTCGAACGGCACCGACTGCTCCTCGGGCTCGCCGCCCGGGCGGCCCGCGCCGCTCTCTCCCGCCGCCGAGCGCTCCCGGTCCTCCCGGCGCTCGCGGTCCTCGCGCTCCGAGTCGTGCTCAGCCACCTGCGGCCGTCCCTTCCTTGCCGGCGACACTGGGTGCGAGCCGGCCGATGAACGCCAGGCTTTCCTCGAAGATCCGGTCCGCGTCGTGGTCCAACGTCGCGACGTGGTAGCTCTGTTCCAGCAGCAGCTCGGTCACGTCCGTGGACGAGACCCGGCTGAGGATGCGGGCCGAGTCGGCGGGCGGCACCACATGGTCCTGCGGGCTGTGCAGCAGCAGGAGCGGCTGGGTGACCTGGGGCAGCTCGCCGTCGACGACCCGGAAGAAGTTCCGCAGGGAGTGCGCCGCGTGCAGCGGCACCCGGTCGTAGCCGATCTCCACGCTGCCCGGCTTGGCGATGTCGCTGGCGATGCCCCGGGTGGTGCGGACCAGGTGGCGGGCGACCGGCAGGGCGTACGCCGACAGCCCGTGCACCTTGTTCGCCGGGTTGACGACCACCACGCCGCTGATCGCGTCGCCGTGCCGGGCCGCGAGCCGGAGCGCGAGGGCGCCGCCCATCGACAGCCCGGCCACGAAGACCCGGGCGCAGCGCTCGCGCAGCGCGCGCAGTTCGCGGTCCACCTCGGCATACCAGTCCTGCCAGCCGGTGAGCTGCATGTCCTCCCAGCGGGTGCCGTGCCCGGGGAGCAGCGGCAGGGCGACGGTCAGGCCGCGCTCGGCGAGATACTCCGCCCAGGGGCGCAGCGACTGCGGGGAACCGGTGAAGCCGTGGCAGAGCAGGACGCCGACCTCTCCGCCCTCGTGGCGGTACGGCTCGGCTCCAGGAAGGACCGGCACCTTCGGTCTCCTGTTCATCTCAGGTTTTCGTCGGAACGGGCGTGAAACGTGTCCAGGTGTTGCTTCACCGTACGCGACGGCACTGACACCGACCAGGGTCGCCGGGCCCTGAGGGCGTACCCGGACCGGCCTCCGGGTTAAGGTCTGATCGACAGACACAGGAGGCACTCGGTTGTTGTACGGCGCGATGAAGGTCACCATCGGGGGTTCGCTGAAGCTCGTCTTCAGGCCCTGGGTGGAGGGCCTGGAGAACGTTCCCGCCGAGGGCCCCGCGATCCTCGCGAGCAATCACCTGTCCTTCTCGGACTCCTTCTTCCTGCCCGCGGTGCTCGACCGCAAGGTCACCTTCATCGCGAAGGCGGAGTACTTCACCACCCCGGGCATCAAGGGCCGGCTCACCGCCGCGTTCTTCAAGGGCGTCGGCCAGCTCCCCGTGGACCGCTCCGGCGCGCGCGGCGCGGGCGAGGCGGCCATCAAGAGCGGCATCGAGGTGATCGAGCGCGGCGAGCTGTTCGGGATCTACCCGGAGGGCACCCGCTCGCCCGACGGCCGGCTCTACCGGGGCAAGCCCGGCGGCCTCGCGCGCGTGGCGCTCGCCACCGGCGCGCCCGTCATTCCGGTCGCCATGATCGACACGGAGAAGATCCAGCCGCCTGGCAAGGTCGTCCCCAAGGTGATGCGTCCCGGGATCCGCATCGGCAAGCCGCTGGACTTCAGCCGCTACCAGGGCATGGAGCACGACCGGTTCGTGCTCCGCGCGGTGACCGACGAGGTCATGTACGAGATCATGAAGCTCTCCGGCCAGGAGTACGTCGACATGTACGCGACCGCCGCCAAGCGGCAGATCGCGGAGGCGGCCAAGGCCGAGAAGGAGGCGGCGAAGGCGGCGAAGGCCGCGCTCGCGCAGGCCGAGAAGGACCAGGCCGACAAGGAGAAGGCGCACCGGGAGCGGACGGACGAGGAACGGCCCGGCTCCTAGGAAGCGTCGATCCTGGGAGGCGTCGGTCGGAGGCGGCGTCGGTCCGAGGCGGGGGCGGGGACACAGGCGGGGTGGGGGCATGGCCAAGCGCGAGAGAGTCATGAGGATGTCGGTCGAGCAGCCGCTGTGGCGTGCGCTCATGGGGTACCGGACCCTCACCCTGCTGTACGCGATCGGGCTGTTCGTCAGCGCCTACGACGAGTTCGCCCGCCCCTGGGTCGCCATCGCCTACTTCGCCGCACTGACGGTGTGAACCTTCGCGACCCTGCCCAAGGTCGCGAACGCCGCCGCCTGCACCAAGCGCTTCCTCACCGCCGACCTCGCCATCGCCCTCGTCGGCATCCTGCTCACCCGGTTCGCCGACTCGTCCGCGCACATCGAGTCGGGCAGTCCGACGCTGCCGTCGATATGGACGGCCGGTTCCGTGCTGGCGTTCGCCATCAAGGGCGGGTGGCGCTGGGCGGCCTTCGCCTCCACGCTGGTCGCCGTCGCCAACCTGGTGCACCGTGGCTCCCCGACCCGCGACACCGTCCACGCGGTGATCCTCGTCTGGGTCGCCTCCATCGCCATCGGCTACGTCGTCGAGGTCGCCCGCGCCTCCGAGCGCACCCTCGCCCGCGCCCTGGAGATCGAGGCCGCGACCCGGGAGCGGGAGCGGCTCGCCCGGGACATCCACGACAGCGTGCTCCAGGTGCTGGCGATGGTGAAGCGCCGTGGCGCCGCCCTCGGCGGCGAGGCGGCCGAGCTGGGCCGGCTGGCCGGCGAGCAGGAGGTGGCCCTGCGCACCCTGGTCTCCGGCGGCCTGGTGCCGGTCTCCCGGGTCTCGGAGGACGCCGCCCAGGGCGCGGTCGTACGGGCCGTGGAGGAGCCGGACGAGAGCGACGACGGGCCCGTCGATCTGCGGGCGCTGCTGATGCCGTACGCCGGTGCCCGGGTCAGCGTCGCCGAGCCCGGCGCCCCGGTCGCCCTGCCGGCGGACGCCGCCCGGGAGCTGGCCGCGGCCGTCGGCGCCGCCCTGGACAACGTCGAGCGGCACGCCGGGGAGCACGCGCGCGCGTGGATCCTCATCGAGGACGAACCCGACGAGGTGATCGTGACCGTGCGGGACGACGGCCCCGGCATCCCCGAGGGGCGCCTGGCCCAGGCCGAGGGCGAGGGGCGGATGGGTGTGGCCCTGTCCATCCGGGGACGGCTGCGCGACCTGGGCGGCCGCGCCGAGCTGATCTCCACGCCCGGGCAGGGCACCGAGGTGGAACTGAAGGTCCCGAAGAGCGAATCGACGGCACGGGGGAAGCGATGAGCGAGCAGAACGCGATCAAGGTCATGGTGGTCGACGACCACCCCATGTGGCGCGACGCCGTCGCCCGCGATCTGACCGAGAACGGCTTCGAGGTGGTCGCCACCGCGGGCGACGGCGACCAGGCCGTGCGCCGCGCCAGGGCCGCCGCCCCCGACGTGCTGGTCCTCGACCTGAACCTGCCCGCCAAGCCCGGCGTCCAGGTCTGCAAGGAGGTCGTCGCCGCCAACCCCGCGCTGCGCGTCCTGGTGCTGTCCGCGAGCGGGGAGCACGCCGACGTCCTGGAGGCGGTGAAGTCCGGCGCGACGGGCTATCTGCTGAAGTCGGCGTCCACCGAGGAACTGCTGGACGCGGTGCGCCGTACGGCCGTCGGCGACCCGGTGTTCACCCCGGGCCTCGCGGGCCTGGTCCTCGGCGAGTACCGGCGGCTCGCCTCCGAGCCCGCGCCCGCCCCCGACGCCGACCAGCCGGGCGCGCCCCGGCTGACCGAGCGGGAGACCGAGGTGCTGCGCCTGGTCGCCAAGGGCCTGAGCTACAAGCAGATCGCCGAACGCCTGGTCATCTCGCACCGCACGGTGCAGAACCACGTCCAGAACACCCTCGGCAAACTCCAGCTGCACAACCGCGTGGAGCTGGTGCGGTACGCGATAGAGCGCGGCCTCGACGAGGAGTAGGGCGCGCGGCCGGCCCTTCGGCCGACCGGCTGACACCGCACCGGAACCGCCCTCCCGGACCCTGCCGAAGTGACCTGGGTCACCCCTAGCCTGCTCGTACGGAACACCGCACGGCATGGCTTACGGCAACCCGGCGAAGGGACTTTCCATGCGGGTCGGAGTACTGACCGGAGGCGGCGACTGCCCCGGGCTCAACGCCGTCATCCGGGGCATCGTCCGCAAGGGCGTGCAGGAGTACGGCTACGACTTCACCGGCTACCGGGACGGCTGGCGCGGCCCCCTGGAGGGCGACGTCACGCGCCTGGACATCCCCGCCGTACGCGGCATCCTCCCGCGCGGCGGCACCATCCTCGGCTCCTCGCGCACCAACCCCCTCAAGGACGACACCGGCATCCGCCGGATCAAGGAGAACCTGGCCAAACAGGAGGTCGACGCGCTCATCGTGATCGGCGGCGAGGACACCCTCGGGGTCGCCGCCCGGCTCTCCGGCGACCACGGCATCCCCTGCGTCGGAGTCCCGAAGACGATAGACAACGACCTGTCGGCCACCGACTACACCTTCGGCTTCGACACCGCCGTCGGCATCGCCACCGAGGCCATCGACCGGCTGCACACCACCGCCGAGTCCCATATGCGCGTCCTAGTCGTCGAGGTGATGGGCCGGCACACCGGCTGGATCGCCCTGCACTCCGGCCTCGCCGGCGGCGCCAACGTCATCCTCATCCCCGAGCAGCGCTTCGACGTCGACCAGGTGTGCGCCTGGGTGACCTCCCGGTTCCGGGCGTCGTACGCCCCGATCGTGGTCGTTGCCGAAGGGGCCATGCCGAAGGACGGCGACATGGTCCTCAAGGACCAGTCGCTGGACTCCTTCGGGCACGTCCGCCTGTCCGGCATCGGGGAGTGGCTGGCCAAGGAGATCGAGAAGCGCACCGGCAAGGAGGCCCGGACGACCGTCCTCGGGCATGTCCAGCGCGGCGGCACCCCCAGCGCCTTCGACCGCTGGCTGGCCACCCGCTTCGGCCTGCACGCCATCGACTGCGTCCGCGACGGCGACTTCGGCACCATGGTCGCCCTGCGCGGCACGGACATCGTCCGCGTGCCGATCGCCGAGGCGACCGCGCAACTCAAAAGGGTGAACCCGGAACTCTACGAGGAGGTCGGGGTGTTCTTCGGTTGACGGGGCGTCACGGGCGCTGAGCGGACCGAGGGGCGGGGGAGCCATGGCGGGATGGTGGAGGTCGCTGGGACTGCGGGCCCTGCTGGAGGCGCACCGCGACGCGCTCCGCGCCGTCTGGCCCGCGTTACGCGACGACAAGCCGCTGCCGCCCCCACCGCCCGTCGAAGCCCGCGCGCTCGCCACCCTGCTCGCCTCGGCGGCGAAGGCGACCGACACGGAGGAGGACGCCCCGGAACTCGCGGTCGTCCTCCTCACCACCGCCGTCCTGCACCGCTTCCAGCCCGCCGCCGCACCCCCGCCCCTGCGCACCCTCGTCGACCCGGCGGCGGAGGTCGACGCCGCTGCCGCCCTCGCCGCCGGAGGCCTCGCCACCGGACTCGCGGTCCGGGCCCGCGCCGAGGCCACCCCGGACTGGCTGCGCCCCTGGTGCCTGGACGCCGCCCTGGTCTGCGGCACCCGCGCCCTGAGCGGCCCGCCCCCGCAGCCCTCGGCCCACGGCATCCTGCACGACTTCCTCTCCCACCTCGCGCAGCAGCGCTTCGCCCGGGACGCCGACCCGGCCGACGAGGACGCCGCGATCCGCCACGCCCGCGCCGCCCACCACGCCGCCGACCCGGACACCGCGCCCGAACGCGCCGCCCGCCTCGCCACGCTCCTGGCCGACCGCGCCGGCCGGCTGCGGGACTCCTCCCTCGTCGAGGACGCCCCCGAACTGGCCCGCTCCGCGCTCGCCGCCCTGGACCCGACGAGCAGGGAATGGCTCGCCCAGGCCGCGGCCACGACGGGCATCCTCCTCCTGGCCACCGCCCGGGAACGCAAGGACGTCACCCTGCTCGACGAGGCCCTGGAACTCCGCGGCAGGATGCGCGCCAACCCCCACTACCACCTCGTCCGCGACCACGACCGGCGCAGCTACCCCGGTCTGCTCACCCAGCGCTTCGCCCGGCGCCGCGACCCGGAGATCCTGGACCAGGCCGTCGAGGCCTACGCGGCGCTGTACGAGGAGGAACCCGCCCGGTACGCCGCCGACCTCGGCCGCCACCTGCAGTACCGCTACCAGCTGCGCGGCGACCCCGCCGACCGCCGCCGCGCCCTGGAGCTGATGGCCGAGGGCCTGAGCGGGGACCACCCGCACCGCGAGGCGGTGACGTCGTACGCCGCGGCGTCGCTGCACGAGTACCGCGAGTCCGGCGACCCGGCGGTCGTCGCGCGGGCCCTCGCCACGGTGACCCGGCTGACCGCGCCGGGCGCCGCCTTCGCCGACGACGGCCCGGCCCACGGCACCCTCACCGACCTGCTGCTGGCCCGCGGGGACGGATCCCGGCCGCGGGACCTCGGACCCGCCGAGGCCGCCGCCCGCCGCTCCCTGGAGCTGGCCGGCACCCCCGCGGAGCGGGCCGGTGCCCTCGCCCGGCTGGCGGAGGTCCTGGTGAACCGGTACCGGCTCACCCTCGACCTCTCCCTGCTCGACGACGCGGTCGCCCACTGCCGCGAGGGCTTCGCCCTGCTGCCGCCGGACGCCGACGTGCCCGCCCAGCTGCCCGCCGGCCTCGTCATGGCCCTGACCGAGCGGTACACCCGCGTCCGGCACCTCGCCTCCCTCCGCGAGGCCGCCGCCACGGCCGAGCGACTCGCCGAGTCCACCCCCGAGTTCGGCGCGGAGTACCCCCTGCTCCTCGGCACCCTGGTCACCCTGATCGTCGAACACGCCCGCGAGACCGGCGACCTCCCCGAACTCGACCGCGCCCAGGACCTGGTGGAACGCGCCCTGGCCGGCACCACACCCGGCCACCGGTGGCGCGCCCACCTCCTGAACGCCCTCGGCACCGTCCACCTCGCCCGCGCCCGGCAGCCCGACGCCGCGCCCGAGGCCGCCGACACCGCCGTACGCCACTTCGAGGCGGCGCTGCGCGAGGACCTGCGCGACGATCCGCAGCACAGCGCCGCCGCCCTGCACGCCGGCCACGCCCACGCCCTGTGGGAACGGCACCGGCTGCGCGGCGAGCGGGCCGACCTGGACCGGGCCGTGCGGTCCGCCCGAACCGCCGTGCGCGGGCTGCCGCGCGGGGCGCCGTGGCGGGCCAGCGCCCTGGCCGCGCTGTCCCGGGCGCTCAGCGAGATCGCCCGCGTCGACGGCAGCCACGACGCCGTGCGCGACGAGGAACTGGCCGTGAACGCGGAACTCGCCGACGATCCGGCCCAGTCCGCTCTGGTGCGCGCCTCGGCCGCGCTGGAACTGGCCACCGTGGCACGGGAGTCCGGGGACACCGAACGGTCACTGGCCGCGGCCCGCGGCGCCATCGAGATGCTGCCGCTGCTCGCCTGGCGCGGCGTCGACCGGGCCGACCAGGAGGAGATGCTCGCCCGCGTGGCGCGGGCCGGGTCGTTCGCCGGGCTGATCGCCCTGGCCGCCGGACGGCCCGCCGAGGCGCTCGAGCTGCTGGAGGCGGGCCGCGGGGTGCTCGCCGCCCAGGCGCTGGAACTGCGCACCGAGACGGACGAGCTGGCCGCCGCCGAGCCGGAGCTGGCGGCCCGGCTGGCGGCACTGCGGCAGGCCCTGGACCAGGTCGCCGGGGACGGCATGTCCGGCGAGCAGGCCGACCGCCGCCACCGGCTGGCCCGCGAGTGGCAGGAGACCCTGGACACCATCCGCGCCCGCGACGGCTTCCGCGACTTCCTGCGCCCGCCCCGCGCCGAGCGGCTGCTCGCCGCGGGCGCGCACGGACCGGTCGTCGTGATCACCGGCGGCCCCACCCCCGGCGGCCACGCCCTGCTGCTCGACGGCACCGACCCGGCCGGCCTGAAGGTCTGCCCGCTGCCCGAGTACTCCGACACCGAGGCCCGGAAGCGCGCCGAGACACTGCTCGCGGCCGCCGCCGCTGCGGCCCGCTCGGGTCTCGCCCGCGCCTTCGCCGAGCGGGCCGTCGGCGACGTGCTCGACTGGCTGTGGCGTACGGTCGCCGCACCCGTCCTCGACGCCCTCGGCATCACCGGGCCCCCGCCGCCCGGCGAGCCGCCGCCCCGCCTGTGGTGGTGCCCCGCCGGTGCGCTGTCCTTCCTGCCGCTGCACGCCGCCGGGGAGGTGCCGGACCGCGTGGTGTCCTCGTACACCCCCAGCGTCTCCGCCCTGCTGCGCGCCCGCACCCGCCGCACCCCCGCCACCGGCCCCCGCCCGCTGATCGTCGCCGTTCCCGAACTCGACGGCCTCGCCCCGCTCCCCGGCGCCCTGCGCGAGGCGGACGTCGCCCACGCCGCCGTCGGCGGCACCCTGCTCAGCGGGGAGGCCGCCCGGGCCGACGCGATACGCACCGCGCTCACCGCCCACTCCTGGGCCCACTTCGCCTGCCACGGCGTCCAGGACCCCGAACGCCCCTCCGAGGGACGGCTGTTGCTGCCCGGCGGCGCGCTGTCGGTTCAGGACGTCTCCCGACTCGACCTCCCCGGCGCCGAGTTCGCCTACCTCTCGGCCTGCGAGACCGCCGTCGGCGGCGCCCGCCTCCCCGACGAGGCCCTCCACCTGGCCGGCTCCCTCCAACTCGCCGGCTTCTCCCAGGTGATCGGCACCCTGTGGCGCGTGGACGACGACGCGTCGGCCGAGATCGCGCACGGCGTGTACGGCGCGGTGGCCGACGCCGGTCCCGGCACCCCGCCCGCCGCCGCCCTGGCCCTGCACCACGCGGTGCGGCGGCTGCGTGAACGCCACCCGGACCGGCCGCTCAGCTGGGCCGCGCATGTGCATTCCGGGGCATGAGCGGGATGGACCGCCCTACGATCGATCCCGTGGAACCAGCCGACGACGACCTGCACGCCGAATTCTGCCGGGAGTTGGCCACCCTGCGACTGCTCAGCGGCCCCCGCCGGGCCGCCCTGGAGCAGGCGGTGCGGCGGCTGCGCGAGGGCGCCGACTTCGACGAGGTGCTGCGCTCCCTCGACGTCACCGTCACCGGACCGCTGCTCGCCCGCCACGCCCCCACGCCGGTCGGCGCCCCCGGCCCGCCCGTGGAGGGCGTGTACATCTGCCCGGCCGGCCGCTGCGGCCGCGTCGAACAGCGCCGGGCCGGGCAGGGGCCGCCGGAGTGCCTGGTGCACGAGCGGGTGCTCAGCTTCGTCGCGGACGCCTGAGGGCCGCCGGGTGACGGGCTTCCTCGCCGAGCTGGGCCGCAGGCTGGCCGAGCGCTGGTTCGCGCTGCTGGTGCTGCCCGGCCTCGGCTATCTGCTGGTCGCCGCGGCGGCCGTCGAGCTGGGACACGCCGGCTGGTCCGACTGGCGCGCCCTGCGGGACGCCTTCACCGCGCTCACCGAGGGCGAGCCGGACCGGCAGAACGTCCTCGCGGTCCGCGCCGTCCTGCTGATCCTGGCCGCCGTCCCGCTCTCCGCCGGCCTCGGCCTGCTCGCCCAGGCCCTCGCCGGGCCCGTCGAACGCGCCCTCACCGGCGCCTGGCCGCGCCCCCTCACCGCCCTCGCCGCCCGCCGCACCGCCCGCCGGTCCGCCGCCTGGCAGGCCGCCGACGCCGCCTACCGCGCCGACGGCCGCGCCACGGACGCCGCCCGCCGCAACGCCCTCGCGCTGATCCCCCCGCAGCACCCCACCTGGCTCGGCGACCGGCTGCACGCCCCCGCCGTACGGCTCCGCCAGGAGTACGGCATCGACCTCGCCACCGTCTGGCCCCGCCTGTGGCTGCTGCTGCCCACCACCACCCGCGACACCCTCACCGAGACCCGCGCCCGCCTGGACACCGCGTTCACGCTCGGCGGCTGGGCGGCGCTGTACCTGCCGCTGGCCGCCCTGTGGTGGCCGGCCGCGCTGATCGCCCTGACCGCGGCGGTCATCGCCCACCACCGGGCCCGCCTCGCCGCGGAGGTCTACTCGGAGCTCGTCGAGTCCGCGGTGGACCTCCACCTGGACCGCCTACTGACCCGCCTGGCGGAACCCCGCCCGTCTCCCCAACAGGGCCGAGCCCTGACAGAACGCCTGCGCAGAGGCACCTGAGGGGCGCGAGGCGTTATCACCATGCGCCTCCGCCGCGTGGGCGCGACCAGCCACAGACGACACGACTATATTCACCGGAACCACCCCAAAAGCGGCCAAACCCCCGGAGGGACCCCGTGGAGATCCTGGCGTTCGGTGTGCAGGCCGACGAGAAGCCCCTGATCGAGCAAGCGTTCAAAAGCCACCACGAGGCCCGCTGCCTGGACGTCTTCCTCAACGAGGACACCGCCCCCATCGCGACCGGCTACGAGATCGTCTCCACCAGCGTCAACGCCGACCTCGGCGGCCGCGTCCTGGAGATCCTGGCGGCCGGCGGCACCCGGATGATCGCCCAGCGCTCCACCGGCTTCAACAACATCGACCTCCAGGCCGCCGAACGCCTCGGCATCACCGTGGCCCGGGTCTCGTACTACTCGCCGTACTCGGTCGCCGAGTTCGCCTGGGCCCTCGCCATGGCGGTCAACCGCCGTATCGTCCGCGCCTCCACCCGCACCCGCGACTTCGACTTCCGCCTCGACGGGCTGATGGGCCGCGACATGCACGGCCGCACCGCCGGCGTGCTCGGCACCGGCAAGATCGGCGAGGCCTTCGCCCGGATCGCGCACGGCTTCGGCATGCGGCTGCTCGGCTGGGACATCGCCGAGAACCCCGCCTGTATGCAGCTCGGCATGACGTACGTCGCCAAGGAGCAGCTGCTCGCCGAGTCCGACCTGGTCACCCTGCACGTCCCGCTGATGCCGGAGACCCGGCACCTGATCGACGCCGACGCGCTGAAGGTGATGAAGGACGACGCGATCCTGGTCAACTCCAGCCGCGGCGGCCTGATCGACACGGCGGCCCTCGTCGCCGAACTGCGCGAGGGCCGCTTCGCCGGCGTCGGCCTCGACGTCTACGAGGCGGAGGCCGGGGTGTTCTTCCTCGACCGGTCCCTGGAGGCCGTCGAGGACGACACCCTGGCCCGCCTCGTCACCTTCCCGAACGTCCTGGTCACCTCCCACCAGGCGTACTACACCAGGGAGGCCGTCGCCCAGATCGTCGAGACGACGCTCAAGAACGTCCTGGACTACCGGGCGGGCCGCCGCACGGAGAACGTGCTGGTACCCCGCAGCTGACCCACCAGCTCCCGGACCACGGCCGCGCCGTTCAGCGTCAGCACCGACTCCGGATGGAACTGGACACCGGCGAATCCCGGCCCGCGCAGCGCGTGCACCTCCCCGTTCGCGGCCCGGCTCACCTCCACGCCGTGCGCTGCCAGCTCCGCCGCCGCCTCGTCGTCGCAGCGCGCCACGAAGCTGTTGTAGAAGCCGACGGTCTCCGGCCGCCCGAACAGATCGATCTCCGTCTGCGCGCCCTGGTACGGCACGTCCTTCCGCACGATCTCCAGCCCCAGCTCGGCCGCGATCAGCTCGTGCCCGAGGCAGACGCCGAGCACTCCGTGCCGGTGCCCCCGGACCACCTCGGCGGTCAGCCCCCGCAGGAACCGCATCTTCGGGTCCTCGACGTCACCCGGATCCCCCGGTCCGGGCCCCAGCACCAGCGGACCCTCGTGCGCGAGCACCGCCTCCCGAAGCCCCGGCTCGTCGTACCGCCGCACGGTCACCTCCAGACCGCTCGACCGCAGCACATGCGCGAGCATCGCCGTGAAGGTGTCTTCCCCGTCGACGACCAGAGCGTGCCCGTCCAGCTCCGCCGACCGCTCCTGCATCCGCAGCCAGAACGGCGCCAGCGAGGCCCGGCGCCCGTCCAGCGCGGCCCGCACTCGCGGATCGTCGGCCAGCCGCGGCCGTACGGCCTCCGCGCGCGGCCGGCCCGGACGCACACCGAGCGCGGCCAGCACCCCCGCCGCCTTCGCGTGCGTCTCCGCGACCTCGCTCACCGGGTCCGAGCCGCGCACCAGCGTCGCGCCGACCGGCACCCGCAGCCGCCCGGCCGCGTCGATGTCCGCCGTACGGATCAGGATGGGGGAGTCCAGGGTCTGCGCCCCGCCGGAGTCCCGGCCGAGCAGCGCCAGCGCACCCGCGTAGTAGCCGCGCCCGACACCATCCCGCCCGAGGGGCTCGTACCGCTCGATGACCCGGCAGGCGTTCTGCACCGGCGAGCCCGTGACGGTCGCCGCGAACATGGTCTCCTTCAGGACCTCCCGCACATCCAGCGAGGACCGCCCGCGCAGCTCGTACTCCGTGTGGGCGAGGTGCGCCATCTCCTTCAGCCGCGGCCCGACGACCACCCCGCCCATGTCGCCGACGGTGCACATCATCTTCAGCTCCTCGTCGACGACCATCGACAGCTCCTCGATCTCCTTGCCGTCGGCGAGGAAGTCGAGCAGATGCTCGGGCGTCGGCCCCTCGGCGGGGTAGCGGTACGTCCCGCTGATCGGGTTCATCACGACCGTGCCGCCGGACATCCGCACATGCACCTCGGGGCTGGCCCCGACCAGCGTCCGGTCCCCGGTGTGCACCACGAACGTCCAGTACGCGCCCCGTTCGCCCGCCAGCAGCCGCCGGAACAGCGCCAGCGCGTCGGCGCGGCCGAACCCCGGGATCTCCCCCTCGTACGTCCGCCGGATCACGAAGTTCGCGCCCTCGCCGCGCCCGATCTCCTCGCGCAGCACCCGCCCGACGATCTCGGCGTACTCCTCGTCGTCCACGTCGAAGCCCCCGCCCCGCACCCGGACCTCGTGCGCGGGCAGCTGGGCGAGGGCCTCGTCCAGCGTCAGGGTGTACGACTCGGTGGGTGTCAGCACCGTCAGGGGGGTGCCGTCGTCGCGGACGTCGAAGCCGCGCTCGCGGATCTGGCGGAAGGGGACGAGCGCGAGCCCCTCGTCGGGCAGGTCGGCGAGACGGTCACAGTCGCTGACCGGCCCGAGGAACACCTCCACGGTGTTCTCGTCGTGGCCCGGGGTGCGGCGGCGCAGCAGGGCGAACGGGCGGGGATCGTCCAGCAAGCCGAGCAGGTTCATGGTCCGTGCTCCTTCTCAGGTGGAGAGGAACGGACCTCGGAAACACCGAAGGCCGCCCCTCGGGCGGCCTTCGCGAAGTCTTGGATACGCGCAGTCAGCGGGCCGCCGGAGAAGCGGTCCACCACCAGTTCTGGATCGAATGCGCGAACATACGGCGCACCCTACCCCATGTCCGTCACGCGTCGCCTGCGTCTCACTTGCTGGGCGTGGTCCGGAACCACAGGACATCACCCCGTAATGTTGAGGTCGTGACCGTGAACGCTAAGACCAGCGCAAGCGCTGGCAACACCTGGCGAAACCTGCCCGCGGCGCAGCAGCCCGAGTACCCCGACCCCGAGGCTCTGCGCAAGGTGATCGCGGACCTCGAGTCGTATCCGCCGCTCGTCTTCGCCGGCGAGTGCGACCAGCTGCGCGCCCGGATGGCGGCCGTCGCCAAGGGAGAGGCGTTCCTCCTCCAGGGCGGCGACTGTGCCGAGGCGTTCGACGCGGTGTCCGCCGATCACATCCGTAACAAGCTCAAGACCCTGCTCCAGATGGGCGCCGTGCTGACGTACGCCGCCTCCGTGCCCGTGGTGAAGGTCGGCCGCATCGCCGGCCAGTACTCCAAGCCGCGCTCCAAGCCGACCGAGACCCGCGACGGCGTGACGCTCCCGACCTACCGGGGCGACTCCGTCAACGGCTTCGACTTCACCGAGGAGGCCCGCGTCCCGGACCCCGAGCGCCTGAAGCGGATGTACAACGCGTCCGCCTCGACGCTCAACCTGGTGCGCGCCTTCACCACCGGCGGCTACGCCGACCTGCGCCAGGTGCACGCCTGGAACCAGGACTTCGTGAAGTCGTCCCCGTCCGGCCAGCGCTACGAGCAGCTGGCGCGCGAGATCGACAACGCGCTGAACTTCATGCACGCCTGCGGGGCCGATCCGGAGGAGTTCAAGACCGTCGAGTTCTACGCCTCGCACGAGGCGCTGCTGCTCGACTACGAGTCGGCGCTCACGCGGGTCGACTCGCGGACCGGGCAGCTGTACGACGTCTCCGCGCACATGGTGTGGATCGGCGAGCGCACCCGGCAGCTGGACCACGCGCACATCGAGTTCGCGTCGAGGATCCGCAACCCGATCGGCATCAAGCTCGGCCCGACGACGACGGCCGAGGAGGCGCTGCAGTACATCGAGCGCCTGGACCCGGAGCGCGAGCCGGGCCGGCTGACCTTCATCGTCCGGATGGGCGCGGACAAGATCCGCGACAAGCTCCCCGAGCTGGTCGAGAAGGTCACCGCCTCCGGCGCCACGGTGGCCTGGGTGACCGACCCGATGCACGGCAACACCTTCGAGGCGGCCTCCGGCCACAAGACCCGCCGCTTCGACGACGTGCTCGACGAGGTCAAGGGCTTCTTCGAGGTCCACAAGGCCCTCGGCACCCACCCGGGCGGCATCCACGTGGAGCTGACCGGCGACGACGTCACCGAGTGCGTGGGCGGCGGCGACGAGATCTTCGTCGACGACCTGCACCAGCGCTACGAGACGGCCTGCGACCCGCGGCTCAACCGCAGCCAGTCGCTGGACCTGGCGTTCCTCGTCGCGGAGATGTACAGGGACCAGTGACGGGAGCGCCTGTTACAGGCGATTTTCGGCCATGAAGTGGGGCGCGGATCACATACGATCCGCGCCCCCTCCCACTTTTGGGGCCTGCGTGTGACGGGTAAGGTTAGGTTAGCCTCACCGATCAACGGGGACGGCACCATCAATCGATCCCGGCGGGAGGTGAACCGCGTGTACGTCTGCTCTTGCTTCGGCGTCACCGAGCAGCAGGTGAAGCAGCACGCGGAGAACGGCGCCTGTACGCCCCGCCAGATAGCCTCCGCCTGCAAGGCGGGCACCGACTGCGGATCGTGTGTACGCCGTATTCAGGCGCTCCTGGGCAGGGGCGCGTGCCCCCGCCGTGAGCTGGCCGACCAGGGCAAGCCGGTGCTTGCCGGCCTGGACGAAGAGCTCCAGGAAGCGGCCTAGCTCGGCTGCTCGATCTGCTGGGCGATGTAGAGCGCCTCACCGAGCTTGTCGATCAGCTCCAGCTGTGTGTCCAGGTAGTCGATGTGGTGCTCCTCGTCCTCGAGGATCGACTCGAAGAGGTTCGCGGACGTGATGTCGCCCTTGGTGCGCATCACCTCGATCCCCCGCTTGAGGCGGTCGATCGCCTCGACCTCGATCTGCCGGTCGGCCTGGAACATCTCGGTGACCGTCTGGCCGACCCGCACATGGAACAAGCGCTGATAGTTGGGCAGGCCGTCCAGCATCAGGATGCGCTCGGTGATCTTGTCCGCGTGCTTCATCTCGTCGATGGACTCTTCACGCGTGTACTTGGCGAGCTTGGTCCAGCCCTTGTTGTCCTGGATCCGGTAGTGCAGCCAGTACTGGTTGATCGCCGTCAGCTCGCCGGTCAACTGCTCGTTGAGGAATTCGAGGACCTCGGGGTCGCCCTGCATCGCAGAGGCTCCTTCCGCGCGGGGGAACTGGCAGGTTGCGCCGCATGATTGCACCGGCCGTCGAAGATCGTCCAGTAAGTGCGTACTTAGTAAGTAAGTGCATGCTTAGTGGTAGTTGCCCGTTTCCGGACCTGCCTGGTCATGTGCACCGGTCGGGGTCTGTCAGGATGGAGACATGGGTCATCCGGTGGAGCACGAATCAGGAGAAGCAGCACGGTCCGAGCTTCCGCCGGGGCAGCGAGTGCAGCGCGGCTGGCCGGTCACGCACTACGGCCCGGTGCCCAAGTTCCGGCCCGAACGCTGGGAGTTCAGGGTCTTCGGGGCCACCGCCGACGGCGAGAAGCACTGCTGGACCCACGAGGAGTTCACGGCCATGCCGTACACCACCGTGGTGGCCGATCTGCACTGCGTGACGAAGTTCAGCATGCTGGGCGCGGAGTGGGGCGGAATCCCCGCGCGGACCATCCTGGAGATCGCTCCGCCCGCCGAGAATGTCACCCATGTGATGGTGTGGGCGGAGTACGGCTTCAGCTCGAATCTGCGGCTGTCCGACTTCGCCGCCGAGGGCACGATCTTCGCCACCCACAAGGACGGCGAACTGCTCACCGCCGAGCACGGCTTCCCGCTCCGCCTGGTGGTGCCGCATCTGTACGCCTGGAAGGGCCCCAAGTGGGTCCGCGGCGTCGAGTACATGACCGCCGATCGCCGCGGCTTCTGGGAGGAGCGCGGCTACCACAACATCGGCGACCCCTGGAAGGAGCAGCGCTACTCCTACCAGGAGGAGCCCGGGGACGGCCCCGAGCTCTGACCGGCGCTTCTCCTCAGATCTCCCGGAGCTTCTTCAGCCGCTCCACGTCCGCCGCGTGCCCCTCCTTGCCGCCGGGCGTCTCGATGATCAGCGGGACTCCCTCGGTGGCCGGGTGCGTCATGAGCGCCCGGAACGGGTCCTCGCCGATGTGACCGGCGCCGATGTTCGCGTGCCGGTCCTTGTGCGCGCCGACCACGTCCTTGGAGTCATTGGCGTGGATCAGCTTCAGCCGGCCCTCGCCGACCGTCTCCACCAGCAGATCGAGGGTCTGGTGCATCCCGCTCGGGCCGGTCAGATCGTGCCCGGCGGCGAAGATGTGGCAGGTGTCCAGACAGACGCCGAGCTTCGGGTGCGCGTCCAGGGCCTCGAAGTACGGCCCGAAGTCCCACGTCCGCGAGCACAGCGAGGCGCCCTGGCCGGCCGTCGACTCCAGCAGCAGGAAGGGGTCGTCGTCATGGGTCAGCTCGTCCAGCAGCGGCAGCATGTGCTCCCGCACCTGCTTCAGCGCCACCGACCGGTCCCGGCCGCCGGTCGCGCTGCCCGTGTGCACCACCACGCCGAGGGCGCCGATCTCCCGCCCGCGCCGCAGCGAGTGCCGCAGCGACTCCACCGACCGCTCCACCGTCGCCTCGGTGTGCGAGCCGAAGTTGATCAGATACGGGGCGTGCACGTACGCCGGGATCGACTCGGCCGCGCACGCCGCCCGGAACTCCTCGTCCTGCCGCGGATTGCCGGCGGGCGTCGCCCAGCCACGCGGGTTGGCGACGAAGACCTGCACGGTCTCGGCCTGGAGATCACGGGCGTACGACAGGCCTACGGAGCTGAGGCCGCCGGCCACGGGGACGTGACCGCCGACGGGGTTGCGGAGGGGGCCGGGAAGTTCACTCTTCACCCGTTCAGGGTGTCATGGACCTTCCCGTGCTCCCGTCGGCGGAGGGTGTGCGGTGGCTCTCAGGGGTGGCTCTCAGGGGTGGCTCAGCGGATGGTGATCGTGATCGTGGAGCCCTCGGGAGCCGTCTCGCCGCCCGCCACCGACTGCTCCTTGACCGTGTCGCCGAACAGGCCCAGCAGACCGCGGTCCTCCTCGACCTGGAAACCGGCGGCCTCCAGCTTCTCCTTCGCCTCGTCGACGCTGTCACCGACCACGTCCGGGACCTCGACCATGACCGGGCCCTTGGAGACCGTGAGGGTCACCGTGTCGCCCTCGGCGGCCCGGGTTCCGGCGTCCGGGGTCTGCCGGGCGACCTGGCCCGCCTCGTACTCCGAGTGCACCTGCCGCTGGGCGACCCGCACCTTCAGACCGGCCTCCTGGAGCCGCTCCCGGGCGCCGGCGATGTCCTGGCCGAGGACGTCCGGGACGTTGATCGGGCTGCCCTTGCTCACGGTGAGGGCGATCGCGGAGCCCGCCTTGCGCTCGGTGCCCGCGACCGGCTCGGTGCCGATCACGAAGCCCGGCTCCACGTCGTCGCTGAACACCCGGGTGACCATGCCCGGCTCCAGGCCCTCGTCCTTGAGCACGTCTCGCGCCTTGTCCAGGCGGTAGCCCGCCAGATTCGGCACCTTCACCGTCTGCGGGCCGTCGGAGACGGTCAGCGTCACCGAGTCGTTCTGCCGGATCCGGCTGCCCGGCGCGGGGTCGGTGCTGATGATCGTGCCGCGCTTCACGGTGTCGCTGTAGGCGTGCTTGACGTCGCCGACCTCCAGGCCGGCGTCCTCGAGCCGCCGCTCGGCCTGCTCCTGGGTCTTCGCCAGCAGCGGCGGGACCTTGGTGAACTGGCCGGAGTTGATGTACCAGACACCCGCGCCGACCCCGAGTATCAGCAGGACGGCGGCGACGATCGTGACCACCGTGCGTGGCGGCCGACGGCGCCCGGGGGCCGGGGCCAGGGGCTCCAGCCGGCTGGTCCGGTCGACCGACGGCGCGGCGTCCTCGTCGTCTCCGTCAACCGGCAGCGGGCGCGGCACCGTAAGCGCGCGCGGGATCACGCTCGTGCGGTCCTCCGCGTTGTCGTGCTCCGCCGCCAGCGCCTGCGGCGGGACCGCGTCGAGCTGGTCCGCGCTCAGCGCGGCCCGCGCCTCGCGGACCTGGCCGAGCAGCGCCACGGCGTTGTGCGGACGCACCTCCGGGGTGCGCGCGGTGGCCGAGGCGACCAGCTCGTCCAGCTCGTACGCCAGACCCGGCACGGCCGCCGACGGCGGCGGGACGTCCTCGTGGAGGTGCTGGTACAGCACCTGGGCCGGGGTGCCGCCGGAGTGCGGCTTGCCGCCCGTCAGCATCTCGTACAGCACCACGCCGCAGGCGTAGACGTCCACGCGCGGGTCGGCGGTGCCCTGTTCGATCTGCTCGGGGGCCAGATAGGAGACGGTGCCGAGGACGGCGCCGGTGGTGCTGGTGACCGTGTCGACGGAGCGCACCAGCCCGAAGTCGGCGACCTTCACCCGGCCGTCGTCCCCTATGAGGACGTTCTCCGGCTTCATGTCCCGGTGCACGAACCCCGCGCGGTGCGCGGCGCCGAGCGCGGCGAGCACCGGCTCCAGGATGTCCAGCGCGGCCCTGGGCTGGAGCGCCCCGCGCTCGCGCAGGACGTCGCGCAGGGTGCACCCGGCGACGTACTCCATGGCCAGATAGACGTACGACCCGTCGGTGCCCTGGTCGAAGACCTGCACCACATTGGGGTGGGCCAGCCGGGCGACCGACTTCGCCTCCCGGATGAACCGCTCCACGAACGACGCGTCGGCCGCCAGCGTGGGATGCATCACCTTCAGCGCGAGTACGCGGTCGAGGCGGGTGTCCACGGCCCGGTAGACCGTGGCCATCCCGCCGACCGCGATCCGCGCGTCGACGCGATAACGGCCGTCGAGCAGCTGCCCGACCAGAGGGTCTTGAAGGGTCGTGTCCACGCAGGTGAGTGTACGAGCAGCCACGGACACGACCCGTCGCTTCCCGGGACCCGGGAAGCGACTGAAGCAGACCTGTGACCGTCAGAACGCCGGAGCTGACCTGCGACCGTCAGAACGCCGGACGTTCCGGGTCCAGACGGGCCCGGCCCTCCGTCGGGGAGGACGCCTCGGCGAAGTGGCGGCGCGGGATGCGGCCCGCGCGGTGGGCCAGCCGGCCCGCTTCGACCGCGTGCCGCATGGCCTCCGCCATCAGCACCGGCTGCTGCGCCCGGGTGACGGCCGAGGCGAGCATCACACCCGCGCAGCCCAGCTCCATGGCGAACGCCGCGTCGGACGCCGTGCCGGCGCCCGCGTCCAGGATCACCGGCACGCGCGCGTGCTCCACGATCAGCTGGAAGTTGTGCGGGTTGCGGATGCCGAGCCCGGAGCCGATGGGGGAGCCGAGCGGCATGATCGCGGCACACCCCACGTCTTCCAGCTTCCGCGCCAGCACCGGGTCGTCGTTGGTGTACGGCAGCACCGTGAACCCGTCGTCGACCAGCGTCTCGGCGGCCTCCAGCAGCTCGATCGGGTCCGGCAGCAGGGTGCGCTCGTCGGCGATGACCTCCAGCTTGACCAGGTCCGTGCCCAGCGCCTCGCGGGCCAGCCGCGCGGTGAGCACCGCCTCACCGGCGGTGAAGCAGCCCGCCGTGTTCGGCAGCACCCGGATGCCCAGCCTGTCCAGCACGGACAGCACCGAGCCGTGCACGTCCGGGTTCACCCGGCGCATGGCGACCGTCGTCAGCTCGGTCCCGGACGCCACCAGGGCGCGCTCCAGGACCTCCAGGCTGGGCGCGCCGCCGGTGCCCATGATCAGCCGGGATGTGAAGGTCGTACCACCGAGGACGAAGGGGTCGTCGGCCATGGGTCAGCCTCCTTGGACGGCGGTGAGGACTTCGACGCGGTCTCCGTCGGAGAGCGCGGTCGTCGCCCACTGTCCGCGCGGGACGACGGTTTCGTTGAGGGCGGCGGCCACGCCGGAGGGCGCCGCGGTGAGGGTGCGGACGACGGCCTCGAGTGCCGTGCCGGGCGCGACCTCGCGGGCCTCGCCGTTGACCGAGATCTTCATGCGGGCTGCTCCGTGCGTGCGGGCTGCGTGGGGGCGGGCTGCGTGGAGGCGGGCTCCGTGGGTGCGGCGGCGGTGAAACGCTTCGGTGTGAACGGGCGGGCCTCCTCCGGCAGGTCGCCGGTGGCCAGGGCGTGTGCCATCACGTCACCCGTCACCGGGGTCAGCAGCACCCCGTTGCGGTAGTGGCCGGTGGCCAGCAGCAGCCCGTCGAGGTCGGTCGGGCCGAGCAGCGGCGCGTTGTCGGGGGAGCCGGGGCGCAGCCCCGCGCGGGTCTCCGTCAGCGGCAGCTCGGTGATGCCCGGCACCAGCTCATGGGCGTCGCGCAGCAGCTCGTACACGCCACCCGCGGTCACCGTCGTGTCCCAGCCCAGCTCCTCGCTGGTCGCGCCGACCACCAGCTCGCCGTTCTCGCGCGGCACCAGGTAGACATGGCTGCCGCGCACCACGGCCCGCACGGTCCGGCTCAGGAACGGGGCGTACCGCTCCGGCACGGTCAGCCGCAGCACCTGCCCCTTCACCGGCCGCACCGGCGGCAGGACGGCGTCCGGGACGCCCGCGAGGCACCCGCTGAGGCTGCCGGCGGCGAGCACCACCTGCCCGGCGCCCAGCGCGGTGCCGTCGGCCGTCACGACCCCCGTGGCGCGGTCCCGTACGACGGTGAGCCGCTCCGCGCGGACGCGGTGGAACACCACCCCCGCCCGCTCGCACGCCACCACCAGGGCGGCCGCCAGCCGCCGCGGGTCGATCTGGTGGTCGCCGTCGACCCGCAGGCCCCCGCGCACGCCGGGCGCGAGCATCGGCTCCAGGCGCCGGCACTCGCGCCCCGACAGCCACTCCGAGTCGAGCCCCGACTCCCGTTGCAGGGCGTGCAGTTCGCGCAGATGGGCGCGGTCGTCGGCGTCCAGCGCGACGGCGAGCGTGCCGCACTGGCGGTAGCCGAGGTCGTGCCCCGTGAGGTCGGTCAGCTCGGCCGCGAACTCCGGGTAGCGGCGGGCCGAGGCCAGGTTCAGGCCGAGCAGGGTCTGCTCGCCGTAGTGCAGTTCGGTGACGGCGGCGAGCATCCCGGCCGCCACCTGGGCGGCCCCGCCGCCCGGTTCGGGGTCCAGCACCGCCGTGGCGAACCCGCGCTGCGCGGCCCGCCAGGCCGTGACCAGACCGATGATCCCGCCCCCGATGACCAGGACGTCGGATGTGTCGGATGTGTCGGACGTACGCGACATGGGCGTCCAGCCCCTCCCTTCGCCGGCATGACCCGGATCAGGTTCGTACGGTCGGAGGCCGCCAGCCTCCCTCTCAGCCCGGTGCGTCCGGGCTCCCGCGAGTGCTTTACGTTGGCCACCCTAGCCCGACGCCGCACGACTCTGTAAGGGAGCCTCCGCCCGTGGCCCGCAGCCTCGACGGTCTCGTCCTCGCCCCCGTCGCCGACCAGGCGCCCGGCCAGGTGGGCACCCGCACCCGGTTCCGCTACCACGAGAAGGACGGCGAGATCTGGGCCGAGTACGCGGGCGGCGACGTCGTCCGCGGGCACCTCGTGGGTACCCGGGAGGGCGACCGGCTGGACTTCCGGTACGTCCAGCTCAAGCAGGACGGGACGACGTCCTCCGGGCACTGCGTGTCGCGGGTGGTGGAGCTGCCCGACGGGCGGGTGCGGCTGGAGGAAACCTGGGAGTGGGAGTCCCAGGAGGGCTCCGGAACCAGCGTTGTGGAGCAGGTCACGGCGCAGGAGCGCTGACTGACGAAATGTCAGTTGTCTATGGTGATCAGGTGAGCGAGCAGACGCAGGAACGGGGATCGTCCGCGGCGCGGCGGGTGGTCGTGGCGGGCGCCGGCATGGCCGGGGTGCAGACCGCGGTCGCCCTGCGGGAGCAGGGCTTCACCGGCACGGTGACGCTGATCGGCGCGGAACCCCACCAGCCGTACGACCGGCCGCCCCTGTCCAAGGCCGTCCTGCTCGGCACCGCCGAGGGCTCCGCCTTCGACGTCGACTTCGAGGCGCTCGGCATCGAACTCCACCTCGGGCGCGAGGTGACGGGGGTGCGCCCCGCCGACCACGAGCTGGACACCGAGGCCGGGCCGGTGCCGTACGACGTCCTGGTCGTCGCCACCGGCGCCGAACCGATCCGGCTGCCGGGCGCCGAGGGCGTGCCGGGAGTGCATCTGCTGCGCACCCTGGACGACGCCGAGCGGCTGCGGCCGGTGCTCGCCCGGCAGCACGACATCGTGGTCGTCGGCGCGGGCTGGATCGGCGCGGAGTTCGCCACCGCCGCGCGTGAGGCGGGCTGCGCGGTGACCGTCGTGGAGGCCGCCGACCGGCCGCTCGCCGGGGCGCTGCCCGCCGAGGTGGCCGCGCCGATGACCGGCTGGTACGCCGACGCCGGTGCCGAGCTGCGGACCCACGCGCGCGTGGAGCGCGTCGAGCCCGGCACGGTGGTCCTCGACGACGGGACGCGGCTGCCCGCCGGGGCCGTGGTCGTCGGCATCGGCGCCCGCCCCGCCACGGCCTGGCTGGCGGGCTCCGGCATCGAGCTGGGGAAGCACGGCGAGGTCGTGGCCGACGACCGTCTGCGCACCTCCGCGCCGGACGTGTACGCGGTCGGCGACTGCGCGTCCTTCCCGTCCGCGCGGTACGGCGAGCGGCTGCTGGTGCACCACTGGGACAACGCCCTCCAGGGCCCCCGTACGGTCGCCGCGAACATCATCGGCGCGGCCACGGGGGAGACCCCGGCGGCCTACGACCCGGTCCCGTACTTCTGGTCCGAGCAGTTCGGCCGCTTCGTGCAGTACGCCGGGCACCACGCTTCCGCCGACACCCTGCTGTGGCGCGGCGACCCCTCCGGGCCCGCCTGGACGGTCTGCTGGCTGCGTGAGGGGCGCCTGGTCGCGCTGCTGGCGGTGGGCCGCCCGCGAGACCTGGCCCAGGGCCGCCGCCTGATCGAGTCGGGCACGCCGATGGACCCGGAGCTGCTCACGGACCCGGGCCGGCCGCTGAAGTCGGCCACGGCGTAGCCGGGCGCGGGGGCGGGAGGGCGTCGCCGGGGGGCGCGGGCGGCCTCGTCGCCCACTCCGTCGGCCCTGCCGCGCCCGCCCTGGCTACCGACTGTCAGTCCGGGATGGCAGGCTTGGTGACGTGACCGAGATTGACGCAAAGATCGATGCTCTCGTCCCCGCCTGGCTCACCCTCCCCGACATCGCCGAAAAGCTCGGCGTCGAGGTGACGCGTGTGCGGCAGCTGGTCAAGGAGGGCCAGCTCATCGCCGTACGCCGTGGTGAGAACCGCGCGCTGCACGTTCCCGCCGCCTTCATCGACGGGGACAAGGTGGTCAAGGGCCTGTCCGGGACCCTGACGCTCCTGCGGGACGACGGCTTCACGGACGAAGAGATGCTGGAGTGGCTCTTCACCCCTGACGAGAGCCTGCCCGGCACCCCCGCGCAGGCCCTCAGCGAGAATCGCGGCACGGAGGTGAAGCGCCGGGCCCAGGCGCTCGCCGTGTGATCTGAGCACACCGACCGAACAACTCTGAACAACCGTCCGGAGTACGGGCCGCGGCGCGCACCGGGCCACGGCCGTGGTTCACTGCGGCCGCGGCAGGCCGCCCGCGGCCCGTACGCCATCGACAACGGGGGGACACCCATGCCCGACACCGCCACCACCGCCCGCGCCCGCCTGGCCGACGCCCGGCTCTACCTGTGCACGGACGCCCGCACGCGCCAGGGCGACCTGCCCGAGTTCCTGGACGCGGTGCTGGCCGGCGGCGTCGACATCGTGCAGCTGCGCGACAAGGGCATGGAGGCGGCCGAGGAGCTGGCGCACCTGGAGGTCTTCGCCGACGCCTGCGCCCGGCACGGCAAGCTGCTCGCCGTCAACGACCGCGCGGACGTCGCCCACGCCGCCCGTGCGGACGTCCTCCACCTCGGGCAGGGCGACCTCCCGGTCCCCGCGGCCCGGGCGATCCTCGGTGAGGACGTCCTCATAGGCCGCTCCACCCACGCCGAGGCCGAGGCCGCCGCGGCCGCCGTCCAGGAGGGCGTGGACTACTTCTGCACGGGCCCGTGCTGGCCCACCCCCACCAAGCCGGGCCGCCACGCCCCCGGCCTCGACCTGGTGCGGTACACGGCCGCCCTGGGCACCGACCGCCCCTGGTTCGCCATCGGCGGCATCGACCTGAGCAACCTCGACGAGGTGCTGGAGGCGGGCGCCCGCCGGGTCGTCGTGGTCCGCGCGATCACCGAGGCGGACGACCCCGGCGCCGCGGCGGCGGAGCTGGCCAAGCGGCTGCGGGAGGCGTAGGTCCTGTCACGGGGGCATTAAAGGTCCTGTCGCGGGAGGCGCGGGGCCGGTTTTCCGCCCCGGTGTCCGCCGATTTGTCCAAGGGGTGGACAACAAAGCGACAATTCGGGCAAATCTCCTGGCTCCGGTTGGGTGACCCCCGCCCCCTGGCTAACCTGCCCGTATGGCCCTCGGCACCGCATCCACCAGGTCGGACCACGCCCCGACCGTGCGCGACATGCTCGCGACCGGCAAGACGACGTACTCGTTCGAGTTCTACGCCCCGAAGACCCCGAAGGGCGAGCGGATGCTGTGGAACGCGCTGCGCCGGGTCGAGGCCGTGGCTCCCGACTTCGTCTCCGTGACCTACGGCGCCGGCGGCTCCACCCGCGCCGGCACCGTCAAGGCGACGGAGGCGATCGCCTCGGACACCACCCTCACCCCGATCGCCCACCTCACCGCGGTCGACCACTCGGTGGCCGACCTGCGCAACATCATCGGCCAGTACGCCGACGCCGGGATCCGCAACATGCTCGCGCTGCGCGGCGACCCGCCCGGCGACCCCATGGGCGAGTGGGTGCCGCACCCCCAGGGCCTGACCTACGCCGCCGAACTGGTCGAACTGATCAAGAACTCCGGCGACTTCTGCGTGGGCGTCGCGGCCTTCCCCGCGATGCACCCGCGCTCCCTGGACTGGGACACCGACGTCCGGCACTTCGTCGACAAGTGCCGCGCGGGCGCGGACTACGCGATCACCCAGATGTTCTTCCACCCGGAGGACTATCTGCGGCTGCGCGACCGCGTCGCGGCGGCCGGCTGCGACACCCCGATCATCCCCGAGGTCATGCCCATCGCCAGCGTGAAGACGCTGGAGCGGGTACCGTCGCTCACCAACGCCGCCTTCCCGGACGCCCTGAAAGAGCGGATCCTCACAGCACAAGACAATCCCGCCGCTGTACGCTCCATTGGCATCGAGTTCGCCACGGAGTTCTGCGCGCGGCTGCTGGCCGAGGGAGTGCCCGGACTGCACTTCATCACGCTCAACAACTCCACGGCGACGCTGGAAATCTACGAGAATCTGGGCCTGCACCACCCACCGCAGGCCTAGACCGGTCGCACGGTCATACGACACACTGCGTAGCGGCCACTGGGAGAGGGGCGTACATGGGCTGGACGGTCCTCTACATCGCGTTCGGCATCGTCGCGCTGTGGCTGCTCGGCGAGGTCCTGCTGCAGTACAAGGCACGACTGCGCTGGCGGCTGCTGGCGTTCGTGGGCTTTCTGGGTGTCGTCGTCGGTGTACTGATCCCGTCCGTCGTCGTGATCGGACTGGGTGCCGCCGCGTTCGCGGTCGGGCAGACCTACGTCACGCTGTCGTTCCGCCGTGGCTTCGCGGCCGGCTGGGCGGTCACCGCCCGCCCGGTGCTCGGCGGCGGCAAGCGCGACCGCCGGGACCGCCAGGACCCGACCCTGGAGGTGTCCGACCTCCAGGCGGCCGACTATCCCGACGCCACGCAGCGTGACGACAGCGGCTCCTACGGCGACGACCACGACCGCGACGATGTCTTCACCCCGGCCCGTCCCGCCGCCGCCCCCACGGCCGCCGAGGCCACTGCCGTCTACGAGCCGCAGCCGATGCCCGACGAGACCGGCTCCTACGGCGTGTACTCCCCGGACCAGTACGCGGCCGCCGCGCAGACCGCCGACCAGGGCTACGGCTACGACGGCTACGGCGCCTACCAGCAGCAGTACGGCTACGACACCACCGGCCAGCAGCAGTACGCCGCCTACTCGGACCCGTACATCGGCACCCAGACCTACAGCGGCGCCGCCTACGACCCGGCCTACGACACGCAGTACGGCCAGCAGGCCTACGCCCAGGACCAGTACGCCGCCGGGGGCTACGGCGGCGAGACCCCGCCCGGCGGGGTGTGGGTCCCGCAGCAGCGCACCACCGACGACGCGTACGGCGGTGACCTCCCGCCGGAGCAGCCGTACGGCTACCAGGGCGACGGCCAGGGACAGGGCCAGGGCTACGACGAGCGCTACCGCTTCTGAACCCTGCGCGGCTGGCCCCCCTTGGGCTCACCGGGAGCCCCGGGCGTCCTGCGGGCTCACTGGGAGCCGCGGAACTCCGGCCCCTCCACGATCAGTCCGGCGACCAGCGCGCCCGACATCCCGGCGTGCGGCAGCCCGCCGCCCGGGTGGGACCAGCCGCCGACGGTGAACAGGCCCTCCACTCCCGTGGAGTTCGCCGGGTGCAGCAGCCGTCCCTCGCCCGCCGCCAGCGCCGGAGCCGGGACCGACCCGCCCGCCACCCCGGTCGTCTCCGCGATGTCGGACGGGGTGCACAGCTCGTGCCACAGCAGCCGCTCGCGCAGGTCCGCCATGGCCCGCTCGGCGACGGCGATCATGCGGTCCGCGTGGGCCCGAAGCTCGTCATCCGCGGCCCCGGCCGGGACGGTGGCCGTCAGCACGACCGCCTCGTGGCCCGCGTCCGGGACCAGGCCGGGGTCGTCGGGCCGCAGCACGGTGACCGTCGGGTGCGCCGCCGCGCCGGACCCCCCGTCGAACACATATGCCAACTCGGCGTCCCGCTCCCGCGGATGGACGACCGTCCGGTGCGGCGTGCCCTCCGGCCGGCCGCCGCGCAGCGCCAGCAGCACCGTCAGCCGGCTCGGCAGCCCCTGCCGGGTCGGGACCTCTCCCGCACCCCGGACCGGCAGACCCTCGGTGACCCGGCCCAGCGTGCCGGGATCGACACCGGCGACCACGAAGTCCGCCTCGGCCACGGCTCCGTCGGACAGCTCCACACCGGCCACCCGGCCGTCCTTCTCGAGCACGCGCGCGACCTCGGCACCGAAGTGGAACTCGACCCGGCGGGCCCGGCAGCGGTCGTACACCGCGCGGGCCAGCTCGCGCAGGCCGCCGCGGACGTACCAGGTGCCGAAGGCGTGCTCCATGTACGGCAGGACGGCCGCGCTCGCCGGGGTCGCGCGCGGGTCGAGACCGTGCCCGAGGGCGTGGCTCTCCAGCAGGGCGGCCAGCCGGGGGTCACGCAGCTCCCAGGCGCCGATCTCGGCGAGAGTACCCGCGCGGCGGGTGCGCAGCAGCTTCTTGTGGGGGACCGCCGGATAGGGCTCCTTCTCGGCCAGCACCTGCCAGTTCGGCCACAGGGGCTCCTCCAGCAGCGGCCGCCGGGTCCGGTCCCAGGCCTCGCGGGCCCGCACCAGGAAGTCACCCCAGCGGTCGCCCGCGCCCGCCCCCAGGGCCTCGTCCAGCGCGGCGACCACGCCCGCGCGGGAGGCGTTCGGGAGCGAGACCGCCGTGCCGTCCGCGAAGACGTGCCGCGCCGACGGGTCGACCTGGACCAGCTCGACGCAGGCCTCCAGCGGCTCCTTGCCGGTCTTGACGAACAGGTCGCGATAGACCGCGGGCAGGGGCAGCAGCCCCGGCCCGGTGTCGAAGACGAAGCCGTCCCGCTCCCGTCGGCGCACCGCGCCGCCGTACGTCTCCGTCCGTTCGTACACCGCCACCCGGTGGCCCGCGACGGCCAGCCGGGCGGCGGCCGCCATCGCGCCCATCCCGGCGCCGATCACCGCAATCCGTGCCATGCCTGCGACTTTATCGGCCGCCACTGACAGTCACTGCGGCCGTACCCCGGTGACCGTCTGGGGATGAGCGCGCAGGACTGAGTATCCGTACCTAGGTGCCGAGATGAGTACGGGGGCGGATGGGGACCGACCCGCCCGGACGAGAGAGTGGAGGCACGGAGGAAGGGCACGGCTCCGGCACCGGCGACACGGGGCGCCGGAACGGAGCGGCCCTCGATCCGCTCCTTCCGCCGGCCCAGGTCGGCGGATGCGAGGCACGGGGGAACCCGGGGGACGACCGAGAACGGGGGTTCCGACGGGGGAACGTACGGGGGACACGGGGGAGTACGGGGGAACGGCAGGCGCCGGTCCGAGCAGTGGCCCGCGGGGGACGCGGCCACGTCGGACCGGCGCTTTCGCCGTTCCCGGGGGTCAGCGGCGGCCGCTCACCCGTCCCTGGAGCAGCCGGGACAGCGCCGCGTGGACGTCGTCGAGGGTGCGCTCGGGCTGGAAGGACTGCCAGTCCAGGGCGGCCACCAGGACCATGCCGACCAGCGCCGCCGCGGTGAGCTGGATGTCGATCTCCTCGGCGAACTCGCCGTTCTCCACACCCGCGCGGAGCACGTCCTCCACGACCGCCACCACCTGCCGGCGCACCACCATGAGGGTGGACTGCCAGGCCCGGTTGGTGCGCCACAGCTCGGCCACGTAGAGCTGGGTGAAGGCCGGGTAGCGGGCGATGAAACCGAGCCCCGCGCGGATCATCGCGTCCAACGCGTCGACCCTGGTGCCGCCCTCCCGCTCGGTCTGCTCCGCCGCCTCCTTCAGCGAGGCGGTGAGCAGGCCCACGCCGTGCCGCAGCAGCTCCTCGAAGAGGACCGACTTGCTGGCGAAGTTGTAGTACACCGTGCCCTTGGCGACCCCGGCCCGCTCGGCGATCTCGTCCACGGTGGTGGCCGAGAAGCCCTGCTCGGCGATGAGCGTGACGGCCGCCTCGTAGAGCTTCTGCCGGGTGGCCTCGCGGCGGGTGCTGCCGCCCGACGTGGCGCTGCTGCTTTCCATGGCCCCGATTGTCACAGGAACCGCCTCGTCGGACGGCACGGGAGGCGAGGTCACAGGCTCAGCTCCGGGTGCAGCTTGTCCAGCGTCCACACCTGGCGGCGGCGGGCCGACAGGGCGGTCAGCGCGAGCGCGCCCGCGGTGAAGGCCGCCAGCACGGCGCAGGCCTGCCAGACCGGTCCCAGGCCGCCGCCCGTGATGAGCCTCCGCAGGGCCTCCACGACGTAGCTCATCGGCAGGTACGGGTGGATCGCGTTGAAGAAGCCAGGACTGGTCTGCACCGGGTAGGTGCCGCCCGCCGAGGTCAGCTGGAGCATCAGCAGGGCGAGCACCAGGATCCGGCCGGCCGCCCCGAAGCGGGCGTTGAGCAGCTGCACGATCGCCGCGAAGCACCCCGTCACCAGGAACAGGAAGCCCACCGTCCCGGCCGCGCGGGCCATCTCCAGGCCGACCGCCCAGTGCAGCACCGCCATCAGCGCCGCGGTCTGCGCGATGCCGATCGCCAGCACCGGCAGCCAGCCCGCCAGGGCGATCCGCCAGGCGGCGGCACCCGCGGCCAGCGCCCGCCGGTTCAGCGGCGGGATCAGCATGTACGCCACCATCGCGCCCACCCACAGGGACAGCGGGATGAAGTACGGGGCGAAACCGGTGCCGTAGTTGGGTGCCCGGTGCAGGGACTGGGAGGCGAGCTGCACGGGGTCCGCCATGACCTCGGTGCGCTGGTCGCGCTCCCGCTCGTCGTAGTCGGGGATCTTCTCCGCGCCGTCGTGCAGCCCGTCCGCGAGCTTGCCCGAGCCGTCGACCAGCTTGTACATGCCGCCGCTGAGGTCGTCCGCGCCCGTCTTCAGCTCGCCGACGCCCTTGTCCAGGTCCACGGCGCCGGTCTTCGCGGTGCCGAGCCCCGTGTGCAGCTTCGCGGCGCCCGCGGCGACCTTCCCGGCGCCCTCGTTCAGCCGGTTGATCCGCCGGACGGCGTCGTCCAGGTCCTCGGAGAGGTGCGGCGCGCGGTCGGCCAGCGCCTGGGCCTGCTTCTGGAGGGTGGCCAGGTGCTTGTCGAGCTTCTTCAGGTCGCTGTCGTGCTCGGTGACGAGCGTGTCGAGGTCACCGGCGACCGCCGCCACGTCGGCCGCCGCACCCTTGGCCGTCTTCAGGTCGGGGCAGGCGGCGTCGGGCAGCACGGCGTCCTCGCAGCGGGTCTTGTAGACGCCGTCGAGGGTCTGGGAGGCCTCACGCGCGCGCGTGGCCGCCGCCGGGGCGGTCTTCGTGAGGCTGCCGAGGTTGTCGCGGACCGCGCCGGCCGAGTCGGCGACGAACTGGGCCGTGTCCCCGATGAACTCCTCGTTGTCCTTCAGGAACGGCCCCACCTTGCCGGAGATCCCGTTGACCTTGTCGGCGAGGGCCTGGGTGCCCTCGGCGACCTTCTTGGAGCCGTCCTCCAGGTCGCCCGCGCCCGTGTGCAGCTTCTTCAGCCCCTTGGCCAGGTCGCCGCTGCCGTCCTTGGCGTCCCTCAGGCCGTCGGCGAGGTCCTTGGAGCCCTTCTCCGCCTTGCCGATGCCGCCCTTGAGCTTGTCGGCGCCGCTCGCGGCCTTCACGGTCTCGCCGTGGATGTCGGAGAACGAGATGAAGATCTTGTCCAGGAACGACCGCGACGCCTTGGTGGACGCCGCCGTGCGCACCTCGCTGAACACGGTCCGCGAGATCTGCCCGACGATGTAGTTGTTGGCGTCGTTCGTGCGCACCTGGAGCGCGCCTGTCTCGGGGGAGTCGCCGGAGCTGGAGGCGATCCGCGCGCTGAAGTCCTCGGGCATGGTCAGCGACAGGTAGTACCGGCCGTCCTCCACGCCCGCGCGTGCCTCGGCGGCGCTCACCTCATGCCAGTCGAAGACCTCGCTGTCGCGCAGCCCCTCGACGATGTCGTCGCCCGCGTTCAGCTTCTTCCCGCCGGCCGTGGCGCCCTTGTCGTCGTTCACCAGCGCCACGGGGATCCGGTCGAGACGGCCGTACGGGTCCCAGAAGGACCACAGGTACAGCGCCCCGTACAGCAGCGGCAGCAGCAACAACGCCACCAGAGCCGCGCGCGGCAGCTTGCCCCGCGCGAAGCGCCGCAGCTCAAGCGCGGCCAGTTTCGGCGACCGCATCGGCCGTCTCCTTCACTTCGTCGTCGTCGGCCTCGTGCGCTTCGCCGTCGTCGGGCTCGCCGACGCCGGGTTCGCTGTCGTCGGTCTCGTCGGCGGGCTGCGGCGGTACGGCGCCGTCGGGCTCCGGCGGTACGTCGCCGTCCTCGGCGCTTTCCTCCGCCGCCCGCGTGGACACGACCACCGCGCCCTCGGGAGCCTCACTGCACACCGCGAGTACGGTCGTCCCGGCATCGGCGAGGGACCGCAGCAGCGCCCACACCTCGGCCCGCTCGGCGTCCGACAGCTTCAGGTCGGTGTCGTCGACGGCGAGCAGCCGCGGACGGCCGATCAGCGCCAGGGCGACGGACAGCCGCAGCGCCTCCAGCCGCTCCAGATCCCGTACGGCCGTCCGGGAGCCCTTGGGCAGGGCGGCCCGGTCGAGGCCGGCGGCCTCCAGGGCGGCGTCGATGCGCAGCGCGGCTTTGTCGCGGCGCTCCCTGCGCGGCCTGAGCAGCCCGCGCAGGGAGTCGCCGAACCGGCGCTGGAGCAGCACCCGCTCACGCAGGTGCTCGCCGACGGTGAGGGACGGCTCGAGGTCGGTCACGCCCGGCACATGGGCGAGCGCGCTGGCCCGGCGCAGTGCCGCCATCTGCTTCGGCAGCCGGGCGTCGCCGACCACCGCCGTCCCCTCGGTGGCCTTCATCCGCCCGGTCAACGCGAGCAGCAGACTCGTACGGCCCGAGCCGGACGGCCCCTCGATCGCGATCAGCGAGCCGGGCGCCGCCTCGACGCGGACGCCGCGGAACGCCCAGCCCCGCGGCCCCTTGACTCCGAAGTCCCGGGCGCTGACGGCGAGTCCTCCCGCCGCACGCTCTCCCACAGCAGGTCCCCCCACAGGTGCGCAGAATTTGAACTGACTGGTCAGTGCAAAAACTAACCCGAACCTTCGATCGAGGCAAAAGCGCAGGTCAGATCGGATTGTCAGTGCCATACCTCACGATGGGCACATACGGCACCCCGTGTGAGGGCGTGCCGTCACCCAGACGACAGGAGGTTCGTCATGGCCAACTCGTCCGCCGCCGCGCACCGGCGCCGCGCCACCGGCCCTGCCCCCTCACTGACCGGCCCCGCGAGCGATGTGCACCCCGTCCTCCGCCGGGCCGCGGCCCCGCCCGCCGCACTCGACCTGCTCGCCCAGGCCCGCGCCGGACTCGACGAGGCCGCCGTCCTGGAAACACCGAACGAGCGCTATGCGACGGCCCACCTCGCCGCCCTGCGCACCGCCGCCGCCGTGCTGGCCGCGCGCGGCCGGCCCGAGCCCAATCCGCGCCGCCGGGCCCGCATCCGGAGCGCCTGGGAAGTGCTCCCGGAGATCGCGCCCGAGCTGACCGAGTGGAGCGCCCTGTTCGCCTCCGGCGCCCGGCGCCGCGCCCGCGCCGAGGCGGGCATCCAGGGCGCGGCCAGCCGCCGGGACGCCGACGATCTGATACGGGACGTGGCGATGTTCCTGCGCATCGTCGAGCGGATGCTGGTGCTCCAGCCGGTGCTCCCGCAGCCGCGCCAGGACCGGGAGGAGGACGCCCCGGGCACCGGGCGCGAGATGCCGGACGCGGGCTGACCGCCACCGCGGGCACGGGCGGCGACCGCGCAGGACGCCGAGGCAATATCGGTGACCAGGCAGGGCGCCGTAGGCAATAGGGTGGAGAGCGCCTGAAGCCTTCCTCCCTCCGGCACCCCGGAGCCGGAAGGCACCCCGTTCGCTCCGCCCTGCGACAGGCGGTGCCGTGCCGAGGAGACAACTATCGTGTCGGACCCGATGCGACCCCGCGCTTCCCTCCGTACCGCCGTGGTCTGGGAGGTCCTCCAGGACGCCCTGGACCGCCGGGTCAAGGCCACGGGCCGGGAGTCGCTGGACGTCCTCGACACCGGAGGCGGCAGCGGCAACTTCGCGGTGCCCGTCGCCCGCCTCGGCCACCGGGTCACCGTCGTCGACCCCAGCCCCAACGCGCTCTTCGCGCTGGAGCGCCGCGCCGCCGAGGCCGGCGTCGCCGACCGGGTGCGCGGTGTGCAGGGCGACGCCCACGGCCTGTTCGACGTGGTCGAGCGCGGCGGCTACGACGTGGTGCTCTGCCACGGCGTCCTGGAGTACGTCGACGACCCGGCCGAGGGCATCCGCAACGCCGTCGCCGCCCTGCGCTCCGAGGGCGTCCTCAGCCTGCTCGCCGCCGGTCTCGGCGGCGCCGTGCTCGCCCGGGCCCTCGCCGGCCACTTCACCGAGGCCAGGCAGGCCCTCGACGACCCGGACGGCCGCTGGGGCGCGGGTGATCCCATGCCCCGCCGCTTCACCGCCGACCAGCTCACCGGGCTGGTCGAGGGCGCGGGCCTGCGGGTGGGCGCGGTGCACGGCGTCCGGGTCTTCGCCGACCTGGTGCCCGGCGTCCTGGTGGACACCGAGCCCGGCGCCATGGACGCGCTGCTCAAGCTGGAGGCTGCGGCGGCCGAACTGCCGGCCTTCCACGCCGTGGCCACACAGCTTCATGTGCTCGGTGAGACGCAGGGGACCGAAGAGGCCAACGAGGCTTGATCCGCCTCATGTGACGCGTCGCTGATCAGGGCATTGGTTGCGGATGGAGTACGCCACAGGCCCTCCGATCGGGCGGTTCCCGCCGTATGATCGAGGGAGACCGCCCGGCATGACGGGTCGGCGACTGGGGAATGCAAGCCTCAGCGAGCCGGGCCGACCATGACGGAATCCGGTTGGCCAATTGGCGTAGAGGGGCGGGTTTCACGGGGGCGATTCCCTGCCTATCCTGAAGGGACCCCCCGAGTCGCCCCGGCGACTGCACGATGAGGAGGACTCCGTGCCGCTCTCAGAGCACGAGCAGCGCATGCTCGAGCAGATGGAGCGAGCGCTGTACGCCGAAGATCCCAAGTTCGCGACAGCGCTTGAGGGAAGCGGGCTGCGTACGTACACCCGGCGACGGGTCTACCAGGCGGTCGCGGGCTTCCTCGTAGGTATCGCGCTCCTCATGGCCGGAATGGTCGCCAAGCAGGTCTGGCTCAGTGTGGTGGGCTTCCTCGTCATGCTGGGCTGCGCGGTGCTCGCCGTGACCGGCTGGCGCAAGGCGCCTCGTCCGGGCGAGCAGCCCGGCGGCGGTCCGCACGCCCGCCATCAGGGACGCCAGCGGCGCTCGATGATGGATCGCATCGAACAGCGCTGGCAGCGACGCCGCGACGAGCAGCAGGGCCACTGAGCCGCACCCTCGCTCCGCTCCTTGGACACAGACATACGTGAGGGGGCTGCCACCCCGGTGGGTGGCAGCCCCCTCACGCGTATGCCCGGGCCGGCGCCTCGGCCCGGAGACAGGCCGACCCCGGCAACAGGCCGACCCCGGTAACAGGCCGGCCCCGGCACCCTGGAGGTGACCCTCCGGAGCCGGGGCCGCGACGCCCGCGATCGCCGAGCCGTCAGCCGCTCTGCTGACTGGATGGCCGGCGCAGCAGTGACGCCCAGCGGTCCGACCAGCGGGCCCTGAGCGCCGCCCAGCGGTCGGCCGCGTCCCAGAGCGCGCGCCGGGCCGACCGCGGCGCGAGCACCGCCCGCACCCGGGTGCGCCAGCCGACCCGGGAGCGCAGCGCCGCCCGCACCTGCCGCACCTCGGCGGCCAGCCCGGTCGCCGCCTGCGGCCGCGGCGCGAACAGCACCTGCTCGACCGCCCCGGCGACCCGGTGCACCGCCGCGGCCGGGACCTCCTCCAGCTGCCCGAGCCGGACGATGCGCGCGGCGGCCTTGCGCGGGGTGAGCGCGTCGTCCGGCACGATGCCGTAGTCCCAGGCGGTGTCCGTCAGCTCCCGCCAGATGGCGAGCACATGGCCGGCGGCCACCTCGGCCGCCCGCCGCTCCGCCTCACCGGGCAGGGCCTCCACCTCGATGCCGTCCGCACGGCCCTCGGCGCCCCGGTCCCGGCCTCTGCCGAGCACACCCGCCGCGCCCGACGGGGCATGCAGGGTCGACGCCAGCCGCACCGACCGCCGCCTGAGCCGCCACAGCATGGGCAGCAGCGGCAGCACGACCAGCACGACCCCGAGCGCCACCCAGGCAGCCGTCCGGTACCAGGGCGGGCCCTCGTCGTCCGTGCCGCCCAGGTCGAGCGGCAGCGCGGCGCCGCACTCCTGGAGCCGCTTCTGCTCCACCGAGCAGCTGGTGCTCGCCGACGGCTGGGCCGACGGCGCCTCGGCGGTCGGCCGGGACTGCTCCGGCAGCTCCGGAAGGCTGCTGCCCGGGATCTCCGGCACGGTGTACGAGGGAGTGGTGCCGCGGTTGGGGGTCGGCTCGAAGCGGGTCCAGCCCACGCCCTCGAAGTACAGCTCCGGCCAGGCGTGCGCGTCCCGCAGCCCCACCGACACCGAGCCGTCCGACTGCGGGGTGCCGGGCGCGAAGCCCACCGCGACCCGGGCCGGGATGCCGAGGGTGCGCGCCATCGACGCCATCGCGAACGAGAAGTGCACGCAGAAGCCCTGCTTGTCCCGCAAGAACCGGGCGATCGCCTGCGAGCCGCTGCCGACGTCGACCTCGGTGTCGTACTCGAAGCCGCCGTTCAGCGCGAAGTACTCCTGGAGCTTCACCGCCTGCTCGTAGGGGTTCGCCGCGCCCTGGGTGACCTCCCGGGCGGTCCGGGACACCACGGCAGGCAGCGAGTCCGGCACCTTGGTGAACTCGCGTTCGAGGGAGGGCGGCGGCGCCGGAGCCTCGGCGAGCTGCCGCGCGGTCGGCTGCACGTCCAGGCTGGTCACCGTGTACTGCGCGCCGCGCGTGTTCTGGCCGTGGTCGCCGACCAGGGTCATGCCGACCGGCTCGTAGCGCCAGTTGCCGTCGATGTCCACGCCGCTCGGCGGGTACGGCATCGGCAGCCAGTCCTGCGCGTACCAGTCCGCCGCCGCGATCCGGGTGCGCACCTCCGTGCGCCGGACGTCCGGGCCGAGGCCCTGCGGGGTGGGGAACTCGTCCGGGACGGAGACGATGTCGCGCCGGGACGGCTTCCAGGTGGTGCCGTCGAAGTCGTCCAGGGAGACGATCCGCAGATACAGGTTGGACAGGTTGCTCGTCTCGGTGCGCAGGGACAGGACCTGGCGGTCCTCGTCCACGTTCAGGCTGTCGCGCAGGGACACCAGCGGGTTCACCGCGGAGATCGTGCCGCCGCCCCCGGTGCCGGTGCCGACCCCGGTCCCGGCGCCGTCCAGCAGTCCGCCGTTCATCGCGGGCAGGGCGAGCGGCACCACCAGGGCGACGCCGAGCGCCACCGCGCCGATCCGCCGCCCGGTGCGCACCGGGGCCACCGCCCCGGGCTCCCCGCCCGGCGTGCGCGGCGCCCCGCCGAAGACCCGGCCCCACTGCGACAGCCGTTCCCGCCCCTCGGCGAGCAGCATCATCAGATAGCCGACCGCGGCGATCAGGAACCACAGCCAGTCGGCGGCGCCGTCCGACAGCCCCGCCGCGACCGAGTACAGCGCGAGCAGCGGCAGCCCGGCCGGGGCGGCGCTGCGGAACGTCACCGCGAGGGTGTCCACGGCCAGCCCGATCAGCAGCACACCGCCGATCAGCAGCAGCCGGATGCCGTCGGACAGCGGCGCCGGGATCGCGTACCGCGACACGTCGTCCGTGCCCTGCTGGAGCAGGTCGGCGAACCGGCCGACCGCCTCCGGGCCCGGTATCAGCCCGAACAGCGCCTGTTCCCGGGCGAAGACCAGGGTGAGCAGCAGCACCGTCACCACGAGCTGCGCGCCCACGGTCAGCGGCCGGGCCAGCGGCACCCTGCGGGTGGCCGCGCCCACGGCCGTCTGGATCACCAGCAGGATGGCCGCCTGGAGGAACCAGGTGGCCGGGTCGACCAGCGGCAGCAGGGCGCACGCGGCCATCAGCGTGGCCGCCGCCGCGCAGACCGCCATCCGGGCCCGCCCGCTCATCACCGCGCCTCCCCGCCACTCGCACCGCGCAAGCCGCTCAAGCCGTTCGCGCCGCTCAGGCCGTTCGCACCGTTTGCACCGCTCAAGCCGTTCGCATCGCTCAAGCCGTTCGCGCCGCTCAGGTCGCTCGGGCCGCTCAGGCCGCCGGCCGTGACCACGCCGCCCCGCTCCCGGTCCGCCTGCCGCCACATGTCGTTCAGCGTCGCCCCGCGCGGGACGTGCACGGCGGTCCAGCCGGCCTCGCGCAGCATCCGCAGCCGCTCCTCACTCCGGGTCACCGGTCCGGGCGCCTCGTGCGGTTCGCGCACCCAGGTCTCGCTGTCCAGCAGGAACGCGACGGCGGCCCCGCTGCGCTGGCGCATCCGGGCGGCCACCGCGGCCTGCTCCTGGTCGAGGTCGCCGAAGAAGGCGACCAGCAGTCCCTCGTTGCCGCCGCGCAGCACGTCGTACGCCCGGGAGAGCCCGGAGCCGTCGGAGTGGTCGATCACCGCGAGGGTGTCCATCATCAGCCCGGCCGCGTCCGCCGACTCCTGGCTGGCGCCCGCGAACCCGTCGGCGCCCTCGCCGGGCACCGAGCTGCCGGTGTCCGTCAGCAGCCGTACCGAGAAGCCCCGTTCCAGCATGTGCACCAGGACCGAAGCGGCGCCCGCCACGGCCCACTCGAAGGCCGAGTCCGGGCCCGCGCCCCGGAAGGCGCCGCCGCGCGTGTCCAGCAGCACCGTGCAGCGGGAGCGCTGCGGCTGCTCCTCGCGGCGCACCATCAGCTCGCCGTACCGCGCGGTGGAGCGCCAGTGCACGCGGCGCAGGTCGTCGCCGTAGCGGTACCCGCGCGGGATCACGTCGTCCTCGCCGGCCAGCGCCAGCGAGCGCTGCCGTCCGTCGCCGTACCCCTTGGCCTCGCCGGTCAGCCGCACCGGCGGCAGCGCCTCCACGCGCGGGATCACGGTCAGGGTGTCGTACGCCGAGAAGGACCGGGTCAGCTCGCACATCCCGAACGGGTCGGTCAGGCGCAGCTGGAGGGGGCCCAGCGGATAGCGGCCGCGCAGGTCGGAGCGAACCCGGTAGGACACCTCGCGGCGCCCGCCCGCCTCCACCCGGTCCAGCACGAACCGGGGCCGCGGGCCGAGCACGTAGGGCACCCGGTCCTGGAGCATCAGCAGGCCGGTGGGCAGCCGGGAGACGTTGTCGACGCGCAGATGGACCCGGGCCTCGCTGCCGGCGGGCACGCGCGCGGGCGAGAGGCGGCGGCTGCCCGCGACCCGGTAGCGGGTGCGGTACAGCACGGTCGCGCAGACCAGCGGCAGCACCGCGAGCAGCAGCCCGACGCGCAGCAGATCGCTCTGCCCGAGGACGTACGCGCAGATCGCCGCCGCCACTCCGGCGGCCAGGAAGGAGCGCCCCCGGGTGGTCAGACCGGCGAGGGCGGTGCGCAGCCCGCCCCGCTCGCCCTCCGGCTGCCCGGGCCCGGCCTGGGGCACCGCCCCCGTGCTCATCAGAGCCTCCGGGGCGGCTGCTGGCCGTACGCCGGCGCGCCGTGGCCCAGGCCGAATCCGTTCTGCTGGGGCGCGGCGGGCACCGGGGTGCGCTGCAGGATCTCCTGCACGACCTGCTCGGACGTCCGCCGGTTCAGCTGGGCCTGGGCGGTCGGCAGCAGCCGGTGGGCGAGCACGGCCACGGCGAGGGCCTGCACGTCGTCCGGCAGCGCGTACTCCCGGCCGCTGAGGGCGGCGGACGCCTTGGCGGCGCGCAGCAGGTGCAGCGTGGCGCGCGGGGAGGCGCCCAGTCTGAGGTCGGGGTGGACGCGGGTGGCGGCGACCAGGTCCACCGCGTACCGCCGCACGGTGTCGGCGACGTGGACGCCGCGCACGGCCTCGATCAGCTTCACGATCTCGTGCGCGTGGGCCACCGGCTGGAGGTCGTCCAGCGGGTTGACCCCGCCGTGCACGTCCAGCATCTGCAGCTCGGCCTCCGGGCTCGGATAGCCGATGGAGACCCGCGCCATGAAACGGTCGCGCTGGGCCTCCGGCAGCGGATAGGTGCCCTCCATCTCGACCGGGTTCTGGGTGGCCACCACCATGAACGGGCTGGGCAGCTCGTAGCTCTGCCCGTCGATGGTGACCTGGCGCTCCTCCATCGACTCCAGGAGCGCCGACTGGGTCTTCGGCGAGGCGCGGTTGATCTCGTCGCCGATCACGATCTGCGCGAAGATCGCGCCCGGCTTGAACTCGAAGTCCCGGCGCTGCTGGTCCCAGATGGACACACCGGTGATGTCCGACGGCAGCAGGTCCGGCGTGAACTGGATACGCCGCACCGAGCAGTCGATGGACCGCGCGAGCGTCTTCGCGAGCATGGTCTTGCCGACGCCGGGGACGTCCTCGATGAGCAGATGGCCCTCGGCGAGCAGCACGGTCAGCGAGAGCCGTACGACCTCGGGCTTGCCCTCGATCACGCCCTCCACCGACCCCCGCACGCGCTCGACCACGGCGGTCAGATCGGTGAGGTTCGCTCGATCGTCATAGGTCGTCACCCGGCCCTCCTCGGCCCCGTTCTCCCGGGCCGACGCACTGGATTGCGTAACCGGCCCACCCCGAAACACGGACGCCCCGCGTGAAAAGTTCCGCGCGACGCCACCACCGCATTCTTGTTGCCGTTACCGGTTCGTGTCACTCGCCTGTGGACAACTGCCCGTGATATGTCGGCTTTCACGTCTTTTGCGGTGCGGCGCGCGCGAATTGATAGCGAAACGACAGCTTCGCCGCGGGGTTACGCCGGGTCGATCTCGCGCAGCAGACCGGTCTTCACGTCGAAGACGAAGCCGCGCACATCGTCGGTGTGCTGCAGGAAGGGCGAGGTCCGCACCCGCTGCATCGACTGCCGCACGTCCTGGTCGACGTCCCGGAAGGACTCCACCGCCCAGGCGGGGCGCTGGCCGACCTCCTGCTCCAGCTCGGTGCGGAAGTCCTCGGTCAGGGTCTCCAGACCGCAGCCGGTGTGGTGGATGAGCACGACGCTGCGGGTGCCCAGCTTGCGCTGGCTGATGGTCAGGGAGCGGATCACGTCGTCGGTGACGACACCGCCCGCGTTGCGGATGGTGTGGCAGTCGCCGAGCTGGAGGCCGAGCGCCGCGTGCAGGTCGAGACGGGCGTCCATGCAGGCCACCACGGCGACCCGGAGCACCGGACGGGCGTCCATGCCGGGGTCGGTGAAGGCGGCGGCGTAGTGCTCGTTGGCCTCGACGAGCCGGTCCGTGACGGTGCCGACGCGCGAGGGAGCGTCCTGGGAGCCGGTGGGAACCGATGCAGAAGTCGTCATGCATATGACGTTACTGGTCACGTCCGATCCGGTCCTGCTGTGAGACGGGGCAAAGAACGCCATCGGGCCGTTCTGTGAGGTAACCCACAAGCGTGGCGCGGCTACGTCCGTACGAGTGGTCCGCCGGCTCGAACGCTGTCGCACGCGCCGCCCGTCGCGACGCGCAGGCCGGTTGATTGACCGGGAGACAGGGTGGACTAAAGTGACGCGAAGCGGGAGGCGAGACGCGCTCTCCCTGCTGGACCGCATTCCCCCGGAGTCCCCGGCGACGTACCGGAGATCCCCCCACGTGCGCGGCGCGTACGTACGGCTCGGCCTCCACCCGCTCCGGCCGGCCGACGCCTCCGGCGCCGGCAGGCCTCCCCTTCACGAGCGGGCGGGGACCCGGCGGTGCGTACCGCCCGCCGGACCTGAGAGGGCCCCTTGAGCCAGAGTCGACACGTCCCGGTGATGCTCCAGCGGTGCCTGGACCTGTTGGCCCCCGCCCTCCAGGTCCCCGGAGCGGTGGTCGTCGACTGCACCCTCGGCCTCGGCGGCCACAGCGAGGCCCTGCTCGCCCGCTTCCCCGAGGCGCGGCTCGTCGCCCTCGACCGCGACAAGGAGGCGCTGCGCCTGTCCGGCGAGCGGCTCGCCCCCTACGGCGAGCGCGCCACCCTCGTGCACGCCGTCTACGACGACCTTCCCGAGGTGCTGGACCGGCTCGGCATCGCGCGCGTGCAGGGCGTCCTGTTCGACCTGGGCGTCTCCTCCATGCAGCTCGACGAGGCCGACCGCGGCTTCGCCTACGCCCAGGACGCCCCGCTCGACATGCGGATGGACCAGACGACCGGCATCAGCGCCGCCGAGGTCCTCAACACCTACCCGGCCGGCGAACTGGTGCGGATCCTGCGCGCGTACGGCGAGGAGAAGCAGGCCAAGCGGATCGTCGCCGCGATCGTGCGCGAGCGCGAGAAGGAGCCGTTCGCGAACAGCGCCCGCCTGGTCGAGCTGATTCGGGACGCGCTGCCGCAGGCCGCCAAGCGCACCGGCGGCAACCCGGCCAAGCGCACCTTCCAGGCGCTGCGGATCGAGGTCAACGGCGAACTCGCGGTCCTGGAGCGGGCGATCCCGGCGGCCGTGAAGGCGCTCGCCGTGGGCGGGCGGATCGCCGTGCTGTCGTACCACTCCCTGGAGGACCGGCTGGTCAAGCAGGTGTTCGCGGCCGGTGCCGCGTCCACCGCGCCCCCCGGTCTGCCCGTCGTCCCCGAGCGCTACCAGCCCCGGCTCAAGCTGCTCACGCGCGGTGCCGAACTTCCCACCGAGGAAGAGATCGCCGAGAACCGCCGGGCCGCCCCGGCCCGGCTGCGCGGCGCCGAGCGCATCAGGGAGGACGTCGAGTGAGCCAGGCGGAGGGGCGGGCCCGCGACGGCGCGGGTTGGAAAACCGGACCCGCCGGGAGGGCGAGAGCCCGCCGGGAGGGCGAGTGAGTAGGAAACCCGAACTGAGGGGCAGGGCGGCGCGGCTCGCGCGGCTCCTCCCCACCGCCTCGGGCCAGGCGGCCCGCACCCCCTTCGTCCTCCTCGTCGTCCTCCTCCTCGGCGGCGGCCTCATCTGCCTGCTGGTGCTGAACTCCGCGCTGAGCGAGGGCTCCTTCCGGCTGGACGACCTCCAGCGGGAGACCAAGAACCTCACCGACGAGGAACAGGCCCTCCAGCGCGACATCGACGCCTACTCCGCGCCCGACGCCCTCCAGCGCCGCGCCCGCGAGCTGGGCATGGTCCCCGGCGGCGACCCGGCCTTCCTGAACCCCGACGGCACGGTCAAGGGCGTCCCCTCACCGGCCCCGGCCGCCGCCCCGCAGAACGCTGCGCGCAGCCCCCTCGTCCTCGCCCCCGAGGCGATGAGCGACCCCGCCCCACCGCCCGCGGAGCCCGCCGCACCCACGGCCGACCCGGCCGTACCCCCGGCCGGCGCCTCCGCGTCCGCCCCCTCCGCCGCCCCGGCGGCCCCCCGGTCCGCTCCGCCCGTTCCCACCACTCCGCCCACTCCCACGACCCCGGCAGGTGACGGAAGTGGCTGACAACTCCCACAGGCAACCGCCGCGCCGCCGTGTGCCCGGACCCGCGCGGCCCGCCCGCTCCGGCGCGCAGCGGCAGCCCGGCCCCGGCGCCCGCCCGGCCCGCCGCCCCGCGCGCCCGGCCCCGCCGCCCCGTGCCGCCGCCCCGCGCGCCCTCCGGCTGGGCAGCCCCCGCCCCCGGCTGCGCCTGGTCGGTGTCGCGTTCACCCTCGTCCTGCTCGTCTTCGTCGTCCGCCTGCTCCAGGTGCAGGCCGTCGACGCGAGCGCGTACGCGGCCAAGGCGGAGCAGAACCGGTACGTCGGCCAGGTGCTGGCCGCCGAGCGCGGCGAGATCACCGACCGCGCCGGCGTGGCCCTCGCCACCAGCGTGGACGCGTACGACATCACCGCCGACCCCACGCTGTTCACCCGCGAGCAGCTGAAGATCGACGACGGCCCCGAACAGGCCGCTGCCCTCCTCGCGCCGATCCTCGGCCAGGACCAGGAGGACATCGTCGGGAAGCTGCGGCCGAAGGACGAGAACCTCCGCTACGTCAAGCTCGCCGACCGGCAGACACCGCAGGTCTGGAAGCAGATCAAGGACCTGAAGTCCGCGCTCGCCAAGAAGCAGCAGACGGACGAGTCCACGGTGAACGTCCTCGCGGGAGTCCTGGCCACCCCCAGCAGCAAGCGGGTGTACCCGAACGGCGAGCTGGCCGCCGGGATACTGGGCTGGGTAGACGCCGAGGGCAAGGGCGGCGGCGGTATCGAACAGCAGCTGAACAAGCAGCTGGCCGGCAAGGACGGCGAGATCCGCTACGCCCAGTCCGGCGGCCGCCAGGTGCCCACCGTGGGCGCCGAGGAGAAGCCCGCCGTGCCGGGCTCGGACATCGAGCTCACCATCGACCGCGACATCCAGTGGGCCGCGCAGAACGCCATCTCCGAGCAGGTGGAGAAGTCGAAGGCGGACCGCGGCTATGTGATCGTGCAGGACACCCGGACCGGCGAGATCCTGGCCATGGCCAACTCGCCCGGCTTCGACCCCAACGACCTCTCCCGCGCCACCTCGGCGCACATGGGCAACGCGGCCCTCCAGGACGCCTACGAGCCCGGCTCCACCGCCAAGGTCATGTCGATGGCCGCCGTCCTGGAGGAGAAGGTCGCCACCCCCGCGACCCGGGTCGTGGTGCCGAACCGGCTGCACCGCGGCGACCGGCTGTTCCAGGACGACATCGACCACCCGACCTGGTACCTGACGCTGAACGGCGTGCTCGCCAAGTCCAGCAACATCGGCACCATCCTCGCCACCGGCCAGCTCGGCAAGACCCAGGCGCAGGCCAACAAGGTCCTCTACTCGTACCTGCGCAAGTTCGGCATCGGCGAGCACACCGGGCTCGGCTTCCCCGGCGAGACCCCGGGCATCCTCGCCCCGCCGGGCGAGTGGTCGACCTCGCAGCAGTACACGATTCCTTTCGGCCAGGGCGTGTCCATCAACGCGATGCAGGCGGCGTCCGTCTACTCGACGATCGCCAACGGCGGCGTCCGTGTCGAGCCCACCCTGATCCGCGGCACGAAGGGGCCCGACGGACGCTTCACCCCGGCCCCGAAGCCCGAGAAGACCCGGGTGGTCAGCGCGAAGACCGCGAAGACACTGGCCCGGATGCTGGAGTCGGTGGTCGACGACGAGGAGGGCACCGGCACCAAGGCCCGCATCCCGGGCTACCGGGTCGCAGGCAAGACGGGCACCGCCAACCGCGTGGATCCGGCCACCGGCAAGTACCACGGCTACACGTCGTCGTTCGCCGGTTTCGCCCCCGCGGACCAGCCCCGGGTCACCGTCTACTGCGCCATCCAGAACGCCACCCAGGGCAGCTACTTCGGCGGCCAGATCTGCGGGCCGGTCTACAAGCAGGTGATGGAGTTCGCGCTGAAGACGCTCCAGATCCCGCCCACCGGCGCCCCGCCCGCGAATCTGCCGGTGACGTACAAGCCCTGATCAGTCCTGACCAGCACCGAGCAACACCGAACAACCAGGAACCACCCGTGACAACGATCACCCCGGATTCCGGGAACCAAGGCGCCCCCCGCCCCTCACTTCGCTCCGGAGCGGGTGCGCCCGGTACGCTCACCGCCGTGCCACACGCTGATCAGTCCCAAACCACCCAGAAGGGCCATCCCGTGACATATCCGGGACCGCCCCGGCCGGCGCAGGTCTCCGCCACACCCCTCGCGGACCTCGCCGGACAGCTGGGTGTCGCAGTGCCGGAGAGCGCGGCCGGGGTCACGGGCATCACCCATGACTCGCGCGCCGTCCGCCCCGGCGACCTGTACGCCGCCCTGCCCGGCGCCCGGGCGCACGGCGCCGACTTCGTCACCCAGGCCGCCGGCCTCGGCGCGGCGGCGGTGCTGACCGACCCGGCCGGCGCCGAGCGCGCCGCCGCCACCGGTCTGCCCGTGCTCGTCGTCGACGACCCGCGCGCGCGGATGGGCGAACTGGCCGCCACGATCTACGGCCGGCCCGGACGGGACCTGCTCCAGATCGGCATCACCGGCACCTCCGGCAAGACCACCACGGCCTATCTCGTCGAGGGCGGCCTGAGGACGGTGAAGTCCACCGGCCTGGTCGGCACGGTCGAGATGCGCATCGGCGACGAGCGCATCAAGTCCGAGCGCACCACCCCCGAAGCCACCGACCTCCAGGCCCTGTTCGCGGTGATGCGCGAGCGCGGTGTCGAGGCGGTCGCCATGGAGGTCTCCAGCCACGCCCTGGTCCTCGGCCGGGTCGACGGCTGCGTCTTCGACGTCGCCGTCTTCACCAACCTCAGCCCGGAACACATGGAGTTCCACTCCGACATGGAGGACTACTTCCGGGCCAAAGCACAGCTGTTCACGCCGAAACGCAGCAAACTCGGCGTGGTCAACATCGACGACGAGTACGGCCGCAGGCTCGCCCGCGAGGCCGGCGTCCCGGTCGTCACCTACTCCGCCGAGGGCCACCCCGACGCCGACTGGCGCGCCGAGGACGTGGCGATCGGCCAGCTCGACTCGACGTTCACCGTGCTCGGCCCGAACGGCGAGCGGATCGCCGCCAAGTCGCCGCTGCCGGGCCCCTTCAACGTGGCGAACACCCTCGCCGCGCTGGTCGCCCTCGCCGCCGCCGGCCTCGACCCGCAGACCGCCGCCGACGGCATCGCGGCCGTGCCGGGCGTCCCGGGCCGCCTCGAGCGGGTGGACGCCGGACAGCCGTATCTCGCGGTCGTCGACTACGCCCACAAGACCGACGCCGTCGAGTCGGTGCTGAAGGCGCTGCGCAAGGTCACCAAGGGCCGGCTGCACGTCGTGCTCGGCTGCGGCGGCGACCGGGACACCACCAAGCGGGCCCCGATGGGCGCCGCCGTGGCGCGGCTCGCCGACACCGCCGTACTGACCTCCGACAACCCCCGCTCCGAGGACCCCCTCGCGATCCTCGCCACCATGCTCCAGGGCGCGGCGTCCGTGCCGGTGCACGAGCGCGGCGAGGTCGTGCTCTTCGAGGACCGGGCCGCCGCGATCGCCGCGGCCGTCGAGCGGGCCCGGCCCGGCGACACCGTGCTGGTCGCGGGCAAGGGCCACGAGCAGGGCCAGGACATCGCCGGTGTGGTCCGTCCCTTCGACGACCGCCAGGTGCTTCGCGAAGCTATCCAGAAGACCCAGGGATGAACTTGTGATCGCCCTCTCTCTCGCCGAGATCGCAGAAGTCGTCGGCGGGCAGACGTACGACATACCGGATCCGTCGGTCCTGGTGACCGGGCCGGTCGTCCGGGACTCCCGTGAGGTGGAGCCCGGCAGCCTCTTCGTCGCCTTCGTCGGCGAAAAGGCGGACGGCCACGACTTCGCACCACAGGTCGTGGCGGCGGGCGCGGCCGCCGTACTGGGCTCGCGCCCCGTCGGCGTGCCCGCGATCGTCGTGGACGACGTCCAGGCGGCGCTCGGCGCCCTCGCCCGCCATGTCGTGGCGAAGCTCGGCACGACCCTCGTCGCGCTCACCGGCTCGGCCGGCAAGACCAGCACCAAGGACCTCATCGCACAGGTGCTGCGGCGCAAGGCGCCGACGGTGTTCACGCCCGGCTCGCTCAACAACGAGATCGGGCTGCCGCTGACCGCGCTCAGCGCCACCGAGGAGACCCGGTTCCTGGTCCTGGAGATGGGCGCCCGCGGCATCGGCCACATCCGGTACCTGGCCGAGCTGACGCCCCCGAAGATCGGCCTGGTGCTCAACGTCGGCACCGCCCACATCGGCGAGTTCGGCGGCCGCGAGCAGATCGCCCAGGCCAAGGGCGAGTTGGTGGAGGCCCTCCCGGAGGACGGCACCGCGGTCCTCAACGCCGACGATCCGTACGTACGGGCCATGGCGTCCCGTACGAAGGCGAAGGTGCTCCTCTTCGGCGAGGCCGACGAAGCGGACGTACGCGCCGAGAACGTGCGGTTGACGGACACCGGGCAGCCCTCCTTCACCCTTCACACACCCTCCGGGTGCAGCGATGTGACCATGCGCCTGTACGGTGAGCACCACGTGTCGAACGCGCTCGCCGCGGCCGCCGTCGCCCATGAGCTGGGCATGTCCGCGGAAGAGATCGCCACCGCGCTCTCCGAGGCGGGCTCCCTCTCCCGCTGGCGGATGGAGGTCACCGAGCGCCCGGACGGCGTGACGGTCGTCAACGACGCCTACAACGCGAACCCCGAGTCCATGCGGGCGGCCCTGCGCGCGCTGGCCGCCATGGGCAAGGGGCGCCGAACGTGGGCGGTGCTCGGCAAGATGGCCGAGCTCGGGGACGAATCGCTCGCCGAGCACGACGCGGTCGGACGGCTCGCCGTCCGGCTCAACGTCAGCAAGCTCGTCGCGGTCGGTGGCAGGGAAGCCGCCTGGCTGCAACTGGGCGCATATAACGAGGGTTCGTGGGGTGAGGAGTCGGTGCACGTGTCCGACGCACAGGCGGCGGTCGACCTGTTGCGCAGCGAGTTGCGCCCGGGGGACGTCGTGCTCGTGAAGGCGTCCCGGTCGGTCGGCCTCGAAGGCGTTGCCCAGGCGCTGCTCGAGTCCGGTGCCGAGGGTGAGGTTGCCGCCCGATGATGAAGCAGATCCTGTTCGCGGGAGTCATTGGCCTCTTCCTGACGCTGGTCGGCACCCCGCTGCTGATCAAGCTCCTCGCGCGCAAGGGCTACGGCCAGTACATCCGTGACGACGGCCCGCGCGAGCACGCCAGCAAGCGCGGTACGCCGACCATGGGCGGTATCGCCTTCATACTGGCGACGATCGCCGCGTACTTCCTGTCCAAGGTCATCACCGGTTACCCGCCCACCTATTCGGGCCTGCTGGTGCTCGGTCTGATGTTCGGCATGGGCCTGGTCGGCTTCCTCGACGACTACATCAAGATCGTCAAGCGGCGTTCGCTGGGTCTGCGGGCCAAGGCGAAGATGGCCGGCCAGCTGATCGTCGGTATCGCCTTCGCGGTGCTCTCCCTGCAGTTCGCGGACAACCGCGGCAACACCCCGGCCTCCACCAAGCTGTCGTTCATCACCGACTTCGGCTGGACGATCGGCCCGGTGCTGTTCGTGGTCTGGGCGCTGTTCATGATCCTCGCCATGTCGAACGGCGTGAACCTGACCGACGGTCTGGACGGTCTGGCCACCGGCGCCTCGGTCCTCGTCTTCGGCGCCTACACCTTCATCGGCGTCTGGCAGTTCCAGGAGTCCTGCGCCAACGCGCAGACCCTCACCAACCCGAACGCCTGTTATGAGGTGCGCGACCCGCTCGACCTCGCGGTGGTCGCCTCCGCGCTGATGGGCGCCTGCCTCGGCTTCCTGTGGTGGAACACCTCGCCGGCCAAGATCTTCATGGGCGACACCGGTTCGCTCGCGCTCGGCGGTGTGCTCGCGGGTCTCGCGATCTGCTCCCGCACCGAGCTGCTGCTGGCCATCCTCGGCGGCCTGTTCGTCCTCATCACCATGTCGGTGGTGATCCAGGTCGGCTCCTTCCGGATGACCGGGAAGCGCGTCTTCCGGATGGCGCCACTTCAGCACCACTTCGAACTCAAGGGCTGGTCCGAAGTGCTCGTGGTGGTCCGTTTCTGGATCATCCAGGGCATCTGTGTGATCGTCGGACTGGGCCTCTTCTACGCGGGATGGGCAGCGGACAAGTGACCAACTGGCAGGGGAAGCGCGTCACCGTCGCCGGACTCGGCGTCTCGGGCGTCCCGGCGGCCAAGGTGCTGCACGGGCTCGGCGCGATCGTCACGGTCGTCAACGACGGCGACGACGAGCGCGCCCGGGCGCAGGCGGCCGAGCTGGAGGCGCTGGGCGTCACCGTCCGCCTCGGCGACGGCGCGACCCTGCCCGAGGGCACCGAGCTGATCGTCACCGCGCCCGGCTGGAAGCCGGACAAGCCGCTGTTCACGGCGGCCCGCGAGGCCGGTCTGGAGATCTGGGGCGACGTCGAGCTGGCCTGGCGGCTGCGCGGCCCGGACGCGGCGCCCTGGCTGTGTGTGACCGGCACCAACGGCAAGACCACCACCGTGCAGATGCTGGCGTCCATCCTGAAGGCCGCCGGCCTGCGCACCGCCGCCGTCGGCAACATCGGCGTCTCGCTGCTGGACGCGGTCCTCGGGGACGAGGAGTACGACGTCCTGGCCGTCGAGCTGTCCAGCTACCAGCTGCACTGGGCGCCCTCCCTGCGCGCCCACTCCGCCGCCGTCCTCAACCTGGCCCCGGACCACCTCGACTGGCACGGCTCCATGGAGGCGTACGCGCGCGACAAGGGCCGTATCTACGAGGGCAATCGCGTCGCCTGCGTCTACAACGTGGCCGACAAGGCCACCGAGGACCTGGTGCGCGAGGCCGATGTCGAGGAGGGCTGCCGGGCCATCGGCTTCACCCTCGGCACCCCGGCGCCGTCCCAACTCGGCGTCGTCGAGGGCATCCTGGTCGACCGCGCCTTCGTCGAGAACCGGCAGAAGAACGCCCAGGAGCTCGCCGAGGTCTCCGACGTCAACCCGCCGGCCCCGCACAACATCGCCAACGCCCTTGCCGCGGCGGCCCTCGCCCGCGCCTTCGGGGTGCCCCCGCAGGCCGTACGGGACGGTCTGCGGGCCTTCCGGCCGGACGCCCACCGCATCGCCCACGTCGCCGACGTGGACGGCGTCGCGTACGTCGACGACTCCAAGGCGACCAACACGCACGCCGCGGAAGCCTCTTTGGCCGCGTACGAGTCGATCGTGTGGATCGCGGGCGGACTCGCCAAGGGCGCCACCTTCGACGAGCTGGTGGCCAGGTCGGCGAAGCGGCTGCGCGGGGTCGTGCTGATCGGCGCCGACCGCGCCCTGATCCGCGAAGCGCTCGCGCGACACGCCCCGGAAGTACCGGTCGTCGACCTCGACCGGACCGACACTGGGGCGATGCTCGCGGCTGTCCAGGAGGCCCAGCGCCTCGCCGAGCCCGGCGACACGGTGCTGCTGGCCCCGGCCTGCGCCTCCATGGACATGTTCGCCAACTACAACCAGCGCGGTGACGCGTTCGCGGCGGCGGTCCGCGAACTCGGAGCGGGCGCCTGACGGCGGGTCTCGACCACGGCGGGTGCTTCGGGACCCTTGGAGGGACGAGTGACTCGGATGTGGCTCGGGGTCGGTCGGCGGATGTCCGCCGACGGCAGGGCGCGACGCCGCCCCGGCGGGACCGGCGCCGGCGCGTGCCGCGGCGGCCGTGCGGGAGCCGGTCATGCCCGGTAGCCGTACGGGCCGTCCTCCGGTGCAGCGGGTGGTGCGGCCCCTCGCCGCCCCCCGCGAGAACCCGGTCCAACGGCTCTACACGCGGGCGCGCCGGGCCTGGGACCGGCCGCTGACCGCCTACTACCTGATCCTCGGCGGCAGCCTGCTGATCACCGTGCTCGGCCTGGTGATGGTCTACTCGGCCTCCCAGATCACCGCGCTGCAGATGTCGCTGCCCGGGTCGTACTTCTTCCGCAAGCAGCTGCTGGCCGCCGTGATCGGCGCCGGGCTGCTGTACGCGGCCTCGCGGATGCCCGTGAAGCTGCACCGGGCGCTGGCTTACCCGATCATCGCGGGCGCCGTCTTCCTGATGGCCCTGGTGCAGGTCCCCGGGATAGGGGTGGCGGTCAACGGCAACCAGAACTGGATCTCGCTGGGCGGCTCCTTCCAGGTCCAGCCCAGTGAGTTCGGCAAGCTGGCCCTGGTCCTGTGGGGCGCCGACCTGCTCGCCCGCAAGCAGGACAAGAAGCTGCTGGTCCAGTGGAAGCACATGCTGGTGCCGCTCGTTCCGGTGGCGTTCCTGCTGCTCGGGTTGATCATGCTCGGCGGCGACATGGGCACCGCGATCATCGTGACCGCGATCCTCTTCGGGCTGCTGTGGCTGGCCGGGGCGCCCACCCGGCTGTTCGTCGGGGTGCTGGCGGTCGCCGCGGCGATCGGCGCGGTCCTGATCAAGACCAACTCCAACCGGCTGGACCGCTTCGCCTGCATCGGCGCCACCGAGATGGGCCCCGACGGCTCCTGCTGGCAGGCCGTGCACGGGATCTATGCCCTGGCCTCCGGCGGACTCTTCGGTTCCGGGCTCGGCGCGAGTGTGGAAAAATGGGGCCAACTCCCCGAAGCGCACACCGACTTCATCTTCGCCGTCACCGGTGAGGAACTGGGCCTCGCGGGGACGCTGTCGGTGCTCGCCCTCTTCGCCGCTCTAGGCTATGCGGGTATCCGCGTGGCCGGACGCACGGAGGACCCGTTCGTGAGGTATGCCGCGGGAGGCGTGACCACCTGGATCACGGCTCAGGCCGTGATCAACATGGGTGCGGTGCTCGGCCTGCTGCCGATCGCCGGCGTCCCCCTCCCGCTGTTCTCCTACGGAGGATCCGCCCTGCTGCCGACCATGTTCGCCATCGGGCTGCTGATCGCCTTCGCGCGCGACGAGCCCGCTGCGCGGGCGGCGCTTGCGATGCGGCAACCCCGCTTTGGTAGAAAGCGGGGGGCTGGGGGCTCTCAGGGGCCTCGGAGATGGAACACGATGCGACGGCGCACCTCGGCGGTGCGTACGTCCGGAGAGCGGTGAATTTCGGTGCATGTCGTACTCGCCGGCGGGGGCACCGCGGGCCACATCGAGCCCGCGCTCGCCCTCGCGGACGCCCTGCGCAGGCAGGACCCGACCGTGGGCATCACGGCCCTGGGCACGGAGCGCGGCCTGGAGACCAGGCTGGTCCCGGAGCGCGGTTACGAGCTGGCGCTGATCCCGGCCGTACCGCTGCCCCGCAAGCCCACTCCCGAGCTGATCACCGTCCCGGGCCGGCTGCGCGGCACGATCAAGGCGGCCGAGCAGATCCTGGAGCGCACCAAGGCGGACGTCGTGGTCGGCTTCGGCGGCTATGTCGCGCTGCCCGGCTATCTCGCGGCCAAGCGCCTCGGCGTGCCGATCGTCATCCACGAGGCCAACGCCCGCCCCGGCCTCGCCAACAAGATCGGCTCCCGGTACGCCGCGCAGGTCGCCGTCGCCACCCCGGACAGCAAGCTCCGGAACGCGCGCTACATCGGCATCCCGCTGCGCCACTCCATCGCCACCCTCGACCGGGCCGCGGTCCGCCCCGAGGCGCGCGCGATGTTCGGCCTCGACCCCAATCTGCCGACGCTGCTCGTCTCCGGCGGCTCGCAGGGCGCCCGCCGCCTCAACGAGGTCGTCCAGCAGGTCGCGCCCTGGCTCCAGCAGGCCGGCATCCAGATCCTGCACGCGGTCGGCCCGAAGAACGAACTGCCGCAGGTGCACCAGATGCCGGGAATGCCCCCCTACATCCCGGTAAGTTACCTGGACCGGATGGACCTCGCGTACGCCGCGGCCGACATGATGCTCTGCCGTGCGGGCGCGATGACCGTCGCCGAACTCTCCGCCGTCGGACTCCCGGCCGCCTACGTCCCGCTGCCCATCGGCAACGGCGAACAGCGGCTGAACGCCCAGCCGGTGGTCAAGGCCGGCGGCGGTCTGCTGGTCGACGACGCGGAGCTGACCCCCGAGTGGGTGCAGCAGAACGTGCTGCCCGTGCTGGCCGACCCGCACCGGCTGTACGAGATGTCCCGCGCCGCCGCCGAGTTCGGCCGCCGGGACGCCGACGACCTGCTCGTCGGCATGGTGTACGAGGCGATCGCCGCCCACCGTGCACACCGATAGGACCCGTATCTCCATGTAAGCGGAGGGCAGGAAGCGTGGCCGGACCCACCACCGCCGAGCGCGGTGCACGCCAGCAGGAGTCGTCCGGCCCGCCTCCCACCCGACGGCCGCGGCTGCCCGGACTCCGTACGATCGTCATCCTGGCCGTCGCCCTGGCGCTGCTCGGCGCGGGCGGCGGCTGGGTGCTGTACGGCTCGCAGTGGCTGCGGCTGGAGCGTGTCTCCGTCTCCGGCACCCGGGTGCTCGCCCCCGAGCAGGTGCACGAGGCGGCCGACGCCCCGGTCGGAGCGCCGCTGGTGTCGGTCGACACCGAGGCGATGGAGAGCCGACTGCGCCGGAAATTGCCCAGAATTGACGAGGTTGATGTGGTCCGTTCCTGGCCGAACGGAATCGGGCTGAAAGTAACCGAGCGCACTCCGGTTCTGCTGCTGAAAAAAGGCGGGAAGTTCGTGGAAGTGGACGACGAAGGTGTCCGTTTCGCCACGGTTTCTAACGCTCCGAAAGGTGTTCCTCTTCTGGAATTGAGACCGTCCCGGTCCCGGTCCGCGGCGGCCAGTCTGCGGCGCTTCGGCGAGGGGCGGCTGGTGCGGGAGGCGGTGCGGGTGGCCGGGGCCCTGCCGGAGGCCGTCGCGCACCGGACGCGGGTGGTCAAGGTCCGCTCGTACGACGACATCTCGCTGGAGTTGGGCGACGGCCGGACGGTCGCCTGGGGGAGCGGTGAGAAGGGTGCCGCGAAGGCCCGTACCCTCACCGCTCTGCTGAAAGCGGCCCCCGATGCGCGGCACTTCGACGTGAGTGTCCCCACCGCCCCTGCGTCATCAGGGAGTTGACGCACATCCGCGCAGGCCAGCACCCTGGTTGGGCATCGCTATGGCTGATCACATAGGGTGAAAAGAAAAACGGGAGGTTCGGCGTGTTCGTTGAACGTGCGCCACTTGTCGACTTAGTGTCCTGTTCAGAAGACTCCAGGGAACAGACACACTGGTAACCCTAAACTTCAACGTTAGGGTTCGGGTCGGCGATACGGACCGTCCCATTCGGCATCAGTCGTCGGATCGCGGGGGCGCAGCGCCCACGGTGATGCGGCGACACGTAACTCGAGGCGAGAGGCCTTCGACGTGGCAGCACCGCAGAACTACCTCGCAGTCATCAAAGTCATCGGTGTCGGCGGCGGTGGTGTCAATGCCATCAACCGGATGATCGAGGTCGGTCTCAAGGGCGTCGAGTTCATCGCCATCAACACCGACGCGCAAGCTCTGTTGATGAGCGACGCCGACGTCAAGCTGGACGTCGGCCGTGAACTCACCCGCGGACTCGGCGCCGGAGCCAACCCGGCCGTCGGCCGCAAGGCCGCCGAGGACCACCGCGAGGAGATCGAGGAGGTCCTCAAGGGGGCCGACATGGTCTTCGTGACGGCCGGTGAAGGCGGCGGCACCGGCACCGGCGGCGCGCCCGTCGTGGCCAACATCGCACGCTCCCTCGGCGCGCTCACCATCGGCGTGGTCACGCGCCCGTTCACCTTCGAGGGACGGCGCCGTGCGAACCAGGCCGAGGACGGCATCGCCGAGCTGCGCGAAGAGGTCGACACCCTCATCGTCATCCCGAACGACCGCCTGCTGTCCATCTCGGACCGCCAGGTCTCGGTCCTCGACGCGTTCAAGTCGGCGGACCAGGTCCTGCTCTCCGGCGTTCAGGGCATCACGGACCTCATCACCACCCCCGGTCTGATCAACCTGGACTTCGCCGACGTCAAGTCGGTCATGTCCGAGGCCGGTTCGGCCCTCATGGGCATCGGCTCGGCCCGCGGCGACGACCGCGCGGTGGCCGCGGCCGAGATGGCGATCTCCTCGCCGCTCCTCGAGGCGTCCATCGACGGCGCCCGGGGCGTGCTGCTCTCCATCTCCGGCGGCTCCGACCTCGGTCTGTTCGAGATCAACGAGGCCGCCCAGCTGGTCAGCGAGGCCGCCCACCCCGAGGCCAACATCATCTTCGGCGCGGTCATCGACGACGCCCTCGGCGACGAGGTCCGGGTCACCGTGATCGCGGCCGGCTTCGACGGCGGCCAGCCGCCGGCCCGCCGGGACAACGTCCTCGGCTCGACCTCCTCCACCCCGGCCCGCCGCGAGGAGCCCGCTCCGGTACGGCAGCCGGAGAGCCGCCCGTCCTTCGGCTCGCTCGGCAGCGTGACGCCGAAGGAGGAGCCGGAGCCCGCCCCGGAGCCGGTGAACGACATTCCGGTCGCCCCGCCGGTCACCCCGGCGCCGCGCACCTACGCGGACAGCGCGGCCGAGGAGCTGGACGTCCCGGACTTCCTGAAGTGATAGGACGGCGCGAGAGCGTGAGCGGCGCGCACTTCGCCTTCACCGACCGGTGGGGCGGGGTGAGCGCCGCTCCGTATGAGGAGCTCAACCTCGGCGGCGCGGTCGGCGACGACCCGGCCGCCGTACGGACCAACCGGGAGCTGGCGGCGAAGTCGCTGGGGCTCGAACCGGCCCGGGTGGTCTGGATGAACCAGGTGCACGGCAACGACGTGGCGGTGGTCGACGGGCCCTGGGGCACCGACACCGAGATCCCCTCGGTGGACGCGATCGTCACCGCCCGCCGGGGACTCGCCCTCGCCGTGCTCACCGCCGACTGCACCCCCGTCCTGCTCGCCGACCCGGTCGCCGGGGTGGCGGCCGCCGCCCACGCGGGCCGGCCCGGCATGGTCGCCGGAGTCGTCCTCGCCGCGCTACGCGCGATGATGGAACTGGGTGCCGAACCGTCCCGGATCGTCGCCCGCACCGGACCCGCCGTCTGCGGCCGGTGCTACGAGGTGCCGGAGGCGATGCGCGCCGAGGTGGCCGCCGTCGAGCCGGCGGCGTACGCCGAGACGAGCTGGGGCACGCCGGCGGTCGATGTGACCGCGGGGGTGCACGCGCAGCTCGAACGGCTCGGGGTGCACGACCGGGCGCAGTCGCCGGTGTGCACGCTGGAGTCGCACGACCACTTCTCGTACCGCCGCGACCGCACCACCGGTCGGCTCGCGGGCTATGTCTGGCTGGACTGATGGGGCATGACGGACCGTAGGGACGAACTCGCCGGAAATCTGGCGCGGGTCGAGGAGCGCATCGCCGCCGCCTGCGCTGCGGCGGGGCGCAAGCGTGAAGAAGTGACCCTGATCGTGGTCACCAAGACCTACCCCGCGAGCGATGTGCGGATCCTGTCGGAACTCGGTGTGCGTCACGTCGCCGAGAACCGTGACCAGGATGCGGCGCCGAAGGCCGCGGAATGCAAGGATCTGCCCCTTTCCTGGCACTTCGTGGGCCAGTTGCAGACCAACAAGGTCCGTTCCGTGGTCGGTTACGCGGATGTGGTGCAGTCCGTCGACCGCGCCCGGCTGGTGACGGCCCTCTCCAAGGAGGCGGTCCGGGCCGACCGCGAGATCGGCTGCCTCATCCAGGTCGCCTTCGACGCGGGAGCGAGCGGCCGGGGCGAGCGGGGCGGCGTGGCGCCGGAAGGCGTCGAGGAGTTGGCCGGTCTGGTCGCCGGCTCTCCCGGGCTGCGGCTCGCCGGGCTGATGACGGTCGCACCTCTGACCGGTGAGTACGCCGGTCGCCAACAGGCGGTGTTCGAGCGGTTGATGGATTTGTCGACCGACCTGCGCCGAGTCCATCCGGCTGCGAACATGGTCTCGGCAGGAATGAGTGCGGACCTCGAACAGGCCGTGGCCGCCGGGGCGACACATGTACGCGTCGGCAGCGCGGTACTCGGAGTCCGCCCCAGGCTCGGGTAACGTCGCCAGGAAGTCGGACCACAGCAGAAAATATGGTCATTACCGTCGAAGGGCGGGCATAACGACCTCGTGGATCGCAGGACTTGGCAGTCGTCAGCCGATCCACCACAGAGCGGAGGACTCAGAGCATGGCCGGCGCGATGCGCAAGATGGCGGTCTACCTCGGCCTCGTGGAGGACGATGGGTACGACGGCCGGGGATTCGACCCCGATGACGACTTCGAGCCCGAACTGGACCCGGAGCCCGAACGGGATCACCGACGGCACGAGCCGTCCCACCAGTCGCACGGTTCACATCAGCCCCAAAGGGACGAATCGGTGCGCGTGGTGCACCCTCCCGCGCCCCGGGAGCCGGTGGCCCACTCCGCTTCGCTACCCGCGGAATCCGGGCGACCGGCGCGCATCGCGCCCGTGGCGTCCATCACACAAGAACGCGCAAGCCTGGAGAAGAACGCACCGGTGATCATGCCCAAGGTTGTGTCGGAACGAGAGCCTTACCGGATCACCACGCTTCACCCGCGGACCTACAACGAGGCCCGTACCATCGGGGAACACTTCCGTGAAGGCACCCCTGTGATCATGAATCTGACTGAGATGGATGACACAGACGCGAAGCGACTTGTCGACTTTGCGGCCGGTTTGGTGTTTGGTCTTCACGGCAGCATCGAGCGGGTGACGCAGAAGGTGTTCCTGTTGTCGCCTGCTAACGTCGATGTCACGGCGGAGGACAAGGCCCGCATCGCAGAGGGCGGGTTCTTCAACCAGAGCTGAGACGCACGACCGGAAAAAGCGGTACAAAGCAGTACCTGGACAGCACGGAATCAGGGGAGAGGGAAGCACGGGTCATGAGCGTGGTCCTGGATGTCATCTACATCGCGCTGATGTGCTTCCTCATCGTGCTCATCTTCCGGTTGGTCATGGACTACGTCTTCCAGTTCGCCCGCTCGTGGCAACCCGGCAAGGCGATGGTGGTCGTTCTGGAGGCCACCTACACTGTCACTGATCCACCGCTCAAGCTTCTGCGGCGGTTCATTCCGCCGCTGCGTCTCGGGGGCGTGGCGCTCGACCTGTCCTTCTTCGTACTGATGATCATCGTCTACATCCTGATCTCGATCGTGAGCCGGCTGTGAGCGATGTGACCTACCGTCTTGCCGAATGCCGACGACTACGTTGAGGTGAAGAGATGCCGTTGACCCCCGAGGACGTGCGGAACAAGCAGTTCACGACCGTCCGCCTCCGAGAAGGCTATGACGAGGACGAGGTCGATGCCTTCCTCGACGAGGTCGAAGCCGAACTGACCCGTCTGCTCCGCGAGAACGAGGATCTGCGCGCGAAGCTGGCCGCGGCCACCCGCGCCGCCGCGCAGAACCAGCAGAACATGCGCAAGCCGCAGGAGCAGCAGGACCAGCAGCAGCCGCCGCAGGGCATGCCGCAGCAGGGCATGCGAGGTCCCGGCGCTCCGGTGCCCGCCGGGATATCGGGCCCGCCGCAGCAGCAGATGGGTGGCCCCATGGGTGGTCCGCCCCAGCTGCCGAGCGGTGCCCCGCAGCTGCCCGCCGGTCCCGGCGGTCAGGGTCCGCAGGGTCCCGGCCCGATGGGTCAGGGTCCGATGGGCCAGGGCCCGATGCAGGGCCAGATGGGCCCGGGCCCGATGGGCGGTCCGATGGGTGGTCCCGGTATGCCCGGTCAGGGCCCCGGTGGCGACAGCGCCGCGCGCGTGCTGTCGCTGGCCCAGCAGACCGCCGACCAGGCGATCGCCGAGGCCCGTTCCGAGGCCAACAAGATCGTCGGCGAGGCGCGTTCGCGTGCCGAGGGTCTGGAGCGTGACGCCCGTGCCAAGGCCGACGCCCTGGAGCGGGACGCGCAGGAGAAGCACCGTGTCGCGATGGGCTCCCTGGAGTCCGCCCGCGCCACGCTGGAGCGCAAGGTCGAGGACCTGCGCGGCTTCGAGCGCGAGTACCGCACGCGCCTGAAGTCGTACCTGGAGTCGCAGCTGCGCCAGCTGGAGACCCAGGCCGACGACTCCCTGGCCCCGCCGCGCACCCCGGCGACCGCGTCCCTCCCGCCGTCCCCGGCGCCCTCCATGGCTCCGGCCGGCGCGAGCGCCCCGTCGTACGGCGGCAACCAGTCGATGGGGGGTGCGCCGAGCCCGTCCGCTCCGTCCTACGGCGGTCAGCAGCAGATGTCCCCGGCCATGACCCAGCCGATGGCTCCGGTCCGGCCGCAGGGTCCGTCGCCGATGGGCCAGGCTCCCTCGCCGATGCGTGGGTTCCTCATCGACGAGGACGACAACTGACGGTTCGTAGTACGGCGTAGACGTCGGCAGCGTTCAGGGCGGGGCCCCGGATTCCGATCCGGGGCCCCGCCCTTTTGCTACGCGTGTTCACGGGGTTTGCGGTGTTTGTTCGGAGGGCGGGGGCTTTGTCCGACGTACAACATGCCGAAGGCCCGGCCCCCCAAGATTTCTTGGTGGCCCGGGCCTTACGCCTTCGCGCCTGCCGGGACAGGTCTTCCTGCGCTATGCCTTGCGGAGGCGGAACGTCAGGGTCAGACCCTCGTCCGTGAACGGGTCCCCGTAGGTGTCATCCGCCTCGCCCTGCGCGAAGTCGGTCGCCAGGACCTCGTCGGCGATCAGTTCCGCGTGCTCGCCGAGCGCCGCGACCGTTGCCGGGTCCGTGGCCGTCCAGCGCAGCGCGATCCGGTCGGCCACGTCGAGGCCGCTGTTCTTGCGGGCCTCCTGGATCAGCCGGATCGCGTCACGGGCGAGGCCCGCGCGGCGCAGCTCCTCGGTGATCTCCAGGTCGAGGGCGACCGTGGCACCCGCGTCGGACGCCACCGACCAGCCCTCGCGCGGGGTCTCGGTGATGATCACCTCGTCCGGGGCGAGTGTGATGGTCTCGCCGTCGACCTCCACGGACGCGTTGCCCTCGCGCAGCGCCAGCGACAGCGCCGCCGCGTCGGCGTTCGCGATCGCCTTGGCCACGTCCTGGACCCGCTTGCCGAACCGCTTGCCCAGCGCGCGGAAGTTGGCCTTCGCCGTGGTGTCGACCAGCGAGCCGCCAACCTCGGAGAGGGACGCCAGCGACTCGACGTTCAGCTCCTCGGTGATCTGGGTGTGCAGCTCGCGGTCCAGCGCCTCGAAGCCGGTCGCCGCGATCAGCGCGCGCTTGAGCGGCTGACGCGTCTTGACGCCGGACTCCGCGCGGGTGGCCCGGCCCAGCTCCACCAGGCGGCGCACCAGCACCATCTGCCTCGACAGCTCCGGGTCGATCGCGCCCAGGTCCGCCTCCGGCCAGGACGCCAGGTGCACCGACTCCGGCGCGCCCGGGGTGACCGGGACGATCAGGTCCTGCCAGACCCGCTCGGTGATGAACGGGGTCAGCGGGGCCATCAGCTTGGTGACCGTCTCGACGACCTCGTGCAGGGTGCGCAGCGCGGCCTTGTCGCCCTGCCAGAAGCGGCGCCGGGAGCGGCGGACGTACCAGTTCGACAGGTCGTCGACGAACGCGGACAGCAGCTTGCCGGCGCGCTGGGTGTCGTACGCCTCCAGCGCCTGGGTCACCTGGTCGGTGAGCGCGTGCAGCTCGGACAGCAGCCAGCGGTCCAGCAGCGGACGGTCGGCCGGGGCCGGGTCGGCCTCGGACGGCGCCCAGTTCGAGGTGCGCGCGTACAGGGCCTGGAAGGCGACCGTGTTCCAGTAGGTGAGCAGCGTCTTGCGCACCACCTCCTGGATGGTGCCGTGGCCCACGCGGCGGGCCGCCCACGGGGAGCCGCCGGCCGCCATGAACCAGCGGACCGCGTCCGCGCCGTGCTGGTCCATCAGCGGGATCGGCTGGAGGATGTTGCCCAGGTGCTTGGACATCTTCCGGCCGTCCTCGGCGAGGATGTGGCCGAGGCAGACGACGTTCTCGTACGACGACTTGTCGAAGACGAGCGTGCCGACCGCCATGAGCGTGTAGAACCAGCCGCGGGTCTGGTCGATGGCCTCGGAGATGAACTGCGCCGGGTACCGGCTCTCGAACAGCTCCTTGTTCTTGTACGGGTAGCCCCACTGCGCGAACGGCATCGAGCCCGAGTCGTACCAGGCGTCGATGACCTCGGGCACGCGCACCGCGTCGAGGGAGCAGCCCTCGTGGGTGCAGGTGAAGGTGACGTCGTCGATGAACGGGCGGTGCGGGTCGAGGCCGGACTGGTCGGTGCCGGTCAGCTCGGTCAGCTCGGCGCGGGAGCCCACGCAGGTGAGGTGGCCCTCCTCGCAGCGCCAGATCGGCAGCGGGGTGCCCCAGTAGCGGTTGCGGGAGAGCGCCCAGTCGATGTTGTTGTTCAGCCAGTCGCCGAAGCGGCCGTGCTTGACCGTGTCCGGGAACCAGTTGGTCTTCTCGTTCTCCTGGAGCAGGCGGTCCTTGACGGCCGTCGTACGGATGTACCAGGAGGGCTGCGCGTAGTACAGCAGCGCGGTGTGGCAGCGCCAGCAGTGCGGGTAGCTGTGCTCGTACGGCAGGTGCTTGAAGAGCAGGCCGCGGTTGCCGAGGTCGTCGGTGAGGGCTTCGTCGGCCTTCTTGAAGAAGACGCCGCCGACCAGGGGGACGCCCTCCTCGAAGGTGCCGTCCGGGCGGACCGGGTTGACCACGGGCAGGCCGTAGGAGCGGCAGACCTTGAGGTCGTCCTCACCGAAGGCGGGGGACTGGTGGACCAGGCCCGTGCCGTCCTCGGTGGTGACGTAGTCGGCGTTGACCACGAAGTGGGCCTCGGCCGGGAACTCCACCAGCTCGAAGGGGCGCTGGTAGGTCCAGCGCTCCATCTCGGCGCCGGTGAAGGTCTGGCCGGTGGGCTCCCAGCCCTCGCCGAGGGCCTTGGCGACCAGCGGTTCGGCGACGACGAGCTTCTCCTCGCCGTTCGTCGCGACGACGTAGGTGACCTCGGGGTGCGCGGCCACGGCGGTGTTGGAGACCAGGGTCCAGGGGGTCGTCGTCCAGACCAGGAGCGCGGCCTCGCCGGCGAGCGGGCCGGAGGTCAGCGGGAAGCGGACGTAGACCGAGGGGTCGACGACCGTCTCGTAGCCCTGCGCCAGCTCGTGGTCGGACAGGCCGGTGCCGCAGCGTGGGCACCAGGGGGCGACGCGGTGGTCCTGGACGAGGAGCCCCTTGTTGAAGATCTCCTTGAGCGACCACCAGACGGACTCGATGTACTCGGGCTCCATCGTGACGTACGCGTCGTCGAGGTCGACCCAGTAGCCCATGCGGGTCGTCAGCTCGGAGAAGGCGTCGGTGTGGCGGAGCACGGACTCGCGGCACTTGGCGTTGAACTCGGCGATGCCGTACGCCTCGATGTCCTTCTTGCCGCTGAAGCCCAGCTCCTTCTCGACCGCCAGCTCGACCGGGAGGCCGTGGCAGTCCCAGCCCGCCTTGCGGGCCACGTGGTAGCCGCGCATGGTGCGGAAGCGGGGGAAGACGTCCTTGAAGACGCGCGCCTCGATGTGGTGGGCGCCGGGCATGCCGTTGGCGGTGGGCGGGCCCTCGTAGAACACCCATTCGGGGCGGCCCTGGGACTGCTCCAGGCTCTTGGCGAAGATCTTCTGCTCGCGCCAGAAGTCGAGCACGGCGTGCTCGAGCGCGGGCAGGTCGACCTGGGCGGGCACCTGGCGGTACGTCGGCGCTGTTGTCATCAGCGATCTTCCTCCGGCGGACTTGCTGCCTTCCGTCGGAGGGACGAGAGCTACGTCTTTCCTACGCCGCTTCGGCGCGCTCCCGCGGTACCACCCTCCTTGGCCCTCCGACGCAGCTCGTGCCTCGGTGAGCCCCCTCATTGGGGTCGCGAGCCGGTTCTACTGACCGCTGCGGGCTGGCTGCGGCGTTCTTCCGGCGGCTCCGGGGTGATCTTCACGTCGCGCTCGCCCCCGGGCTTCCACCGTCCCCGGGTCGCTCTGGGCTGCGTACGCCGCTACTCGTCCCCATCCACGCTTTTCGCTCCGCCCAGTGTACGGCGCCCCACGGACAGCGGCCGACCGGTTTTACGGCGGGCGGGGCGCGGGGCCCCGGACGACCTCTTTGATGACCTCTCCGGCGACCTCTCTCCGGTGACCCTCCCGGTGACCCGAATGGTCAGATGCGAGGCCGGGGATCCGGGGAAGTCCGCGGAACTGCGGCTCGGCGGCATACCCGGCGGGGAGCTGGGCACAACGCATGCATGCCGGTCACGCGGGGGTCGTGGGGCGGGCGAATCGGGCGGCGTGCCCCGTTGCCGCGGGACTCAAGTCGATTTATCGTCCCAGCACGATTCGCGTGCAAGATCACAATATGTGAAGGGGCCGCGGCCATGGTGGCGAAGAAGACCGCCGTACAGCAGTCGGCGGCGTCCGGCAGGCCCACAGGCGCGGATGCCTCCGGCGGTGCGGCCAAGGACGTGAGCGGGAAGAAGAGCACGCGGGGGGCGGGGGGTGGGAAGCGCGCGGTGAACGCCGTGAAGACGGTGCGGGGGGAGGGGGGCGGGAAGAGGGTGGCCGGGGTGGAGGCCGCCGGGACGAGGGCGGCTGGGACGGGGGCGGCCGCGAAGAAGGTGGCGGTCGTGGAGGAGGCGGCGACTGGGAGGGCGGCCGCGAAGAAGGGTGCCGGTGGGAAGACGGCTGCCCCTGAGGCTGCCGTGCGGAAGACGGCCGCCGAGAAGGCGGCTGCCGAGAAGGCGGCCGCCGAGAAGACGGCCACCGAGAAGACGGCCACCGAGAAGACGGCTGCCAAGGAGGCAACCGCCAGGAAGGTGGCCGCCAGGAAGGTGGCCGCCAGGAAGGCGGCCGGCAAGAAGGCGGCCCCCGAGAAAGCGGCAGCGAAGAAGGCGTCGGCGAAGAAGACGGCGGTCAAGGACGTCCCGGCAAAGAGGGCCCCGGCCAAGAAGACGGCTGCGAAGGAGGCGGCGGTCAAGGAGGCGGTGACCAGGGAGGTCCCCACCAAGAAGACGGCTGCGAAGGAGGCGGCGGTCAAGGAGGCGGTGACCAGGGAGGCCCCCACCAAGAAAGCGGCTGCGAAGGAGGGCGCGGCCAAGGCGGCGGCGACCAAGGAAGGGCTGGCAAAAGAGGGTGCCGGCAAGAAGGCGGTTGCCAAGAGGGCGGCTGACAAGAAGGCGCTGGCCATGGAGGCGCCAGTCACAGAGGTGCCAGTCACAGAGGTGCCAGTCACAGAGGCGGTCAGGAAGACGTCGGCCAGGGAAGCGGCGGTCAAGGAGGGCGCGGTCGGGAAGGCGGCGGTCAGGACCCCGGCCAAGGAAGCGGCGGTCAAGGAGGGCGCGGCCGGGAAGGCGGCGGTCAGGACCCCGGCCAAGGAAGCGGCGGTCAAGGAGGGCGCGGCCGGGAAGGCGGCGGTCAAGAGGGCCCCTGCCAAGAAGACGCCAGCCAAAAAGACGCCGGCCAGGGAGGCACCAGCCCCGGAGGCGGTGGCCAAGGAGGCACCAGCCCCGGGGGCGCTGGCCATGGAGGCGCCAGTCACAGAGGCGCCGGCCACGGAGGCGGTCAAGAAGACGCCCGCCAAGGAAGCGGCGACCAAGAAGGGGGCGGCAAAGAAGGCCGCTCCCAAGAAGGCGGCGGCAAAGGTGGCCGCGGACAGGAAGACGTCGGCCGGGGAGGCGGCCGCCGAGGAGGTCGCGCCCCATGAGATCGCGGGCCAGGAGGTCGCGACCAAGCAGGTCGAGGCCAAGCAGGTCGAGGCCAAGGAGGCCGCGGACAGGCAGGTCGGGGCCAAGGAGGCTGCGGACAGGCAGACGCTGGTCGAAGCGGCGTCGGTCGCGGCGGCGTCCGGTGAGGTGGCGTCTGGCGAGGCGGCGTCCGGTGAGGTGGCGTCCGGTGAGGCGGTGTCGGTCGAGGAAGTGCAGGTCGGGGGCGTGGCGGGCGAGGAGGGGGCGGTCGGGGGCGGGGAGGCCGGCGGGGTGATGGGTGGGGTGGAGAGGCCCACCGAGGGTGTGGTCGAGAAGAGCACGGTGAAGAAGGCGGGCGCGGCCGAGGCCGCGAAGCAGACGGGAGCCACGACGGTGGTTGCGAAGAAGACTCCTGGCACGGCCCCGGCGGCCCAGACCGCCGTCCCCAAGGCACGCGTCGCCGCGGCGGAGCCCGGCGAGCTGGCGGTGCGCCCCGGTGAGGAGCCCTGGACACCGGAGGAGGTGGAAGAGGCCCGGGCGGAGCTGTCGAGCGAGATGGAGCGGCTGAGCGCGGAGATCGCCTCCTCGGAGGCGTCCCTGGTCGGGCTGATGAGGGAGTCCGGGGACGGCGCGGGGGACGATCAGGCGGACACCGGAGCCAAGAACATCACACGCGAACACGAGCTGGCCCTCGCGGCCAACGCGCGCGAGATGCTGGTCCAGACCGAGCGCGCCCTGCAGCGCCTGGACGCGGGCACGTACGGCCTGTGCGAGAACTGCGGCAATCCGATCGGCAAGGCGAGGATGCAGGCCTTCCCGCGGGCCACCCTGTGCGTGGAGTGCAAGCAGAAGCAGGAACGCCGGTACTGATCGGCACTGAAGGCGTGCCGTACCCTCGTCCTCAGTCAGGTACCTAGGTTGAGGGACTCACGTGGCAGAGGCGGAGCGCATCATCGGTACGCCGGACAACCCGGACGCGGCGCGGGGCGAGGAGCCGGAGCGGCCGGGCGTCGACGAGACCGGCGACGGCGGCACGGGCGACGGCGCCACCGACGACGGTGGCACCGGGGCCGAGTCCGGGGCCGCTCCCGCGCGGCACCGGGACCGGCGGCGGATCGCCGTGCTGTTCGCGGTCGCCGCCTTCGCCTACGTCCTCGACCTGGTCAGCAAGATAATCGTGGTCGAGAAACTGGAGCACCAGGAGCCGATCGAGATCATCGGCGACTGGCTGCGGTTCGAGGCGATCCGCAACGCGGGCGCGGCCTTCGGTTTCGGCGAGGCCTTCACCGTGATCTTCACGGTGATCGCGGCCGCCGTGATCGTGGTCATCGCCCGCCTCGCCCGCAAGCTCTACAGCCTGCCCTGGGCGATCGCGCTCGGTCTGCTGCTGGGCGGTGCGCTCGGCAATCTCACCGACCGGATCTTCCGCTCGCCGGGCGTCTTCGAAGGCGCGGTGGTGGACTTCATCGCGCCCAAGCACTTCGCCGTCTTCAACCTCGCCGACTCGGCGATCGTGTGCGGCGGCATCCTGATCGTGCTGCTGTCCTTCAAGGGCCTCGATCCGGACGGGACCGTCCACAAGGACTGAACGCCCGTGCAGGGTTGCCGGAACCGTCCGGCATACTCGACGGGTGAGCACGATTCCCGAGATCCGTACCCTGCCCGTGCCCGACGGCCTGGAGGGCGAGCGCGTCGACGCCGCCATCTCCCGCATGTTCGGCTTCTCCCGTACGAAGGCCGCGGAACTGGCCGCGGCGGGCAAGGTGCTGGTCGACGGCGCGGTGGTCGGCAAGTCGGAGCGGGTGCGCGGCGGCGCCTGGCTCGAGGTCGAGATGCCGCAGGCGGCCGCGCCGGTGCAGGTGGTGGCCGAGCCGGTCGAGGGCATGGAGATCGTGCACGACGATGACGACGTGGTGGTCATCGTGAAGCCCGTCGGCGTCGCCGCCCATCCCAGTCCCGGCTGGACCGGCCCGACCGTCATCGGCGGGCTCGCCGCCGCCGGGTACCGGATCTCCACCTCCGGCGCCGCCGAGCGCCAGGGCATCGTGCACCGCCTCGACGTCGGCACCTCCGGCCTGATGGTCGTGGCGAAGTCGGAGTACGCGTACACGTCGCTGAAGCGCCAGTTCAAGGAGCGCACGGTCGACAAGCGCTACCACACGCTCGTGCAGGGCCACCCGGACCCGACCAGCGGCACCATCGACGCGCCGATCGGCCGCCACCCCAACCACGACTACAAGTGGGCGGTCACCGCCGAGGGCAAGCCCTCCGTCACGCACTACGACCTCATCGAGGCCTTCCGCGCGGCCTCCCTGCTCGACGTGAAGCTGGAGACCGGCCGCACGCACCAGATCCGCGTCCACATGGCCGCCCACCGGCACCCCTGCGTCGGCGACCTGACGTACGGCGCCGACCCGACGCTGGCCAAGCGGCTGCGGCTGGCGCGCCAGTGGCTGCACGCCGTCCGCCTGGGCTTCGAGCACCCGGGCAGCGGCGAGTGGGTCGAGTTCGCCTGCGACTACCCCGAGGACCTCCAGCGGGCCCTGGACCAGGTCCGCGAGGAGACCTACGGATGACCCCGCCCGCCCGGCCGTCGTACGTCGTGCGCGTCGCCGAGGAGTCCGGTGACCGCGAGGCGTGCTTCGCGGTGCGCAAGGAGGTCTTCGTCGCCGAGCAGGGCGTACCGGAGGACCTGGAGTACGACGCGTACGACGCCGGCGCGTTGCACGTGCTCGCCGTCCGGGAGGACGGCGTACCGCTGGGCACCGGGCGGCTGCTGTACGGCGAGGCCGCCGCCGAGCGGACCGGGGGCGACCCGTCGGTGGGGTCCCTGGGGCGGCTGGCGGTCGTCCGGGACGCGCGCGGGCTGGGTGTCGGTGTGGCGCTGGTCCGGGCGATCGAGGACGCGGCCCGTGCGCGCGGGCTCGCGGCGGTCGATCTGCACGCGCAGACACACGCGCTGGGGTTCTACGAGCGGCTGGGATACGAGGCGTACGGCCCGGAGTACCCGGAGGCAGGGATTCCGCACCAGGCGATGCGGCGCGCCCTGTAGCGGCGCGGCGCACAGCCGTGAGGACGGGCGGGCGCGTGGCAGGCTGGAACCGGGGGTCTTGATCGCCTAGACCGTCGGAGCGCTGAGCGTGGATCAGTTGGCCCTGCTGTTCGTGCTGTTGCTCGGGGCCGTGGTGAGCGTCCCGGTCGGGGACCGGCTGGGACTGCCCGCGCCGGTGCTGATGACCCTGTTCGGCATCGTGCTGGCGCTGCTCGACTTCGTGCCGAACGTCGACATCCCGCCCGAGCTGATCCTGCCGCTGTTGCTGCCGCCCCTGCTCTACGCGGCCGTACGGCGCACCTCCTGGCGGCAGTTCACGGCGAACAAGCGGCCGATCTTCCTGCTCGCCGTGGCGCTCGTGTTCGTCACCATGTTCTGCGTGGGCGTCGTCGCCCACGCCATCGTGCCGGGGCTGCCGATCGCCGCCGCGCTGGCGCTCGGTGCGCTGGTCGCACCGCCCGATCCGGTCGCCGCGACCGCGGTCGCGGGGCAGCTCGGGCTGCCGCGCCGGCTGGTGTCCATCCTGGAGGGCGAGGGCCTGTTCAACGACGTGACGGCCATCGTGCTCTACCACGTGGCGATCACCGCCGTGGTCAGCGGCACCTTCTCGGCCTGGCAGGCCGGGCTCGACCTGGTGCTGTCCGCCGTGGTCGCCGTCGCGGTGGGGCTCGCGCTCGGCTGGGGCGCGAACAAGCTGATGGACCTGCTGGGGGACCCGACCCTCCAGATCGGGCTCACCCTGCTGGTGCCCTACGCCGCCTATGTCCTCGCCGAGGAGCTGCACGGCTCCGGCGTGCTGGCCGTGCTCACCGCCGCGCTGTTCCTCGCCGAGTACGCCACCGACGCCGACGACGTGATGACCCGGCTCGCCGGGCACACCTTCTGGGAGGTCATCGACACCCTCGTCACCGGGGTCGCCTTCGGGCTGATCGGCCTGGAGCTGCACAACGCGATCCGGACGGCCTCCGGGCGCTGGGGCGACATGCTGGGCTGGGCGGCGGCGATCGCGGGGGTCGTGGTCCTCGTACGACTGCTGTGGCTGCTGCCGGCGACCTGGCTGACCAAACGGCTGCACGCGCGGCGCGACTACGAGGACATCCCGATGAGCTGGCGGGAGACCGTCGTCATGTGGTGGTCCGGGATGCGGGGCGTGGCCTCGGTGGCGCTGGCGCTGGCCATTCCGCTGGAGACCGACGACGGGTCGCCGTTCCCCGACCGCGACGAGATCGTCTTCATCGCGTTCGGCGTGATCATGGCGACGCTGGTGCTCCAGGGGCTGACGCTGCCCTGGCTGGTCAAGCGGCTCGGCGTGCGGGCGGACACCGAGCGGGAGCACGAGTTCGAGAAGGCGCTGGCGGTGCGGGCGGCGAGGGCCGCCAAGCGGCGGCTGCGGGAGATCGAGCAGGTCGAGGAGCTGCCCGAGGAGCTGTCCGAGCGGATGCTGCGGCGGGCTTTCGAGATCGGCGTGCGGATCAGCCCGGACATGGGCGAGGAGGAGCGGCGGGAGGCGCACGAGCAGCGGGTGAAGCGGATGAAGCGGCTGCGCCGGATCGAGGGGGAGATGCTGAGCGCCGCCCGGCACGAGGTGCTGGCGGCGCGCAGCGAGCCGGGGGCGGACCCCGAGGTGGTGGACCGGGTGCTGCGCCAGCTGGACGTGCGCAGCATGCGCTGAGCAGCCGGACGCAGGTCACGCAGGTCAGCCCCGTTCCGCCCGCGGCGGTGTCTCCACCGCGCGGCGGTTCGGCACGCCGTCGGGCGACGGCCGGGCGCTCGGCGGGCGGCCCGGCGGCAGATGGGCGTCGGCCGTGTTGACCCGGGGCAGCGCGTACGGGTGCTCGCGGACCAGCCAGGCGATCATCCGCTCGCGGACCGTGACCCGGACCGTCCAGACGTCGTCGGCGTCCTTCGCGGTCATCAGCGCCCGTACCTCCATGGTGTTCGGCGTGGTGTCGGTGACCGACAGGTCGTAGGCGCGCCCGTCCCAGGCCGGGCAGGCGCGCAGGATGTCGCGGAGCTGGTCGCGCATCGCGTCCACCGGCGCCGAGTGGTCGAGGTGCCAGAAGACGATGCCGGTCATCTGCGGCGTGCCGCGCGACCAGTTCTCGAACGGCTTGGAGGTGAAGTACGACACCGGCATGGTGATCCGGCGCTCGTCCCACGTCCGCACGGTCAGATAGGTCAGCGTGATCTCCTCGACGGTGCCCCACTCGCCGTCCACCACGACCGTGTCGCCGATGCGCACCATGTCGCCGAACGCGATCTGCAGCCCCGCGAACATGTTGCCCAGCGTGGACTGCGCCGCGACACCGGCGACGATGCCGAGGATGCCCGCCGAGGCCAGCAGCGAGGCGCCCGCCGCGCGGAACGCGGGGAAGGTCAGCAGCATCGCCGCCACCGCCACCACCCCGACGATCGCCGCCACCACCCGCGTGATCAGCGTCACCTGGGTGCGCACCCGGCGCACGCGCGCGGGATCGCGCTGGGCGCGGGAGCTGGCGTACCGGGTGTACGACGTCTCGACGACCGCCGCCGCGATCCGGATCACCAGCCAGGCGGCCGAGCCGATCAGCACCAGCGTGAGGGTGCGGCCGATGCCGACCCGGTGGGCCTGGAGCAGCTGCGCCTCGTCGTACGACGCTCTCAGCAGCGCCGCGCAGAGCACGAGCTGGTAGGGGATGCGGCCGCGGCGCAGCAGCCCCCACAGCGGCGTGTCGCTCTGGCGTTCGTCGGCCCGGCGCAGCAGCCGGTCGGTGGCCCAGCCGATCAGCAGGGTGAGCAGGACGGAGCCGCCGACGACTGTCAGCGGGCGGAGTACGTTCTCCATGCCCTGGAACGTAACCGGCCTCCGGCGGGTGTGAACCTGTGAATCGGGCGCGGTTTCGGGTAGTGCCCCGGATCTGCGCTGTCACACCCGGCTGGCACCATGGCCTCATGAACATCATGCTTTTCCACTCGGCCTATGGCCTCAGGCCCGCGGTGCGCGCCGCGGCGGACCGGCTGCGCGCGGCCGGGCACGAGGTGTGGACGCCCGACCTCTTCGAGGGGCGCACGTTCGACACGGTCGAGGAGGGCATGGCCGCGAAGGACGAGATCGGCAAGGACGAGCTGCTGAAGCGGGCCGTGCTGGCCGCCGCGCCCTATTCGGAGAGAGGTCTCGTCTACGCCGGTTTCTCGCTCGGCGCCTCCATCGCGCAGACCCTCGCGCTGGGCGACGAGAAGGCGAAGGGGCTGCTGCTTCTGCACGGCACCTCGGATCTCGCGCCGAACGTCTCGGTGGACGATCTGCCGGTGCAGCTGCACGTGGCCGAGCCGGACCCGTTCGAGCCGGACGACTGGCTGAGCTCCTGGTATCTCCAGATGCGCCGCGCCGGCGCGGACGTCGAGGTGTACCGGTACGCCGGGGCCGGTCATGTGTACACCGACCCCGACCTGCCGGACTACGACGAGGAGGCCGCCGAGGCCACCTGGCGGGTGGCGCTCGGCTTCCTGGACTCGCTGGACTGAGCGGGCGCTACGCGGCTCAGCCCGCGGCGCGGTAGGCCGCCCAGCTCTGCTGCATGCGCGTCACCTGGCCGGAGGTGAACTGGTACATGCAGTTGTCGTACGTGTAGTCCATGAAGTTGTGGATCGGGTCGGCGCCCGCCTTGCGGGTGCAGCTGTCCCGGCCCTCGGGGCACTCGTAGGCGGGGCTCTTCTCGGCCGGGGTGTCCTCGACGTAGTCGCCGTTGCCGCTACAGCCGCCCTGGAAGGTGTGGTACAGCCCCAGCCAGTGGCCGACCTCGTGGGTCGCGGTGTCGCCCTCGTTGTAGTTCGCGGCCGAGCCGCCGGGCAGCGAGGCGTCCAGCAGGACCACGCCGTCCATGGACGGGCTGGAGTTGTAGGAGCTGGGGAAGGTGGCCCAGCCGAGCAGGCCGCCGCCGAGGTTGGCGGTGTAGATGTTGAGCGCGTTCGCGCCGCCCTTGCGCAGGGCCGACTTCATCGCCTTCTCCTCGGCCGAGCCGGAGGAGACGTTGTACCAGGCGGCGTTGTCCGTGTAGTCGGTGGCGGCCAGCGTGAACTGGAAGCCGGAGTCGACGTTCCCGGTGCCCTGGCCGCCGAACGCCGCGTTCAGCACGTTCATCTGGGCGGTGATGTCGGCGGAGCTGAGCTGGCCGGCGGCGCCGTCGTGGATGACGTGGAAGTACACCGGGATGGTGGTCGTGGCGGTGGCCGACAGGCTCCGGCCGTTGTTCGGCAGCTTGTCGAGCTTCCTGCGCAGATCGGCGTCCATGGCCTGGGCCTTGGCGGCGCTCACCTCGTTGGGCTCGGCGGCGTGCTCGCCGGACCCGGGGCGGGCCTCGCGGGCCGCGGCGTGGGCGTCCGCGTGGGCGTCCGCGTGGGTGTCCTCGACGCACTCGGCGGCGGTGGGGGTGCCGGCCGCCGCGACGCCCGTGGGCGTCGAGAGGGGGCTGAGCATCAGGGTTCCGGCCACGACGGCGGTGGCGAGAACACGTCTGCGCGTCGAGGGAGATATCCGGGCAAGCGCACGCATGCTGGCTCCTAGCGGATGCGGTGGGGAGTGGGGCACAGGGGTCTTCCTGGCCGCCGCCCGGAGATTACGTGGACATGCTCAGATGGGAAGAGAAGTGATCAGGCCCAATCAAATTCCCGGCAAACAAGGAAAATTGGGGAGATGAACCGACGGCCTGTTCCGGGGTTTGAGATCCGGACGTAACGAAGGCCGCTACCGGGGCGGGTGGTGTGTCCGGATTCGGGCCACGGCTCGCACCACCCGCCGTAGTGAAGGACAGGTCGTTGTGATCTCGCCTTAACGGCTCATCGTGCCGCTGCGGTTGGCTGAAAATCGCCCTTCACGCGCGGCTGTCACACCGGGTCGTAGGTGCGCTCGACCTTCTGCGTGCCGCTGCGGGTCCGGTACGAGCGCGCCCAGGAGGCGGTCGCGTCCGCCTTTCGGCGGTCGGATATGACGTAGTAGTCCATCTGCGCCCGGTCGGCGGTGAGGTCCAGGACGCCGTAGCCGTGCCGGTCCGTGTCGACCCAGTGGACATGCCGGTTGGCGGCGCGGATCAGCGGGGCGGCGACCGCCGAGACAGTGCCCTCCGGGACCTTCACCATGTCGTCGAGGTTGTCCGAAGTCACCGAGGTGACCACGAACTCCGTGGCGGCCGAGGCGGACAGCGGATACGTCCCGGCGTTCACCGGCACGTCGTTGGCCCACGCCATGTGGATGTCGCCGGTCAGGAACACGGTGTTGCGGATGGCGTTCGCCCGCAGATGCGCCAGCAGTTCGCGGCGGTCGTCGGTGTAGCCGTCCCACTGGTCCGGGTTGAGGGCGAGGCCCTCCTGCGGCAGCCCCAGCAGCTTCGCCAGCGGCTTGAGCAGGTCCGCGGAGAGCGAGCCGATGGCGAACGGCGCGATCATCACCGAGTTGCCGACCAGCCGCCAGGCGGTGTCGGAGGAGGCCAGCCCGGCCTTCAGCCAGTCCAGCTGGGCGCGCCCGGTGAGCGTGCGCTCCGGGTCGTCGGCCTCGCCGTTCCCGACGGAGACCTGCTGCGAACGGAACGACCTGAGGTCGAGCAGGGAGAGGTCCGCCAGCTTGCCGAAGCGCAGTCGGCGGTAGGTGGTGCCCGCGATCGCAGGGCGGACCGGCATCCACTCGAAGTAGGCCTGCTTGGCGGCGGCCTGACGGGCGGCCCAGGCGCCTTCCGCGCCCTCGGTGTGGTTCTCGGCGCCGCCGGACCAGGCGTCGTTGGCGATCTCGTGGTCGTCCCAGATGGCGACGACCGGGGCGGTGGCGTGCAGGGCCTGGAGGTCCGGGTCGGTCTTGTAACGGCCGTGCCGGATCCGGTAGTCGGCGAGGGTCAGGATCTCGTGGGCCGGGGCGTGCGGCCGGACGACGGTGCCGCGCGTGCCGTACTGGCCGGTGCCGTACTCGTAGATGTAGTCGCCGAGGTGCAGCCAGGCGTCCAGGTCGCCGCGGGCCGCGAGATGGCGGTACGCCGCGAAGTGCCCGGCCTCCCAGTTGGCGCACGAGACCACGCCGAAGCGCAGGTTGGCGACCGCGGCGTCGGCGGCCGGGGCGGTGCGGGTGCGGGCGACGGGGGAGTCGGTGCCGGCGGCCGAGAACCGGAACCAGTAGTCGGTGGCGGGGGCAAGGCCGCGGACGTCGGCCTTGACGGTGTGGTCGGAGGCGGCGGTCGCGGTGACGGAGCCCTTGGCGACGACGTTCGTGAACGCCTTGTCCAGGGCGACGGTCCACTCCACCTCGACGTCGGGGCCGAGTCCGGAGCCGGGGACGGCCTCCGGCGTGGGCGTCACCCGGGTCCAGAGCAGGATGCCGTCGGGGAGCGGGTCTCCGGAGGCGACGCCGTGCAGGAAGGCGGGGGCCTCGGCGGCGCGCGCCGGGGCGGCGGCGGCCAGCGGGGCCGCGAGAACGGCCCCGGCCGCGGCGGCCTTGACGACCGTACGACGGCGCGGGGCGGGCGAGTTGGGACTGGTGTGGGATCTGAAACGACTGGTCACGGCCGATCAGATTACTGATCGGTAAGGACCTTGATAAGCCAGGGGACATGAAGAGCGGGCGAACCCCGGGGAGTTCGCCCGCCCTACGCCCCGCGTTACTTGGTGACGCCGGCGTCCTTCAGCGCGGTCTCCCACTCGGCGACGGTGCTCGGGTTGGTGATGAGCTTGTCGTTGATCTTGATGCTCGGGGTCGACTTGACGTCCTTCGCGTTCTCGAAGGAGTCGCTCATCTTCATCGCCCAGGCGTCGTAGGTGCCCTTCTCGACCGCGTCCTGGAACTTCTTGTTGTTCTTCAGGGCGTCCACCGTGTTCGCCACCTTGATCAGGTAGTCGTCCTTGGCGAACTCGTCGGTCGACTCGGAGGGGTGGTACTCCGCCGAGTACAGCGCAGCCTTGTAGTCGAGGAAGGCCTCGGGGCTCACGTTCAGCGCGGCGCCGAGCGCGCTCAGCGCGTTCTTGGAGCCCTCGCCGCCGAGGTTGCCGTCGAGGAAGGTGCCGAGGGTGAAGGAGAGCTTGTAGTCGCCGTCCTCCATGCCCTTGTTGACGGTCTCGCCGATGGTCTGCTCGAAGGAGGCGCAGGCCGGGCAGCGCGGGTCCTCGTAGAGGTGGACGACGTTGTCGGTCTTGGAGTCGCCGATGAGGACCTCGGTGCCGTTCTTGCCGGAGGTGTTGGCCGGGGCGACGACCTTCGCCTCGGCGGCCGCCTCCCACTCCGTGGGCTGGTTGCTCTGGACGACGGCCCAGCCGATGCCGCCGGCCAGCGCGAGGACCGCGACCATCGAACCGGCGACGATCAGCTGCCGCCTCGCCTTCTCGCGCTTGGCCTGACGCTCGCGCTCCTGGCGCAGCCGCTCCCGGGCCGCCGTCTTCGCCGCCTGGCTGTTCCGCTTGCTCATGTTCGTTGTCTCCCTGGGATCGCGCACCGGTGTGCGCGGATACGGATGAAGGACGGTGCGTGTTCGGATGTGTCGCTTCGCTCAGGCGGCGAGAGCGACGGCGATCGAACACGGCGGTCCACGCCGTCCCAGGGAGTACGCGAGCAGCAGATCACGCGCGGTGGGGGTGGTGCGGTGCGCGGGCCGTGGCAGCCGGCGGACCGCCGGGGCCGGCCGGGCCGCCACCGCGGCGACGGCCAGCAGCAGCGGGCGGAAGGTGGTCGCGGTCATCGCGTGCAGCAGCTGGGCCAGCGCCCGCTCGCCGCGCCGCAGCCAGGCCGCCGCCAGCAGCCCCACGCCGACATGCGCGCCGAGCAGCAGCCAGGCGGTCTCCGGGTGGGCGTCGGCGAGCAGCGCGGCGAGCCGGTCGGTGCCGGTCGTCCCGGCCATCCGGGCCAGCGGGGCGCCCACCTCGCCGCCGCCGCACAGCACATCCAGGCCGACCGAGCGCAGCGGACCGGCCACGGGGCCGCCCGTCCGGCCGTAGCAGGCGTGCTGGCCGGCGGTGAAGACGGTGTCGGCGGCCAGCTCCAGCGGGATCAGCAGCGCGGCGATCCGGCCGAAGCCGCGCTCGCGGCCGGCCAGCGCGTAGGCAATCAGGAACACGGCGACGGCGATCGCCGCCACCGTGCCCAGGGGCAGCGGGACGCGCGACAGCAGCACGTGCGACGCGGTGCTGAGCGTCACGACGATCGCCGTGAACAGCGCCGCGCGTACGGCTCTGAGCTGGGTCCCTGATATGTCCATCGCGTGGAGAGTGTGTCATGGGCTCCTGTAAGGGACCCCTAAGGGGTTCCCGTGAAGGAGCGGATCCGGTCGGGGTGACTACAGGCCGGGGATCCGGCCGTTGCGGAACAGGTCGAGGAAGATCTGGTGGTCGGCACGCGCGCGTGCCCCGTAGGTGTGCGCGAAGTCGACCAGGAGCGGGGCGAAGCCCTCTTCGTCGGCCTGGATCGCCGCGTCGATGGCCCGCTCGGTGGAGAACGGCACCAGGGACTCCCCGGACTGGTCGTCCGCCGCCGAGTGCATCGACGCCGTGGCCCGGCCCAGGTCGGCGACGACGGCCGCGATCTCCTCCGGGTCGTCGATGTCGCCCCAGTCCAGGTCGACCGCGTACGGCGAGACCTCGGCGACCAGCTGGCCCGCGCCGTCCAGCTCCGTCCAGCCCAGCCACGGGTCGGCGTGCGCCTGGAGGGCGCGCTGGGAGATCACCGTGCGGTGGCCCTCGTGGTGGAAGTACTCACGGATCGCCGGGTCGGTGATGTGCCGGGAGACGGCCGGGGTCTGGGCCTGCTTGATGTAGATCACGACATCGTTCTCGAGGGCGTCGCTGTGGCCCTCCAGCAGGATGTTGTACGACGGCAGGCCCGCCGAGCCGATGCCGATGCCGCGGCGGCCGACGACGTCCTTCACCCGGTACGAGTCGGGGCGGGTCAGGGAGGTCTCCGGCAGGGTCTCCAGATAGCCGTCGAAGGCGGCCAGCACCTTGTACCGCGTGGCGGCGTCCAGCTCGATGGAGCCGCCGCCGGGGGCGAAGCGGCGCTCGAAGTCGCGGATCTCGGTCATCGACTCCAGCAGCCCGAACCGGGTCAGCGAGCGGGCGTCGCGCAGGGCGTCCAGCAGCGGGCCCTCCGCGGTGTCCAGGGTGAAGGGCGGCACCTCGTCGCTCTTGGCGCCGGTGGCCAGCGCGTGGATCCGCTCCCGGTACGCGCCCGCGTAGATCCGCACCAGCTCGGTGATCTGCTCGTCGCTGAGCGCCTTGGCGTACCCGATCAGCGCGATCGAGGCGGAGAAGCGCTTGAGGTCCCAGGTGAAGGGGCCGACATAGGCCTCGTCGAAGTCGTTGACGTTGAAGATCAGCCGGCCGGTGGAGTCCATGTAGGTGCCGAAGTTCTCGGCGTGGAGATCACCGTGGATCCAGACCCGGGAGGTCCGCTCGTCCAGATACAAACCGCCCCGCTTCTCGGCGTCCAGGTCGTGGTAGAAGAGGCACGCCGTCCCCCGGTAGAAGGCGAACGCCGAGGCGGCCATCTTCCGGAACTTGACCCGGAACGCGGCCGGGTCGGCGGCCAGGAGCTCGCCGAAGGCGGTGTCGAAGACGGCAAGGATCTCCTCGCCGCGGTGCTCGCCGTTGAGCTGCGGAAACGACATCGCGGGGTGCCTCCTGGTGCGGGTGGTGCCTGACCTGTGCGGACGGGGTGCCGGACAGGGTGTCCGTCACCTTGCAACGTCCGACGGTACGCCGGAGTGCCCGCGCGCTGTCAGTCCCGAGGCATAGACTTCGACGCTGTCCCCCAGACTGTCCGCAGCCTGTCGGACCCCCGTCGCCGTATGTTTTCCTTGGAGGCCGCAGCCGTGTCAAAGCCGCCGTTCACGCACCTGCACGTCCACACCCAGTACTCGCTGCTGGACGGTGCCGCGCGGCTGAAGGACATGTTCAACGCCTGCAATGAGATGGGCATGACGCACATCGCCATGTCCGACCACGGCAACCTCCACGGCGCGTACGACTTCTTCCATTCCGCGAAGAAGGCCGGAATCACCCCGATCATCGGGATCGAGGCATATATCGCCCCCGAGTCCCGGCGCAACAAGCGCAAGATCCTCTGGGGCCAGCCGCACCAGAAGCGGGACGACGTCTCCGGTTCCGGTGGTTACACCCACAAGACGATGTGGGCGGTGAACAAGACCGGCCTGCACAACCTCTTCCGGCTCTCCTCGGACGCGTACGCCGAGGGCTGGCTGCAGAAGTGGCCCCGGATGGACAAGGAGACCATCGCCCAGTGGTCCGAGGGGATCGTCGCCTCCACCGGCTGCCCCTCCGGCGAGGTGCAGACCCGGCTGCGCCTCGGCCACTTCGACGAGGCCCTGAAGGCCGCCGCCGACTACCAGGACATCTTCGGCAAGGACCGCTACTTCCTGGAGCTGATGGACCACGGCATCGACATCGAGCGCCGGGTCCGCGACGGCCTGCTGGAGATCGGCCGCAAGCTCGGCATCCCGCCCCTGGTCACCAACGACTCGCACTACACGTACGCGCACGAGGCGGGCGCCCACGACGCCCTGCTGTGCATCCAGACCGGCAAGAACCTCTCCGACCCGGACCGCTTCAAGTTCGACGGCACCGGCTACTACCTGAAGTCCACGGACGAGATGTACGCCATCGACTCCTCGGACGCCTGGCAGGAGGGCTGCGCGAACACGCGCCTCATCGCCGAGATGGTCGACACCACCGGCATGTTCGAGAAGCGCGACCTCATGCCCAAGTTCGACATCCCCGAGGGCTACACCGAGGTCAGCTGGTTCCGCGAGGAGACCATGCGCGGTATGCAGCGCCGGTTCCCGGACGGCATCCCGGACGACCGCATGAAGCAGGTCGAGTACGAGATGGACACGATCATCTCGATGGGGTTCCCGGGCTACTTCCTCGTGGTCGCCGACTTCATCATGTGGGCGAAGAAGCAGGGCATCGCGGTCGGCCCCGGCCGAGGCTCCGCGGCCGGCTCGATCGTCGCCTACGCCCTCGGCATCACCGACCTCGACCCGATCCCGCACGGCCTGATCTTCGAGCGGTTCCTCAACCCCGAGCGCATCTCGATGCCCGATGTCGACATCGACTTCGACGAGCGTCGGCGCGTCGAGGTGATCAGGTATGTGACGGAGAAATACGGCGCCGACAAGGTCGCCATGATCGGCACCTACGGCACCATCAAGGCCAAGAACGCGATCAAGGACTCCGCGCGCGTGCTGGGCTACCCGTACGCGATGGGCGACCGGATCACCAAGGCCATGCCGCCGGACGTCCTCGGCAAGGGCATCCCGCTCTCCGGCATCACCGACCCGCAGCACCCCCGCTACTCGGAGGCGGGCGAGGTCCGGGCGATGTACGAGAACGAGCCGGACGTGAAGAAGGTCATCGACACCGCGCGCGGCGTGGAGGGCCTGGTCCGGCAGATGGGTGTGCACGCGGCCGGCGTGATCATGTCCAGCGAGACCATCACCGAGCACGTCCCGGTCTGGGTGAGGCACACCGACGGCGTGACCATCACGCAGTGGGACTACCCGAGCTGTGAGTCGCTCGGCCTGCTGAAGATGGACTTCCTGGGCCTGCGCAACCTCACGATCATGGACGACGCCGTCAAGATGGTGAAGGCCAACAAGGGGATCGACATCGATCTCCTGGCCCTCCCGCTCGACGACCCCACCACCTTCGAGCTGCTCCAGCGCGGCGACACCCTCGGCGTCTTCCAGTTCGACGGCGGCCCCATGCGCTCCCTGCTGCGCATGATGAAGCCCGACAACTTCGAGGACATCTCCGCCGTCTCGGCCCTCTACCGGCCGGGTCCGATGGGCATGAACTCGCACATCAACTACGCCCTGCGCAAGAACGGCCAGCAGGAGATCACCCCGATCCACCCGGAGCTGGAGGAGCCGCTCAAGGAGGTCCTGGACGTCACCTACGGCCTGATCGTCTACCAGGAGCAGGTGCAGAAGGCCGCCCAGATCATCGCCGGCTACTCGCTCGGCGAGGCCGACATCCTCCGCCGCGTGATGGGCAAGAAGAAGCCGGAGGAGCTGGAGAAGAACTTCGTCATCTTCCAGGCCGGCGCCCGCAAGAACGGCTACAGCGACGAGGCCATCCAGGCGCTCTGGGACGTGCTGGTCCCGTTCGCCGGCTACGCGTTCAACAAGGCGCACTCCGCCGCGTACGGCCTGGTGTCGTACTGGACCGCCTACCTCAAGGCGAACCACCCCGCCGAGTACATGGCGGCGCTGCTCACCTCGGTCAAGGACGACAAGGACAAGTCGGCGGTCTACCTCAACGAGTGCCGTCGCATGGGCATCCGGGTGCTCCCGCCGAACGTCAACGAGTCGGAGTCCAACTTCGCCGCCCAGGGCGACGACGTGATCCTCTTCGGCCTGTCCGCGGTCCGCAACGTCGGCACCAACGTCGTCGAGTCGATCATCAAGTGCCGCAAGGCGAAGGGGAAGTACAGCTCCTTCCCGGACTACCTCGACAAGGTCGAGGCGGTCGTCTGCAACAAGCGGACCACGGAATCGCTGATCAAGGCGGGCGCCTTCGACTCCATGGGGCACACCCGCAAGGGCCTGATGGCGCAGTACGAACCGATGATCGACAACGTGGTCGCGGTCAAGCGCAAGGAGGCCGAGGGCCAGTTCGACCTCTTCGGCGGCATGGGCGAGGACGACAGCAGCGAGCCCGGCTTCGGACTCGACGTGGAGTTCTCCACCGACGAGTGGGACAAGACGTATCTGCTCGCCCAGGAGCGGGAGATGCTCGGTCTCTACGTCTCGGACCACCCGCTGTTCGGTCTGGAGCACGTGCTGTCCGACAAGGCCGACGCGGGCATCGCCCAGCTCACCGGCGGTGAGCACGCGGACGGCGCGGTGGTCACCATCGGCGGCATCATCTCGGGCCTGCAGCGCAAGATGACCAAGCAGGGCAACGCCTGGGCGATCGCCACCGTGGAGGACCTGGCGGGTTCCATCGAGTGCATGTTCTTCCCGGCGACCTACCAGCTCGTCTCGACCCAACTCGTCGAAGACGCCGTGGTGTTCGTCAAGGGCCGCCTCGACAAGCGCGAGGACGTGCCGCGGCTGGTCGCGATGGAGCTGATGGTCCCGGACCTGTCCAACGCGGGCACCAACGCGCCGGTCGTCCTCACCATCCCGGCGACCCGGGTCACCCCGCCCATGGTCAGCCGCCTCGGCGAGATCCTCACCCACCACAAGGGCGACAGCGAGGTGCGGATCAAGCTCCAGGGGCCGACCAAGACGACGGTGCTGCGTCTGGACCGGCACCGGGTGAAGCCGGATCCGGCGCTCTTCGGCGACCTGAAGGTGCTGCTCGGGCCGTCCTGCCTGGCGGGCTAGGCGGATTCACGGACTGACACGAGGGGCGCATCCCCGGCGGGATGCGCCCCTCATGCATGCGCCTGGGCTTCAGCGCCCGTGCTGCGGATGTCAGTTGTGCCCGAAGCGCTTCTGCCGGCCCTTGCGGGCGAGGTCGCCGGGGGTCATCGCCGGGGTGGGCTGCTCGGCCGGCGACTCCATCGGAGCCTGCGGGGCCTGCTGCTGCCCACGCGGGGACTGGGGCTGCTTACGGTCACGGTTCTTGTTCTTGGCCATGGTGATGCCTCCTGTGGGGGATCTAGGGGCCAGGGCCGGGACCAGATTCACATAGGCCGTAACGCGCCGCATGTCGGACAATTACCGTCTGTAACAAGGTTGGTCGGCGTGCGCCCGGGGCGCGACCACAAGCCGATTCCCACAAACGCCACGCCGAAGATCGAGTTCGGGCCGTTAACCCTCGCGCGGTCGGGCAGACTCGAAGGAAGCCCGAAGCAAACCTCCCGGGAAGAGGGTGAGTCGCGTGGACCGCTGCATCGTCCTGGTGGACGCCGGGTATCTGCTGGGGGCCGCCGCCAGCCTCCTCGCCGGAGAGCCATCGCGGTCCCGGATCACCGTCGACCACACCGCCCTCATCCAGGGGCTCAGGGAACGCGCCGAATCGGACACCCAGCAGCCGCTGCTGCGCATCTACTGGTTCGACGGCGCCCCCGACCGCGTCCCGCAGCCCGAGCACCGGCGGCTGCGCGTGATGCCCCGGGTCACCGTCCGGCTGGGCGCGCTGACCCGCAGTGACGGCCGCTGGGCGCAGAAGGGCGTGGACGCCGCGATGCACGCCGAACTGACCGAGCTGGCCCGCAACCGGGCCTGCTCCGACGTGGTGCTGGTGACCGGGGACGGTGATCTGCTGCCGGGCATGATGGCCGCCAAGGAGCACGGGGTGGCCGTCCATCTGTGGGCCGTACAGGCCGCCGACGGCGACTACAACCAGTCCGAGGACCTGGTCGCCGAGGCCGACGAGCGGCGGGTGCTGGACCGGGCGTGGATCACCAAGGCCGTCCGGGCGAAGGAACTGGGCGGGGTCTGCGCGCCGCCGCCCGCGCCGCGCCCGGAGATCGCCGCGATCCTCTCCGCGCCGCTGCCCGAGTCCGCGCTCGGCGGGGCCGAGCGGTCCGCCGAGGAGGCCCCGCACCCGGCGCCCGCCGCCGCGCAGAACGGCGGGGAGGAGCGGGTGCCGACGTCGAAGGGCGTGCCGACGCCCAAGGACCTGGCCGCGCTGCGGACGCACGGCGCCCAGCCGGCCGCCCAGCACCCCGCCACCGCGACGCTGCGCTGGTCGTCGGACAAAGGGTGGGTGGACCGCCCCGGGGTCGCCTCCGAGCCGCCCGAGGCCCTCGCCATGCCGACCCTCGCCCAGCTGACCACCGCCGAGCAGCGGTGGGCCGACCGGGAGGAGGACATCACCACCGTCGGCGGGGATCCGTACGAGGTGGGGCAGGTCTTCGCCCGGCGGTGGATCTCCCGGCTCGGCGACCAGGGGCATCTCCAGCGGCTGTCCGGGATGTACCCCCGGATCCCGCACCGCGTCGACGGCGAGCTGCTGCGCTACGCCGCCCGGTTCGGGCTGCTGGCCCACAAGGACGACCAGATCGACGAGCACGACCGGTATGCGATCCGGGCGGGATTCTGGCGCGAGGTGGACGCCCGCACCGGGGCGGAGCACGCGCCGGCCGGCGAGTAGGCGAAGAGCGCGGAGCTGCGGCGATCGCGGCGGAATGACGCGGTCCCGGTGGATTTGGGGGTGTGGAGGGCGCCCCGGGCGCGGACGCCGGGCCGGGACCCCGTAGTCTCGTCCCTTGTGAGTACGCGCGCGGCACAGGTCTTCGGGGACAGTGGTGAGGTCGTGTGCGCGGTGCGCGGACTGACCAAGACCTACCCCGCGAGCCGGGGGCGACGCGGTGTCCCGGCGACGCCCGCGGTGCGGGCCACCGACGACGTACGGCTCGAGGTGCGCCGGGGTGAGATCTTCGGGCTGCTCGGGCCGAACGGGGCCGGCAAGTCCACCCTCGTCCGCCAGCTGACCGGGCTGATGCGCCCTGACAGCGGCAGCGTGGAGATCCTCGGCCACGACATCGTGCGCCACCCCGAGCGCGCCTCCCGCATCCTCGCCTACCTCGGCCAGGAGTCCACCGCCCTGGACGAGCTGACCGTCTCGCTCGCCGCCGAGACCACCGGGCGGCTGCGCGGCCTGGACGTACGGCGGGCGCGGGCCGAGCGGGACGCCGTACTCGACGAACTCGGGCTCGGCCCGATCGCCGGGCGGCCGCTGAGGAAGCTGTCCGGCGGGCAGCGGCGGCTGGCCTGCTTCGCCGCCGCGCTGGTGGGCGAACGGCCGCTGCTGGTGCTGGACGAGCCGACCGCCGCGATGGACCCGGTGGCGCGGCGCGCGGTGTGGTCCGCCGTCGACCGGCGGCGGGCCGAGCGGGGCACCACGGTCGTGCTGGTCACTCACAACGTCATCGAGGCGGAGACCGTCCTCGACCGGGTCGCCGTGCTCGACCAGGGCCGGGTGATCGCCTGTGACACGCCCACCGGGCTCAAGGAGCGGGTGGCCGGCGAGGTCCGGGTCGATCTGGTCTGGCGGGAGCGCGCGCCGCTGGACGTGCCCGAGGTCGCCGCGCTGCGGGACCGGGCCGAGGAGTCCGGGCGCCGCTGGACGCTGCGGCTGGCCCCCGAGGAGGCCCGCGCGGTCGTCTCCACCGTCACCGGCGGGGCCGCCTTCGCCGCGCTGGACGACTTCACGCTGACCACGCCGAGCCTGGAGGACGTGTACATGGCGCTGGGCGGGGCCGCGCGGCAGGGACTGGTGAAGGCATGAGCACCCGGGCCGCCGCATCCGTACGGGACAGGGCCACCGCCGGAGGGAACGCCGCAGTGAAGAGGAGCAGCACGACGTGAGTGTCGTACCCGCAGAGGTTCTGCCGGGCAGTGCCCTGGCCGCGGACGAGGTGGCCCGTCCGGCCGCCGAGCTGGCGCCGCCCGCCCGGCTGTGGCCGTCGCTGTGCGCCGTGTACCGGGCGCAGCTGTCGCGGGCGCGGGTGGCGCGGATCCCGCTGCTGTTCGTGGCGACCTTCCAGTCCGTCGGCATCATGATCATGATGCGGGGTGTCGTCGACGGCGGCGGCGAGGCGCAGTCGGTCGTGGCCGGTTCGTCCGTCGTGGTCGTCGCCTTCGTGGCGCTGAACCTGCTCGCCCAGTACTTCGGGCAGCTGCGGGCCACCGGCGGGCTGGACCACTACGCCACGCTGCCGGTGCCGCCCGCGGCGGTGGTGCTCGGGGCGGCGGGGGCGTACGCCTCCTTCACCGTGCCGGGGACCTTCGTGACCGCCGTCTTCGGGTGCCTGCTCTTCGGCCTGCCGCTCACCCACCTCTGGATCCTCTTCGCGGTCATCCCGCTCGCCGGCGCGGCGCTCGCCGGGCTCGGGGCCGCGTGCGGGCTGCTCGCGCCGCGGCCGGAGCTGGCCACGCTGCTCGGGCAGCTGGGCATGTCGGCGGCGCTGCTGCTGGGGGTGCTGCCGCCCGAGCGGATGCCGGAGATCATCCGGCTCGCGCGGGATCTGCTGCCGTCGACCTACGGCGTGGAGGCGTACGCGCGGACCTTCTCGGCCGATCCGGACTGGGCCGTCGTCGCCGCCGATCTCGCGGTGTGCGCCGGGGTCGGGGTGATCTCGCTGGCCGTCGCGACGTGGGCGTACCGGCGGGCCGCCGTCCGGTGACGCGGGCCGTGGGCGGGCCTGGCACGATGTCAGGGTGACAGCACCGTTGACTCCGCCTCCGCCGCCGCACGAACAGTCCGCGCACCGTCAGTGGCCGCCTTCGGCCGCCGCCGGGGCGTACGGGGGTGCCGCGTACGGAGCCCACGGAGGGCAGGGACAGGACGGCCCCGGGATGAAGACCGAAGTGCGGGAGGCCGCCGTGATCACGGTGGCGGTGGCGCTCGGTGGGGTGCTGCTCGGCGTGCTGTGGAACTGGCTGGCGCCTCGGGTTCCGCTGGTCGGGGACGTCGTGGACGGCAGCTGGGTGGTGTACGTCAAGGACACCGAGGGGGAGCAGGCGGCCGGGGTCGACGGAACGTTCACTCTGCTGGCACTGGCGTTCGGTGTGCTCAGTGGGGCGGTGGTGTTCCTGCTGCGGCGGCGCGGGGGTGTGCCGGTCGTGGTGGCGCTGGGGCTCGGGGGATTGCTCGCGTCGCTGCTCGCCTGGCGGGTGGGGGTCTGGCTCGGGCCCGCGCAGGATGTGCTGGCGCATGCGAAGGATGTGGGGCGGGGGGTGACGTTCTCCGCGCCGGTGAAGCTGGGGGCGAAGGGGGCGTTGCTGGCGTGGCCGTTGGGGGCGTTGCTGGTGCATCTGGGGTTGACGGCGTTGTTCGGGCCTCGGGATCCGGAGCCGCCGTATGGGTACGGGCCGGTGGGGCCTGGGGCTGCGGCGCGTTGAGTTGTACCCGGCGTTGTCGCTGAGGTACCGGCGTTGCGCAGCCCGGCGTGACGGGGTGCCGCCGCGCCCACCCTCCCCCAAGCTCTCGGCTTCGCTCGAGCAGGGGGGACCCCCATCGCCCCAGGCGGCACGCATGCCCGCGGCTATACCAAGGGGCTTCGCCTAGGGACGGCCGATTGGGGCCAGTGTCGCGTTTGTCAGGGTGGCCAGGTCCTTCGGGGCCAGTTCGACCTCCAGGCCCCGGCGGCCCGCCGAGATGCAGATCGTGTCGTGGGTGGTGGCCGAGGTGTCGAGGACCGTGGGGAGTTTCTTGCGCTGGCCCAGCGGGGAGATGCCGCCCCGGACGTAGCCGGTGGTGCGTTCCGCCAGGGCCGGGTCGGCCATCGTCGCGCGCTTGCCGCCGACCGCCGCCGCCAGGGCCTTCAGGTCCAGCTGGCCCGCCACCGGCACCACTGCCACGGTGAGGTCGCCGTCCACGTCCGCGACCAGGGTCTTGAAGACCCGCTCCGGGGAGACGCCCATCGCCTCGGCCGCCTCCTCGCCGTACGACGGGTGGGAGGGGTCGTGGTCGTAGGCGTGGACCGTGTACTCCACGCCCGCCGCCGTCAGCGCCACCGTCGCGGGCGTGCCGCCGGACTGCTGCTGCTTCTTCGACTTCTTCGCCATCGGGTCCCGGTCTTCAGTTCAGGCTCGTCGGCCCGCGGGTCAGGTCCACCGCGGGCAGCGAGGGCAGCGTACGGATGATCGCCGTCTCCGCGCGAAGGAGTTTCAGCTCGTCGCGCAGCCGGGACGCGGTGTCCGGTGCCTGGAGGAGCCGCTGCTTGGTCGGGATGTCCAGCATCATCGCGGCCGCGACCAGGTAGGACACGACCGACGGCTCGTCGGGCAGGTCCCCGCCGGTCGCCAGCGACCGCTCCCGCGCCCCCGCGAGGCGCTTCTGGTACTGGCGGAACGCCCGCAGCACGCCCTCGGCCAGCGCGCCCGCCTCGTCGCCCGGTTCCTCGGGCAGCTCCTGCAGCTCGGCCGTGAGGTACGGCCCGGAGGCGTCCACCGAGAGCAGCCGTACCCGGGTCGTCCCGGTCGCCAGCACCTCGAAGGTGCCGTCGGCCCGCTCCCGGATGGTGGCCGCGTCGGCCACGCAGCCGATGCCGTGGAAGGCCTTGACGGGGTCCGGGCCGAACCCGGCGGCGGGCCCCCGCTCCGGCAGGGCCGTCGGATCGGGCATGCCGGGCGCGCTCGGCGCCACCTCGTGGCCGTCGCGGATCGCCACGACGGCGAAGCGGCGCGGTTCGTCCTCGGGGGTCTTCAGCAGCGCGCGCATCATGGCGCGGTAGCGCTCCTCGAAGACGTTCAGCGGGAGGACGAGTCCCGGGAACAGCACCGAGTTGAGGGGGAAGAGCGGCAGCCGGACGGTGGTCACGAGCCAAGAGCCTAATGGTCGCCGGCCCCGGTGCGTCCGCCCCGCCCACGAACCGGGCAGGCCAGAGCCCTCCGGGCTTGGCCAGGTCCGTGCCAGGCTCCGCTCGGGTGGGCCGTGAGGCACCGCATCCCGCAGCCGGGCTGATCCACACGACAAGCCTTAGTTCCGGCGCAGCAGCCGCGTCGCCCCCGCCGCCACCGTCGTCGCCAGCACCCAGCCCAGCAGGACCAGTGCCGCTCCCAGCCACTGCCAGCCGCCGCGCAGCTGCCAGACGTTCGCGTGGCCGAGGTCGATGACGGGGAGGAGGAGGTCGAGGGCGAAGAGGGCCGGGTTCCAGGGCGGTCGGGCGGCGTTGCCGCCGCCGGTCTCGGGCCGCCCGGCGTACGCGAAGGCCAGGGAGCCCGCCGCCCACAGCACCGCCATCCACACGGCGGCGCGCCCCGGCCGGTAGCCGTAGGCCACGGTCCAGTCCTGCAGGTACCCCACGATCTTCGCGGCGGGCGGCAGCGTCTCGCGGCGCCGCCGCTGTTTGGCGAGCAGCACCTCGCGGGCGTCCTCGTCCTCGCCGCCGGCCCGCAGCACGGCGGCGAGGCGCTCGTACGGGTCCGGGTTGTACTCGGCGGTCGCCGCGGCCACCCACTCCAGCCGCTCGGCCAGCGGGAAGGGGCCCTGCGGCACCAGGTTCTCGTAGGTGAAGCCGGGCATGTGCAGATTGCCGGGGCCCGGCCAGCTGTCCGCCCGGTCGACGAGGTTGACGATCCGCGCACCGGACAGCACCACCTTGCCCCGCTGCGGGCGTTCCCCGAGGAAGCGCAGCTCGGGCACCTGGAGACGGCGCAGGGACAGCTCCTGCTCGTCGGTGAAGACGAGCCGGGCGCCGTCGAAGTCGACCGCGTCGCCGAACCGGCCGTCGTCCAGCCGTAACCCGCCCTGGCACTCGAACCGCTGGACGCGGGTGCCCTGAGCGGGGGTCCGGCCGCTCAGCTGGAGGCCGCCGACGCCCGCCGGGGTCAGGTACAGGGTGCGCTCGACGGTGAGCTGCGGGGCGTTGAGCGCGAGCCTGCCGTACGGGTTGCGCAGCCGGGCGCCGCGCAGGCTGAGCGACACGCCGACGGTGGCGCTGCGCAGGCTCAGCTCGCCGTGCGACTCCAGCAGCTCGGCCTGGAGGTCCTGCCCCACGGTCATGCCGTCCCCGGCGACGGACCGGCCGCTGCGGTCGCGGTACACGATCGCCTGATTGAGCAGCAGGTCCGTGCCGATCTGCGCGTCGGTGAGCCGGATCCCGCTCAGGAACCGGGAGCGCGGCAGATGCAGATCGCCCTCGGTGTGCACCCGGGCGGCCTCCAGCCGCGGCACCGAGCAGTTGACCAGCCGCACGGTGGTGAAGCGGGCCTCCGGCAGCCGGACCTCCCGCTCGAAGCGGCACCCGGTCAGCTCCACGTACGGCACCACGACACCGCCCGCCAGGTCCATCGTGTCGCTGATCAGCACCCCCGCCAGCTTCAGCGAGGACACCCGGCCGGCCAGCGCGGGCGGTCCGTCCAGCAGCAGCCAGCACACGATGCGCGCCCGCACGGTCCGCTCCGGGCCCCAGGGGTGCCCGCCGTGCGGATCGTCGACGACGGAGTCGCCGCTGCGCAGGTCGTAGACGGTGCCGTTGCGGAAGGCCTGCCACATGCCGGCCTCGGCGGCGGTCAGATCGTCCGGGATGTCCCCGGCCCGCAGGGCTGCCCCCTCGGTCACAGCCGTTCCTTCCTCCTCGGGTACTCGCGAGTTCGCCTCTTCGTACACCTGTTCATGCCCGCTCTGTGACGCGTGGAACACGCAAGGTGAGGAGGATCCGCCGAGGCCGGGCGGGGTTCTGTATCAGCCATTGATACGCGCGGACGGCCGCCGGCTCCGGTCTGCGAGAATTGAGCCTGTGATCTCCCGAATCGATCTGCGCGGCGACGCCCTCCCGGAGGGTCCCGCCCTGCGCGACCTGCTGCCCCGAGCCGACTTCGACGTTCAGGCCGCCCTGGAGAAGGTGCGTCCGATCTGCGAGGCCGTGCATCATCGGGGTGACGCGGCGCTGATCGACTTCGCCGAGAAGTTCGACGCCGTCAAGCTCGACCAGGTCCGGGTGCCGGCCGCGGCGCTCACCCGGGCCCTGGAGGAACTGGACCCGGCCGTGCGCGCGGCCCTGGAGGAGACCATCCGCCGCGCCCGGCTCGTCCACCGCGCCCAGCGCCGCTCCACCCACACCACCCAGGTGGTGCCCGGCGGCTCGGTCACCGAGAAGTGGGTGCCCGTGGACCGCGTGGGGCTGTACGCGCCGGGCGGCCGCTCCGTCTACCCGTCCTCCGTGGTGATGAACGTCGTGCCCGCCCAGGAGGCCGGCGTCGAGTCCATCGCGCTCGCCTCCCCGGCCCAGGCCGAGTTCGACGGCCTCCCGCACCCGACGATCCTCGCCGCGTGCGCGCTGCTCGGCGTGGACGAGGTGTACGCGGCCGGCGGCGCCACGGCCGTCGCGATGTTCGCGTACGGCACCGAGTCCTGCCCGCCCGCCAACATGGTCACCGGCCCCGGCAATATCTGGGTCGCCGCCGCCAAGCGTTACTTCACCGGCAAGATCGGCATCGACGCCGAGGCCGGACCGACCGAGATCGCGATCCTCGCCGACTCGACCGCCGACCCGGTGCACGTCGCCGCCGACCTGATCAGCCAGGCCGAGCACGACCCGCTGGCGGCGGCCGTGCTGGTCACCGACTCCGTCGAGCTCGCGGAGGCCGTCGAGAAGGAGCTGGAGCCGCAGGTCGCGGCGACCAAGCACATCGACGACCGGATCGTGCCGGCCCTCAAGGGCAAGCAGTCCGCGATCGTGCTGGTCGACGGTGTCGAGGAGGGCCTGCGGGTGGTCGACGCGTACGGCGCCGAGCACCTGGAGATCCAGACCGCCGACGCGGCCGCCGTGGCCGACCGCGTGCGCAACGCCGGCGCGATCTTCATCGGCCCCTGGGCACCGGTCTCGCTCGGCGACTACGCCGCCGGGTCCAACCACGTGCTGCCGACCGGCGGCTGCGCCTGCCACTCCTCGGGTCTGTCCGTGCAGTCCTTCCTGCGCGGCATCCACATCGTCGACTACACGAAGGACGCGCTGGCCGAGGTCGCGCATCACGTGGTGACGCTGGCGGAGGCGGAGGACCTGCCGGCGCACGGCGCGGCGATCAAGGCCCGGTTCGGGTGGAAGGTTCCTGAAGGCAAGTGACTGGCAACTCCTCTGTGTCCCCATGGGACGAGCTCCCCGTCCGTGACGAGCTGCGCGGCAAGTCCCCGTACGGCGCGCCCCAGCTCGACGTCCCCGTACGGCTCAACACCAACGAGAACCCCTACCCGCTGCCCGAGCCGCTGGTCGAGCGGATCGCCGAGCGGGTGCGCGAGGCCGCCCGGAACCTCAACCGCTACCCGGACCGCGACGCCGTGGAGCTGCGCACCAAACTCGCGGAGTACCTGACGAACACCTCCGGGTACGAGGTGGGCCTCGCCAACGTCTGGGCCGCCAACGGTTCCAACGAGGTCATCCAGCAGTTGCTCCAGACCTTCGGCGGGCCGGGCCGCACCGCGATCGGCTTCGAGCCGTCGTACTCGATGCACGGCCTCATCGCGCGCGGGACGGGCACCGGATGGATCTCGGGTCCGCGCAACGACGACTTCACCATCGACGTCGACGCGGCCGAGAAGGCCATCGCCGAGCACCGGCCGGACGTCGTCTTCATCACCACCCCCAACAACCCCACCGGCAACGCGGTCCCGCCGGAGACGGTCCTCGCGCTGTACGAGGCCGCGCAGGCGGCGAAGCCGTCGATGGTGGTGGTCGACGAGGCGTATATCGAGTTCAGCCACGGCGACTCGCTGCTGCCGCTCCTCGAAGGCCGGCCGCATCTCGTCATCTCCCGCACGATGTCGAAGGCGTTCGGCGCGGCGGGCCTGCGCCTCGGCTACCTCGCCGCGCATCCGGCGGTGGTGGACGCCGTCCAGCTGGTCCGCCTGCCGTACCACCTGTCGGCCGTCACCCAGGCGACCGCCCTGGCCGCCCTGGAGCACACCGACACCCTGCTCGGCTATGTCGAGCAGCTGAAGGCCGAGCGGGACCGCCTGGTGAGCGAGCTGCTGGCGATCGGCTACGAGGTCACGGCCTCGGACGCCAACTTCGTGCAGTTCGGCCGGTTCGCCGACGCCCACGAGGTCTGGCAGAAGATCCTCGACCGGGGCGTCCTGGTCCGGGACAACGGCGTACCGGGGTGGCTGCGGGTCACGGCCGGCACCCCCGAAGAGAACGACGCGTTCCTCGACGCGGTCCGTGAGTTGAAGAAGGAGCAGAGCGCATGAACCGCGTAGGACGCGTGGAGCGGGTGACGAAGGAGACCTCGGTGCTCGTCGAGATAAACCTCGACGGCACCGGCCAGGTCGATGTGTCGACCGGTGTCGGCTTCTACGACCACATGCTCGACCAGCTCGGCCGGCACGGTCTGTTCGACCTGACCGTGAAGACCGAGGGCGACCTGCACATCGACTCCCACCACACCATCGAGGACACCGCCCTCGCGCTGGGCGCCGCCTTCAAGCAGGCGCTCGGCGACAAGGTGGGGATCTACCGCTTCGGCAACTGCACGGTCCCGCTGGACGAGTCCCTCGCCCAGGTGACCGTCGACCTGTCCGGCCGCCCCTACCTCGTGCACACCGAGCCCGAGAACATGGCGCCGATGATCGGCGAGTACGACACCACGATGACCCGGCACATCCTGGAGTCCTTCGTCGCCCAGGCGCAGATCGCGCTGCACGTGCACGTGCCGTACGGCCGCAACGCGCACCACATCGTGGAGTGCCAGTTCAAGGCCCTGGCCCGCGCCCTGCGATACGCCTCCGAGCGCGACCCGCGCGCGGCGGGCATCCTTCCCTCCACGAAGGGCGCGCTGTGAACGGGACCTCTACTGCCCTGATCGTCGTCGGCCTCTTCCTCATCGGCGGCATCATTTCCTTCGTGAAGCAGAAGATGCCCACGAGCCTCATCGTGCTGCTGTCCGTCGGCGCCGCGATGTGTCTCGTCGCGGGCGTCATGCGGCTGGAGGTGTGGAATTGAGCACCAAGAGCGTCGTGGTCTTCGACTACGGCTTCGGCAACGTCCGCTCCGCCGAGCGCGCCCTCGCCCGCGCGGGAGCCGACGTCGAGATAACGCGTGACTTCGACAAGGCCATGAACGCGGACGGCCTGCTGGTGCCGGGCGTCGGTGCCTTCGCCGCCTGCATGGGGGGCCTGAAGGAGGCCCGCGGCGACTGGATCGTCGAACGGCGGCTGGCCGGCGGGCGTCCCGTGATGGGCATCTGCGTCGGCATGCAGATCCTCTTCGCCCGCGGCATCGAGCACGGCGTGGAGACCGACGGCCTCGGCGAGTGGCCGGGCTCGGTCGAGCCGTTGCAGGCCGACATCGTGCCCCACATGGGCTGGAACACCGTGGACGCGCCGCCCGCCTCCGAACTGTTCGCCGGCCTGGACGCGGACGCGCGCTTCTACTTCGTGCACTCCTACGCCGTCCACGACTGGACGCTGGAGACCGAGAACCCGGTGATGACCGCACCGCTGGTCACCTGGTCCACGCACGGCAAGCCCTTCGTGGCCGCCGTGGAGAACGGCGCCCTGTGGGCCACGCAGTTCCACCCCGAGAAGTCCGGCGACGCCGGAGCGCAGCTGCTCACCAACTGGATCGGAACCCTGTAGAGACATGGCCAAGCTCGAACTGCTCCCCGCCGTCGACGTCCGCGACGGCCAGGCCGTCCGCCTCGTGCACGGCGAGTCCGGCACCGAGACCTCGTACGGCTCGCCCCTGGAGGCCGCCCTGGCCTGGCAGCGGGCGGGCGCCGAGTGGCTGCACCTGGTCGACCTGGACGCGGCTTTCGGCACCGGCGACAACCGTGAGCTGATCGCCGAGGTCACGAAGGCGATGGACATCAAGGTGGAGCTGTCCGGCGGCATCCGCGACGACGCCTCCCTGGCCGCCGCGCTCGCCACCGGCTGCACCCGCGTCAACCTCGGCACGGCCGCCCTGGAGACCCCGGAGTGGGTCGCCAAGGTCATCGCCGAGCACGGCGACAAGATCGCGGTCGGTCTCGACGTCCGCGGCACGACCCTGCGCGGCCGCGGCTGGACCCGCGACGGCGGCGACCTCTACGAGACGCTGGACCGTCTCAACAAGGAGGGCTGCGCGCGGTACGTCGTCACCGACATCGCCAAGGACGGCACCCTGCAGGGCCCCAACCTGGAGCTGCTGAAGAACGTCTGCGCGGCGACGGACCGCCCGGTCGTGGCCTCCGGCGGCGTGTCGTCTCTGGACGACCTGCGCGCCATCTCCGAGCTGGTCCCCCTCGGTGTCGAGGGCGCCATCGTCGGGAAGGCCCTCTACGCCAAGGCGTTCACCCTGGAAGAGGCCCTGGAGGCAGTGGCGTCATGACGTCCGAAGCCGTGCGGCGCGTGCAGAGCGGAAGCCCCTGGGAGGAGTCCTTCGGTTTCGCACGCGCCGTCGCGGCGGGCGACCGCGTCCTGGTGGGCGGCACGACGTCCTTCAAGGGGCGCGTGCTGTACGGCGAGGGCGACCCGTACGAACAGGCCAAGGTGGCCTTCACCAGCGCGATCGAGGCGATCGGCGAGTTCGGGCTCGGCATCGAGTCCGTGGTCCGCACCCGGATGTACCTGACACATCCGCGGGATGTGGACGAGGTGGGCCGCGCCCACAAGGAACTCTTCGACTCGGTGCGGCCGGTGTCCACCCTCCTGGTGGTGGAGGGCTTCGTGGACCCGCGCATCCTGGTCGAAGTCGAAGTAGAGGCATTCAGAGGAGCCGAGCAGTCATGACCCTGGCGGTCCGAGTCATCCCCTGCCTGGACGTGGACAACGGCCGGGTCGTCAAGGGCGTCAACTTCCAGAACCTGCGCGACGCGGGCGACCCCGTCGAGATGGCGAAGGTGTACGACGCCGAGGGCGCCGACGAGCTGACGTTCCTGGACATCACCGCGTCCTCGGGCAACCGCGAGACGACCTACGACGTGGTGCGCCGCACCGCCGAGCAGGTGTTCATCCCGCTCACCGTCGGCGGCGGCGTGCGCACGGCCGAGGACGTGGACCGGCTGCTGCGCGCGGGCGCGGACAAGGTCGGCGTCAACACGGCCGCGATCGCCCGCCCCGACCTGATCCGGGAGATCGCCGAGCGCTTCGGCCGGCAGGTGCTGGTCCTGTCGGTGGACGCCCGCCGCACGCCGTCCGGCTCCTTCGAGGTGACGACGCACGGCGGCCGCAAGGGCACCGGCATCGACGCCGTCGAGTGGGCGCACCGGGCCGCCGAGCTGGGCGCGGGCGAGATCCTGCTGAACTCGATGGACGCCGACGGCACCAAGGACGGCTACGACCTGGAGATGATCCGGGCCGTCCGCAAGCACGTGACGATCCCCGTGATCGCCTCCGGCGGCGCCGGCAAGCTCGCCGACTTCCCCCCGGCGATCGAGGCGGGCGCGGACGCGGTGCTCGCGGCGTCCGTGTTCCACTTCGGCGACCTGCGGATCGGCGAGGTCAAGGAGGCCCTGCGGGAGGCGGGCCACCTGGTGCGGTGACGCGCCACACGCCCTTCGGTCAGATGCCCAGCTGCTTGCTGCCGTGCAGGCGTTCGATCGCGTCCGCGTCGCCGTCCAGGTCCACCTTGGCCGCGTCCTGCCGGCCGTAGAGGAACAGCAGCAGCTCGGACGGCTCACCGGTCACCGTCACCACCGGCGTGCCCCGGTGGGCGACGGCGGTCTGGCCGTCGGGGCGGCGCAGGACCAGCCCGGTGGGGGCGCTCCGGCCCATCAGACGGGCGGTGCGCTCCATCCGGGACCACAGGGCGTCCTGGAAGACCGGGTCGAGCACCCGCGCGGTCCAGTCCGGCTGGGCGCGGCGGACATCCTCGGTGTGGACGTAGAACTCGACCGTGTTCGACATCTCGTCGATCTGCTTGAGCGCGAACGGCGAGAAGCGGGGCGGGCCGGTGCGGATGAGCTGGATCAGCTCCTCGTACGGCTTCGCCGCGAACTCCTCCATCGCCTTCTCCAGGCGTGGCGCGAGCTGCTTGATGAGCATCCCCCCGGCGGCGTCGGGGCGGCGCTCGCGCACCACCACGTGCGCGGCCAGGTCCCGGGTGAGCCAGCCCTCGCACAGGGTGGGGGCCTCTGGACCCGCGGTTTCCAAGAGGTCGGCGAGGAGGAGCCGTTCACGCTTGGCAAAGGTCGACATGCGATTCAGCCTACGACCGGTCCGATGGTCCGCCCACCCGTCACCCGGCCACCACCCCTCAACGAGGCGCTTCCGCGCCGCCCCGCCCATCTGATGGACGCCGCGCCGTGACCGTCCGTGGCGCGCGGCACAATGGCACACATGACCAGCACGCCTCCGCCCAGCAGGCCCAGCAGCCTGGACCCCGAGATCGCCGCGCGCCTCAAGCGCAGCGCCGACGGTCTCCTGCCCGCCATCGCCCAGCAGTACGACACCGGAGAGGTGCTCATGCTCGGCTGGATGGACGACGAGGCGCTGCATCGGACCCTGACCACCGGCCGCTGCACCTACTGGTCGCGCAGCCGCCAGGAGTACTGGGTCAAGGGCGACACATCCGGTCACGTCCAGTGGGTGAAGTCCGTCGCCCTGGACTGCGACGCGGACACCGTGCTCGTCAAGGTCGACCAGGTCGGCGCCGCCTGCCACACCGGTGCCCGCACCTGCTTCGACGAGGACGTACTGCTCAAGGACGCCGGCGCGCCGGCCTCGGATCAGTAAGGTCGGCGCCCATGGACCTCGAGACGTTCCGCAAGCTCGCCACCGACCGCCGCGTCATCCCCGTCACCCGCAAGCTCCTCGCCGACGGCGACACCCCGGTCGCGCTCTACCGCAAGCTCGCCGCCGAGCGCCCCGGCACCTTCCTCCTGGAGTCCGCGGAGAACGGCCGCTCGTGGTCCCGCTACTCCTTCGTCGGCGTGCGCTCGGCGGCCACACTCACCGAGCGCGACGGCCAGGTCCACTGGCTGGGCGCCCCGCCCGTCGGCGTCCCCGTCGACGGCGACCCGCTCGCCGCCCTGCGCGCCACCGTCGAGGCGCTGCACACCCCGCACCAGGAGGGCATGCCGCCCTTCACCGGCGGCATGGTCGGCTACCTCGGCTACGACATCGTGCGCCGCCTGGAGAAGATCGGCCCCGGCGAGCGCGACGACCTGAAGCTCCCCGAGCTGACCATGCTCCTGACCAGCGACCTCGCGGTGATGGACCACTGGGAGGGCTCCGTCCTGCTGATCGCCAACGCGATCAACCACAACGACCTGGACACCGGCGTCGACGAGGCCTACGCGGACGCCGTGGCCCGCCTCGACGCCATGGAGGCGGACCTTTCCCGCGCGGTCGCCCAGCCGCCCGCCGTCCTGCCGCCCTCCGAGCTGCCGGAGTACACCGCGCTGTGGGGCGGCACCGACTTCCAGGCGGCCGTCGAGGACATCAAGGAGCGCATCCGCGCGGGCGAGGCGTTCCAGGTGGTGCCCTCGCAGCGGTTCGAGACACCGTGCACGGCAAGCGCGCTGGACGTCTACCGGGTGCTGCGGGCGACGAACCCGTCGCCGTACATGTACCTCTTCCGCTTCGACGGGTTCGACGTGGTCGGCTCGTCCCCCGAGGCGCTCGTCAAGGTCGAGGACGGGCGGGCCATGGTGCACCCCATCGCCGGCACCCGCTGGCGCGGCGCCACCCCGCAGGAGGACCAGGCCCTCGCCGACGAACTGCTCGCCGACCCCAAGGAGCGCGCCGAGCACCTGATGCTCGTCGACCTGGGCCGCAACGACCTGGGCCGGGTCTGCGAGCCGGGCTCGGTCGAGGTCGTCGACTTCATGTCCATCGAGCGGTACTCGCACGTGATGCACATCGTCTCCACGGTGACCGGCAAGGTCGCCGCGGGCCGCACCGCGTTCGACGTGCTGACCGCCTGCTTCCCGGCCGGCACCCTCTCCGGTGCCCCGAAGCCGCGCGCGATGCAGATCATCGACGAGCTGGAGCCGTCCCGGCGCGGCCTGTACGGCGGCTGTGTCGGCTACCTCGACTTCGCGGGCGACTCCGACACCGCCATCGCCATCCGCACCGCCCTGCTGCGCGACGGCACCGCCTACGTCCAGGCGGGCGCCGGCATCGTCGCCGACTCCGACCCGGTCGCCGAGGACACCGAGTGCCGCAACAAGGCGGCGGCGGTCCTCCGCGCGGTCCACACCGCCAACCGGCTCGGCAAGTAGGGCGCGGATCACGTGAGCCCCGGGTGACGGTTCGCCCGGGGTTCAGGCGATAGTGGAGTACGTGACTGCCGTACCTCACCCCCGTACCGAAGCCGTACGACCCGCGCGGGCCGGACGCCGGAGTCTCGCTCTGGCGCTGCTGTCCGGCGCGCTCGGCGCGGCCGTGGCGCTCCTCGCCACCCGCCAGCAGTGGTCGGAGGGCACCGCGACGGTGGCCGGCGGCTCCTTCCCCCTGACCGCCAAGGGCAGCGACGTCACCGGCGTCCCGGCGGCCCTGGCCATAGTGGGCCTCGCCGCGCTCGTCGCCGTCTTCGCCGTCCGCCGAGCAGGCCGTTTCCTGGTCGCCGCGCTGCTCACGCTGTCCGGCGTCGGCACCGTCGTGGCCGCCGTGCTCGGCGCTTCCGACACCGCCGCGCTCGACGAGCAGGCCGCCCGCGCCTCCGGCGACACCTCCGCCACCGTGCACGCGCTCAGCCACACCGCGTGGCCGTACGTCGCGGCCGTCGGCGGCGTGCTGATCGTGCTGGCCGGACTGCTCGCCCTGCGCTACGGCCGGCTGTGGCCCGCCATGTCGGGCCGCTACGAGCGCTCCGGCGCGCCCCGCCCGCGCCGCGCCGCCCCGGCCGTCGACCCCGACCGGCCCGAGGACCTGTGGAAGGCTCTGGACCGCGGCGAGGACCCGACGGGCACCGGCCCGGCCTGACCCCCCGCCGCGGCCCGGTCCCGATGTGGCGAAACAGACGCGCCCTCGGGGCCACCCCCGCGCATGCCACGGGCGGGCGTACGGGACAATGGACGGCGAGCGTCAGGCTCACACACGTACACGGCTACGAGGAGCAAGCAATGGCGGACAGCAGCCACGGGCACGGTCACACCCCGGCCGCCTGGACCGGTGTCATCATCGCCTTCATCGGTTTCACCGTCGCGGGTGCCTTCATGGTGATGGCCAACCCGCTGGGCTTCTGGGGCGGCATGGCCATCGTGGTCCTCGGCGGTGTCGTGGGCGGCGTGATGCGCGCCATGGGCCTGGGCATGCCGAAGGCGCACCCCCTGAAGATGGTCGAGGGCGCCACCGTCAAGGCGAAGCCGGCCGCCACCGCGACCCGCGAGCCGGTCGCCGCCGAGAGCTGATCCGACGCGGCACACACAGCGACATCGAGGGGCGGCCCACGGGCCGCCCCTCGCGCGTGTCCGCCCCGCGCGGGGCACAATGCGAGGCGTGACCGCCGACCGCCGCACCACGACACCGAAACCGCCCCTGGCCCGGCTGGCCGTGCCCGCCGGGGTGCTGGCGGCCGTCGCCGGAGCCTTCGCCTACGTCGGAGCCGTGGACCCCAACGAACCCGGCCACTACCCCGCCTGCCCGCTGCTGCGCCTCACCGGCCTCTACTGCCCCGGCTGCGGCGGCCTGCGCAGCGCCCACGCCGTCGTCCACGGCGATCTGGCGACCGCGCTCCAGGCCAACGCGGTGGCGGTCGCGGGGTATGTCGTGTTCGCCGTGGCATGGACCGTATGGGTGGTCCGCGCGGCCCGCGGCCGGCCACTCCGCCTCGACCTGCGCTCCGCGCACCTCTGGACCGTCGGCGCGTTGCTGCTGGTCTTCACCGTTGTCCGGAACCTGCCGTTCGGCGGCTGGTTGCATCCTTGATCATCGGACGGATGTCCAGGTAGTGGGACCGCCGTCAACCGGATGCGGGGCCTTCGCCCTCCTCCGGATACCATCGCTATGACCATAGGTTTCGACCGACCGCTGTGACAGTCAGCCGACTGGAAGGGGGCCGCTCGCGTGAGTGTGCTCGACGAGATCATCGACGGAGTCCGTGCCGACCTCGCGGAGCGGCAGGCGCGCGTCAGCCTCGACGAGCTCAAGGAGCGCGCGGCGAAGGCTCCCGCCGCCAAGGACGGGGTCGCCGCGCTCAAGGGCGACGGCGTCAAGGTGATCTGCGAGGTCAAGCGCTCCAGCCCGTCCAAGGGCGCGCTGGCCGCGATCGCCGACCCCGCGGGCCTCGCCGCGGACTACGAGGCGGGCGGCGCGGCCGTCATCTCCGTCCTCACCGAACAGCGCCGCTTCGGCGGCTCCCTCGCCGACCTGGAGGCGGTCCGCGCGCGCGTGGACATCCCGGTGCTGCGCAAGGACTTCATCGTCACCTCGTACCAGCTGTGGGAGGCCCGCGCCTACGGCGCCGACCTGGCGCTGCTGATCGTGGCGGCCCTGGACCAGCCCGCGCTGGAGTCGCTGATCGAGCGCGCGGTCTCCATCGGCCTGACCCCGCTCGTCGAGGTCCACGACGAGGACGAGGTCGAGCGCGCGGTCGACGCGGGCGCCAAGGTCATCGGCGTCAACGCGCGCAACCTCAAGACCCTGGAGGTCGACCGCGGCACCTTCGAGCGGGTGGCGCCGGAGATCCCCGACAACATCGTCAAGGTCGCCGAGTCCGGCGTGCGCGGCCCGCACGACCTCATCGCCTACGCCAACGCCGGCGCCGACGCCGTCCTGGTCGGCGAGTCCCTGGTCACGGGCAAGGACCCGAAGACGGCCGTCGCCGACCTGGTGGCCGCGGGCGAACATCCCGCACTCCGCCACGGGCGGGGCTGAACTCCCGCTAGGCTGTGCCCCGATGACTGTCTCGATCACCATGGCGACCAGGGACCCGTATGCCCGCCTCGCGCGCGGCTGCCGGCCCCGAGGCTGCCGTGCCCCGGCCCGCCGGGTGCACGGCCGCCGAGTGCGCTACGTCATCGGTGACGAACCTGGGCAGGTAAACGGCCGTCGATGGCAGCGCGCCCCTTAGGGGCGCGGGGAACTGCGCGACCAGCCACAATCGGCCCGCAGTCAACACATCATCTCCGCCCCCACGGCGAATAGTGTCTTTTCACCACACTCACCGTGAGGCTCAAGCATGCCCAGCAACTTCTTCATCCCCGACCCGGAGGGTCAAGTCCCGAGTGCCGAAGGCTACTTCGGCGACTTCGGCGGCAAGTTCATCCCGGAGGCCCTCGTCGCCGCCGTGGACGAGGTCGCCGTCGAGTACGACAAGGCCAAGCAGGACCCCGAGTTCGCCCGAGAGCTCGACGACCTGCTGGTCAACTACACCGGCCGCCCCAGCGCGCTGACCGAGGTCCCGAGATTCGCCGAGCACGCCGGCGGCGCCCGGATCTTCCTCAAGCGCGAGGACCTGAACCACACCGGCTCCCACAAGATCAACAACGTCCTCGGCCAGGCCCTGCTCACCAAGCGCATGGGCAAGACCCGCGTCATCGCCGAGACCGGCGCCGGCCAGCACGGCGTCGCCACGGCGACCGCCTGCGCGCTCTTCGGCCTCGAGTGCACGATCTACATGGGCGAGATCGACACCCAGCGGCAGGCCCTCAACGTGGCCCGCATGCGCATGCTCGGCGCCGAGGTCATCGCCGTGAAGTCGGGCAGCCGCACCCTGAAGGACGCCATCAACGAGGCGTTCCGCGACTGGGTCGCCAACGTCGACCACACCCACTACCTGTTCGGCACGGTCGCGGGTCCCCACCCCTTCCCGGCCATGGTCCGCGACTTCCACCGGGTCATCGGCGTCGAGGCCCGCCGCCAGCTCCTGGAGCGCGCCGGACGCCTGCCCGACGCCGCCATCGCCTGCGTCGGCGGCGGCTCCAACGCGATCGGCCTGTTCCACGCGTTCATCCCCGACGAGGGCGTCCGCCTCGTCGGCTGCGAGCCCGCCGGGCACGGTGTCGAGACCGGCGAGCACGCGGCGACCCTGACCGCCGGCGAGCCCGGCATCCTGCACGGCTCCCGTTCCTACGTCCTCCAGGACGACGAAGGCCAGATCACCGAGCCGTACTCGATCTCGGCCGGTCTGGACTACCCGGGCATCGGCCCCGAGCACTCCTACCTCAAGGACACCGGCCGCGCCGAGTACCGCGCGGTCACCGACGACGCGGCCATGCAGGCGCTGCGCCTGCTGTCCCGTACCGAGGGCATCATCCCCGCCATCGAGAGCGCCCACGCCCTGGCCGGCGCCCTGGAGGTCGGCAGGGAACTGGGCGAGGACGGGCTGATCGTGGTCAACCTGTCCGGCCGCGGCGACAAGGACATGGACACCGCCGCGCGCTACTTCGGTCTGTACGACACCGACGCCGAGGTCGCCGAGGACGCCTCCGGCACCGCCGAGATCGAGGGGGACGCCAAGTGAGCGGGAAGATCCAGCTGCTGACCGACACCCTCGCCGCGGCGAAGGCCGAGGGCCGCTCCGCCCTCATCGCCTACCTCCCGGCCGGGTTCCCGACCGTGGACGGCGGCATCGAGGCGATCAAGGCCGTCCTGGAGGGCGGCGCGGACGTCGTCGAGGTCGGTCTGCCGCACAGCGACCCGGTCCTCGACGGCCCGGTCATCCAGACCGCCGACGACATCGCCCTGCGCGGCGGCGTGAAGATCGCGGACGTCATGCGCACGGTCCGCGAGGCGTCCGCCGCGACCGGCAAGCCGGTCCTCGTGATGACGTACTGGAACCCCATCGACCGCTACGGCGTCGAGCGCTTCACCGCCGAGCTGGCCGAGGCGGGCGGCGCGGGCTGCATCCTGCCCGACCTGCCCGTGCAGGAGTCGGCGCTGTGGAGGGAGCACGCCGAGAAGCACGGTCTCGCGACCGTGTTCGTGGTGGCGCCCAGCAGCAAGGACGAGCGGCTCGCCGAGATCACCGCGGCGGGCAGCGGCTTCGTGTACGCCGCCTCACTGATGGGTGTCACGGGCACCCGTGAGTCGGTCGGCGCGCAGGCGCAGAACCTGGTGGAGCGCACCCGCGCCACCACCGAGCTGCCGGTCTGCGTCGGGCTCGGCGTGTCCAACGCGGCCCAGGCCGCCGAGGTGGCCGGGTTCGCCGACGGGGTGATCGTCGGGTCCGCCTTCGTCAAGCGGATGCTGGACGCCCCGGACCACGCGGCCGGCGTCGAGGCCGTCCGCGCGCTCGCGGGCGAGCTGGCGAAGGGCGTGCGCGGACAGGCGTAGCGACGGGACGTACGGACGAGACGTCACACACGTGACGTAACGGAGACGATCTTCGTACGGGTCGCTCGAACGGGTGGTCCTGGAGCCGGGGAGGCGCGCTGCGCCTCCCCGGTTCGTTCTGCGGGGTGTGAGCGAGAAGAACCGTGACGGAAAGCGCACCGCCCGGGAACGGCTGGCGGCGGAGCGCGAGAAGCAGAAGGCCGCGGAGAAGCGGCGGCGGGCGCTGATCGTGGGTGCGAGCGTCGTCTGCGTCCTGGGCCTCGCGGCGGTGATCGGCGTGGTCGCCGCCAACGCCGGCAAGGACGACGGCGACAGGGCGGGCCCGGTCGTGGCCCCGTCGGGCGCCAACGGCGAGGACAGCCTGGTCATCCCGGTCGGCGAGAGCGGCGCCAAGTCGACGCTCACCGTCTGGGAGGACTTCCGCTGCCCGGCCTGCAAGTCCTTCGAGACGAACTACCGCTCGACGATCCACGAGCTGACCGACGCCGGACAGCTGAAGGTCGAGTACCGCCTGGCCACGATCATCGACGGCAACATGGGCGGCAGCGGCTCGCGCAACGCGGCCAACGCCGCGGCCTGCGCCCAGGACGCCGGCAAGTTCGTCGAGTACCACGACGTGCTGTTCGACAACCAGCCCCCGGAAACCGACGACGCGTTCGCCGAGAACGCCAAGCTGATCGAGCTGGCGGGCAAGGTCGACGGCCTCGACACGCCCGCGTTCCGCAAGTGTGTCGAGGACGGCACGCACAACGCCTGGGTCGACAAGTCCGCGCAGGCCTTCAGCACCGGCGGCTTCAGAGGCACCCCGACCGTCCTGCTCAACGGCGCGAACATCTACGAGGACCGGACGATGACCCCGGCCAAGCTCAAGCAGCAGGTGCAGGAGGCGGCCAAGGGATGACGCGGGGTACCCGCCCGTTATGGACCCGTAGCCGGGCTGCCCGCCGCCGGGCCGGTCCGGCACGGTAGCGTCGACCTTGCCATGGAACTTGCCTACATTCCCAGCCCGTCGCGCGGGGTGATCCACCTCGGCCCCATTCCGCTGCGCGGCTACGCGTTCTGCATCATCATCGGTGTCTTCGTTGCCGTCTGGCTCGGCAACAAACGATGGATCGCCCGCGGCGGGAGGGCCGGCACGGTCGCCGACATCGCTGTCTGGGCGGTGCCGTTCGGCCTGATCGGCGGCCGGCTGTACCACGTGATCACGGACTACCAGCTGTACTTCAGCGAGGGCCGTGACTGGGTGGACGCCTTCAAGATCTGGGAGGGCGGCCTCGGCATCTGGGGCGCGATCGCGCTCGGCGCGCTGGGCGCGTGGATCGGCTGCCGCCGCCGCGGCATCCCGCTCCCCGCCTACGCCGATGCCATCGCACCCGGCATCGCCTTCGCGCAGGCGATCGGCCGCTGGGGCAACTGGTTCAACCAGGAGCTGTACGGGCGGGAGACCGACCTGCCGTGGGCACTGCACATCACCTCCACCGCCGACGGCCGGATCCCCGGCTACTACCACCCGACGTTCCTGTACGAGTCGCTGTGGTGCGTGGGCGTGGCGCTGCTGGTGATCTGGGCCGACCGGCGCTTCAAGCTGGGCCACGGCCGGGCGTTCGCACTGTACGTCGCCGCGTACTGCGCGGGCCGGTTCTGGATCGAGTACATGCGCGTCGACGACGCCCACGAGATCCTGGGCCTGCGCCTGAACAACTGGACCGCGCTGGTCGTCTTCCTGCTCGCCGTGATCTACATCGTGGTGTCGGCGAAGAAGCGGCCGGGACGGGAAGAGGTCGTGGAGCCCGGTGCCTCCGGCGGTGAGGACGCCGAGGACAAGGCCGCCGAGGACAAGGCCGCCGAGGACAAGGACAAGAACGCGGACGCGGACCTCGAGGACGAGGCCGAGTCCGCGAAGAAGACCTGACGGTCGCCATATGCCGCCGAGGGCGCCCGGAGATCCTCCGGGCGCCCTCGGCGTGTGCGGTACCGGCTCAGCGGCGGTGGGCCAGGGACAGCGTCCGCTGCGCCGCCGCCACTACCGCCGCGTCGATGAAGGTGCCGTCCTCCAGGGCCTGCGCGCCCCGCTCCCGCGCCGCCGCCTTCAGGACCGTCTCCGCCTGTTCGATCTCCTCCGGGGTGGGGAGGTAGGCCCGTTCGATGATGGGCAGTTGGCGGGGGTGGATGGCGGCGCGGCCCAGGAAGCCGAGGGCACGGCCGTGGGCGCAGGAGGCGGCGAGGCCCTTCAGATCCCGGGTGTCGGGGTGGACCGACTGGGCCGGGGGCGGCAGTCCGGCCGCGCGGGCGGCGACGACCACCCGCGAGCGCGGCCATTCCAGGCCCGCGTCCTCCCGTACGCCGAGGTCGGCCCGGAGATCGGACTCGCCGATCGCGATACCGCGCAGGGCCGGGTGGGCGGCGGCGATGGCGTGGGCGCGCTCGATGCCGAGGGCCGATTCCAGCAGCGCGTACAGGGCGGGGGCACCCCCGTCGGCGGAGGCCGTGTGCTCGGCGATCCGGACGATCTGCTCCGGTGAGGTCACCTTCGGCAGGCGCAGGCCGGACACGCCGGGCAGCCCGGCCAGCGCGCGCAGGTCGGCCGCCGCCAGCGGGCCGTCCAGGGCGTTGACCCGGACGTGGACCGGGACCGGCTGCGGCTCGGTGAGCAGTTCGGCGGTGGCCGTGCGGGCGTACTCCTTGCGGTCCGGGGCGACCGCGTCCTCCAGGTCGACGATCACCACGTCCGCGCCGCTGGCGAGGGCCTTGGCGACCGTCCGGGGATGGTCACCCGGGGCGTACAGCCAGGTCAGCGGGATCACAGCGCGCCCTCCGCGCGCAGCGTGGCCAGCTCGTCCCCGGTCAGGCCCAGCTCGGTGAGGACCGCCTCGGTGTCGGCGCCGTGCGGGCGGCCGGCCCAGCGGATCGCGCCGGGCGTCGCGGAGAGCCGGAAGAGCACGTTCTGCATGCGCAGCGGGCCCAGTTCGGGGTCGTCGACGGTGGTGATGGTGTCGAGGGCCGCGTACTGCGGGTCGGTCATCACGTCCCGTACGTCCTGGATGGGGGCGACCGCCGCCTCCGCCTTCTCGAAGGACTCCAGGACCTCGGCGCGGGTGTGCCGGGCGATCCAGGCGCCGACCGCCTCGTCGAGGACGTCGCTGTGCCGGGCGCGGTCGGCGCCGGTGGCGAACCAGGGCTCGTCGATCAGGTCCGGGCGGCCGACCAGGCGCATCACGCGCTCGGCGACCGACTGGGCGGAGGTGGAGACGGCGACCCAGGTGCCGTCCGCTGTGCGGTAGGTGTTGCGCGGGGCGTTGTTCTGGGAGCGGTTGCCGGTGCGGGGCTGGACGTGGCCCAGCTGGTCGTACCAGAGGGGGTGCGGGCCGAGGACGGTCAGGATCGGCTCGATGAGCGCCATGTCGACGACCTGGCCCTCGCCGGTGCGGTCGCGGGCGGCGAGCGCGGTCAGCACCGCGTACGCCGTCGCCAGACCGGCGATCGAGTCGGCGAGCCCGAAGGGCGGCAGGGTCGGGGGCGCGTCCGGCTCGCCGGTGATCGCGGCGAAGCCGCTCATCGCCTCGGCGAGGGTGCCGAAGCCGGGGCGGCGGGCGTACGGGCCGAACTGCCCGAAGCCGGTGACCCGGGCGAGCACCAGGCGGGGGTTGGCGGCGGACAGCTCCGGCCAGCCGAGGTCCCACTTCTCCAGGGTGCCGGGGCGGAAGTTCTCGATGACGACGTCGGCCGTGGCGGCGAGGCGCAGCAGGGTGGTGCGGCCGCCCGGCTTGGACAGGTTGAGGGTGATCGTGCGCTTGTTGCGGCCGAGCAGCTTCCACCACAGGCCCACGCCGTCCTTCGACGGGCCGTGGCCCCGGGACGGGTCGGGCCGGGTGGGGTGCTCGACCTTGACGACGTCCGCGCCGAAGTCGCCGAGCAGGGTGGCGGCGAGCGGGCCGGCGAACAGGGTGGCGAGGTCGAGGACGCGCAGTCCGGTGAGGGGTGGTCGGCTCATGACGTGAACCGCGCCTCGATCTCCGAGCGGTACGGCATCGAGGCCGACGCGCCCTCGCGCTGCACGGACAGGGCGGCGGCCGCGGCGGCCCAGCGCAGCGCCTCCGGCATCGGTCGGCCCTCGCCCAGCGCGACGGCGAGCGCGCCGACGAAGGTGTCGCCCGCGCCGGTGGAGTCCACGGCGGTGACCTGCGGGGCGGGCACGGTGACGGGTTCGGCGTCCCGGGTGGCGTAGAGGCTGCCCGCCGCGCCCAGGGTGATCACCACCTCCGGGACCCGGTCGAGCAGCGCGAGGGCGGCCTCGCGCGGGTCGGGGACGCCGGTGAGCGCGGCGGCCTCGTGCTCGTTGGGGACCAACAGGTCGACGGCGGCGAGCAGTTCGGGCGGCAGCGGGCGGGCCGGGGCCGGGGTGAGGACGGTGCGGACGCCGTGCGTGCGGGCCGCCCGCGCACCGGCGAGGACGGCGGCCAAGGGGATTTCCAGTTGAAGGAGCAGCAGATCGGCGGAGGCGATCAGGCCCTCGTCGCCGGGGGCGAGGTGGTCGACGGTGCCGTTGGCGCCGGGGATCACCACGATGGCGTTGCCGCCCTCGTCGTCCACGACGATGTGGGCCGTACCGGAAGGGCCTTCGGTGGTGCGCAGGTGGTCGGTGTTCACCCCGGAGTGTTCGAGGGTGGAGCGCAGCCGGGTGCCGAAGGAGTCGTTGCCGACCGCGCCGATCATCGAGACGGTGGCGCCGGCGCGGGCGGCGGCGATCGCCTGGTTGGCGCCCTTGCCGCCGGGGATCGTCCGGAACTCGCGTCCCGTCACGGTCTCTCCGCGCTGCGGGGCCTTCTCGACGTAGGCGACGAGATCCATGTTCGTACTGCCGAGGACGGCGATATGGGTCATGGTCGGGTTGCCTCCTGGAGGGTGAGCTGGGCCAGGGTGTCGAAGCCGGTGCCGTCGAAACCGGCGACGGAGGTGGCCAGACGGTTCTTCAGCGGGGCCGTCCAGCGATCGGGCAGGGCGTCCGGGGACCCGGCGAGGAGACCGGCGACGCTGCCGGCGGTGGCCCCGTTGGAGTCGGTGTCCCAGCCGCCGGACACCGCGCGGCAGATCGAGCCGGTGAAGTCGCCGTCGGCGTGGGTGAGGGCGGCGGCGATCAGGGCGGTGTTGGGGACGGCGTGCACCCAGTGGTGGCCGGCGGCGTGGGCGGCGTGGAGTTCGTCCACGACCGTGTCGAAGTCCTCGCGGGTGGTGGCGAGTTCGATGGCGTGCCGCACCGCGCGGGCCAGCCGGGAGCGGGGCGGGATCACGGTGAGGCCGGTGCGCAGGCAGGCGTGGACGTCGTACGTCCCGGTGGCGGCGGTGGCGATGACGGCGGCCGTGAACATCGCCGCGTAGACGCCGTTGGCGGTGTGGGTGAGGGTGGCGTCGCGGTGGGCCTGGGCGGCGGCCCGGGCCGGGTCGCCGGGGTTGGTCCAGCCGTGCACGTCGGCGCGGATCAGGGCGCCGATCCACTCGCGGAAGGGGTTGCGGTGGCGGGCGGTGCGCGGGGGTTCCAGGCCGCACAGGAGATTGCGGTACGCGACGCGTTCGGCGGTGAAGGCGCGGCCGGCGGGGAGTTGGTCGAGCCAGAGGGCGGCGACGTCCTCGGTGCTGAAGTCCCGGCCGTGGCGTTGCAGCAGGAGCAGGTTGAGCAGGGGGTAGTTGAGGTCGTCGTCCTCGGGCATGCCGTCGATGTTCTCGGCGAGGGAGGTGGTGGCCGAGCGGCGGTTCCAGGGGTACTTGGCGGCGAGGTCGGCGGGCAGGCCGCGGGCGGTGAAGTACGCGGTGAGCGGCCAGTTGCCGGTGGCGTGGGCGAGTTGGCGGATGCCGTCGAGGGGGAGCTTCTCCACGGGTTTGCCGAGGAGGCAGCCGACGGCCCGGCCCAGCCACGCGGCGTGCAGGCGGGGGAGGAGGGTGGCCGGGGGAGCGGGGGCGGCGGCCGGCGCGGACGGCCACTCCGGGCACAGGGAGATGATCCGGTCCAGATCCGTCGGCTCCTGGTCCGCCAGCCTGCTGGGCAGGTCGGCCAGTTCGTCGAGCAGGTCCTCCGCGAGCAGGCGCAGATAGCGGGAGCACGGTTCGGGGGAGGCGCCGGCCCGGGCGGGGGCCTCGCAGCCGCCCGCCGCCTTCCAGCGGTCCGCGATCGCCGACGGCTCGCGGCCGTCCTGGGCGGCCTGCCGGAGTTCGTGGCCGAGCAGGTCCTCGGGCTGGACCCAGGTCAGTCGGAGCATCCGGTACCTCCCAGCGCGGCGAACGCCTCCTCGTGGGCGCGGCGGCGCCGTACGTCACGGGCGAAGATCTCCCGGGTCACCTCGGTGAGCATGCGGGCCGGTTCGTGCAGATCGAGGCGGCTGGCCTCGGCGACGGCCTTCGCCCAGTCCTCCGGGACCGGCGAGCCCAGGGCGCCGGCCAGCGCGCCGGCCATGGTGGCGATGGAGTCGCAGTCGCGGCCGTAGTTGACCGAGCCGAGCACCGCGTGCCGGTAGTCGCCGCCCGCGACCAGCAGCATGCCCAGCGCGATCGGCAGTTCCTCGATGGCGTGCAGCCGGGAGGGGCGGCGGGCGCCCAGGGAGGGGGCGCGGTAGTCGGGGCCGACCGTGTCGTACGGGGCCACCGCCTCCCGCAGCGGGCCCAGCGCCGACTCGAAGTCGGAGTGCCGCGCGGCGGTCTCGCAGACCTTCTCGATCGCCGCGCGGGTGCCGTCCTTCGCCAGGGACAGACAGGCGGCCACGACCGAGTCCGGGGTCGCGCCGGGGGCGCAGGCCGCGGCCACCGCCGCCGCGAGGACTCCGGCCGCCTCCCTGCCGTACGACGACTGGTGGGCGCCCGCGATGTCCAGTGCCTCCGCGTAAGCGCCTGCCGGGTGGGCCGCGTTGACCAGTCCGACCGGGGCCATGTACATCGCGGCGCCGCAGTTGACGATGTTGCCGACGCCGGCCTCGCGGGGGTCGACATGGCCGTAGTGGATCCGGGCGACGAGCCATTTCTCCGCCAGGAACACGCGGTGGAGGGGGAGTGCCTCGGCTTCGAGTTCGGGGATCCAGCGGGGAGTCGTCATCAGGTCGGGGACGAGGTGCTCGGCGATCGCGTAGGCGTCCAAGTGGTCGCGGACGCGGGCGTAGACCCGGACCAGGGCGTGGGTCATGAGGGTGTCGTCGGTGACGTGGCCGTCGCCCTTGTGGTACGGCGCGATGGGCCGGGCGGTGCGCCAGGCGTCGCCGTTCCAGGGGCCGACGACGCCGTGCACACGGCCGCCGTGGCGTTCGAGGATCTGGTCGGGGGAGTAGCCCTCCACGGGGCCGCCGAGGGCGTCGCCGACGGCGGCGCCGACCAGTGCGCCGGTGATCCGTTCGGCCAGGGACTCCGCTCGGCTTTCTTCTCCTTTGGGCGTCATGCCCCGAATCATCCTCCTGGTGGGGCCGGTTGTGTGGCTTCCAGGAGTTCGGCGAGTTCCACCAGGTCGGTGCCGGTGAGCCGGGGCAGGACACAGCCGGGGAGGGTGCGGCAGGCGTCGCGCCAGGACGCGGGGACCGCCGCGCCGCCGCCCAGCGCGCCGGTGAGGGCGCCCGCGAGGGCCGGGGCGGAGTCGGCGACCCGGGACAGACAGGCCGCGGCGGGGATCGCCTCGGCGATGCGGCCGTGGGCGGCGACGGCGAGCGCGAGGGCCACCGGGACGGTTTCGGCGGCGGCGATGCCGTAGCTGTAGACGTGGTCGACGATCTGGTGCTCGAGGAGCGGGATCAGGGCGAAGGCGCTGTCGGCGGTGTCCGCGAGCGCCAGGGCGTGGCGGGCGTTGCGGCCGATCTCCGTCTCCTCCGGCAGCTCGGCGAGCGCGGCGGTGGCGCAGGCCCTCGCGTCCGCGCCGGAGAGCGCGAGCGCCACCGCGGCGGCCATCGCGCGGGCGCCGTGCACGCCGTCGCCGTCCTGGGTGTAGCGGGCGTCGAACTCGGCGAGGTCGGCGGCGCCTGTCGGGTCGCCGGGGTGGGCCACCGCGAGGACGCAGGCGCGGACGCAGGCCGCGTCGTCGAAGTAGTGCGGGTTGTCGTGGCCGGTGGCGGGCGGGCGCAGGCCCGCGGCCAGGTTGCCGAGGCCCGCGCGGACGGAGATGCGGGCGCGGAGGGGGAGTACGGCGGACTCCACCTCGGGGGCGCGTTCGGCTGCCGCCGCGACCTCGCTGGCGACCGCGTTCCAGGTGAGGTCGATCGCGGCGCGCATCCGGCGGTCGCGGCTCAGGTCGCCGAGGGCGGTGTCGTCGCCGGCCCGCAGGACCGCCTCCGCGGCGAAGGCGGCCCACTCGGCGTCGTCGGAGGGGCCGAGGCGGAGGGGTTCCGGGGGCTGGTTCAGGGCGATGGGGACGGGGAGGGTGGTCGTGGCGTTGTGCTCGGCGAAGGTGTCCAGTTCGCGGGTGAGGCGGCGGGTCCAGTCGGGCATGCGGGCGGCGCGGTGGCGTGCTGCGGGCCAGCCCGCGGCGTCGCCTGCGGCGAGCCCGAGGAGCAGTCCCTCGATCCGGGCCTCGGCTTCGCCTTCGGCCCGTTCGTTCCCACCCGCACCACCCGTGCGACTTTCGTCGTCGGGTGCGGGTGGCCCCAGCGGGTGGTTCTCGCCGTCGGCGACCGCGGGTTCCAGGGGCTCCTTCAGCGTCGTCGCGTCGTCCCAAGGCGCCGGAGGGCTCATGACCCCGCCTCCCGGGTCAGCAGGTCCGCCACGTCCAGGACATGGTGGCCCGCCATCGACGGCAGGCAGCTGCCGCGTGCCGGGCCGATGGCCGCCGCCCAGTCCTCCGGGATGGCGGACACGCCCTGGGTCGCGCCGGCGAGGGCGCCCGCGACCGCTGCCGTGGTGTCGGCGTCGCGGCCCATGTTGACGGCGGTCAGGACCGCCTCCTTGAAGTCGCCGTCGGCGGCGGCGTAGGCACCGAAGGCGAGGGCGACGGCCTCGGGGGCGAGGTCGGTCCAGGGGTAGCCGCCGATGACGACGGCGGAGCGGACCGCGCGTTCGCCCTGGTGCGCGACCGCCGCCGCGCGGCGCAGGGAGCGGGCGGTCCAGGAGTCGTCGGGGACCACGGCGAGGGCGGAGGCGACGACCGCGACGGTCGGCGCGCCCGCCATCGCCGCCGCGACGCCCGCCGCGACCGCCTGGCCGCCGTAGATGCCCTCGCCGTCGTGGCTGACCGAGCCGTCGATCGCCACCAGGCGGGCGGCCTCCGCGGGGCGGCCCGCGGCGAAGACGCCGAAGGGCGCCGCCCGCATGGCCAGGCCGTCGCTCCAGGCGTGGCGGTGCTGGGCGGAGATGGGGGCGGCGAGGCCGCGGCGCAGGTTCTCCAGGGTGCCGCGCTCGCTGAAGCCCGCGCCCCGGAAGGGGCCCTCCGCGCGATCGGCGATCCACTCGTGCCAGGCGGCCTCCACGTGGGCCGGGGTGAGCGCGGAGCCGTGCCGGGCGAGCAGCAGGCCGGAGAAGATCGCGTACTCGGTGTCGTCGGTGCCGGACGGGGTGTCGGCGACGTAGCCCGTGATGCGGCCCCAGCGGGCGCGGATCTCCGACGGCTTCATGTTCTCGGCGGGGGCTCCCAGCGCGTCCCCGACCGCGAGGCCGAGCAGTGCGCCGCGTGCCCGTGCGCGGAGTTCGGCGGCGTCCCCGGGCGCCGCGACCGAGGGAATGCAGGCGATCGATGCCATACGGGCCTCTCCTCTCAGGGGCGCCGAGGACGGCGCGGAGCCCTTTGCGGAACTGTCCCCCGGCGCGGTGTGCGGCGCAGCCTCAGGAGCCTCAGCATCACCCGGTCGACATATGTGCGGTGCTCGGCACGAATGAGCGGCAACGGGTAAAACCGCAGGTTAGCCCAGCCTTTCCTTGCTGGCGGGGAGGAATGCGAAGGCATAGTCTGGTTGCTGTCGAAAAGTAGAAGCAGTCCAAAGAAGCTTTTTCGAGCATTTTCTGGGGGACCAGTCATGGCCATCATCGAGACCGAGGCGACGCTGCACGAGGCGCACCGCGACAACCACACCCACCGGGATGTGAACGGCGGCTGGCTGCGCCCCGCCGTCTTCGGCGCGATGGACGGCCTGGTCTCCAACCTCGCCCTGATGACCGGTGTCGCGGGTGGTACGGCGAGCCAGCACACCGTGGTGCTGAGCGGGCTCGCGGGCCTCGCCGCCGGCGCCTTCTCCATGGCGGCCGGCGAGTACACCTCCGTGGCCTCCCAGCGCGAGCTGGTCGAGGCGGAGCTGGACGTGGAGCGGCGTGAGCTGCGCCGGCACCCCAAGGACGAGGAGGCGGAGCTGGCCGCGCTGTATGTGGCGCGGGGTGTCGATGCCGATCTGGCGCGGGACGTGGCGCGGCAGCTGTCCCGGGATCCCGAGCAGGCACTGGAGATCCACGCCCGCGAGGAGCTGGGCATCGACCCCGGTGATCTCCCGTCGCCGCTGGTCGCCGCGGTGTCGAGCTTCGGCTCCTTCGCGCTGGGCGCCCTGCTCCCCGTACTGCCGTATCTGCTGGGGGCGAGCACCCTGTGGCCGGCCGTGTTGCTCGCGCTGCTCGGGCTCTTCCTGTGCGGTGCGGTGGTGGCCAAGGTGACCGCGCGGAGCTGGTGGTTCAGCGGTTTGCGGCAGCTTGCCCTGGGTGGTGCCGCGGCCGGTGTGACGTACGCCCTGGGCATGGCGTTCGGTGTGGCCGTAGGATGACCCGACTGGAACTTATGCGATGGGCCGTATAAGTAGCCGTTACTCGTTGGTTTCGAATGCTTAACCACCGGGCATGAGCCGTAAGCGCTGCGGGCAATGAGGCCTGCGGCGCATCCGCGGGGTGAGCGACGCTGCTCCCCCCGCCCCGGGCCGTCGGACATCGATCTGTCCGCATCGGTCCCCCTTGCTTCCGCCGCCGTGCGCGGTACCCCCGCCGCGACCGCGGCGTCCGCATGTTGGAACGGAGTATCCGGTTCCCGAGAACCGCTCCATCATGTAACCTGCACGAAATTTTGATCTCAGCGCGGATCCCAAGGATCTCCAGCGCAGATCTCATTCGCAGAGGGCCAACGTCGTCCCTCGGCACCTTGCACATGCCACATGACGACGACGGGAGAGCCGATGCGTACGCCGCGCCAGCCGTCCCAGCACTCCGCGAATGGCCAGAACTGGTCGTTCATGGATGCTCGCCCTGCTGCGCAGGGTATGTACGACCCCCGCAACGAGCACGACGCCTGCGGCGTCGGCTTCGTCGCCACCCTCACCGGCGAGGCGTCCCACACCCTGGTCGAGCAGGCCCTCACCGTCCTGCGCAACCTCGAACACCGCGGTGCCACCGGCTCCGAGCCGGACTCCGGTGACGGCGCGGGCATCCTCTCCCAGGTCCCGGACGCCTTCTTCCGTGAGGTGGCCGAATTCCAGCTGCCCGAGGCCGGTGCCTACGCCGCCGGCATCGCCTTCCTGCCGGAGGACGGCACCGCCGACGCCGTCTCACGTATCGAGACGATCGCCGGCGAGGAGGGCCTGGACGTCCTCGGCTGGCGCGAGGTCCCGGTCGCCCCCGACCTGCTCGGCGCCACCGCCCGGTCGACCATGCCGGTCTTCCGCCAGATCTTCGTCGCCGACGGCACCAGCAAGGACATCGCGCTCGACCGCAAGGCGTTCGTGCTGCGCAAGCGCGCCGAGCGCGAGGTCGGCGTGTACTTCCCGTCGCTGTCCGCGCGGACGATCGTCTACAAGGGCATGCTGACCACCGGCCAGCTGGAGCCCTTCTTCCCGGACCTGTCCGACCGCCGCTTCGCCTCCGCGATCGCGCTCGTGCACTCCCGGTTCTCCACGAACACCTTCCCGTCGTGGCCGCTCGCCCACCCGTACCGCTTCGTCGCGCACAACGGTGAGATCAACACCGTCAAGGGCAACCGCAACTGGATGCGCGCCCGCGAGTCGCAGCTGGTGTCCGACCTGTTCGGCGAGCGCGAACTCGACCGCATCTTCCCGGTCTGCACCCCGGACGCCTCCGACTCCGCGTCCTTCGACGAGGTCCTGGAGCTGCTCCACCTCGGCGGCCGTTCGCTGCCCCACTCCGTGCTGATGATGATCCCGGAGGCGTGGGAGAACCACGACTCCATGGACCCGGCCCGGCGCGCCTTCTACCAGTTCCACTCCACGATGATGGAGCCCTGGGACGGCCCGGCCTGTGTCACCTTCACCGACGGCACCCAGGTCGGCGCCGTGCTCGACCGCAACGGTCTGCGCCCCGGCCGCTACTGGGTCACCGACGACGGCCTCGTCGTCCTCGGCTCCGAGGTCGGCGTCCTGGACATCGACCCGGGCAAGGTCGTCCGCAAGGGCCGCCTCCAGCCCGGCAGGATGTTCCTCGTCGACACCGCCGAGCACCGGATCATCGAGGACGACGAGATCAAGGCCCAGCTGGCCGCCGAGGCGCCGTATGCCGAGTGGCTGGAGGCCGGCGAGATCGAGCTGAGCGACCTGCCCGAGCGCGAGCACATCGTGCACACCCACGCCTCGGTCACCCGCCGCCAGCAGACCTTCGGCTACACCGAGGAGGAGCTGCGCGTCATCCTGGCCCCCATGGCCAAGTCCGGCGCCGAGCCGATCGGTTCGATGGGCACCGACTCGCCGATCGCCGCCCTCTCCGAGCGTCCCCGGCTGCTCTTCGACTACTTCACCCAGCTGTTCGCGCAGGTCACCAATCCGCCGCTGGACGCGATCCGCGAGGAGCTGGTCACCTCCCTGCGCTCGTCGCTGGGCCCGCAGGGCAACCTGCTGGAGCCGACCGCCGCGTCCTGCCGCTCCGTCGTGCTGCCCTTCCCGGTGATCGACAACGACGAGCTGGCCAAGCTCATCCACATCAACGCCGACGGCGACATGCCCGGCATGAAGGCCGCGACCCTCTCCGGCCTCTACCGGGTCTCCGGCGGCGGTGACGCCCTCGCCGCGCGCATCGAGGAGATCTGCGCCGAGGCCGACGCCGCCATCGAGAACGGCGCCCGGCTGATCGTCCTGTCGGACCGCCACTCGGACGCCGAGCACGCGCCGATCCCGTCGCTGCTGCTCACCGCGGCCGTTCACCACCACCTCATCCGCACCAAGCAGCGCACCCAGGTGGGCCTGCTGGTCGAGGCCGGCGATGTCCGCGAGGTCCACCACGTCGCCCTGCTCATCGGCTACGGCGCCGCCGCGGTCAACCCGTACCTGGCGATGGAGTCGGTCGAGGACCTGGTCCGCGCCGGCACCTTCCTGCCGGGCATCGAGCCCGAGAAGGCCATCCGCAACCTGATCTACGCCCTCGGCAAGGGTGTCCTGAAGGTCATGTCCAAGATGGGCATCTCGACCGTCGCCTCCTACCGCGGCGCCCAGGTCTTCGAGGCCGTCGGTCTCGACGAGGCCTTCGTCGAGAAGTACTTCAACGGCACGGCCACCAAGATCGGCGGCGTCGGCATCGACGTCATCGCCCAGGAGGTCGCCGCCCGCCACGCCAAGGCCTACCCGGCCTCCGGCATCGCTCCCGCGCACCGCGCGCTGGAGATCGGCGGCGAGTACCAGTGGCGCCGCGAGGGCGAGCCGCACCTGTTCGACCCGGAGACGGTCTTCCGCCTCCAGCACTCCACGCGCACCGGCCGCTACGACATCTTCAAGAAGTACACCGAGCGCGTGAACGAGCAGTCCGAGCGGCTGATGACGCTGCGCGGTCTGTTCGGCTTCAAGTCGGACCGCAAGCCGATCCCGGTCGAGGAGGTCGAGCCGGTCTCCGCGATCGTCAAGCGGTTCTCGACGGGCGCGATGTCGTACGGCTCCATCTCCCAGGAGGCGCACGAGACCCTCGCCATCGCCATGAACCAGCTGGGCGGCAAGTCCAACACCGGTGAGGGCGGCGAGGACCCGGAGCGCCTGTACGACCCGGCGCGCCGTTCGTCGATCAAGCAGGTCGCCTCCGGCCGCTTCGGCGTGACCTCCGAGTACCTGGTCAACGCCGACGACATCCAGATCAAGATGGCCCAGGGCGCCAAGCCCGGCGAGGGCGGCCAGCTGCCCGGCCACAAGGTCTACCCGTGGGTGGCCAAGACCCGTCACTCGACGCCGGGTGTCGGCCTGATCTCGCCGCCGCCGCACCACGACATCTACTCCATCGAGGACCTGGCCCAGCTGATCCACGACCTGAAGAACGCGAACCCGCAGGCGCGGATTCACGTCAAGCTGGTCTCCGAGGTCGGCGTCGGCACGGTCGCGGCGGGTGTGTCCAAGGCGCACGCGGACGTGGTGCTGATCTCCGGCCACGACGGTGGTACGGGCGCGTCCCCGCTGACGTCCCTGAAGCACGCCGGTGGTCCCTGGGAGCTGGGCCTCGCCGAGACCCAGCAGACGCTGCTGCTCAACGGCCTGCGCGACCGGATCGTCGTGCAGACCGACGGCCAGCTGAAGACCGGCCGTGACGTGATCATCGCCGCGCTGCTCGGCGCCGAGGAGTTCGGTTTCGCGACCGCGCCGCTCGTCGTCTCCGGCTGCGTCATGATGCGCGTCTGCCACCTGGACACCTGCCCGGTCGGCATCGCCACCCAGAACCCGACCCTCCGGGACCGGTTCTCCGGCAAGGCCGAGTACGTGGTGAACTTCTTCGAGTTCATCGCGCAGGAGGTCCGCGAGCTGCTGGCCGAGCTGGGCTTCCGCTCCATCGAGGAGGCCGTCGGCCACGCCGAGGTGCTGGACGTCGAGCGCGCGGTCGACCACTGGAAGGCGCAGGGCCTGGACCTGGAGCCGCTGTTCCACGTGCCCGAGCTGCCCGAGGGCGCGGTCCGCCACCAGCTGATCGCCCAGGACCACGGCCTGGAGAAGGCGCTCGACAACGAGCTGATCAAGCTGGCCGCCGACGCCCTGGCCGCCTCGGACGCCACCGAGGCCCAGCCGGTCCGCGCCCAGGTCGCGATCCGCAACATCAACCGCACGGTCGGCACCATGCTCGGCCACGAGGTGACGAAGAAGTTCGGCGGCGCGGGCCTGCCCGACGACACCATCGACATCACCTTCACCGGTTCCGCCGGCCAGTCCTTCGGCGCCTTCGTCCCGCGCGGTGTCACGCTGCGCCTGGAGGGCGACGCCAACGACTACGTCGGCAAGGGCCTCTCCGGCGGCCGGATCGTGGTCCGCCCGGACCGCGGCGCCGACCACCTCGCCGAGTACAGCGTCATCGCCGGCAACACCATCGGCTACGGCGCCACCAGCGGCGAGATGTTCCTGCGCGGCAAGGTCGGCGAGCGCTTCTGCGTCCGCAACTCCGGCGCGCTGGTCGTCTCCGAGGGCGTGGGCGACCACGGCTGTGAGTACATGACCGGCGGTCACGCGGTGGTCCTCGGCGAGACGGGCCGCAACTTCGCGGCCGGTATGTCCGGCGGCATCGCGTACGTCATCGACCTGGACCGCGACAACGTCAACGTCGGCAACCTCGACTCCGTCGAGGCGCTGGACGAGGCGGACCGGGAGTGGCTGCACGATGTCGTGCGCCGCCACCACGAGGAGACGGGCTCGACCGTCGCCGAGAAGCTGCTCGCGGACTGGGACTCCGCCGTGGAGCGCTTCAGCAAGATCATCCCCCGCACGTACAAGGCAGTGCTCGCCGCCAAGGACGCCGCCGAGCGAGCCGGTCTCTCCGAGTCCGAGATCACCGAGAAGATGATGGAGGCGGCGATCAATGGCTGACCCGAAGGGCTTTCTGAACCACGGCCGCGAGGTCGCCAAGTCCCGCCCGGTCGAGGAGCGCGTCAAGGACTGGAACGAGGTCTACGTCCCCGGCTCGCTGCTGCCGATCATCAGCAAGCAGGCCAGCCGGTGCATGGACTGCGGCATCCCGTTCTGCCACAACGGCTGCCCGCTGGGGAACCTGATCCCCGAGTGGAACGACTACGCCTACCGCGAGGACTGGGGCGCGGCGTCGGAGCGGCTGCACGCCACGAACAACTTCCCGGAGTTCACGGGCCGCCTGTGCCCCGCTCCGTGTGAGTCGGCGTGTGTGCTGGGCATCAACCAGCCGCCGGTCACCATCAAGAACGTCGAGGTCTCGATCATCGACAAGGCGTGGGAGACCGGTGACGTCGCCCCGCAGATCCCGGAGCGCCTGTCCGGCAAGACGGTCGCGGTCGTCGGCTCGGGTCCGGCGGGCCTGGCCGCTGCCCAGCAGCTGACCCGGGCCGGCCACACGGTCGCCGTCTACGAGCGCGCGGACCGCGTCGGAGGCCTCCTCCGATACGGCATCCCCGAGTTCAAGATGGAGAAGCGGCACATCAACCGCCGTATCGAGCAGATGCGCGCGGAGGGCACCCGCTTCCGCACCGGCATCGAGATCGGCCGCGACCTCAAGGCGACCGACCTGAAGAAGCGGTACGACGCGGTGGTCCTGGCCGTCGGCGCCACGACCGCGCGCGACCTGCCGGTGCCGGGCCGCGAGCTCAAGGGCATCTACCAGGCCATGGAGTACCTGCCGCTGGCCAACAAGGTCCAGGAGGGCGACTACGTCACTCCGCCGATCTCGGCCGAGGGCAAGCACGTCGTGGTCATCGGCGGCGGCGACACCGGCGCGGACTGCGTGGGCACCGCCCACCGCCAGGGCGCGGCCTCGGTGACGCAGCTGGAGATCATGCCCCGCCCGGGCGAGGAGCGGAACCCGGTCTCGCAGCCGTGGCCGACCTTCCCGATGCTGTACAAGGTCACGTCCGCGCACGAGGAGGGCGGCGAGCGGGTCTACTCCGTCTCCACCACCCACTTCGAGGGCGACGAGGACGGCAACGTACAGTGGCTGCACCTGGTCGAGGTGGAGTTCGTCGACGGAAAGCTGACCCAGAAGCCGGGCACGGAGCGCAAGATCCCCGCCCAGCTGGTGACGCTGGCGATGGGCTTCACCGGCACGGACCGCGAGAACGGCCTGGTGGAGCAGTTCGGCCTGGAGCTCGACGAGCGCGGCAACATCGCCCGCGACGCCGACTTCCAGACCAACGTCCCGGGCGTCTTCGTCGCCGGTGACGCGGGCCGCGGCCAGTCGCTCATCGTGTGGGCGATCGCCGAGGGCCGCTCGGCCGCCCGCGGCGTGGACCGCTTCCTGACCGGTGCCAGCGAGCTGCCGGCCCCGATCCGCCCGACGGACCGCGCCCTGGCGGTCTGACGGCCACAACAGTGACCTGACGGTCACTCACATACGTCCCGTACAAAGGCGTACGGAACACAGACGGCGCCTGCCCCTTGTCCCCGACCGGACGAATGGGCAGGCGCCGCCGCTTTGTGCGCACGCGGGTTCACGACCCCATCAGCTGGGAGGCCTTCCCGTACGTCAGCAGCAGAAGCAGCACCAGCAGCCCCGCGCAGGCGGCGGCCTGGATCAGTGCCCGGCGCGGGCCCCGGGGCACGAAGGCGTACGCCACGGTGACCGCGCCGCCCGCCAGCAGGCCGCCGAGGTGGCCCTGCCAGGAGGTGAAGCCCGCGGAGATCAGCAGCCAGACCAGCAGCAGCACGGTGTCGCGGTTGACGGTGTCCATGTCGCCGCCGAAGCGGCGGGCCATGACGTAGTAGGCGGCGCCGAGGCCGAAGAGGCCGCCGGACGCGCCGACGAAGACGGCGGACGGGTCGGCGAGGAGCAGTTCGGCGACCGAACCGCCGAGGATCGCCAGCAGATAGAGGGCGAGATAGCGGACCCGGCCGAGCTGGGTCTCCAGGATCCGGCCGAGGTGCCACAGCGCGAGCATGTTCATCACGATGTGGGCGATCCCGAAGGTGCCCTGGGTGGGCAGCAGATGCAGGAAGCCGCTGGTGATCAGCCGCTCCCACTCCCCGGCGACCACGCCCTCGGGGTGCAGGTACCCGAAGTACGCGCCCTCGTAGACGTAGTAGGCGCCGTCCGGCCCCACCAGCCGGGCGCCGAGCATCTCGAACCGGTCCTGGAACTCGGGGAGCACCAGCTGGACGAGGTAGGCCAGCACGTTCAGCGCGACCAGGGCGTAGGTCACCACGGGGGTGCCGGAGACCCTGCCGCCGACGACCGTCCGGGCCTGCCGCACCGACCGGGCGCCCTCCTTGACGCACTCCGGGCACTGGTGGCCGACAGCGGCCTCGCGCATGCAGTCCGGGCAGATGTAGCGGTCGCAGCGCACACAGCGGACGTGGCATTCGACCTTGGGGTGGCGATAGCAGGTCGTGACGGTGGACTCGGGTTCCACGGCCGGCTCCTCGGGTGGGCTGGTGACGGACGGTGAGCCGGTTGGGGACGGCGGCGAACAAAATAACGAACACCCGGGAGGGCAGGGAGAGGTGGGGCCCCGGAGGCGCCTGGGGTGCCGTACGCTCGGCGGCCGGGAAGCGGTGATCAAGGGGGATGCGGTATGGCGGCGATCAGTCTCAGCAAGGTGCAGGAGGCCGCGCCCGCGCTGGTGAGCCTGTACAAGAGCGCCGGGGTCTCGCTCACCAAGCACGGGCTGGACGGACAGCGGGCCGCCGTCTATCTCGTGGTCGACTACTCCGGCTCCATGAAGCCGTACTACAAGGACGGCAGTGTGCAGGCGCTCGCCGACCGGGTGCTCGGGCTCTCCGCGCATCTCGACGACGACGGCCGGGTGCCGGTGGTGTTCTTCTCCACGGACGTCGACGCCGTCACCGACATCGCGCTCGCCGACCACCGGGGACGGATCGAGCGGATTGCGGCCGGGCTCGGGCACATGGGCAAGACCAGCTACCACCTGGCGATGGACGCCGTCATCGACCACTACCTCGACAGCGGCGCCACCGCCCCGGCGCTGGTCGTCTTCCAGACCGACGGCGGCCCGATCAACAAGCTCGCCGCCGAGCGGTTCCTGTGCAAGGCGTCCCGGCTGCCGCTGTTCTGGCAGTTCATCGGCTTCGGCGACCCGGGCAGCCGCCAGTTCGACTTCCTGCGCAAGCTGGACGAACTGCCGGTGCCGGGCAAGCGGGTGGTGGACAACGCGGGCTTCTTCCACGCGGGCGAGGACCCCCGGGCGGTGTCCGACGCCGAGCTGTACGACCGGCTGGTGGCCGAGTTCCCGGCGTGGCTGGCGGCCGCGCGGGCGCAGGGGATCGTACGGCCGTAATCGCCTGCCACACCCGTGGCTTACCCATTGGCTTGACGGCGCCGTCGTGTCACCCTTTTGGATGATCCGACGGGGAGGCGACGCGACACATGCACGACGGCGCACGGACGGTGAGAGAAGCGGCGGGGGGCCGGCGTGAGACGCCGGGGCGCGGCGAGCGGGTGGCGGACTGGGCCGACGGACGGCTCGGACTCTACGCGCTGGCCAAGGCCAACATGCGCAAGGTCTTTCCGGACCACTGGTCGTTCATGCTGGGCGAGGTCTGTCTCTACAGCTTCCTCATCCTGATCCTCACCGGTGTCTATCTGACCCTGTTCTTCGAGCCGAGCAGCGCCCACGTGGTCTACGAGGGCTCGTACACCCCGCTCAACGGCGTGGTGATGACCCGGGCGTTCGAGTCGACGCTCGAGATCAGCTTCGACGTGCGCGGAGGGCTGCTGATCCGGCAGATCCACCACTGGGCGGCGCTGGTCTTCGTCGCCGGCATGCTGCTGCACATGATGCGGGTGTTCTTCACCGGCGCCTACCGCAAACCCCGCGAGATCAACTGGCTGTTCGGCTGGACCCTGCTGTTCCTCGGCATCATCACCGGCCTGACCGGCTACTCCCTCCCCGACGACCTGCTCTCCGGCACCGGCATCCGGTTCGCGCAGGGCGCGATCCTGTCGGTGCCGGTCGTGGGGACGTATCTGTCGTTCTTCCTGTTCGGCGGGGAGTTCCCGGGCGACGACATCATCTCCCGGCTGTATCCCGTCCACATCCTGCTGCTGCCCGGAATCATGCTCGGCCTGGTCGTGGCCCATCTGATCCTGGTCTTCTACCACAAGCACACCCAGTACCCCGGCCCCGGACGCGACCAGAAGACGGTCGTCGGCATGCCGTTCCTGCCGGTCTACATGGCCAAGGCGGGCGGCTTCTTCTTCCTGGTCTTCGGCGTGCTCGCGCTCATGGGCGGGCTCGCCCAGATCAACCCCGTGTGGGCCTTCGGCCCCTACCGGCCCGACCTGGTCACCACCGGCGCCCAGCCCGACTGGTACCTGGGCTTCTCCGAAGGCCTGATCCGGGTGATGCCGGGATGGGAGATCAGCGCCTTCGGCCACACACTCGTCCTCGGCGTCTTCATCCCGTTCTCGCTCTTCCCGCTGATCCTCCTCGCCATCGGCGTCTATCCCTTCATCGAGGCGTGGATCACCGGCGACAAACGCGAGCACCACATCCTGGACCGGCCGCGCAACGCGCCCGTGCGCACAGCGCTCGGCGTCGCCTGGCTGACGCTGTACGGAGTGACGCTGATCGGCGGCGGCAACGACATCGTGGCCACCCATCTGCATCTGTCGATCAACGCCATCACCTGGTTCGTCCGCATCGCGTTCTTCGTCGCCCCCGTCCTCGCCTACATCGTCACCAAGCGGATCTGCCTGGGCCTGCAGCGCCGCGACCGCGACAAGGTGCTGCACGGCCGGGAGACCGGCACGATCAAACGTCTCCCGCACGGCGAGTACATCGAGGTCCACGAACCCCTCGCCCAGGACCAGCGGTTCACCCTCACCCAGCACGAGCAGCCGGCGCCGTACGAGATCGGGCCGCTGGAGGACACCAACGGTGTCCGCCGCCGGGTGAGCGTCTCCCAGCGGGTGCGCGCCCGGCTGGCCCGGGCGATGTTCGGGCCCGGCAGCCACATACCGAAGCCGACCCCCGAGGAGTACCGGGAGCTCACGAGCCGGGAGCACGGGCACTGAGGACCACGGCCCGGCACTCCTGCGGGCCGCCCCAGGCCGTGCGCAGCGCCCGGGCCTTGGTCAGCCACAGGGACAGGTCGTACTCCGCCGTGTAGCCGAGCGCGCCGTGCAGTTGGAGCGCCGTACGGGCGGTGGCGTACGCCGCCTCGCACGCGCTCACCTTGGCGGCGGCCACATCGGCCGGGCTCATCGTCAGCGCGGCGCCGAGGACCAGCGGCCGGGCGAACTCCAGGGCCGTCTTCGCGTCGGCCAGCCGGTGCTTGACGGCCTGGAAGGAGCCCAGCGTCACGCCGAACTGGACCCGCCGCTTCACATGGTCGACCGTCCGGTCGAGGAGGGCCAGCCCCACGCCGAGCGCCTGGGCGGCGGTGGCGAGGCGCGCCCACAGCAGCGCCTCCGCGGCGGGCGGGGCGGCGGTGAGGAGTTCGCCGCCGGGCAGCAGGGGCGTGAGGCGGCGGGCCGGGTCGAGCGAGCGGCGCACGGGGCCGTGGCCGGGGGAGAGGCGGAGGCCGTCGGGGGTGAGGGTGAGACGTATGTCCGAGGTGTTGCCGTCGAGGGCGTACGCCCCTTCCTCGGCCACGGTCGCCATGGTCTCGCCTGCCGCCAGCGCCGGCAGGAAGCGCTTGGCCAGGTGGGCGTCGGCACCGAGCAGCACGGCCGCCGCGACCGTCTCCGCCAGCGGTCCCGGCACCGCGTGCCGCCCCAGTTCCACGAAGGCGACGGCGAGTTCGACCGGGTGGTGCCCCGCCCCTCCGTACTCCTCCGGCACCGCGAGCCCGAACACCCCCGCCTGAGCGATACGGCCCCACAGCGCACGGCCGCGTGCGGGCTCGCCCCGGCTCCACTCCCGGACGGCTGACGGCGTGTCGGCGGCGGTCAGCAGCCCGTCCAGCGAGGCGGCGAAGTCCCGTTGCCCGGCGTCCAGCAGGAAACGCATCAGCGGCGCCCCTTCGGCAGGCCGAGCAGGCGCTCGGCGACGAGGTCGCGCTGGATCTCGTTGGCGCCCGCGTAGATCGGACCGGCCAGCGCGAAGACATACGGCTCCGCCCACTCCGTGTCCGCGCGTTCGCCCCGGGCGCCGAGCAGGTCGAGGGCGGTCTCGTGCAGCGCGATGTCGTACTCGGACCAGAAGACCTTGTTCATGCTGGACTCCGCGCCCAGTGACTCCCCGTCGAGCAGGCGGGACGCGGCGGCGTAGCCGGACAGCTGGTACGCGCGGGCGCCGATCAGCGCGTCGGCGACCCGCGCGGCGAACGCCTCGGGCGCGCCCTCGGCCCGCCAGGCGGCCAGCAGCCGGTCGGCGGCGGCGAGGAAGCGGCCGGGGGAGCGCAGGGTCAGCCCGCGTTCGTCGGCGGCCGTGGACATCGCGATGCGCCAGCCCTGGCCGGGCTCGCCGACGACGTCCTCGTCCGGGACGAAGACGTCGTCCAGGAACACCTCGGCGAAGGCCGGTTTGCCGTCCAGCCGGCCGATGGGGCGGACCGTGACGCCCGGGGCGCGCAGGTCGAACATCACGTACGTCAGCCCGTCGTGCGGTCTCGGGGCGTCCGGGTCGCTGCGGAACAGGCCGAACGCGCGGTCGGCGAAGGCCGCCCGGGACGACCAGGTCTTCTGGCCGCGCAGCAGCCAGCCGCCGGCGGTGCGCACGGCCCGGGACCGCAGGGAGGCCAGATCGGACCCCGCCTCCGGCTCCGACCAGGCCTGCGCCCAGATCACCTCGCCGGTGGCCATGGGCGGCAGGACGCGGGCCCGCTGTTCCCGCGTGCCGTGGGCGAAGAGGGTGGGCGCGAGCAGGCCGATACCGTTCTGGGAGACCCGGCCGGGGGCGCCCGCCGCGTAGTACTCCTCCTCGAAGAGCAGCCACGTCACGAGGTCGGCGTCCCGACCGCCGTACTCCCTCGGCCAGTTGACGACCGACCAGCCGTCCGCGGCCAGCTCGGCCTCCCACGCGCGGTGCGCCGCGAAGCCCTCCTCGGTCTCCAGGGAGGGCAGCGGCTCGCGCGGCACATGGGCGCGCAGCCACTCCCGCGCCTCGGCGCGGAAGGCGTCATCGGCGGCGGAGAACGCCAGATCCACGGGACACGCTCCTTCCCTAACAAGTGTTTGGTAGGTTAGCGTGCCCCTATGACAGACGTCGAGAGTCCGGCGTACATGCCCGGCCACGGGCTGCTGCGCGGGCGCACCGCCGTCATCACGGCGGCGGCCGGCGCGGGGATCGGCGGGGCCACCGCGCGCCGCTTCCTGGAGGAGGGCGCGCACGTGCTGATCAGCGACGCGCACCCCGGGCGGCTCAAGGAGCACGAGGCCGAGCTGGGCCGGGAGTTCCCGGGCGCGGTGGCGGCCGTCCCCTGCGACGTCACCGACGAGACCCAGGTGCGGGCGCTGTTCGAGGCGGCCGTCCGGGAGCACGGGCGGCTGGACATCGTGGTCAACAACGCGGGACTGGGCGGCACGGCGGCCCTCGCCGACATGACCGACGAGCAGTGGTCCCGCGTTCTGGACGTGACGCTGAACGGGACGTTCCGGTGCACGCGGGCGGCCCTGCGGCTCTTCCGCGACTCCGGGGGTGGCGGGGTGATCGTCAACAACGCCTCCGTCGTCGGCTGGCGGGCCCAGGCCGGGCAGGCGCACTACGCCGCCGCGAAGGCGGGCGTCATGGCGCTGACCCGGTGCGCGGCGGTGGAGGCGGCGGAGTTCGGCGTGCGGGTCAACGCCGTCGCGCCGAGCCTGGCCATGCACCCGCACCTGGCGAAGGTGACGACACCCGAACTGCTCGCGGAGCTGACCGCGCGGGAGGCCTACGGGCGGTACGCCGAGCCGTGGGAGGTGGCCAACGTGATCGTCTTCCTGGCGTCGGGCTACTCGTCGTACATGACCGGGGAGGTCGTCTCCGTCAGCAACAGGCACCCCTAGGACCACAATGGACCCGTGTCGACCAAGAAGAAGCCCCAGGTGACCGCCGCCGCGCCCGCCCGCCGCCGCGAACTCCTCGACATCGCCGCCGAGGTCTTCGCCGAACAGGGCTACAACGCCACCACCGTCCGCAAGATCGCGGATCACGCGGGGATGCTCGCGGGCAGTCTCTACTACCACTTCGACTCCAAGGAGTCGATGCTGGAGGAGATCCTGCGGACCTTCCTCGACGAGCTGTGGAGCGGCTACGACGCCGTCCTGGAGGCCGGACGGGGCCCGCGCGAGACGCTGGAGGCGCTGGTCACCGAGTCGTTCCGGGAGATCGACCGGCACCGCGCCGCCGTCGCGATCTACCAGAAGGAGAGCAGACAGCTGGTGGCGCAGGAACGGTTCGCGTTCCTCGCCGAGTCCCAGCGCCGATTCGAGCAGGCGTGGCTGGCCACGCTGGAACGCGGAGTCGCCGCCCGGGTGTTCCGGGCCGACCTCGACGTCCGGCTCACCTACCGGTTCGTCCGGGACACGGTGTGGGTCGCCGCGTCCTGGTACCGGCCGGGCGGACAGCACAGCCCGGAGGAGATCGCCCGGCAGTACCTGTCGATGGTGCTGGACGGGATCGCCGTACGCACATAACTCATCGGGGAGTCGCCATGGCCGAGGCCTACATCGTCGAAGCGGTCCGTACGCCCGTCGGGCGGCGCGGAGGAGGGCTGAGCGGGGTGCACCCGGCCGACCTCGGCGCGCACGTCCTCAAGGAGCTGATCGCCCGCGCGGGCGTCGACCCGGCCGCCGTCGAGGACGTCGTCCTGGGCTGCCTCGACACGGTCGGGCCGCAGGCCGGGGACATCGCGCGGACCTGCTGGCTGGCGGCCGGGCTGCCGGAGGAGGTGCCCGGGGTGACCGTGGACCGGCAGTGCGGCTCCTCGCAGCAGGCGGTGCACTTCGCGGCGCAGGCGGTGCTCTCCGGCACCCAGGACCTGGTGGTCGCGGGCGGGGTGCAGAACATGTCCCAGATCCCGATCGCCTACGCCACCCGGCAGGCGGCGCAGCCCCTGGGCTTCACCGGGGGGCCGTTCGCGGGCAGCGCGGGCTGGCGGGCGCGGTACGGGGACCGGCCCGTGAACCAGTTCGCCGGCGCCGAGATGATCGCCGCCCAGTGGGGGATCGGCCGGCGGGCCCAGGAGGAGTTCGCGCTGCGGTCGCACCGGCGGGCGCTGCGCGCGATCGACGAGGGCCGCTTCGACCGCGAACTGGTGCCCTACGGCGACGTCACCGCCGACGAGGGACCCCGGCGGGACACCTCCCTGGAGAAGATGGCCGCGCTGAAGCCGGTCCTCGACGGCGGCACGATCACGGCCGCCTGCTCCTCGCAGGTCTCCGACGGCGCGGCGGCCCTGCTGCTCGCCTCCGAGCGGGCCGTCCACGACCACGGGCTGACGCCACGCGCGCGCGTGCACCACCTCTCGGTGCGCGGCGAGGACCCCATCCGCATGCTGACCGCTCCCATACCGGCCACCGCGCACGCCCTGAAGAAGACCGGCCTCACGATGGACGACATCGACCTCGTCGAGATCAACGAGGCCTTCGCGCCGGTCGTCCTCGCCTGGCTGGAGGAGACCGGCGCGGACCCGGACAGGGTGAACGTCAACGGCGGCGCCATCGCCCTCGGCCACCCGCTCGGCGCGACCGGCGCCAAGCTGATGACGACCCTGCTGCACGAACTGGAGCGCATCGGCGGCCGGTTCGGCCTCCAGACCATGTGCGAGGGCGGCGGACAGGCGAACGTGACGATCATCGAGCGGCTGTGAGCCGGTCCAGCACCTCGCCGGCCTCCCGCATGATCCGCTCCACCAGCTCCGCACAGGACGGCAGGTCGTCGATCACCCCGGCGACCTGCCCGGACGCCATCACCCCCAGGTCCGTGCGCCCGTCCACCATGGCCGCCTTCAGCAGCATCGGCGTGTTCGCGGCGAGCACGACCTGGCTCCAGGTCAGGTCCCTGCCATGGCGCAGAGCCCGGCCGTCCCGGACGAGGCGGCGCCAGCTCGTGCCGGAGAGCTTGCGGAAGGCCGCCGCGCTGCGGAGGGCCCGGGCGAAGGCCCCCGTACGGCCGGACCGCGCCAACGCGTCCACGAGATCCGTACGCAGCATGCGGTGCGGCAGCCCGTCGACGGCCCGGGTCACGGTCACGTCCCGCACGGTCGCCGCCAGATAGCGCGCCTTGACCGCGTCCGGCACCGTCGAGTCCGAGGTGAGCAGGAAGCGGGTGCCCATGGCGACGCCCGCCGCCCCGTACGCCAGCGCCGCGACCAGGCCCCGCCCGTCGAAGAAGCCGCCCGCCGCGACGACCGGGACGTCCACGGCGTCCACCACCTGCGGCAGCAGCACCGTCGTCGCCACCTCGCCGGTGTGCCCGCCGCCCTCGCCGCCCTGCACGATCACCGCGTCCGCGCCCCACGCCGCGACCTTCTCGGCATGCCGGCGGGCCCCGACGGAGGGGATCACGACGACGCCGGACTCCTTCAGCTCGGCGATCAGCTCGCGCGACGGGGCGAGCGCGAAGGAGGCGACCCGGACGCCCTCGTCGATCAGGATCCGGACCCGGTCCGCCGCGTCGTGCGCGTCGGCGCGCAGATTGACCCCGAAGGGCGCGTCCGTACGGCTCCGCACCTCCCGTATCGCCTCGCGCAGCCGGTCGGCGGACATCGTCGCGGAGGCCAGGATCCCGAGCGCGCCCGCGTTCGCCGTCGCCGAGACCAGGCGCGGGCCCGCCACCCAGCCCATGCCGGTCTGGACGATCGGATGCCGGACACCGGTCAGGCGGGTGAGGGCCGTCTCCATCAGTCCCCGACCTCCTGTGCGCGGGTGTTTCCCGGATCGATCACCTCGCGGATCAGGCGCAGTTCCTCGGCGGTCGGCTCGCGGGTGTACGGCACCTCGTCCGGGACGTGCAGTGCGAACCCCGTCGCCTCCGTGACCTGCCCGACGGTCACCCCGGGATGGAGGGAGGCCAGCCGCATCGCGTGGTCCGGCGTGGCGAAGTCGAAGACACCCAGGTCGGAGACGACCCGCGCGAGGTGGTGATGGCGGGCCCCGGCCGCGCGGTCGTAGCCCACTCCGCACACCATGTCGACCTGCTCGACGAACACCCGCCGGGAGTGCCTGGGGATCCAGTAACTGGTCGGATGGTTCAGGGTGTTGACGGGTGCGCCGCGCACGCCCAGCAGCTGCCGCCTCGGGCGCTCCCAGTCGCCGATGCACGAGATGTTCTGGTTGCCGTACCGGTCGATCTGGCTCGCGCCCATCATCACGTGCCGCCGCCCGCCGGTGACCAGGTCGAGGTGCGCGCGGTACGGCAGCCAGCCCTCGACGCCGCCGTCCGGGCCGACGAGCATCGCTTCGCCGTCGGTGAGCAGCAGGTCGGGTGAGAAGGTGTGCCGGGCGAGGCGGGCAGCGAGGGACGGGATCAGGCCCATGGGGCTCGCCAGGATCTCTCCGGCGCCGCGCCAGGCCTCGGCGCAGGCGATGACGCAGTACTCGCTCCGCGTCGCCGTCATGTCGTCCTCCCGTCGAGCCCATCGAGGTATCGCTCGGCGAACCGCGGCCAGGGTGTGGTCGCGTACTCCCGCTGGGCGGCCTCGTCCCGGCCGTAGTCCGGCGCGCAGGACGTGAAGTGCGCGCCCTTCGGGGCCTCGATCACGCCGGTGACCGTGTGCCGCCTGAGCAGGAGCGACTGGGGTGGCGCCGCCTTCGTCAGCTCGGCCGTGTCCACGATCCGTTCGCAGGAGACGTAGGCGGTGTCCGCCGCCTCGCAGAACAGGTCGTCGAAGTACGGGTCGGGGCCCAGACACTGGCCGTTGCCCCGCCGGTCGGCGCGGTTGACGTGCACCAGGGCGGCGTCCAGGCGCAGGGCGGGCACGGCGACGAACGTCTCCCCGTCGTCGTACGGCGACGTCACCGTGCGCAGGCCGGGGTTGACCCGCATCACGTCCGAGCCGAGCCCCGCGCGGACCGGCAGGAACGGCATCCGGTGCGCGGCGGCCCGCAGCCCCCACAGGAACATCGCCTCGTCGATCTCCGTCAGCTCGAACGCGCCCTGTTCGCGCGCCGCGCGGTAGTGCGGTTCGAGCGGGATCGAATCGAGGGTGACGAAGGGGGTGACGAGCCTGCGGATCCGGCCGGCCGCCGCGAGCATGCCGACGTCCGGGCCGCCGCACGAGACCACCGTGAGATCGGTGATCCCGGACCGGAGCAGTGCTCTCACCAGGGCCATCGGCTTGCGGCGCGATCCCCAGCCGCCGATGCCGACGGTCATGCCGCTCGTCAGCCGGGAGACGGCCTCCTCGGCGGTCATGGTCTTGTCGCTCACGTGGCTCCCCCCTGTCCCCGCGTCCCGAAGGTGTCGCGGACCCGGTCGGCCACCCCGCTCAGCGCCGCCTCGAAGGTGAAGCCCTGCTCGAAGCGGTACCCGCGGCGTACGTCCACCGGGTCGATGCCGTTGATCGCGGCCTTGGCGAGACGGATCAGCCGGCCGTCCTTCGCCGCGATCTCCCGGGCCAGCTCCAGGGCCGCCGCGCGCAGTTCCCCGCGCGGTACCACCCGCCACACCGACCCGTGCGCGTGCAGCTCGGCCGCGCTCACCGTGCGCGAGGTGTAGTACAGGGCGCGCATCAGATGCCCGGGGACAAGCCGGGCCAGATGGGTCGCGGCACCCAGGGCGCCCCGGTCCAGCTCCGGCAGGCCGAAGACGGCGTCGTCGCTCGCCACGATCGCGTCCGCGTTCCCGACCAGCCCGATGCCGCCGCCCAGACAGAAGCCCTGCACGGCGGCCACCACGGGCACCTCGCAGTCGTACACCGCCGCGAAGGCCTCCGCGCAGCCGGAGTTGGCCTCCAGCAGGGCGGGGTGTCCGCCCGCCTGGATCTCCTTGATGTCCACGCCCGCGTTGAAGCCCCGCCCCTCGGCGGCCAGCACCACGCAGCGGACCGCCCGGTCCCGGCCGGCCGCGCGCACGGCGTCGGCCAGCTCGCGCCAGCCGTGCGCGGGCAGCGCGTTGACCGGCGGAACGTTCACCGTGACGACGGAAATCCCCTTTTCGGGGGACGAGGTGGAGACAGTCATGGCGGCATCCGCTACCTTTCCACCAAACGTTTGTTAGGTGCGCTTGTCCCTGAAGGGTAGCGGCGGATGGAGCTGAACGGGAAGGTCGCGGTCGTCACCGGCGGCACCCGGGGCGTCGGCGCGGGGATCGCGCGGGCGTTCGCGGCGGCCGGTGCGGAGGTCGTGGTCTGCGCGCGCCGGCCGCCCGAAGTGCCCCTCGACGGCTGCCGTTTCGTGCCGGTGGACCTGCGCGACCCGCCCGCCGTCCGGGACTTCTTCGCCGCGCTGCCCCGGCTCGACGTCCTCGTCAACAACGCGGGCGGCGCGCCCCACCGGCTGCTGGCCGACGCCGACGCCGAGCGGCACGCGCGCGTGGTCGAGCTGAACCTGATCACCCCGCTCACCGCCTCGCTCGCCGCGTACGGGCTGCTGCGGCGGGCCCGGGGGTCCGTGGTGATGATCGGCAGCGTCAGCGGCGGGCGGCCGTCGCCGGGGACGGCGGCCTACGGGGCGGCCAAGGCCGGGCTGGAGAGCCTCGCGCGGTCCATGGCGGTGGAATGGGCCCCGGAAGTCCGCGTCAACACGCTCGTCGTCGGCATGGTCCGCACCGAGCTGTCGCACCTCCACTACGGCGACGCGGAGGGCCTCGCCGCCGTCGCCCGCACCGTGCCGCTCGGGCGGCTCGCCGAACCCGCCGACGTCGGCGCCGCGGCCGTGTTCCTCGCCTCCGACGCCGCCGCGTACATCAGCGGGGCGAGCCTGGCGGTGCACGGGGGCGGCGAGCGGCCCGCCTTCCTGGACGCCGCGACAGCGCACACGGAGGCTCGAGGAGGGCTGAGATGAGCGGGATCTGTGCCGGACGGGTCGTCGTCGTCACTGGAGCCGGACGCGGGCTCGGCCGGGCCCACGCCCTCGCCTTCGCGGCGGAGGGCGCGCGGCTCGTCGTCAACGACCTCGGGGTCGGGCTCGACGGGGCGCCGGACCCGGACAGCCCCGCCGCGCGGATCGCCGAGGAGATCCGCGCGGCGGGCGGCGAGGCGGTCGCGCACGCCGGGGACATCGCCACCACCGAAGGCGCCGCCTCACTGATCCGGACGGCCGTGGAGACGTACGGCGGGCTGGACACCCTGGTGAACAACGCAGGGTTCCTGCGCGACCGGATGCTGGTCAACCTCGACGAGGACGACTGGGACGCGGTCGTACGCGTCCACCTCAAGGGGCACTTCCTGCCGTTGAAGCACGCCGCCGCGCACTGGCGGACCGAGGCCAAGGCGGGGCGCGGGCCGGTCGCGCGGATCGTCAACACCAGCAGCGGGGCGGGCCTGCTGGGCTCGGTCGGGCAGGGCAACTACAGCGCCGCCAAGGCCGGGATCATCGGGCTCACCCTGGTCGCCGCCGCCGAACTGGGCCGGTACGGCGTCCAGGTCAACGCCATCGCGCCCGCCGCCCGCACCCGCATGACCGAGCGCGCGTTCGCCGCGACCATGGCCGCCCCCGCCGCCGGGTTCGACGCCATGGCCCCGGAGAACGTCTCCCCCCTCGTCGTCTGGCTCGGCTCGGCGGCCAGCGCCGGTGTCACCGGGCGGGTCTTCGAGGCGGAGGGCGGCCGGATCACCGTCATGGAGGGCTGGCGGCCCGGCCCCACCGCGGACAAGGGCGCGCGGTGGGACCCCGGGGAGGCGGGGGAGGCGGTGCGTGAGCTGCTGGGGCGGGCGGAGACGCCGGGGGCGGTGTACGGGGCGTAGGGCCCCGAGGTCACGCCGAGCGGGATGGCCTTACGCCGAGCGCGCCAACTCCTCCGCGCGGACCCCCGACTCGTACGGCAGCCCCCGCGCGTACCGCTCCAGCTCGTCCAGCGCCGCGTGGGTCATGCGGTACAGCTCGTTGCCGAGCGAGCCCGCGATGTGCGGGGTGAGCAGGACGTTCGGGAGGTCGTACAGGGGGGAGTCGGGCGGCAGCACCTCCGGGTCGGTCACGTCGAGGACCGCGTTCAGCCGACCGGAGACCAGTTCCTCGGTCAGCGCGGTGGTGTCCACCAGGGATCCTCGGGCCGTGTTGATCAGCGTGGCGCCGTCGGCGAGAAGGGCCAGCCGGGCGCGGTCGAACAGGTGCCTGGTCTCCGGGAGTTGGGGCGCGTGGATCGAGACGATGTCGCTGGAGAGCGCGAGCGTGTCCAGCGACACCGACCGCGCCCCCAGCCGCGCCGCCTCCTCGGCGTCCACATAGGGGTCGTACAGCAGAACCCGCAGATCGTACGGGCGCAGCAGCTCCAGCACCCGGCGGCCGATGCGGGACGCGCCGACGACGCCCACCGTGCGCCGGTAGTTGCCGCCCGCGCCGATCACCTCGATCGGGCTCACCCAGGACCGCCGCTCCCGGTACACCCGCGCCGCGTGCAGCACCCGCTTGCCGGAGAAGAGGATCGCGGCGACGGTGTACTCGGCCACCGGCACCGCGTTCGCGTCGGCGGCCGAGGCGACCGTGAGGCCGCGCTTCCAGCAGGCGTCGGTGATGTGGTGCTTGACCGAGCCCGCCGCGTGCACCACCGTGCGCAGCCGCGGCATCCGGTCGAGCGCCTCCGCGGTGAGCGGCGGGCAGCCCCAGCCGGTGAACAGCGCCTCCGCCTCGGCGAGCGCACCGGCCGCGGCCGGGTCGGCGAAGTCCCGTACGACCAGGGCGGGATCGGTGTCGGCGACCCGGGTCAGCCGGTCCAGGGCCGCCGCGTCGAACAGCGCCTCCCGGACGGGGACGTCCATCGCGAGGACGGTGCGCGGACGGCGGGGGGAAGGAGGAGTCACTTGACGGCTCCCGCGGTCAGGCCGGAGCGCCAGTGGCGCTGCAGCGACAGGAAGGCGACGGCGAGCGGAACGACGGACAGCAGCGAGCCCGTGATCACCAGGGCGTACAGCTGCGGTTCCTGCGGCAGCACGGCGTTCCAGCCGTACAGGCCGAGGCCCACCGGGTACAGGGACGCGTCGTTGAGCATCACCAGCGGCAGGAAGAAGTTGTTCCAGCCGGCGGTGAAGGTGAACAGGAAGATGGTCACGAAGGCGGGGGAGAGCATCGGCAGCGCCACCGAGCGGAACGTGCGCAGCTCGCCCGCCCCGTCCATCCGGGCCGCCTCCAGGGTCTCCGGCGGCACGTACGCCTCCGAGAACACCCGGGCCAGGTAGACGCCGAACGGATTGACCAGGCCCGGGATCAGCACCGCCCAGTAGGTGTTGACCAGGCCGGCCTCCGAGGCGAGCAGATACATCGGCAGCGAGATCACGGTGTGCGGCACCAGGATGCCCAGCAGCACCAGGCCGTACAGCTTCTCCTTGCCGCGGAAGGCGTACGTGGCGAAGGCGTACCCGGCGAGCAGCGAGATCAGCGTCGAGGCGAGGGCGCCGACGCCGGAGTACAGCAGGCTGTTGGCGAGCCAGCGGCCGAAGATGCCGTCCTGGTGGGTGAACAGGTCCGCGATGTTCGTGAACAGGTTGAAGTCACCGAGGCGGAAGCCGGGGCGGCCGAACAGATCGCCGTTGTCCTTCGTCGCGTTGAGCAGCAGCCAGCTCAGTGGCATCAGCGTGTACAGGGCGACGATCGCGAGCAGGGTGTTGACGGCGGCCCGGGAGGACCAGGAGGGGCCGGTGCCGCGCGGGCGTACGGCCGGAGCGGGGGCGGTGGGCGCCTCGCGGTGCGGGGCTGCGGTGTCGACGGCCATGCTCAGGCCTCCTTCCAGCGGTTGCCGAGCCGCGTGATGACGAACGACAGGGCGGCGCCCAGCACCGCGAGCAGCAGGGAGGCCGCGGCGGCCAGGCCGTAGTCGTGCTCGGTGAAGGCGGCCTGGTAGATGAACATCACCGGGCTCCACTCCGGGGAGATCGCGGATGATCGAGCGCGCAGCACCTCGGGTTCGTTGAACAGCTGGATCGAACCGACCGCGGTGAAGAGACACGTGAGCACGATCGACGAACGGATCATCGGCACCTTCACCGACCAGGCGGTGCGCAACTGGCCGGCGCCGTCCATCACGGCCGCCTCCAGCGTCTCGCGCGGCACGGCCTGGAGAGCGGCGTAGAAGATCACCATGTTGTAGCCGATCCACTGCCAGGTCGCCGCGTTGGCCATGGAGAACAGCACCGCGTCGGGGCCCAGCAGGTCCCAGTCCGCGCCGAACACGGACAGGAAGTCGATCACCGGACTGAGGCCGGGCGTGTAGAGAAACCCCCAGATGATCGCCGCGATCAGACCGGGCACCGCGTGCGGCAGGAAGTACGCCAGCTGGAAGAACCGCTTCGCGCGGGCCAGCGCCGAGTCCAGCAGCAGCGCGAGCGCCAGGGCGCCGCCGACCATCACCGGGATGTAGACCGCGCAGTACAGCGCGATGTGCGCGAAACCGCGGCGGAAGCCCGGGTCGGTCAGCGCGCGCAGATAGTTGTCGACGCCGACGAACAGCGTCTCCGTCCCGCCGAACCCCAGCCCGGACGCCGCCTGATCCCGGAACAGGCTCATCCAGACCGCGTAGCCGATCGGGGCGAGCAGGGTGAGGAGGAAGAGGAGGAGGAAGGGGGCGAGGAAGAGGGCGGGGGCGAACGCGGCGGCAGGCCGCTTGCGGGGCCCGGGGGCGGGCCGGGTGGATGCCATGGGAACTCCTGGGGCCAAGGCCGGCGACTGCTGGGGAGGGGAGCAGGGGCCGGGGGCTGCCTCAGCCCCTGCTCCCACGCGGTCACTCCGCGAGCTTCAGCCCGCGATCCTTGATCGCCTTCTCCGCCGCGACCTGCCCCGCCTGGAACGCCTCCCAGAACTCCCCGCTCTTCTGCGCCTTCCCGAACTCCGTCTGCAGCGTCAACGTCGTGGAGTTGTGCACCGGGCTCCACACCCAGCCCTCGGCGATCGTCGACACCTGCGCGCCCGCGACCTCGTAAATGTCCTGCCCGCCGAAGTACTCCGCGTCGAACGACTCCTTCGCGGTGGCGCGCAGCTCCTCGCTCGCGGGCAGCGCGCTGGACGTGCCCGCGGCCAGGCGGGACTTGACCGCGGCCGGGTCGGTGGTGGCCCAGACGGCGAACTCGGCGGCCGCCGCGGCCTTGTCGGTGTCCTTGGTCAGCGCGAACGAGGAGCCGCCGACCGCGCCGGTCGCGGGCGTGCCCCAGTGCGGCAGCGGCGCCTCGGCCCACTTGCCGGACTGCTTCGGGTACGTCGTCTTGATGCCGCCCGCGCTCCAGGAGGCGCCGATCAGCGCGATCGCCCGGGAGTCGGTGACCGCCTTGGTCGCCTCGGGGCTCCACGCCTTGTGGTTGAGCACCAGGTCGTCCTTGACCAGGTCCTTCCAGTAGTCGGCGACCTTCTTGGTGGCCGGGTCGGTGATGTTCACCGTCCAGGCGTCGCCGGACGAGCCGTACCAGCGGGCACCGGCCTGCTGGGCGAGCCCGGCCCAGGTGGCGGTGTCGTCGCCCCAGAAATCCAGGATGCGGGCCTCGCCGTCGGAGGCGGTCTTCACCTTCTCGGCGGCGGTGCGGAACTCGTCCCAGGTCCGGGGCACTTCGACGCCGTACTTCTCGAACAGGTCCTTGCGGTAGTACAGCGTCTGCGGGGCCACGTCGTAGGGGGCCGCCCAGGTCTTCCCGCCGAGGGTGACGAGGCCGCGCACGGACTCGGGGGCGTACGACGCGACCGGCTTCGCCAGTTCGGCGGAGGAGTCCCGCAGCAGTCCCTGGGTGACCAGGTCGGGCAGCGCCTGGTACTCGACGTTGACGACGTCCGGGGCGTTGCCCGCCTTCACCGCCTTGGCGAGCTTGTCGTAGCCGCCGTTGAGACCGGCCGGTATCTCGGAGAACGTGACCTTGATGTTCTTGTGGGTCCGGTTGAACGCCTCGGCCATCTCCTTGGTGCCGGGCATCCAGGACCAGTAGGTGATCTCGACGGGCTGTTCGGCGGTGCCGGTGCCCGCCTGGTCGGCGTCGGAGCCGCCGCACGCGGTGGCGAGAAGGGCGAGAGACGCCACCGCGGCGGCGAGGGCGGGCGAGGACGGCTTCATGGCACTGACTCCTACGGATGGGCGAGGCGAATGACGCACATCATTCGTGCAGGACCGATCAGAGTCAATAGAAACGAACAATCAATCAGAGAAAGCGACAGATTCGATCTCAACTTTGTTCGTTCGAGCTTGCTGTTCAGCCCAGCTCGGGCGCGTCCCGCGTCTCCACGGCCGCCGGAACCGTCCCCGCGTCCGCGTCCAGCTCCAGCACCACGACCTCGTTCCGCCCCGCCCGCAGCAGCGGCCACGGCAGGTAGAGCGTCCGCTGCGGCCCGCGGGCCGGCCAGTAACGGCCCAGGCAGAAGCCGTTCACCCAGACATAGCCCTTGCCGGCGCCGGGCAGCGCCAGATACGCGTCACCGGGCGCCGCCACGTCGAGGAACCCGCGCAGGAACACGGGACCGGTATCGGTGCCGGGGCCCTCGGCGGCGTCCCACGGCAGCCGCTCCGGCGTCCCATGCCCCAGCTCCACGCCCCGCGCCGCCCAGCCGTGCAGCAGCTGCTGGGTGTGCAGCACCCGCCGTACGCCCTTGCGGTCGCCCAGCCCGGCGCCGTAGTTGACCCGCCCCATGGACTCGACGAGCAGCTCCACCCGGGCTCCCGCCTCCGGCACCGCCACGTCCGGCACCGCCTCGGTCCCGTCCCGCTCCAGCACCCCGGCGTACACCCCGTCCAGGTAGACATGGGCGCGGTCGCCGAGCCCCTGCGCGGACAGCGGATACGGCCCGCGCGGTCCGGGCACCCGCGAGCGGTACCGCACCAGCCCGTGCCCGATGCCCAGTTCCTCGAAGGACGGCGGCAGCGGGGCCGTCGTCTCCGGTCCGGCCAGCGCGTCGAAGACGTCGGACAGCCGCAGCGCCTCGGTGAGTTCGACCCGCGCGGACGGCAGCAGCGGCGCGGGCGGCTCCGGCTCCGGCAGCGGGCCGTCGGCGTACGGCCGCAGCACCTCGCGGAAGGCCCGGAACTTCTCGGTGACACCGCCGCGTTCGTCGATCGGGGCGTCGTAGTCGTACGACGTCACCGTCGGCTGGTAGCGCGCCCCGGTGGCCGGGTCCGCGGTGTTGGCGCCCGCCCAGGTGGAGAAGTTGGTGCCGCCGTGCGCCATGTAGATGTTGACCGAGGCGCCCGCCCGCAGGATCTCGGCGAGCGTGCCGGCCGCGTCCGCCGGCTCCCGTACGACGTGCTCCTCGCCCCAGTGGTCGAACCAGCCGCACCAGAACTCCATGCACATCGGCGGGTCCTTCGGCCGCAGCCGCGCCAGCGAGGCGAACGCCTCCCCGGCCCGGCTGCCGAAGTTCACCGTCGCCAGGGTGCCCGGCAGGGTGCCGCCGGTCAGGAAGAAGTCGTCCGGCCCGTCCGAGGTGAACAGCGGCACGTCGATGCCGCGCGAGCGCAGCCCCGCGGCCAGGCGCTCCAGATGCCCCGTGTCGGTGCCGTACGAGCCGTACTCGTTCTCCACCTGCACCATCAGCACGGTGCCGCCCCGGGTGACCTGGTGCGCGGCGATCACCGGCACCAGCCGGTCGTACCAGCGGTCCACATGGGCCTGGTACGCCGCGTCCCGGCAGCGCAGCGCCCGTACCTCGGGGTCCGCGAGCAGCCACCAGGGCAGTCCGCCGTTCTCCCACTCGGCGCAGATGTACGGCGAGGGCCGCACGATCGCGTACAGACCCTCCGCGCGCGCGGTGCGCAGAAAGCGGTCCAGGTCCGCGAGGCCGGTGAAGTCGTACACGCCGGGGCGCGGCTCGTGGAGGTTCCACGGGACGTACGTCTCCACCGTGTTCAGGCCCATCGCGCGCAGCATCCGCAGCCGGTGCGGCCACTGCTCGGGCAGGACGCGGAAGTAGTGCAGGGCGCCGGACAGGACGCGCAGCGGACGGCCGCCGAGGGAGAAACCCTCGGGTGATATGTCGAACATGAGGGTTCTCCGGTTCGTACGTGAACGGGGAAAACGGGATACGCCCGGCGGAGCTAGGAGCTGGACTCCCGTACGTGCAGCTCCGGCAGGATCGCCAGCCGGTGACGGGGGCGGCCCGGGTCGGCCAGCCGCTGCGCCAGCAGGTCCACCGCGGCGGCGCCCACCGCGTGCTTCGGCGGGGCGACCGCGGTCAGCGCGATGTCGGCGAGGGCGGCCACCTCGTCGTCGTAGGCGACGAGCGCCATGTCCCCCGGCACCTCGACGCCCCGCGCGCGCAGCCGCTGGAGGACGACGATGGCGTCGTGGTCGTTGTGGACGATCGCCGCGTCGAGCCGGCCGCCGGCGACCGCGTCGGTGAACTCGGCGAGCACCCGCTCGCGTTCGGCGGAGTCACCGCCCGGCGGCGGCAGCCGGAACAGCAGGGAGTCGTCCACCGGCAGCCCGACCGCCGTCAGACCGGCCCGGTAGCCCTCCAGGACCAGCGCGCCGTGCGGGCTGTCCTCCCGCAGCAGCAGCCCGATCCGCTCGCGGTCGCCGTCGGCCAGATGGCGAACGGCGATCCGGGCGCCGTGGGCGTGGTCCGTGACCACCCGCTCGGCGCCCCACGCGTCATCGGCGGGCCGCCGCTCCACCAGGACGTACGGCACGGTCAGCCCGGCGAGCCAGGAGCGTGCCGAGGCCGGGCCGCACGGGGTGATGAGCAGGCCGTCGATGCCGTCGGCGAGCATCCGCTGGGCCTGGGCCCGCTCCTCCTCGGGGTCGTACTGGGAGATGCCGAGGACGAGGCGGACGCCGCGCGCGGCGGCGGCCTCCCGGGCGCCCTTGATCACCTCGGGGTAGTAGTAGTCCGCCGCCGGGACGATCAGGCCGAAGACCGCCTCCCGGCCGCCGCGGCCCGGAGCGGTGGCGCCCGCAGGCGCCTGTTCGTCCGGGCCCTCCGGCAGCACCGCTCCGCCGTGCACCCGGGTGACCAGGCCGCGTTCGGCCAGCGCCTCGACGTCCCGGCGGACGGTGATGGGCGAGACGTTCAGCTCCGCGGCGACGTCGCTGACCCGGATCGACCCCCGCTCGCGCAGCCTGTGGAGAATCTCCTGGTGCCTCTCTTCGGCGTGCACGTGACCGGGCTCCCCTCGTGATTGTCGACCGGGCCGACCTCGAGTCTAGCGTCCGCCTGATCGATTGTGAACGTTTCTGCTCGAACAATCAATGAACATCAATTGAGCGATGCAATGCGCATTTCATTGCCGCTCTCTGTGCGGTTGTGTTAGAAACCGCTCACCCTAGCGCGGAACCGGGCCCGACGACGCACCCTCCTTCCCTCTCCGGAGGTACTTCCGCATGCCCTCCCCTCTCTCCCGCCGCACCGTGCTGCGCGCGGCCCTCGTGGCCGTCGCCGGCGCACCCCTCCCGCTCACGGCGACCGGCACCGCCCACGCCGCCGACGCCTACGACACCCTCCGCCTGAAGTGGCGCGACCTCCTCCTGGGCACCGGCTACGACCCCACCGCCGAGCCCTACGCCGGCCGGCTCGCCGCCCTCGGGGACACCGCCGCCGCACTGCGCGCCACCATGAACCCCACCGCGGGCTCCCTGTGGCCCGGCCTCGGCTACGCCGACCCCGAGCCGGACACCGACAGCGAGTCCTACACCTACTCCGGCCACCTCCAGACCAGCTACCAGCGGCTGCGCACCCTCACCGAGGCCTATGTCCAGCCCGGCACCGGCCTGACCGGCGACGCCGGCCTCCTCGCCGACATCCTCACCGGCCTCGACCACCTGCACGACGAGGCCTACAACGCGAGCCAGGCCCGCTACGGCAACTGGTACAACTGGCAGATCGGCATCCCACAGGCCCTGCTCGACATCTGCGCCCATCTGTACGACCACCTCGGCGCGACGCGCATCGCGAACCACACCGCCGCCGTCGACCACTTCGTCCCCGACAGCGCCGTCGCCGCCTACACCGGCACCTCCACCGGCGCCAACCGCGTCGACCTGTGCCGGGTCCTCGCCCTGCGCGGCGTGATCGGCAAGAACGCCGCGAAGATCACCCTGGCGAGGGACGCACTCAGCCCCGTCTTCCCGTACGTCACCTCCGGCGACGGCCTGTACGCCGACGGCAGCTTCATCCAGCACACCTATGTGCCCTACGCCGGTTCGTACGGCGCGGTGATGCTCGGCGGACTGTCCCTGCTGTTCGCTCTGCTCAAGGGATCGGCCTGGGAGGTCACCGACCCCAACCGGCAGATCGTCTTCGACTCGGTCGAGAAGGCGTACGCGCCGTTCCTGTTCAACGGCCTCGCCATGGACGGCGTCGCGGGCCGCGCGATCAGCCGGGGCGTGCAGAAGACCGACACGCGCGGGATCCTCCAGGACGATCATCTGCGCGGTCATTCGATCATCGCGTGCATCGCGCTGCTCGCCCAGAGCGCGTCGAGCACCGAACGCACCCGCTGGGACGGCATGGTCAAGGGCTGGATCGCCCGCGACTACTACCGTCCGATCCTCACCAGCGACGCCCTCGGCGTCGCCCAGCTCGCCCGCCTCAAGGCGATCGCCGACGGCACGACCGCCGCCACTCCCGAACCCACCGGACACCGTCTCTTCCCCGGCATGGACCGGGCCGTGCACCGCAGACCCACCTGGGCCGCCGGCGTCTCCATGGCCTCGAACCGCATCACCTACTACGAGAACGGCAACGGCGAGAACCTGCGCGCCTGGCACAGCGGTTCCGGAATGCTCTACTGGTGGGGCGGCACGTACGGCAACGGCCAGTACAGCGACGCCTTCTGGCCCACCGTCGACCCCACCCGCCTGCCCGGCACCACCGCCTCCCGCAAGGCGCTGGCCGACGGCGAGGGCGGCATCTGGGGCGCGGCCCGGCCCGACGTGCGCTGGGTGGGCGGCGCCACCGACGGCACGTACGCCGCCGTCGGCCAGTACCTCAAGGGCCTGTCCTCCACCCTGCTCGCCAAGAAGTCCTGGTTCTTCCTCGACGACGCGATCGTCTGCCTCGGCGCCGGCATCCACGGCCGCGACGGCACCGGCGTCGAGACGATCGTCGACAACCGCAACCTCGGCGCGAACGGCACCCACGTCCTCACGACCGACGGCACCGCCCAGCCCACCACCCTCGGCTGGACCGCCACCCTCACCGGCTCCACGTGGGCGCACCTCGCGGGCTTCGGCGGCTACGTCTTCCCCGGCGGCGCCACCGTCAAGGCGCTGCGCGAGGCCCGTACCGGCGCCTGGTCGGACATCAACACCGGCGGCACGACCGATCCGGTCACCCGCCGCTATCTGACCCTGTGGTTCGACCACGGCACCGACCCGACCTGGGCCACCTACGCCTACGTCCTGATGCCCGGCGCGTCCGCCGCGCAGACGGCCGCCCGCGCGGCCGACTCCGGCTGGCTGTCCGTGCTCGCCAACACCAACGACCAGCAGGGCGTCCGCGTCGGCTCCCTCGGCTTCACCGGCGTCAACTTCTGGCTCGCCGGCACGGTCGGCGCCGTCACGGCGAGCGCCCCGGCGAGCGTGATGATCCGCGAGACCGGGGGCACCGCCACCGTCTGCGTCTCCGGACCGCTGCGCGACGGCGCCACGATCGACCTGACGTGGAACCGCGCGGTGTCGGCGGTGACGTCGAAGGACTCCTCGGTCCAGGTGCTGTCGACGGGCGCGTCCCTGTCGCTGCGGATCACCCCGGGGACCTTGGGCGCGGTGCACAAGGCGGTGGTCACCCTCGGCTGAACCGGTGCCGCCACGGGGCGCACTCCGGCGCCGCTACGTGTCGCACTCCAGCACCGTCCGGCACAGCGCGCACCGCGCCCGCATCCGCCCCCGCACCGGCACCCTGATCCGCTGGTGGCAGGTCGGGCAGGGGAACGACACCCGCAGCGGCCCCTGGGCGTCGGGCGAGAACGTGTAGGGCACGCCCGGGTCGGTGACGGCGGTGTGCCGGTCCTGGGCGTGCCGCCGGTCGCGGGCATAGCGGCGGCGGCCCGCCCAGCCGGCCGCCGTCAGCGGCGGCTGCTGCCCGTCCCGGCGGGCCAGGGTCATGCCCTTCGTGTACGCCGTGTACGCCTGCGGGCTGGTGAACCAGACCGACGGGTCCTCGCCGAAGACCAGGGAGCGCTTGGCGAGGACGTAGCCGAACTCCTCGGGGGTGAGATAGCCGAGCTTCTGGCTGGACGCCCCGTCCTCCCGGTAGGCGTCCAGCAGCAGCCAGCCGGCGCCGAGGTAGGTCGAGGTCGTGTCCGTGAGGATCTCGTTGTCGCGGGTGCCGGGGAAGGCCAGGCCCAGGCGGTGCAGATAGACGTGCGCCACCTCGTGCGCCAGGGCCGCGCCGATGTCGCGGCGGTGCGTGCGGAAGCGGTCGTTCAGCTCCACGAAGTACTCCGGGCCCGCGGCGAGTTCGACGTTCGCCGCCTGGGTCATCTCGCGGAAGCTGACGATCAGCCGGGCATCCGGCAGCCGGTAGTGCCGCACCAGTTCGCGGGCCACCCGCTGGGCGCCGAGATGGAGGTCGTCGGTGTCGCAGAAGGCCACGTCGGCCGGGGGCACGCTGGTCGCGAAGGTCTGGACGGTGTCGTACGACAGCCGCTTGTACAACGCGGTGATCGCGGCCCGCACCGTCTCCAGGTGTGGGTAGCCGTGCTGAACCGGTCCGCCGTTCGCCACGCCGACCCCCAGGACGCCTTGAACCCGCTTTCCACTCTACGAGCAGGGGAGCGGATTTTCGCCCGAGGGGTTCCCTCCGGGAGGCGTGAGATCCGTCCTTGTCATGCACGCCGTCTGATCACATACTGCGAGCCGCCCAACCCCCCACGAAAGGACGTACGTTGACCCATACCTCGACCACCGCCGCGAAGAGAGGCGGCCTGGCGCTGGCGAAGAAGGCCGCCGCGGCCGGAGCCGTCGCCCTCGCGGTCGCCAGCCTCCAGCCGGTCAGCACCGCGACCGCCGCCGACGCGCGCGTCATCGGCGGAAAGCCCGCCGCGCAGAACGAGTTCCCCTTCATGGTCCATCTCTCGATGGGCTGCGGCGGGGCGCTCTACAAGAAGGACATCGTCCTGACCGCCGCCCACTGCATGGACGGCTCCGGCAACAACACCCGTATCACCGTCACCGCGGGTGTCGCCGATCTGAACTCCTCCGCCGCGATCAAGGTCAAGTCGACCAAGGTCAAGGTGGCGCCCGGCTACGACGGCACGGGCAAGGACTGGGCGCTGATCAAGCTCGCCAAGCCGATCGACAAGCCCACGCTGAAGATCGCCACCACCACGCGGTACAACCGCGGCACCTTCACGATCGCGGGCTGGGGGGACACCAAGGAGGGCGCCGGCACGGGCACGACCAAGCTCCAGAAGGCGACCGTCCCCTTCATCAGCGACCGCGCGTGCAAGTGGCACTACGGCAACCGGCTGGTGCCGAAGGAGGAACTGTGCGCCGGATACACCTCCGGCGGCATCGACACCTGCCAGGGCGACTCGGGCGGCCCCATGTTCCGCAAGGACGACGCGGGCAAGTGGATCCAGGTCGGCATCGTCAGCTGGGGTGACGGCTGCGCCCGCACCGGTGTGCCCGGTGTCTACACCGAGGTCAGCACCTTCGCCGACGATATAGCCAAGGCCGCCTCCGCGCTGTAGCCGCGGACGGCGAGAGGTGTACGGCGGAGCCGCCCGCTCGGGGCGCGGCTCCGCCGTATGCGTTCCAGCCGCCTCCGGGCCTGTGGAAAACCGTTCGATCGCCGTTCCGCCCCCTGGGAGAATCCCGGCCGTGACCGCCGAACAGCAGCACCCCGACGCCGCCCAGCCGTCCCTGCGGACCGGCGGGCCGGACGACGCTCTCGAAAAGCTTCTCGACGACGAACTCACCGCCTTCAACGGCGAGGCCTGCGGGGCCGGAACGCCGGAGGAGTTCAGTGTGCGGATCGACGACGCCGCCGGGGAGCCGGCCGGCGGGCTCACCGGGTCGATCTGGGGCGGGCTGTGCGCCGTCGACCTGCTGTGGGTGCGCGAAGATCTGCGGGGCGCCGGGTGGGGCAGCCGGCTGATGCGGGCCGCCGAGGAGGAGGGCGTCCGGCGCGGCTGCACGGACATGGTCGTCTCGACGTACACCTTCCAGGCCCCGGAGTTCTACCGGAAGCTGGGCTTCCGTGAGACGGGGCGTACCCCGGGCGTCCCCGGAGGCCACGCGGACGTCTCGTTCCACAAGGTGATCGGCGGCTGATCGGCCGGGCCCCCGCCCCGTAGGGTGGACCCTCATGACCACCAGCAACACCGGCACCGGTGACGTCGACCCCGCCGTCCGCGACGAGCTCGCCCGGCTCCGGGACAGCATCGACAACATCGACGCGGCCGTCGTCCACATGCTCGCCGAGCGCTTCAAGTGCACCCAGCAGGTCGGCCGGCTCAAGGCCGTGCACCAGCTGCCGCCCGCCGACCCCGCGCGCGAGGCGCGGCAGATCGCCCGGCTGCGGGCGCTCGCGGAGAGCGCCAAGCTGGACCCCGCGTTCGCCGAGAAACTGCTCAATTTCATCATCGCCGAGGTGATCCGCCACCACGAGCGCATCGCCGAGGACGCGGTGAACGGCCAGTCGCCCGCTCCCCGTTGACCTCGGTGAACGACCCCGGGGCGTGACACGGGGCCCGCGCGGGGGCATGCTGCGCTGTGCACGGGCTGTCAGGTGGCAGGCACACACTGTCAGTGCCCGGCCCTAGTCTGGTGGGGTACGCCTGGTGCGGACCCGCCGTCCGCGCGGGAGGGGAGGGACGGGCATGCCGACGGATGCCGAGATCCTCATCGTCGACGACCACGAGGACACGCTGTACGCCCTGGAGAGCGCCCTCGCCCCGCTCGGCCGCCGGCTGGGGCGCGCCACCAGCGGCGACCAGGCACTCAAGCGGGTGCTCCGCGGCCAGGTAGGCCTGCTGCTGCTCGACGTGGGCGTGCCCGGCGACGACGACCTGGAGGTGGTGCGCTGTCTGCGCCGCCTGGAGCAGACCCAGCACATCCCCGTCGTCCTGCTCACCGGCTTCGGCCCGGACCGGGACCTCACCGCCGCCGCCTTCGGCCTCGGCGTCGCCGACCTGGTCCGCAAACCCGTGGACCCCTGGGTGCTGCGCACCAAGGTCCGCTATCTGTACGACGCCCACCAGCGCCACCTGGCCCTGCGCCGGGAGGTCCGCGAACTGCGCGCCCTGCTGGCGGCCGCAGCGCCCCCGGCCGACCCGACGACGCCACCCCCCGCCGCCCGCGTCCCCGGCCCCCGCGACTCCCGCGAGCCCACCACGGCGCGGGACGGAAGCCAGGCGTAGCGCACCCGCCCCCGCACCTCCCCCCACCGCCTCTGTCCCGTGCCGGTGCCATCAGGCAGCATGTGCTCCATGTCCGTACTCACGCGCGACGAAGCGCAGACCCGTGCCCAGCTCCTCGACGTCCACCGCTACACGATCGACCTCGATCTGACGACCGGGGACGAGACCTTCGACTCCCGTACCGTCATCAGGTTCACCGCCCGCACGGACGCGGACACCTTCGTCGAGCTCAAGCCCGCCGAGCTGCGCTCCGTCACCCTCGACGGACAGCCCCTCGACCCGGAGACCCTCGACGAGAACCGCCTGCCGCTGAAGAACCTCACGGCCGGCGAGCACGAGCTGCGGATCGACGCCGCGATGCGCTACTCCCGCACCGGCGAGGGCATGCACCGCTTCACCGACCCCACCGACGGTGAGACGTACGTCTACACCCAGCTGGCGATGGACGACTGCGTGCGCGTCTTCCCGGCCTTCGACCAGCCCGACCTCAAAGCCGTCTTCGAGCTGTCGGTCACGGCCCCCGAGGGCTGGACCGTCCTCGCCAACGGCCTCACCGAGCACACCGACGGCGTGTGGCGGGCCGCCCCCACCCCGCGGATCTCCACCTACCTCGTCGCCGTCGCCGCCGGCCCCTGGCACTCGGTGCGCACCGAGCACCGCGGCCTGCCCTTCGGCATCCACTGCCGCCGCTCCCTCGCCCCCTACCTGGACGCGGACGCCGAGGAACTGCTGGAGATCACCCGGCAGTGCTACGACCGCTACCACGAGAAGTTCGAGGAGCCGTACCCCTTCGACTCCTACGACCAGGCGTTCGTCCCCGAGTTCAACTTCGGCGCGATGGAGAACCCCGGACTGGTCACCTTCCGCGACGAGTTCGTCTACCGCTCCGCCGTCACCGACACCGAGCGGCAGACCCGCGCGATGGTCATCGCCCACGAGATGGCCCACATGTGGTTCGGCGACCTCGTCACCCTGCGCTGGTGGGACGACATCTGGCTGAACGAGTCCTTCGCCGAGTACATGGGCTACCAGACCCTCATCGAGGCGACCCGCTTCACCGACACCTGGACCGACTTCGGCGTCGTCCGCAAGGCCTGGGGCTACGACGCCGACCAGCGCCCCTCCACCCACCCCGTCGCCCCCGAGGCCGTCGAGGACACCGCCTCCGCGCTGCTCAACTTCGACGGCATCTCCTACGCCAAGGGCGCCTCCGCGCTGCGCCAGCTGGTCACCTGGCTCGGCGAGAAGGACTTCCTCGCCGGCATCAACACCCACTTCGCCCGGCACAAGTTCGCCAACGCGACCCTCGCCGACTTCATCGACTCCCTCGCCTCCGCCACCGAGCGCGACGTGCACGCCTGGGCGGACGCCTGGCTGCGCACCACCGGCGTCGACACCCTCACCCCGCGCGTCACCGCGGGCACCGACGGCACCTGCACCCTCACCGTCGACCACGCGGGCAGCCGCCCGCACCGCATCGCCGTCGGCCTGTACGACCTCGACGTCGCCGACGAGGGCCGCCTCACCCTGCGCGAGCGCGTCGAACTCGACGTCCCGCAGACCGACCCGCAGCCCATCGGCAAGCGGCCCACCCTGCTGCTGCCCAACGACGGCGACCTCACCTACGCCAAGGTCCGCTTCGACCCGGAGTCCTTCGAGGCCGTGCGCTCCGGGCTGTCCGGACTGCCCGAACCGCTCTCCCGCGCGGTGGTGTGGAACGCGCTGCGGGACGCCGTCCGCGACGGCGAACTCCCGGCCTCCGCCTACCTGGAGACCGCCCGCGCCCACCTTCCGCGCGAGACCGACCTCGCCCTGGCCCAGGGCGTCCTCGGCTTCGCGACCGTCCAGATCGCCGACCGCTATCTGGCGCCCGAGGCCCGCCCCGCGGCCCTCGCCACCCTCGCCGGCCTCTGCCGCGACCTGCTGCGCCGCACGGAGGACGGCGACCACCCCGGCCTGCGGCTGATCGCCGTACGGCACTTCATCGACACCGCCGCCCACCCCGACGCCATCGCCGCCTGGCTCGCCGACGGCACCGTGCCCGGCGGCCCCGAGCTCGACCCCGAGCTGCGCTGGCGCATCCTCGGCCGACTCGCCGTACTCGGCGCCACCGATGAGGCCGCCATCGCCGCCGAACTGGACCGCGACCCGAGCGCCACCGGCCAGGAGGGCGCCGCCCGCTGCCGCGCCGCGCTGCCCGACGAGGAGGCCAAGGCGAGGGCGTGGGAGGCCATGTTCGCCGGCGACGACCTCTCCAACTACCTCTTCACGGCCACCGCCCAGGGCTTCTGGCAGCCCGAACAGGCCGACCTCGTACGCCCGTACGTACCGCGTTTCTACGCCGACGCGGTCGACGTCGCCGCCCGGCGCGGCCCCGCCATCGCCGACGCCGCCGGGCGCTGGGCGTTCCCCGCGCACGCCGTCGACACCGAGACCCTCACCCTCGGCGAACAGTGCCTGCGCGACGCCGACCCCATCCCCGCCCTGCGCCGCAGGCTCGTCGACCAACTCGACGACCTCGCCCGCGCGTTGCGGGTACGGGAGGCGGCGGCCTAGGGCACGAGTGGTCCCTTCCGACGATGCGGGGGGCTGATCGGTCTTCCTAGGCTCGACCGAGCCGAGATCGATCAGCCCGAGCCCTCAGGAGGCAACCCGTGATCGTGGTGACCGGAGCCACCGGCAACGTCGGACGTGCCCTCGTCGACCGTCTCGTCGCCCGACAGCACCCGGTCCGGGCGCTGACCCGGGACCCGGAGCGGGCCGGACTGCCGGAGCGCGCCGAGGTGGTGCGGCTGGACCTCGACGACCCCGGTGCGCTGTTACGGGGCGCGACCGGGCTGTTCCTGTACATCCAGGGCGCCGGGGAGCGCACCGACGCCTTCCTCGCCGCCGCGCGGAAGGCCGGAGTGCGGCACGTCGTGCTGCTCTCCTCCGGGATCATCCGGGAGGGCGCCGACGAGACGCACCCGATCCACGTCATGCACGCCACGGTCGAACGGAAGGTCCGCGACAGCGGTCTGGCGTGGACCTTCCTGCGGCCCAACGCCTTCTCCACCAACGCCTTCCAGTGGATCCCGCAGATCCGCTCCGGCGACACCGTGCGCGGCGTCTTCGCGGACGCGCCCGCCGCGCCGATCCACGAGGACGACATCGCCGCCGTCGCCGAACGCGCCCTGCTCGACCCCGGCCACGAGGGCGCCGTGCACCGGCTCACCGGGCCGGAGGCGGTCACCCACGCCGAGCAGGTCGCCGCCATCGGCCGGGCGCTCGGCCGCGAGCTGCGCTTCGTCGAGATCCCGCCGGAGGAGGCCGGCCCGGACCTCTTCCCGCACGTCCCGGAGCACATGCTGCGCGGCTTCCTGAAGGCCCTCGGGAGCCTGGTCGGCACCGAACCCGAGATCACCACGACCGTGGAGAAGATCACCGGCACTCCGGCCCGCACGTTCGCCGAGTGGGCCGAGGATCACGCAGCGGACTTCCGGGGCTGAATACGGCGGTACACGGCGGTACCCCCTTTCGAGTGCTGATCCCGCGCTTTTCGGGCGCGCCGCCGCGGCCGCCGCCAAGCTGACCGCATGACCATGCCGCCCCTCGCTTCCGGGACCGAAGCCCCCGGCGCGCTGCGGCCGTTGCTCGACACGGTCCTCGACGCGCTGGCGGGCGGCGGCCGGGCGCGGGGCGGCCCCCTGCCGGCCGGCGGGCCCGGCACGGTGGCCGCGCGGATGCGGGCAGCGGCCGGGGAGCCGCTCCCCGACGAGGGCGACCCGGACGCCCTGCGCCTGCTCGTCCACGCCCTCGCGGAAGGCGCCGCCGACCCCGCCGACCCCCTCTGCGCCGCCCACCTGCACTGTCCGCCCCTCGCCGTGGCCACCGCCGCCGACCTCGCCGCGAGCACCCTCAACCCGTCCCTGGACTCCTGGGACCAGTCCCCGTCGGCGTCGGCGCTGGAGACACTGGTGACCGGTGCGCTGGCCGCCGAGGTCTACCCACGGCAGGCCGGACCCGACTGCCTGATCACCACCGGCGGCACCGAGTCCAACCACCTCGCCCTGCTGCTCGCCCGCGAGGCACGGGGCGGGCGTACGCGCCTCGTCCGCGGGGCCAACGCCCATCACTCGCTCGCCCGCGCCGCCTGGCTGCTGGGACTGCCCGAGCCCGTCGTCGTCGCCACGCCCGCCGGTGTCCTCGACCCGGCCGCCCTCGACGACGCCCTCACCCGCCTGCGCGGCCCGGTGCTCGTCGCCGCCACCGCCGGTACCACCGAGGCGGGGCGCGTCGACCCGCTGCCCGAGATCGCCGCCCGCTGCCGGGCCCGAGGTGCCCGGCTGCACATCGACGCCGCCTACGGAGGCGGGCTGCTGTTCAGCGAGCGGCACCGGGGCCGGCTCGCGGGACTCGACGCCGCCCACACCGTCACCCTCGACCTGCACAAACTCGGCTGGCAGCCGGTCGCCGCCGGACTGCTCGCGGTGCGCGACGCCCGCGACCTCGCCGCCCTGCACCAGCGGGCCGACTACCTCAACGCCGACGACGACACCGAGGCCGGGCTGCCCGACCTGCTCGGCCGCTCCCTGCGCACCACCCGCCGCCCCGACGCCCTGAAGATCGCCGTCACCCTCAAGACCCTCGGCAGAAAGGGGCTCGGCGCCCTCGTCGACCGGGTCTGCGACCTCGCCCGCGACTTCGCCGGCCTCGTCGACGACCACCCCGGCTTCGAGCTGTACGACCGGCCCACGATCAGCACCGTCCTGTTCCGGCCCGCCGGGGCCGCCGACGACGCCGTGGCCGCCGTACGCCGCACCCTCCTCGCCGACGGCCGCGCCGTCCTCGGCCGGGCCCGCCTCGACGGCCGGCTCTGGCTGAAGGCCACCCTCCTCAACCCCCACGCCCGGCCCCACGACCTGGCCACACTCCTGAAACTGGTGGAAGGACACACCCCCCGATGACCCCGGCCCCCGCCTCCCACGACCCCCGGACCGAACACACCGAAGCACCCCGCGATCTGGTCGGCATCGGCATCGGACCGTTCAACCTCTCCCTCGCCGCCCTCGCCCACCCGCTCGCCGAACTCGACGCCGTCTTCTACGAACAGCGCCCCGCCTTCGACTGGCACCCCGGCCTGCTCATCGACGACGCCACCATCCAGGTGCCGTTCCTCGCCGACCTGGTGACCCTCGCCGACCCCGCCAGCCCCTGGTCCTTCCTCAACTACCTCAAGACCCGCGACCGGCTCTTCCCCTTCTACTTCGCCGAGCGCTTCCACATCCGGCGCGCCGAGTACGACGCCTACTGCCGCTGGGTCTCCGAGAGCCTGCCCGGACTCCGCTTCCGCCACCAGGTCGACGCCGTCCGCTGGAACCCCGAACGCGACGTCTTCGAGGTCGACTTCAGCCAGCTCGACGCCGACGGGGAGGCGGAGGCCCTGGGCCGCACGTACACCCGCAACGTCGTCCTGGGCATCGGCGGCGAGCCGTACGTCCCCGACCCGCTGCGGCCCCTCGTCGACCTGCCGGGCGTCCCCGTCGTGCACGCCGCCGACTACCTCGACCACCGCGCGGACTTCCTCGCCGCCGAGCACGTCACCGTCATCGGCACCGGGCAGTCCGGCGCGGAGGTCTTCCTCGACCTGCTCCGCAACCGCCCGGCCGGCCGGGAGAAGCTGCACTGGCTCGGCCGCACCGAGGCGTTCGCGCCCATGGAGTACTCCAAGCTCGGCCTGGAGCACTTCACCCCCGACTACGCCCGCTACTTCCACGCCCTCACCGAACCCGTCCGCGACGGACTCGTCACCGCCCAGTGGCAGCTCCACAAGGGCATCGACGCCGGCACGATCGCCGCCATCCACGACGAGCTGTACCGCCGCACCCTGCACGGCGGCTGGCCCGACGCCGTGCTCACCCCGGGCGTCCGCGTCCGCACCGCCGGCCGGATCGCCACCAGCAAGGTCGAAGTGCACCTGGAGCACATCCAGCAGGGCACCCGCTCCCGGCTCACCACCGACGCCGTGGTCCTCGCCACCGGCTACCGCGAGCGCCCCCTGAACCGGCTCCTCGCCGGCCTCGACCCGTATCTGCGCCGCGACAGCCGCGACCGCCCCCGCGTGGACGACGCGTTCCGGCTCGTCCTGGACCCGTCCGTCACCGGCTCGGTGTACGTGCAGAACGCCGGGCTGTACTCGCACGGCGTCGGCGCCCCGGACCTCGGCCTCGCCGCCTGGCGCAGCGCGACCATCCTCAACTCGCTCACCGGCAAAGAGCCCTACCCGCTGCCGAGCCGCACCGCGTTCACCACCTTCGGGCTGGAACAGCGACAGCCCCAGATCCCGCCCGGCCGCCACCCGAAGGCGCTGACCCCCTTGGCGGACGGGATCTGAGGCTGTTCACCAGCACAATCGTGCTGTAAAGAACAAGCGTGCGGGCTAGAACACCGGCGTGCCGTTCCGCGTCAGCTTCCAGTCGACGGAGGCGAAGTCCTTCGGGTCCAGCACACCCTTCGCCGTCACCCACTCGGCGATCCGGGTGCGGATCTCCGTCGACTCCGCCCACAGCTCCGGCGCCGAGGCGACGTGCGGGAACGCGCCGCCGCCGTTGGCGCGGTAGTTGTTCACCGCGAACACGAACTTCTGCGCGTCGTCCAGCGGGGCACCGTTGTAGCTGAGGTTCCTGATCCGGGAACCGGCCGGCTGGGCGATGTCGATGTCGTACGACAGGCCCGAGACGTAGTCGTAGTTGTAGTCCGGGCGGCCGTTCGCGTTGGTCAGCTTGTTCACGTCGACCGGCGCGTCGGCCGCCGTCTGCATGAAGTACTCCGCCGAGTACTCCAGGTACGCCCGCAGCTGCGCGCCGGTCATCAGCTTGGCGACCAGCGTGTTGTCGTAGACGTACAGGCTCGACAGGTCCCGGATGGTCACGTCGCCCGCCGGGATCTCGCTGGTCCGCGAGAACGGCGAGGCCTGCGCGAGCACCGGCAGCGCGGCGTGCTCGGTGCCCGCCAGGGCCGCCTTCACGACGTCCTCCTGGACCTTGGTGATCAGGTCGATGATCGGGGCGTCCTTGTAGCGGGCCTCGACCGTCGTCAGGGTCTCGGTGGCGGTGCCGACGACCTGGTTGACGTACGCCACGACCTTGGCGTGCTCGTCGTCGAGCAGCTTGCTGATGTACGGGTGGTCCTCGACCGTGTTGGAGTTGCGCAGCGAGGCCTTGACCGACTCGACGTGCCAGCGGCCCTTGCGGAAGACCAGCTCGAAGTCGAACAGGGTGAGCCGCTCGGCGTAGCACAGCGGTTCGGAGAGCACGACGGTCTTGCCGGTCTGCTCGTTGGTGACCAGCAGTTCCTCGATCTCCACGTGCGCGTGGCCGACCAGGATCGCGTCGATGCCGGGCACCTGCTTCGCCACGTTGGCGGCGGCGTTCTCCACGTACGGCAGCTGGTCGCCGTAGGAGGAGGTGCCGGACGAGCCGCTGTGCGCGGAGACGACCACCACGTCCGCGCCCATCGAGCGCAGCTTCGGCACCCACTTCGCGGCCTGCTCCTCAAGACCCGGGAAGGCCAGCTTGCCCTGGACGTACGCCTTGTCCCAGATCGCGATGCCCGGGTTGGTCAGACCGAGCACGGCGACCTTGACCGGCGGCAGGCCCGGCACCTTGAACGTCTTCATGAAGTACGGCGGGAAGGCCGGCCGCAGCGTCGTCGCGTCCACCGCGTTCGCGCCGAGCAGCGGGAAGTCGCACTGCTCCTCGAACTTGCGCAGGGTCTCGATGCCGTAGTTGAACTCGTGGTTGCCGAGCGCCACGGCGTCGTAGCCGATGGCGTTCATCGCCTGCGCCATCGGGTGCACCGGGCCGCCCTCGGCGGTGATCGGGTCGACCTTGGCGTAGTAGTACGTCAGCGGGGTGCCCTGGATGGTGTCACCGGCGTCCAGCAGCAGGGTGTTGCGGCGGCCCTTCTCCTCACGGACCTGCTCCACCAGCGTGGCGATCCGCGCCAGGCCCTTGGCATTGCCCTTGGCGTCGGAGTACTCCGCGTCCTTGAAGTAGTCCCAGTTGAAGATGTTGCCGTGCAGGTCGGTGGTGCCCATCACGGTGAAGGAGTACCGCTTGGCCGGCTTCGTGCCCTTCGCCGTCTCCGCGGCCTGCGCGGACGGCGCCGCCGCCGCGCCGGCGACGGCCACTCCGGCTCCGGTCGCGGCGGACTTCTTCAGGAACTTCCGGCGGTTCAACGGCATGTCGTGCTCTCCTCGGTGCCACGGTCGATGACGGCGTTCGATGACGCGCGTAGACGGACGCGCGTAGATTCTGACCCGTGCATGACCGACGGCAACAGGTCCCCGAGGTTGCGATCTGGTGACCTCGCCTGCGAATCCCCGGTGTTGGCCCCGGCCGAGGGTGACAGAGTAGGGCGTATGAGCACCGCCGCCGCAGCCGAAGCCCAGCCCGCTGTCCCCTACGGGACCCCCGATGCCCCGCGGATCGCCGTCCGCGGCGAAGCCCGCCTCGAGGTCGACCCGGAGATCGCCCGGATCGGCATCACCGTCAGCGCCCGCGGCCGCGACCGGCGCGGTGCGCTGGAGGACCTGACCCGCCGCAACGCCGCCGTCCTGGACCTGGTGAAGTCGTACGGCGACGCGGTGGAGCGGCTGGAGACCGGCGCCTTCTCCATCACCCCGGAACTCACCAAGCACGGCAAGGGCGAGCGCGTCCGCACCTACCACGGCGGGGTCCGGGTCACCGCCGAGCTGACCGACTTCACGGCGCTCGGCGAACTGACCACACGGCTCGCCGATCTGGACCTGACCCGGGTCGACGGCCCCTGGTGGGCCCTGCGCCGGAACTCGCCCGCCTATCGCGAGGCCCGTCAGCAGGCGGTCCGGGAGGCGGTGCAGCGTGCCCGCGAGTACGCCGAGGCGCTGGGCACCACCCTCGCGGCCCTGGTCGAGCTGGCCGACATCGGCGCGGAGGGGCCGGCGGCCCCGGCCTATCCGGCGGCTCCCGGGCGGGCGCGGTCCGCGGCCTTCGGCCCGGCGGAGCCCGCGGGGGCCCCGCCGCTCGACCTGGAACCGCAGCGCCAGCAGGTGTTCGCCGCGGTCAACGCCCGCTTTACGATGGCGCCGCCCCGCCTGTAGGAAATGCCGCGCCGGACCGAATGTCGAAAGGATGGTCGAGCGCGGAAGCGGGGCTGTGCGGGGAAACGTGCGGGGAAAAGGAGTGCTCGGGAAAGGAGTTGTGGAATTGCTCATCAGAGCGCCCCGTCGCACAATTCAACGCTTGTCAACACCCCTTCATGCAAAGGTTGTTGAGTAGTCATGCCCGGCCAATTGTCTACCGGCGGGTAAGCTCTAGGCTCGAATCATGCGCCGAGCAAAGATCGTTTGTACTCTTGGGCCCGCCACCGACTCGTACGACCAGATCAAGGCCCTGGTCGACGCCGGAATGGACGTCGCCCGATTCAACCTCAGCCACGGTGACCACGCCGATCACGAGGAGCGTTACCGGCGGGTGCGCAAGGCCGCGGACGAGACCGGCCGCAGCGTCGGGATCCTCGCCGACCTTCAGGGCCCGAAGATCCGGCTCGGACGTTTCGCCGAAGGTCCCGTACTCCTTGAACGCGGCGACACCTTCACCATCACCGTCGAGGACGGCGCCGAGGGTGACCGGCAGTCCTGCGGGACGACGTACAAGGGACTCGCCGCCGACGTCACCCCCGGCGAGCGCATCCTCGTCGACGACGGCAAGGTCGCCCTGGAGGTCACCGAGGTCGACGGTCCCCGCGTCCGCACCAGGGTCGTCGAGGGGGGCATGGTCTCCGACCACAAGGGTCTGAACCTCCCCGGCGTCGCGGTCTCGGTGCCCGCCCTCTCCGAGAAGGACGAGGCGGACCTGCGCTGGGCGCTGCGGACCGGCTTCGACGTCATCGCCCTCTCCTTCGTCCGCAGCGGCCGGGACGTCGAGGACGTGCACCGCATCATGGACGAGGAGGGCCGCCGTCTGCCGGTGATCGCCAAGGTCGAGAAGCCGCAGGCGGTGGAGAACATCGAGGACATCGTCGCCGCCTTCGACGGCATCATGGTCGCCCGCGGCGACCTGGGCGTGGAGATGCCGCTGGAGCAGGTGCCGATCGTCCAGAAGCGCGCGATCAAGCTGGCCAAGCGGAACGCCAAGCCGGTGATCGTCGCGACGCAGATGCTCGATTCGATGATCGAGAACTCTCGTCCGACCAGGGCCGAGGCCAGCGATGTCGCCAACGCGGTGATCGACGGCACGGACGCGGTGATGCTGTCCGGCGAGACCAGCGTGGGCAAGTACCCGGTGGAGACGGTCCGGACGATGGCCAAGATCGTGGAGGCGGCCGAGGAGGACATCCTCGCCAAGGGCCTGTCGCCGCTGACCGAACGCAACAAGCCCCGCACCCAGGGGGGCGCGGTGGCTCGCGCGGCGGCCGAGATGGGCGACTTCCTGGGCGCGCGGTTCCTGGTCGCCTTCACCCAGTCCGGCGACACCGCCCGCCGCCTGTCCCGCTACCGCTCCCCGATCCCGCTGCTCGCCTTCACCCCCGACCCGGCCACGCGGTCGCAGCTCAGCATGACCTGGGGGGTGGAGACCTTCCTCGGCCCGCGGGTCGACACCACCGACGCCATGGTCGCCCAGGTCGACGAACTGCTGACGCAGTACGGCCGCTGTCGGAAGGGGGACACCGTCGTCATCACCGCCGGCTCGCCCCCCGGTGTCTCCGGGACGACCAATCTCGTCCATGTGCACCACATCGGCGAGGACCGCGGCGGACGATAACCAGACAAAGAAAGCGGATGTTCACGGGACCGTGGACATCCGCTTTGGCGTGACCTTGAAGTCTAAGGAAAAGTACCCCGGGTCGGATTCGAACCGACGCTGGATGGTGTTTGAGACCATTGCCTCTACCGCTGGGCTACCGGGGCCCCCTTCAAAAAGAAGGTTGGCGGCTACCCGCCGTGCCCCCACCTTACCGTAGCTAGGTAGGCTCTTGTCAGCAGTACCCCTGCCCGGAACAAGGAGCCCCCGTGACCGCCGAGTCGCCCCAGCCCGTAGACGCGCCCGACGACGACAAGTCGCACGTGCCTCCGCTGACGACCCGAGTCGTCATCGCCGAGGACGAGGCCCTGATCCGGCTCGACCTCAAAGAGATGCTGGAGGAAGAGGGCTACACGGTCGTCGGCGAGGCCGGCGACGGCGAGCAGGCCGTCGAGCTGGCCCGAGAGCACCGGCCGGACCTCGTGATCCTCGACGTGAAGATGCCCAAGCTCGACGGTATCTCCGCGGCCGAGAAGATCACCGAGGAGTCCATCGCCCCGGTGCTGATGCTCACCGCCTTCTCCCAGCGCGACCTGGTCGAGCGGGCCCGGGACGCCGGTGCCATGGCGTATCTGGTGAAGCCCTTCAGCAAGAGCGACGTCGTCCCGGCCATCGAGATGGCCGTCTCGCGGTACACGCAGCTCAAGGAGCTGGAGAAGGAGGTCGCCGACCTCACCCAGCGGCTGGAGACCCGCAAGCTGGTCGACCGGGCCAAGTCGATCCTGCAGACGGAGTACGGCCTGACCGAGCCCGCCGCGTTCCGGTGGATCCAGAAGACCTCCATGGACCGCCGGTTGTCCATGCAGCAGGTCGCCGAGGCCGTCATCCAGGACGCCGAGGAGAAGAAGGCCGCCAAGGGCTGAGAGATCCCGAAGGCATGTCCGATCTGATCCCCGCGGCCAGAAGCCTCGGCCGGACGCTCGACGAGGCCGGCGCCGAGAGCGGGCAGGTCCGGGACGCCGTCCGGGAGTTCGTCGAGACGGTCACGTTCGCGACCGCCGACGAGATCCGCGCGATGCTGAGGGAGGTCCTCGCCGAGGACTGGATGGCCCTGCCGCCGTGGGCCCGCAACCTCGCCTACCGGCTGGCCTGCCTCCAGCGTCCGGAGGATCCCGAGCTGCTCCGCGAGGCCGCCGCCGATCTGCTGTGCTTCGGACCGGACTGGGACGAGCAGGCCGAGGAGCTCCAACGGCGGGCCGCGGAGCTGGAGTAGGTCAGGCGACGGGGCAACAGAAAAGACCGCCGCTTCCCCGGGGAAGCGGCGGTCGGTGAGTGGCCGGGGACCTAGTCCTCGCCCAGGTACGCCTTGCGCACCGACTCGTCGTGCAGCAGGTCCTGGCCCGAGCCGGACAGGACGATCTTGCCGACCTCCATGACGTGGCCGTGGTCGGCCAGGGAGAGGGCCGCCTGGGCGTTCTGCTCGATGAGCAGAATCGTGGTGCCCTGCGACTTCAGCTCCTGGATGGTCGCCATGATCTTCTGCATCATGATCGGCGAGAGGCCCATGGAGGGCTCGTCGAGCATGAGCAGCTTCGGCCGGGACATCAGCGCCCGCCCCATGGCGAGCATCTGCTGCTCACCGCCGGAGAGGGTGCCCGCCGCCTGCTTCCGGCGCTCCCCGAGGATGGGGAACAGGTCGTAGGCGCGCTGGATGTCCTTCTCGATGCCCTCCTTGTCGTTGCGCAGGAACGCGCCGAGCCGGAGGTTGTCCTCGATCGTCATCCGGGGGAAGATGTGCCGCCCCTCGGGGGAGTGGGCGAGGCCCAGCGAGACGACCTTGTGGGCGGGGACCTTCTTCAGCGACTTGCCGTCGAAGCGGATCTCGCCGGACACCGGCGTGAGCAGCCCGGACAGCGTGCGCAGCGTGGTGGTCTTCCCGGCGCCGTTGGTGCCGATGAGGGTGACGACCTCGCCCGCGTTCACCTTGAACGAGATGCCCTTGACGGCCTCGATCTTGCCGTAGGCGACCCTGAGGTCCTCGACCTCCAGCAGAGCGGTCACTTGTCGTCCCCTTCCGTGGTGCTGTGCGCCTCGGCCTCCGCGGCTTCGACCTCGGCGGCCTCCTCCTTGCCCGGCGCACCCTCGAAGGGGGTGCCGAGATAGGCGGCGATCACGCGCTCGTCGGCCTGGACGACCTCGGCGGGGCCCTCGACGATCTTCTCGCCCTGGACCAGCACGGCGACCCGGTCGCAGAGGTTCATGATGAACCGGATGTCGTGCTCGATGACGAGGACGGCGATGCCCTTGTCCCGGATCGCGAAGATCAGCTCCTCGGCGGCCCGGGTCTCCTGCGGGTTCATACCGGCGGTCGGCTCGTCGAGGAGGAGCAGACCGGGCTCGCTCGCCAGCGCCCGGGCGATCTCCAGCTTGCGCTGCTCGCCGTAGGGCAGGTTGCGGGCGAGGTGGTCGGCCTTGGCGGCGAGACCGGTGAACTCCAGGAGTTCCATGGCCCGTTCGCGGGACTCCTGCTCGGCCTTCTTGAAGCCGGGCAGCCGCAGCAGGGCCGACCAGAGGCCTTCCTTGGTGCGGGTGTGCCGTCCGACCAGCACGTTCTCCAGAACGGTCATGTTGGCGAAGAGCCGGATGTTCTGGAACGTACGGGCGATGCCGGCCTGGGTGACCAGGTGCGGCTTGGGCGGCAGGACGGTGCCCTTGTAGGAGACCTTGCCCTCGGTCGGCACGTACAGGCCGGTCAGGCAGTTGAAGAAGGTCGTCTTCCCGGCGCCGTTGGGGCCGATGAGTCCGACGATCTCTCCGCTGTTCACGGTGAGGTCGACGTCGCGGACGGCGGTCAGGCCGCCGAAGCGCATCGTGACGCCGCTGGCGTCGAGCACCGTCGTGCTGGTGGGTGCGGTCGTGGTGGTGGTCATGGCGGTCACGCCCCTGCCTTGGCGACGCCGGTCGCGCCCTCGGGCAGCGACTTGTCCTCCGGTACGTCGAGCTGTCCGGTCTCGTGGAATTCGAGCTGCTTCCTGCGGTCGGCGACCAGGCCCTCGGGGCGGAAGCGCATCAGGAGCATCAGCGCGACGCCGAAGAGCAGCAGCTGGTACTCCGCCATGAACTGGAGCTTGGCCGGGATCAGGTAGAGCAGCGCGGCGCCGATCAGCGGGCCGCTGATGGTGCCCATGCCGCCGAGGATGACGGCGGCGAGCAGGAAGGCCGAGTTCGGCGGCACGGAACCGGCGAACTGGTACTGCTCGGGGGTGACGCTGTACGACACATGCGCCTGGACGGTGCCGGCGAGGCCGGCGAGGCACGCGCCGAGCGCGAAGGCGAGCAGCTTCAGGCGGAAGCCGTTGATGCCCATCGCGGTCGCGGCGGTCTCGTCCTCGCGGATGGCGACCCAGGCACGGCCGATGCGGGACTCCGCGGAGCGGCGGAAGACCAGCACGACGATGGCCGTGAACAGCAGCATCAGCAGGTAGTAGTTGCCCGAGCGGGTCAGCTCGTGGCCCAGGACGTTGTGCGGCAGGCCCAGGTTGAACCCGAAGATCTCCAGGTCGGGGATGTTCGGGATGCCGTTGGAGCCGTTGGTGACGTCCGGACCGCTGTTGCCGTTCAGGTTGTTCATGGTGATGCGGAAGATCTCACCGAAACCGAGCGTCACGATGGCGAGGTAGTCGCCGCGCAGTCGCAGGGTCGGGGCGCCGATCACCACGCCGAAGACCAGCGAGGCGAGGGCACCGGTGAGGACGGCCGCCCAGAACGGGAAGTGCACGCCGATGGTCGACTGCGGGGAGCCGGAGACCAGGGCGGCGGCGTAGGCGCCGACGCCGAGGAAGGCGACGTAACCGAGGTCGAGCAGGCCGGCGAGGCCCACGACCACGTTCAGGCCCAGAGCGACGGTGGCGAAGATCAGGATGTTCGCACCGATCAGCGCGAACTGATCGTTTGTCTGGGTGAACGGGAAGCAGATCGCCGCGACGAACGCCGCCGCCATGGCGACGTTGCGGTGCTTGGCGGTGAGCGCCGAGAGCCGCTTGAGCAGGCCCGCGCGGGTGACGGCGGTGAAGCCGAACGCGGCGATGATCAGGAAGCCGATGAACAGCTCGGAGTACTCGGTGCCGATGCCGTACGCGAAGACGTACAGGCCGACGCCGAAGCCCGCGGCGATGATCAGGATCTCGGCCCAGGAGGGCAGCTCCTTGGCCCGGGCCGGCTCGGGGGCGGTCAGCGCGTGGCGGATACGGCCCCACAGGTTCGGGGTCGGGTCGCCCGCGTCGTACGGCTGGTCGACCGGCAGACCGAGGGCGCCGACCACGGCGACCAGGGCGCCGACGCCGGAGACCCAGGCACCGGGCTCCAGGTTGACCAGGCCGCCCAGCTCGTAGGAGATCGCGCCGAGGGCGTAGCCGGTGGTGCCGAGGACGCCGAGGGCGCTCAGCAGGACGGGGCTGTTGGTGCCGCCGGGGGTGAGCCAGCGCAGGCCCTTCACGCCGTAGCCGGAGACCGCGAACAGCAGGGTGAGCAGTGCTCCCACGAGCGTGAGCACCTGCAGGCCGCCCGGGTAGCCGGTGATCGTGAGCTTGCCGGGGAACTCCTCGGTCCAGGTCCAGGCGAGGAACGTACCGACGAAGGCGACGGCGGAGCCGGCGATGGTGATCGCGCGGGCCGCGGCGGGCGGCAGCGGGACGATCGGGGTGGCCGGGGCGGTGGACACCTTGGTGGTGTCGACGGTGGTGTCGGTGGTCTTGGTCATGGGTATCACGCCCGATCCGCGACGCGTTCGCCGAGCAGGCCCTGTGGCCTGAAGAGCAGGACGAGAATGAGCAGGCTGAACGCCCACACGTCCTTCCAGGCGCCGCCGCCGAAGAGTTCCATGCCGGGGATGTCGCCGATGTAGCCGGTGGCGAGGGACTCGGCGACGCCGAGCACGATGCCGCCGAGCATGGCGCCGTAGATGTTGCCGATGCCGCCGAGCACGGCGGCGGTGAAGGCCTTGAGGCCCATCAGGAAGCCCATGCGGAAGCCGACCTGGCCGTTCTTCAGGCCGTAGGCGACGGCGGCGATGGCGGCGAACGCGGCACCGATGGCGAAGGCCATCACGATGATGCGGTCGGTGTTGATGCCCATCAGCTTGGCCGTGTCCGGGTCCTGGGCGGTGGCCTGCATACCGCGCCCGGAGCGGGTCTTCGTGACGAAGAGACCGAGGGCGATCATGCACAGCGGGGCGGCGATCAGCACGAAGAGGTCACCGCGCTGGACGTTGGCGCCGAGGATGTCGATGGGGTCGCCGTCGAACTGCGGGAACGAGACGTCCTTCTTCGCGTCCGGGTACCACATCCACACGACCTGCTGGAGGACGATGGACAGACCGATGGCGGTGATCAGGGGTGCCAGCCGTGGCGCGGTGCGCAGTGGCCGGTAGGCGAAGCGTTCCGCCGCGGTGGCGACGGCGACCGAGACGAGGATGCCGCCGACGATCATGAGGGGGACGGCGGCGCCGAGGGCGAAGCCGTCGGGGAGTATGAGCCAGACGGTGAGGGCCCCGAAGCCCCCGACCATGAAGATCTCGCCGTGGGCGAAGTTGATGAGCTGGACGATGCCGTAGACCATCGTGTAGCCGATCGCGATGAGTCCGTACATCGCGCCGAGGATGAGTCCATTGGCCAGCTGTTGCGGCAGTTCGTTCACCGCAGGGCCTCCGTGGAGTGGTTCGGATATGGCGCCGCGCGGGAGCGCTGGATGGGCGCTACCCGCGCGGCCTGGATCAATGTGTGAGGGGGAAGCTCTCTCTACTCGTCCCCTGCTCAGTCCACCTTGGGCGAGGCGCTGTACTCCGGCGCCCAGGCGTTGGACTTGACCTTGTACGCGGTCATCAGCGTGTTGGTGGTGTCACCGAACTCGTCGAAGGAGATGGTGCCGGTGACGCCGTCGAACTTGACCTTGGCCATGGCGTCCAGGACCGCCTTGCGGCCGTCGGACGGGAGCTCGCCGTCGTTGCCCTCGACCGCCAGCTTGACGGCCTCGATGATCGACCAGGTGGCGTCGTAGGTCAGACCGCCGTAGGCCTCGTAGGCGTCCTCGTAGCCCTCGGCCTCGTAGTTCTTGATGAACTCCTTGGCGGAGTCGAGCTGCTCGACCGGCTTGCCCACGGAGGTGGCGAGGTCGCCCTCGGCCTTCTTGTTCAGCTTCGGGTACTCGCCGGAGTAGATGCCGTCGCCGCCCATCAGCGGGATGTCCTGGCCGCTGTCCTTGAGCTGCTGGCTCAGCGGAGCCGCGGCCGGGTACTCGCCGCCGTAGTACAGAGCCTCGGCGCCGGTCTTCTTGATCTTGGCCACGACGGAGTTGAAGTCGCGGTCGTCGGGGTTGATGTGGTCGCTGCCGACGATCTTGCCACCGAGCTTGGTGAAGTTCGTCTTGAAGGAGGCGGCCAGGCCCGCGCCGTAGGTCTTCTGGTCGTCGATCAGGTAGACCTTCTTGATGCCGGCCTTGTTGTACAGGTACTCGGCGGCGAAGGCACCCTGGATCTCGTCCGTGGTGGCGGTGCGGAAGAAGGTCTTGAACTGGCGGACCGAGTTGCCGGTCTTCCAGCCGTCGCCCTGGGTCAGCTCGGTACCGGTGTTGGCCGGGGAGACCTGGACCAGGCCGGCGTCGTTGAACGGCTTCTGCATCTGCTGCGAGACGCTGGAGTTCAGCGGGCCGACGACGCCGAGGACGTCCTTGTTGCTGATGAACTTCTGGGCGTTCTGCTGGCCGACGGAGGGCTGGGCCTGGTCGTCCAGGGCCTCCAGCTTGAACTCGACGCCCTTGACGTACTCCTCCTTGTTGGCCGTCTTCACGGCCAGGTCGGCGGAGTTCTTGATGCCGAGGCCGAGGGCGGAGAGGTCACCCGTCAGGGGGGCGTCGACGCCGATGACAACAGTGGTCTTGTCGCCGCCACCGCTGCCGTTGCTGCTGTCGTCGCGTGACCCGCATGCGGTGAGGGTGAGCGATCCCGCCGCAAGCGCGGCGGTGATGGCGAGGAGCGAACGTTGACGCACGAATCAGGTCCTTTCCCTGGCACGGCGGCTCCCGGTGGAGCACGTCGAGTCGAGCGCGGGACCGAAGAAACTTCGAATCCGTCGGCGCGGTGACTGGGCGTGACTCTAAGCGTGTGTGGGGAACGTGGAGGAGAGTCTGTCCAAGGCTGTGACGCTCTTGTTATGACACGACGTAATGCAGAGCGGTACTAGGCGGGTGGAAGCGCGGAATTCTGGCTGATTCGCCCGGTCCATATGGTGAGACTCGCAGGCCCTGCCCGGCTCTTATCAGCAGTGTTCTTGCTTTTTGCTGATGTCGCGGAATCGTTGCTGCGGGCTACTTGCGAGGCCTGAGGGGAGGGCTTGTGGGGGCCGGTGCGGGGTGTTCGCCGAGGGGTGGAGGGGTGGGGCTGTATTGCGCGCGTATTACGAAGAGTTACGCCCAGGAAAGGGAGTCCGACGTTCCGCGGCACTTTCGCGGATTCGCTCGCTTTCAGGAAGGAAGAGGGGTGAAATCGCCGTTACGGAAATGCTTGGCCGATGCATGGAAAAGCCGCCGCGGGGGGGGGAGGGGGGGGGGGGAGGGGGGGGGGGGGGGGGGGGTTTGGGGGGGGGGGGGGGGGGGGGGGAGGGAATACGGCGGGCTTCGGCGTCACGGGGGTAGTTGGAGAGGATCAGGCG
>NZ_JBVIED010000001.1:0-71642 GCF_055572035.1 Streptomyces sp. NPDC030838 | reverse complement strand
CCCTTCGACAAGGGGCATTCCCCAGCACAGACACAAACCCCCCCCCCCCCCCCCCCCCCCCCCCCCCCCCCCCCCCGCGGCGGCTTTTCGCTGTGTTGACGAGATGTCAGCCCAGGGAGGTCGCTCGCTCCTCGTCGGCCGGGGTGACCTCGCGCAGCAGGCAGGTCAGCCGCGCGCTGCACACCCGCCGGCCCTCCTCGTCGCTGATCACGATCTCGTACGTCGCCGTGGAGCGCCCCCGGTGCACCGGTGTGGCCACGCCGGTGACCAGGCCCGAGCGGACCCCGCGGTGGTGCGTGCAGTTCAGGTCGACACCCACGGCGATCTTCGAGACGCCGCCGTGCAGCATCGAGCCCACCGAGCCCAGCGTCTCGGCCAGCACCGCCGAGGCGCCGCCGTGCAGCAGCCCGTACGGCTGGGTGTTGCCCTCGACCGGCATGGTCCCGACGACGCGGTCCGCCGAGGCCTCCAGGATCTGCACGCCCATCCGCGTGCCGAGGTGCCCGGCGGAGAACAGGGCGGGCAGGTCGACGCCCAGCGCCGCGTACTCGTCTATGACCTCTTGCGGGAACTTCACGGTGTGCTGCTCGCCCATGGGCCCGGCTCCGTTCGTCTGTCGGTCGCTCTGGCTGAGCAAACGCTCAGTCGGTCGCCGATTGTTCCAGACGGACGACCACGGACTTGCTGGCCGGGGTGTTGCTGGTGTCCGCGGTGGCGTCCAGCGGGACCAGGACGTTGGTCTCCGGGTAGTAAGCGGCGGCACAGCCGCGCGCGGTCGGGTAGTGCACCACCCGGAAGCCGGGCGCCCGCCGCTCCACGCCGTCCTTCCACTCGCTCACCAGGTCCACGTAGGACCCGTCCGTGACGCCGAGCGCGGCGGCGTCCTCGGGGTTGACCAGCACGACCCGGCGTCCGTTCCGGATGCCGCGGTAGCGGTCGTCCAGGCCGTAGATCGTGGTGTTGTACTGGTCGTGCGAGCGCAGGGTCTGCAACAGCAGCCGGCCCTCCGGAAGTTCGGGATACTCCACCGGCGCGGCCGTGAAGTTGGCCTTGCCGGTCGCTGTCGGGAAGCGTCGCTCGTCGCGAGGGGCGTGCGGCAGGACGAAGCCACCGGGGCGGGCCACGCGCGCGTTGAAGTCCTCGAAGCCGGGGATCACGCGCGCGATGCGGTCACGGATCGTCGCGTAGTCCTTCTCGAACTCCTCCCAGGGCACCACGCTGCGGTCGCCGAGCACCCGGCGGGCCAGTCGGCACACGATGGCAGGCTCGGACAGCAGCTGCGGGCTCGCCGGCTCCAGCCGGCCCCGCGAGGCGTGCACCATGCCCATCGAGTCCTCGACGGTCACGAACTGCTCGCCGCCGCCCTGGAGGTCCCGCTCGGTGCGGCCGAGGGTCGGCAGGATCAGAGCCCGCGCGCCCGTGACGACATGGCTGCGGTTCAGCTTCGTCGAGACGTGGACGGTGAGCCGGGCACGCCGCATCGCGGCCTCGGTGACCTCCGTGTCGGGGGAGGCGGAGACGAAGTTGCCGCCCATGGCGAAGAAGACCTTCGCCTCGCCGTCGCGCAGCGCGCGGATGGCCCGCACGACGTCGTAGCCGTGCTCGCGCGGGGGAGCGAAGCCGAACTCCTTCTCCAGGGCGTCCAGGAAGGCGGGCGCGGGGCGCTCGAAGATGCCCATGGTGCGGTCGCCCTGCACGTTGGAGTGACCGCGCACCGGGCAGACGCCCGCGCCCGGGCGGCCGATGTTGCCGCGCAGCAGCAGGAAGTTGACCACCTCGCGGATGGTGGGCACGGAGTGCTTGTGCTGGGTGAGGCCCATGGCCCAGCACACGATGGTGCGCTGGGAGGCGAGAACCATGTCGAGGGCCTGGTGGATCTCCTCCCGGGTCAGGCCGGTCGCGGCGAGCGTCTCGTCCCAGTCGGCCGCCCGGGCGGCCTCGGCGAACTCCTCATAGCCATGGGTGTGCTCGCGGACGAACTCCTCGTCCACGGCGCCCTCGGTCTCGAGGATCAGCTTGTTGAGCAGACGGAAGAGGGCCTGGTCGCCGCCGATGCGGATCTGCAGGAAGAGATCGGTGAGGGCGGCGCCCTTGAGCATGCCCTGCGGGGTCTGCGGGTTCTTGAAGCGCTCCAGGCCCGCCTCGGGCAGCGGGTTGACGCTGACGATCTTCGCGCCGTTGGCTTTGGCCTTCTCCAGGGCGGAGAGCATCCGCGGGTGGTTGGTGCCCGGGTTCTGGCCCGCGACGATGATCAGGTCGGCCTGGTAGAGGTCGTCGAGCAGGACGCTGCCCTTGCCGATGCCGATCGTCTCGTTCAGCGCCGAGCCGGAGGACTCGTGGCACATGTTCGAGCAGTCCGGCAGGTTGTTGGTGCCCAGCTCGCGAGCGAAGAGCTGGTAGAGGAACGCGGCCTCGTTGCTGGTGCGGCCGGAGGTGTAGAAGACGGCCTCGTCCGGAGAGGAGAGGGCGGCGATCTCCTCCGCGACGATGTCGAAGGCGCGCTCCCAGGTGACCGGCTCGTAGTGCTCGGCGCCCTCCGGGAGGTACATCGGGTGCGTGAGGCGGCCCTGCTGGCCCAGCCAGTAGCCGCTGCGGCGGGCGAGGTCGGCGACCGGGTGCGCGGCGAAGAACTCCGGGGTGACCCGGCGCAGCGTCGCCTCCTCCGCCACCGCCTTCGCGCCGTTCTCGCAGAACTCCGCCTTGTGCCGGTGGTCCGGCTCGGGCCAGGCGCAGCCCGGGCAGTCGAAGCCGTCCTTCTGGTTGACGCTGAGCAGGGTCAGCGCGGTGCGCTTGAGGCCCATCTGCTGCTGGGCGACGCGCAGGGTGTGCCCGATGGCCGGCAGCCCGGCCGCCGCGTGCTTCGGCTCGGCGACCTGCGGCGCGTCCTGGACCGGGTCGGCCTTCGGTGGCTTCGTCGCCATCGCGCACTCTCCTTCGCGTACACGTGTGAGGTACGTCTCCGAATCCTCGCACGGACCACGGGCAGCGATCAGCCCTGGGGCCGGGGTCCGCCACCGGGTCGGCGCCTGGGCCGCCGCGCGGGCGCGCGCCCATGCGACCCGGTCCTGGGCGGGCGCGCGCTCATGCGACCTGGTCGTGGGCAAGGCGCGCGCTCATGCGGCGCGGTCTTGGGCGGGCGCGCGCTCATGCGACGCGGTCTTGGGCGGGCGCGCGCTCATGCGACCTGGTCCTGGGCGGGCGCGCGTCCATGCGACCTGGTCCTGGGCGGGCGCGCGTCCATGCGACCTGGTCGTGGGCAAGGCGCGCGCTCATGCGGCGCGGTCTTGGGCGGGCGCGTGCCCACGAGCCCCGGCCCCGGGCAGCACGTGCTCAGGCCGGGGCGGGCATGCCTCTGGGGCCCCAGGCCCGCCGGGGCACACGACGCGGCCCCGGCACGGCGCCGCGGCCGCTTCCCACCGCGCCGCCGCCGCTGCCGTCCCGGCGCGGGACCCGACTGTCAGTGGGGCGTGGCAGGATCGGGGGCGTGGCAGAGACAGCATCGAAGAAGACCGACAACCCCTCCGGCGGGAGCCGTCCCCGGCTGATGCTCATGGACGGGCACTCCCTGGCCTACCGCGCGTTCTTCGCGCTCCCCGCGGAGAACTTCACGACCGCGACGGGCCAGCCGACCAACGCGATCTACGGCTTCGCGTCGATGCTGGCCAACACCCTGCGTGACGAGGAGCCCACCCACTTCGCGGTGGCCTTCGACGTCTCCCGCAAGACCTGGCGCTCGGAGGAGTTCACCGAGTACAAGGCGAACCGCTCCAAGACCCCGGACGAGTTCAAGGGCCAGGTCGAGCTGATCGGCGAGCTGCTCGACGCGATGCACGTCTCCCGCTTCGCGGTCGAGGGGTACGAGGCGGACGACGTGATCGCCACCCTCGCCACCCAGGCCGAGGCCGAGGGCTTCGAGGTGCTGATCGTCACCGGCGACCGCGACTCCTTCCAGCTGGTCAGTGATCACACCACGGTGCTCTACCCGACGAAGGGTGTCTCCGAGCTGACCCGCTTCACCCCGGAGAAGGTCTTCGAGAAGTACGGGTTGACGCCCGCCCAGTACCCCGACTTCGCCGCCCTGCGCGGCGACCCGTCCGACAACCTCCCCGGCATCCCCGGCGTCGGCGAGAAGACCGCCGCGAAGTGGATCAACCAGTTCGGCTCCTTCGCCGAGCTGGTCGAGCGCGTCGACGAGGTCAAGGGCAAGGCCGGGCAGAACCTGCGCGACCACCTGGAGGCCGTCAAGCTCAACCGCCGGCTCACCGAGCTGGAGCGGCAGGTGGAGCTGGAGAAGACGGTCGCCGACCTCCAGCGCGCGCCGTACGACCGCAAGGCGGTCGCGATGGTCCTCGACACCCTGGAGATCCGCAACCCGTCGCTGCGCGAGCGGCTGCTCGCCGTCGACCCGGGTGCCCAGGAGGCCGAGACCACCCCGGTCGTCGCGGACGGCGTGGAGCTGGACGGCACCGTGCTCGGCACCGGCGAGCTGGCCGGCTGGCTCGCCGAGCACGCCACCGGCCCGCTCGGCGTCGCCACCGTCGACACCTGGGCGCTCGGCACCGGCTCGGTGGCCGAGATCGCCCTCGCCACCGCCGCCGGCCCGGCCGCCTGGTTCGACCCGTCCCAGCTCGACGAGGACGACGAGAAGGCGTTCGCCGCCTGGCTGGCCGACGCGGCGCGCCCCAAGGTCTTCCACAACGCCAAGGGCGCGATGCGGGTCTTCGCCGAGCACGGCTGGACCGTCGCCGGGGTCACCATGGACACCGCGCTCGCCGCCTACCTGGTCAAGCCGGGCCGCCGCTCCTTCGACCTGGACGCGCTGTCCCTGGAGTATCTGCACCGCGAGCTGGCCCCCGCCGCCGCGGCCGACGGCCAGCTCGCCTTCGGCACGGACGACGGCGCCGAGGCCGAGGCGCTGATGATCCAGGCCCGCGCGGTCCTCGACTTGGGTGAGGCCTTCGAGGGCCGGCTCCAGGAGGTCGGCGCCGCGGACCTGCTCCGGGACATGGAGCTGCCCACCTCCGCGCTGCTGGCCCGGATGGAGCGGCACGGCATCGCGGCGGACCGGGCGCACCTGGAAGCCATGGAACAGATGTTCGCCAGTGCGGTGCAGCAGGCCGTGAAGGAGGCCCACGCGGCCGCCGGGCACGAGTTCAACCTGGGCTCGCCCAAGCAGCTCCAGGAGGTCCTCTTCGGCGAGCTGGGCCTGCCGAAGACGAAGAAGACCAAGACCGGCTACACGACCGACGCCGACGCCCTGGCCTGGCTCGCCACGCAGACCGACAACGAACTGCCGGTGATCATGCTCCGCCACCGCGAGCAGGCGAAGCTCCGGGTCACGGTCGAGGGCCTGATCAAGACGATCGCGACGGACGGCCGGATCCACACGACGTTCAACCAGACGGTCGCCGCGACGGGCCGCCTCTCCTCGACCGACCCGAACCTCCAGAACATCCCGGTCCGCACCGACGAGGGCCGGGCGATCCGGCGCGGCTTCGTCGTCGGCGAGGGCTTCGAGTCCCTGATGACCGCGGACTACAGCCAGATCGAGCTGCGCGTGATGGCGCACCTCTCCGAGGACGAGGGCCTGATCGAGGCGTTCACCTCGGGCGAGGACCTGCACACCACGGCCGCCTCGCAGGTGTTCGGGGTGGAGCCCGCCGCGGTGGACGCGGAGATGCGCCGCAAGATCAAGGCCATGTCGTACGGCCTGGCGTACGGCCTGTCGGCCTTCGGCCTCTCCCAGCAGCTCAACATCGAGGCGGCCGAGGCCCGCGCCCTGATGGACGCGTACTTCGAGCGCTTCGGCGGCGTACGGGACTACCTGCGCCGCGCGGTCGACGAGGCACGGGCGACGGGCTACACGGCGACCCTCTTCGGCCGCCGCCGCTACCTCCCCGACCTCAACAGCGACAACCGCCAGCGCCGCGAGGCGGCCGAGCGCATGGCCCTCAACGCCCCGATCCAGGGCACGGCGGCCGACATCGTCAAGATCGCCATGCTCAAGGTCGACCAGGCCCTGCGCGAGGCCAACCTCACCTCCCGCATGCTCCTCCAGGTCCACGACGAAATCGTCCTCGAGATCGCCCCGGGCGAGCGCGAGCCCGTGGAGCAGATCGTCCGCCACGAAATGGCCGGCGCGGTCCAGCTCAGGGCCCCCCTGGACGTCTCGGTGGGCGTAGGCCCGGACTGGGAGTCGGCGGCGCACTAGCCTCCGGCGACTGGATCGCGGTGTCGCCGGGCCGGCTTTCCAACCGGCCCGGCGTAACCCACCCAGGGGCGCGGGGAACTGCGCGACCAGCCACAACAGGCCCGCAGCCCCGAAACAACCCCCACCAGGCAGACGAGACGGAACCGGCCAACCCCCGGAGGGCCGCTTCACTCGCGTGGCCCCCGCGAAAACGCACCCCCCACACCGCGCCCGTCAAGATGCCGCCATGGGTATACGCATGCTCCACCACCGCGGAGCGGCCCCGCCGGTCCCGGCCTTCTCGGCCGGCGCCAGCACCGCCCGTGTCCTCGCCGGCCCGACCACGGTCCTGCGCAAGGCCGCCGTGGATCTACGGCGCCGGATCGGCAGACGTACGCCGTCCCCCGCCCGCCTGCGCGCCACCGCCGAGGCCTGGAAGCTGTGGGCCGACCTGGCCCGCGGCTATCTGGCCCTCTTCCTCGCCCTGATGCCACGGCCCCGGCCGACGTACACCGTCACCGTGTTCACCGCGACGGTCCCCGCCCTCAGCGAGCCGCGGAACGGCTCCGGGGCCGCTCCGCGGTGGTGGCGTGCGAACCGCTGGGCAGCGGAGCCGGGCGCCGCATCCTGACACCCGCGGCGTACACGAGGACGCCCAGCACCAGCCCGGCCCCCGCGCCGAAGCACACCGTCGGGATCAGCTCGTAGGGCTTGGCGACGGCTCCCCAGTACTCCCACCACCGCACGGCCCGCCGTACCGCCGCCACGACGGCGCAGCCGCCGATCAGGGTCACGGCCCACCACCGGTCCCGCGACGACAGCACCGGCACCCCCGACGGCTCGCGCGCGGGGGCGCGCCGGAGTGCCCGGACGGCGAACACGGCGATCACGCCCGCGGCCAGCGCGGAGCCGCCGTACTGGAGGTACCAGTACAGCGGTGAACCCGCGATCTCCCGCCCCAGCACCGGGAACAGCCGCATGCCCCAGCGGTCCAGATGGGTGAACGCGTCCCACACCACATGGGTCAGCGCCCCGAGCGCCGCGGAGACGTACCAGCGCAGGACCAGCCCGGCCCGCACGCGCGCGCGTGGCGCCCCGCACCGCAGCAGCGCGGCCACGCGGCGCTGCCGGGCCCGCGGCAGCAGCGCCACCAGCGGTTCCCGGATCAGCAGCCACAGCCCCACCAGCGCCCACGCCACCGCCACATCGACCGTGAACACCCCGGGGAACGAGTGGGTGACGTCACCGAACTCCATCGCCTCGGGCAGGGCGCTCGCCGCGTAGTACGTCATGTCCGGCGCGAACGACCCGGCGACCAGCACGGCCGGCACCAGACGCGCCCGGCCGGTTCCGTCGGTGCGTACGGCGGGGAGGACGGCGGCCGCATGGCTGAGTGTGAACGGCAACGGAGCCCCCCGGTACGAACGTTGACGCCCAGTATGCGTGACCTTGGGAACCAGCCGGGTGACCGGCGCGTGCCAAGTAGGGAAAAACGGGCACCAACGGGTGCCCGCGCGCACGAAGTTGTCGTAGGGTCACGAGGGTTGACGTGCGGGGAGTGCGTCGAACCGGTCAACAAAACCACAAAAACAGAACAACGCCAACAGAACGGGTAGACGCGGACGCTGGACCGTCCGCTGGGAGGGGTTCACTTCATGGCGGCGCATTTCGGCAGCAGGCTGCGCAAGGGGGCGGCGAACACCGCCGTGGCCGCGGCAGCGGTCGCGGCCCTGGCCGCGTCCCAGGCTCCGGATGTGACGACCGACGGCGCCGGCAGACAGACCTCCTCCGGCGCGCCCTCGCCCGACGCGCCCGCCGACGACAGCGCGACCGGCAACTCGCCGTACTACACGGACCTGCCGCCGCTGAACAGCCCCACCCCCTCGCCCTCCAGCGGTGCCACCGTCACGCCCGGCGTCACCGGCGAGGCCGCGGCGGGCATACCCGCGACCGTCCTCGACGCCTACAAGAAGGCCGAGGCCACGCTGCGCGAGAAGAAGCCCGGCTGCAACCTGCCGTGGGAACTCCTCGCCGCCATCGGCAAGGTGGAGTCCGGTCAGGCCCGCGGCGGCCGGGTGACCGCCGACGGCACGACCGTCAGCCCGATCCTCGGCCCGCAGCTCAACGGCGTCGGCTTCGCCAACATCAGCGACACGGACGACGGCGCCTACGACGGGGACGCCGCCTACGACCGTGCCGTGGGCCCCATGCAGTTCATCCCGTCCACCTGGGAGTGGGCGGGCCGCGACGGCAACGGCGACGGCAAGAAGGACCCCAACAACATCTACGACGCCGCCCTCGCGGCCGGCCACTACCTGTGCCGCTTCGGCTGGGACCTGTCCACCGACAGCGACCTGCGCAGCGCGATCCTCAGCTACAACAACTCGACGGACTACCTGAACACGGTCCTCTCGTGGCTGGAGTACTACCGCAAGGGCACCCACGAGGTCCCGGACGGCACCGGCCAGCTGCCCTCGGACCGCAGCGACGACCACGCCGGGGCGAGCCCGACGCCGACGCCGCCCGCCACGTCGAAGCCGCCCACGCAGAAGCCCACCACCCCCGCCCCGGGCGGCGGCTCCCAGAAGCCGACCACCCCGCCGACGACGACCCCGCCGCCCACGACTCGGCCGCCCACCACCCCGCCGACCCCGACCGACACGGTGCACCACCTGGACGATGCGGGCACCGAGAAGCTCACCGCCATGGCGGGCGACGCGTTCACCGAGCGGATCAGCACCCGCGCGGAGACCAAGTCCGGCGAGGGCGTCGGCAAGGTCCGGGTCCGCTTCACCATCATCGGCACCACGGACACCACGTTCCCCGGCGGGGAGAAGGTCGCCACGGTCGTCACCAGCAGTGCCGGTGTGGCCGTCGCGCCCGCGCTCCAGGCGGGCGAGAAGACCGGCTCGTTCACCGTCCGCGCCACCGTCGTGGGCCGCTCCATCAGCGGCCTCGACTACACCGCCACGGTCACCGCGCGGGCCGCCGACAAGCTCGCCCGCACCTCCGACACCGCGCTCACCTGTGTCGCGGGCGGCGAGTTCGCCGAACAGGTCCAGGTGAAGGCGACGTACGAGGGCGCCGTCGCGGACGGGGTCGCGGCGACCGCGACGCTGATCAAGTCGGCGGACGACCCGTCGGTCAACGACAAGGGCCCCTACTTCAAGGACGCGGACGGCAAGGCCGTACGCACCCTGACGGGGCTGAAGACCGACGCCGAGGGCCTGCTGACGCTGCCGAAGCTGTACGCGGACGGCACGACCGGCACGTTCCTGCTGCGCCTCACCACCACGGGCGGCGCCACGCTGACCGTGGAGCTGACGGTGACGGCGCCGGAGCCCTCGCCGAGCCCGTCGACGAGCGAGTCGGCCCCGGCCGGCGCGTAACGGCACCTCGGGCGAGGGCGCCCCGGCCGCCGCGGCGGACGGGGCGCCCTCGTCGTGTGTGCGCGACGTGTGTTCTCATCTCGCCCGAGCGTTGCTACGGTGCCCCGACCTGACGATGTATCAGCTGTCGGAGCCGGGAGTCCCGTATGCGCGCCCTGATCGCCGCCGCGACCGGTCTCGCCCTCGCGGTCGCTCTCGTCCTCGCGCTCACCGCCCTCGGCTCCCCGGCGGGCGAGACCTCCCCGAAGCCGCTGCTGACGACCGTGCCCGCACACCCCTGACCCCTAGCAGGGAGGCCGAGATGCGCCGCAAGGCAAGCCTGGTCCTGCTCGCCCTCGCCGTGTTCTGCGCGGCGCTGTCCCCCCTGCTGCGCTGGTACGCCTTCCCCCGGCTGGCCAAGGTCCCGGCGCACCAGTACCAGGAGATGGTCCTGGAGGCGAAGGACGCCACCCTCCTCGACTACGGCACCATGAAGGCCCGCAAGGTCCCCAAGGTCACCATCGTGCAGACCCTCAAGGGCAACGTGGAGGCCTCCGAACGGATCGAGAAGACGGCGGGCCGGGACGTCGTCGTCTGGGACGGCCTGTCGTACGTCCAGGGACCCGACGGAAAGATGGTCTCGAAGATCCCCGAGCGGTACGTCTTCGACGCCCACACCCAGGAACCCGTCCACGCCACTGGCGAGATGGTCGACGGCGACCCGGTGCGCCGCGAGGGCATCGAGTTCAAATGGCCGTTCCTGACCGAAAAACGCGACTACGCGTACTTCGACGCACAAGCGCGCGTGACGGCCCCCATCCACTACAAGGGCACCCAGGACTTCCGCGGCCTGGAGGTCTACTACTTCGAACAGACCATCCCCTGGACCGAGGTGCCGTTCCCCAAGGCCATGCCCGTCGAGGGCATCACCCCCGAATCGGTCGCCGAGACCGGCACCACCCGCTGGTACACCACGGTCCGCAAGTTCTGGGTCGAACCGCTCACCGGAGCCCCCGTCTACGGCGAGGAGATCCACAAAGAGGAACTGCGCGGCGGCACCCTGCTCGGCAGCCGGGAGAAAGTGACGGCGTTCGCCGGGCACGTGAAGATCCGCGAGGACTACATCCGGCACGCCGTGGATCTGGTGCGCTCGAACCGCACCCGGGTGCTCCTGATGACGTCCTACCTGCCCTGGGGCTTCCTGACGCTCGGCGGGCTGCTGCTGTCCCTCTCCCTCTGGCTGGAGGCCCGCGGCCGCCGCCCCGCCGATCCGGCGCCCGCGCGGACCGCCGAGCCCGACCCGCTCATCGTCTGAGCCGCGCGTTGGTGTGCCGGGTCGGCTCCGCCGTGGCGGGGTCCTCGGGCCACGGATGCTTCGGATACCGGCCGCGCAGCTCCGCGCGGACACCCCGGTAGCCGTCCTTCCAGAAGGAGGCGAGGTCCGCCGTGACGGCGGCCGGGCGGCCGGCGGGGGAGAGGAGATGCACCAGCAGCGGCACGCCGGCGACCCGCGGCGACTCCTGGAGGCCGAACATCTCCTGGAGCTTCACCGCGAGCACTGGGCGCTCGGGGTCGGAGTAGTCGATCCGGATTCCGGACCCACTGGGTACCGTGATCCGCTCCGGAGCCAGCTCGTCCAGCCGCGCGGCGTCCCCCGAGGCCCAGGGCAGCAGCCGGCCCAGACACTCCCCGGCGTCGATCCGCGCGAGGTCCGCCCGCCGCCGGGCCCGGCCCAGTTCCGGCTCCAGCCACTCGTCCACGCGCGCGTGGAGCGCGTCGTCGGACACGTCGGGCCAGGGCTCGCCCAGGTGCAGCCGCAGAAAGGCCAGCCGCTGCCGCAGCGCCTCGGCCTCCCGCGACCACCGCAGCAGACCGAACCCCTCCCGCCGCAGCCCGTCGCGCAACGCCTCCCGTACGCGACCGGGCGCGGGCTCCGGAAGAGGCCGTACGGCCAGCTCGACCGCGCCGAGCCGCTCCACCCGCCGCGCGACGACGTCCCCGTCGGCCCAGCGGATCTCGTCCTCCTCGGCCAGCAACGCCCCGGCCGCCCGCCGGGCGATGTCCTCGTCGACGACCGCCGCCAGCTGCACGCGCGCGTGCCCCCGGCCGACGGGCCGGTCGGCCACCGCCACGGCGATCCACGGCGCGCCCCGCACCGCCGAACCCTCACCGAGCTCGGCCCGCGTCCCGGACACCATCAGATACGACCCGCCGTCGACCCGGGCGACCCGCTCCGGGTAGGCGAACGCGGCGACCAGTCCGGTCAGCCGGTCCTCTCCCGCGTTCGTTCGATCACCGGGCGCCGGAGCGATGCTCGCCTGATCGTTCGCGGTATCGCCCGTGCTCGGCTGGTCGATGTCTCCGCCGGCCTCTTGAGCGAGCGCCCGCAGCCGGCGCACCTCCGCGCCCCAGCGGCCCGCGTAGGCGTCACCGCCGCGCCGGGCGGCCCGCAGGGCGCCCGCGAGGTCGTCGCCGTACTCGCGCGGTGGCTCCTCGCTCAGCAGGGCCACGACCTCGGCGGCGCGCTCGGCGCCGACGTGCGGGGCGGCGTCCAGCAGGGCCCGCCCCAGTCGCGGGTGCAGACCGAGGCGGGACAGGCGGACGCCCCGTTCGGTGGCCCGCCCGGCGTCGTCCACCGCGCCGATCGCCGACAGCACGCGCCGCGCCGCCGCCATCGCACCGCCCGGCGGCGGGTCGAGCAGGGCCAGGCCGCTCGCCTCCGGATCGCCCCAGCAGGCGGCCTGGAGCGCGAACGCCGTCAGGTCGGCCACCTGGATCTCCGGAGCCGGGAAACGCGGCAGACGCGCCTCCTCGGCCTCCGCCCAGCACCGGTACACCGCGCCCGGCGCCTCACGCCCGGCGCGCCCGGCCCGCTGCCGCCCCGCCGCCTGGGAGGCCCGTACCGTCGTCAGCGCGCTCAGCCCGCGCGCGTGGTCCACGCGCGGCTCCCGCGCCAGCCCCGAGTCGACGACCACGCGGACCCCGGGGACCGTCAGCGAGGACTCCGCCACCGCCGTCGCCAGCACCACCCGGCGGCGCGTCCCCGGCGCCAGCACCGCGTCCTGCACCGCCGCCGGCGCCCGCCCGTGCACCTGGAGCACCTCGACGTCCCCGAGATCCCCCAGCTGCCCGGCGACCCGGGCGATCTCCCCGACGCCGGGCAGGAAGCACAGCACGTCCCCCGGCCGCTCGGCCAGCGCCCGGCGCACCACCGACGCCACGTGCGTCAGCAGCGCCGGATCCACCCGCGTCCCGTGCGGCGGCCGTACGGGACGGGGAGGCGGCGCCCAGACGGTCTCCACCGGATGGGACACGCCCTCCGCCTCGACCACCGGCGCCCCGCCCAGCAGCCGCGCCCACCCCTCGGCGTCCGTCGTCGCCGACGCGGCCACCAGCCGCAGCTCCGGCCGCAGGGCCTCGCGCACGTCCCACAGGAACGCCGCCACCGTGTCCGCGTCCAGGTGCCGCTCGTGGCACTCGTCGAGCAGCACCACGTCGACCCCGCTCAGCTCCTGGTCGCGCTGGAGCCGCTGCAGCAGCACACCGGTCGTGACGACCTCCACGCGCGCGCGGCGCCCGACCACCCGCTCCCCGCGCACGGTGTAGCCGACGCTCTCGCCGACCCGCTCGCCGAGGAGCCAGGCCATCCGCCGGGCCGCCGCCCGCGCGGCGATCCGGCGGGGCTCGGCCACCACCACCCGCCGCGCGGGCCCCTCGCCCAGCAGCCCCGCCAGCGCCGGCGGCACCAGCGTCGTCTTGCCGGTGCCCGGCGGCGCGACCAGCACGGCGGTGCCGGGCCCCTCCAGGGCGTCGCGCAGCGCGGGCAGGGCACCGCGTACGGGCAGGGCGTCCAGGGCGTCGTAACGGATCACGCCCCTAGTGTCGTACGACGGGAAAGCGGCCCCCACGCGCGCGTGCCCTCACTCTTCGGGGCGAACGCTCAGTCCCGCTCGCACACGAAGATCGCCGTGCCCGGGATCAGGTTCCCGCGCAGCGGCGACCAGCCGCCCCACTCGGCGGTGTTCCACGCGGGCCACTCCGGCTCCACCAGGTCCACCAGCCGGAAACCGGACGCCACGATGTCCCGGACCCGGTCGCCAAGCGTCCTGTGGTGCTCGACGTACACCGCGCGGCCGACCCCGTTCTCGATGTACTGCTCGACGTACGGCGTGCGGTCGAAGTAGGAGCCGGAGACCGACAGGCCCTCCGGGCCCGGCTCGTCCGGGAAGGCCCAGCGGATCGGATGGGTCACCGAGAAGACGAAGCGGCCGCCCGGCCGCAGCACCCGGCGCACCTCCCGCAGCACCTGCCGCGGGTCCGCCACGAACGGCAGCGCCCCGTACGCCGAGCACGCCAGGTCGAAGGAGGCGTCCGCGAAGGGCAGGGCGCTCGCGTCGGCGCACACCAGCGGGAAGGAGCCGCCGATGCGCAGCGCGTGCTGGAGCTGGCGGTGGGAGAGGTCCAGGGCGACCGGACGGGCCCCCTGGCCGGCCAGCCAGCGCGCGCACTGTGCCGCGCCGGCGCCGATCTCCAGGACGTCCTTGCCCTTCAGCTCCTCCGGCGGGCCCAGCAGCTCGGCCTCCACCTCGTCCAGGCCCTCGGGGCCCCACACGAACCGGTCGTCGCCGAGGAACGTGCCGTGCTCGATCTGGTACTCGTCCGCGTTGCGGTCCCACCAGCCCCGGTTGGCCCGGGCGCTCTCGGTGCTCCCGGCGTCACGCCGGGTGGCCTCCGGCTCGGCCGCGTGCTCGGCGGATTCGGGCTCTTGGATGATCGGCTCCCTCGTCGTACTCTTCCGTCCAACCCGTCCCGGCGGTGTCACCGGAGGGGCGCGCCGACGCCTGCGTGGCCTCGGGACCTGTCCGAAATGCGGCTCCGCCGCAGGCGTTTTGTGCCGGGAATGCGGCGATCCGCCCCGGGTGTGCGGCTTCGCGCATTGACCATGCCCGGCCGCCCCCGTATGCTACAAGTTGCGCTGCGGGCCTGCGCACCTCAGACGTAGCAGGCTGCGCTCGCATCTGTTGTATGTCCCCTCGGTTGTCGAGGCGCCAACACCGGTTTTGGCTGGTGAGGCGCTTCCTTGGCTGTCCGGCTTCTGCAGAGCGAAACGGGCTCCCGGCGTAGCAGTACCTACGACTTCAATGTCCGTACCGGAGCCCTTTCCCACATGACGAGCAGCACCGAGACCACCGCCACCACCCCGCAGGTAGCGGTCAACGACATCGGTAACGAGGAAGCATTCCTCGCAGCGATCGACGAGACGATCAAGTACTTCAACGACGGCGACATCGTCGACGGCGTCATCGTGAAGGTCGACCGGGACGAGGTCCTGCTCGACATCGGTTACAAGACCGAAGGTGTCATCCCGAGCCGCGAGCTCTCGATCAAGCACGACGTCGACCCGAACGAGGTCGTCGCCGTCGGCGACGAGATCGAGGCCCTGGTCCTCCAGAAGGAGGACAAGGAAGGCCGCCTGATCCTCTCGAAGAAGCGCGCCCAGTACGAGCGTGCCTGGGGCACCATCGAGAAGATCAAGGAAGAGGACGGCATCGTCACCGGTACCGTCATCGAGGTCGTCAAGGGTGGTCTCATCCTCGACATCGGCCTCCGCGGCTTCCTCCCGGCCTCGCTGGTCGAGATGCGCCGTGTTCGCGACCTCCAGCCGTACGTCGGCAAGGAGCTCGAGGCGAAGATCATCGAGCTGGACAAGAACCGCAACAACGTGGTCCTGTCCCGCCGTGCCTGGCTCGAGCAGACCCAGTCCGAGGTCCGCCAGACGTTCCTCACGACCCTCCAGAAGGGTCAGGTCCGCTCCGGTGTGGTCTCCTCGATCGTCAACTTCGGTGCCTTCGTGGACCTGGGTGGCGTCGACGGTCTGGTCCACGTCTCCGAGCTGTCCTGGAAGCACATCGACCACCCGTCCGAGGTCGTCGAGGTCGGCCAGGAGGTCACCGTCGAGGTCCTCGACGTCGACATGGACCGCGAGCGCGTCTCCCTGTCGCTGAAGGCGACCCAGGAAGACCCGTGGCAGCAGTTCGCCCGCACCCACCAGATCGGCCAGGTCGTGCCCGGCAAGGTCACGAAGCTGGTTCCGTTCGGTGCGTTCGTCCGCGTGGACGAGGGCATCGAGGGTCTGGTCCACATCTCCGAGCTGGCCGAGCGCCACGTGGAGATCCCGGAGCAGGTCGTCCAGGTCAACGACGAGATCTTCGTCAAGGTCATCGACATCGACCTCGAGCGTCGTCGCATCAGCCTCTCGCTGAAGCAGGCCAACGAGTCCTTCGGTGCCGACCCGTCCGCGGTCGAGTTCGACCCGACCCTGTACGGCATGGCCGCGTCCTACGACGACCAGGGCAACTACATCTACCCCGAGGGCTTCGACCCGGAGACCAACGACTGGCTGCCGGGCTACGAGAAGCAGCGCGAGGAGTGGGAGCGCCAGTACGCCGAGGCGCAGGCCCGCTTCGAGCAGCACCAGCAGCAGGTCATCAAGTCCCGCGAGGCGGACGCCGCTGCCGCCGCCGAGGGTGGCGAGGCCGCCGCTCCGGCCGCGACCGGCGGTTCGTACTCCTCCGAGGGTGGCGACCAGTCGGGCGCCCTGGCGTCGGACGAGGCGCTGGCCGCGCTGCGCGAGAAGCTGGCCGGCGGCCAGAGCTGAGCGCAGCCCGCTGAGGGTTGGCCGATAACAGGCCGAGGGCCCGCATCCCATCCGGGGTGCGGGCCCTCGGTGTGTTCGGAAACCGTCGTGCGGCCGTCCCGAGGGCCTCAACGAGGCCACCGCGCGGGGCAGTTACCAGCCAGTTGCCGCCCGACTCGCCCGGATGGGAATGACCGTCTCCTACACCGTGTTGTCCCGTACGAACACGAGGAGGAGCGGTCACTGTGCTAGATCCGCAGGGTTTGTACACGTGGGAGCCGAAGGGCCTGGCCGTCGTCGACATGGCGCTCGCCCAGGAATCGGCCGGTCTTGTCATGCTCTATCACTTCGACGGATACATCGACGCGGGCGAGACCGGCGACCAGATCGTCGACCGGCTCCTCGACTCGCTGCCGCACCAGGTCGTCGCCCGCTTCGACCACGACTGGCTCGTGGACTACCGCGCCCGCCGTCCGCTGCTGACCTTCCGGCGCGACCGCTGGACCGGCTACGAGGAGCCCACGCTCGCCGTCCGGATCGTCCAGGACGCCACCGGCGCGCCCTTCCTGCTGCTGTCGGGCCCCGAGCCGGACGTCGAGTGGGAGCGCTTCGCGGCGGCCGTCGAGCAGATCGTGGAGCGTCTGGGCGTACGCCTGGCCGTGAACTTCCACGGCATCCCCATGGGCGTCCCGCACACCCGCCCGGTGGGCCTCACCCCGCACGGCAACCGGACCGAACTGGTTCCCGGCCACCGCAGCCCCTTCGACGAGGCGCAGGTGCCCGGCAGCGCCGAGTCGCTGGTCGAGTACCGCCTCATGGAGGCCGGGCACGACGTCCTGGGCGTCGCCGCGCACGTCCCGCACTACATCGCCCGCTCGCCGTACCCCGACGCCGCGCTGACCGTCCTGGAGGCCGTCACCGCGGCCACCGGGCTGGTCCTGCCGGGCATCGCGCACTCCCTGCGCACGGACGCGTACCGCACGCAGACCGAGATCGAGCGGCAGATCCGCGAGGGCGACGAGGAGCTGACGGCCCTCGTCCAGGGTCTCGAGCACCAGTACGACGCGGTGGCCGGCGCCGAGACGCGCGGAAACATGCTCGCCGAGCCGGTGGAGATCCCGTCGGCGGACGAGATCGGGCGGGAGTTCGAGCGGTTCCTGGCGGAGCGCGAGGGAGACGGCTGAGCACGGCCCGACGGGGGTGGGGCGGCCGGCGGCCCCCGTCGGCGCCCGCTGTCACCGGCAGGCTCTAAGCTTCCGCTCATGCTGACTGTGGGCCTGACCGGCGGGATCGGCGCCGGCAAGAGTGAGGTGTCGCGGCTGCTCGTGGAGTGCGGTGCCGTGCTGATCGACGCCGACCGCATCGCGCGCGAGGTCGTGGCGCCCGGGACTCCCGGACTCGCCGCGGTCGTCGAGGCCTTCGGCGAGCAGGTGCTGGCCCCGGACGGCAGCCTGGACCGGCCCAAGCTCGGTTCGATCGTCTTCGCGGACCCCGAGAAGCTCGCGGTCCTGAACTCGATCGTGCACCCCCTGGTCGGGGCCCGCTCCCGGGAGCTGGAGGCCGCGGCGGCCGAGGACGCCGTCGTGGTGCACGACGTACCGCTGCTCACGGAGAACGGCCTGGCCCCGCTGTACGACGTGGTGATCGTCGTCGACGCCGCCCCGGAGACCCAGCTCGACCGGCTCGTCCGGCTGCGCGGTATGACCGAGGAGGACGCTCGCGCGCGTATGGCGGCGCAGGCGACCCGGGAGAAGCGCCGGGAGATCGCGGACATCGTGATCGACAACGACGTACCGCTGGAGGAGCTGGAGCGCAGGGTGAAGGACGTGTGGGCCGAGCTGGTCCGCCGGGCCCGCGCGCCGAAGGGTCCGGCTCAGGCGTAGCAGGGCCCGGCTCAGGTGTAGCGGCGCCGCGGCAGGGCGTCGGACCGGGAATAGCCGCCCTGCGCCACGGCGTTGAACGGGTGCAGCAAGGGAAGGAATATGCCGTGCCCGAGACCAGCGGTTCGACCGGACGTACCCCGGAGACGCACGTCATCGACTTCCGTGCCGCCGAGCAGCTGCTCGCCGCACGGGATCCGCGGGGCGCGGTGAAGCTGCTCGACGGAGTCATCGCCGCGCACCCCGAGAACACCGCCGCACGGCTGCTGCGCGCCCGCGCCTTCTTCGCCGCCGCGCAACTGCGCCCGGCCGAGCTGGAGTTCACCATCGTGCTGGAGCGCGAACCGGACAACGCGTTCGCGCACTTCGCGCTCGCCCGCACCTATGAGCGCCAGGGTCGCCCCGACCAGGCCAAGCGCCACTTCCGGCTGGCGGCCGCGCTGGACCCGAACCCGCGGTATCTGAAGGCGGCTCGCTTCGACTAGGACGCGGGCGGACTACCGGCGCCTGTAGTTCTCCGGCGGCCGGTACGGCGGGACGTCGGGACCCGGCTGATAGTGCGGGCCCTGGCGGATGTGCCGGAGGATCACGATCATGTCGATCGTGGCCACCAGCCACAGCACGCCACAGGCGATGGCCCAGCCGATCCGCCCCACCAGGGCGAACGCCGCCGTGCCGAAGATCGCCCAGACCAGCCCCCACACGCTCAGCCAGAAGCGCGCCCGCAGTGCACTGCGCGCGGTCACCGGCTCACTGCCCGTACGCATCGGGATCACCACTCCTCCTTGAAACGTACTCCCGCGTGCCGTTCCGCTCCAGGGCGGCGCCGACCGTCACGGCCAGGGGAGGGCTCCTGTCCCGGCGTCACTCGAACGGGTGGTGTCGCGGCGCGGGGGAACGGGCGTGCGGGGGCGGGCCGTTGGCCGGTCATGGAGCTGAAAATGCGAGCGGGACATCAGGGGACGGGGCCCGGGGCGATCACCCCGGACGGCTGCGCGGTCGAGCTCTACTCACGGCTTCCGGCCGGGCCGGAGCCGGACATCATCACCTCCGCGGTGCCGGCGGGCGCGCGCCTGCTGGAGCTGGGCAGCGGGGTAGGACGGATGACGCACCCGCTGGTCGAGCGGGGGTACCGGGTGACGGCGGTCGACGAGTCCCCGGAGATGCTGGCGCGCGTCCGCGGGGCGCGTACGGTGCTCAGCCCCATCGAGGACCTGGACCTGGGCGAGACGTTCGACGCGGTGCTGCTCGCCTCGTTCCTCGTGCACACCGGGGACGAGGAGGTGCGGCGCGGGCTGCTGCGGACCTGCGTGCGGCACGTGGCGGAGGACGGCTGTGTGCTGATCCAGCGGGAGGGCGAGGACTACCACACCGACGTGCCGCGCGAGCGGGTCGACCCCAGCGGCTTCACCGTGCGGATCGTGTCGTCGGAACCGGTCGGGGAGGGCCTGCGGTCGGTGCGCGCGGAGTACGAGTTCCCGGACGCGACCTGGACCCAGACGTTCCGGGCGAGGCCCCTGACGAAGGAACAGTTCGAGGAGGCACTGGGGGAGGTGGGCCTCAGGGTGGACCGGTATCTGACGGAGGATCGGATATGGGTGAGGGCGGTGCCGGCGGGTCGGTAGGTTCCGCGGACCGCGCGCGGTCGCGCGGCACCTGACGGCCTGTGTGCCGTGCAGGTGCCGCTGGCGGCTGCGGTTGCGGCTGGTGCGGCGGTCGGCATGACCGACCGGTCACTGCCCTCCGGGGCGGCCGCCGAAGCCTCCGAACCCTCCGAGGCCGCGGAGGCGTTCCAGCTCGCGGCGGTCGCGCTTGGTGGGGCGGCCCGCGCCGCGGTCGCGGATGCCGGCGGGGGCCACGGCCTCGCGGGGCGGGGGCGGCGGGCTGTTGTCGATATAGCACTGGACGGCGACCGGGGCACCGACCCGCTTGCGGATCAGGCGTTTGACCACGACGACCCGCTCGCGGCCCTCATGCCGCAGGCGCACCTCGTCGCCGATCCGTACGGCGTGGGCGGGCTTGACCCGCTCGCCGTTCACCCGGACATGCCCGCCCTTGCAGGCGGCGGCGCCGAGCGAGCGGGTCTTGACCAGCCGTACCGACCAGATCCAGCTGTCGATCCGCACGGTCTCCCCGTTCGCCGGGCCGGCGGCCTCGGCGGCGGCGATCGCGGCGGCGACCTTGGGGTCCGGGGCGGCCGTGGGGTCTGGGGCCTCCGTGGGGTCTGGGGCGGCCTGGGGGTCCGGACCGGTCCTGGGCTCCGCACCGGCGTTCGGGTCCCCGGCGTCGGAGCCTTCGGCCCGGGCCTCACCGGAGCCGACGCCGTTCCCCCTCGCCCCGCCTCCGCCCTGGGACGACGTCACGGCGGGGTCCGGAGCGTCGGCCTGCGAGCGCGCCGGCTCCCGGTCGGCGACCGGCGAGCTGTCCGGTCCCTCCGCGTGGCCCGCCCCGGCGGTGCGCTCCGGCACGCCCTCAGGCGCCCCGACCTCGAGGGCACGGCGCTCTGACGCGTCCCACGGCCCGGCGGCCGCTGTGGTGCCGCGCCCGTCCGCGCTCCGTCGGCGGTTCCCGTGGCGGCCGTCGCCCCTGTTCCTGTCCGTACGCTCGGAAGCCATGCCCCGACCTTAACGCCGCGCCCGTACCGTTGAGGCATGGACAGCCTGGCCGACCTGGACGCGCGGATTGCGGGGTGTGCGGCGTGCCCACGGCTGGTCGACTGGCGGGAGGAGGTGGCCCGCACCAAGCGCGCCGCCTTCGCCGACTGGACGTACTGGGGCCGCCCCGTCCCGGGATTCGGGCCGGCGGACGCCCGGCTGCTGATCGTCGGCCTCGCCCCGGCCGCGCACGGAGGCAACCGCACCGGCCGGATGTTCACCGGCGACCGCTCGGGCGATGTGCTGTACCAGGCGCTGTACGACGTGGGGCTCGCCTCGCAGCCCACCTCCGTGCGCGCCGACGACGGCCTGGAGCTGTACGGCGTCCGCGTCACCGCGCCCGTGCACTGCGCTCCGCCCGCCAACAAACCGACCCCCGGCGAGCGGGACACCTGCCGCCCCTGGCTCGTCCAGGAGCTGCGGCTGCTGCGCCCGACCCTGCGGTCCGTGGTCGTCCTCGGCGCCTTCGGCTGGCAGGCCGCGCTGCCCGCCTTCGCGGAGGCGGGGTGGACGGTGCCGAGGCCGCGCCCCGCGTTCGCACACGGCACGCATGTCCGGCTCGCGGACTCCGGCGACCCCCGTGGAGCCGAGGGCTCCGGCGGCCTCGATCTCTTCGGCTGCTTCCACGTCAGCCAGCGCAACACCTTCACCGGCCGGCTCACCCCCGCGATGCTGCGCGAGGTGCTGCGCACGGCGGCGACCGCGGCCGGACTGCCGTACCGGAGTCGATCCGGACGGCCGTACCGCACTCCGCGCACACCGCCATACCGCACGTAGACCCGTACAGCCGTACCGGAAAAGGAGACGACACGACGACCTCTGCGGCGTTAGCTTCCTCGGATGCCTCTCTACCCGGAGATCGAACCGTACGACCACGGCATGCTCGACGTCGGCGACGGCAACCACGTCTACTGGGAGACCAGCGGAAACCCGCACGGCAAGCCCGCGCTCGTGCTGCACGGCGGGCCCGGTTCCGGCAGCCTGCCTTACTTCCGGCGCCTCTTCGACCCCGCCGCCTACCGCATCGTCCAGCTCGACCAGCGCGGCTGCGGGCGCTCGACGCCGCATGCGAGCGCGTACGAGACCGACATGAGCGTCAACACGACGGCTCATGTCCTGGCGGATCTGGAACTGCTGCGCCGGCACCTCGGGATCGAGCGGTGGCTGGTGTGGGGCGGGTCGTGGGGGTCGGTGCTCGGGCTGCGGTACGCGCAGACGCACCCCGGAGTGGTCTCGGAACTGGTGCTCACCGGGATCGCCACCGGCTCGACCCCCGAAGTGACCCTGCTGACCAGGGGGTTGGGGAAAATCTTCCCCGAGGCCTTCGAACGGTTCGTCTCCCTGGTGCCCGAGGACGAGCGGGACGGCAATCTCGCCGCCGCGTACAACCGGCTGCTGGAGTCCCCGGACCCGGAGGTGCGGGAGCGGGCGGCACGCGGCTGGACCGACTGGGAGACGGCGACCATCCCCGCTCCGCCGCGCTCGGTGGAGCGCTATGAGGACCCGGTGTTTCGCATGGGGTTCGCGCGGACCGTGACGCACTACTGGGGCAACGACCACTTCCTCGGCGAGGGCAACGACGAGGGGGTCGTGCTGCGCGACGCCCACCTGCTGAAGGGCATCCCCGGCACCCTCGTCCAGGGCGCCCTCGACTTCGGCAACCTCCTCGGCGTCTCCTGGCGCCTGCACCAGGCCTGGCCCGGCAGCGAACTGCGGATCGTGGACCAGGCCGGGCACAGCGCGGGCGCGCCCGGCATCGCGGATCTGCTGGTCGCGGCGACGGACGCGTACGCCCGGCGCTAGCGGGCCGGAGCCCGTCTCGGAGCTGCCTCAGGCGAGGTCCCCGAAGAGGTGCCGCACGGTCGACCGGTAGTTCGCCCGTACGTGGTCCAGGGCGTGGGCGCGGGCGCGGTCCGGGTCGCCTGAGGCGATCGCCTCGTACAGATCCCGGTGTTCGGTGAGGAGCTGCGGCCATTCCTCGTTCTGCCGGGTGAGCCAGCGCAGGCGGCCGTCGACCGGCTCCATGACCGAGATCAGCAGGCTGTTGCCGGCCATGGCGAGAACGCGGTCGTGGAAGCGGGTGTTGATGTCGGTGATCGTCTCCGCGTCCCCGGCCTCGGTCGCCCGTGCCGCGCTCTCCAGCAGCTCGCGCAGCTCGGCCAGCTCCTCCGGGGTGGCGCGTGACGCGGCGAGGCCGGCCGCGTAGACCTCCAGCGCCTCGCGGAGCTCGAAGAGTTCCTTGACGTCGTCCGGGGTGAGCCGCCGCACCACGGTGCGGCGTGGCGTCTCGAAGTGGACGAACCCCTCGGCGACCAGGGCGCGGATCGCCTCGCGGACCGGCACCCGGGAGACACCGAAGCGCTCGGCCAGCTCCCGTTCGACCAGCCGGTCGCCCGGGCGGAGGCGGCCCGCGATGATCTCCTGCCGCAGTCCGGCCAGGACCCGCTCGCGGACCGCGCCGAGGGGTTCGATCTTCGTCATGGAGCCATCTTCGCCGACTCCGGTGGCGTTTTACGGAGCGTTTACGGCCACGACATCGGTCCGAACGGTTGACGAGGGGACCATGAGCGCAGTTTGGTATACCAAACGGCCGCTCATCCGGTCGCGTACTCACCGTTCCGACCGCAGTCCTCCGCTCCCTCGTCCCTGGAGGCCCCGTGTCCCTGGCCGACCGTGCCGACGCCACCGGCACCGCCGCGTTCGTCCCCGACCCCCGGCTCACCAACGAAGACCTGGCCCCGGCCGGCAAGCGCAACTGGAAGGTCTTCGACCTCTTCGCGATGTGGATGTCCGACGTCCACAACCTCGGCAACTACACCTTCGCCGCGGGACTGCTCTTCCTCGGCATGAATGTCTGGCAGATCTTCACGTCCCTGCTGATCGGGTTCGTGATCATCTACATCGGCATGAACTGGATGGGGAAGATCGGCCAGCGCCACGGCGTGCCCTTCCCCGTCGTCAGCCGGATCTCCTTCGGCGTCTGGGGCGCCAACATCCCCGCGCTGATCAGGGCCGTCATCGCCATCATGTGGTACGGCATCCAGACCTATCTCGCCTCCGTCGCCGTGAACGTGATGCTGCTGGCGGCCTGGCCGGGGCTGGAGTCGTGGACGCACAGCTCGTTCCTCGGGCTGGACGCGCTCGGCTGGATCTCGTTCATCGCGCTCTGGCTGATCCAGGCGCTGATCATCAGTCAGGGCATGGAGTCCGTGCGGAAGTTCCAGGACTTCTGCGGCCCGGCGATCTGGCTGGTGATGATCGCGCTGGCCGTGTGGATTCTGGCCAAGGCCGACTGGACCATCTCCCTCACCACCACCCCGCACCCGGTGTCCGTCGGCGAACAGTGGCGCCAGTGGTTCGGCGCGGTCGGTCTGGTCCTCGCCACCTACGGCACCCTGATGCTCAACTTCTGTGACTTCTCCCGCTTCGCCCCCGACTACCGCACGGTCCGGCGCGGCAACTTCTGGGGCCTGCCGGTCAATTCGACCGCCTTTGTGATCGTCTCGGTCATCGTCACCGCCGGCGCCTACGAGGTGTTCGGCAAGGAGATCACCGACCCGGCGTATCTCGTCGCCGAGATCGGGAACACCTGGGTGCTGGTGCTCGGCGCGCTGACCTTCGCCATCGCCACCATGGGCGTCAACATCGTCGCCAACTTCGTCTCACCGGCGTACGACCTCGCCAACGTCTGGCCGCAGAAGATCACCTTCAAGGTCGGCGGCATGATCAGCACGGTCGCCGCGCTGGTGGTCACCCCCTGGAACCTCTTCTCCAACCCGACCGTCGTGAACTACTTCCTCGGCGGCCTCGGCGCCTTCCTCGGCCCGCTGTTCGGCGTGATCATGGTCGACTACTGCTGGGTCAAGCGCGGCCGTATCGAGGCGAACGACCTGTTCTCCGCCGCCCCCGGCTCCCGCTACTACTACCGCAAGGGCGTCAACCCCAAGGCGCTGTGGGCGTTCCTGCCGTCGGCGGCGGTCGCCGCGGTGCTCGCCCTGGTGAAGGCCTTCGGCCCGGTGGCCCCGTACTCCTGGTTCATCGGCACCGCCCTCGCGGCGGGGCTGTACGCGGCGCTGTGCCGGTCCGAGCGGCGTGGGGCGGAGGGCTGAGCGGCGTGCGGATCGTCGTCACCAACTGCAACACCACGCAGGAGATGACCGAGGAGATCGTACGAGGTGCCCGGGCCGCCGCAGGCCCGGGCACCACCGTGACCGGACTGACCCCCGGCTGGGGACCGGAGTCCGCGGAGGGCTGGCTCGACAGCTATCTGTCGGCCGCCGCCGTGCTCGACACCCTGCGGACGTACGACGGACCGCCCTACGACGCCGTCGTCATGGCCGGGTTCGGGGAGCACGGCCGCGAAGGCGTACGGGAACTGGTCGACGTCCCGGTCGTCGACATCACGGAGGCCGCCGCGCACCTGGCCTGTCTGCTCGGACGGCGCTACGGCGTGGTGACCACCCTGGAGCGGTCGCGCGGCCAGATCGAGGACAGCCTGGAGACGGCCGGCGTCGCCCGCAACTGCGTCGCCGTGATCGGCACCGGGCTCGGCGTGCTGGACCTCGGCGACGGCGAGCGCACCCGGGCGGCGTTCCTCGCCGCCGCCGAACGGGCGCGGGAGGCCGGGGCCGAGGTGCTGGTCCTCGGCTGCGCCGGCATGACCGGACTCCAGCGGACGGTCGCTCAGAAGCTGGGCCTCCCGGTCGTCGACGGGGTGGGAGCGGCGGTGAAGCTCGCCGAGTCGCTGGTGGCGCTGGGGCTGACGACCAGTCGCGCGGGCAGCTACGCGGCGCCGCTGCCCAAGCGCCGGGTCTGGGGACCGCCCGGCGGCGCCTGATCCGGCCGCCAGACATACCGCACGTCCGGCTCCCGCTCCTCGTTTGCCGCGCCGTCCGTCCACTCGACCGCGACGAAGCCATGACGCTCGTAGAAGCGGTGGGCGGGCGTGTTGACCTGGAAGGTCCACAGGTCGAGGCCCCGCGGCCGGCGTTCCTTGGCCAGGGTGACGAACCGGTCGCCGAGGCCGCGGCCGCGCCAGTCCGGGTCGAGGTACAGCTGCGACAGCTCCACCTCGTCGAGCACCATGACCCCGACGACCCCCGTCCCGTCCGCCGCCTCCGCCACCCAGGTCTCCTGCCGCGGCACCACGACGTGCCGGAACCAGCCGCGGACCTCGTCGTCGGAGTGGGCCCGTACGACACCCGGCAGGGCGGCGGCGAAGGAGCGGAGCCAGACGTCGGCGGCGGGACGGGCGTCGGGGGCGGCGGCGCGGCGCAGGGCGACTGACGGTGTCACGGCCGTATCTCCTCCGGAACGACGGCGGTGGCCGTGATCTCCACGAGCTGCCCGGTGTAGCCGAGGCACGCCACGCCGATCAGGGTCGACGAGTGGGGGCCGACGCTCAGCCCGGACGCCTCCACCACGTCCCAGACCTCGGAGAGCACCGCGGGCTCAGCGCTCACCACGTACACATCGGTCGCCACCACCCGCGTCAAGTCGCTGCCGACCGCGTGCAGTTGCCGTTCGAGATTTGCGATCACCTGCCGCGCCTGCCGCACGGGATCGCCCTCGCCGACCAGCTTCCCGTCGGCGTCCAGCGGAACGGCCCCGGCTAGAAACGCCAGCTTCGTGCCGGCCTCGACGACGGAGGCGTGGGAGTACCGCGGAGGCGGGAAGAGGTCGGAGACGGTGACGCGCTGGATCACGAGCGCTCCTGGGTCTGTGGGGTCGGACGGCGTGCCATCAGTCGATCATCCGCGCATCGGGCCGCGCCCGCACGCGAATTCGGCCGGGGTTGCCGCGCCGGCGCACCTCGTCCTGTCCGGCGCCGGGCGTGCCGGGGCGGCGATGGGCTCGTCGCCTGCGCAGGGCCGTGGTCCGCGCGGCGGCGGAACGCCGTGCGGCGGCGGCCGCGACCGCGCGGAACTCGTCGCCGCGCTCGGCTGCTTCGACGCGCTCGACGCGATAGAGGCGGATCTGCCAGGCGGTGCGGAGCAGCGGATGGGGGCGCAGCAGGTCGGGCTCGCCGAGGAGTTGGCGCACCAGCGCGGCGGTCCATCCGCGCGCCCGCAGCCCGGCCATGGACAGGTGCGTCCGGACCGGCTGCGGCCTTTGCGGCTCCTGCGGCCTCTGCGGCCGGCCGTCGCGAGGCATGTCCTGCGTCGTCATCACTCATCCCCCTGTCGTCATCACACTGCGTGATGACTCCATTGATAACGCGCCCCACTGACAATCGAGGCAGCCGGGCCCTCAGGCCGCCCTCAGGAACCGCTCCCGGCCGCCCGCGTCCTCAGCTCCCGGAGCCGTCAGGACCCCTCTGACCTGCGGGGGGGTGCCCAATCCGCCCCCCGCGCCCGGGGATCGGGGCGCCGGAAGGTCGATCAGATCGCTGACACCCGCGACCTCCTGCAGGGTGCGGGCCAGGGAGACCAGCGTCTGGCGGACCTCGCCGATGGCGGTGCGCAGGGCGTCGGCGTGCTCCCAGGAGCGTTCCCAGGCGACGGGGTCGTGGTCCTCGGGCCGCTGGGACTCGTACGCGGCCAGACGCGGATGCCAGGAGGCGAGCAGGGGCCGCAGCACGCGGTTGAGGACCGTGACCGAGAGGACGCCGAAGCTGACGTGGCCGGGGGCCAGGGGAGGGGCGACCTCAGGGCCGTAGCGGCGCAGTATCTCGCGGGTGGTGTTGAAGAAGGTGTAGAGCGAGGACAGGGCCTCGCGCAGGAAGCCCTCCTCGGGGTCGAGTTCCTCGACCGAGACCCGGGTGACCAGTTCCAGGTACAGCTCCCAGGCCGCGCTGCGCTCCGCGTCGGCCGGCTCCCAGGTGCCGGATATCTGGCCGACGAACGGGATCGTCAGCGTCGCCGTGATCTGCGACGGGCCGCCCGGCCCCCGCCGCCTGCGCTGCCTGTGTCTCATGATCGCCCTCCCGGGTACCCACAGTAGGGTAAGTCGCCGTGTGGGACGTCTTCCTCAGCTACAGCCGCGGTGATGTGGAGCGGGTCCGTCCGCTCGCGCGGGCGCTGCGTGACGGCGGGCTCCGGGTGTTCACGGACGAGACCGGTGTCGCGTCCTTCGCCGGCATCAGCGACACCATCCGGCGCGAACTCGCCCGTTCCAAGGCCCTGCTGGCCTACTACTCGGCCGGCTACCCGGAGCGCGAGGCCTGCCAGTGGGAGCTGACCACCGCGTATCTCGCGGGACTTGGGGAGGGCGACCCGCGGCGCCGGGTGATGGTCGTGAACCCCGAGCCGGGCACCGACCACATCCACCCCGTCGAACTCCGCGACGCCCGGCACGCCTCCGCCGACGACCCGGCCGCGCTCGTGGCCGACGTACGCGACCATGTCGCCCGCCTCGACGGTCCCCTGCCCCTGCCCGAGCACGGTGCGCGCCGCGGCCCGTCCGGCGTGCCCCAGCCGCGCCCCGAACTCCTCGGCCGGCTCTCCGAACTGTGGCAGGTGCACTCCGCCCTGCACGCGCACACGGCGCCCCTCGTCACCGGCCGGGCCGCCGCCCGCGCGGTGCAGCTGCGCGGCATGGCGGGCATCGGCAAGACCCTGCTCGCGCAGGAGTACGCCGTCCGCTTCGAGGCGGCGTATCCCGGCGGCGTCTACTGGCTGGACGGAGAGGCGTACGACGACTCGGTGCGCGCGCTGGGCCTGGACGACCCGTTCGCCGCCTTCGACGCGCTGGGCGAACCGTTCCTCTGGATCGTCGACTCCGTCCCCGCCGGCCGGCTCCCGATGCGTGCCCTCGCGCGCATGACGGCCCCGCACCCGCTCGGCCACACCCTCTTCACCCTGCGCAGCCGTGCCTACGACGGACTGGGCACCCCTGTGGACCTCGGCCCGCTCGACGCGTTCCACGCGCGCGTGCTGGCCGGCGACGACACGCTCGCCGAGGCGGTCGGCGGCCACCCGCTGGCGCTCGCCCTCCTGGGCCGGGCGGTCCGCGCCGGACACCCGCCCCGCGGCCTCTACGACCGCCTCCACGCGCGCGGCAGATCCCTCCTCGACGCGCTCGCCGACGAGGACGTCACCGCCTCCCTCGTCCAGGACGTGGACACCGAGGACGCCGCCGACGTGCTGCGCTGCGCCGCCGCCCTGCACCCGCTGCCGCTGACCGTCGCCGACGCCGAGCGCGTCCTCGCCGCCGCCGACCGGGTCCCCCGCGTGGTGGCCCGCCGGCACGCCGAGACCGGCGTCGCCGAGCTGCGTGTGCGCAGCCTGCTGAGCCCTGTCCCCGACGGCGGCTGGCAGCTGCACCCCGTGACGCTGCACGCCTGGCACCACCACGATCCGGCCCCCGCCCGCACCGAGGCCCTGCGGCACACCACCCTGCGCACCCTGTGCGGCCGGCGCGACCCGGTTACGCTGGGCTTCCCCGGCAGCCGGAGGGAGGCACCCATGGCAGCGCCCAGCGAGTCCGAGCGGATGGCCGCCTTCGACATCCAGGTCGAGCTGGTCACCCGCATCGGTGTGCAGGAACTGGCTCCCGGCACCGGCAGCCTGCGCGAGGCCCTGCACTCGCTGAAGTCCCTGATCGACTTCACCCGGGCCACCCTGCACACGTACAGCATCGCCCTGGAACGGGGCGCGGACACGGCCACGCCCACGGTCCAGAGCCTGGCCTACGCCCTGATCAACGACACCATCCGGCCCTTCACCGCCACCTGGCACCCCCGCCTCGCCGCCTACGAGGCCCGCTGTCCCGCCGGCACCGCCCCCCTCGACCACGAGGCGGCCTGGCCGGAGGCGGACGCGATGCGCACCGAACTGGCCGCCCTGCGCGAGCCGTTGCTGCGGATCGCCGAGGCGCTGGGCGGCATCTCAGGAGCGGACTTCGGCGTGGCGACGGCGGGCTGAGCAGGGAAATGAGCACGGGAAAAGGCATGGGAAAAGGCCCGGGAAAAGAGCAAGGCAAAGACACGACCGTCCGGAGCCGCTGATGCCCGCCCTCACCGACTCGGCCTTCCTCGACACCGTCGCCGACCGCCTCGCCGGCCTGCCCACGGTCGAAGCCGTCTCCCTCGGCGGCTCCCGCGCCCAGGGCACCCACCGCCCCGAGAGCGACTGGGACCTCGGCATCTACTACCGGGGCCCGTTCGACCCCGCCGACCTGCGCGCCCTCGGCTGGGAGGGCGAGATCTCCGAGGTCGGCGGATGGGGCGGCGGCGTGTTCAACGGGGGCGGCTGGCTCACCGTCGACGGGCGCCGCGTGGACGTGCACTACCGGGACCTGGACGTGGTGGAGCACGAGCTGGCGGAGGCCGAGGAGGGACGGTTCCGCGTCGAGCCGCTGCTCTTCCATCTCGCCGGGATCCCCAGCTACCTGGTCGTCGCCGAACTGGCCGTCAACCAGCCCCTGCGCGGCACCCCGCCGCGCCCCGAGCGCTACCCGGAGAAACTCCGCCACTCCGCCGCCGACCGCTGGCACGGCACCGCGCGCGCCACCCTCGCCTACGCCAAGGCCAACCACGCCACCGCCGCCCGCCGCACCGAACTCTGCGGCGCCCTCGCCGTCGCCGCGACCCAGGCGGGCCATGCCGTCCTGGCGGCCAGGGGGGAGTGGGTGACGAACGAGAAGCGGTTGCTGGACCGGGCGGGGCTGCGGGAGGTGGACGCGATCATCGCGTCGCTGGGGGCGGCGGACGCGGACGCCATGGTCGCGGCGGTCGAAAGGGCGGAATCGCTCTTCGACGCGCGCGTGGGGGAGGCGCGGACCACGCGCGTGTGAGGCGTCGCCCGCGGGGGCGGCCACGCGCTGGTGAGGCCGATTCCGGCGGACCCGCGCGCGTGAGGCGTAGTTCCGCGCGGACCGCGCGCGTGAGGCCCGATTCCGGCGGACCCCGCGCGCGTGAGGTCCAATCCTGGCGGACCCGCGCGCGTGAGGCGCAATTCCGCGTCCCCGCGCGCGTGAGGCGCAGATCCGTCCCGCCCCATCCGTCACACCCCTGAAACACGCCCGTCCCATCCCCTCCAACAACGCCCCTTACCGTGGGCGTTACACCCACCGCCCGGCCACCGTCGCCCGAAGGCACACCCCGCCCTCGTCCCGGCAGGAGCCGCCCTGTGTCTCGTCGCATCGTCCCCGTACCGCCCCTCTGGCTCGCGCATGCGCTGCGGGCGCAGCGGGGGCCGGTGCCGTGGAGTGCTGTGGTGCGAGGGGGACTGGCCGCGGGCCCCTTGGTGGCGGCGGCCGTGGTGGCCGGGCGGGCCTCGGTCGGCGTGGTCGCCGCGATCGCGGCCATGCTCGCGGGGATCAACGACCGGCCCGGCAGCCGGCGGGCCGCGGTGCGGCGGCTCGGGGTCCCGGCGGCGGCCGGTGCGGTCGGGATGGTCGTCGGGACGTATGCGGGGGAGTACGGCGGGGCTCTCGGCCTGACGGTGATGCTCGCCGGGCTCGGCCTGGTCGCCGGGTGTGTCAGTGCGGTCGGGCCCGTCGCCTCGGCGGCCGGGACGCAGTTGCTCGTCGCCTGTGCCGTGGGCGCCGGGATGCCGTTGCCCGAGCCCGGATGGCTGCGGGGGATCGTCTTCCTCGGCGGGGCCGGGTGGCTGCTGGTGCTGCGGCTGGTGCTGCCGACGCCCGGGGCGTTCGCGGGGGACTTCCGGTTCGACGGGGAGCGGCGCGCCATCGCGGGGGTCTACGACGCCGTCGCCGATCTGCTCGACGCCGCCGGAGGCCCGTACGCCACCGCCCGGCGGGCCGCGCTCACCGCCGCCCTCGACCACGCTCAGGACGCCCTCGCCGGGCCCCGGCTGCGGCGGTACGCCGGGTCCGGGGCCGAGCGGCGGCTGCACGCGCAGTACGCCGCGGCGCTGCCCCTCGCCGAGGCTGCCACCGCGCTGGCCTGGGCCGGGGAGCCGCTCTCCGCGCGGGCGGCCGAGGCACCCCGGCGCCTCGCCGCGGCCGTCCGCCGCAACACGCACACCGGGCCGCTGCCCGCGCCCTCGCGCTCCGCGCCCGCCCTGCGGGCCCTGGACGACGCGCTGCTGCGCGCCGCAGAGGCCTTCGACCGGGGCGAGGGCGGTGCGCTGCACACCCGTCGGCGGACGGCGCGGCAGCTGCTGCGCACCGCGTTCGGGCCCGGCGGGCGGGAGTACGGGATGCGGGTCGCCCTCTCGTTCGGGACGGCCGCCGCCGTCGCCCAGGCGCTCCACCACGCCCACTGGTACTGGCTGCCCGCCACGGCCGTCTTCCTGGTCAAGCCCGACCTGGGGCCGCTCGCCTCGCGGGTGCTGTGCCGGGCCGCGGGGACCGTCCTGGGGGCACTGGTGTTCGCCGGGCTCGCCGCCGTACTGCCGCGGCCCGCCGGGCTCGTGGCGGTCGTCGCGGTCAGCGGGGCGCTGATCCCGGTCGCCACCCGGCACTTCGCTGCGCAGACCGCCGTCGTGACGGTGCTCGTGCTGGCCCTGGTGATGGTCGGCGGGGAGCCGCAGGCCTCCGGGAGCCGGATCGCCGAGACCCTGCTGGCCTGCGCGATCGTGCTGATCGTCGGGCATCTGCCGATGCCGGGGGAGCGGGGCGGCGGGGTACGCGCCCGGGTGGCGGCGGCGGGCGGGGCCGCACAGGCCTATCTCGCCCATGTGATCGGCGGGTCCGGTGACCGGCCCGCCCGGTGGGTGCTGCGCCGCGAGGCCTACCGCACCCTGGCCGAGGCCCGTACGGCCGTCACCGTCGCCGCCGCGGAACTGCCCGCCCTGGCCCGGCACACCGAGGGCACGGACAAGGTGGTGGCCGTGCTGGAACGGCTCGTCGACACCGTCACCGCCTGTGCCGTCCACCTCGACGACACCGGGCGGCTCACCCCGCGGCACGCCCGCCGGCTCGACCGGCTCCTCACCGAGGCCGCGGAAGCCGACGTACTCGGCCTCCTCGACGCCCTCGCCGAGGAGCGCGGCAGGCTACGGGCCGCCGGTCTCCCGGTCGCCGGCTAGCCCTGGCGGCACCGCCGCCCGCGCCAGGGCCTGTCCTCCGGATCATGCCGTCGTCGCGGGGGCCTGGCACGCGCATCTGCCCTAGTCGATCCGCACCCACACCGGTGCGTGGTCCGAGCCCGGAGCGTCCCGCCGCGCGGCCGGATCCGTGCCGACCGAGGGCAGCCGGGGAGCCGTCTCGGCGGGCAGACCGGTGCCCGCGGCCGTGACCCGGCGGACCAGGCGGTGGCTGAGCAGGACGTGGTCTATCAGCTCGCGGCGCCCGGAGTTCACCCGGGAGAAGCGCTGCTCGGCCGGGATGAGCGGGGCCACGTTCCACAGCCGGGCCGCGTCACCCGCGTCGTCCCGGTCGAAACCGTCCGTGCCGATCTCCGACCCGGGCGGGCCGAGCAGGATCTGCGTGGTCGCCGCCTGCACCTCGTCGTTCAGATCCCCCAGCACCACCACGTCCTGCTCCCGCCCGTCGCCCGCCAGCAGCGTGTCGGCCAGCGCGCGCAGCGCCGTCGCCTCGGCGGCCCGGCGGTGCAGCGCGTAGGCGCCGTAGCGGGCCCGTTCGCCCTCGTCGTGCGGGTGGAAGCGCTTGACGGGATACGTCAGCAGCTTCGACTTCAGATGCGCGACCGCGGCGCGCACGCCCTCCGCCTCCACGGCCAGCAGGCCCCGCCCCGCCGCCTCCGTGGTCCGACCCTCGTCGTCCGTCTGCACCGGCCGCAGCTGCTCCGGGAAGGCCGTCGTGTCGGCCAGCAGGCGCAGCGGCGTACGGCTGAGGAAGCCGACGCGGATGCCCCGTTCGTCGGGATGCGTGGAGACCGCGGTGTGCCACTCGCCGTCCAGCATGCCGACCAGGTCGTCCAGCGCGACCGGCTCGCCGATCTCCTGCAGGCCGAGCAGGTCCGGATCCAGTTCGGTGATCACGGCGGCGAGGGAGGCGAGCTTGGTCTCGTACGCGGTCTGGTCCCGCGGGCCGAACAGCCCGCCGGGCCGGTAGAGATTCTCGAGGTTCCAGGTGCCTACGAGCATGCCGGGCCCCTTTCGCAGAGCCTGGTGGCGGGCTGTGGTGAGGCCAGGGTGCGGGCCCGGGCCGCCCTGCGACAGGGCCGGAACCGGATGCCCGGTTCGGGTCACGTCGCGGTACCACCCCGCCGTACGTTGGCGTGATGACGACTTCTCCCGCCGACCTCATCATCACGGGATGCACCGCACTTGTGCATGTCGAAGGACAGGCCGACCACGAGCAGGTCGCCTTCCGGGACGACGCCGCGATCGTCGTACGCGACGGCGTCATCGCCGCCGTCACCACCGCCGCGGAGGCCGCCGGGCTGCCCGCCGCCGAGCGCATCGACGCGCGCGGGCAGGTCGCCCTGCCCGGCCTGATCAACTGCCACACGCACGCGCCGATGGTCGCGCTGCGCGGCATCGCCGAGGATCTGCCCACCGAGGAGTGGTTCAACGACGTGGTCTGGCCCGTCGAGTCCAACCTCACCGCGCGGGACGTCGAACTGGGCGCGCGGCTGGCCTGTGCCGAGATGATCCGGGGCGGCGTGACCTGCTTCGCGGACCACTACTTCGTCATGGACGCGGTCGCCGCCGTCGTCGCGGAGTGCGGCCTGCGGGCCCACCTGGGCCAGGCCTTCTTCTCGTCCCAGGGACCGCAGGGGTGGGACGATTCCCTGGAGTTCGCGCTACGGCACCAGGGTGGCGCCGACGGCCGGATCACCACCGCCCTCGCCCCGCACGCCCCCTACACGGTCGACGACGCCGACCTCGCCGTCACCGCCCAGCTGGCCCGCGAGCACGGTCTGCCGGTGCATCTGCACGCCGCCGAGAACCGCGACCAGACCGAGGCCAGCCTCGCCCGGCACGGCGTCACCCCCATCGAGGTCCTGGAGCGCACCGGCCTCCTCGGCACCGAGATGCCGCCCCATGTGCTGATCGCGCACGGCACCGGCATCACCGAACGCGACCTGCTCGTCCTGGAGCGGGCCGGCGGCCGCGTCGCCGTCGCGAGCGCACCGCGCGGATACCTGAAGTTCGCCTGGCCCACCACCACGCCGGTACGGGCCCTCCGCGCGGTCGGCGTCCCCGTGGGGCTCGCCACGGACGGCGCCGCCTCCAACAACTCCCTCGACGTGTGGGAGTCGATGGCGCTCACCGCCCTCGTGCAGAAGTCCGCCGAGGGCGACCCCCGATGGCTGACCTCCCGTCAGGCCCTGCACCACGCCACGCTGCAGAGCGCCCGCGCGGTCGGACTCGACGGCGTCGTCGGCTCCCTCGCGCCGGGGCACCGCGCGGACATCGTCCTCGTCGACCTGACGGGTCCGCACACCCAGCCCGTCCACGACCTCGCCGCGACGCTGGTGCACAGCGCCCGCTCCTCCGACGTCCGCACCACGATCGTCGACGGCCGCGTCCTGATGCGGGACCGCGAGCTGCTGACGCTGGACGTGCCGTCGGTCGTCCGGGAGTTGGGGGAGCGGCTGCCCGCCCTCCTCGACCGCGGTCACGGGCGGCGCGTCCAGCGGTACGACACCTGACCGAAAAGGGCCGCGACAGCTGACCGCGACAGCTGACCGGAAATTTTTCGCGCCGGTGCGATGAGTTACGCCCCGGCCCCCGGTCATCCCTCGGAACGGACCGTTGCACAGGAGGGGTCATGGCGCTTCCGGAGATCGTCTCGCGGGAAGAGTGGCGCAGGGCGCGCGAGGAACTGCTGCTGAAGGAGAAGGCGGTCACACGCGCGCGGGACGCGCTCAACGCGGAGCGGCGCGGTCTGCCGATGGTGGAGGTCGACAAGGAGTACGTCTTCGAGGGCGGCGACGGCAAGGCCACTCTGTACGACCTCTTCGAGGGACGGCATCAGCTGGTCGTGTACCACTTCATGTTCGCGCCCGAATGGGACGCCGGCTGCCGCAGCTGCTCGGCCTTCCTCGACCAGGTCGGTCATCTGGCGCACCTCCACGCGCGCGGGACGTCGTTCGCGGCCGTCTCCCGGGCGCCGTACCCGAGGATCCTGCCGTTCAAGGCGCGGATGGGCTGGACGCTGCCCTGGTACTCCTCGTACGGCGACGACTTCAACCAGGACTTCGAGGTCACCCGGGAGCACGAGGGGGAGCTGGTGGAGCGGCCGGGCCTCAGCTGCTTCCTGCGCGACCGGGACCGGGTCTTCCACACCTACTCCACCTACGAGCGGGGCCTGGACGGCCTCGGTTCGACCACCAGTTTCCTGGACCTGACGGCCCTCGGACGGCAGGAGGACTGGGAGGAACCCAAGGGGCGCGCGTCGGCCTGTGGGGCCCCTGCGGGCAGTGAGGGGGTGCGCTATCACGACGAGTACGAGGAGTGACACGCCGGGTAGTCGAAACCGGGTGTTCGCTGAGAGGTGGCTCACATTTCGCGGTGAACGGGTGTCAACTACGTCTCAGTCGCGTCACTGAGCGAGGCGTTCGACCTCCGGGAGGCGTTAACTCGTACAGGTACGACGCTTTCTGGAGGTGCAGGGTGAACGGGCGAACGGTGCTCGAACGCTTTCCCGCCGGTGGTCCGCGCGGTTCGTGGCCTGCCGAGGAGTTCGCGCACGCGCGGCGTCTGGAGGGCCTGCCGGCGGAGGTCGTCATGGACCTCGCGACGGACACGTTCCTGGTGATCGTCCGCGAGACCGCCGCCGACGCCGCCGCGTGACCGCGGGGGAGCCGGCCGACGCCGCCGCCGCGTGACCGCGGGTGAGGAGCGGCTGCACGCAGACCGCGCGTGGGGAGCGGCTACGCGCTGACCGGGCGTGACCAGGCCGGAGTCGTCCCCGTGAGCCGGCACAGGGCCAGGTAGAGCGGAATGGGCGGGGTGTACGGAAGGTCGCCGTCCGGCCGGTGAATGAGGCGCGGGGCGTCGGAGACGACCGCGCCGATCGCGTACCGCGCCGGGGCGGGCCACTCCAGGGCGTAGTCGGACTCGGAGGGCACCAGCCACCACCAGTGCGCGTCGTCGGCGTACACGCATCCCACGCGGGGCAGCCGGGGCATGACCTGCGGTCCGAAGCGGGCGGGCGCCGCGACCGCGTCACAGCCCAGCGGGACCGTCATCCCGTCCGGGACGGACAGCCGGCGGGGCGTGCCGGGCGCGTGCGGCCCGCGCCCCAGGCGGACCAGCGTGTCCAGGCTGCGCACCCGCCCGCCGCCGGACGCGGGCGTCACACGCTCCCCCAGGCGCGGCCGCGCCCGAACGGGGGGACTCCCGGAGCCCCCGTTCGGTGGTGCGACTCGGGCCGCGCGGGCGGGTGCTGCGACGGGGTGTGGCGGTGTGGTGCGGCGGGCGTACGGCCGTGGCCCGCGTCCGTCGTCAGGTCCTGCGGCTCCGTCTCGTCCTCCTCGCCGGGGGCGCCGTCCGTGCGGCCCGGCTTGGGCGGGGCTCCCCAGCCCAGGTCGGCGCGGGGGGCCTCGGCCTGGCGGGGCAGCTCGGCCCAGACCAGCAGGCCCGGTCCGTGCTCCTGGGCACCCCAGGCATGGCTCAGGGCGTCGACGAGAAGCAGTCCCCTCCCGTGCTCCTCGTCGGGCCGCTGCGGGGAGGGGCACGGTTCGCCCGGTGCGCACCCCTGGTCGCGCACGGCTATGCGCACCAGGTCGTCACCGTCGTGCAGTTCGCAGACGACGACCTCGCTCGCGGTGTGCACGATGGCGTTGGTGACCAGCTCGGACACCACCAGGGCGGCCGAGTCGCAGGTGTCCTCGCAGACCGACCAGCCCGTCAGCCGGGCCCGGGTGAGGCGTCTGGCCTGCGCGGGAGAACCCGGGTGTGCGGCCAGTTCGAAGCGGAACCGGCGCTCGGCGGCGCCCCCCGAGGGGACGGCTGCGGCGGCGTCTGTTCCTAAGGGCGCGGACGGAATCACGCTTGCCACTATCTCCCCGGCGCGAACACTTGGCAAGCGTCACTCTGAAAATTGCAGAGTGCGGTGTGACTCTTTGAATGGCCATGGCACACTGCTCGCAACAGCACGACGCGCGGCGCCACTTGGGATCGCCGAAGGTCTGTCCCGCCCGGATCTGGCTGATTTCAGTCGGTTTCGAGGGGTTCGAACCGGCCAACTCCGGCCGGATTCCGGCCTTCGAATAGGTCTTCGAATGGCGCCGCCGGGCTGTCCGGAATCCCTTGACTGGAGGTGGAGCGTGAGCGAGCCGCGGTCCGCGCCGACGGTCGGCCAGGTCGTTCTCGGCCGGCGCCTGCTGGACCTGCGGGAACGCGCCGGTCTCAAGCGCGAGGAAGCCGCCCGGGTCCTCCATGTCGCACCCGCCACGGTCCGCCGTATGGAGACCGCCGAGGTCGCGCTCAAGATTCCGTACGTCCAACTGCTCCTGAAGGCCTACGGCGTGCCCGACGACGAGGCCGAGTCCTTTGTGCAGCTGGCGGAGGAGGCCAACCGGCCCGGCTGGTGGCAGCGCTTCCACGACATCCTGCCCGGCTGGTTCTCGATGTACGTCAGCCTGGAGGGCGCCGCCAGCCTCATCCGCAGCTACGAACCGCACTTCGTCCCCGGCCTGCTCCAGACCGAGGACTACGCGCGCGGGGTCCTGACCTCGGGGGCCGTCGGCCAGACGCGGCCGGAGGACATCGAGCGTCATGTCGCCCTGCGCATGCAACGCCAGGAACTGCTCACCCGTCCGGACGCCCCCCGGCTGTGGATGGTGATGGACGAGACGGCGCTGCGCCGCCCGGTCGGCGGCCCGGAGGTGATGCGCGGGCAGATCGACAAGCTGCTCGAGGCCACGAAGCTGCCCCATGTGACGCTGCAGGTCGTCCCGTTCTCCACGGGGCCGCACCCCGGCACCTACGGGCCCTTCGTGCTGTTCCGATTCGCCATGCCCGAACTGCCGGACATGGTCTACAGCGAGTACCTGACCGGCGCCGTCTACCTCGACGCGCGCGCCGAGGTGGCCACCCACCTGGAGGTCATGGACCGCATGGCGGCGCAGGCCGCTACGGCACAACGCACGAAGGAGATCCTGCGGGATCTCCGCAAGGAGCTGTGAATGGATCGCATCACGTCCCAGCCCCAGCCCAGAGTCCGCGCGGAGCGGATCTACAACGGCATGCCCGCGCGGGAGCTGGGCAGTGAGGGCTGGCACAAGCCGTGGAGCGGCGGCAACGGGGGCAACTGCCTGGAGGCGATGAAGCTCGCCGACGGCCGGATCGCCGTCCGGCAGTCCACCGACCCGGACGGGCCGGCGCTGATCTACACCACCGACGAGATGACGGCGTTCATCGAAGGGGCCAAGGCGGGAGAGGCGGACTTCCTGCTGTCATGAACCGGCCTGTTTGCTGCTTCTTCCCTGTGTGATGTCTCTGCTCAGCTTCCTTGTCTTGATGTCGAATCGATCGCTCAGAGCGCGGAGAACGGCGTACGGCAGCTCCGCGCGGTGTCACGGGGGCGGCGGCAGTACGCCGCACAGCGCTTCCAGCGCCGCCCCGTACGCGTGCTCCGAGGGCGTCGCGTATCCCACGACCAGCCCGTCCGCCGCCTCCGTGCCGGCCTCCGGGTGCCGGAACGCGCCCAGGCCGTCGACGGCGACGCCCTGCCACGCGGCCGCCTTGACGACGGACCGCTCGGTGCCCGGCGGCAGCCGCAGCACGGCGTGCAGCCCCGCCGCGACACCGGTGACCCCGATGTGCGGCGCCTGCTCGGCGAGCGCGGCCACGAGGCGGTCGCGGCGGCTCCGGTACCGCTGCCGCATGCGGCGCACATGACGGTCGTACGACCCACGGGCGACGAAGTCGGCGAGGCTCAGCTGGTCCAGCACGCTCGCCCAGGCCTCCCGCTCGCCCTTGGCCGCGAGGACGCCGTCGACGTACCGCTCCGGCAGCACCATCCAGCCCAGCCGTAGCGCCGGCGACAGGCTCTTGCTCACCGAGCCGAGGTAGATCACCCGCTCCGGATCGAGGCCCTGGACCGCGCCGACGGGCTTGCGGTCGTAGCGGAACTCCCCGTCGTAGTCGTCCTCCAGAATCACCCCGCCACGCGCGCGTGCCCAGTCGACGACGGCGGCCCGGCGGGCCGGATGCAGCGGGCCGCCGGTCGGGAACTGGTGCGCGGGGGTGAGCAGGACGGCCCGCTCGCGCGCCAGCAGGTCGACCCGGGCGCCGTCCTCGTCGAGGGGGAGCGGGACCGTACGGACGCCCGCGGCGGTCAGCAGGCCGCGGTGGAAGCCGAGTCCGTACGACTCGACGGCCAGGGGACCGCGGAGGACGGGCGCGTCCCCGCTGTGGCCGCTCGGATGGAAGAGCAGCCGCAGGGCGTGGGCGAAGCCGGAGCAGATGACGATCCGGTCCGGCTCGGTGCGCACCCCGCGCGCGCGTGCCAGGTATTCGGTCAGCGCCTCGCGCAGCTCCCGGCGGCCGGCCGGATCGCCGGGCCCGAACACCTCGTTGGGTGCCTGCTGGAGGGCCCGCCGATAGGAGGCGAGCCACGCCGTGCGGGGGAACGCCGACGCGTCCGGAGTGCCCTGGCGCAGGTTGTGCCGGGGTCCACGCGCGCGTGGAGGTGTCTTTTTGGGCACCCGCGCGGTGCGCTGGAGGGGTTCGGCGCGGTCGGCGACCCGCGTTCCGGAGCCCTGACGGGCGGTCAGCCAGCCCTCGGCGACGAGCTCCGCGTAGGCGTCGGCCACCGTGTTGCGGGCGACGCCGAGGTCGGCGGCGAGCGAACGGTAGGGCGGCAGTCGGGTGCCGGGCGCCAGCCGGCCGCTGCGCACCGCCTCGCGCAGCGCCCGGATGAGCGCGGCCCGGCGGCCGCCCGGTCCCGACAGCTCCAGGTGCAGGTCGGCACCGATCCGCTCCGCCTCATTGACCCACGAATCAGCCATGGAAATGCACCCTACAGCCGGTCTTTGGGCGCCGTAGGTTGAAGCCATGACGACGCACACGACGCAGACGAACCCCACTGGTACGGCGACTCTTCAGGCCACCGAGCCCCTGGCCGGGCTGCGACCCCGCCTCGACTTCGCCCGGTCCGCCCCGAAGGCCTTCCGCGCCCTCGTCGGCTTCGACGCCGCCGCCCGCGCGGGCCTGGACCCGGCCCTGGTCGAACTGATCCAGATCCGCGCCTCGCACCTCAACCACTGCGCGTACTGCCTCCATATGCACACGAGCGACGCCCGCCGGGCCGGCGAGAGCGAGGAGCGGCTGCACATGGTCGCCGTGTGGCGCGAGGCCCGGCACTTCTTCACCGCGCGGGAACAGGCCGCCCTCGCCCTGACGGAGGCGGTGACCCTGGTGGCCGACCAGGGTGTCCCGGACGAGGTCTACGCCGAGGCCGCCGCCCACTTCGACGAGGAGGAACTGGGCCAGGTCCTGGCGCTGATCCTCGCCATCAACACCTGGAACCGGGTCGCCCTGGCCACGGCGAAGCGCGCGGGCACGGACGAGCGCGGCCGCTGAGGCAGGCTGTCTTGCGCGCCGGCCGTGCGGCGCGCAGGGGAGCGCTCCGGTGACGCGGCCTGTCCTTCGGCCGGCCGTTCGGCTCGCCGGGGGCGCCCCGTTGACGCCGGGCCGCGTGCAACCGGCTGCTCGGCACGCTGGGAGGGCCCCCGTTGACGCGGCCCGCCCCTGCCGACCGCTCGTCCCCGGCCGGACGCTTGGATCGTCCCCGGCCGGCCGCCTGGGCCGTCGCGGCCGTTCGGCGTGCCGGGGCGTCCCGTTGACGCCGGTGGCTCCCCGGTCAGCCGCTTGGGCCGATCGGCCGGGCGCTGGGCTCGGCCCCGGCTAGACGTTCATCGGTCGGTCGTACGGCCCGATCGGTGCCGGCAGGCGGGAACTCCCCGTCAGATGGCGGTCGACCGCCGCGGCCACCGACCGCCCCTCCGCGATCGCCCACACGATCAGCGACTGGCCCCGGGCGGCGTCCCCGGCCGCGAACACTCCGGGCACGTTGGTCGCGAAGCCGCGGTCACGGGCGATCGTGCCGCGCGGATCCAGTTCCAGCCCCAGCTGGTCGACGATCCCGTCCTCCCGGTCCGGCCCGGAGAAGCCGAGGGCGAGCAGCACCAGGTCGGCGGGGAGCGCCCGGCCGGTCCCGGGCAGCGGGCGGCGCTCTGCGTCGACCTCGACGAGGTGCAGGGTGCGCACATGCCCGTCCGCGTCGCCCGTGAGGCGCAGCGTCGACGCCGCGAACAGCCGGGCGTCCGCGTCCGCCGCCGGTGCCGTCCGCAGCGCCCCGGCCTCCTCGTGCGCGGCGGACAGCCGGTAGATCCGCGGAAACGTCGGCCAGGGCTCGGTGTCCTCGTCGCGCTCCGTGGCCGGCCGGCCGTAGATGTCCAGCTGGGTCACGGACGCGGCGCCCTCCCGCACCGCCGTGCCCAGGCAGTCCGCCCCCGTGTCCCCGCCGCCGACGATCACCACGTGCTTCCCGGCGGCGGACAGCGGGGAGAGCTCCAGATCGCCCTCGCACACCCGGTTGGCCAGCGGCAGGTACTCCATCGCCTGATGCACCCCGGCCAGCTCCCGCCCCGGCACCGGCAGTTCGCGCCAGGCCGTGGCCCCGGTGGCGATCACCACGGCGTCGTAGCGGGCCCGCAGCTCGGCCGCGTCGACGTCCCGCCCGACCGCCGTCGAGGTGCGGAACTTCGTGCCCTCGGCCCGCATCTGATCCAGCCGCCGTTCCAGATGGTGCTTCTCCATCTTGAACTCGGGGATGCCGTACCGCATCAGGCCACCGAGCCGGTCGTCCTTCTCGTACACCGCCACCGTGTGCCCCGCCCGGGTGAGCTGCTGGGCGGCGGCCAGCCCGGTGGGGCCCGAGCCGATCACCGCCACCGTCCGCCCGGACAGCCGGTCCGGCGGGCGCGGCGGCGCGAATCCCTCCTCCCACGCGCGGTCGGCGATCGCGCACTCCACGTTCTTGATGGTCACGGCCGGCTGGTTGATGGCGAGCACACACCCCGCCTCGCACGGCGCCGGGCACAACCGGCCGGTGAACTCGGGGAAGTTGTTCGTGGCGTGCAGCCGGTCCGCCGCAGCCCGCCAGTCCTCCCGGGCGACCAGGTCGTTCCACTCGGGGATCAGATTGCCCAGCGGGCAGGCGTGGTGGCAGAACGGGATACCGCAGTCCATACAGCGGTCGGCCTGCTCGCTGATGATGGGCAGCAGGGCTCCCGGGACGTACACCTCGTTCCAGTCCCGCACCCGTTCCCCGACGGGACGGCGGGGCCACTCCTGGCGGGGCGTGGTCATGAATCCCTTGGGATCGGCCATGGCCGGCTCCCTACGCTTCCTGGCGTACGTTCCTCGCGCACGCGTGCGGCGGCCGTGCGTCCTCGGCGGCACTCTTTCGGACACGATACGTCCCGTTTGCCGCGTGTGCAGAGGGGGCGGAGAGCGCTTTCTCGCGGGGAGTCGTGTCGGACAGTGGGTGTGTCGGACACGGACGCGGGGCCATGTCAGACCAGCGCGAGCACGTAGGCCAGTGCGGCCGCGGCCGAGGCGACCGTGCGTATGTGGTTCCACGCCGTCCACTCGCGCACATACGACGTCCAGTACGCCGCGGCCTCCGCCGTACCCGGGTCCAGCCGCCCCAGCGCGTCGTTCCGCGGCACGTTGGCGGCCACCGTGACCCCGAACGAGCCGGCCAGGTACAGCGCGCTGCCCAGCAGCAGCTCCACCGCGCCCTCCTCCGGCCACAGCACGAACGTCACCACAGCGATCACCGCGCACACCACCGCGGAGCCGAGGAAGACGGCCATGAAGGCCGGCCGCACCGCCGCCACGTTGACCGCCTGCATCGCGGCGACGCCCTGCGCGGGCGGCAGCGCGGCCAGCCCGCGCATCACGAAGGTGGAGAAGGCGCAGAAGACGCCGGCCACCAGGCCGGTCCCGAGCACACCCAGCACCGTCAGCACGAAGTACGGTCCGTCGATCATGTCGCTCTCATCTCCCCGTAGTCTCCCCGTGCGGCCGCCGGGTCGGACTGGTGCCGCCACCTGCCCTCCAGTCAAGCCGGGGCCGGATCCCCGGGCCATGGCCGAGCGCCGCACACCCATAAGCGAGCGTCCAGCGTTCCGCCCTCGCCCTCGCCGCTGCCGACGCGGCTCGCCTCACCGGCCCGATTCGCCTCCGCCACACCCACCCGATTCGACCTCCGCCCCACCGGCCCGACGCAGCGTCCGCCTCACCCAGCCGATTCGATCTCCGCCTCCCGCCAGCCCCGCAGCACCGCCTCCACGGCCGCCGCGATCCGCCGGCGCGCCTCGTGGCGGGGCACCCCGCTCATGAGCAGCCGGTCGTACGGCGTGTCCACATGTCGTACGGAGGCCACGACCGCCGAGGTCACCGCCCCCTCGGACAGCGCCCGCCCCGCCGCGCTGCGGCCCACCCGCCCGCTGCCCCGCACCGAGGCGTGCGCGGCGATCTCCCACGCCCGCTCCGCCGGGCACCCGGGAAACAGCCGCCGTATCTCCGCCGCGAACGCCTCGGCGAACCGCGCGTCCTGCTCCGCCCGTCGCCGCGCGTCCCGCATCCGCCGCCGGCGGCGCACCTCCGCGTCCGCCAGACAGCGCGCCTCGGCCCGCGCGAGGCCCGCCGCCTCCACCAGCACGCCCTGCCGCTCGTAGCGGCCCCTGCGCCGGTTGAACCGTACGACCACCACCGACAGCCCGCTCTCCTCGCGCGCCCGGCGGGTCAGCGCCGTGTCGCCGCGCGGCAGGAACACCAGATGCCCGAGGTCGGCACAGTCCAGGCAGCGCGGCACCCCTTCCTCCAGGACGAGCAGCGACAGCGGCCCGCGTCGGCACGCGGCACACCGCTTGCGCTTGTGTGGCTGGACGGCGAGAAGTCCCCGAGGGATCGGGGGAGTCGAGGGTACGGCGGCCATACCCGGTTCATGCCCCCGGACCCACGGGATCCACGCCGCCGATCCGGCATCCCCAGGACACCTCCTGACCGGTCGCTGACGCATCATGGGCGGTGTGCGACTCGAACCGATCACCTGGGACCGGCTCGGCGATCTTCTGGCCGAGCGGCTGCTCGACCTGAAGCCGGGCGACGGCGGCGCCTGGCCGCGCATCGCCTTCGACGGCGCCCCGGCGGCCCGGCCCGGGGATCTCGCCGAGCGGGTCCACGAGGCGCTGCGCCTGCGCGGCCGGCCCTCCCTGGTCGTGGGCACCGAGGGCTTTCTGCGCCCGGCCTCGCTCCGGCTCGAGCACGGTCACCGGGACGTGGAGGCCTATTACGACGGCTGGTTCGACACCGGAGCCCTGTGGCGCGAGGTCTTCGGACCTCTCGAGCCCGGCGGCGACGGCCGTGTGCTGCCCGACCTCTGGGACCCGGTCACCGACCGGGCCACCCGCAGCCCGTACGTCCAACTCCCGACCGGCGGACTGCTGTTGCTGCACGGTCCGCTCCTCCTGCGGCACTGGTTCCCCTTCGATCTGACCGTCCATGTCCTCCTCTCGCCGGGCGCCCTGCGCCGCCGCACCCCCGAAGCCGACCGCTGGACCCTCCCCGCCTTCGAGCGCTACGACGAAGAGACCGATCCCGCGGGTACGGCCGACGTCCTGGTGCGCGCGGACGATCCGCGCCGCCCGGCGTGGCGCGGCTGAACGCCCCCGACCCACCCCGGCCCCGCCCTACCCCTGGCCCCGCCCTCACCCCCCGGCCTCGGTCCCCGCTCCAGGTGCGGGTGCCGGAAGGCGCGGCCAGAATGAAGGGCGCCGGGACTAGCGGTGCCCCCTGCGCCGCGCCGGCCGTCCGGCACCGGGAGGTACTTCATGACGACTGCCGGAGACATCATGCACCGCGGTGCACAGTGGATCCCCGCCCACGAGACCCTGGACCGCGCCGCTCAGCTGATGCGCGAACTGGGTGTCGGCGCCCTGCCCATCAGTGACCAGAACGAACGGCTCTGCGGCATCCTCACCGACCGCGACATCGTCGTGGGCTGTGTGGCGATGGGCCACGACCCGTCCAAGGTCACCGCGGGTGAGATGGCTCAGGGCACACCGCGCTGGATCGACGCGAACGCCGACATCAGCGAGGTGCTTCGGGAGATGGAGGACCACCAGATCCGCCGGCTCCCCGTCATCGAGAACAAGCGCCTCGTCGGCATGATCAGCGAGTCCGACCTGGTCCGGCACCTGTCGAGCAACCAGATCGCGGAGTGGGCCGAGCGGGTCTACGCGATGGGCTGACCACCCGCCGTCGGCGGCGCCGCCGCGGCGTCCGGCGCCTGGGCTCAGAGCCAGCCGTTGCGCCGGAAGCCGCGGTACAGCACCAGACAGGCCAGCGATATGACGCCGATGACCATGCCGTAGCCGTACCGCCAGTGCAGTTCCGGCATGTGGTCGAAGTTCATGCCGTACATCCCGCACACCATCGTCGGCACGGCGACGATCGCGGCCCACGCGGTGATCTTCCGCATGTCCTCGTTCTGCGCGACCGTGACCTGGGCGAGGTGGGCCTGAAGGATCGAGTTGAGCAGTTCGTCGAAGGCGGCGATCTGCTCGGCGGCGCGCAGCTGGTGGTCGGAGACATCGCGGAAGTACGCCTGTATCTCCGGGTCCACCACCCGTATCGGCCGGGCGGCGAGATCGAGCAGCGGGCGGCCGAGCGGCACCACGGCGCGCTTCAGCTCCAGCAGCTCCCGCTTGAGCTGGTAGATGCGGCCGGGATCGGCCCGGGCGCCGTTCTCCGCGAAGACGTCCGTCTCGACCTGGTCGATGTCCGCCTGGACCGCTTCGATGACGCTGAGATAGTCGTCGACGACGTTGTCCGCGATCGCGTGCAGCACCGCCGAGGGGCCCTTGGCGAGCTGGTCCGGCCGGGACTCCAGGTCCTCGCGGAGCGGGCCCAGCGAGCCGTGCCGGCCGTGGCGGACGGTGATCGCGAAGTCCTCGCCGACGAACACCATGATCTCGCCGGTGTCCACCACCTCGCTGGTGGCCGTCAGTTCCTCGTGGTCGACGTAGCAGACCGTCTTGAACACGGCGAACAGCGTCTCGCCGTACCGCTCCACCTTCGGGCGCTGATGGGCCTCGATGGCGTCCTCGACCGCGAGCGGATGCAGGTCGAACAGCTCGGCGATGCCCGCGAACTCCTGGTCCGTCGGCTCGTGCAGACCGAGCCAGACGAAGCCGCGGCCGCTCTTGCGGACCCGCTCCACGGCGTCGACCAGGTCGCCGCCGAGGGGGACCCGGCCGCCCTCCTCGTACGCCACGCAGTTCACGACCGAGGAGCCCAGCGGGGAGCGGGCGGGGTGACTCAGGTCGACGCGGCGGCGCCGCCGGGTCAGCCGTGCCACCGTGCGGAGGCCGCCGACCCTGCCGAGACTCGTCACCTTCCGCAGATTCCCTGCCATGGACATCTGGATCTCCTCGCGTGGATCCTCGCGTCGCGTTTCCGCGCCTGTCGCGCCAGTGTGCCAGGGCTGCGCGAAGGGCGCGGAAGCCTGTGGAAGGCATGGGTTCCGCTTTGTTCCCGCCTGTGGACAACGGGACTTCGTGCGTCGCCGGAGCGTCGCCCACTTCCGACAAGTGGGACAAGTGGGATGATCGCGGCATGACGCTAACCGACGGAAAACTCCTCGACCACCGACCGGCCGGGTCGGCAGAGCGCTCCGCCGCGCTCGCCGCCCTCTTCGACCCCACGACATTCCGGCACTTCGAAGGGTTCGGCGTCGGGCCCGGCTGGCGCTGCTGGGAGATCGGCACGGGCGGCACGACCGTCGTCTCCTGGCTGGCCAAGAGGGTCGGCCCGACCGGCAAGGTCCTCGCGACCGGCACCGACGCCTCCTGGGCCGCGATGCCCGCGCGCCCGCCGGTGGAAATGCGCCTCCACGACGTGAGCGCCGACGAGCCGCCGGGGGAGGGGTTCGACCTGGTCCACGCCCGGCTGGTGCTCGCCGAGGTGCCGGACTGCGCGCGGGCGTTGCGGACGATGGCCAGGGCCCTGAGGCCCGGCGGGCGACTCCTGGTGGAGGACGTCGACCTCGCCCTGCAACCGCTGGTCTGCCCCGACGAGCGCGGCCCCGACCAGCAGCTGGCCAACCGGCTGCGCCAGGCGCTGCGCCAGCTCCTGGCCGGCTGCGGTGCCGATCTCGCCTTCGGGCGGGCACTCCCGCGGCTGCTCCGCGCTGCCGGGCTGCGCCGGGTCGAGGCCGACGCGTACTTCCCCGTCGCCTCGCCGGCCTGCGCCGCGCTGGAGTCCTCGACGACCCGTCAGATCCGCGACGAGCTGATCTCCGCGGGCCTCGCCACGCCCCAGGACATCGACCGCCACCTGTTGAACATCGCCTCCGGCCGGCTGGACCTGGCCGGGCCACCGATGATCTCGGCGTGGGGGCGGGCCTAGGCCGTGTCCGCAAAGTCCCGCCTGCCCCGCTTTGTGGACACGACCCAGGGCCGGCTGCCGCCACCGCCCCGCGCCGACGGCACCCCTCCGCACGGGACCGTCAGCCCGGCACCGGCGGCCTGCCCCCCACCCGCTCGACCGCCCGCGCCCCCGCCGAACAGCCCGCCCGTGCCGCCTCCTCCGGCTCCCTACCTGCCAGCAGCGCCGCGAGGAACGCACCGGTGAAGGCGTCGCCGGCGCCCGTGGTGTCACGCGGTGCCGCAGGTACGGCGGGGACATGGGCGGTCACGGCTCCTGACCGCGCCACCACCGCACCCTCGGCGCCCTGCTTGACGACCACCAGCGGGACGCGCCGGCTCAGTGCCGCCGCGGCGGCGGCCGCATCGCGCAGCCCGGTCAGCAGACGAGCCTCGTCACGGCTGGGCAGCAGCACCTCCAGGCCGTCGACGAGCGCCAGGAAACGGTCGGCCCCCAGGTCCTTGAGGAAACCGGCCGACGCCGGGTCCAGGCTCACCGGCACCCCGCGCGCGCGTGCCGCCGCCAGGGCCACCGCCACCAGCGCCCGGCTCGGCTCGGAGAACAGCAGATAGCCCGACAGGTGCAGTCGTACGACACCGTCGAGCAGCGTGTCCGACCAGTCACCCGGATCGAGCCGCAGGGAGGCCCCGCTGTCGGTGAGGAAGGTCCGCTCGGCCGCCGCTCCCGTGTCGACGAGGCAGATCACCGTCCCCGTGGCCGCCTCCGGATCGACGACGAGCCGCGCGCTCACCCCGCAGTCCGCCAGCTCCCGCTGGTGCCACGCGACCGTGTCCGCCCCGACCCGGCCGAGCAACCGTACGTCCGCACACCCCGAATGAGCCGCCCAGCACGCCACGTTGGCGCCCGCCCCGCCGGGCACGGTGCGCACCGTGGCGGCCGTGTCCGTGCCCGGCGCCAGGGGACCGCTGTGCCGGGCGACGACATCCGTGATCACGTCCCCGACGACCAGCAGCGCGCCACCCCCGGGGGACCCCGCCCCCGCTCCGCTCACGCGCGGGCCCAGGCCGCCGCGATCCGCGCCGCCAGCCGTACATTGCCCCGCACCGCCGCCAGATTGGCGCGCAGCGAGGCACCGTCGGTGTGCCGCACCAGGTAGTCGAGCAGGAACGGTGTCACTGCCTGGCCGGTGACCCCCTCCTCCTCGCCGGCACGCAGCGCGTCGGCGAGCACGCGCGCGTGGAGCCCGGGATCCAACTGCTCGGCCTGCGGCACCGGATTGGCGACGATCAGCGCCGACTCCGGCAAGTCGAGCGTGTCCTGAGCCCGCATCACCTCCGCGACCTGCCCGGGGCTGTCCAGTGTCCAGTCCACCGGATGCCCCGAGTCGGACAGGTAGAAGCCGGGGAACCGGTCCGTGCCGTACCCGGCCACCGCCACGCCCAGCGTCTCCAGCCGCTGCAACGTCGCCGGCACGTCCAGGATCGACTTCACTCCCGCGCACACCACCGTGATCCGGGTGCGCGCCAGCAGGCCCAGGTCGGCCGACTCGTCCTGCGTCACCGTCCACTGCCGGTGCACCCCGCCGAGCCCGCCAGTGGCGAACACCCGGACCCCGGCGCGGGCCGCGAGCAGCGCGGTCGCGGACACCGTGGTCGCCCCACTCGCCCCGGAGGCCACGGCGAGCGCCAGGTCGCGGTGGCCCAGCTTGCGGATCCCCTCCTCGTTGGCGATCCGCTCCACCTGCTCCTTGTCCAGGCCGACGTGCGGCCGCCCGTCCAGGACGGCGACGGTCGCCGGAACGGCCCCCTCCTGCCGTACGGCCTCCTCCAGTTCCAGCGCCACCTGGAGATTGCGCGGGCGCGGCAGCCCGTGGGCGATGATCGTGGACTCCAGAGCCACCACGGGCCGGCGCGCGGCGACCGCCTCCCGCACCTCTTCCGACACCACCAGCGTCACGCGACTGCCTCCTGTCCGTCGGTCCTCCCTCATCTCTGGCGGGCGCCGCGCCCGCTCAAACGCTTGCGGCCTGTGGGGGACACCACCAGCCTGGGGCGCATGACCGAGAACTCGACACGTCTCGACCATGTCGTCCTCTGGGTGCGCGACCCGGTCGCCGCCGCGGACTTCTACGAGAAGGCGGTGGGCCTCACACCCCTCCGGGTCACGGACTACGCCGCGGGCGAGGTCTCCTTCCCCTCCGTCCGGGTGAACGAGGAGACGATCCTCGATCTCGCCCCGCTGACCATGGCGGAGCGCATGACCATGCTCCCCGGCTCTCCCGAGAGCGCGGGCCACCCCGTCAACCACGTCTGCCTGTCGCTGCCGTCCGACGCCTTCGACGCCCTCCGCGCGCGGCTGCGCGACCACGACGTCCCCGTGTCGGACATCTCCCACGACTCCTACGGCGCCCGCGGCATGGCCCGGCGCAGCTTCTACTTCCGCGACCCCGACGGCAACGTCTTCGAGGCACGCCACTACGCCTGAGGCACGCCGGCGGCCCTCCAGGAGGCGAACGGGCCTCAGAACAGCGGCTCGGGCAGCACGCCCTCCAGGGCCAGCAGCTTCCGCTTGGTCTCCAGACCTCCGCCGAAACCGCCGATCCCGCCGTCGCTCTCGACGACCCGGTGGCAGGGCACGACGACCGGCAGCGGATTGGCGCCCATCGCGGCCCCCACCGCCTGCGCCGCGCCGGGCTGGCCGACCCGGCCGGCCAGATCGCCGTAGCCCACGACCGTGCCGTACGGCACGCCGGAGGCCAGTTCGCGCAGCACCTCGCGGTTGAAACCCGAGATCAGCGACCAGTCCAGCGGCAGGTCGAAGTCCTGGCGGGCGCCCGTGAAGTAGGCCTCGAGCTGGCGTATCGCCTCGGCCAGCAGCGGGGAGCCGGGCGCCTGGACGGGCTCGGTCCCCAGCCGGGACGCGAGCCGCTCCAGCGCCTTGTCACGTACGGCGTCCGTGGCGTGGAAGACCACGTTCACCAGGCCGTCGCTGGTCGCGGCCAGCAGCAGCGGGCCGATGTCGGTGCCGACCACCGTCCACACGACGCGCTCGTCCCGCCGCTCGTCCTGTCCCTGGCTGTTCATGCGATCCACCGTACGGCCCGCCACTGACAACGCCCGGCCACCAGCCCTGACGTCACTCCCCGTCCAGCGCCTCCCGCACCACGTCGGGCCGGTTGGTGATGATGCCGTCCACCCCGTACCCGGCGACCGTCCGCGCGGTGCCGGCGGAGTCGACGGTCCAGGTGGACACCCGCAGCTTCCGGCCGTGCGCCCCGGTGAAGGCGTGCACGGAGGCGACGTAACCGGCCGAGAGGGTGCTGTACGGGGGGTTGATCTGGTCCACGAACAGCGCGTACTCGGGAAGCGCCGCGACGGGCGGCGTCCCGAGGAAGCCCGTCCGGACGGCGGGGCGCAGCTCGTGGACGGTCCGCATGCTGTCCGCGCTGAAGCTCTGCACGACCAGGCGGGCCGTCACATGCCCCTGGTCGAGCCAGCCCTCGTTGGCGAGGACCTTGAGCGTGTCCCGCTCGATGCCCGGGTACAGCTCCGGCTTCTTGATCTCCAGGAGCAGCTTCTGGTGGTGGGACTCCACGCGGTTCAGATACTGCTTCAGCGTCGGCACGCGCGCGCCCGCGTACGCGGGGCCGAACCAGCTCCCGGCGTCCAGGCGGGCGATCTCGGCGGCGGTGAAGTCCTTCACCTTCCAGGGCGCCCGGCCGGGGAAGACCGTCTCGACGTCCGTGGTGCGCTGCAGGCTGTCGTCGTGGATCACCACGAGCTTCCCGTCCTTGGTGCGCTGGACGTCGTTCTCGACCCACTCGATGCCCAGGTCGGCGGCCTTGTCGACGGCGGCCAGGGTGTTCTCCGGCGCGTAGGCGGAGGCTCCCCGGTGGGCGATGACGGCGGGCCGCTCCACGGCGGCCTCGGCCCGGGCGTGGGGGACCGGGAAGAGCAGGGTGGCGGTTCCCAGGAGGGCGGTGGTCGAGGCGGCGGCTGCGCGCGGGTGCATGCGTACTCCTCGCGTCGGTGATCACGGACAGCTCAACTGTGACAGCAGAGGGTCAACGCGAGGCGGGTGCAGCATGGCCACAGATTGAATGGCGGCGGCAAAGGCCCCTCACCGGGGCCGCACAAGTGGGGCGGGGGCGTGTTTCTTTGCCGGAAAGTCGTTCGACCATTCCGGTGGGAGTCATACTCTCTGCCTCAACCCTGACCGCTCGGGCGGTCCTGGGAGGGGGCGCATTTCAGGGAATTCCGGGACGGAAGAGGGCGGAAGGGCAGCCGCGCATGCAAGGCACGGTCGACGGATTCAGCTACGGCCTCGTCACCCCGCTGGTGGCCTATCTCATGGCCTGCCTCGGCGGTGCCCTCGGCCTGCGCTGCACCACCAGGTCCATGCTCGTGGCCGGATCCTGGCGCCCCGGCTGGCTCGCCCTCGGCTCGGCGGCCATCGGCTCCGGCATCTGGACCATGCACTTCATCGCGATGATGGGGTTCACGGTCAAGGAGGCGCCGATCCACTACGACAAACCGACGACGTACGCCAGTCTGGGCGTCGCCATCGTCATGGTGGGCATCGGGATCTTCATCGTCGGCTACCGGGGCGCCACCGGGACGGCCCTGTTCACCGGCGGCACCATCACGGGCCTGGGCATCGCCTCGATGCACTACCTGGGCATGGCCGGAATGCGCCTGAACGGGCAGCTGGAGTACAACACCCTCACCGTCGCCGCCTCGGTCGTCATAGCGATGGCAGCCGCCACCGCCGCCCTCTGGGCGGCCGGACAGGTCAGAGGGTTCCTGTGGAGCATCGGCGCGAGCCTCGTCATGGGCCTCGCGGTCAGCGGCATGCACTACACCGGCATGGCCGCGCTCAGCGTCCACCTGCACGGCACCGCCGACCCCGCCGCCGGCGACTCGCCCGCCGCCCTGCTCGCCCCCATGCTGATCGGCCCGCTGGCCTTCCTCTGCCTCGCGGGCGTCGTTGTGCTGTTCGATCCGCTGATGGTCATGGGGAAGCCCGACTGGCCCCGGCCCGAGAACAAGCCCGGCGTCCCGGCCCACCTCGCCGTCCACCACCAGGGCGTCCGCTTCCCGCTCAGCGCCCGCCGCCGGCCCGTCGGCCGCCGTGCCCGCACCCCGCAGAACCGCTGACAGCAGCCGGGTCCCGTCGGTCGGCCGCCGTGTCCGCAGCCCGCGAAACCGCTGATCCGGGCCCGTTGTCAGTGGCGGGTCGTACGGTGGAAGACATGCGGCCCGTTTCCCAGATCGAACGTACGGTGGCGCCCTTCGAGGTCGTCAGCCCCTACCAGCCGAGCGGCGACCAGCCGGCGGCCATCGCCGACCTCGCCCGACGCATCGAAGCCGGTGAGAGGGCCGTCGTCCTGCTCGGCGCGACCGGCACCGGCAAGTCCGCCACCACCGCGTGGATGATCGAGAAGCTCCAGCGCCCGACCCTGGTGATGGCGCCGAACAAGACGCTGGCCGCCCAGCTGGCGAACGAGTTCCGCGAGCTGCTGCCGAACAACGCCGTCGAGTACTTCGTCTCGTACTACGACTACTACCAGCCCGAGGCCTACGTCCCGCAGTCGGACACCTACATCGAGAAGGACTCCTCGATCAACGAGGAGGTCGAACGCCTGCGCCACTCCGCGACCAACTCGCTGCTCACCCGCCGTGACGTCGTCGTGGTCGCCTCGGTGTCCTGCATCTACGGCCTCGGCACGCCCCAGGAGTACGTGGACCGCATGGTCCCCCTGCGGGTCGGCGAGGAGATCGACCGGGACGAGCTGCTGCGCCGCTTCGTGGACATCCAGTACACGCGCAACGACATGGCCTTCACCCGGGGCACCTTCCGGGTCCGCGGCGACACCATCGAGATCTTCCCGGTCTACGAAGAGCTGGCCGTCCGCATCGAGATGTTCGGCGACGAGATCGAGGCCCTGTCCACCCTCCACCCGATCACCGGCGAGATCGTCAGCGACGACCAGCAGCTGTACGTCTTCCCGGCCTCCCACTACGTCGCCGGCCCCGAGCGCATGGAGCGGGCGATCAACGACATCGAGAAGGAGCTGGCCGAGCGCCTGACCGAGCTGGAGAAGCAGGGCAAGCTCCTCGAGGCCCAGCGGCTGCGCATGCGCACCACCTACGACCTGGAGATGCTGCGCCAGATCGGCACCTGCTCCGGCGTCGAGAACTACTCGATGCACTTCGACGGCCGCTCGCCCGGCTCCCCGCCCAACACCCTGCTGGACTACTTCCCCGAGGACTTCCTCCTCGTCATCGACGAGTCGCATGTCACCGTGCCGCAGATCGGCGCCATGTACGAGGGCGACGCCTCCCGCAAGCGCACCCTCGTCGAGCACGGCTTCCGGCTGCCCTCCGCCCTGGACAACCGCCCCCTGAAGTGGGAGGAGTTCCAGGAGCGCATCGGACAGACCGTCTACCTGTCCGCGACCCCGGGCACCTACGAGCTGTCCCGCGCGGACGGCGTCGTGGAGCAGATCATCCGCCCGACCGGCCTCGTCGACCCCGAGGTCGTCGTCAAGCCCACCGAGGGCCAGATCGACGACCTGGTGCACGAGATCCGCACCCGCGTGGAGCGCGACGAACGCGTCCTGGTCACCACCCTGACCAAGAAGATGGCCGAGGACCTGACCGAGTACTTCCTGGAACTCGGCATCCACGTCCGCTACCTGCACAGCGACGTCGACACCCTGCGCCGCGTCGAGCTGCTGCGCGAACTGCGCGCCGGTGAGTACGACGTGCTGGTCGGCATCAACCTGCTGCGTGAGGGCCTGGACCTGCCCGAGGTGTCCCTGGTGGCGATCCTCGACGCCGACAAGGAGGGCTTCCTGCGCTCCGGCACCTCCCTGATCCAGACCATCGGCCGCGCGGCGCGCAACGTCTCCGGCCAGGTCCACATGTACGCCGACAAGATCACCCCGGCGATGGAGAAGGCCATCGACGAGACCAACCGCCGCCGGGAGAAGCAGATCGCGTACAACAAGGCGAACGGCATCGACCCGCAGCCGCTGCGCAAGAAGATCAACGACATCGTCGCGCAGATCGCCCGCGAGGAGGTCGACACCGAGCAGCTGCTCGGCACCGGCTACCGGGCAAAGAAGGACGGCCGCGGCACCAAGGCCCCGGTGCCCTCGCTCGCCGAGCACGCGGTCAAGGGCGGGAAGGCCGGCAAGGCCAAGGGCGCCAAGGGCAAGGCCAAGGAGACCGTGCCGACCGACCGTCCGGCGGCCGAACTCGCCGAGCAGATCGAGGAGCTGACCGCCCGGATGCGGGCCGCCGCCGCGGACCTCCAGTTCGAGATCGCGGCCCGGCTGCGCGACGAGGTCTCCGAGATGAAGAAGGAACTGCGCCAGATGAAGGAGGCGGGCCTGTCCTGACGGCCCGCCCCGTCCTGGCAGCCCCCTTTCCTGACGGCCCGTGGGCGCCGGTGCCCACCCGGAACCGGCGCCCCGGCAGTCCCGTCGGCCCCGCCACCGGCTGCGCTGTGTTGCAAGACCGACACAAAGTCCGGGCCGGGGTACGGCACTGTCAGTGCGCCTGCGTAGGGTTCTGGTCAACCGCGGCATCGCGGCAACAGGGGACTGTTCGAGAGGGGAAACAGCGCGTGACCGTCAACATGACCAAGGGTCAGGCCATCAGTCTGCAGAAGAACGACGGCGGCAGCCTGACCGCGGTGCGCATGGGTCTCGGCTGGCAGGCGGCCCCGCGGCGCGGCCTGTTCGGCTCGCGCACCCGCGAGATCGACCTCGACGCCTCCGCCGTCCTGTTCGCGGACAAGCAGCCGGTCGACGTCGTCTTCTTCCGCCACCTGGTGAGCGACGACGGCTCCGTGCGCCACACCGGCGACAACCTCGTCGGCGGTGTCGGCCAGGGCGGTGACGACGAGGCGATCCTCGTCGACCTGCAGCGCCTTCCGGTCCACATCGACCAGATCGTCTTCACCGTGAACTCCTTCACGGGCCAGACCTTCCAGGAGGTGCAGAACGCGTTCTGCCGCCTGGTCGACGAGACCAACGGCCAGGAGCTGGCCCGCTACACGCTCGCGGGCGGCGGCGCCTACACGGCCCAGATCATGGCGAAGGTGCACCGCGTGGGCACGGGCTGGTCGATGACCGCCCTCGGCACGCCGGCCAACGGCCGCACCTTCCAGGACCTGATGCCGTCCATCCTGCCGCTGCTCTGACGCGGCCCGGCGAGCGGCACACCACACACCTACACAGCGACAGCAGGGGGACGAAGGCGATGACGGCCGAGCTGGTGCGGGGGCAGAACCACCCGCTCTCCCAGGCCCGTCTGGAGATCAGGGTCTCGGCCGGCACGCCGATCGTGGCCGCGGCCACACTCGGCGACGAGGACGGAAAGGTCCACGGCGTGGAGGGGGTGGCCCACCCGGGCGCCCCCACCCTGCCCGGCCTGGAGGTCTCCCGGCAGGCAGCCGCCGACCACCGCCTCGCGGTGGACCTGGACGCCATGCCGGACGCCGTGCACCGGGTCAACGTGCTGCTCGCCCTGCCCGTCGGCACCGCGGGCGGCCCCGCCCGCTTCGGTGCCGTCGCCGCCCCCTTCGTCGCCGTCACCGGCCTCGACGGCGGCGAGATCGCCACCTTCACCCTCACCGGCCTGGAGGCCGAGACGGCCGTCGTCGCCCTGGAGCTCTACCGCCGGCAGGGCGCCTGGAAGGTGCGCGCGGTCGGTCAGGGCTACGCGGGCGGCCTCGCCGCACTCTTCGCCGACCAGAGCCTGCCCGAGGCCCACCAACTCGCCACCGCCATCAACGACGCGGTGGCGCGCGGCATGGCCCGCTCGGTGGCCGCACCCCCGCCGCGTACGGCGGACGGCGACCGCACCCGGCAGACCGCCGCCCCCGCCCTCGGCCCGGAACCGAGCGGATCGCCCTACGGCGCGCCGAGCCCCCAGGGCTCCACCGGCCCCCTGCCCGGCACCCCCGCGGACCCCGCCCCGCCGGACCCGTCCGCCCTCGCCCAGCCGACCGGACCCACCACCGGGCCCGCCACCGGGTCCACCCCGGGCGGCCCCATCGACTACCACCACCCGCGCCGGCAGCACGCCGCCCCGCCTCCGCCCCCGCCGGCCGCACCCCCGGCGGCACCCGGGCAGCCCACGCAGCCCGTCGCGGGCGACGCGACCGGCTGGTCGATGGACGAGCGGCTGTACAACCAGGTCTGGGGCATGTTCGAGGACCTGGCCCGCACCACGGCCGCCTACCGCAGCGCCGTCGACTTCGCCGACTCGCGCATGGAGAAGGAGCTGGAAGCGGTCCTCTCCGACCCGCGCAGCCGGATCGGCGGACAGGCCGACGCCGCCCGGGAGGCAGCCCGCGCCAAGCACGCCCAGCTCGTCGACCAGGCCCGCCAGGCCCTCGACCGGGACGTCGCCCAGCTCGCCGCCGAGGCGGGCGTCGTGGAACCCGCGCTGCCGCCGGCGTACGCCCGCTGGGACAACCCCGTCTGGCACGGCTACCGGGTGCCGATGGAACTGCCGATGGCCCTGCGCCTCGGCGACCTGCATCTGTCCGAGTGCGCCCAGCTGCGCATACCCATGCTGGTCCGGCTGCCGCTGGAGCGCGGCCTGTGGATCGACAGCGGGCGGACGGGCTCGCTCGACGGCTCGTTCGCCGACGCGCACGAGATGCGCCGCCTGGGCATGGAGTCGGCGGTCGCGTACGTGGCCCGGCTGCTCGCCGTGCACCCGGCGGGCGAGTTCACGGTGTACGTCATCGACCCGGCCGGGACCGGCGCCCAGGCGCTGGCCCCGCTGGTGCAGACCGGTGTGCTCGCGGCCCCGCCCGCCCTGGGTCCCGCCGGGGTCGCGGAGGTCCTGGCCACGCTGACCCAGCGCGTCGACCTGGTGCAGATGGCGGTCCGCGGCGGTGCCGCCGACGCGCTCCCGCCGGGCCTCGACACCGCCCAGCACCTGCTGGTGGTCAACGACTTCCCGCACGGCTTCGACGACCGGGCCGTCACCCAGCTGCGCTACCTCGCGGACGAGGGCCCCGCCGTCGGCGTCCATCTGATGATGGTCGCGGACCGCGAGGACGCCGCGGGCTACGGCCCGCTGCTCGACCCGCTGTGGCGTTCGCTGCTGCGGCTGACACCGGTGCCGGACGACCACCTCGCCGACCCGTGGGTCGGGCACGCCTGGACGTACGAGCCGTCGCTCGTGCCCCCCGACAGCCAGGTGCTCCAGCAGGTGCTCACCCAGGTCGCGGCGGCCCGCCGCGCCTGGCGGCGATGACCGCACCCACCACCGGGCCAAGCTCTGGTAAAGCCCTCTGACCTGGCAGTTTGGCCCTTCTTTTACTAACCGCTTTACCTTTCCTTGGTGATTCGGTAGTCTTATCGGCACGGAGGGGAGTACTCCCTGTCTGCTGCGGCGTACCCGTCAATACGGATCCGGCCGGATCCCGGGGCGTCGGCCCTTTATGGGTGGAAGAGACCTCCGGCAGCGCGACGACGCTGACTGTTCTGTTCGCCGTTACGTACTGCCGGAGGCGCAGTGGATGTTTCCATGACCCTGTGGGTCCTGACGGTCGTGGGCCTCGCCGCCCTGATCGCGGTCGATTTCTTCATCGGCCGAAAGCCCCATGACGTATCCATCAAGGAAGCCGGGATCTGGACCGTCGTCTGGATCGTCCTGGCCGGTCTCTTCGGCCTCGGCCTGCTCGTCTTCGGCGGCGGCCAGCCGGCCGGCGAGTTCTTCGCGGGCTTCATCACCGAGAAGTCGCTGAGCGTCGACAACCTCTTCGTCTTCGTCCTGATCATGGCAAAGTTCGCGGTCCCGTCGCAGTACCAGCAGCGGGTCCTGCTCGTCGGCGTCCTCATAGCCCTGGTGCTGCGCGCGATCTTCATCGCCGCCGGTGCCGCGATCATCGCCAGCTTCTCGTGGGTGTTCTACCTCTTCGGCGCCTTCCTGATCTGGACCGCCTGGAAGCTCATCCAGGAGGCCCGGGCCGAGGAGGAGGAAGAGGAGTTCGAGGAGAACAAGCTCCTCAAGGCCGCCGAGCGCCGCTTCGGTGTCGCGGACCGGTACCACGGCACCAAGCTGTGGATCCAGCAGAACGGCAAGCGTGTCATGACGCCGATGCTGGTCGTGATGCTCGCCATCGGCTCCACCGACGTGCTGTTCGCCCTGGACTCCATCCCCGCGATCTTCGGCCTCACGCAGGACCCGTACATCGTGTTCACGGCCAACGCCTTCGCCCTGATGGGTCTCCGGCAGCTGTACTTCCTCATCGGCGGCCTGCTGAAGAAGCTGGTCCACCTGTCGTACGGCCTGTCGATCATCCTGGGCTTCATCGGCGTCAAGCTGGTGCTGCACGCCCTGCACGAGTCGGGCGTCCACGTCCCGGAGATCAGCATCCCGGTCTCCCTCGGCGTGATCTGCACCGTCCTGATCGTCACCACGATCACCAGCCTGATGGCCTCCAAGAAGCAGGCCGCCGCGGAGGCGGCGCAGCCGGAGGCCACGCAGGACGCCCCGAAGGACAGCATCGACGCCTGACGCGTCGTATCCCTCGAGCGCACCCAGCACCGGGAGCGGCCGCGGCGCCCAGCCGATCGCCGCTCCCGGTGCCGTGTTTTGCCCACGGGATGAGCAGGCACCCAACGACCGGACCGACCCCCGACACCCGCGAGGAGGAGATGTGGCAGCCGGCCGGAAGGATCACCTGACCAAGGACCACCTGACCAGCGGGAGCGGCACCGTCGAGCGGCCCGCCGACCGGAATGCGAAGCCCCGGGCCGTCTGCGACGATCGCCCCATGATCGCTCGGCTCAGGTCGCTCACGAACCGGTGGACGTCCCTCGTGCCGGTGCTCGCGGTGGTCCTGCTGATCTTCACCTGGGGACGTGATCTGCCCGGCCCGGTCGTGGCGCTGGTGACCGTGGTGCTGGCCGGCGCGGTGCTCGCCGCGGTGCACCACGCCGAGGTGGTCGCCCACCGGGTCGGCGAGCCGTTCGGCTCCCTCGTCCTCGCCGTCGCCGTCACCATCATCGAGGTCGCGCTGATCGTCACCCTCATGGCCGACGGCGGCGACAAGGGCTCCACGCTGGCCCGGGACACCGTCTTCGCCGCCGTGATGATCACCTGCAACGGCATCGTCGGCCTCAGTCTGCTGGTCGCCTCCCTGCGCCACCGCACGGCGGTCTTCAACCCCGAGGGCACCGGCGCCGCCCTCGCCACGGTCGCCACCCTGGCCACGCTCAGCCTGGTGCTGCCGACGTTCACCACGAGCAAGCCCGGCCCGGAGTTCTCCGGAGTGCAGCTCACCTTCGCCGCACTCTCCTCACTCGTGCTGTACGGCCTGTTCGTGGCGACCCAGACGGTCAGACACCGCGACTACTTCCTGCCCATCACCCGCCAGGGCGAGGTGATAAGCGGCGACGACCACGCCGACGCGCCGTCCGCGCGCGCCGCCTGGATCAGCCTGGGTCTGCTCGGTCTCGCGCTGGTCGGCGTGGTCGGACTGGCCAAGGGCGTGTCGCCGACCATCGAGTCCGGCGTGGCGGCCGCGGGGCTGCCGCACGCCGTGGTCGGTGTCATCATCGCCCTGCTGGTGCTGCTCCCCGAGACCATCGCCGCCCTGCGCTCCGCCCGCCGCGACCGGGTGCAGACCAGCCTCAACCTGGCACTCGGCTCCGCCATGGCCAGCATCGGCCTGACCATCCCCGCCGTCGCCCTGGCCTCCATCTGGCTGTCCGGACCACTCGTCCTCGGCCTCGGCGCCACCCACATGGTCCTGCTCGCCCTGACGGTGGTCGTGGCCTCGCTGACGGTGGTACCGGGCCGCGCCACCCCGCTCCAGGGCGGCGTCCACCTGGTGCTGTTCGCGGCGTACCTGGAGCTGGCGATCAATCCATGACCGGCCCGGGCGTGCTCCGTCAGTCGAGGACCGGTTCCGGCTTCGCCACCGCCCCGGGCATGGGCCGGGTCTCCGGCAGCAACGCGAAGCACACCAGGCTGAGCAGCGCGACGCCGGTCAGATACGCGCCCACGCCCCACGGCACCCGGCCGCCCTGCTCGGCCAGCGCGGTCGCCGCGATCGGGGTGAGCGCACCGCCGACCACCCCGCCGAGGTTGTAGCCGACGGCGGCACCGGTGCAGCGCACCCGCGGCTCGTACAGCTCGGGCAGATAGGCGGCGATCACCGCGAACATCGTGATGAACGCGAGCATCGCCCCGAGGAATCCGAGGAACATCAGCAGCGGCTCTCCGGTGGCGAGCAGCGCGACCATCGGGAACATCCACAGCGCGCCCGCCGTGCAGCCGATCAGACACATCGGCCGCCGCCCGTACCGGTCGCCGAGGACCGCCGCCACCGGGGTGAGCGCGCCCTTCACCACCACCGCGGCCATGACGCAGGCCAGCATGACGCTCCGGCTCACCTCCAGCCGCTCCGTCGCGTAGGCGAGGGACCAGGTGGTGACCGCGTAGAAGATCGCGTAGCCGACGGCGAGCGCGCCGGCGGTCAGCAGGACCAGCCGCCAGTGGTCCCGCACCACCTCGGCGAGCGGCACGCGCGCGGGCTCCTCGATCTCCAGGAAGCGGGGGCTCTCGGCGAGTGACGAGCGCAGCCACAGCCCCACCGCGGCCAGCACCCCGGCCGCCCAGAACGGCACCCGCCAGCCCCACTGGGCGAACTGCGCCTCGGAGAGCGTCGCCGACAGCGTCAGCATCGAGCCGTTGGCGAGCAGAAAGCCCACCGAGGGCCCGACCTGCGGGAAGCTCGACCACAGGGCGCGCCGCTCGGCGGGCGCGTGCTCGACGGTCAGCAGCACGGCCCCGCCCCACTCCCCGCCGAGCCCCAGCCCCTGCAGGAAGCGCAGGGTGACGAGCAGCACGGGAGCGGCCACCCCGATCGCGCCGTACGTCGGCAGACAGCCGACCGCGACCGTCGAGGCGCCCGTCAGCAGCAGCGAGGCGATGAGGACCGGCCGGCGTCCGTGCCGGTCCCCGATGTGCCCGAACAGCACCGAGCCCAGCGGTCGCGCCACGAATCCCACGCCGAACGTCGCGAACGCGGCCAGGGTGCCCGCCAGCGGTGAGACGGTCGGGAAGAACAGCGGTCCCAGGACCAGCGCCGCCGCAGTGCCGTAGACGAAGAAGTCGTAGAACTCGATGGCGGTCCCGGCCAGGGCGGCGGTCGCGAGCCGCAGCATGGAGGGCGTTCTTACGGTGCGTACATCGTGCATGCCGCGTCAACTACCCACAGTGATAGCGGGTTACGGGGGCGTGTGGAGGTGTCCGTTCCCCGTCAGTACGTGACCGTAATGCGCCGGGCTGGTCCGTCGACGCGCACCGTGCCGCCGTACGGGATCACCACCTGGGGATCGGTGTGCCCGCAGTCCACGTCGAAGACGATGGGGGTGTCGGGGGCATACATACGCATGGCGCGCAGGACGGCCTCCCGCTGGTCGGCGGCGTAACGGGCGCCCTCCTCCGGGCTGTTGGGCTGCTCGAAGGACCAGGTCTTCGCGCGGGCCATCAGCAGGGCGGAGAACTGCCGCAGCAGCCCGCGCTCGCCCATGTTGCGCAGCGTGCGGAAGACCTCCGCGGCGCTCGGCAGCTCCTCCGAGGTCTCCAGGAACAGCACGTCGCCGGCGTACTCCGCCGGGTCGCGGGCGATCTCGCGGTCGGCCATCAGCAGCCAGCCGAGGATCTCCAGATTGCCGCCCCAACCGCGGCCCTCCACCACGCGGTCGGCGTTCACCCAGGCCCAGCCGTCGGAGGGGCGGCTCTGCGGCTCCGCGTCGAAGGTCGCCGGGTCCGCCCAGTCGCGGTCCACGTCGTTCCAGCGCTCGGCCGGGCGCAGCTCGTACGGACCGGACGTGAACAGCGCCGCCCGCAGTGAGTCGGCCGTCTGCGGGTGCATGGCGCCGGGACGGCCCAGCTCCACCATCACGCTCGCGCCGTGGTAACCGACGATGCCGGTGTTGCGCAGGTAGGCCAGCAGATTGGTGTTGTCGCTCGTTCCGAAGAACGGCTTCGGGTTCGCCCGGATCAACTCCCGGTCCAGGAACGGCAGCACGGTGATCTGGTCGTCGCCGCCGATGGAGGCGAACACCGCCTTGACGTCCGGGTCGGTGAAGGCGGCGTGGATGTCGTCGGCCCGTTCCTGCGGCGTCGAGCCCATCTTCCGGGTCGCCGGGTACTCGACCGGTTCGAGGCCGTACTCCGTGCGCAGCCGCTCGAGACCCAGCTCGTAGGGGCGCGGGAAGAGGCCGGGCAGGCCGCTGGCCGGCGAGATGACGGCTATGCGGTCGCCGGGGGACGGTTTGGGAGGGTAGACGGGTGTGATCATGCCGGGAGGGTACGGCCGCCCGGGCCGTCCGCGCACCGTGATAAACCGGGTGCGAGCAGCGGTCCCGCCGGACCGCCACCCCCGAACGGACCGGAGGAACAGTGCCCCGCACCCTGGCCAACGCCCCGATCATGATTCTCAACGGCCCCAACCTGAACCTCCTCGGGCAGCGCCAGCCGGAGATCTACGGCTCCGAGACGCTCGCCGACGTCGAGGCGCTGTGCGCCAAGGCGGCGGCCGCGCACGGCGGCACGGTCGACCTGCGCCAGTCCAACCACGAGGGTCAGTTGGTCGACTGGATCCACGAGGCACGCGAGAGCCACTGCGCGATCGTCATCAACCCCGGCGCCTACACGCACACCTCGGTAGCGCTGTTCGACGCGCTGAGCACCTGCGACGGCATGCCGGTGGTGGAGGTCCACATCTCCAACATCCACAAGCGGGAGTCGTTCCGGCACATCTCCTACGTCTCCCTGCGCGCCGACGGCGTCATCGCCGGATGCGGCATCCAGGGATACGTCTTCGGTGTGGAGCGCGTCGCCGCGCTGCTCGGGGCGGCGCGCGCGGAGGCGTAGGCGTTTCCTAGAGGCGCCCGGCCTCCACAATGCGCCGCAGGAAGCGCCGGGTGCGCTCCTGCTGCGGATCGCCGAAGACCTGCTCGGCGGTGCCGCGCTCCAGCACGACCCCTCCGTCCAGAAAACAAACCTGGTCGGCGACCTCCCGCGCGAAGCCCATCTCGTGTGTCGCCAGCACCATGGTCATGCCGTCGTCCTTGAGGTCGCGGACGACGGCCAGGACCTCGCCGACCAGCTCCGGATCGAGCGCGGCGGTGATCTCGTCGAGCAGCAGCAGCCGGGGCCGTACGGCCAGGGCGCGCACGATGGCCACACGCTGCTGCTGACCGCCGCTGAGCCGGTCCGGGTACGCGCCGGCCCTGTCGCCCAGTCCGAGCCGCTCCAGCAGCTCCCCGGCCCGTTCCTCGGCCTCCGCGCGGGGCACGCCGTGCACCCGGCGCGGGGCGAGCGTGATGTTCTCCAGGACGGTCATGTGCGGAAACAGGTTGTACGCCTGGAAGACCACGCCGATCCGGCGCCGTACGGCGTCCTGGTCCACGCGCGGATCGGTGATCTCTTCGCCGTCCAGCCAGATCGCCCCGTCGTCGATCTCCTCCAGCAGATTGGCGCACCGGAGCAGGGTCGACTTCCCCGAGCCGGAGGCGCCGATCAGCGCGGTCACCGTGTGCGGCGCGACCTCCAGGTCGACGTCCCGCAGCACGACGGAGCCGCCGAAGGTCTTGCGGACGGACTCCATCCGCAGCACGGGGGCGGCGGAGACGTCGTGCGCGTCGGGGGCGTCGCTCATGTGGTCCCTCCCTGGGCCCGCCGGCGGTCCATCCGGGCCGTCACCCAGTCCGTGAGGCGGGTCATCGGAATGGTCAGCGCCACGAAGACCAGCCCCGCGACGATGTACGGCGTGTAGTTCAGGCTGCGGCCCACGATGATGTCCGCCGCCCGTACGGCGTCCACCGCGCCGCCGATCGACACCAGACCGGTGTCCTTCTGGAGCGACACCAGGTCGTTCAGCAGGGGCGGCACCTGACGGCGTACCGCCTGCGGCAGCACCACGTGCCGCAGCGCCTGCCGGTTGGTGAGACCGAGCGAGCGGGCCGCGGCGCGCTGCGAGGGGTGCACGGACTCGATGCCCGCGCGGAACACCTCCGCGACGTACGCCGAGTACGTCAGCGTCAGCGCCGTACCGCCCAGCAGCACCGGATCGACGGTCACCCCCTGGAGCCGCAGGGCGGGAACGCCCAGGACCACGATCATCAGGTTGATGATGAGCGGCAGCCCCCGGAAGAAGTCCGTGTACGCGGCGGCCAGCACCCGCAGCGGGAAGAAGACCGGGCCGCGCAGGGTCCGCGCGACGGCGATGAGCATGCCGAGGACCAGCACGGCGGCCCCGCACACCAGCAGCAGCCGGACGTTGAGCCACAGCCCTTCCAGGACCTTCGGGAACGCCTCGCGCGCGTAGCCCCAGTCGAAGAACGTCTCCTTGGTGCGCGGCCAGCCGGGCGCGTTGACCACGACCAGGTACAGCACCACGCCGGTCACCAGCGTCGACAGCGCCCCGATCGCGGTGGCGCGGCGCGCGCGGGCCCGCTTGTACCGCTCGCGGTCCAGACGCCGCCGCGAGGGGACGTACGGGCCCTCCTGAGCGTCCTTCGTGTCCTTGGTGACGGTCACTTCAGCACCGGGGCGTCGACGGCGTCGGACAGCCACTGCTGCTCCAGCTTCGCCAGGGTGCCGTTCTCGCGCAGGGCGTCCACGGCGTCCGTGACGCACGCGGTGAGCGCGCTGCCCTTGTCGAGCACCAGCCCGAACTGCTCCTGTGTGGTGCCCTGGTGATCGAACTGCCCGACGATCTCGGCGTCCGTCACCTCCGCGGCGGTGATGTAGAAGGCGGTGGGCAGATCGGTGACAATGGCGTCGACCTGACCGTTCTTCAGGGCGGACTTCGCCTGGTCGTTCTTGGCGTAGACGGCCGCGGCCTGCTCGGGCCGCACCACGTCGTTGATGTAGTCGAGGCTGGTGGTGCCGACCTGGGCGCCCAGCTTGACGCCCTTGAGGTCCGCGAGGCTCTTCGCCTGTGCCGCCTTGGAGCCCTTCAGCGCGATGACGGCCTGGCGCACGTCGTAGTAGCCGGAGGAGAAGTCCACGGCCTTCCTGCGCTCGTCGCTGACGGACACCTGGTTGATGTCGAAGTCGAAGGTCTTCTCGCCGGGCGCGAACGCCTTGTTGAAGGGCACGCGCTGCCAGACCACGGCGCTCTTGTCGTAGCCGAGCCGTTCGGCGACGGCGTAAGCCACCGCGGACTCGAAGCCCTTGCCGTTGGCGGGGTCGTCGTCCTTGAACCACGGCTCGTACGCGGGCTCGTCGGTGGCGATCGTCAGCTTGCCGGCGGTCTTCGTGGCCAACGCGCCCTTGGCGCAGCCGCTTCCGGACGACCCGGACGGCTTGGCGGCCGTGTTCCCCTCCGGCTGCGGAGCACAGCCGACGGCGGCGGCGAGCAGGGCTACGGTGGCGGCGACGACGGCGCGGCGCGGCGCGCGAAGGACAGATCGCATGGCGGGAGAGTGGCAGCGCGGGCGACGTTTGTCGAGGTCACGCCAGCCAATGTCCGCATAGTGGGAACGGGCGTTGCGTTCTTGTGAACTCTCCCTGCGCACTCGGCCTTGGGCCGCCGGCCGAGGGCGGGGGTGAAGGACCGGCGGCCCATGCCGCGCGGGAGCCGTCGTCCCGCGCGGGGCTGGCTCCAGTGGACCGCGCGACCTCGTGCGCCGGGAGCGTGCGTGGGGCGCCGGTGTGTGCGGAGAATTCACACGGGGCGCGAGTCGAGTTCCGCGCGCCCCTGTGCGGGGCGTGCACGCCCCGCGGGGCGCACCGTCCCGCGGTTCACCACCCTGCGTTCACCACCCCGCGCTCACCACCCCGCGTTCACCACCCCCGCTTGTGCCACTCCGGCAGATGCGGACGCTCCGCGCCCAGCGTGGTGTCGTCCCCGTGCCCCGGGTAGACCCAGGTCTCGTCCGGGAGGACGTCGAAGATCTTGGTCTCCACGTCATGGATCAGGCTGGCGAACGCCTTGGGGTTCTGGTGGGTGTTGCCCACACCGCCCGGGAAGAGGCAGTCACCCGTGAACACATGGGGGTGGCCGTGCGGGTCGTCGTAGACGAGGGCGATCGACCCGGGTGTGTGGCCCACGAGGTGGCGCGCGGTGAGCTCCACGCGCCCCACCCGGATGACATCGCCGTCGTCGACCAGGACGTCGGTCGGCACGGGGATGCCCTCGGCGTCGTCGCGGCCCGCGTACGTACGGGCGCCGGTGGCCGCGACGACCTCGGCGAGGGCCTGCCAGTGGTCCCGGTGCCGGTGCGTGGTGACCACGGACGCGATGCCGTCGTCGCCGATCATGCCGAGCAGCGTCCGCGCGTCGTTGGCCGCGTCGATCAGCAACTGCTCGTCAGTGGCCCGGCAGCGCAGCAGATAGGCGTTGTTGTCCATCGGGCCGACCGCGATCTTCGTGATCATCAGGTCCTTGAGCTCGTGCACGTCCGCCGGGCCGCCGACCGTCACCTGTCCGCTGTACGTCATGGCCGCCAGTCTAGGTCGGTACCCCTGCGGCGGGCAGGTCGTCACGACGCGGAGACAGCGGGGGCTGACGCGGCTACAGCGGGGGCAGGGAAGGCAGCGGCCCGCCCTCCACGGCCAGCTCCGAGCCGTCGCGGCGCCCGGCCAGCCAGCCCAGCAGGCCGGCCCGGGTGCCCCGCACGGTGACCTCGGGGGCGTCCGCCTCGCGGCCGGTGCTCCACGCGCGCGTGCCGTCCGTCAGCCGGGTCGGCGGCACATCGGGGTGCCCGGTGAAACGGTCGGCGAGGAAGTCGATCTCCCGCTCCGTGAACTCGGCCGGCAGATCCTCCAGCTCGTACCCGATGCCGAGATCCACATGGTGCAGCTCGACCTCGACCCACCGCCGGAAGGGCACCCGGGACGCCGAGTCGGTGACCCCGTTGCGCAGCTCCACGGTCCGCGACCAGTCGGCGGGCGCCGCCCCCGCCTCCTGGAAGCGCTCGGCGCTCGCGCGCACGTCGGCGAGCTGGACGTCGAGGGGGCGCGGGGCGTCCCGCTCGATGTCGGCGTCCCGGGCCTCGGCCGAGACGTACATCGGGCGCCCCTCCAGGACGTTCACGAGGGCGTCCGCGTTGCGGGCGAGATGGGCGAGGACGTGGCCGCGGCTCCAGCCGGGCAGCCGTGACGGTTGCGTCACGGACGCGTTGTCCAGCTTGGCGGCTGCGCTGAGCAGCCGCTCGGTCGCCTCGCGTACAGACACCAGGTCACGCGCGTGATCAATCATGGGGCCGACCCTAGCCCCGCCACTCCTTCGGGTGAAGGCGGCGGACCGGGACCGTAAATCGAATGCACGTGCTATATGGTCGGTGATGGCGTCGGGCATGCTGGATGGTCGGGGATTGTTATGCAACCGGGAAATCCGACCGGCGCTGTCAGTGGCTCCCCCTAGTCTGAGAACGACGGGGGCCCCGCCCCTGTCACTTCTCTCAAGAAAGGTGCGGACCGGCGTGGCCGACCGTCTCATCGTCCGTGGCGCGCGCGAGCACAATCTGAAGAACGTCTCGCTCGATCTGCCTCGGGACGCGCTCATCGTCTTCACGGGCCTGTCCGGCTCGGGCAAGTCCTCCCTGGCCTTCGACACGATCTTCGCCGAGGGTCAGCGGCGCTACGTGGAATCGCTGTCCTCGTACGCCCGCCAGTTCCTCGGCCAGATGGACAAGCCGGACGTCGACTTCATCGAGGGCCTGTCCCCGGCGGTCTCCATCGACCAGAAGTCGACCTCGCGCAACCCGCGCTCGACGGTCGGCACCATCACTGAGGTCTACGACTACCTGAGGCTGCTCTTCGCCCGTATCGGCAAGCCGCACTGTCCCGAGTGCGGCCGCCCGATCTCGCGCCAGTCGCCGCAGGCCATCGTGGACAAGGTCCTGGAGCTGCCGGAGGGGAGCCGCTTCCAGGTGCTCTCGCCGCTGGTGCGCGAGCGCAAGGGCGAGTTCGTCGACCTCTTCGCCGACCTCCAGACCAAGGGCTACTCCCGGGCGCGGGTGGACGGCGAGACGATCCAGCTCTCCAACCCGCCGACCCTGAAGAAGCAGGAGAAGCACACCATCGAGGTGGTCGTCGACCGCCTCACGGTGAAGGACTCCGCCAAGCGCCGCCTCACCGACTCCGTGGAGACCGCCCTCGGTCTGTCCGGCGGCATGGTCGTGCTCGACTTCGTCGACCTCCCCGAGGACGACCCCGAGCGCGAGCGGATGTACTCGGAGCACCTGTACTGCCCGTACGACGACCTGTCCTTCGAGGAGCTGGAGCCCCGCTCCTTCTCCTTCAACTCGCCCTTCGGCGCCTGCCCCGAGTGCACCGGCATCGGCACGCGCATGGAGGTCGACCCCGAGCTGATCGTCCCGGACCCGGACAGGACCCTCGACGAGGGCGCCATCCACCCCTGGTCGCACGGGCACACCAAGGACTACTTCGGCCGGCTGATCGGTGCCCTCGCGGACGCGCTCGGGTTCCGCACGGACATCCCGTTCGCGGGCCTGCCGCAGCGCGCCAAGAAGGCCCTGCTGTACGGCCACAAGACGCAGATCGAGGTCCGCTACCGGAACAGGTACGGCCGCGAGCGGGTGTACACCACGCCCTTCGAGGGCGCCGTGCCCTTCGTCAAGCGCCGGCATAGCGAGGCCGAGTCCGACGCCAGCCGTGAGCGCTTCGAGGGCTATATGCGCGAGGTGCCCTGCCCCACCTGTGAGGGCACCCGCCTCAAGCCGATCGTCCTCGCGGTCACGATCATGGAGAAGTCGATCGCCGAGGTCTCCGCGATGTCCATCAGCGACTGCGCGGACTTCCTGGGCGAGCTGAAGCTCAACGCCCGCGACAAGAAGATCGCCGAGCGCGTCCTGAAGGAGGTCAACGAGCGGCTGCGGTTCCTGGTCGACGTCGGCCTGGACTACCTCTCGCTCAACCGCGCGGCCGGCACGCTCTCCGGCGGCGAGGCCCAGCGCATCCGCCTGGCCACCCAGATCGGCTCCGGCCTCGTCGGCGTCCTCTACGTCCTCGACGAGCCGTCCATCGGCCTGCACCAGCGCGACAACCACCGGCTCATCGAGACCCTGGTCCGGCTGCGCGACATGGGCAACACGCTCATCGTCGTCGAGCACGACGAGGACACCATCAAGACCGCCGACTGGATCGTCGACATCGGCCCCGGCGCCGGTGAGCACGGCGGCAAGGTGGTGCACAGCGGCTCCCTGAAGGAGCTGCTCGCCAACGCGGAGTCGCAGACCGGTCAGTACCTGGCGGGCAAGAAGTCCATCCCCCTGCCGGACATCCGGCGCCCGATCGATCCGACCCGGCAGCTCACGGTGCACGGCGCCCGCGAGAACAACCTCCAGGACATCGACGTCTCGTTCCCGCTGGGCGTCTTCACCGCGGTCACCGGCGTCTCGGGCTCCGGCAAGTCGACGCTGGTCAACGACATCCTCTACACCCACCTGGCCCGCGAGCTGAACGGCGCGCGGAACGTCCCCGGGCGGCACACGCGCGTGGACGGCGACGACCTCGTCGACAAGGTGGTGCACGTCGACCAGTCGCCCATCGGCCGCACCCCGCGGTCCAACCCGGCGACGTACACGGGCGTCTTCGACCACATCCGCAAGCTGTTCGCGGAGACCACCGAGGCGAAGGTCCGCGGTTACCTGCCGGGCCGCTTCTCCTTCAACGTCAAGGGCGGCCGCTGCGAGAACTGCGCGGGCGACGGCACCATCAAGATCGAGATGAACTTCCTCCCGGACGTCTACGTCCCGTGCGAGGTCTGCCACGGCGCCCGGTACAACCGGGAGACCCTGGAGGTCCACTACAAGGGCAAGTCCATCTCCGAGGTCCTGAACATGCCGATCGAAGAGGCCATGCACTTCTTCGAGGCGGTCCCGGCGATCAACCGCCACCTGAAGACACTCCACGACGTCGGTCTCGGCTACGTCCGGCTCGGCCAGTCCGCGACCACCCTGTCCGGCGGCGAGGCGCAGCGCGTGAAGCTCGCCAGCGAGCTGCAGAAGCGCTCCACCGGCCGTACGGTCTACGTCCTGGACGAGCCGACCACCGGTCTGCACTTCGAGGACATCAGCAAGCTGCTGAAGGTCCTGTCCGGCCTGGTCGACAAGGGCAACACGGTCATCGTCATCGAGCACAACCTCGACGTGATCAAGACCGCCGACTGGATCGTCGACATGGGCCCCGAGGGCGGCGCGGGCGGCGGCCTGGTGGTCGCCGAGGGCACGCCCGAGCAGGTCGCCGCGGTTCCGGCCAGCCACACCGGCAAGTTCCTGCGGGAGATCCTCGGCGACCGGATCAGCGACGCCGAGCCGGTGCGGGCCTCCGCGCGGACCACGGCCAAGAGGACGGTCGCGGCCAGGTCGGCGGCGAAGAAGACGGTCACCGTCAACAGCGCCAACAACACGGCGACCAAGAAGGCGGCCGGGGTGGCCAAGAAGGCGGCGCCCGCGAAGAAGACCACGCGGGCCCGCAAGGCCTGAGCGCGCACATAGACGCGGGGGGGGGGGGGGGGGGGGGGGGGGGGCCGGGGGGAGGGGGGGGGGGGGGGGGGGGGGGGGGGGGGGGGGGTTGGGGGCGGGGGAGGGGGGGGGGGGGAAAAGAGCCCCCAGCGTCTCTCGTATCACCGGGGCCTCTGTATCCGGAGTTCCCCT